>RJMB01000014.1 GCA_003725585.1 Halostreptopolyspora alba | reverse complement strand
CTCGCTCCCACGCCTACGGACCCTCCAGAACCCCGGCGACACCCGACCCACTCGCTCCCGCGCCTACGGACCCTCCAGAACCCCGGCGGCACCCGAGCGCAGAACCCCGGCGGCACCCGAGCGAGTCACCAGTCGCCGGTCAGTCCGGGAACCAGAGCCTAGTTACTCTTCTCGGTGAGTTCCTTGAGCCGTACGAGCGTCCGCTCGATGCTGCGGGCGTTGTGGGATGGGTAGCCGACCAACTGGTAGAACCACGCGAGGCCGTAGGAGTAATCGAACGTCTCGGTGACCCGGGTCCCGCCCTCCACCGGCCGTAGTTCCCACCGCCACCGGTGCGGACCGAAGTGCCGCCACGCGATCCGGCGGTCCTTCTCGAACTCGACCACACGGTTGCTGACGCGGTACGGCACACGCTCCCGCATCCGCATCCGCATCCCGAACCGCTCTCCGGGACCCAGCCGCTGTGGACCCTCGATCTGGTCACGCACCCACCCGGAACCGTCGAACTCGGGGTGCCTGTGGGGCGCCGCGAGGATGTCGAATATGTCCGCCGCGGGCGCGTCGATCACGACACTGCGCGAGACCTTGTGTTTCGCCATGGTGCGATCCTCCCACCTCGCGACACCGCCGAGCGCTCACCCCCACTATCCGCGTACGGAGTGCCGCTCGACGGCGGCGAGCGCGCGATGGGCGGCGGGGACGTGCAACACCCAGCAGGTGCCCTTACGCAGCGACAACTGCTGGGGCACGGGGGCGTCCAGCCACCGCAACGCGTTCCGCATCAGCTCGCCCACCAGCTCACCGTGTGTACAGACGACGGTGGGCCGGCCCTCCTCCAGCAGCCGCCGCAACGCCGCCCAGGCGCCCGCGTGGTCGAACGCGCTCTTCGGCCCGCCCGCCGATGGCGCGGTGAACGCGGGCTCGGTACGGATCTCGGTACCGTGCGCCATCGCGAACGGCGTCACGGTATCGGTGCAGCGGGTCGCCGCCGAGGAGACCACCCGCAGCTCCCCGAAGGCGGCCAGCACGCTGGCGGCCCCCACCGCGTCGTCCCGGCCATCGTCGTCGAGCGGGCGCAGCAGGTCGTCCCCAATCCAGGCGCCCTTGTCACGCGCGGTCGCGTGCCGCAACAGGACCACCGGGAACGTCTCGGCCGGACCGTGGGCGAGACTGTCCAGCACCTCGACGTCGTGCTGGTAGGTCAGCCGGGCGCGCGCCGTGGGCAGGGGCAGCCACTCCACGGCGTCGACCTCGTCGTTGGGGGCGAACGAGGAATCCCCGCTCGCGGTGGCGGCCCACCACTCGACCTGCTTGGGCCAGCCACTACGCAGGTAGCGCTGCGACGGCAGCCGGCGGCCGAGCGTCGGCCGCAGCCCGGTCTCCTCGGTGACCTCGCGCGCCGCCGCGGTGAGCAGGTGCTCGCCGCGCCTCATCTTCCCCTTCGGCAGCGTCCAGTCCTCGCGGTGGGGGCGGTGGATGAGCGCCACCTCGCGGTGGCGGGCATCGCCGCGCCACAGCACGGCCCCCGCCGCCCGAATGGGCTCCACGTAGCCACCCGGAACCACGGTGTCGATCGGGGCCACACTGGCGCTGGCGACGCCCTGGGCACCCTCAGCCATCAACGGCCCGGAGGTGGCGGTCCCCACGCAGCGTGTTCTGTACATCCAACAGCGCCTCTCCTCCGGCGTCGTGCGTGACACGGGTCCACGTCCCGAACTGGTCGAGCCGCCACGAGGCGGTGGTGTCGGCCATGGCCAGCTCCATGAGATCGACCAGCCGCGCCCGTTGCTCCGGGTCGGCCACCCGGACCAGCGCCTCGACCCTACGATCCAGGTTACGGGGCATGAGGTCGGCGCTCCCCAACCAGACCCGGGGATCCCCGCCGTTCTCGAAGACCAACACGCGGGAGTGCTCCAGGAACCGCCCGAGGACGCTGCGCACCCGGATCGTCTCGGACAGCCCCGGAACGCCCGGACGAAGCGCGCACGCGCCGCGCACCCACAGGTCGACCGGCACCCCGGCACACGAGGCGTCGTAAAGCGCGTCGATGATGTCCTCGTCAACCAGGGAGTTGACCTTGATCCGGATTCCGGCGGGCTCGGAGCGCGCCGCGTTGCCGATCTCCTGGTGGATCTGGGCCATGAGGTCCTCGCGCAGCCCGCCCGGCGCGACCGACAGCCGGCGGTAGTGCCGTTTTCTCGAGAAGCCGGTGAGGTGGTTGAACAGGTCGCTGAGGTCCTCGCCGACCTCGGGGTCCGCGCTGAACAGACCGAAATCCTCGTAGACGCGGGCTGTGGAGGGGTTGTAGTTCCCGGTTCCGATGTGGCCGTACCGGCGCAGGGACCCGTCGCCCTCGCGCCGCACCACCAGGGCGAGCTTGCAGTGCGTCTTGAGCCCGACCACACCGTAGACGACGTGGCAGCCGGCGTCCTCCAACGTGCGGGCCCACCGGATGTTCTGCTGCTCGTCAAAGCGCGCCTTGATCTCGACGAGCACCACGACCTCCTTGCCCGAGCGGGCCGCCTCGATCAGCGACCGCACGATCGCGGAGTCGCCGCTGGTGCGGTAGAGGGTCTGCTTGATCGCCACCACCTGGGGGTCGGACGCCGCCAGCGCGAGGAACCGCTCCGTGGTCCCCACGAATGACTCGTAGGGGTGGTGCACCAGCAGCTCGCCCTCGCCGAGCACCGCGAACAGGTCGTCGACGCGTCCCTGCAACGCCCGCGGCTCCACCGGCACCATGGGGTCGTAGCGCAGCTCGGGCCGGTCGAGGTCGGCGATCTGGTCGAGCCCCGCGAGGCTCAGCGGGCCGGGAACCCTGAAGATCTCCCCCTCCTCCGCGCCCAGCTCCTCGCGCAGGGTGCGCAGCACCGGGTCGGAGATCGTGTCCTCCACCTCGAGCCGCACGAGTGGGCCGAAGCGGCGGCGCAGCAGCTCGTTCTCCAGCGACTGGACGAGGTCGTCGGTCTCGTCCTCGTCCACCTCAAGGTCGGCGTTGCGGGTTACCCGGAACGCGTGGTGCTCCAGCACCTCCATACCCTCGAAGAGCTGCGGCAGGTGCCCGGCGATGACATCCTCGACCGGCACGAAGCGCTCGCCGCCCAGCTCGATGAACCTCGGTAGCACCGTGGGCACCTTGATCCGGGCGAAGGTGCGCCCGCCGGCGTTCGGGTCGCGGACGGTGACGCCGAGGTTGAGCGAGCGCCCGGAGATGTAGGGAAACGGATGCGCCAGGTCCACGGCCAACGGTGTGAGGATCGGGTAGATCGAGCGCCGGAAGTACCGGCGCATACGGTGGCGGTCGGTGTCGTCGAGCTGGTCCCACCGCACGATCCGGATCCCGGCCTCGGCCAGTGCCGGCGCCACCGACGTGGTGAAGCACTCGGCGTGCCGCAACATCAGCTCGTGCGTGAGCTCGGAGACGCGTTCCAGCAGTTCGCGGGGGTGGTACCCGGTCTGGGTGGCCACGGCCAAGCCGGTGGCCAGGCGGCGTTTCAATCCGGCGACCCGGACCATGAAGAACTCGTCGAGGTTGCTGGAGAAGATCGCGAGATACCGGACACGTTCCAACAGCGGGACGCTGGTGTCCTCGGCGAGCTCCAGCACCCGCTGGTTGAAACGCAGCCAGCCCTCCTCGCGGTCCAGGAAGCGGTCGGCGGGCTTGCCGGCGGGTGTCTCGGGCCGGTCGGAATCGACCCCCTGCATCGGGCGCACCGGTTCCACACTCACAGCTCGCAGAGTCCCCTATCCGTATGAACCAGTGGGAACCACCATGTGACCGGAAGCTTTCGGCCATGTGGCACCCCACTCGGGCTATTCTGGGGAACGGCCGCGCCCACCCGCGACCCGCCCAGGACCGGCCGCTCGGCGCGACGGCCGGCGACGGCCGGCCCGCGGGACCCTACCAGGACAGCGTCTCGGCTACGGGGAGCACGATCAGGGTGACGACACCCATTTGCACCAGCGCGTTGAGCCAGATGTTGCGGTAGCGCGACCACAGGTATCCGTACAGCAGAGCGGCCACCCCCTGCACGGCGATCGCGCCCGCGACCGCGTTCACGACCCCGTTCGGCGCGCTGCCGCCCACCAGGCTCGCGAACGCGTAGACCAGGGCCATCAGCACGATGCCCGGCCACCTGCCGAGAAGCACCTCCAGCCGGGACAGCAGGAAGCCCTGGAAGAACACCACCTCCAGCAGGGCCGTCGCGGTGTAGCCGATCGCCAGGGTCACCAGCAGGTCGTAGTGCTCCGGCACCGAGCCCAGCTCGGGCGGGTGCGCGGCCACCGGGAACGGCACGACCAGCAGGTAGCAGGCCACCGGGACCAGCCCGGCCCACCGCCACCGCTCGGTGACCCACACGGCCAGCCGGGGTGGGATCACACCGTCCGAGTTGACCATGGCTCCCGAGGAGCCGATGAGCATCAACGGGATGAAGAGCAGGAACAGGAACTTCGCCGTGTGGTAGGACAACGGCGTCAGGACGGGGTCGACCGCGCCGAACACGGGACCGAGGACGGCCTCGCCGACGGGGAAACCGAGTAGACAGGCGGCGAGGACCGCCACTTCCCGTCCCACCGAGCGCCCGGCCATGGTGGCGCGCAGCCGCTCGGCCATCTCCCGCTCCGGAGGGTGCGGCGGAACCACCCGGGCGAGGAGCATCGCCAGGGCCACGGGGGTCCAGAACAGCCAGACCTGGCCCGGTGCGTACCCGCCGGCCACGGACACCCCCGGCTGTCCGGTGACGAGCAGCAGTGCCGCGGCGGCGACGAAGACCGCGACGCCCACGCCGAGTACCCGACGCCGAATCGCCGTGCCCACCATGGCCCCCTCCCCGGACCAGGCACACGCTCGTGGCTCCCGCGCGGTCGCGTCGGCGGCGAGCGCCACGACGGAACGAGCCACGGGCCTTTCACGTAACTTTACCCAAAAGGGAGAACTATCTGACCTTTTGCGGAGTTCATTCCACGATGCGCACAGTGGGGGCGATGATGAGTGTGAGCATCGTCCCGCGCAGCAGGACGAGCAGCCAGATGTTGCGGTACTGCGACCACACGTAGCCCAGGAGCACGCCGAGGACACCATAGGTCGGGATCGCCACACCCAGGCGGTGCAACGGGCCGTCCGAGGACAGGTCGACGATCTCGTTGTAGGGGTCCATCACCGCGTGGGCCACGGCGAACAGGAACGATGCCGCCGCGATCGCGGGCCAGCGCCCCGCCAGGCGCTCCAGCCGGGACTGCACCATGCCGCGGTAGAAGATCTCCTCGGGCACGGTAATGGCGACGAACGTGACCAGCATCGTGAACGCGACCGTGCCCGGTGACGGCATGGGGGTGCCACGCACGCCCACCACCACCAGGCCAACGCACACGACGACGGGAAGCAGCCCGCCCCAACGCCAGGGCTCTCCCACCCGCATCGCCAGCGCTGGCATGGCCATGGCCGCCCCGACGCTGTTGATCCCGGCCCGGTCGACCACCAGGACCGGCAGCACGAACAGGAAGAACACCCGCACCACCGGGACCGCCGTCACGTACGCCTCCGGCGGAAACGCCGCGCCCAGCAGGTGGGAGAGCGCGGGCGCCCCGGCCACGAAACAGACCAGGAAGAACAGCAGCCAGCGCACCTCTGTGCCGAGCGGGTGGTTGGCCAGGGCCTCCCCTACACGGTCGGCCATCTCGTCCCGCTGCCGACGCGTCACGATCGCCCAACTGAGGACGATCCCGGCGACCGCGGGCAGCCACACCGTCCACAGCGGGTCCGCTCCATGCCAGCTCAGTCGGGACAACAGCGCCGGGTCGGCGAGAAGCGCGGGCGCCAGCGCCGCGGCGCAGACGGCCGGGACCAGCCAAAGAACCCATCGCAACGTGGTCGTCACCGGAGTCTCCCAGAGATCGGAGTCTCCAGTCTGACCCCGGCACTTCTCTTTGTGATCCAATGACTACGGTATGTTGCTAGCTTTTACCCGTTCGCTCCTCGTGGCGCTCCAACGCGGCCAGCGCGGTCACGGCGCCCAGCTCCCAGCACGCCTCGCTCTCCTCGCGGCCGATGTCACCCACCGCGGTGACGGGCGGGCGGTGCCGGCTCCACCCCATGCCCTTGGTGATGGACTCCACGGCGCGCACGGCTCCCGTCGTGTCGCTGTTGCCGTGCGCGTACAGCGCGTACGGCAGGCCGGTGGTGTCGGTCAGGCACGGGTAGTACACGGTGTCGAAGAAGTGCTTGAGCGCACCGGACATGTATCCGATGTTCGCGGGCGTTCCCAGGATGACGGCGTCCGCGGCGAGTAGGTCGGGAACCGTCGCCGCCAGCGCCGGGCTGGTGACCACCTCGACACCCTCGATCTCGTCGTTGCGGGCCCCCTCGAGGACCGCCTCGAGCATCGACTGGGTCGTCGGCGACGGCGTGTGGTGAACGATCAGCAGGCGTGCCATGGGGCCAGGGTGCCACTCCCCTCCCACTCCGGTTGATCCGGTGGCCACAGCCACGGAAAGCCAATGCCCTCCTCGACGGCCACACGACCCACGACAGGCGGGGCGGGCCGCGCGCTCAGCCGGCCTCCAACACGGTGTGCGGGAACGACCTGGTGCGTTCCTCGCAGGAGACGCGCACCCGTGTGGCGGATCCACACGTGGCGCTGTAGCTAGGGTGACCCTCCAGCGTCTCCCCACGCCGCTCGACGGTGGCGCCCCGGGCGAGGGTCGCATCCCGCGCGCATCGGCTCACCGCTGACCCTCCTCTCCGGTTGGTCCGGGCTCTCCCGTCTGGAGCAGGGCGCGGATCTGGGCGGCGTGGAAGCGGGGGTGACCTCCGGGGGTGCGGATGGCGGCAAGCCGGCCGGTGCGCACCCAGGTGAGCACGGTCTCGGTGGAGACGTGCAACAGGGCGGCGACTTCTTTGACGGTGACCAACGGTTCGGCCTCGTGAACCAATGACGAGGATCCCGGCTTACGTGTCGTCATTTGGGCACTCCCGTCATGGTCAACCCCGCCGGCGGGGTGGTCTCCGGCGGGGCCGGTGGGGTGTGCCCGGGACCGTCACGGTCGAGGCGTAGGACCACACCCCGGCGCGGTCGAATCCGGCCAGCAGTACGGCCACGCCGCGGCGCGCTACTGATGCCATGGCGACGGTCCCCGGAATGGTGAGGGATTCGTCCACACCCACCCCACCTCAGATTCAGCACGTACAGATTTAATGTCTGCACGTGTAGCTTGATTTAGTACGTACAGCTTTGTCAAGCTGACCGTGCAGATTGATCTCAGTAAGGAGTTCCGTGGGGCGTCCGACATACCAGCGCATAGCCGACACGTTGCGAAAACGCATCATCACGGGCGACTACGGTCCCGGTGAACGGCTCCCGTCTCGACAGGCACTGGCCAGCGAGTTCGGCGTCGGCCCACGAGTCGCGGCCGACGCCGTGCAGCAGCTCGTCGCCGAGGGCTACGTCGTCGCCCGCACTGGCTCGGGAACCTATGTGCGGGCGAAACCACCCGTGCGTAGGCTGACCCGGTCGTGGTACCGCGAATCACGCGGGGGCAGCCCGTTCCAGGCGGACATGGCCGCCCAAGCGATGCGTGGCGGTTGGGAGGCCACATCCGAGACCGTGCCCGCACCCGAGGCGATCGCCGACCGGCTGGCGACCGAGACCGGCACCGAGGTGATGCGCACCCGCTACACCTTCACCGGCGACGGCGAACCCGTGATGCTGTCAACCAGCTATGAACCACTGGACATCACTCGTGGCACCGCCGTTGTCCTGCCCGAGGATGGGCCACACGCCGGCCGTGGTGTCGTCGAGCGCATGCGTGAGATCGGGCAACGCATCGTGCACGCCGCCGAGATCGTGACGGCGCGACCCGCGTCCGATGACGAGGCGGACCGGCTGCGGCTGGGCCGTGGCACGGTGGTGATGGTGATCCAGCGGACGTACTACACCCAGGACCACCCGGTCGAGACCGCCAACATCGTCGTCCCCACGGACCGCTACGAACTGGCCTACATGATCCCGGTCGACCAGGGATGAACGTCCCAAAGACAACTGCCCCCGGCACCGCGCGCCGTCGACACTCCCCACGGCCCCGCCAACGATGAGTGGAGGGGTCACGCCGCGCGCTCAGCCGGCTTCCAGCACGGCGTGCAGGAACGACTTGGTGCGCTCCTCGCGGGGCTCGCTGAAGATCCGCTCGGGCGGGCCGTCCTCCACGATCTGACCCCGGTCGAACATGAGCACCCGGTGGGACACGTCCTTGGCGAAGCCCATCTCGTGGGTCACCGCCAGCATGGTGATGTCGGTGGTACGCGCGATCTCACGCAGCACGTCGAGCACACCCGCGACCAGCTCCGGGTCGAGCGCCGAGG
The DNA here is from genome assembly GCA_003725585.1 of Halostreptopolyspora alba. GTDB lineage: Bacteria > Actinomycetota > Actinomycetes > Streptosporangiales > Streptosporangiaceae > Lipingzhangella > Lipingzhangella alba. The sequence continues at coordinate 134,969 of RJMB01000014.1, read as the reverse complement.
TCACCTCGTCCAGCAGCAGGATCTCCGGCCGCATGGCCAACGCGCGTGCGATCGCCACGCGCTGCTGTTGACCGCCGGACAGCCGTGTCGGGTGCTCGTCGATCCGGTCCGCCAGACCGACCATCTCCAACAGTTCCGCGGCACGCTCGTCGGCCTCGTCACGCGACATTCCCAGCGTGTGGACGGGCGCCTCGGTGATGTTGCGCCGCACGGTCATGTTGGGGAACAGGTTGAGCTGCTGGAAGACCATCCCGATCTTCTTGCGGACCCCGCGTTGGTGCTTCTGGCTGGCCCTCACGAGCGCGCCGTTCCTGTACATGTGGCTCAGCGGGTCGCCATCGACCCAGATGACGCCGTCGTCCACCTGTTCCAGGGTCATCAGCAGCCGCAGGATCGTCGTCTTTCCCGATCCGCTGGGACCGATGAGGGTAACGCGCTGGCCGGGCAGGACGTTGAAGTCCAGCTCGTCGAGCACGACGTTGTCCCCATAGCGCTTGACGACGTTCTCGAACCTGACCAGGGGCTGTTCCTCCGCCTCGCGCGCCTTGGGCACCTCCGCGGAGTTGTTGTCATCAGACTGCGGCATAGCGTCGCTCCAGGAGTCGGATACCGGCCGCGGAGAGCACGCTCACGGCGATGAAGAGCACGCCGACCGCGGAGATCGTCTCGAGGTACTTGAAGTTCTCGCCACCGAGCCGGTTGGCCTCGAACAGCAGTTCCGGCACCGTGATGGCGAACAGCAGGGGGGTGTCCTTGAACATCGCGATCAGATAGTTCCCCAGGGCGGGAATGACCCGGCGGACCGCCTGCGGCAGGACCACCGCTCCCCAGGTGCGACCGCCCGGCAGGCTCAACGCCCGCGCCGCCTCCCACTGGCCCGTCGGCACACCGTCGAGGCCGGAGCGGTACACCTCGGCCGTGTAGGCGGCGTAGTGCACGCCGAGCGCGATGATGCCCGCCGTCAACGGGCTCAGCGAGACACCGGCCGACGGCAACACGTAGAACACGAAGAAGAGCTGCACGAGCAGCGGTGTACTGCGGATGAACTCCATCACCCAGAAGACGGGCGTGGCGACCACCCGCGGGGCGCCCCTGCGGACGATGACGACCGCCAGCCCGAGTACGAGGGCGAGCACGTACCCCAGGGCCGTGGCCAGGAGCGTGTAACGCAGACCGCTCAGCAGATCCGGAACCGCGGCACCGACGAAACCCCAGTCCATCACGGCTCACCGCCCTTCGACGTGCCCCCCGTCGCGGAAGCCGCCCTCCGGAACAGCGGCTTGTCCAGGTCGCGCCCGAGGCGCCGGTTGGCCCGGCGTTCCGCCAGCCGCATCAGGAACTGGAACACCTGGGCGATGACGAAGTACATGACCAGGGCGCCGAGGAAGGCCAGCAACGTCTGGCCGGAGAAGGTCCGCATCTGCTGGGCCACGAACGTCAGGTCCGAGACCGCGATGAGCGAGACGACGGCGCTGCCCTTCATCAGCTCGATGATCAGGTTGCCGAACGTCGGCAACATCTGCGCCCACGCCTGGGGGAGGATCACCAGGCGCATCCGTTGCACCGGCTCGAAGTTCAGCGCGATCCCGGCCTCGTACTGCCCACGCGGGACGGCGTTGATCGCGCCGCGCACGTTCTCCGCTCCGTAGGCGCCCACGTTGAGCCCGAGTGCCAGGATCGCGGCCAGCACCGGTTCCAACCGGTACCCCGTCAGCAGTGGCAGCGCGTAGAACAGCCAGAACATCAGCACCAGCGCCGCCACCCCACGGAACACCTCGACGTAGGCGAGGGCGACCACGCGCGCCAGGACGTTCCGCAGCGTCCCGACGACCCCGACGACCATCGAGATCACGAAGGCGAGCGCGCACCCGCCCACCGTGATCAGCAGTGTGTACCACGCGCCGTTGAGGTATATCGGCAGTGATTCGACGAAGAAGTCCATCGAGGCTCCCAGGGCTCTAGGCTTCGCACAGTTCCGCGGCGGTCAGGTCCCCGGGAAGCTCGTCCGTGGAGAACCCGAACGGCTGGAGAATCTCCAGGAGCCGTCCGCTGTCCTTGAACTCCGCCAGCTTCTCGTTGACGGCCTCCCGCAGTGCGTCGTCCTCGTGGCGGATGGCGTATCCACCGCCGCTGACCTGCTCCTCGCCGTCGATGACGGGGAAGAACCCCTCGGTCACCTCGAACGGCCCGCCACGCACGTCGAGCATCCAGCGCAGCGAGATCACGGTCAGCGACACCGCGTCGATGCGGCCGGTCTCCAGCAGCTCGAAGGCGCTGACAGGGTCGGGAGCGGTCTGGACCTGCGCCCCGGGAATGCCGGCGTCCTCCGCCGTCTGCTGCTCGATGGTGGCGTTCATGACCCCCAACCTCAGGTCCGGGTTGTCGGCGATGACCCCGAAGCTGTCGATGCCCTCCGGGTTGCCCTCCGGGACGAGGAAGGCCGTCCGGGACAGGTACTCCGGGTTGGTGAAGGAGACCTCGGCGCACCGGTCTGGGGTGATCGCCATACCGGCGGAGACCATGTCGAACTGCCCGCCGACCAGCCCCGGGATCAGCCCGTCGAACTGCACCGGAACACCGCGAAGCTCGTCGATACCCAGTTCGGCGAAGATCGCCCTGGCCAGCTCGGGGGACTCCCCAGTGAGCTCTCCGGTCTCGAGGTCGGTGTAGCCGTAGGGGGCTTCGTTGGCGAAGCCGACGTTGACATACCCCTGGTCGCGGATGCGGTCCATGGTGTTACCGGTCCCGATCCGCGAACACCCACCCAGCAGGGCCGGCCCCGCCACCGCCGCCAGTCCGGCACCGCCCATCCCCGTCAGGAAGCGGCGCCGGTCGAGGCCGCTTCCACCGCTCCTCGTCATGGAGACTCCTCGAGAGACCAGCACGGCGCTCCCCCCTGGAGTGGAAGGAACGCCGTGTGTGAAGTGCGGGCTCGTGCCCACGGTGATACCCCCGGGCCCACACCTTCCATGCGCGTCCCGCCCACGGAGGGCCGTGCCCGGTCCGTGCCCACGACGTCGCCGCGCCAAAGACCACGGAACAGTGCGTTACCCAGTGGTTACCCGGGAGCGCTCACCGTCCGGGCGCGGCCGCCGGGGCACGGCGCCGCCACTGGTTCGCCTCTGAGCGGTGTCAGCGCACCGGAGTGAAGTCCCGTGCGGCGATGAACGTCGGGCGCCGCCCGGGCGCGGCGAACGGCTCCTCGCAGGCGTTGTCCACGCTGTTGAAAACGATGAAGACGTTCGAGCGCGGGAACGGTGTGATGTTGCCGCCCGATCCGTGCATGCAGTTGCAGTCGAACATGGTGGCGCCGCCGGCGGAACCGGTCAGTACGTCGATGCCGTGCTTCTCCGCCAGGACGGACAGGCTGTCGTTGTCGGGCGTGCCGATCTCCTGCCTGCGTAGCGACTCCCGGAAGTGGTCCTCGGGAGTCTCGCCGACGCATGAGACGAAGGTCCGGTGCGATCCCGGCATGATCATGAGAGCGCCGTTGTGTACGTAGTTGTCGGTGAGCGCGATGGAGATGCTCACGGCGCGCATCCGCGGCATGCCGTCCTCGGCGTGCCAGGTCTCGAAGTCGGAGTGCCAGAAGAAGTCCCCGCCGCCGAAACCCGGCTTGTAGTTGACCCGGCTCTGGTGCACGTAGACGTCGGAGCCCAGGATCTGGCGCGCCCGGTCGACCACGCGCGGGTCGCGCACCAGGTCGGCGAACACGTCACTGATCTTGTGGACTTCGAAGACGGAACGGACCTCGTTCAACGTCGGCTCGACGACGACACGGTCGTCCTCCCTCAGCTGCGGGTCGCGGCTGAGACGCCACAGCTCGTCACGGTAGGTCTGCAGCTCCGAAGCGCTCACCAGGGACTCGAACTGTAGATAACCGGCGTCGTCGTACCGGTCGAGGCGTTCCTGGTCGATGGGCCCGTCGTCGGCGTTTCCCCAGACCACGGGATCCCGGCGGTAGAGCAGGGCCGGGGTGCTGTCCTTGCGGGTCGGGTAGTCGTCTATGGTCGGCTGCTCGAAATCAGTCGTCAACGCAGTCATGGAAATACCCCGTAGGGGGTTCACTCCTTTCTGCTCTTGACATCCCCCGCGGCGCCTTACCCGGCTCGCCCGGTCCGCTGACTGGACGAGCTACCCCAACGCGACGGGCGGGAAACGGCGCGCCGCTTCCCGCCCGCGTGAACTAGTTCGACGCCGCGCCCTCCAGGTCATCGTCCTCGGTAAGCAGCGGATACACACCGTTCTCGTCGTGAACCTCGCGGCCGGTCACCGGAGGGTTGAAGACGCACAGCACCCGGAAGTCGGTCTTGGGCCGGACTATGTGGTGCTCGTGCCCGTCGAGAAGGTACAGGGTCCCCGGCGTGATCACGTGGGTCTCGCCGGTCTCCTCGTTGACCACCTCGGCCTCGCCCTCGATGCAGTGGACCAGCTCGATGTGGTTCGCGTACCACATGCGCGTCTCGGTTCCCGCGTACAGCACGGTCTCGTGGAACGAGAAACCCACACCTTCCCGGGCCAGCACGATCCGGCGGCTGCGCCAGTTGGGGGTCTGGATGTCGCGCTCGGTGTCGTCGATCTCATCCAGGCTGCGAACGATCACGGGTGCTCCTCTTACCTACTCGGTACTGGACCTGGGCAACGAAGGGCCCGGGGATCCCGAGCCCGCACCATCGTTGTTGATGGTGCAACGCCCCCTGTGTATCAGGCCGGCTGGATCACCTTAACCGCCGCACGGGTCGCCTCGGCGATGATGTCGAGTCCACGATCCAGGTCCTCTTCCGAGGTGGTCAACGGTGGCAGGAACTTGACGACCTCGTCCTCGGGTCCGGACGTCTCCACCAACAGGCCACGTTCGAACGCCTCCTGGCTGACCCGGTCCGCGACCTCCGCCTGCTCGAAGGCGAGACCACGGGCCATCCCCCGGCCACGGACGTGCGCACCGGTGTCGGCGTGCTCCTCGGCGATCGCGCTCAGCCGCGACTCCATGAGCTTGCCCTTGGCCACTGTTGCCGTCTGCAGCGCGTCGTCCCGCCAGAACGTGTCGAGGGCGGCGGTACCCGTGACGAAGGCGGGGTTGGGGCCGCGGAAGGTCCCGTTGTGCTCCCCGGGATCCCAGACGTCCAACTCCCGCTTGAACAGCGTGAGCGCCATCGGGAGGCCGTAGCCGCTGATCGACTTCGACAGGGTGACGATGTCCGGCTCGATCCCGGCTTCCTCGAAGCTGAAGAACGGTCCGGTACGCCCGCATCCCATCTGGATGTCGTCCACGATCAGCAGGATCTCGTACTCCTTGCAGAGCTCGGCGAGGCCGCGCAGCCACTCGGCGCTGGCGACGTTGATGCCGCCCTCGCCCTGCACGCCCTCGACGATCACCGCGGCCGGTTTGTCCAGGCCACTGCCGCTGTCCTCGAGCAGGCTGCGCAGCCAGAGGAAGTCGGGGGTCTGGCCGTCCATGTAGTTGTCGAACGGCATGGTCGCGGCGTGGTTCAGTGGCACGCCGGCACCGCCGCGCTTCATCGAGTTCCCGGTGACCGAGAGCGCACCCAGCGTCATGCCGTGGAAACCGTTGGTGAAGCTGACGATCGTCTCGCGGCCCGTGATCTTACGGGCGAGCTTCAGCCCCGCCTCAACCGCGTTGTTCCCGGCGGGGCCGGGGAACTGGACCTTGTAATCGAGGCCGCGAGGGGTCAGGATGGTCTCGCCGAACGTGCGCAGGAAGTCGCGTTTGGCGGTGCTGTAGGCGTCCAGGCTGTGCACGATCGAGTCACTCATGAGGTACTCGACCAGTTTGGATTTCAGCTCCGGGTGGTTGTGTCCGTAGTTGAGAGCGCCGGCACCCGCGAAGAAGTCGAGGTAGCCACGCCCCGACTCGTCGTAGATGTAGCTGCCCCTCGCCTCGTTGAAGACGACCGGCCAGCTACGGCAGTAGCTGCGGACCTCGGACTCGAGGCGATCGAAGATGTCCATTGTGAGTTCCTTGGTTCCTTTCCCCAGATTCGTGGGCTCTTGGCTTTGACGACGGGGCGGTCAGGATCGGATGTGGGTTCGAGCGCCACGGGTCAGCGCAGCGGCCCGATCCGCACGAGCTCCTCGGGCTCGTGACCATCGGTTCCAACGTGTGGGAAGTGATCGTGCTCGAACAGCGGCGTCCACTCCAGCGGCGCGCCACGCTCGCGCGCGAACGACGCGAACAGTGCGCGGGAGGCGGTGTTGTCCGGGGTCACCGTGGCCTCCAGGTGGGTGACGCCGTCCGCGGTGATGCGGGCGGCGATGTGGTCCAGCATCAGGCGGGCCAGCCGCCGGCCCCGGAATCCGGGGTCCACCGCGACCTGCCAGAGGAAGTAGGTACCGGGGTTCTCCGGCCTCCGGTAGCCGGTGACGAATCCGCGTAGCTCACCCCGGGAGTCGTGGGCGGCGACGGATGTCGCGGCGAAGTCCCTGCACCACATCAGATAGGCGTACGGCGAGTTGAGGTCGAGTCCCGCTTCGTCGGCGAGCCGCCACAGGTGCCGGCCGTCCTCCAGCGACGGGGGCGCCAGGCGCACGTCATCCTCTCCCGTGCCGTCCGTGACTACTGTCGGCTTACCTCCGGCGGCGGAACGATCGCGGGACTCGGGGTTCGTATGTTCATGGGGCACGTCGAACGAACATAGCGAACGTTTCTGAGCAGCATGTTCGGCGAGGGAATCCCGCGTGTTTCACACGGGCCACGCGGGGTAGGACTAGTTCATTTAGCACCGAACGTCACCTACAGTGTCCGAGCCACCGGGACGGGTCAGTGCTCCCCCGGCCGCCACACACGCCTTACTCACCAGGGTTTTCGGGGTGGCTCCCGGGAGCCGCGCGGGGGCGTCGACGCGACATCGCGTCAGGCGTGTGGCGACCTCTTCGAGCCAAACGTAGAGGGGTCCGCAGCGAATTTTAAGCGTGTGTTAAGTCACACGAATTCGGGTGAATCCTCGCGACAGAGTGACACCCGTGACTTTGGCCCCGCGCCCCGAGGCCCCACTCACGGCGCTCGGCACCCACGCGAGACCGCTCTCGACCGGGCCCGCCCTCCCATCGGCGCGGCCCCGCACGGCTCCCCGAAGGCGTGCCCACCCCTTGAAAGGCCGTCGGCCATCTTGCAGACTTTACGTAGTACGACTTCCGGTAGTACTACAATCGGTCGCATCGCGGCGAAGCTCCTGCACCCATATCGACAGCCTTCGCGCGAGGTCCCAAGGGCCGGCGAACCGCGCCGGCGGGACGAGGGACACGAGCCAGGGAACGGGAGGCGCCTGGTGAACCGCCTGTACCACGAAAGCGAAGACTGGGTCGAGCAGGGCGCGTGCCGCCAGTACGACCCGGAGCTGTTCTTCCCGGTGAGCACCACCGGACCGGGCCAGCACGACGCCGAGCTCGCCAAAGCCATATGTCGGACCTGCACTGTGCGCCGTGAGTGCCTGCAGTGGGCCCTGCGCGCCGGTGAGCCCCACGGCGTCTGGGGCGGGACCACTCCCGAGGAGCGTCGCTACCTGCGCCGCGACCTCGTCCCCACGGGCTGACAGCCATCCCCGCGTGAGGCCGGGACTCGCCCACCGGGATCGGGACCGGTCGACGCCCTTTGCGCGCTCCGGCCCGTGGGTTAGGTTCGATGTGACCAGCTAACGCTTTCCATCCGGCCACCACGGAGACCACACGCGCTCCGCCGGACACCGTCCACCGTTCGCGGCTCCCCGACCGGGGCGGCCCGCACAACGCGCGGCGGCCCAGGCCCGGCGCGGGGCCGGACCCGACACACACGGGCCCGTGCGGGCATCCGAGAACCGTGAGGGGCCGCTTTGAGCCGAAGTCGAAAGAGAGCCCATGCATACCCCACCCACGGTGCGTCGCTTGGCCGCCCTGGTTCCCGCCACCGGCGCCGCCCTGCTGCTGGGCGTCGCCACGGCCCCCGCCGCTCTCGCGCACAACACCCTCATCAGCTCCTCACCCGAGGCGGACGAGGAGCTCGACAGCGCTCCCGACGAGGTGACCCTCACCTTTAGCGACGAGGTCCAGACGGGCGGCGACTCCGCCAACACCATCGTCGTCACGGGGCCCGAGGACCAGACGTACGAGGAGGGGGACGTCCGAGTCGACGGCGAGACGGCCTCGATCGACCTGCGTCCCCTCGAGGCCGCGGGTGAGCACACCATCGCCTACCGGATCATCTCCGCCGACGGCCATCCGGTCGAGGACGAGTTCGGCTTCACCCTCACAGGGGACGGTGTGGCCGAACAGTCTGGCTCCCAGGAGAGTGACCAGGCCAACGGCGGCAGCGGCGGCGGTGAGGCCGAGGCGGACGACGAGGGCGGCGCGGAGGAGCCCCAGGACGCCGCGAGCGACCCCATGTCCACCTACGGCCCGATCGGCGGGGTGGTCGCGGCCATCGCCGTCGTGGCGCTACTCGTCATCCTGCTCGTGCGGATGCGCGGCCGCACGGACCACACCCCGCCCCGGGAGTGACGTCGGGCTCCTCCGAGAGTCAGCCGCGCGCCACCGGCCCGTGACACCCGGTTGACGCTCGGGGTCGCCCCAAGGGTCAGGTGGCCGCTGTGCTCAGACCCGGCGGGCGATCATGATGCTGATGTTGTCGCGGCCGCCACCCTCCATGGCCGCCTGCCAGAGCGCGTGCACCGCGGCCTCGTCGCTGCCCGCCTCGTTGATGATGCGTGTCATCACCTCGGTGGAGACCAGATCCGAGAGGCCGTCGCTGCACATGACCCAGGCCGAGGGATCGGGCTCGGTGTCGCGGCCAACGTGCGGGGTCATCGCGGTGCTGCCGCTGCCCCCGAGCGACTGGGTGATGAAGTTCGTCGTGACCGGCTTCCCACTGTCCGACGGCGGGAGGGGAGGCGAGTCGTCCTCGGACAGCTGGCGGAGCTGGCCGCCCTCGATGCGGTAGGTACGGGAGTCACCGACGTTGAACCAGTAGTTGGCATCGGGCAGGAGCAGCATCCCCGCCACCGTCGTTCCCATTCCGGAGAACTCCGCGTGCTGGGTCGCGTGGTCCTTGATCTCCTCGTCGATGTTCTTCAGCAGGATGTCGACGTCATCCGGGCTGCTGAGCCGGGCGCTCATCTCGGCCATGCGGTGCACGGCATGCTCGGACGCGATCTCCCCCGCGGCGTGACCACCGAGCCCGTCGGCGACCGCGACAACCACCGGCTCGCTCAGCGGCAGCACCGAACGCACCGGCATCGTCATGTTCGCGCTGGCGACCGTGAGCGCTCCCATGACCACGGCGTCCTCGTTGGCCGGACGTACGGCACCCCGGTGTGTGAGGGCCGTGACTGTGACTTCCCCACCAGCGACACCCATACGCCCTACCTCCTGTCTCGTCGGCATGCCTGCCGCGCCTTCCCCGACCGCGCCTCTCTCGGACGGTAGTCGAGGCGCGGTGATCATGTAACCGTATCGGCGGACGGCTGATCGTGGTCAAAATCCGCGTACATCATGACGGAAAACGCCCTGGTACGCAGTTCTGCGCGGTCGACCACCGCCGCATCGTCCGTTTCCGGCCGCCCTCGAAAGACGTGTTCCGGTCTCTCCGGCGCGCGGGAGCGTCCCCTCACACACGCGACCGCTCGACGCTGGAGAGGCTAACGTACGCGGCCGCCCGTGCCACGGCGTCCCCGTGCTCGGGATCGACCCCACCGACCCGGATACCGCGCTCCCGCAGTGTCGCGGCGAGCGGCGCGGGCAGGGCGCCCGTACCGGCCACACGGCCCGTGGAGGCGGGCGCGTGCGGCCCGGAGGCCGGGGGAGAGTCGGGCACGACCACCGACGCGCCCGCGACCATGAACACTCGGGCCCCCTCCACCAGCCAGCCCGTGCTGTCCGCCTGGCCTCCCCAGCCGTCCCCGGTGTCGACGCAGACGACGAGGGTGTCGATGGCACCGAACTCCAGCGCCGTGTGCGCGGCCGCCCCGCGGCAGCCGGCCTCGGTGTCGAGATCGCAGTGGAGGGCCAGGGTCCGGGCCCCGATCGCCGTCAGCAGCCTCGTGGTGGCGAGCAGCACGTCGTCGTGGCCCCGCTGGTCGAGCGGCCACGCTCCGGACGGGCCCGCGCGTGCCGTACGGTCGGCGACGGCGACGGCCGCTCCCTCCTTGGCCAGCGCGACCGCGGCGATCCGGCCGGCTCCGGAACCGTCCGTGACCCCGCCGGCGACCAGAGCGCGCCGCCCCCGCAACAGGCCGTCGCCCACGTAGCCGGGCACCGGGTCCCCACCCACGAACGCGCCGCTGTCCCACGGCCACCGGCGCGGCCGCCCCGTCACGGCCGACCTCCCTCAGCGGAGACTCCCGCCTCTTGTGTCATCCCTGCCGACTGTGCCCCGGACTCAGCCCACCAAACCCACCAGGGGACTCCAACGCGGCGCGTCACGCTGACGGAGCGTACAGAGGCCATTGTCCACCCCATTACGGGTCTGGCAGAATGGTCAAGAATGGGTGTCTAAGACGCAGACACACCTGGCTCAGCGCGCTCGCGCCCGGCTGACTCCGCCCGGTTCTGCGACGCGAGCGCCGCGCGTCCTCTCATCGAACAGCCAGAGGTGTGGTTCCGTTGCGTCTACTCACATCCCGCCTTTTCCCCATCACCCCGCGTACCCCCTTTTTCCGTCTCACCGAGCCCGCCCGCCGGCACCGTCCCAGGCGCGCCCGCGCTTGCCTGGCCCCACGGCGGGCGTGTCCCTCTCGCGCCCCACAGGGCCGCCGTCTCACACTGAGGAGTCATACGTGAAGATTGCCCTGGTCGCCGAGCACGCCAGCCCCCTAGCAGCCCACAAAGGCGAACCCACCTGCGGTGACAGCGTCCATACCACGCAGCTCTCACGCCACCTGGCCACTCTCGGACACCGCGTGACCGTGTACTCGCGCGACAACGCACCAGGGCTGGAACAACGCTGTCGCCTCGGACACGGAGTCACCCTCGAGCACCTGAGCGCCGGACCACAACGGGCGCTGCACGAACACGAGGCCGCCGAGCACACGGGAACCTTCGCACGAGAGCTGAGGGCACGCCTGGACGCGGACCCCCCCGACGTCGTCCACGGCTTCGGATGGACGAGCGGTCTCGCGGCGCTGTCCGCGGTCCGCACCTCCGAGAGACCGGGCGAGGCTCCCCCGATCGTGCACACGTTCCACTCGCTGAACATCTCCGAGCGGCGCGCCGGGCTGGCCGAACGCCGCGAGCGGGCACGAATGGAGGCCGCGATCGCCACCAGGGTCGAGCGCGTCGTGGTGACCTCCGCTGACCAACGGTTCGAGCTCGCGCGGCTGGGTGTCCCGGGCCAGCGCGTCAGTGTGGTGCCCTACGGGGTCGACACCGGGCACTTCACCGTCGAGGGAGGAACCGCCACCGAACCGTGGCGGCCGCGAGACAAGGACCGACCGCGTGTCATCGCGGTGACCGGGCTCGGCGCGGGCGGCGGGGCCGACGCGCTGATCGACATGGCGACCCGGCTCCCCGAGATCGAGCTGCTGATCGTGACCGGGCCCTCGTCCGTGGAGCTCCCGCTGGACGACGACGCGCGCCGCCTGGAGCTGCTGGCCAAGGAGTCCAAGGTGGACGACCGGGTCACCCTGATGGACTCCGTCGACCGCGGGAAGCTACCGCGGCTGCTCCGGTCGGCGGACGTCTACGTCTCCGCCGCCAGCCACGACCCCTACGGCGGAGCCGTCCTGGAGGCGATGGCCTGCGGGCTTCCGGTGGTGGCCACCGCCACCGGCGGTGTCACCGACGCGGTGCTCGACGGCACCACAGGAGTGCTGCTGCGCACCGGGCGGCCGGCGTCGCTCGCGCGGGCCCTGCGCGGCCTGCTCCTGGAACCCACAATGCGCAACGCGCACGGGATCGCCGGAGCCGACCGGGCCAGATCCCGCTTCACCTGGAGTCGCGTGGCCAGTGAGACCGCGCAGGTCTACCAGCGCGCCCTTCCCGCCACATCCGGGATGCCCATCGCGGCGGAGGATGGTGCACACTGGTCCGGGTAGGTGCGGCGACCGCGTCACGAACCCACTGAATGCCAGTCCTGGCAGGCAGGATGCCCGGGGTGATGTCATTGACGTCAAGCGCGAGGACCGACGACACCGGTTCCGAGGGGTTCGAGCACTACGGTGTGTTCCTCGACTCCCCCAGCGACCTGCGCGACCTGGTCGTCCCCCGGGTTCGTGACGCCCTCTCGGACGGTGACCACGTCACCGTCGCCGTGCGCGAGCCCCACGAGGAGGCCATCCGCGCCGCGCTCGGTGACCGCGGCGCGGACCTCGACATCACCGCGCGCGCGGAGTTCTACGACGCCCCCGGCCGCACCCTGGCGAGGCTGCACCGGCTGGCCCTCACGCACCCCACGCGGCGCATCACCGTGGTCGCCGAGCCGGTACTGCCCATGGACGCCCCGGTGGGGCTGCGCGAGTGGCACCGCCTCGACTCGGTTCTGGGATCGGTCCTGGCTGGGTGCCGGATGCGCCTGCTGTGCCTCCACGACAGCCGGCTACTGCCGGCAGGGACACGCGAACTCGCGCGCCGCACCCACCCGGTGCTCGTGACCTCCGACGGGGAACGGAACAGTCCGGACCACCAGGACCCGGCCACGTTCAGCGCCGTGGACGTCGCGCGCCCCCTGCCGTCACCCACCGGAACGGTACACACGCTCGAGATCCGGCCGGACCTTCCCGCCCTGCGCGACGAGGTCACGACACTGGCCACCACGGCGGGCATCCCCGAGGAGCGTGTCGGCGACTTGGTGCTCGCCGTGAACGAACTCGCCGCCAACGTCCTGGAGCACGGGGCGGGCAAGGGCACGATCTCCCTGTGGCGCTCCGCCGGGTGGATCGTCTGCGACGTCTTCGACGAGGGTGGCACCCTCACCGACCCGCTCATCGGGTACCGTCCCACCGACCCTCACGGCACACGCGGTTACGGTCTGTGGATCACCCGCCAGCTGTGCGACTTCATGGAGATCAGCGGGGGTGGCCACGGCTCCCTGATCCGGATGCACTTCCCCCCGGTTCCCGAGTCCCACTGACGCCGACACCACCGGGCACGAACGGGACCCGTGTCACGCCACGACGGCCTCCATGGCGTGCTGTGTATCGTCGTCGATGGTGATCACCTGGTCGATCCCGGCGATCACGAACAGGCGGTGCACCGTGTGCTGGGGTGCGGAGACGGCCAGGCCGATACCGAGATCTCGGGCCCTGCGGTACGCGGCGACGAGGACCCCGATGCAGCGGGAGTCGCAGAAGGTGACCCCCGAGAAGTCGACGACCACCCCACGCCAGGGTTTCTCGGCCACCAGGACCCGGTCGAGCGCGTTGGAGAGGGCGGGAGAGGTGATCGCGTCCAGCTCGCCCACGGGGGTGATCACGGCGACATCGCCTTCGGTCCGGATCGGGATATCGGACGCCACGTTCACGCTCCTCGTTGCCTACGCCTTCGATGACGCCGAGCCCTGCTCGCCCACACGCGCTCCACGCCGCCACCTTAGCGTCATCGCCCGAGCCAGAAACAGGTTCCGCGTGAACCCGTCACCACACCGATACCGCGTGTGTCCGTGGGTGCCGCCCTCTCGCGGGTGGGGTCACCGCCCGGCCGGGGAGGTGGTCGCGGCGTGCTCCTCGACCAGCCTGCGCGCGACCTCGGTCACTTTCACCCGGTTACGCTGGGCCACCTGACGCAGCCGCTCGAACGCCCGCGTGGCGTCGCACCCGTGCGCGTGCATGATGATCCCCTTCGCCTGGTCGATGACGGCCCGAGCCTGCATCGCGCGGCGCATGTGGGCGGCTTCGCGCGCCACGTCGGTGTAGCGCCCGGCGCTGTGCAGCGCCATCGCGGCGTGCTCGGCGAGTAGGGCCACCACGGGTGTGAGGGCGGTGGCGTCGAACGCGTCCGCCCGACCCGCGTGCACACCGAACGTCAGCACCGCCCCGTCGAGCTCGCAGGGGAACGTCACCGAGGATCGGTCTCCGCTCTGCACCCCCATGCTGGTGTAGCGGGGCCAGCGGTCCTCACGCAGCACGTCGCCCACGGTCACCGGGGCCATCTCACGAACCGCCTCCACCGTCGGCCCCTCGTCGGTGGTGTACTGGTGCTCGAAGGCGGTGGCCAGGTCGGAGTGCGAGGCACCGTAGTCGACCACGACCTGTCGTCCCGCGACCTCGGCGGTGTCAACGTCACCGGGGACGACGTCGTGCCAGATCACCACCAGCGCCGCCGAGCACCCGGGCACTCCTCGGGCGGCGGCGATGCTCATCCGGTCCAGCGCGCGCTCGGGGGAGCTGCCCTCGGCCTTGCCGTGCGCGCCGATCTCCCGGGCGAGGCGTTCCACCCACATTCACGCCTCCATCCAACGGCACCGCACTCCCGCCCCCGCCGTGCGCGCGGGTGTGCGTCGGGCACCACGACAACTCCACGGTAGCCTTCGACTGCGATCACCCACACCATGGACTAGCGTCGATACCTGGGTGAACGCCGAGACATCGGGAGTCGAGGGGTGCCGGAGAACGTACCCGACCTACCGCGCGAGGTCGCCGAGCTGAGTGACCGGGTCTCCGCGTTGCGAAGCACGCACGCGATGTATCCGAACGACGCCGCCGGCACGGCCGAGGCCGCGCTCGTCGAACTCGGGTTCGCCGAGCAGCTGCTACGCGACTGCGAGCAACGCCTCGCCTCCCACGAGTCGAACGCGCCGCGGCGCTCCGGCAACGACGACGAGCGGGCGGTCCTGCGGGCGGTGTTCACCGAGCTGAGCGTCCCGGTCGTACTCCTCGACAACGCGGGCTACATCCGCAGGATCAACACCATGGGCGCCGAGCGTCTGGGGGGCGCGAGCGGGTACCTCACGGGCAAGCCGTTCTCCAACTTCGTCGACCTGCGCCGGCGCGCCGCGATGCGGTCCTGGCTGGCCGCGGTGCTGCGCGGCGGGGAACCCGCCTCCTTCGAGTCGCGGTTGGCCCAGCGTGGGTGGGCCGAGGACGTCCACCTGACGCTGACCCGGTTGGACGTGCCGACCGAGGCCGAGCCGATGGTGCTCGTCGCGATGTCTCCACCGCTGCACAGCGACGCCGACGAGGGACCCGCACCGTTGGAGCCGGAGGTCGAGGACCAGGTGGTCGTCCTGGCGGCGCGCCGGCTCGACGTACTGACGCGGATGACCCGGCTGCTGCTGCGCAGCGCGGGACCGGGCGGCGCCGGACAGCCGCTCGCGCTGGACGAGGCGGCCGGGCTGCTCGCCGACTCCTACGCCGACTGGGTGATCATGGACGTGTGCGACCTTCCCAGCGACGCCGATCGCGCGCGGCGCGCGGTCGTGGCCGGCCCCGGGGGCGATCCGCACGGCACACTGCTGGAGTCGCTCGACCCACAGGACTCCGAGGTCCCCCGCGACGTCCTGACCAGTGGAAAGTCGGTGCTGCACCAGCTCATCGAGGACGAGGGCATCCTCGGCCGCGCCCCGGACAGCGCCCCGCTGCTCAGTGCGCTCGGCGCGGGCTCGCTGATGTGCGTCCCGCTGCGCGGCAGCCGCGGTGTGCGCGGCGCGCTGACCCTGATCCGGCGGAGCAACCGGGGAGGGTTCCGGCTCGCCGACCTGGGACTGATCGAGGAGATCGGCGAGCACATCGGGTTGGCGTTGCCGCCGCGGTACACCGGCTGCTGACGGCGCTCAACCGGGAACCGAGCCGTTCGGGGCCTGTGGGGCACAGGGGGTGTTCAGGCCCCACCCACCGCGACAGTGGGCGCCGCCTCGGCTACTCCGGCCCATGGATGGCCTCGACGAGGGTGGTCAACTGGGTAACCGTGTGGTCGAGGTCGCGGACCGCCTCGACGGCCTTGCTGTCACTGTTCCGGCTGTCGGTGACGATCTGCTCACGGAGCATCGCGAGATTGGCGTTGATCTCAGCGGCGCGCTGCGAGAGCTGCCCGGCCACCGATCCGGTCGGGATGTTCGAGGTCGAACCGAGGTCGCGCCGTAGCATGCGCGACTGGTCCCGCAGCTGCTGCTTGGTGTGGTAAAGGTCCACGAAGACCTCGACCTTCGACCGCAGCACCCAGGGGTCGAACGGCTTCGTCAGGTAGTCGATCGCCCGGGACGCGTACCCCCGGAACACCTGGTGACGATCGACCCCGGCACCCGTCAGGAAGATGATCGGGACGTCCTTGGTCTTCTCGCGCTGCTTGATGTGGGCCGCGGTCTCGAAACCGTCCATACCCGGCATCACGACGTCGAGGAGAATCACCGCGAAGTCCCCTTCGAGGAGGGCCTTGAGCGCCGCCTCCCCCGAGTTGGCCCGCACGAGGTTCTGGTCGAGGGAGGCGAGGATCGCCTCCAGGGCGGTGAGGTTCTCGTCGCGGTCGTCCACGAGGAGGATGTTCGCCTTGTGGGGCACGGTTATTGCTCCTGCTGGTTGTCCGTGTCTTCGCCGGTTGAGTCCTGGTCCAGCCACGCGCGTATCACGTCCAGGAGGTGGTCCAGGTCCACCGGTTTCGTGACATAGTCCGACGCCCCCGCTTCCAGGCTCTGTTCGCGGTCCCCCTGCATCGCCTTGGCGGTGAGGGAGATGATCGGAAGGTCGGCGAACTGTGGCATCTCCCGGATGGCGCGCGTCGTCGCGTCACCATCCAGCTCCGGCATCATGATGTCCATCAGTACCAGGGCGATGTCCTCGTTCGCCTCCAGCTTCTCGATTCCGGAATGGCCGTTATCGGCGTAGAGAACCTCCAGGCCGTGCGCCTCCAACGCGCTGGTCAGCGCGAAGACGTTGCGGATGTCGTCGTCGACGATCAGCACCCGCTTCCCGCTCAACGCGGCCTCACGCTCGGGATCGTCGCGCGTCTCGGGTTCGGCCTGCTCAACCCCGTCGACCGACTCGTCGGCGGCCTTGAGCACCGGGACCGGCGTGGGTTCGTCCGGCTCGGCCTCGGAGTCCTCCGGCTCCTGCCCCAGCTGCGGGATCTCCTCGGGGGTGTCGGGGATCTCCGGCCGGACGTTGGTGAGTGGCTCCGGGTTCTGCTGGGACTCGGGAGGCAACCCCGGAACGGTCGTCTCCAGCGGGTCGTCCAGGTTCTCGGTGGTCCCCTCGGGCAGCCGCACCGGCAACAACAGGGTGAAGGTACTGCCCTCGCCGAGGACGCTCTGCACCCGGATCTCGCCGCCGAGGAGCTGGGCGAAGTTCCGGCTGATGGACAGCCCCAGCCCGGTACCGCCGAAGCGCCGGCTCGCGCCGCCGTCGCCCTGGTGGAACGCCTCGAAGATGACCTGGAGCTTGTCATCGGGGATCCCGATACCGGTGTCGGTGACCGAGAACGCGATGACCTCCTCGTTCTCCCCGAACGAGTCGAGGTCGGCGTCGTCGAGCGCCCACGCGGGCTCGATGAGCATCCGCACCTCACCGGAGTTGGTGAACTTCACCGCGTTCGACAGCAGGTTGCGCAGGATCTGCTGCAGCCGCTGCTCGTCGGTCTGCAGGTAGTTCGGGATGTCCGGTGACACCTCGACGGCGAACGCCAGGCCGCGCTCGCTGGTCATCGGCCTGAAGGACGCCTCGACGTAGTCCACGAGCCGCCCGATGGACACGTCGGTGGCCTGCACCTCCGCGTGGCCGGCCTCGACCTTGGACAGGTCCAGGATCTCGTCGATGAGCTGCAACAGGTCGCTTCCCGCCTTGTGGATCGTCTGGGCGAACTCCACCTGCTTGGACGTCAGGTTCTGCTCGGAGTTGTCGGCCAGCAGCCTGGCGAGGATCAACAGGCTGTTGAGCGGAGTCCGGAGCTCGTGCGACATGTTCGCCAGGAACTCCGACTTGTACTTCGAGGACACCTGTAGCTGGTGCGCCCGGTCCTCCAGCGAGCGCCGCGCCCGTTCGATCTGGCGGTTCTGTAGCTCGATCGCCCGGTTCTGGCTGGCCAGCTGCCCCGCCTTGCTGTGCAGCTCGGCGTTCTTGCGCCGCAGCTCCTCCTGCTGGCGCTGTAGCTCGTTGGAGCGCTCCTGCAGCGCGGTGGTGAGCTGCTGGGACTGCACCAGCAGGTACTCGGTGCGGGTGTTGGCCAGGATCGTGTTGATGGTGGTGCCGATTTGGGCGACGAGCTGACGCAGGAAGCTCAGGTGCACCTCGCGGAACTCGGTGTAGGAGGCCAGCTCGATGACCCCCAGCGCGCGGTCCTCCGAGATGATCGGCAGTATCACCAATGTCAGCGGAGGCGCCTCGCCCAACCCCGACTCGATCCGCACGTAGTCGGAGGGCACATTGTTGATGATCATCTCCTTCTTCTGGGCGATGACCTCGCCGGCGAGCCCGGTACCGGAGCGCACCCGGCGCCGTGGCTCACTGGGCTGGAAGCCGTAGCCGGCGTAGAGACGGAACGTCTCCTCCTCACCCTTCTCCTCGGGCAGGAAGCAGGCGCCGTGCTGCGCATCGACCAGCGGCGCCACCTCGGTCATGATCAACCGGGCCAGCTCGTTGAGGTCGCGGTGCCCCTGGATGAGACCGGAGATGCGGGTGAGGTTGCTCTTCAGCCAGTCCTCGTCGCGCTGGGCCGCCGTGGTCTCGCGGAGGTTGCTGACCATCAGGTTGATGTTGTCCTTGAGCTGCTGCATCTCCCCGCGGGCGTCGACCTGGATGTTCTGCGTCAGGTCGCCCCGGGTGACCGCGCTGGCCACCTCGGCGATGGCGCGCACCTGGGTGGTGAGGTTGCCGGCCAGCTCGTTCACGCTGTCGGTGAGCTGCTTCCAGGTACCGGACACCCCGTCGACCTTGGCCTGGCCGCCGAGCTGCCCCTCGGAGCCGACCTCGTGGGCGACCCGGGTCACCTGGTTGGCGAACGCCGAGAGCTGGTCGACCATGGTGTTGACGGTGTCCTTGAGTTCCAGGATCTCGCCCTGGACGTCAACGGTGATCTTCTTGGTCAGGTCACCGTTGGCCACCGCCGATGTCACCTGGGCGATGTTGCGCACCTGGGTGGTCAGGTTGTGCGACATCGAGTTGACGTTCTCGGTGAGGTCCTTCCAGGTTCCCGACACGCCCTTGACATTGGCGCTGCCGCCCAGCTTGCCCTCGGTACCCACCTCCCGGGCCACCCGCGTGACCTCGTCGGCGAAGGCGGACAACTGGTCCACCATCACGTTGATGGTGTCCTTCAGCTCCAGGATCTCGCCCTTGGCGTTGACCGTCACCTTCTTGGTGAGGTCGCCCTGCGCGACGGCGCGGGTGACGATGGAGATCTGCCGCACCTGGTGCGTCAGATTGTTGGCCATGGAGTTGACGTTGTCCGTGAGGTCCTTCCACACTCCGGACACGTCGCGGACGTGGGCCTGGCCACCGAGTTTCCCCTCGGTGCCGACCTCGCGCGCCATGCGGGTGACCTCGTCGGCGAACGACTCCAGCTGGTCCACCATCGTGTTGACGGTGTCCTTCAGCTGCAGCATCTCCCCCTGCGCGTCCACCGTGATCTTCTTGGTCAGGTCGCCCTTGGCGACGGCCGTGGTGACCTGGGATATGTTGCGGACCTGGTACGTCAGACTGTTGGCCATGGAGTTGACGTTGTCGGTCAGGTCCTTCCAGATCCCCGACACACCCTTGACATTGGCGCGACCGCCCAGCTTGCCCTCGGATCCGACCTCCCGGGCCACCCGCGTGACCTCGTCGGCGAACGAGTCGAGCTGGTCCACCATGGTGTTCACGGTGTCCTTCAGCTGCAGCATCTCCCCCTGCACGTCCACCGTCACCTTGCGACCCAGATCGCCGCGCGCGACCGCCGTGGTCACCTGGGAGATGTCGCGCACCTGGTTCGTGAGGTTGTCCGCCATGGAGTTGACGTTGTCGGTCAGGTCCTTCCAGATCCCCGACACACCCTTGACATTGGCGCGACCGCCCAGCTTGCCCTCGGTACCCACCTCCCGGGCCACCCGCGTGACCTCGTCCGCGAAAGTCGAGAGCTGGTCCACCATGGTGTTCACGGTGTCCTTCAGCTGCAGCATCTCCCCCTGCACGTCCACCGTCACCTTGCGGCTCAGGTCACCGCGGGACACTCCCAGTGTCACCTCAGAGATGTCGCGCACCTGCGCGGTGAGCCGGGACGCCATCTGGTTCACCGACTCGGTGACGTCGCGCCAGGCACCGGAGACCCCCTCGACCCGGGCGCTGCCGCCCAGCTTGCCCTCGGTACCCACCTCCCGGGCCACCCGCGTGACCTCGTTGGTGAACCCGTGCATCTGGTCGGCCATCTGGTTCACCGAGGTGGCCAGTCGCAACAGGTCGCCCTGGAGCTCGCCGTGCCGGCTGCTCAGGTCGACCCGCTGCGACAGGTCACCTCCGGCGACGGAGTCCAGGATCTGGGCCACCTCGGTCACCGGATCGCTGACCTCGTCGAGCAGTTGGTTCAACGCGCGCACGCTCGTGCTCCACGCGCCGCGGGCGGGACTGATCGAGATCCGTTCGTTGAGCCTGCCCTGGCTGCTCACGACACCACCCACGCGCTGCAGCTCGTTGCTGAGCTGCTCGCAGTGGTCCAGGACCTCGTTGAACACGGTGGCGATCTCCTCGTTCGCCCCGTCCTCCGGCGCGCTCAGCCGTACGCTGAAATCACCGTCGCGCATGCTGTACAGGGCGTTGAGAAGCTCGTCCATCTGGGTTTCTGATGCCGGTTCTCGGGTCGCTTCGGGCATGGGTCCCCTCCTCCGCGTCTCAACTGCCGGTAACCCCGTACCACCGGGATCAGGGGGATATACCGCTCCATTGGGGTGCGGGGTATCTCACCTCGGCAAAGTCTCCGCCGCGCCCATCCGCACCGTACTGTGTCGCTCGGTGGCCGCACCGAATGGCCCGCGGTGCGTTTGGATCGCTCGGCCTGGCTGCTCAACTACACGGACGTTCTGACATCATGACTGCGTTGTCCCCGCTGTGCATATGGGACGCGACCGTTACTCCACCGCGCCGGGCCAGCACACGACTACCTAACAAGGGGTATGGGCCAATCGTAGTAACGACACTGTGCCCATCCGCCCTATTCGACCCGAAGGAAATCGTACGGCCGCAATGCCAGATGACACGATGAAGGTCTCCCACCGGGAGTTCTCGCCCGCTCCCGAGTCAGCGGGCGAGGCGCGCGAGTTCGTCCGGGAGCAGCTGCGGGACTGGGGAATCGAGTACTCCTCGGACGACATTATCCTGCTGGTCAGCGAGCTGGTGACGAACGCGGTGACGCACGCCGAGAGCACGCTCGAGCTCAGCGTACGGCGGCTGTCCGAGGCGGTTGAGGTGGTCGTCACGGACCGGGCCCCGGACCGCGCGGTACCGCGGGTGGGTCAGCTCTCGGTGGACACCTCCGGTTCCGGCGACGACGGCCGCGACGGTGGCCTGGGCCTGGCGTTGGCGGCGGCCATCGCGTCCAGCTGGGGTGTCAGCTACAGCAAGGCCGACAAGGCCGTCTGGTTCCGCATCGAGGACGAGAAGTCCGAGGGCGACGACACCGAACGTCCCACGATGTCCCCGCCTGACCCCGTTCGTCCGCACCGCCGCCGCCCGACCCGCCCCAACCCGTGGGCGGCGCTGGACGCCGCCCTCAGCGCCCGCCTCACGCTTCCCGACCTGCTCGACCGCACCGTCGAGTTCGCGCGTTCCGCTCTGGGCGGCGATGCCGCCTACATCGCCCTGGCCACCACCGACGAGACCGAATGGGAGGTGCGCGCCGCCACGGGGTTGTCGAGCGGCCCGTGGCGCCCCTTCCGCAGCCGGACCGAGGAGACGTTTCCGTCCGCGGCTCCCGAACCGGGCCCGGTGATCAACGACGACCTGATGATCGCGCGGGCGCACCGCGGCAAGCTCGCCAAGGCCGGAATGCGCTCGCTGGTGACCGCGCCGCTCATCGTGGAGGGTCGGATCACCGGCCTGATCGGGGTCGCCTCACGCCGCATCCGACACTTCGGCAACACCGCGGCGCGACGGCTCCAGGAGGGGGCCGACCGCATCGCCCTGCCCTTGGAGCGCGCCCGGCTGGCCGAGGTGGAGCTGGCGCGCCGCGCGTCGCTGAGCTTTCTCGCCGAGGCCAGCGACCTGCTCACCGGAACGTTGGACGAGCAGATGACCGCCGCGTTGGCCGCCCAGCTCGCGACCTCGCGTCTGGGTAGCTGGTGCGCCGTGCACACCACCACGGACCTGGGGATCTGGCGGCTGACCCACACGGTGCACCGCAACGAGAACTACAACGACCTCCTGCGGAACCTGTTGACCGCGCTGCCGCCACCCGAGCAGCGCGAGCCGCGCCCGCTGTGGTCCCGTGGACAGCTCATCACCGCGGGGCTCCACGACGAGCTGCCGCTGGAGCTGGCGGAAGGGCCGGCCATCAGCATCCCGCTCGTCGCGCACGGCCAGACCCTCGGCAGGCTCACCCTGGGCAAGGACCCCGAGGAGGAGTTCACCCGCGAGGACGTGGACGTCGCCGACGACCTCGCCCACCGGGTCTCCTCGGCGTTGGAGA
This sequence comes from Halostreptopolyspora alba, assembly GCA_003725585.1. Taxonomy (GTDB): domain Bacteria; phylum Actinomycetota; class Actinomycetes; order Streptosporangiales; family Streptosporangiaceae; genus Lipingzhangella; species Lipingzhangella alba. Next base: position 112,469 of record RJMB01000014.1, on the reverse strand, counting down.
ACGCGCGGCTGTACGCGGACCAGACGTCGATGAGCGAGGCGCTGCAGCGCAGCCTGCTCCCGGCCAAGGAGAAGGAGCCGAGCATCCCGGGGGTGGACCACGCGGTGTTCTACCGCCCGGCCGACGAACGCACCGTGGTCGGCGGCGACTTCTACGACGTGTTCGCCACCGACGGCCGCTGGTGCTTCGCGATCGGCGACGTCTGCGGGACCGGCCCCGCCGCGGCCGCCGTCACCGGTCTGGCCCGGCACACGCTGCGGGCACTGGCCCGCGAGGGGTTCTCCCCGGCGCACATCATGGACCGGTTGAACCTGGCGATCCTGGAGGAGAACACCTCGACGCGGTTTCTGACCATGCTGTACGGAGAGATGGTCCCGTTGGGCGGGCCCGGCGAGGGGATGCGCATCCGGCTGGTGTCGGCGGGACACCCGCTGCCGCTCCGGCTGAACCAGAAGGGCGATGTGACGACCGTGGGCACCTCCCAGCCGCTGCTGGGCGCGTTCGAGGACGTCGGGTTCTACACCGAGACCGTCGAGGCCACACCCGGCGACGTGCTCCTCGCGGTCACCGACGGGGTGACCGAGCGCCGCAACGGCGACGAGATGCTCGGCGACGAGGGGCTGCAGCGCATCTTCTCCGGGTGCTCCGGGCTGACCGCGCAGGCCGTCATCAGCCGTATCGACAAGGACCTGGAGGAGTTCGCCCCGGGCGGACACACCGACGACACGGCGATGCTGGTGTTGCGGCTGTTGTGATCCCCTTCCGCGGGCGAGCGGCCGGGGCTCGACCGTCGCGAAGTATTGGACGTCGAAGCCGGCCACGTGCCGTCAGTTCCGCACGGGCCGGTCGACGAGTGGGGCAACGCCAGCGGCCAGCGTGCCGTGGAGCGCACGCCGACGCGTTCACTCGGCCGAGGTCTCGGAGGCGTCGCCGTCGCCACCGTCACCGCGCGCACGCTCCGCCAGCTGGTCGAACCGGGTCACCCGAGCCAGCGGCACCCCTGTCCGGTACGCGGCCCGGGCGATCGCGAAGCTTCCCACAGCCGCGGTGATGAACTGCAGCGCTATGGCCACCGCGGTCTTGATGACCGCCGCCACGTCCGGCATCAGCAGCACGGTCCCCGCCAGCGTGCAGGCGACACCCAGGCTGGCGGCCTTGGACACCGCGTTCATCCGGTTGTAGGCGTCGGGCAGCCGAAGCACCCCGATTCCGGCGATCAGGGTGAGCGTCACACCGACCGCGATCACCACGCCGCCCACGATCTCCCACATGTCAGAGTCCCTCTCCCCCGCCCACGAGCCGCGCCAGCCAGACCGTGGCGATGAAGGCCGTGAGCGTACCCGCGAGCACGACGTCGAACACCCAGACGCTGCCGACACGCAGGCCGACCAACGCCGCGGCACCGACGAACGCGAAGAAGCACAGGTCTGCCGCGATGGCGCGGTCGGCCGTGGTCGGCCCCCGGACCAGCCGGACGACGCCCATGACGAACACCGCGCCGAGCGCGGCCAGGGCGAGATCCACCAGCATCATGGCGTTCCCCCTTCCTCCCGGGAGGGGAACGCCCGGCCGGACCGCCACGCCGGCGCGATGTCGGGCCTGCCCTCGAAACGGAGCACGTCGAGGATCCGGCACTCCAGCTCGTCCAGCGACTCCCGGAACGAGTCCGGGTCGCCGGCGTGGGTGGCGTGTACGTAGAGCGTCGGCGGGTCCCGCGTGATGGCCACCGTCAGGGTGCCCGGCGTGAGGGTGATCAGGTTCGCCATCGTGGCGATCTCCAGGTCGGTGCGACAGCGCAGCGGCACCTCCGTTATTCCCGGTTTCAGCGCGCTTCCCGGCGTGATGACCTCCCAGGCCACCGTCGCGTTGGCGACCACCAACTCCCACCCGAAGAAGACCACGAACCCGGCGAGCCGGCCGAGCCAGCGCACCGAGCCCACCAGTGTCGGCAGTACACCCCTCATCGACCGGCCACCTCCGCCACGTACCGCTGTGTGTCGACCAGCCCCGTCGCGGCCCGCTCGGTCATGGCCAGCAGTGGCTCACCACCGACCCCCATCGCCAGCGAGAGCAGCGTCAGCAGCAGTGGGGGAAGGACCAGTGCCCTTCGCACCCGCGGCATCTCCGCGAGCGGCATCGACCGCTTCCGCTCTCCCTCCTCCCTGGCCATACGGCCCCAGAACACGTTGCGCCAGATCTTGAGCACCGACGCGAGCGCCACGAACCCCACCACGAGCGCCGTCACGGCGGCGATGTACTGTCCCTCGATGACCGCGGCCCGGATGACGGCGAACTTCGCCACGAACCCGGAGAACGGCGGAACCCCGGCCAGTGAGAACGCCGCGCCGATGAACGTCACGCCCAGCAGCGGCTCGCGGCGGGCCACCCCGCCGAGCTGGTCGAGGTGTTGGCTGCCGTAGGTGGCCAACACGGCTCCGGTCGCCAGCAGCAGGGAGGCCATCACCACCATGTGGTGCGCCAGGTAGAACATCCCCGCGCTGGTCCCCACGGGCCCGAACAACGCCACCCCCAGCAGGACGTAGCCGATTCCGCTGACCATGTTGAACGTCAGGATCGTGCCCGCCGTGTGTTCGCCGACCGCGCCGAGCACCCCCACGGCCATGGTGATGGTGGCGATGGTGACCAGCAGGGCGAGGTAACGCGGTTCCCCGTCGTAGAGCAACGCGTAGATCCGGTAGATGGCGTAGACCCCGACCTTGGTGTGCAGCCCGGAGAACAGCGCCGCCACGACCGGGGAGGTGGCGGAGTAGGTGTTGGGCAGCCAGCCGTACACGGGGAAGGCCGCCGCCTTGACCAGGAAGGCGACCAGCACGATCCCCGCGGCCAGCGCCACGGCCGGACTCCTGGCCGCCCCGGCGAGGTCACCGAGGTTCACGGTCCCCACCAGCCCGTAGACCGCGGCGATCCCGGCGAGCAGCACGGTCGAGGCGAGCAGGTTCACCACGACGTACAGCCGCCCAGCGGCGATTCGCGACCGCCCACCGAACACGCTGATCAGCACGTACGACGGCGCCAGCATCACCTCGACGAACACGAACAGGTTGAACAGGTCGGCCGTGAGCAGCGCACCGCAGACCCCCGCGTACAGGACGAGGACCAGCGAGGGGAAGTAGCGGTTCCGCCCTACCTCGGTGGCCACCGCGACAGCGACACAGCTCAGGGTCACCAGTGCCGTCAGGACCAGCATGAGGGCGCTGAACAGGTCAACCGCGAACGTGATCGCGATTCCGCCGGGCCAGGAACCGACGTCGTGTTCGATGACCCGGCCCCCGCGCACCGCGCCGACCAGGCTCGCGTTGCTGGCCAGGAGGCCGGCCAGCACCACGACGAGCACGGCGCGGCGCGGGAACCGGGCAGTCCCGACCGTGGCGAGCATCGCCGCGGCCAGCAGCGGGACCGCGACGGTCAACGGGAGCAGGACGCCGGTCACGGCAGCCGCTCGGTGTCGTCGTCGCCGCCGTGCCGCGAGGCGGCGAGGGCGAACAGGTACACGGTGACGCCGAACGTGATGACGATCGCCGTCAGCACGAACGCCTGCGGCAACGGGTCGGCCATCAACGCCGGGTCCGCGGTGCCCACGATCGCCGCCTCCCGCAGCCGCGTCCCCCCAGCGGAGAGGAACAGCAGGTTCGCGGCGTGGCCGAGGAGCACGAACCCGAACGTGACCCGCACGAGCCCACGTTGCAGGAGCAGGTAGACACCCCCGGCGACGAGGATGCCGATGCCAATGGCGACGGTCATTCGCTTCCTCCGTTCCGGTCCGTGTGTTCGGTGCCGCTCGTCTCCCCGCTCTCGGACATCCCCGGCCCGCCCCGCGCCAGGTCGGCCGACAGGCCGCTCCCCAGCCGGCGGAGCGCCGTGACGACCATGCCCACCACGATGAGGTACACCCCGACGTCGAAGATCAGCGAGGTGGAGCCCTTGAGGGTGACGCCCAGCACCTCCACCTCGCCGTGGAAGGGGCGCAGGAAGGAGCCACCGGCGAGCCCGACCAATCCGTCGACCACCGCGATCGTCAGGCCCGCCCCGGCGAGCGCGGTGGAGGGCCAGCGACGCGACACACGCTCGGGAGCCGGTGTGGCCACGTAGGCGAGCGCGATACCGGCACCGGCGACGAGGGCCGCGATGAACCCGCCTCCCGGGGCGCTGTGCCCCCGGAGCAGCAGGTACACCGAGAGCGCGATGATGACGGGGGCGAGCAGCCGACCGAAGACGGTGAGGACGATGGCGTTGTCGGCCCGGTTCTCGATGGGGCCGGAGGGGGAAGCCCCCGTGGAGCGCAGCCGGCCCGGAAGTAGCGGGGTGCCGTCCGCGAGAGCCGCGATGCCGACGGCGACGGCGACGAGCACGGTGACCTCGCCCAGCGTGTCGAGGGCGCGGAAGTCGACGAGGATGGTGTTGACAACGTTCGTGCCACCGGTCTCCTCCTTGGACGCCTCCAGGAAGTAGTCGCGGACCCCGGAGGGACCACGCCGGCCGGTGAACGCGAGGGCGAGCGCGGTCGCGCCCGCTCCCGCCGCGAGGGCGACCACCGCGACCGCGCCGGACCGCAGCCGCCCCCCCGGGTGGAACCGCGCGGGCAGCCGGCTCAACGCCAACACGGCCACCGCGACCGTGAGGAACTCGATCAGCATCTGGGTCAGCGCGAGGTCGGGCGCGCCGAGCATCAGGAACCACACCGCGACCACGAACCCGATGACCCCGAGCAGGCCGATGGCACCGACGCGGGAGCGGGTGACCGTGATCGCCAGCACGCTCACGGCCAGGACGGCGACGACGATCCAGTCCTCGACCCGGGAGGCTCCCGGTAGGCGCGGCGCGAGGGGAACCCCCCACCACAGGCCGGCCGCGCCGAGAACGAGCAGACTCCCCACCACCGGCGGCACCTGGACGGCCGGGGACAGCCCGCGGGTGAGCGCGCTGACACCGCCCCCGGCCCTGACCAGGGCGTCGTAGCAGCGTTCGAACACCCCCACACCGCTGAACGGCAGCTGGCGGCGCTGCAACCACCGGTCCACCGGCACACGCGCCCGGAACAGCCACAGCCCGATCGCGATGGTCAGCGCCGACATCACCAGCTCGGGGGAGAGACCCGGCCACAGTTCCAGGTGCGGATCCCCCCGGACGAGCCGGGTGTCCAGCACCACCTGCTCGACCAGCGGGCTGAGGGTGGAGACGGCGATCCCCAGGACGATACCGGCCAGGGAGGCGATCGCCGCCGGGATCCGAAACGGCCAGGACGGCTCTGTGAGCCGGCGCTGCACCGTGGGCCCGCCGAACGCGCCGTGCAGCAGGCGGACCCCGTAGGCGAAGGTGAGAACGGCGGCGACGACCGCCAGCCCACCGAGCGACCAGCCCACCCACTCGGGGCCGTCGAAGTCGACGAAGGAGGCGTAGATCTTCTCCTTGCTGACGAACCCGAGCGCCGGCGGAATACCGGCGAGTGACATCGCGGCGAGCCCCATCAGGGTGGCCGTGACCGGCATAACCCGCCACAGCCCGTTCAGCTTGCGCACGTCCCGGCTGCCGGCCTCGCGGTCGATGATGCCGACCAGCATGAACAGCGTCGCCTTGAAGAGGGCGTGCGCGATCGTGTGCAGGGCGGCCGCTCCGAGGGCCTCCGGCGTGCCGATCCCGACCAGGGCGGTGAGGTAGCCCAGCTGGCTGACCGTGGAGTAGGCCAGCAGCGCCTTGAGGTCGTGCTGCTTGAGGGCCAGCGACGCGCCGACGATGGCGGTCACGAGCCCGCCCGCCACGAGCGGGACCGTCCACACCAGCTCGCCCGCGAAGGCCGGGGAGAAGCGCATGAAGAGGTAGACCCCGGCCTTCACCATCGTCGCCGCGTGCAGGTAGGCGCTCACGGGGGTGCTGGCCGCCATGGCGTCGGGAAGCCAGAAGTGGAACGGCACCTGCGCCGACTTGGTGAACCCCGCGAAGATGAGCAGCACCGCCACCAGCGCGGTGAATCCGGGCTCGGCGGCCCAGTCGAACCCGCGCAGGATCACGCTGATCTGGGTGGTCCCGGCGGAGACGGAGACTAGTACCACCGCCGCGAGCAGCCCGAGCCCGCCCATCACGGTGAGCAGCAGCGCCCGGTTCGCGGGCGCGGCGGCGGCCAGCCCCGCGTTCCCGATGAGGAAGAACGAGCAGACCGAGGTGAGCTCCCAGAACAGGAACAGCAGCACCAGGTCGTCGGCCAGCACCAGACCCAGCATGGACGCGGCGAACAGGGTCAGCAGCAGGTAGATCCCGGCGTGGGTGCCGTGGCTGAAGTAGCGCGTACAGTACGCCATGATCAGCGCGCCCACACCCAGGATCAGCAGCGCGAACAGTAGCGAGAGGCCGTCGAGACGCAGCGCGAACACGACGTCGAGCGTCGGGAGCCACGGCCACTGCACCAGGACGGGCCGATGGTGCACCACCTGCGGGCCGGTCGACGCGACCACCCCCGCCAGCACCAGGAAGATCGCCGCGAGCGGCCATCCGGCGTCCCGCCCCAGCCAGCGCTCGAGGAATGGGGCCAACGCTGCGGAGGCGACCAGCGCGGCCAGCACCAGGACCAGTATCACCCGGCGTCCCCCTAAGCCTCTCGACGCACCACACGCGTGCGGCCGTCCCCTCCTTCCACCTCGCTAGGCCCGCGCGTCCCCGGCCCCTGCGGGCCGCTCGACTGTGGGGCGAACGCGCGAGGGCGCCGGTCTAGAACCGGCGTGTGCGCGGGGGGTCGCCGCGGTGGAAGTCCTCACCACGGTGTGGGGGCGGCTCTACCGGCGGTGGCCGCCTCGGGAGCCCGGTATCGGAAACGGCTGTGCGGGACACACCAATATCCACGGCAAAAGATCCCCCCTACGTCTCCCGGCCGTGCCCGAGATCCCCCGGTATGGAGACGTGGGGGTGTGCTACCCCGCGCTCCCCGGAGATCAAACAACCGGCGCCGCGCGGCCCCCGCGGGGCGACAACGAAGTGTCGGCCCCGCTCAGAGCCACCCCATGTCCCGCGCCGTGTGGATCGCGGTCAGCCGGTTGCCGGCACCGGTCTTGGTCATCGCGCTGGAGAGGTAGTTGCGCACCGTCCCCTCGGTCAGGTGCAGGGTCCGCGCGATCGCCGAGACGTCCCGACCGTCGGCCGCCGCGCGCAGGACGTCGGCCTCACGTCCGGTCAGCGGGCTCTCCCCGGCGGCCATGGCGGCGGCCGCGAGGTCGGTGTCGATGTAGCGGCCACCCCCGTGCACCTTGCGGATCGCACCGGCGAGCTGGTCCACGGGGGCGTCCTTGGCCAGGAATCCTCGGGCGCCCGACGCGATGGCGCGGCGCAGGTACCCGGGTCGGCCGAAGCTCGTCAGGATGAGCACGCCGCACTCCGGTACGGTCTCGCGTAGCTGGCCCGCCACCTCCAGCCCGCCGACGCCGGGCATCTCGATGTCCAGGACGGCGATGTCGGCGACGTTCGCGCGCACCGCCTCGACCACCGCGTCACCACGGCCCACCTCGGCGGCGACCTCCAGGTCGTCCTCGAGGCCGAGCAGGGCCGCGATCGCGCCCCGCACCAGGTGCTCGTCGTCGGCCAGCACCACGCGGATCACGAGGTCACCTCCGCGGAGCGGGGCTCCGGATCCGCCGCACCGCCCGCGCCATCCACGCCGTCGGGTCCGGTCGCGACGGGGAGGACGGCCCGCACCAGGAACCCGTTCGCTCCGCTCGCGCTCGCCGTCACGGTGCCGCCGGCCGCCGCGGCGCGCTCGGCCAGCCCGGTGAGACCGTTGCCGAAACGCACCTGGGTGTCCCCGGAGCCGCGCGCGCCGTCATTGAACACCTCCACCACCAGCGCGCGCTCCTCGCGCCGCAGGGTGATCACGCAGCGCGCCGCCGAACTGTGCCGCAGCACGTTGGTCGTGGCCTCGCGCACCAGCCAGGCGGACAGTGTCCGCTGCTCGGCGGGGATGCCCGCCGTCTCGCCCCGCACCTCGCACCGTACGCCGGCGGCGGAGAGCACGGCGCGTACGCTGGCGATCTCGGCGTCGAGGTCCACATCGCGGTACCCGCTGACGGCGCTGCGGACCTCGCGCAGCGCGTCTCGGGCGAGCTGGTGCACGGCGGCCATCTCGCGCGCCGCCCGTGCCGGGTCCCGCTCGGCCAGCCGCGACGCCAACTCGCTCTTCACCGCCATTCCGGAGAGGCTGTGCCCGAGCAGGTCGTGCATGTCGCGGGCGAAGCGCAGGCGCTCCTCACTGACGGCGAGCCGGGCCTGGGCCTGCCGCGCCGCCGTGGCCTCGGTGATGATGTCCCAGAGCACGATCACCGATATGTAGCCCAGCCACATCAGAATTCCCGTGACCAGCGCCATTCCGGCCATGGTGAGGGAGAAGAGCAGCGTCCCGGACACCCCGCCGTCGCTCGGCGAAAGCAGCGCGAGCGAGGGGGCCGTCGCGAGCAGCATCACCAGCAGGTAGCCGGCCTTGCGCCGTCGGGACCCGGTCACGCACACTCCGGCGCCCCACGCGGTCGCCACGAGGAGGGTCCAGTTGTTCCCGGCGAGGGGGACCACCGTACCGCCGAGCGCGAGGACGGACAGGGCCACGTCGCGGTCGAGGGTCGTCGCGGGACGGTCGATCCGGGACCGCACGATGCGCAGCAGGAAGAGCGCCAGAGCGACGCTGCTGAGCACACCGGCCACGGCGAGCAGCGTGTCGTAGGGGAAGGGCGCCCGGATCGCGAGCGGGGGGAACTTCGTGCCGTCCCACCACATCTGCGCCGCCGCCACCAGCGCCGCGACAACACAGAAGGGCTGCATCATGGCGACCGAGCTGAGCACGACCCGGCGTGCCAGCACCAGCCGTCTGCCGAACCGGTCGGCCGGCCGCGCGTCACTGGAGACCGCGGGCGCGAACTCGGTCACCGTCCTCCCTTCGTCGCTGGGGCACAGCCTAACGATCCGGGGTGGAGCGGCCCCGTCCAGCCACTCCACCCCCACACGCCACCGCGTCACGTGCCCGTTCGTCGCGGCGGCGTCGCCTTCGTAGGGCCGGGCTCAGCTCACCTGGCGGGGGTCCCAACGGAAGTAGCGGAGCGCGTAGGCCGAGATCGCCAGCCACAGCAGCAACAGCCCGAGAGAGGGCGCCGCCGCGGCCCACAGCTCCGTCCCGGACGCCTGGCTCGCCTGCTCCACGCCACCGGTCAGGTCGTAGCCGAGGTAGGCGGACTGGAGGATTTCCACGGCGGGAGCCATCGGCAGCAGGCGGAGGGCGTCGGCGCCCCAGTCCGGAAACATCTCCAGCGGCACCATCAGCCCGCTGACGGCGTAGAGCACCATGAAGGGCAGTATCGACATCATCTGGGCGCTCTCGGCGTTGCGGGTGAAGCGGGTGAACGCGATGCCGACGAACGCCATCATGACGGTGAGCAGCACCACCGGAAGCACCACCAGGACCGGGGCCGCGGGCCACACGCCGTAGCGCCAGGCCAGCAGCGCGCCGACGACCACGGTGAGCGCCCCCACCACGGCCAGGACGGACAGGGTCGAGGCGCCGAACAGCGCGACCGGCGGCACCCCGCTGACGCGGAAGCGCTTCAGCACCAGCTGTTCGCGCCGCGCCGCGTAGACGTTGGAGAGGTGCATGACGCCCACCACCATGGCGACGAGCGCGGGAGTACCCGCGACGTAGTGCACGGCCGTGTCGACTCCGGGCAGGACGTCCTCACCCTCCATCGTGATTCCGACGAAGGCGAATATCAGCGGGAAGATGGCGATGTACAGGGCCATCCGGTACCGGTAGAAGAGCGTGAGCTCGGTGCGGGCCAGCCGCAGCAGCTGCCGGAGGGGGCTGACGGGGGTGCGGCCGCCGTGCTGGCGTGGCGCGCTCGTGGGAGTCAGTGTGCTGGTCATGGGGGCTCCTGTCGCTGTGGCGCGGGATTCTCGACGCGGGGCGTGGTGGGTCACCAGGTGGGGGCGAGCTCGGCCACGCCGTCCTGCGCGGCCACGGAGAGGAACACGTCCTCCAGGGAGGCGGTACGCAGCTCCAGCCGCTGTAGCGTGACGTCGTTGTCCCGCGCCCAGGCGAGCAGCGCGGCCATGGCCCGCTGGCCGCGCCCGGCCGTGTCGTCGCCGGTGATCACGTAACTCACCCAGGGCTCGTTCTCGCGGATGTCCGTCTCGACGGCGGCGTCGGGCAGGTCGGGCAGCTCGTCGATCCGCAACCCGTCGGGCATCCGGAACCCGATGCGGTCGCCCCACCTGGTCAGGACCTCGTGGATCCAGCCGGACACCCGGACCTCACCGGCGTGCATGATCGCGATCCGGTCGGCGAGCCGCTCGGCCTCCTCCAGGTAGTGGGTCGTCAACAGAACGGCGACGCCCCCGGCGACCAGGTCTTCGATGACCTGCCACGTGGCGCGCCGGGCCTCGGGGTCCATTCCCGCCGTGGGTTCGTCCAGGAAGAGCACCTCGGGCTGGGACAGCAGCGCCAACCCGAGGTCCAGCCGCCGCTTCTGGCCCCCCGAGAGCTGCCGCACGGCGAAGTCCGCGCGGTCCCACAGGCCGACAGCGCTCAGCACGGTGTCGCGGTCGAGGGGGTCAGCGGCCAGGTCCCGCGACAGGTCCACGGTCTCGGCGACCGTGAGTTCCCCGAAGACGCCGCTGTGCTGCAGCACGGCGTCGACCCGCTCGCGCAGGGCCGCGGGCTGGCCGTACGGGTCGGTGTCGAACACCCGGACCGTTCCCGAGCTGGGGCGCCGGAACCCCTCGAGGGTCTCGATCGTGGTGGTCTTTCCGGCGCCGTTGGTTCCCAGCAGCGCGAACAGCTCACCGCGGGCGATGTCGAAGGAGATTCCCCGGACCGCCTCGAAGTCGCCGTAGCTCTGCCGTAGATCGCGGACGCTGATGGCGGCGCCGGTGTCGGCGTCGGTGTCGGCGCCGTCGGGGGAGGTGTGCTGTTCCGAAGTCATGCCGGAAGTCTCGCGTCCCGGGCGGTCCCGGGCATAGACGCCGCTGTCACCCAGCATCCGTGACCTTCGCGGCCGTCCCCCCATGACAGGTGTCATGGGGGACGGCGCTCTGCGCGCGCACCGCGCCACCATCCGGGCGGCCCCCAACGGCGGAGTGAGCTGTGGCGCCCTCAGGACCTGTCGGGCACCCGGTGGCCCAGGTGGTCGAAGTTGGTCTCCTCGGACAGGGGCGTTCCGACGCGGTAGGCCGCGCGGCCGACCGCGTAGCTACCGACGGGCGAGCTCAGCAGCTGCAACACGATGGCCAGCGCCAGCTTCCACGCCGTCTCCCAGCTCGGCATCAGCAGGAACGAACCGACGAGGGTGAGGATCACACCGAGGGTCGACGCCTTGGTGATGGCGTTCATCCGGGAGTAGACGTCGGCCAGCCGCAGCATCCCGACCCCGGCCACCACGATGAAGAACACGCCGATCCCGATCGCGACGCCCCCGAGCACGGAGAGCACGTCGACTCCGGCGATCGAGAGGACGCCGCTCGCCACGGCCAGGTCAGGCATTCTCGCTCCCATTCGTTCGGCTGATCAGCCTGGCCATCCAGAGGGTCCCGACGAACCCGGTCAGGGTGGCGATCAGGATCACGTCGAACACCCCCGGCAGGTCCGTCCGGACGCCGAACAGGGCGGCCAGCGCGATGAAGCAGAAGAACCCCAGGTCGGCGGCTGCCGCCCGGTCCGCCCGGGAGGGGCCGACGAACATGCGGACGGCGACCATGACGACCACCAGGCCGAGCGCGACGATCGGGATGTCGATCAGGGTCACCGGTCACCTCCCCCCGGTGCCGCGTGCCCGGCCGCCTCGACGGACTCGGGGACCGCACCGTCGATCCTCGTGGCGCCCAGCAGCACCGACTCGAACCTGCGCAGACTCTCCAGGGCCTTCTCCCGGTCGCGCGCGTACATGCAGTGGATGTAGAGCGTCGGCGGTGTCGACTCCACCGCGAGGGTGAGTGTCCCCGGGGTCAGGGTGATCACGTTGCTCATCATCGTGATCTCGAACTCCGTCCGGCAACGGAGCGGGAACTTCAGGATCCCCGCGCAGAACCGGCTGCGTCGCACGAGAATGACGTCTCGCGCGACGTCGAAGCAGGAGAGCCCCAGCTCCATGGCGAAGTAGCCATAGAAGTAGCAGACCCGCCCGACCCAGGTCACATACCGCCAGATCAGGGAGTTCACTCCCGCATCACCGCCTCCACGTAGCTGGACGTATCGAGCAGACCGGCCGCGGCCTGCTGCGTCAGGGTCAACAGGCCCTCGGCTCCCAGGCCGATGCCCAGCGAAACGAGCGTGAGGACCACGGCCGGCGCGACGAGCGCCGGGCTGACGTGCGTGAGCGGGCTGGCCGCCTTGGCGTGTGTCCTACGGCGGGCCACGGTACCCACCGCGCCGTTGTTGGTGTGCGCGGTACCGGTCGCGTCGTCATCAGCGGGGGCGTCGACGGCGTCCCGCGTGGCGTCCACGGGCTCACGCCGCACCGGCCCCCAGAACACGCTGTTCCACACCCGGTTCATGGACAGCAGTGTGAGCAGGCTCGCGGCGAGCACGACGAACGCGGCGAGGTAGGCGTGCTCGGCGACGGTGGCCTGTAGCAGCGCGAACTTGCCCGCGAACCCGGAGAACGGGGGCATGCCGATCAGGGACAGCGCGGCGCCCACGAAGGCGAACGCGAGCAGCGGCTCCTTGCGTGCCAGCCCGCCGAGCTGGTCGAGCCGCTGGGTGCCGTACCTGACCTCGACCGCGCCCGCCGACAGGAACAACGAGGTCTTCACGACCATGTGGTGCAGCAGGTAGAAGATGCCCGCGGCCAGACCCAGCGGGCCGAACAGGGCGACCCCCAGCAGGATGTAACCGATTCCGCTGATCATGTTGAAGGCCAGCACCGAGCGGATCGTGTCCTCGCCGACCGCGCTCAGCGCGCCGAAGGCCATCGTGACGCACATGAACAGCACCGCGAAGCCGAGGAACCGCTGGTCGCCGTCGAACACCAGGGAGTACACGCGATAGATCGCGTAGATGCCCACCTTGGTGTGCAGCCCGGAGAAGATCGCCGCGACGGTCGGTGACGTCTCGGGGTAGGTGCGCGGCAGCCACCCGTGCACCGGGACCACGCCGGACTTCATGGCCAACGCGACGAGTACCACCCCGATGGCCACAGCGACCGCCGTGGACTCCTTGGCGGCACCGGCGAGCTCGGCGAGGTTCACCGTCCCGACCACGCCGTACACGAACGCGACCCCGAACAGGAAGACCGCCGAGGCCAACAGGTTGTAGGTGATGTAGATACGCCCCGCGCGCAGCCGGTTCTCCCCACCGAACATGCTGATCAGCACGTACGACGGGAGCAGCATCACCTCGACGCACACGAACAGGTTGAACAGGTCCCCCGTGAGCAACGCGCCGGCGACACCACCGTAGAGCGCCAGCACGAACGGAGCGAAGTAGTGTTGCTGGTCCTCCCCGGCCACGATGCCGAACACGACACAGACCAGCGTCAGCAACGCGGTCGCCGCCACCAGCAGCGCGCTGAACATGTCGGCGACGAAGGGGATGGCGATCCCGCCGGGCCACAGCCCGATGTCGGCGACGAGCACCGTCCCGCCGTACGTGGCCGCCACCAGGGTGACGCCGTAGGCCAGTGTGGCGCCGAGCGTGCCGACGAGCACGGCGCGGCGCGCCCAGAGCGGGCGGCGCGTGACCATCAGCACCGCGGCCGCCACGAGTGGCCCGGCGAGGACGAGGGGAAGGGCGTTGGCGATCACGTGCTCTCCTCGGTGTCGTCTCCGGAACCGGACCCGGCCAGCGCCACGAGATAGACCGTCACCCCGAACGTGATGACGATCGCGGTCAGCACGAACGCCTGCGGGAGCGGGTCGGCCGCCGCCCGCACGGCGGCGATCTGCTCGATGACGGAGGCCTCACGCCGGTACAGCCCGCCCGAGGCCAGCAGCACCACGTTCGCGGCGTGACCGAGCAGGATCAGCCCGAGGGCCATGCGGATCAGGCCCCGTTGCAGGATGAGGTAGACCCCCCCGGCAACGAGGACCCCGGCAAGGATCGCGGCGCTCACAGCTCACCCTCCTCAGCGTCGCGGCCCCCGCTCGTCGCGGCGACCATGGGGGACTCGGTGTCTTCGTCTTCGTCGTCGGGTGGCCGCTCCTCCTTCGGGGTGTGGGCCATGGTGTCCCGCTCCAGCAGGGGCGCGATGGACATCCGGTGCAGCGCGGCGATCACGGCACCGACCACGATGAGGTACACACCCACGTCGAACACGACCGCGGAGGAGAGGTGCAGGGAGCCGACATCGAGGTGGAGGGGTCGCAAAAATCCCCCGTCGAGGTACCCCAGTAGGCCGGTGACCAGGGCGATCATGAGACCACCGGCGATGATCGGGACATAGGGCAGCGCGCGTATCGGGGACTTCCTGGGGTTGGCCGCCGCCACGTGCGCCAGAGCGAGCCCCGCACCGGCGACGAGGGCGCCGATGAACCCGCCCCCGTGGTCGTTGTGCCCGCGGAACAGCATGTACAACGAGAGCAGCACGATGGCCGGGGCCATGATGCGGGCCACCGTACGGACGACGATCGCGTTGTCGTCGACGTTCTCCTCGGGGCCGGTGCCCAGGGAAAACTCCGAGGGTGGGATGCCCGTCAGGCGGGTGGTGTCCAGGAGCGCGACGATACCCAGGGCGGCGAGGCCGACGACGGTGACCTCGCCCAGGGTGTCCAGGGCACGGAAGTCGACCAGGATCGTGTTGACCACGTTGACCCCGCCCGTCTCCTCGTAGGAGTTGGTCATCAGCCACTCGCTGACCGCGGAGAGCTCACGACGGTTCGTCAGGGCCAGGGTGCCGACGGCCGTCAACGCCCCCGCGCCGAGCGCGAGTACCGCCGCCAGGCCGCGCCGCGCGACGCCGGTGGGGTGGAACCGGAGCGGGAGGCGGCGCAGCACGAGCACCATGACGACGACGGTCAGTACCTCGACCACCAGTTGGGTCAGCGCGACGTCGACCGCGCCGAGAAGCAGGAACCAGATCCCCATGAGGGCGCCGACCACACCGAGAAGGACGACGGCGGCGATCCGGGAGGTGACCACGGCGGCCGCGAGCACTCCCACGGCGACGCAGGCCACGACGAGCCAGTCGGAGGGGCGGGTGAGCCCGTCCATCGGGGGAGCCACCGGGGTTCCCCCCCACAACGCCGCGACCGCGAGCGCCCCGAGAAGAACGATCGCGGCGGGCAGGTGCGCCGCGGGGCTGAACGTGCGCGTGAGGCCGCCGGTTCCGTGGCCGGCGCGGATGGAGCCGTCCAGGAGCCGGTCGAACACGCCGTCCCCGGTGAACGGCGCACGCACCCGGTCGAGTACCGCGTCGACGCGGCCCCGCCCCAGGTGCAGCGCGATCCCGAGGGCGATCGCCACCAGCGACATGACGACGTCGATGGTGAGCCCCGTTGGGACGAGGTGGATGTCGACCTCGTGGCCCGGGAACCCGGCGTCGGCCACGACCCTGCTGGCGTAGGGCGCCAGCGTGGCCACGCCGAACCCGAGCACCACCCCCGCCGTGCCCGTGACGGCGGGCGAGAGCAGGTAGGCGGCGGACGCCTCGCGCACGTCGGTACGCTCCGACAACGGGCCACCGAAGACCCCGAACCAGAACCGGGCGCTGTAGCCGAAGGTCAGCACGGCCGCGACGACCGCGAGCACGCCGAACACCGGCCCGGCCCAGGCCGGCCCCCCGGCGTCCACGAAGCCCGCGAAGATCTTCTCCTTGCTGTAGAAGCCCAGGAGGGGCGGGATTCCCGCGGTGGACAGCGCGGCGACCCCGGTCACCACGGCACTGACCGGCATGGCGGCGCGCAGCCCACCGAGTCGGCGCAGGTCGCGGGTCCCGGCCTGATGGTCGATGACCCCGACCATCATGAACAGCGTGGCCTTGAACAGCGCGTGCGCCAGGGTGTGCACCGCCGCCGCGGCCAGCGCGTACTCGGTGCCGACGCCGATGATGGCGACCAGGTAGCCGAGCTGGCTCACCGTGGAGTACGCGGCCAGCGACTTGAGGTCGTTCTGCCGAAACGCCAGCAGCGCGCCGTAGATGGCGGTCGCCAGACCGGCCGTGACGAGGATCGCGTTCCACATCACCAGGTCGTGGAAGGCCGGTGTGAACCGCATCAGCAGATAGATCCCGGCCTTCACCATGGCCGCGGCGTGCAGGTAGGCGCTCACCGGGGTGCTGGCGGCCATGGCTCCGGGCAGCCAGAAGTGGAAGGGGACCTGGGCGGACTTCGTGGTGGCGGCGATGATCACCAGGAGGGCGACCGCGGGCCCCACCCAGCCGTCGCCGGCCCAGGAGAGGTCCGCGAGGATCGCGCTGAGCCGTGTCGTGCCCGCGTGCACGGACACCAGCGCGACCGCCGCGAGGAGGGCGAGACCGCCGCCGGCGGTGAGGACCAGGGCCCGCATCGCGGGCCGTACCGCCTTGTCGCCCGCGCCGCCGATGAGGAAGAACGAGCAGATGCTGGTGAGTTCCCAGAAGACGAACAGCAGGAGCAGGTCGTCCGCGAGCACCAGCCCGAGCATGGCGACCGCGAATATCCCCATGAGGGTGTAGAACCGGCTCTGCGAGCTCTCCGGAGCGAAGTAGCGGGCGCAGTAGGCCATGATGAGCGCCCCGATACCGAGCACCAGCATGGTGAAGAGCAACCCGATTCCGTCGAGTCTCAGCCGGAACGCGGCGTCGACGGACGGGATCCAGGCCCACGCGAACTCTGTTGGCCGGCCGGCGAGGACGTCCGGCACCTGGGTCGCGGCGATGGCGGTGAGTGCCGCGAACGCTCCCGCCAGCGGCCATCCGGCGGCCCGGCCGAGCCAGCTGGCGAGCAGGGGTGCGGCCGCGGCGGTCGCGGCCAGCCCGAGGAACACGATCAAGAGGACCAACCGTCGACCACCTTTCGGATCGGCTTGTACACGGCGGTTGCGTTCACGTCGACAGCTTCCCCACGGCGGTCCCTCCTGCGATAGGGTTCGGGGCTGTGTTCGGTCGTCGGCCGCCGGTCGCGGCGCGTCGACTAGCTGACCATGGTGGTCTCGCCGGGTCGGGTCTTCGACTGGTTCTCCGTGTTCCCACCGGCAGCGCCGACCAGCCGCGGAAGCGCCCCTGTGTGGCGACTGTCACGCGGCGCGGGGGGCACGGTGCCCACGTCCATCCGTCGCGCGCCACCCCTCGAGGTTGGACCCCTGGTCAACGCGGAGTCACGCCGCGGGCACCGTTCCGGTCCCGGACGCTCCCGGGTGGGCGAGGCGCGTCCCCGCGCGTAACCGGCGCGCCACCTGTCGCGGCGGGTGGGCCCCTGGGAGTCCGGAACGGGCACGAAAGGGGGGCTGCGGCGACCGCGTGTCGCCGGTAGGCGCGACGGTGTCATGCAGAGCGGCGGCCTCGCGCGTTCGCGCCCCGTGGAACCCGGTAACGCTGCTCACCTCGTCCTCCGTCGTCCTCGCCCCGCGGGCGATCGAATGGCGGAGTGGCGGGGGCGCCACTCGTCCAGCTAACCGTGCGATTCGGTCGTAGACAGAATACCGTATGCGTTAAACAGCTTCCCAGGGGGGTGCCATCACGGCACTCCCGCCCCACAGTACGCTTCCGATCCCCACGCATCCGCCCCTCGGGGCGACGCGGCCGACGACCGGCGATCCGATCCGGTGGTCCTTCACAGGATATGCCGGAATTGGAACGATATATCCGGTTTAATGGTCTGGGAGGGTGAGTGGATCACCGCGAACCGCGCGCCCTCACTCCCACTCGATGGTGCCGGGCGGTTTGCTGGTGACGTCGAGCGTGACCCGGTTGATCTCGCGTACCTCGTTGGTGATGCGGTTGGAGATCGTGGCCAACACCTCGTGGGGAACCCGCGACCAGTCGGCGGTCATGGCGTCCTCGCTGCTCACCGGCCGCAGCACCACCGGATGGCCGTAACTGCGGCCGTCGCCCTGCACCCCGACCGAGCGGACGTCGGCCAGGAGCACCACCGGGCACTGCCAGATGTCGCGGTCGAGCCCGGCGCGCGACAGCTCCTCGCGGGCGATGGCGTCGGCCGCGCGCAGGACCTCCAGCCTCTCCCGGGTGACATCCCCGATGATCCGGATGGCCAGCCCCGGGCCGGGGAACGGCTGCCGCCACACCATCTCGGCGGGCAGACCCAGCTCCTCGCCGACCTTGCGCACCTCGTCCTTGAACAGCTCACGCAGCGGCTCGACCAGCGTGAACCGGAGATCCTCGGGCAGCCCGCCAACATTGTGGTGGGACTTGATGTTGGCGGTACCGCTGCCTCCCCCCGACTCGACGACGTCGGGGTAGAGCGTGCCCTGGACCAGGTAGCGCACCTCCTCGCCCGCGCGTCCGCTCTCGGCGACCACCTCCCGGGCCGCCCGTTCGAAGACCCGGATGAACTCCCTGCCGATGACGCCGCGCTTCTCCTCGGGGTCGTGCACCCCGGCGAGCGCGGTCAGGAACTGGTCCTGGGCGTCGACGACCTTCAGGGTCGCGCCCGTGGCCGCCACGAAGTCCTTCTCGACCTGCTCGGCTTCGCCGCTACGCAACAGCCCGTGGTCAACGAAGACGCAGGTCAGCTGATCGCCAACGGCTCGCTGCACCAGGGCGCCCGCCACGGCGGAGTCGACCCCGCCGCTCAGGCCGCAGATGACGCGCTTGCCGCCCACCTGGGCGCGGATCCGCTCGACCTGCTCCTCGACGATGTTCAACATCGTCCAGGTGGGCCGGCACCCGGCGACGTCGTACAGGAACCGCCGCATGACGTCCTGGCCGTGCTCGGTGTGCAGCACCTCGGGGTGGAACTGCACGCCGAACAGCCCGCGCTCGGGGGCCTCGACCGCGGCGACCGGGGTCCCCGCGGTGCTGCCGGTGGTGTGGAACCCCTCGGGGGGCTCGGTGACCGAGTCACCGTGCGACATCCACACCGACTGGGCGGCCGGCAGCCCGGAGAACAGCACGCTGTCGGTGCCCAGCTCCGCCGCTGTCCGGCCGAACTCGCTGCTCCCGGTCCGGGCGACCGTGCCGCCGAGATCCCGCACCATCGCCTGGAAGCCGTAGCAGATGCCGAACGTGGGCAGACCGGTCTCGAACAGCCCCCGGGGGGCCTGCGGCGCGCCCTCGGTGTAGACCGACGCGGGCCCGCCGGACAGAATGATGGCCTTGGGCCCCTTGGCGAGCATCTCCTCGACGGGCATGGTCGAGGGAACGATCTCGCTGTGGACGTGGCACTCGCGCACCCTTCGCGCGATCAGCTGCGCGTACTGCGCGCCGAAGTCCACGACGAGGACGGTGTCGAACGTGCTGTCTGCAGCGCCGGCAAGGGACACGTGAGGGCCTTCCCGCGGGTGACGACTGGGTTCGTCCAGTGTATGCCGTCCGTGGGCCTCACCCCGCTCCCGAGCGGCACGCCCGGTAACGGGTCACGACGCGTCCACCCGCGCGGAGCGGGCGGACGCCGTCGGCCCGGGCCGTCAGCGGATACGGAAGCGTTTCATCAGCCGACCGCCGAGCGTGAGCGTACGCGCCAGGGTCTCCCCGCTCATTCCCGGTGTACCACCGAGGCCCACATAGTGCTGGCTGGCGATGGACTGCGACTCGGTGAAGCGCAGCAGCCCTTCGGCGCCGTGCCGGCGCCCCAACCCGGAACGCTTCGTACCGCCCATGGGGGCACCGTAGCTGGCCCAGGCGGCTCCGTACCCCTCGTTGATGTTGACGGTTCCGGCGTCGATGCGTTCGGCGATCCGACGCCCCCGGGAGACGTCACGGGTCCAGACACTGGCGTTGAGACCGTACTCGGTGTCGTTGCAGCGCTCGATGACCTCGTCCTCGTCGGAGTACCGGTAGACCGACACGACCGGGCCGAACGTCTCGTCGGAGCAGGCGGCCATGGTGGGGCCGACGTCGGTCATGACCGTCGGCTCGTAGAACAGCGGCCCCAGGTCCGGGCGGGGCTGGCCACCCGTCAGGACCGTGGCCCCGTTGTCACGGGCGTCGTCGACGTGCGCGCTGACCCGGTCGAGCTGCCGCTGGTAGGTGAGGGAGCCCATGTCGGCGGAGAAGTCGAACCTCGCGTTGAGCGCCATGTTCCGCACCGCGTCGGTGAACCTGGACACGAACTCGTCGTGGATGCGGTCGTGCACGTAGAGCCGCTCCATGGAGATGCAGAGCTGACCCGCGTTGCTGAAGCAGGCGCGTATCGCCCCCTCGACCGTCCAGTCCACGGCGGCGTCCTCACAGACGACCATCGGGTTCTTGCCCCCGAGTTCGGCGGAGCACCCGATCAGCCGCTCCGAGGCGCGCCGGGCGATCCCGGCCCCGGCCGCCGAGGACCCGGTGAACGCGACGTGGTCGGCCTCGTCCACCATCGGGTCGCCGACCTCCGCGGGCTCACCGATCACCGGGTTCCACAGGTCCTCGGGCAGACCCGCCTCGATCGCCAGGTCGATGGCCCACAGCGCGGTGAGGGAGGTCTGGGTGTCCGGCTTGGCGACGACGGCGTTGCCCGCGATCAGCGCGGGAACGGCGTCGCCGACCGGCAGTGCCAGGGGGTAGTTCCAGGGGGTGATCACACTGACGGTGCCCTTGGGCCGCCGGCGCACGTAGGTTCGGGTGGCCACGGGCATGGCGCCCGGGCTGCGCGTGGGACGCAGCAGGCGCGCGGCGTTGCGGGCGTAGTACAGCGTGCCCGCCGCCGCGTCGTAGACCTCCTCGAACGCGTGCCGCCGGGCCTTTCCGGTCTCCCACTGGATGATGTCCAGGATCTCGCTCTGCCGGTCGAGCACCAGGTCGTGGAAGCGCAGGAACGGGGCGGCGCGCTCGCGCACGGACCTGGCCGCCCATGCCCGCTGTGCCTCGCGCGCACGCGCGAACGCCGCCCCGACATCGTCGGAGGTACTGGCGGGAAGTTCGGCGAGGGGGGCACCGGTGAACGGGGCCGTGGTCGTCACCGTGCGACCGGTGGCGGATCCGGCCACGCGCCGCGTGAGCCTCTCGATCAGTGCGGGATCCAGCGCCGGGGCCTCGGCGGAGCCTGTCGTGACGTGTGCCATACGCAGACCCTAGGGTCGCGACCCAGCACTTGACTACCCGCGAGTAACCATTGTTACGGTCCCGCTGCCCACGCTCCGGGGCGCCGCTCCCACCGGATCACCCCGAGCCCAGACCGTGGGGGTTGGCGGACTGCCAGCGCCACGCGTCGACACACGCCTCGGCGACACTCCGGGTGGCCTTCCAGCCAAGGTCACGTTGGGCCGCGGAGGGGTCGGCGTAGCAGGTGGCGACGTCGCCCGGCCGGCGGTCGACCACCTCGTAGGGAACGGGGCGACCGGACGCCGCCTCGAAGGCGCGGATCGACTGCAACACCGAGGTTCCCTCTCCGGTGCCGAGGTTGTACACACGGTGTCCGGGCTCGTCGGCGAGGTGCTCGATCGCGGCGACGTGCCCCTGGGCGAGGTCCACCACGTGCAGGTAGTCACGCACCCCCGTGCCGTCGGGGGTGGGATAGTCCGCGCCGAAGACGCGCAGCTTCGCGCGCCGGCCGGCCGCCACCTGGGTGATGTAGGGGAACAGGTTGTTCGGCTCGCCGTCCGGGTCCTCTCCGATGAGCCCGCTGGGGTGGGCCCCGATCGGGTTGAAGTACCGCAGCGAGATGACGTGCCACGCCGGGTCCGCGGCCGCGAGGTCGGCGAGGATCCGCTCGGCGAAGAGCTTGGTGGCACCGTAGGGGTTGGTCACCGACAACGGCATGTCCTCGGTGATCGGCACGGTTTCCGGGTCGCCGTAGACGGTGGCAGAGGAGCTGAACACCAGCCGCCGCACACCGTGGGCGCCCATGGCCTCGCACAGCGCCAGCACGGCGTCGAGGTTGTTCCGGTAGTAGCGCAGCGGCTGCTCGGTGGACTCCCCCACGGCCTTCAGGCCGGCGCAGTGCACCACGGCGTCGAATGCCCGCTCGCCGAGCACCCGGTCCACCGTGGCCGGGTCGGCGCAGTCACCGACGTGGAGCGGAACGGTCCGGCCGGTGACGCGCTCGACGCGGCGGACCGCCTCGCTCTGGCTGCCGCCCAGGTTGTCCAGCAGGACCACCTCGTGACCCGCCTCGATGAGCGCCACGGCCGTGTGGCTACCGATGTAGCCGGTCCCACCGGTGAGCAGTACGTTCATGGGGCGCGTCCCGGGTCGATAGGTGGTCGCGGGTGCGCGGAGGCACCCGCAGGATACGCGTGGTGCGCGGCGTCGCCGCGCGGGTTCCGCGCGCCATCCCGAGGATTTCAGGTGTCGCGCTGTAATGTGAACTTTGGCACTATTTCCGCGTTCAGCGAGAAATCGGGGAACGCGGGATTCGCGTCGTGAAACACCGCCACACAATCGGCCGGCCACCCGGCCCACTCGAACCAACGGTTCGAAGTGAGCCGAGTCACACGACCTTGTTGATGATTTCACCGTAACTCGTGGCCCGCTCGGGGAACATCACGATTTCCCCGTCGCGGATCTCGGCCCGCCACCCGGCGGGAACATCCAGTTGCTCCCAGGCGCGCAGCAGCCGCTCGCGAGTGTCCCTGGTCAGAACTGTGTCGGCCATGACCAACTCCCTCAGTCGCCGTTTCCTTGTTGTATTCAGAATACAATCTCAATGGCCGGGTTTGTTCCACTCGCGCGCCATTGTTGCC
This sequence comes from Halostreptopolyspora alba, assembly GCA_003725585.1. Lineage (GTDB taxonomy): Bacteria > Actinomycetota > Actinomycetes > Streptosporangiales > Streptosporangiaceae > Lipingzhangella > Lipingzhangella alba. The sequence continues at coordinate 89,740 of RJMB01000014.1, read as the reverse complement.
CGAATCACCGGCGACGAGGAGCCACGTCACGACCACGACGCGAGGAAGGTTCCGCCGCGCCCGGGACCGGAGAACGGCCAGCCCTTACGAAGGCACCACGTCCCGGTGGCGAAAAGCGAGCACGCCGACCGTGGTGAGAGTGGCGGCGACACCCAGCGACAGCACGATCGCCAGCGGCGTGACGTCATCGGTTGCGGGGACGGTGGTGCGCGCGAGTGGGCGGACACCCAGTACCTCCGGTGGCGCGCCGCTCGGCGGGGTGCTCTGGGCGGTACGGCACTGGCACGCCACCGGCTTCGCGGAACCACTCGAAGACGTGCTCGACCGCGACCTCACGCTCCCGCGCTCCGGATTCGAACTACAGACGGGACGGGATCGCCCGCCGAGAGCCCTGTGACACGTCGACCCGCCGCCGTGTGCCACCTCACCCCGAGATGATCTGCGCCTCCGGGACGAGGTCGGGAGCGCCGTGCCGCATCGCGTCGGCCTCGTGGTCGGTGTCCTGCTCCTGGGCGGCGCGTTCGGCCTCGATGCGCTTGCGGTAGTACTCCACCTCACGCTTGACCTGATCCTCGTTCCACCCCAACCAGGGGCCCATGAGCTCGGCCGCCTCCTGGGACACGGCGACACCGCGGTCCCAGGTCTCGATGGACACGCGGGTACGCCGGGACAGGACGTCGTTCAGGTGGCGCGCCCCCTCGTAGCGGACCGCGTAGACCACCTCGGCCCGCAGGTAGTCGTCGGCCCCGGTCAGCGGCTCCTTCAGATCAGGACTTCGTTCCATCAGCTCGGTCAGGTCGTGGATCAGCGACCCGTACCGTTTGAGCAGGTGGGAGACACGCGACACGTGCAGGCCGGTGTGGCGCGCGATGGAGTGACGCTGGTTCCACAGGGCCGCGAACCCGTCGGCACCCACCAGCGGCACCCGGTCGGTGACCGACTCCGGGACGGCCCCGCCGAGCCCGTGCGCCACCGCGTCGACGGCGTCCTTGGCCATAACCCGGTAGGTGGTGTACTTACCCCCGGCGATCAGCACCAGCCCCGGCACCGGGTGGGCGACCGTGTGCTCCCGCGACAGCTTCGACGTCTCGTCGGACTCGCCCGACAGCAGCGGGCGCAGCCCCGCGTACACCCCCTCGACGTCGTCGCGGCTGAGCGGCACCCGCAGCACCTGGTTCACGTGGTCGAGCACGTAGTCGATGTCGGCCCGGCTCGCCGCCGGGTGGCGCTTGTCGAGGTTCCACGCGGTGTCGGTGGTGCCGATGATCCAGTGCCGCCCCCACGGGATCACGAAGAGCACGCTCTTCTCGGTGCGCAGGATCATGCCGGAGGACGCCTGGATCCGGTCGCGCGGAACGACGAGGTGGATGCCCTTGGAGGCGTTGACCCTGATCTGGCCCCGGCCACCCACCATCTCCTGGATGTCGTCGGTCCACACCCCGGCGGCGTTGACCACCTGCTTCGCGCGCACCTCGAAATCGGTACCGGTCTCCAGGTCCCGGACCCTGGCCCCCGTCACGTGCTCGCCCTCACGCAGGAACCCGACGGCCTGGGTGCGGGACGTCACGTGGGCCCCGTAGGTGGCGGCGGTGCGCAGCACCATGACGACGAATCGCGCGTCGTCGACCTGGGCGTCCCAGTACTGCACGGCCCCGGTGAGCGCGTCGCGGCGCAACGCGGGAAAGACGCGCAGCGCCCCGGACCGGGTGAGGTGGCGGTGGCCGGGCAGCCCACGGCTGGTGTTCATCGAGGAGGCGAGCAGGTCGTACAGCGTCACCCCCGCGCCGATGTAGCCCCGCTCCCAGTGCCGCTGGAACGGGAACACGAACGGGACCGGGCGCACCAGGTGCGGCGCGATACGTCCGAGCAGCAGTCCCCGCTCGGTCAGCGCCTCACGCACCAGGGAGAAGTCCAGCTGCTCCAGGTAGCGAAGGCCCCCGTGGATCAGCTTGCTGGACCTGCTCGACGTGCCCGAGGCGAAGTCCCCCGTCTCGATCACCCCGACGGAGAGCCCGCGCGACACCGCGTCCAGGGCCACGCCGGCACCGACGATGCCGCCACCCACGACCAGGACGTCCAGCTCCTCGCCGGCCATGCGCTCCATGGCTCGGGCTCGCTCGTCGGGACCTATGCGCGCTGCCGTCATGTCACGCCTTTCTGGGACGGGTACCTATCTGGCGACTACCCGTCGCGACCCGAGATCATCAGGCTATACCGCCACCGCGCCGCCAGCCGGGCACCGTGTCGGCGTGTACGGCAGCCTCCCCAACATCGTTGATCTTGTAGCTGTCGTCACTCTCGGTGTTCGGCAGTGACGACCACGACAAGATCAACCTCTTCTACCGGTGCGGGTTCACCACGACCTCGACGCGTTGGAACTCCTTGAGGTCGGAGTAACCGGCGGTGGCCATGGTGCGGCGCAGCGCCCCCATCAGGTTCATCGTCCCGTCGCTGGTGAACGCCGGACCGTGCAGGATCGACCGCAGGTCGCCGTTGGTGCCCACGTGCACCCGCTCGCCACGCGGCAGCTCGTTGTGGTGGGCCTCACTGCCCCAGTGGTAGCCGCTCCCCGGGGCCTCCTTCGCCCGCGCGAGCGGCGACCCCACCATCACGGCGTCGGCTCCGCAGGCCAGCGACTTCGCGATGTCGCCGCTGCCCCGCATCCCACCGTCGGCGATGACGTGCACGTAGCGACCGCCGGACTCGTCGAGGTAGTCGCGCCGGGCCGCCGCGACGTCGCCGATCGCGCTGGCCATGGGTACGGACACGCCCAGCACGGAACGCGTGGTGTGCCCGGACCCGCCGCCGAAGCCCACCAGGACCCCGGCGGCGCCGGTGCGCATCAGGTGCAGCGCGGCGGTGTAGGTGGCACAGCCCCCGACGACCACCGGCACGTCCAGCTCGTAGATGAACTGCTTGAGGTTGAGCGGCTCGGCGCGGCCGGACACGTGCTCGGCCGACACCGTGGTCCCCCGGATGACGAAGATGTCCACCCCGGCGTCGATCACGGCCCGGTGGTACTGCGCGGTGCGCTGCGGGGACAGCGCGGCGGCGGTGACGATGCCCGACTTGCGGATCTCCTCGATGCGCTGGCCGATCAGCTCCTCCCGGATCGGGGCGGAGTAGATGTCCTGCAGCCGCTTCGTCGCCGCCTCGTCATCGAGCTCGTTGATCTCCGCGAGCAGCGGCTCGGGGTCCTCGTAGCGGGTCCACAGCCCCTCCAGGTCCAACACGCCCAGGCCGCCCTGCTCGCCCACCGCGACCACGGTCCGCGGCGAGGCGACGCTGTCCATGGGGCTCACGACCAGCGGGGTCTCGAACCGGTAGGCGTCGATCTGCCACGTGAGCGACACCTCCTCCGGATCCCGGGTACGACGTGCCGGAACGATCCCGATCTCGTCGAGCTCGTAGGCGCGGCGCCCGTTCTTGCCCAGCCCGATCTCCACCTGAGCCAACGCTTCGATCCCCTCTTACGTCCTCTGGCGGCACGAATCACCCGGCCGCCGGGGCGAGTTTACCGCCACCCTCACAGCGGGACGTGTGTGAGCAGCGAAGTCCCGACGAACGTGGCCAGGGAAGGACGGAGGCGGACGCGCCGCGAGCCGCCCCGAGCACCATGGCTCCTACAGTTCGCCGCGTCGCACCTCGGCGAGGAACACCGACCACTCGGCCAGCGGGAACGACAGGTGCCCACCATCACGGTCTCGCGTATCCCGAACCCCCACGGAGTCCGACCACTCCGCGACCTCCACGCAGTTCCCACCATGATTGCTGGAATAGCTAGATGTGTGCCAACGCTCGTCCATCACGGTTCTCCTCGCCACCTCTTCACAAGATCGATGGACTCGCCGGGCGCGACCGCCGCTGCTTGCAAGGCCCCGAACAGCGTCGTCATCTCCGATACCTGCTCTGGGTTGTCGGAGGTCTCACCGCCCAAAGCGTGTTCGACGTAGACCACCGACTGTATTGGGCCCAGCGAACTCACCCGGAACGGGAGGCAGAATCCCGGACTGACAGGAGTGTCCGGCAGCACCTGGAACTGAACCGTCCCCGCTTCAGCGAGTTCGATGATGTGGCCCAACTGGTCCTTCATGATTGTTTCAGTCCCAACAGCACGCTTGAGCACGGCCTCTCGCACAACGAACCAGAGGAGTGGCCGGTGGCCCTGGATCGCCGGCAAGCGTGCCGCGCGCGCTTCTGCCATCTGCCGGATCTGGTCAGAGAGGTGCCTGTTGTAGCGTCCCTCCAGCATGGCTCGTGCGTACTCCGTGGTCTGCAAAAGCCCGGGGACGACGAGAGGCTCGTACTCGCGGATCTCGGTCGCGCGTCGCTCAATCAGCACAGCGTCGCGGAACCACTCCGGGACATCACGCTGGTTCACCAGCTCTTGCCACAGACGCGTCAATAAACCGCCTGTGTTGAGCGCGGTGTCCAACGCTTCCGCGTGATCGCGTTTCGGGGTCCGTGTTCCCTGCTGGAGAGCACTGATCATGGACGGGGACCAGCCAGTTGCTTTGGCGAGTTGTGCCTGGCTAACACCCGAAAGTTCGCGCTGCCGCTTTAGCTCGGTCCCGAAGCGCTGCCAGAGCGCGTTTCCCCTCTCCATCATGGCCACAACTCAACACCATCACGCCACAGATGGCTACCCACAGGACAAGAGAACATAAAAATGTGGCGGCCATGGTCAAATTAAACATGTGGCGGCAGTGTAGTGGCTCAAGAACGCAAGACCCCGGCGACCGCTGACACCGGTCCCGGGGTGTGGCCACCAGCGAATCCCAAGGAGCTGTTGACATGTCCGAGCCTACCCGGCGAGCACGCCGGTCCACCCCCTCCCGCTGGGGGCGTTCGCCCCGGCACACCCACGCCCACGCCGCCGCCGCGCGTCTCCAGGCCCGGAACCCCCACCTGATCGTCTGGTTCGGCGAGACCAGCGGCCGCTACTACGTCATGGACGCTGACGGGCTGCACCAACACAGCGGTCTCGACGCGGCCACGATGTTCGTGTGGTGGCGGGCCAACCGCCCTCGCCCCGGGGCGGGGGTGGCCCGATGAGCGGCGCGGACCTCGATATCCATCCCGACATGTACGCCACCACCGGCGAGGCCGCCCGACTCTTGGGTGTCTCCCCCTCCACCCTGCGCCGCTGGGCCCGGCAGGGCCACGTTCGCCACCTCACCGACCCCAACGGTTGGCGGTTGTACCGGGGCGGCGACATCGACGAGCTGAACGCCGCCCTGAACGAGGGCCGAGAGGCGGCGCGGTAACCGCCTCGGCGCTTCCCGCGCTCCGACACGGTGCGCGTCTCGCGGACATCCGGGACGCGCACCCCCGTGGTGCCGGCGCGTGCTCCTACCGTCGGCCGTGGTAGTTCGGCGCCTCGACCGTCATCTGGATGTCGTGGGGGTGACTCTCCTTGAGACCCGCCGTTGTGACCCGGGTGAGCTGCCCGTGGTCGCGAAGGTCGGGGATGGTCCGGGTGCCCGCGTACCACATGGACTGCCGCAGCCCGCCGGTGAGCTGGTGGGCCACCGCCTGCAGCTGGCCCCGGTAGGGAACCTGGCCCTCGACCCCTTCGGGGATGAGCTTCTCCTCGGTGGTGACCTCGGCCTGGGAGTAACGGTCCTTGGAGAACGACCGACCGCGCATCGCCCCCAGGGAGCCCATGCCCCGGTAGGTCTTGTACTGCTTACCGTTGATGAAGACCAGGTCGCCCGGGCTCTCCTCGACCCCCGCGAGCAGGCTTCCCAGCATCACCGCGGAGGCGCCGGCGACGATGGCCTTGCCGATGTCACCGGAGTACTGCAACCCACCGTCGGCGATCAGCGGGACGTTCGCCGGCCCCGCTGCCTTGCTGGCCTCCATTATCGCGGTCACCTGGGGTGACCCCACCCCGGCGACCACCCGGGTGGTGCAGATGGAGCCCGGCCCGATCCCCACTTTGACGGCGTCGGCCCCGGCCTCGACCAGCAGCCGCGCTCCGGCCGTGGTGGCGATGTTGCCGGCGACGACATCGGCGCGGGAGTTGGCCTTGAGCTTGGCCACCATCTCGGCGACCCCGGAGGAGTGGCCGTGGGCGGTGTCGACGACGACGAAGTCGACCCCGGCCTCGACCAGCGCCTTGGCCCGTTGCTCGGCGTCGGCCCCCACCCCGACCGCGGCGCCGACCACGAGGCGGCCGTTGGCGTCCTTGGTGGCGTCGGGGTACTGCTCGCTCTTGATGAAGTCCTTGACGGTGATCAGCCCGCGCAGCCGGTTGTCCCCGTCGACCAGCGGCAGCTTCTCCACCTTGTGCTCACGCAGCAGCCGGTACGCCTCCCCGTGGTCCACCCCCACGGGGGCTGTCACCAGCGGCATCGGCGTCATGACATCGCTGACCCGGCGCCCACGGTCCTCCTCGAACCGCATGTCGCGGTTGGTGACCATCCCGACCAGCCGTCCCTCCGCGTTGACGACCGGCGCCCCCGAGATGCGGTAGTGGGAACTCAGCTCCTCGACCTCGGCGAGAGTGTCGTCGGGGCCGCAGGTGACGGGGTCGGTGATCATGCCCGCCTCGGAACGCTTCACCAGGTCCACCTGGGATGCCTGCTCCTCGATGGCGAGGTTGCGGTGCAACACCCCGGCTCCCCCCTCGCGTGCCATGGCCACGGCCATCCGGGACTCGGTGACCGTGTCCATCGCCGCGGAGAGCAGCGGGATGCGCAGGGTGATGTTGCGCGAAAGCCGGGTGGTGGTATCCGCGTCGCCGGGTTGCAGGTCCGAGTATCCCGGCACCAGCAAGACATCGTCGTAGGTGAGACCCGGGGGCAGTACCTTGTCCTCGTCCCGCCTGTGCTCCTGCGTCATTACGACCTTCCAACCACTCGCGCTTATGGTCTCATCCTAGGAGGCTGACCGGCGGTGACGTCCGTCGATCGCCGACTTCGCCGGTCGGGGCCGGTCGGCGTGGCGGGAGTCACACCCGTCGGGTGGCGCCGAACCCCGCTCGGTGAAGCGGCGCGAGGCGGATCAGCGCGGTAGATGGCAGTAGTGCCGGTAGGTGACCCGCCGCGAGGAGCAGCCGTGACCGGGAACCCTTGGGCCGCGGGAGGGGTGTCGTCGCCCGGGCGGGCTAGAAGAGGCGGTTCGCCACGGCCACCTCCCGAAGCCGAGCGAGAGCTCGATGCTGGGCAACCCGAACCGCACCGGCCGACATTCCCAGGACATTTCCTGTCTCATCAGCAGTAAGACCCGCAATCACGCGCATGACGAGCAGCCTCCGCTGCTGCTCGGGAAGTTCACTCAACAACGCCCGCGCCCGCTCGGCCTCGACGGTGCGCACCGCGGTCTCCTCGGGTCCCGGTCCGTCGTCGGGCCGGTCCGGTACGGAGTCGGTCGGCAGGTCCGCGCGAGCCGACCCGCGTAGCGCGTCGGCCACCTTGTGGGCCGCGATCCCGAACACGAAGGCGACGAACGGCCGTCCCATGTCGCGGTAGCGCGGGAGCGCGGCCAGCAGGGCGATACAGACCTCCTGCGCGACGTCGTCGGAGTGGTGGACGTAGCCGGACACACGGGCCAGGCGCGCCCGACAGTAACGCAGGACCATCGGCCGGACCTCGCGGATGAGCGAGTCGACCGCCCCATGGTCGCCCTGGAGCGCGCGCGATGTCAGCTGGTTCAGTTCTGTGTCGTCCGCTCTGCGTCGGGCACTCGTGCGCTGCGCGAGCGTGGTGCCCCCCGCGACGCGTGGATCCGTCACGTAACGAATGATGCCCCCATACGCAGACCTGCACGTCACGATACCCGGCTACAGAACGATCACATTCTATGGAAAAGCCGGACAAACGCGTGCGTGCCCCGGGCGGAACCCGGGGCACGCATGATAGTGCAGATTCGGCCCACGCACGCGGAAGGCGACCGCGTCCCTGGACTCAGTGGCCGTGGCCGTGCCCGTGGCCCGAGTCCTCGTCCTCCTCCTCGGGCTTGTCCACGATGAGGGCCTCGGTGGTGAGGAGCATGCCGGCGATGGACGCGGCGTTCTCCACGGCGGAGCGGGTGACCTTGACCGGGTCGATGATGCCCTGGGCCATCAGGTCGCCGTACTCCCCGGTGTTGGCGTTGTAGCCCTGGCCCTGTCCCATCTCGCCGATCCGGTAGGTGACGACATAGCCCTGGATTCCGGTGTTCTCGGCGATCCAGCGGGCCGGCTCGGGCAGCGCGCGGCGCATGATCTGGGCGCCCGTGGCCTCGTCGCCCGTCAGTGAGAGCGAGTCGATCGCCGAGGCCGCGTGCACCAGCGAGGAGCCGCCGCCGGCGATGATGCCCTCCTCGATCGCGGCGCGGGTGGCCGAGATCGCGTCCTCCAGGCGGTGCTTCTTCTCCTTGAGCTCCACCTCGGTGGCCGCGCCGACGCGCAGCACGGAGACCCCGCCGGCGAGCTTGGCCAGCCGCTCCTGCAGCTTCTCGCGGTCCCAGTCGGAGTCGCTGTTCTCGATCTCCTTGCGGATCTGGTTGATCCGCTCGTCGACATCGGACTGCGCGCCGTTGCCGTCGACGATCGTGGTTTCGTCCTTGGTGATCGTGATGCGGCGGGCGCTGCCCAGAACGTCGAGGTCGGCGTTCTCCAGGGTGAGCCCGACCTCCTCGGCGATGACCTGGCCGCCGGTGAGGACCGCGATGTCCTGCAGCATCGCCTTGCGGCGCTCACCGAAGCCGGGTGCCTTGACGGCGGCGACGTTCAGCGAGCCGCGGATCTTGTTCAGCACCAGCGCGCCCAGCGCGTCGCCCTCGACGTCCTCGGCGATGATCAGCAGGGGCTTCTTGGTCTCGACGACCTTCTCCAGCAGCGGGAGCAGCTCGTTGAGGTTGGAGATCTTGCCCTGGTTGATCAGGACGTAGGCGTTCTCCAGCACCGCCTCCTGGCGGTCCGTGTCAGTCACGAAGTAGGGCGAGACATAGCCCTTGTCGAACTGCATGCCCTCGGTGAAGTCGAGGGTCAGCCCGAAGGTCGGCGCCTCCTCGACGGTGATGACACCGTCCTTGCCGACCTTGTCGAACGCCTCGGCGATCATGTCGCCGATCTGGGAGTCCTGCGCGGAGTTGGTGGCGACATAGGAGATATCGTCGCGCTCCTCGATCTCGCGGGCGCTCTGCTGCAGCGTCTCGGAGACCTTCTTGGCGGCGGCGTCGATCCCGCTCTTCAGCCCCATCGGGGAGGCACCGGCGGCAACGCTGCGCAGCCCCTCGTGCACCAGCGCCCGCGCCAGCACGGTGGCCGTGGTGGTACCGTCGCCGGCGGCGTCGTTGGTCTTGGTGGCGACCTCCTTGACGAGCTGCGCCCCGAGGTTCTCATAGGGGTCGTCGAGCTCGATCTCACGCGCGACGGTCACACCGTCGTTGGTGATGGTGGGCGCGCCGAACTTCTTGTCGATGACGACGTTGCGGCCCCGTGGGCCGAGCGTCACCTTGACGGCGTCGGCCAGGCGGTCGACGCCCCGTTCGAGGGCGCGCCGGGCGTCGTCCTCGAATTCCAGGATCTTCGGCATTGTTGGTCCTCAATCCGTTCATGTACGCGTGCGGTACATCGGAGAACGAAAACCGCCCCACCCGGCGTCACGCCGGCCGGGGCGGAAATGTCATGTCGATGACGTGGGAAGGTGCCGAGACCTTACTTCTCGACGACCGCGAGCAGGTCGCGGGACGAGAGCACCAGGTACTCCTCGTTGTCGTACTTGACCTCGGTGCCGCCGTACTTGCTGTACAGGACGACGTCGCCGACCTTCACGTCGAGGGCGACACGCTTCCCGCTGTCGTCCAGGCGGCCCGGGCCAACGGCGAGGACCTCGCCCTCCTGGGGCTTCTCCTTCGCGGTGTCCGGGATGACCAGGCCGGATGCCGTGGTCTGCTCGGCCTCGAGAGTCTTGACAACAACGCGGTCGTCAAGCGGCTTAAGCACGGTCTTGGTGGCGGTCGACACGGTTGTGACCTCCCCCTTCAGGTTCGAATTTTCGAAGCGGCATGCGTATAAAGGGGCGACCACGGCGGCCTGCCGTCGCGGGTGCCAGACCGACCTCGTCGCGATTAGCACTCTACCTTGGAGAGTGCCAGTACGGAACATTAGCCCCGCCCATGCGGCACGTCAAACAACTGGTCACGGAGGGACAACAGTGGCGATCAGCGAGCACACGGCCGCTTTTCACGCGCTGCTGACCCCGCCCGGCCAGCGGCTGCTCGACTCCGTCGACCCGGCCGAGGTCACGAACGACCCGCTCAGGGCCGCCTCCCGACTCCGCCGCTCCCCCGACGCCAGCGACGAGGCGTTCGAGGACCTCGGAGTTCCCGGCTCCGATGTGGTACAGGCGGCGTTGACCCAGGCGCGGCTGCGCGGGCGGGCACGGGAGAAGTTCGGCGAGGCCGCCCGGCGAATGTACTTCACCTCCACCGGCCTGGAGCAGGCCACACGCCGCCGGGTCGCCGAGTACCGCGCCGGGAGGCTGGCCGCCGGCCTGGGCGCGGGTGCCCGGGTCGCCGACCTGGGATGCGGCATCGGGGCCGACCTACTGAGCATGGCCGAGGCGGGCCTGAGGGTCGACGGTGTCGACGCAGACCCGTTCACGGTCGCCGTCGCCTCCGCCAACATCAGCGCCCGTGGGCTCACGGAGCGGGCACGGGCACACCAGGCCGACGCCGTGGAGCTCACCGCCGCGGTCCGCGACTACGACGCGGTGTTCAGCGACCCCGCCCGGCGCGGCGCCCGGGGCCGGGTGTTCGACCCCGGCGCCTACTCACCGCCGTGGGACACGGTCGTGGCCCTCGCCCGGACGGCACCGGCGGCGTGCGTGAAGACCGCGCCCGGAATCCCCCACGAGCTCATCCCCACGGATGCCGGCGCCGAGTGGGTCTCGGTGGGCGGCGAGGTGAAGGAGGCCACACTGTGGTTCGGCACGTTGGACGCGGCGGAGCGCCGGGCCACCCTGCTGCGCGGCGATGACGCGCCGGCCACACTGACCGCCGATCCCACCCTGGGCACACCCGACATCGCGGCGCCGCGGCGTTACCTGTACGAACCCGACGGGGCGGTGGTCCGGGCGCACCTGGTGGCCGAGGCCGCGGCGTCGCTCGACGGGGCACTGCTCGACCCCAACATCGCCTACATCACCTCCGACCGCCTGGTCGACACTCCGCTCTGTCGGGCCCTGGAGGTGCACGAGGTGCTGCCGTTCTCGCTGAAACGGCTACGGGCCGCACTGCGCGAACGGCGCGTCGGAACCGTAACGATTAAGAAACGCGGTTCGGCGGTGGATGTGGACAAGCTGCGCCGCGACCTGAAGCCCACGGGCCCCGAAACGGCCGTCGTGGTCCTCACCCGAATCGGCGAGCGCCCCATCAGTTTGCTGTGTTCCGAGGTCACAGGCTCAGCGAGCGGGGACGTCGGGAAAGCGTGAGTCTCACGCACCGCGACAACACTCAGGAACACGACAAAGGGCGCACGAACCTCCGCCCGCCCGCAAGCGCTACAACCGCGCATTTTTCTGGCTTACATGGGCGATCGAGGATCGTGTCGTTAAACTGAGCACGCTGGATCCATATCCCCGCCCGTTGGATTCGTCCGGCGGCCCCCGTGTGACGAACAGGTCGTTACCCGCACCCCCACACTCACGGCGCGTAGGCACCCCGTTGCCACTGGTGCCCACCCAGGGAGCGACCGTTGTCCACGAGCCCGCCGCCCCCGTCAGGAACATCACCCACCCAGCCGGGTGGACGCGCCGCCCTAGCTTTAAGGAGCACCTCGGTGGAACAGACCAACCACAACTTCCTCAACGGAGGAGGTCAGACCGGGATCTCCGACCGAATGCGGGACCTCCTGTCAAAGGCCGCACAGGATCAGGTGTCCGAGCAGAAGTCACAGGGTGCGGTCACCGAGGAGATGCGCCAGCGACTCGAGGGCATGGAGTGGCTGCTACGCGAGTTCCGTGAACGCGAGTTCACCGCCCTGACCGAGTCGGTCGCCTCCATCCAAGCACGCGTCGACGACCTGGCCTCCCGCCCACCCGAATGGGCCGAGACGCTGGCCGAGCACATCGAGCTGGTCGGTGAGCGCGTCAAGCCGCTCCTGGAGATGCCGGCGCTGCGTACGGACATCCGCGGGATATCGGGCACCCTCGAGACCGTCACGAGCCGGCTGGACTCCCTCGCCGAGAACGACTCGCACACCACAAGTCAGCTCGACGCGGTCACCGAACGCCTGGAGCGGCTCGCCTCCAACGTCGAGGAGCGTTTCAGCCAGCTCGACACCGCCATGGAGACGTTCCAGACGCGCGCCGAGGCCCTCGAGACCACGCTCAGCACCCTCAACGAGCGGCTGGACCAGCAGCACGAGACCGCCATGAACGCGGCGACCGAGCGGAACGAGGAGCTCAAGGCCACCATCACCGAAGGCCGCGAGACCCTGGAGAACGCGGTCGCCGACGGTCGCCAGGCCCTGGAGCGGGTCTTCGGGGAGCGCCAGGAGGAGCTGCGCACCGCCGTTCGCGAGCAGCACGAGGCGGTCACCAGCAAGCTGGATGCCACCGCCGAGGAGGTACACGCCAAGGCCGACGAACGGCACACCGAGATGGCGAGCAAGCTCGACGAGGGCCTGCAGTCCCTCAACAGCCGGACCACCGAGCTGCACGAGACGCTCACCACCAAGCTGGATGCCACCGCCGAGGAGGTACACGCCAAGGCCGACGAACGGCACACCGAGATGGCGAGCAAGCTCGACGAGGGCCTGCAATCCCTCAACAACCGGACCACCGAACTGCACGAGACACTCACCACCAAGCTCGCCGAGACCAGCACGCGCCTGTCCACCCAGGCCGAGGAGAACCACGCCGAGGCGACCGCCGCCGTCGCCGACGCCAACAACGCCGTCGCCAAGCTCACCGAGTCCACCGAGGAGAAGCTCGGCGAGCTCCGCTCGCACCTGCGCCAACGGCTGGGCGAGCTGCACGAGCAGCTGGAGCTGCACCGCGCCGAGCTGCGGGAGCGCGGCGAGGCCGACACCGAGCACCTCGACACCAAGCTCCACGAGACCGTCGAGACCCTGCGTTCCAAGGCCGACGAGGACCGCGCGAAGGCCGACGCCGGGCTGCGGGAGCTGCGCGGCTCCCTGGAGGAGAGCATCACCGCGCTGCGCGCCAAGGGCGAGGAGCGCCACGAGGCCCTGGCCACGCTGCTGGAGGAGTACCGCTCCGCCATGGACGAACGCCTGGCCCAGCAGCACAGCGAGCTGACCGGCAAGGTGGACCAGCACCTCAGCACCATCACCACCGAGTTCGAGCACAACCTCGGCCGGGTGACCGACCGGTTCGACACCTTCGAGGGGCACTTCGAGGGCAACTTCGAAGGCATCGAGGGCAAGATCGACGGGGTCAGCGGGCGACTCGACGGCATCGAGGGCCGCGTCAACGGGGTCGAGGGCCAGTTCGAGGGGGTGAACGGCCACTTCGAAGGGGTTGACAGCCGGCTCGAGGCCATCGACGACCGCATGGAGGCGATCAACCAGCGCCTCGGCCAGCTGCCCGCCTCCATGGAGGTCAGCGAGGTCCACCGCCGGTTGACCGAGCTCGTGGAACGCCCGGTGGTCGACCACTCCGACAAGCTCGACGCCATCGACCAGCACCTCAGCGACGCCCTCGAACCGCTGCTGCGCGAGCTGAAGTCCCGGCCCGACCGCCACGAGTTCGAGGAGACGATCAGCGAGGCCGTGGACTCCTCACACGACGACGTCACCAAGCGGCTCGCCGCGCTCGAGGAGACCATGCTCGCCCTCGCCGAGGCCCTGCTGCGTCCCGGCGGCAAGGACGGCAAGGAAGCCAAGGACATCAAGAAGAAGCGCCGCTACGAGGACGACGACGAGGACGACGAGTAACCGGGACCGCGCCTCCCGGCACGGGACACGAGTGGGGCCGGCCCGGACGGGCCGGCCCCACCGCACGGGATTGTCACGACGCGCGCGGCCCCGCCTCACGCAACTCCTCGCGAACGACCTCGCGCATGATCCTCGACCAGGCGTCGAGCGCTGCAACGGGTGGTTCCGCGGAGGTGACTCGCTCCTCGACCCGCGTCCGCGTCAGTAACGCCGGCTTGACCCCCAGCTCAGCGGCGACCGTGCGAACCCGGTCCCATCGTCGACTTCGGCGACCGGATCGACGGGACGATCCGCCACCGGGAAGGGGCCGGTTCCCGCGACGGTGACCACACTACGGAAACCCCTATGTCGCCAGCGGGCGCTCCACCGGAAGTGAGGTGTCGGCCGCGAGGTCGAGGGGGGACGGCGGCAGACCGGCAGCGGCCACCTCGGCGCCCAGGGCGGCGATCATCGCCCCGTTGTCGGTGCACAGGCGGGGAGAGGGCACGCGTAGCTCGACGCCGGCCGCCTCGCACCGCTGGCCCGCCAGCTCGCGCAGCCGCGAGTTCGCCGCCACACCGCCACTGATCACCAGGTGCCCCACCCCGTGGCTGACGCAGGCGTCCACGGCCTTGCGGGTCAGCACGTCGACGACGGACTCCTGGAACGCGACGGCGATGTCGGGCACCGACGGCGCGCGGCCGTCGCGCTGGCCGTCCTCCACCCACCGCGCCACCGCGGTCTTCAGCCCGGAGAACGAGAAGTCGAGGCTGCCGTCGCCCCACTTGCCGCGCGGGAAGTGGATCGCCGTCGGGTCGCCCTCGCGGGCGGCACGGTCGATCGGCGGCCCGCCCGGGTACCCGAGTCCGAGGAGCCTGGCCACCTTGTCGTAAGCCTCCCCCGCGGCGTCGTCCACGGTGTCACCGAGCAGCCGCACGTCGGTGGCGAGGTCGCCCACGTACAACAGGGAGGTGTGGCCTCCCGACACCAGCAGCGCCACACACGGTTTGGGCAGCGGGCCGTGCTCCAGCTGGTCCACCGCCACGTGCCCGACCAGGTGGTTCACACCGTAGAGTGGCACGTCCAACGCCAGCGCGTACGCCTTGGCCGCGGAGATGCCCACCAGCAGCGCCCCGGCCAGCCCCGGCCCCGCGGTGACCGCGATCGCGTCGACGTCACGGAGCCGCTTGGCGACGTCGTCGGGAATCAGGTCCGGGCCACCCACCGCGCGTCGCACAGTCGGGGTCATGGCCTCCAGGTGCGCCCTGCTGGCCACCTCGGGCACCACCCCGCCGAAGCGGGCGTGCTCGTCGACGCTGGAGGCCACCTCGTCGCTGAGCAGCCCACAGCCACGCACCAGGCCGACCCCGGTCTCGTCGCACGAGGTCTCGATCCCCAGGACCAGGGGGTGTTCGTCGCTACTCATCCTGCCCTCTTCTCGCCGGCCCGCCAGCGGGCCCCGCTCTCGCGCGCTCAGGCGCCCGGACCACGCGTGCCGGTGTCACTACGGCGCATCACGATCGCGTCGGCGTCACGGTAGTACCCCCGGCGCACGCCGATCTCACCGAAGCCGAACCTGCGGTACAGCTCCCGGGCGCGCGGGTTGTCGGAGCGCACCTCCAGGAACACGTCGATGATTCCCAAATCGCGTGCCGTGTCGAGCAGGTGGGTCAACAGGGTCGTACCGACGCCCTTTCCCCACTGCCCCTCGTCGACCGCGATGGTCTGCACGTCACCTTCGGGAGGGACCGTGCGCAGGCCCGCGTACCCGCAGATCCACGCCTCGCCCGTGCCCCGCGGGTCCTCCGGACAGGGCCGGGTCTCGGCGACGAAGTAGCGACGGGTGGCCTCGGCCAGTTCCTGGCGCATCAGGGACTCGCTCCACGCGTCGTCCAGGAACGTGGCGCGCTCCAGCTCCATAACCCTGGCGACGTCGTCCTCGGTCATGGTCCGCACCCGGACCCCGGAGCCCACGCCCGTCACTGCCGCACCTTCTTCGGGGCCCCCGGCAGCGCGGCGTCGGGGCGACGCAGGTAGACGGGTCGCGCGTCGGGAAGCTCACGGCCCTCGGCGAGCCGCCGCACGGCGACCTCACCCAGCGCGGCCGCCGTCGGGTACAGCGGCTCGTCCGCCTCGGGTGGCTGGCCGAAGACGTCGCCGTACATCGCCGCGCCGTGCCCGATCACCGGCAGCCCGGACGTCACGACATCGGCGGGCCTGTCGACGGCGATCTCCCCTGTTCGGGTTCGCGCGTCCTCGTAGCGGGCCCAGAACACCTCCTTGCGGCGGGCGTCGCTGGCCGCGATGAACGGCGCGTCCCGTCGCGAGGCGAACGCGAGGGCGTCCAGGGTGGCGACTCCGTGGCAGGGAACGTCGAGGGCCTCGGCCAGGGCGTGCCCGGTGGCCAGGCCGACACGCAGCCCGGTGTAGGGGCCGGGGCCGATGCCGACCGCGATGTGGGTCAGCTCGGCCAGGGTCACCCCCGCCTCCCGTGTGACCTCGCGGATTCCCGGGGTGAGCAGTTCACCGTGGCGGCGGGCGTCCACCGAGGACGTCTCGGCGCGCACCCGCGCGCCGTCCCCGTCTAACTCGCAGACCGCGATGGTGACGGCCGGAGTCGCGGTGTCGAAAGCCAGAAGCAGCACGATGCACCAGCCTATTGCGCGTCCAGCACCACGTGCGCCCATCGGGCGCCGACACCGGTCATGTGGATGCCCCGGGTGTCGTCGGGGCGCCGTTCGATGGTGACCTCCAGCCGGTCGTCGGTGAGCTCCTCGGCGACCCCGTCGCCCCATTCCACGACCGTCACGGAGTCACCGAGGGTGGCGTCCAGGTCGATGTCGTCCAGTTCGGCCGCGCCGCCCAACCGGTAGGCGTCGACGTGCACGAGGGCGGGGCCGGCGTCCAGCGAGGGGTGGATCCGCGAGATCACGAAGGTCGGCGAGGTGATGGGGCCACGCACGTTGAGCCCCTCGGCGATGCCCTTCACGAACGTGGTCTTTCCGGCGCCGAGTGGCCCGGACAGGATCACCAGGTCACCGGGGTGTAGCAGCCCGGCGACCCGCCGGGCGACAGCGCGCGTGCACGCGTCGGTGTCCGCGTCGAACAGGGCGGTGTTCCCGCCGGGGAGGGCAGTTGTGTCGGTCATGAGCTCACAGCCGTATCGCTCCGGAGGAGGGTGAGGTTCCCACACCTCCAGGGTATTGACAACGAACCGGAAGCGGGACGTTCCCCGCCACGCCGCGCACCCGGCCCGCGCCTAGGGTTGGCCGGCCTCGTGGCCGCCGACGTGGACGCGTGGCACCCGGGGGCTGATACGGGTCACGATCTCGTAGGGGATCGTGTCGAGCGCCGCGGCCCAGTCCTGTGCGGTGGGTTCGCCCCCGTCACCGGCCCCGAAGAGAACAGCGTAGTCGCCCGCCTCGACCTTGTTGGTCTCCACCTCACCGTCGTCCCCGAGGTCGAGGACGAACTGGTCCATGCACACGGTGCCGGCGATCGTTCGCCTGCGACCGGCGACGAACACGGGGGCGGTGTTGGTGGCCGCCCGCGGAACGCCGTCGCCGTACCCCAGCGGAACCAGGGCGAGCGTGGTGGCCCGGTCGGTGACGTAGCGGTGTCCGTAGGAGACCCCGCTCCCCTCGGGAACCCGTTTCACCAGGGCGATCGTGGAGCGCAGCGTCATGGCGGGGCGCAGCCCGGTGCCCGTGAGGTCGGGGATGGGGCTCAGTCCGTAGCTGGCGATGCCGGGCCGCACCAGGTCGAAGTGGCTCTCGGGCAGGGTGAGCGTGGCGGCGGAGTTCGCGAGGTGCCGCACCTCCGGGCGCAGGCCGGCCTTCTCCGCGACCTCCAGGGCCTCGTGGAACGCGTTCAGCTGCGCGCCGATGGAGGGGTGGCCGGGCTCGTCTGAGCAGGCGAAGTGCGAGAACACCCCGGCGACCCGGATCAGCCCGGCGGCCTCGGCGCGCGCCGCCGCCTCGACCACCGCCGGCCACGCGTCGGTGACCACACCGCCACGGCTGAGCCCGGTGTCGACCTTGAGATGCACCCGGGCGGGTCGACCGGCCTCGTGGGCGGCGGTGGCGATGCCCTCGACCAGCCAGAGCGCGCTGACCCCGAGGTCGATGTCGGCGTCGACGGCCTCGACCAGCGGGGCCCCCGGAGGGAGGATCCACGCCACAGCGCGGCTGGCGATGCCCGCGCGGCGTAGCTCCAGGGCCTCCTCGACGAACGCCGTCCCCAACCATGTCGCGCCCCCGGCCAGCATCGCGCGGGCGGCGGGAAGCATACCGTGCCCGTACCCGTCGGCTTTCACAACCCCCATAACCTGGGAGGACGGCGCGTGGCGCCGCAGCGCGGCGATGTTCTCACTGATCGCGCCCAGGTCGACGCGGGCTTCGGCGAACGGCGGCATGGTTTCCAGTGTGGCACGCGCCGCCCCCCTGAACGCCCCCCACCGCAGGTACCCGAGGGTCCCCGACCCCCAGGGCACCCGACCACGCGAGCACCAGCGAGCCCGAAAACACCACCTATCCGCGGAGCAGCCGGGAGGTGCCGCGGGGCAGGGCCATGCCGACCAGCCCAGTGACCGCGTAGGGGAGCTGACCGGGGGCGAAGGCGCCCAGGATGAGGCTGGTGTTGGCGCCCGGGGCTCGCAGGAAGTTCCGGATCCCGGGGTGTGCGTGCGGCACCCGCCAGCCGGTGGCCAGCAGGCTGAGCAGGGCCACGGCCGCCACCCACACCCATGTCTGGGTCCCTTGGGGAACCGAGTCCAGCCACACGCCCACGTCACGCAGCGCTGTCGCGGCGTAGGCGGCGCTGCCGGCGGCACCGCGAGCACCCGTGGCCACGCTGGAGACAGTGGAGGCCACCAGCATCACCGCGGCCGCGCCCACCGCGGCGGCGGTGACCGGCGCCAGGTCGAGCCGGGAGGCGAGGTCGCGCTCGGTCGCGGCCACCTCCTCCCTGCTCGGGAAACGGCGCCAGGCGCGGTCCCCCGCGCGCGCCGCCCCCATCGCCAACGCCCGGCGCCGGCGCAGGAACCGCCAGGTGTCGCAGAGCGCCCCGGGGCCACGGCTCGCGGCGACCAGTGACAACGCGAACTCGTGCAGAACCGAGGACAACGTGGTGACCAGCACCGCGGGCAGCCGCGCCCAGGCCAGCGCGACCCTACGGAACACGGGGGCGATGTCGCCGGGGACGCGGGCCCCCATCCGTACCGTGTACCCGCGGGCCCACCGCCGCAGCGACCCGAGCGGGGGGTGCCCCGGTAGGGGCGGGGTGACGTCGGCGGTCGGGCGCGCCAGGCGGTAGTCCAGGATGACGGCGAGGACCAGCAGGAGCAGCAGGATCCAGCGCGTTAGCGCGCCGTTGGCTGTGAACGCGGACATGGCGCTGGTCACCGCGGTCGGTTCGACGCCGACCTGTGCCGCGTTGAACGTCATGTGCTCGACCGCGGCGACCGCCGCCGCCAGCGGCGGCAGCGCCCACAGCCACGCCCCGTAGCGCCGGTACCCGACGGTCGCCAAGCCGAACGCGGCCCCGATGAGGCCGGTTGTCACGGCGTGACCGGAGAAGTACGGCCCCTCCGGGGCGTGGTACCACCCGGGCAACAGGGTGAACAGCCCGTGCTGGGCCTCGATCACGGCGAGAACGGGGGGCTCCACCACGAGGGCCCGGAGGCCGCGCTCGGCCAGGTGAAAACCGGCACCGGAGGCCGCGGCGAGCAGCAGGTAGTCGACCGAGGCGAGACGCTTGAAACGGTGCCGCGCGAACAGCCAGCACACCACCACCGGAACGAGCTTGCCCACCTCCTCGGTGGGAACGGCGATGTAGGTGTGCCCGGCCCATCCGTCGAGCGCGATCCCGGTCGTCGCGGCCACGGTCTGTTGGGCCAGCGCGATCGGAACGAGGGCCACGGCCCCCAGGGACAGCACGGTTGTCAGCGTGGCGAAGCTGACCGTACGCGAACGGGCGGGCCACGCGAGCTGGAAGAGCAGCCACACCACGGTGACCGCGATCCCGAACACGGCGGAGATCTGCTCGACGAACACCGAAGCCAGGAGCAGTGCCACCACCATGGCCCACCCCCACGTCCCGCGCAGCACACGCAGCCCGCTGACCGTTGCCGGGTAATTCTCCCGCATGGACTCCGCGCGCCGGGCGATCCGCTCCACGAGGTCTGGCCCCGGCCCGCGGGTTCCCCGCGCGTGGCGGCCCCCGAACTCCAGACACCCGTACTGCTGCGCGGCGCGCAGCAGGTCGGGGTCGCGCCCGGTCCGCGCCTCCTCCCCGAAGTCCACCCGCGCCTGGGCCATGTCGGAGCCCACGAGTTGTCGTACGAAGTCGTCGGGCCCGGCCGCCACCGTCAGGGTGGAGGCGGTCACCAGCACCGCGGCGGAGAAGTCCTCGACCGCGACGACGAAATCGGTGGGCTCGTCACCCCAGCTCCGGATGAGGGCGACGATGGCGTCGGCGCGGCCCGGAACCTCCGTCACCGGCTCGTAGGCGTACTCGGCCCGGGTGCGACAGACCAGCAGACGGTCGACGCCCATGGCGTCACCCGCCGCGATGATCGCCCGGATCAGTTTCGTGTCGCGGGCAGCGGTGAACGGAACGACGACCTTGCGATCGGTCCGCAGCCACTGTTGGTCGAACTCCGTCGCGTTAGCGCAGAGGCGCAGGACGAGGTCGCGCGTGAGCATCGCCTGTTCGTCCATGAGTTCCCTTTACCCTGCCCGTTTCCGAGGTGTCTGCGATGGCGCCGGCCACGAACGAGGCGGGAGAGTGCGGCCAGAACCCTTGAAGCGCGCCTACGTTACCGCGACGGAACACACGCGAATCAAGCCGTCCTGATCGCGGCGCCAACGCCCGACCGCGGTGTGTCTCCACCACCGTGGCGACATCCCCGTGGGGCCAGGCGTAGCACCCCGCTCATTCCGTCCGCAGTGCCCGGATCGCGGACGGCAGGGCGCCGATGAGGTCCGAGGCGGATATGGGCCCGCCGTCGTGCGCCAGCCGGGCGGCCAACCCGTGGAGGTAGGCCCCACACATCGCGGCCTCCCGGGGCGCCAGTCCGCCGGAGAGCAGGCTACCGACCAGCCCCGACAGCACATCCCCGGTTCCGGCCGTGGCCAGGAGCGATGTCCCGTTCGGGTCGGCCAGCGCGGGACGCCCCGGCTCGGCGATGACCGTCGTCGACCCTTTCAGCAGCACCACGCAGCCGTACTCCTCGGCGGTCCGGGTCGCGTACTCCAGCCGCCGCGCCTCGATCTCTCGTGGGCTGGTGTCGGGAAGCAGCCGCGCCATCTCTGCCGCGTGCGGAGTGAGCAGCGTGGGAGCCTCACGGTCGCGGACGAGCCGCGGGCGCGTCCCCAGGAGGGTCACCGCGTCGGCATCGAGCAGCACCGGGAGGGGGGATCCCAGGATCGCCTCGAGTTCCGTCTCCGCGTCGCCGTCGACCCCGCGTCCCGGCCCGACGACCCACGCGTCCACCCGCTCGGGAAGGCCGGCCAGCGGGTCCTCGGGATCGAGTACCGACACCACCACCTCGGGCCAGTGGCGCAGCA
The DNA here is from genome assembly GCA_003725585.1 of Halostreptopolyspora alba. Taxonomy (GTDB): domain Bacteria; phylum Actinomycetota; class Actinomycetes; order Streptosporangiales; family Streptosporangiaceae; genus Lipingzhangella; species Lipingzhangella alba. The sequence goes on along the minus strand of RJMB01000014.1, from coordinate 68,302 downwards.
CCTCGGTCGCCACGGCGTCGTGGCCCGCGTACCGGAGCATCCCCACGCCGCCCCGCAACGCGCCGCCCGCCGCCAGCACAGCGGCGCCGCGGTAGCGGTCGGAGCCCACCGCCATGCCGAGCACCCCGCGACGGTACTTGGTGGACTCCGGCCCCGGACGCGGCAGCGACACGTCGACGTCGCCGGCCTGTGGGGACTCCAGGCGCGCCGTCGGTAGCTCACCGGCCAGCCCGATATCGACGAGCTCCACGACGCCGGCGTGCTCGGCTCCGGGACTGACGAGAAGACCCGGCTTGTGCGTCCCGAACGTCACGGTGACGTCGGCGCGCACGGCCGTGCCCTCGACAGCGCCGGTGTCGGCCTCGATCCCGCTCGGCAGGTCCACGGCCACGGTCGGTGTCTCGGTGGCGCCGGCGAGAGCGGCCAGGGAGGCGTGCGGGCCGCGGAGCCCGCCGGTTCCGCCGATCCCGACGAGGCCGTCGACGATCAGGTCCGCCGCGGCCATCTCGGTGGCCGCCTCGGATCCCGCCGGGATCTCCGTGGTACGCGGCACCTCCACCGCACGGCCACCCGCCGACCGCAACGCGGACAGGCCACCCTCGTGTACCCGCGAACCGACGAGCAGCGCCCGCACCGCGGCGCCACGGCTGGCCAGCTGACTGCCCGCGTAGAGGGCGTCACCCCCGTTGTCGCCACCGCCGACGAGAAGCACGACGCGAGATCCGTAGACACGCGGGAGCACCCGCGCGCACACCCGGGCCAACCCGGTCGCCGCCCGCCGCATCAGCGCGCCGTCGGGCAGCCGCGCCATCAGCTCCCCCTCGGCCCCGCGCACCGTGTCCACCGTGTGTGCGTAGCGCACGCCGCCTCCTCGAAGCGTCGCCGTTCCGATGTGACCCCTCTCGCCCTCGAGCATGCCCCAGAGCGCCACGAGAAAGCACGCCGGCCGGTGGCGGTCACCACGCGTGGGACATTACGGTCGTAAGCCCCGGACCCGCCCGCCGTAGTGCACGGGTGCGCGTCGCCCCCTGATTTACTGGTGGAGCCAGATTCCAGGCACGAAGAGCAGCACGGGACCCACCGCATGACCTCAACCGACGACCGCATCGCGACGGAGGACGGACTGTCCGACCGCGTCGCCCATCTGCAGAACGCCATGCACAGGCTCGGCGCGGACGTCATCCGGCTGCAGACCCAGCTCAGCGACCTCGCTTCGACGGCGCCACAGGAGCCATCGGAGGAGAGCCCGACGTCCGACGCGGCGCCGTTCATCTTCAACCTGTCGCGCGAGGCGTACAAGAGCGAGCTCAGCTCCCTCGTGACGTGGGTGAACGACTTCCTGGTGCCGGTGTACGTCGGTGAGGCGCTCCCCTGGTGTCCGGTCTGGTGGGAGCACCATGAGGCGGTCGGCCGGCTGCACGCGCTGCGCCTGGCCTACCAGGAGCTCACCGACACCACCGTGTCCGGGGCGACCGGCCCCGGGATCTGGCACCGCGACCACCTCGACCCCGCGCTGGATCGGCTCTGCGCCGAGACCGGCCCGTTCGCCTCGTGCCTCTCCGGCAAGGGGCACGTGGAGCACCGCCGCTCGGCGGCCCCGGCCCACTCCGCGTAGGAGCCGAGGGCACCCGGCTCACATCCGGTCGATCTCGGTCAGGTCGATGTCGATGTCGAACGGCCGGTCGAGCTTGAGCCGGTTGTGGTGGATACCGGTGGCCACGTAGGCCCGGGTTGCCGGGTCCAGCTCGTAGACGTAGACCTTCGGTTCACCGCCGTCGTTCTCGACGCGCCAGAAGTGCGGGATCCCGGCCTGGGCGTAGAGCTGCGGCTTACGCTCGCGGTCGCGCACCGCGGAGTCCGGTGAGACCACCTCGACCGCCAGGACCACGGAATCGGGCGGATAGGTGGTCTGGTCCCCCTCCTGCTCGGCGTCCGCGCGGACCACCATGACGTCGGGTTCGGGCCGCTGCCTGGGCCCCAGAGTCACGGTCATCTCCCGGCGTACTCTGAAGTGATCCGGCATGTTCGTCTCCAATCGCCGGTCCAGGAGACGCATAACCAGCATGTGGAACAACTTCTGTGGACTCACGAGGACGAGACTCCCGTCGATGAGCTCGGTGTGCGAGGGGAGATCCGGAATCCGGTCGAGGTCATCGGCGGTGAAGCCTTCGGGGGGCGGCACCGGCACGCGCACGCTCGGTTCGAGAGCGACCTCCGGTTCGGTCACGGGGGGAGCGCTCATGTCATCGCCTCCGACGGTCGGATCGTTGTCGTCGCCCAGAGTAGCCATCGGTGCCGTCCCGTAACGGTGATTTCCACTGATTCTCCCACTCGGGGAGCGCACTCACCCGGGTTCCTACCCGCGCGGCACCCACCGCATCGCCCCGGCTCGCGACTCAGGTCTTGCGCAGCCGCACCCGGCGGATCCGGTGGTCCTCGCCCTTGTACAGCACGAGCGTGGCCCGGCCGCGAGTGGGCAGGATGTTCTCGACCAGGTTCACCTCGTTGATGGTGCGCCAGGTCTGTGACGCGAACGTCATCGCCTCCTCCTCGTCCGCCTGGGTGGCGATGGAGTGGAAGTAGGAACGCGGGTCGGAGAACGCGGTGCGCCGCAGCTCACGGAACCGGTCCAGGTACCACTGCCGGATGTGCTCCACCCGGGCGTCGACGTAGATGGAGAAGTCGAAGAAGTCCGCCACCGCCAGCCGCCCCGGCTGCGGCGGCTGCAGCACGTTGATCCCCTCGACGATGAGGATGTCGGGCCGGTACACGGTCTGCACACCGCCGGGAACGATGTCGTAGGCCAGGTGCGAGTAGACCGGCAGCTCCGCCCGAGCCGCACCGGCCTTCATCTCCGACACGAACCGCACCAGCGCGCGCCGGTCGTAGCTCTCGGGGAAGCCCTTGCGGTTCATGATCCCGCGCTGTTGCAGCACGGAGTTCGGGTGGAGGAAGTTGTCGGTACTCACCAGCTCGACGCTGGGATGGTCGGGCCACTGGGCGAGGAGGGTGCGCAGCAGCCGGGCCGTGGTCGACTTGCCGACGGCGACGCTGCCGGCCACCCCGATGACGAAGGGGGCCGGCCGGTCATCCTCACCGAGAAACGCGCGCACCGCGGCGTGACGCTGCCGGGTGGCCTTGACATACAGGTTGAGCAGCCGCGATAGGGGGAGGTAGATGTCGCGGACCTCGTCCATCGAGGTGGGGTCGGTCGTCCCGCGCAGCACCTCGAGCTCGGCTTCGGTCAGGGCGAGCGGGGTGGAGTCGCGCAGCGCCGCCCACGCCGCCCGGTCGAGCTCAACGTAGGGCGAGGAGACGCCATTCTTGGTCGCGTGAGACACGTTTGCCCACCTTAGACGAAAGCCGATCGGCCCCCCTCAACCGCCCCTGCCACATCGGACCACACGCTCTGCGCCCCCGCTCTCTCCCGCGACGACACGTACCCGTCCTCTGTCGGACCGGCGTGGGCGATGTCTCTCCCTCGACCTCGGCTCTCTACGACTCGCCTTCCCGGAGGGTTCCCCGGCTCTGACGTGCGTCGGGACCGCGAGATACCGCAGTGGTCTATACCGATACCTGCGAAAATACCGAATGGTTTGGTGTGTTCCGGTGTCTGAGTAGCCCGCACGGTTGGCTACGCTTGCGCCCATGTGCGGAATCGTTGGCTACGTCGGGCCACAACCGGCGCTCGAGGTCGTTGTGGACGGCCTCGCACGGCTTGAGTATCGGGGGTACGACTCCGCGGGCATCGCCGTTCTCAGTGACGGCAGGCTCCAGACGGAGAAGCGGGCCGGCAAGCTCGCCAACTTGCGCGCGGCGCTGGACCACAACGCGCCCGCCGCCGACGGTATCGGGATCGGACACACCCGGTGGGCCACGCACGGCCCACCCACCGATGTCAACGCCCACCCCCACGTCGACCACGACAACCGGGTGGCCGTGATCCACAACGGGATCATCGAGAACTTCGCCGCGCTGCGCCTGGAACTGGAGGAACGCGGATGCAAGTTCACCTCCGAGACCGACACCGAGGTCACCGCGCATCTGCTCGCCGCGGAGCTGCACGACCGAGGCGACAACGACCTGGCGGCGGCCCTGAGGTCGGTCTGCCGGCGCCTCGAGGGGGCCTTCACCCTCGTCGCCATGTTCGCTGAGGAGCCCGACCTGGTGGTGGCCGCGCGGCGCAACTCCCCCCTGGTCGTGGGCCGGGGCGAGGGCGAGAACTTCCTCGCCAGCGATGTCGCCGCGTTCATCGCGCACACCCGCGACGCGGTCGAGCTGGGCCAGGACCAGGTCGTGGAGCTACGTGCCGACTCCGTGACCATCACCGACTACGACGGAAACCCCGCCGAGGTACGTGAGTACCACGTCGACTGGGACGCCTCCGCCGCCGAGAAGGGCGGTTACGAGTACTTCATGCTCAAGGAGATCGTCGAGCAGCCGCGCGCCGTGGCCGACACCCTCCTGGGACGCGTCGGCGTCGACGGCACCCTCACGCTGGACGAGATGCGGCTCGCCCCGTCCGAACTGCGTGACGTCGAGAAGATCGTCATCATCGCGGCCGGCACCTCATTCCACGCGGGGATGATCGCCAAGTACGCGATCGAGCACTGGTGCCGCGTCCCATGCGAGGTGGAGGTCGCCAGCGAGTTCCGGTACCGCGACCCCATTCTGAACCGGCAGACCCTGGTGATCGCGATCTCCCAGTCCGGCGAGAGCATGGACACGCTGATGGCCGTGCGGTACGCCCGCGAACAGCGCGCCCGGGTACTGGCCATCTGCAACGTCAACGGGTCCACGATCCCGCGCGAGTCCGACGGTGTGCTCTACACCCACGCCGGACCCGAGGTCGGTGTCGCCGCGACCAAGACGTTCCTCACCCAGCTCGTGGCGTGCTATCTGGTGGGGCTGTACCTGGCGCAGGTGCGCACGGTGAAGTTCGGCGACGAGATCAACGCGGTCATCGCGCAACTCGCGAACATGCCCGAGCAGGTCGAGAACGTCCTGGCCACGATCGACCCGGTGCGCCAGCTCGCGCGCTCCCTCAGCGACGCCAGCACCGTGCTGTTCCTCGGCCGACACGTGGGGTACCCGGTCGCGCTCGAGGGCGCGCTCAAGCTCAAGGAACTCGCCTACATGCACGCCGAGGCGTTCGCCGCGGGTGAGCTCAAGCACGGGCCGATCGCGCTGATCGAGGACGGGCTGCCGGTCGTGGTGGTCGTGCCCTCACGCGAGGGTCGCGGTGTGCTCCACGACAAGATCGTCTCCAACATCCAGGAGATCCGTGCCCGAGGGGCGCGCACGATCGTGATCGCCGAGGAGGGCGACACCGCCGTCCACCCCTTCGCCGACGAACTGATCGAGATACCGGCGGTTCCCACCCTGTTGCAGCCGATCATCAGCACGATCCCGCTACAGGTGTTCGCCTGCGAGCTGGCCCTGGCCAAGGGCAACGACGTCGACCAGCCACGCAACCTCGCCAAGAGCGTCACGGTCGAGTAGCCGGTGAGTAGCCGGTGCCGGCGGCCCGCCGCCCCGGCAACCACGACACCACCACCTCCCCACAGGGGTACCGGTGGTGGTGTCCACGGCCGGGACGCGTCAGTGCCCCAGTGTGGAGCGCACCACCTCGGCCAGGCGTTCGGCGACCGTCCGCGCCTGCGGCTCCGTGGCGGCCTCGACCATCACCCGCACCTTCGGCTCGGTGCCACTCGGCCGGAGCAACACCCGCCCCGTCTCCCCGAGCTCGTCCTCGGCGCGGGCGACGGCCTCGGCGAGTTCCTCACTGCTCGCGACCCGGCCCCGGTCGACATCGGAGACGTTGACGAGCACCTGCGGCAGCTTGGTCATGACCTTGGCCAGCTCGTTGAGGGGTTGGCGCCGGTGGTTCACCACCCCGAGCAGGTGCAGGCTCGTGAGTAGGCCGTCCCCCGTGCTCGCGTGGTCGAGCAGCACCACGTGGCCGGACTGCTCGCCTCCCAGCGAGTAGTGGCCGGCCTTCATCTCCTCGAGCACGTAACGGTCGCCCACGGGTGTCTCGACCACCGTGATACCGGCCTCCTTCATGGCCAGTTTCAGGCCCAGATTCGACATCACCGTGATCACGAGCGTGTCGTCGGCCAGCTGGCCCGTCTCCCGCAGCTCCAGGGCGAGAATCCCGAGGATCTGGTCCCCGTCGACCACCGTTCCGTCCGCCGCCACCGCGAGACAGCGGTCGGCGTCGCCGTCGTGGGCGACACCGGCGTCGGCCCCGTGCTCGCGCACGGCCTCGCGCAACGCCGCGAGCTGGGTCGACCCGCATCCTTCGTTGATGTTCAGGCCGTCGGGCCGGTCACCGATGGTGACGACCTCAGCGCCGGCGCGCCGCAGCGTGTCGGGCGCCACACGGGTCGCAGCGCCGTTCGCGCAATCCACCACCACGCGCAGCCCGTCGAGCCGGTAGGGGGCCGAGTCGAGAAGGTGACGGACGTAGCGCTCGGCACCGTCGGAGGCGTCGCTGACCCGGCCGACGTCGGCGCCCACCACTGGTTCGGCGCCGGCGCCCAGGCGGGCCTCGATCTCGTCCTCGACCTCGTCCGGAAGCTTCTGGCCACCCCGCGCGAAGAACTTGATGCCGTTGTCCGGGGCGGCGTTGTGGCTCGCCGACAGCATCACGCCGAAGTCGGCTTCGAACGCGTCGGTGAGATAGGCGACCCCCGGAGTGGGCACCACACCCAGGCGGACGACGTCCACACCGGAACTCGCCAGCCCCGCGACCACAGCGGCCTCCAGGAACTCACCGGACGCCCGCGGATCGCGCCCGACCACGGCGCGAGGACGCCCGTTCGCCCGCCGCCCCCCGGTCAGGACCTGCGCCGCGGCGAGGGCGAGATCCAGCGCCAGCGTCGCCGTGAGGTCGCGCCCGGCGACCCCTCGAACCCCGTCGGTACCAAAAAGCCGAGCCACGGACCATTCGCCCCTTCTACGTGAAGAACACCACTGACCTGTCACGGTGCGTGAGACGCGACCCCAAGGTATCCCGTCGCCTCAGGCGTGCCGTGGCAAAACAACGCTGAGAAACAGCTACGGCCCGCTCTGGCCTCCATCGGGGAGACCCGGGCGGGCCGTGGCGTGTCACGCCGCACGCGGCGGACATGAGGGTCCTGCGGTCGTTACCGCTTGGAGTACTGCGGGGCCTTGCGGGCCTTCTTGAGCCCGGCCTTCTTCCGCTCCACCTCGCGGGCGTCGCGAGTGAGGAAGCCGGCCTTCTTCAGGGTCGGCCGGTTGTTCTCCGGGTCGAGCCCGGCGAGCGCGCGGGCGAGACCGTGACGCAGCGCACCGGCCTGACCACTGGGGCCACCGCCGTTCAGGCGCGCGAACACGTCGTACCCGCCCTCGACACCGAGCGAGATCAACGGCTCCTTGATGATCTGCTGGTGCACCTTGTCGGGGAAGTACTCCTCGAGGGCCTTCCCGTTGACCTTCCACTCCCCGGTTCCGGGCGTGATCCGGACGCGGGCGACGGCCTTCTTCCGGCGGCCGGTGCCCGCGCTCGGGCCAGAGGCGGCCGGGACGTACCCCCCTCCGGGTGCCTCGGGAGTCTCACTGGTGTACTCAGTGGGGAACTCGTCGGGATTGTCCTCGAAGTCCTGGGCGACGTCTTCGATGCCGGTGGGCTCGACCACGGTTCTCCTCGTACTTCCTTAACGTCTCGCGAGCGCCTACGCGGGCTGCTGGATCTTGGTGATTTCGTAGGGCACCGGCTTCTGCGCCTGGTGCGGGTGATCGGGACCGGCGTAGACCTTGAGCTTCTTGGCCATCTGGCGACCCAGGGAACCCTTCGGCAGCATCCCCTTGATCGCCTTCCTGACGGCGCGGTCCGGGTGCTTGGCCATCAGATCGCTGTAGGCGACGGAGCGCATGCCACCGGGGTAACCGGAGTGCCGGTACGCCCGCTTCTGCTCCAGCTTGTTACCGGTGAGCCCCACCTTGTCGGCGTTCACGATGATCACGTAATCGCCGGTGTCGATGTGGGGCGCGTAATACGTCTTGTGTTTGCCTCGGAGCAGGGGGGCGACGTGGCTAGCCAGCCGCCCGAGCACGACATCAGTGGCGTCGATGACGTGCCACTGACGCTGGACATCGCTGGGCTTGGGGCTGTAGGTGCGCACGATCGTAAGCCTTCGTCTCAGTCGGCGGGCGTCCATCCATCCCCGCGCTCGGGGATGGGGAACTCGTGATTACTGGGCCGGACCCCCATACTGGGGACCGACCGGAGATCGAGTGTGCGGACGGTGATGCGTCATCGGCGCCCGAGGAGAGACCGGGGCCCTACGACAAGTCAACACACAACGACAAAGCAGCCTATCGCTTCGGCGCGCTACGGGTCAAAACGGGGGCTGAGACCCCACCCGAACGTCCGCGCACACGACGCGAAGCGCACGGGATGACCAGTGGAGGCACCACGATCCACGATTGCTCTCTACACATTATGCCGTGTTTCCCGAGTGCTCGCGCCATAGCAGACGTGAGGGCGGTGCGGACACTTCGGTGCGCGACCCGACGAACCGCCTCAGTGACGGGCATTGCCGGTCGCCCCCGAACCGCCCCAGAATCGCCGATTCGAGCTATGCTCTGGCGTGACGGACGATGGTGCGAGATGGCACGAGTACCGGACACGGCCCCGCCGTACAGCCACCGTCGCCCCGTCCCGTCACCGAACGCCGTCACCGCTGGTCTCCCCCTGACGGCCCCGGCCGGGTTCCCACGGCTATCCGGTCAGGCCGCCGGAGCCGGAGAACGACGACAGAGAACCGGGCAGCACTCACAGCTGCTCTCCCCCGGGGAGCGGCCACCGAGGCCCTCGGTGCGGCCTGCTCCGTGTCGACATCGATCCAGTTCCACCACCCCAGGACAGTCTCCGGAGTACTCCCATCGAACCGCAGCCGAATGAGCCGAATCACGGCCACCCCGAGCAGGGCGGCCGGGGCGGGCAGCCTCCCCAGGGTGCCGCGCCGCAGCCTCCGCCGGAGGCTGCCACCCCGACACCGCAGCAACCCCCACTCTCGCCGGACGAGCGCGACGAACGGGCACAGCCCCAGGTCGGTCCGCACCCCGGCGGAGAGGCGCGGTCCGGTCCGCACCCGCCACAGCCGGGGGCACCGGGCGAGCAGCCGCCACCCGCCGGCCCGCCCCAGGGCACGCGGCCCGGCGTCCCCGGGCCGCCCCCGCCTCCGTCCGGAGCGCAGCAGCCCCCCTCCCGAAACGACGCCCAGGCCGGTGGCCAGCGACCGCCCATGGCGGGCGGCCCCCCACCCCCCGGACCACCGGGCGCCCCTCCGGGAACGCCACCACAGCCAGGACAGGGGCCGCCACCTCCGGGCACACCCGCACAGCGCCCACCGGGGCCGCAGGGACCGCAAGGACCGCAGGGACCGCAGAGCGGTGCCCCGGGGATGCAGCCCGGCCCGGGAGGGACGCCCCCCTCGGGTCCGAACCTGCCCGCCCCCGGCCAGCGGCCACCGCAGGGAGCCCCGCCCGAGGAGGCTCCCCCCACTGGCTCGGGTCCACAACGGCCCCCCCAGGGCGCGCCGGGAACGGCACCCCCTGGCCACCGGCCACCCACCGGACCGCAGGGCGCGCCGCCACGAGGCGGCGGTCCGCAGCAACCACCCCAACCGCCCCCCGGCGCGCCTCCCGGACACCGGCCACCCACGGGACCGCAGGGGCCACCGCAGGCACCGCCTCCGGGGCCGCCGCAAGGACCGCCCCAGGGAGCCCCACAAGGCACGCACGGGCCGCCCCCCGGGCCACCACCCCCGGGTGGCGGCGCGCCGCCCGGTGAGAACCCGCCACCGTTGCAGGGACGCGTCGTCCCTCCAGGCGCGAACGATCCCGGATCCGAGAACGCTGTCGCGGCCGAACCCACGTTCCCGCCCGACGCGGCGCGATCCACCCAGAACATGAACGCCGTCGGGGACGCCTCCACCCAGGCGTCCCCACCGACCGACGACGCGTTCGGTGGCCGGCCGATGTTCCGGGACGAAGCCCCGGCGTCCTCCGACCAGCGCAGTACCACCGCCGAGATCGATCTGTCCGAGCTGGCCACGGACGACACCAAGGGCTCGTCCAACCGCACCAAGATGCTGCTCGTCGGCGGCGGGTTCGTCGCCCTACTGCTCGTCGCCGGTGGTGGGACGTTCCTGCTCGCCGCCAACAGCTCGGGGGGCACGGGAATCGACACCGTGGCGGGCTCCGGCTCGCTCGAGCCCGGCGACGTGTTCCCCGAGACCGTCGAGGTCGCGGGAGAGACCTACGAACTCGCCATCACCGACGACACCGAACAGTGCGGGACCGCCGCGCACGGCGGCTACGGCCAGGTACTCGACGACAACGGTTGCGAGCAGATCATCCGGGCGTCCTACGTCAACGAGGACCGAACCCGGGCCGTGACCACCGGGGTGGCGGCCATGGCCACCGCCGAGGACGCCACGAGCGCGCGGGAGGCCCAGGATCTGGAGAACGCCGAGTGGTTCGCCGGGCTCAGCGGCAAGGACGGTAGCGGCACGGAGCGCATGGAGTTCGCCGCCGGACACGGTTCCGGTTCGCAGTGGGACCGGTACCTCGTCTTCGCTCTCGCCAGCAACACCGACGGCCGCGCCGCCGAGGGGAGCATGGAGGACCTCACCGAGGTCGGTGACGAGTTCGCCGAGGTGCCCTACGAGGCACTGAACGAGTAGCACCCGACGGGCGTGCCCCGTCGCCGCGCGTCGGCCACGGGGCGCCCCTCACCCCTCGAACGTTCGGACCCTGCGGGTGGCGGCCGCGCGTTCGGCGAGGTCGCCGTCGTCGGGGTAGCGAACCTCCTCCAGGGTCAGACCGTGGGGCGGCACCACGTGCACCGCGGAGTCGCGCACACCGGCGTCGAGAACGCCACGTGGCCACTCGGTGCCACGGCGTCCCTCCCCGGTCGCGAGCAGCGCGCCCACTAGGGCGCGAACCATGTTGTGGCAGAACGCGTCCGCCTGGACGGTGCCGGCGTACAGGTGCGGGGCCTCCCTGGTCCACTCCAGGCGCAACAGCTCCCGGATCGTGGTCGCTCCCTCACGTTTGCGGCAGTAGGCGGCGAAGTCGTGCTCTCCCACCAGGCCGGCCGCCGCTTCGTTCATCCGGCCCAGGTCGAGTGGGTGCCGGTGCCACAACACGTCGTGCCGTCGCAGCGGGTCGACCCCGCCCGGGGCGTCACTGACCCGATAGACGTAGCGGCGGAACAGTGCCGAGAAGCGCGCGTCGAAACCCGGCGGGGCCTCGGAGACCGCGTGCACCCGCACGTCCGGCGGGAGCACCCCGGCCAGGCGCCGGAGCAGGCGCCCGCCGTCGGCCGCCCAGACGTCTCGGGGAACGTCCAAGTGGGCCACCTGCCCACGCGCGTGCACCCCGGAGTCCGTGCGCCCCGCGACGGTCAGCTGGGCGCTGTCGAGCCGCAGTACCCGCCGCAGAGCCGCCTGTAGCTCCCCCTGGACCGTGCGCTGGTCCGGCTGCTGTGCCCACCCCGAGAAGTCGGCTCCGTCATAGGCGATGTCCAGGCGGATCCGGACCGTACCGGTGGTGTCGTCCTCGGCCATCGAAGCACTCCACACGAAAGACGAGCGCCCGATCCCAGCGGGGATCGGGCGCCTGGTCAGCTGAACGAACGGGGCCGCTACTTCTCCCCGTCGGTGGACTGGTCCTCGGCCTGTTCCGTCACCTGGGCCTCGGCCGGCTGTTCGGCGCTCGGCTCCTCCGCCGCTTCGCCGGTCTCCAAGGTGGAATCCGTCTGAGCCGGCTGGGCCGCCGCGCGGGAAGCCGCGGAGCGTGCCGGGGCGGCCTCGACGAGCTCGATCGTCGCCATCGGGGCGTTGTCGCCCTTGCGCGGCCCGAGCTTGGTGATACGGGTATACCCACCGTCACGGTTCTCGTAGCGGGGCCCGATCTCGGTGAAGAGCTCGTGCACCACCGACTTGTCGGTGATCTGGCGCAGCGCCAGCCGCCGGGCGTGCAGGTCGCCCCGCTTGCCCAACGTGATCAGCTTCTCCGCGTAGGGGCGCAGCCGCTTCGCCTTGGCCTCTGTCGTCTTGATGCGACCGTGCTGGAACAGCGAGGTCGCCAGGTTCGCCAGCAGGTGCCGCTCATGCGACGGGCCGGAGCCCAGGCGCGGACCCTTCGTTGGCGTGGGCATGGTGTGGTTCTCCTCGGTATGCGGCCCCTGGCCGGGCGCTCGACCAGGGGCCGTGGGCGACGTCTATCAGTACTGCTCGGTCTCGACGAAGGACTCCTCGTCGTCCTCCGAACCGTAGGAGTCGGCCGCGCTGGTGGGGTCGAATCCGGGCGGGGAGTCCTTCAGGGAAAGGCCCATGTCGATGAGCTTCTGCTTGACCTCCTCGATGGACTTCGCACCGAAGTTCCTGATGTCGAGCAGGTCCTGCTCGGAGCGCGCGACGAGCTCGCCAACGCTGTGGATGCCCTCGCGCTTGAGGCAGTTGTACGAACGGACCGTCAGGTTCAGGTCCTCGATCGGCAACGCCAGGTCGGCGGCCAGCGCGGCGTCGGTCGGTGACGGCCCCATGTCGATGCCCTCGGCGTCGACGTTGAGCTCGCGCGCCAGCCCGAACAGCTCGACCAGCGTCTTGCCGGCGCTCGCGACAGCGTCCCGCGGACGGATGGACGGCTTGGTCTCGATGTCCACGATCAACCGGTCGAAGTCGGTGCGCTGCTCCACACGGGTGGCCTCGACCTTGTAGGAGACCCGAAGCACGGGCGAGTAGATCGAGTCGATCGGGATACGTCCGATCTCCTGACCGACCTGCTTGTTCTGGGTGGCCGAGACGTAGCCACGGCCCCGCTCGACCGTGAGCTCCATCTCGAGCTTGCCCTTGCCGTTCAGGGTCGCGATGTGCAGATCCGGGTTGTGCACCTCAACGCCGGCCGGCGGGGCTACATCGGCCGCCGTGACGACGCCCGGACCCTGCTTGCGCAGGTACATCAGGACCGGCTCGTCGTGCTCGGAACTGATCACCAGGCCCTTGAGGTTCAGAATGATCTCGGTGACGTCCTCTTTGACGCCGGGCACGGTGGTGAACTCGTGCTCGACACCCTCGATGCGAATGCTGGTGACAGCGGCACCGGGGATGGAGGACAGCAGGGTCCGGCGCAGCGAGTTCCCGATCGTGTACCCGAACCCCGGTTCGAGCGGTTCGATGACGAACTTCGACCTCAGGTCCGAGATCGTCTCCTCGGAGAGCGATGGACGCTGTGCGATCAACATGGTCAGTGATTCCTTTCCCACGGCCGCCCGCTATTTGACGGCCACTGGTCGGTCCCGCGGCGGCGGGACCTGTGCGAACACGGCCTCCCGGTGCCCCACGGGGCCGGGAGGCTGGGCGGCGCCGGCGGGTCAGACCCGCCGGCGCTTCGGCGGCCGGCACCCGTTGTGCGGGACCGGCGTGACGTCCTGGATCGACCCCACCTCGAGGCCGGTGGCCTGCAGCGAGCGGATCGCGGTCTCACGGCCGGAGCCGGGGCCCTTCACGAAGACGTCCACCTTGCGCGTCCCGTGTTCCTGGGCGCGGCGCGCGGCTGCCTCGGCGGCCATCTGCGCGGCGTAGGGGGTCGACTTGCGCGACCCCTTGAACCCGACCTGCCCGGAGCTGGCCCACGAGATCACCGAACCACCCGGGTCGGTGATGCTCACGATCGTGTTGTTGAACGTGCTCTTGATGTGAGCATGACCGTGGGCTATATTCTTTTTTTCCTTGCGACGCACCTTGCGCGCGGTCGCCTGCTGACGGCCCTTAGGCGGCATACCAGTGAACTCCCAAGATCATCGGTCCGTTGTTTGGTTCCGGACACGTATCGCGGCGTCCGGGCGGACTACTTCTTGCCGGACTTCTTCTTTCCGGCCACGGTCTTCTTCTTACCCTTGCGCGTACGCGCGTTGGTCTGTGTGCGCTGACCCTTGACCGGGAGGCCACGACGGTGCCGGATGCCCTCGTACGAACCGATCTCCATCTTGCGGCGGATGTCGGCCTGGACCTCGCGGCGGAGGTCACCTTCGACCTGGTAGTTCGCCCCGATCCAGTCGCGGAGCTTGACCAGCTCGTCCTCGGTGAGCTCGTGCACGCGGGTCGACTCACTGACGCCGGTGTTCTTCAGGGTCTCGGCGGCGCGGGTGCGGCCGATGCCGTAAACATAGGTGAGCGCGATCTCCACCCGCTTGTCGCGAGGAAGGTCGACGCCTTCGAGGCGTGCCATCTGGGCGATCTCCTTCATGAACTCTGCGGAGGTCTTTCCCGTCCCCGCCCTCTCATCGCCCAACCGACGAGGCTCCGGCCTCCGACCGGAGGATGTCCCCCGAACGGGGGATCGGAACGGGACTGTGAACTTGTTTCGAGGATCCGCGACGCGCGGCGGAGTCGCCCCGCCCTGCCGTGCGGCGGGCGGGTACTAGCCCTGCCGCTGCTTGTGCCGCGGATCCGAGCAAATGACCATGATCGTGCCGTGCCGGCGGATCACCCGGCACTTCGAACAGATCTTCTTGACGCTCGGCTTGACCTTCATTGTCTCTCCGGACTCGGACCACCGCCGACGCTGCCCAACAGCGCGAGGTGGGCTACTTGTAGCGGTAAACGATGCGCCCGCGCGTAAGGTCGTACGGGCTCAGCTCCACGACGACGCGGTCGTCGGGAAGAATACGGATGTAGTGCATCCGCATCTTGCCGCTGATGTGGGCAAGGACCTTGTGCCCGTTGTCGAGCTCCACTCGGAACATAGCGTTAGGTAGGGACTCGATAACGGAGCCCTCGATCTCGATGGCGCCGTCTTTCTTGGCCATGTCCTCCACGCTTCGTTCATCGACTAAGTTGACTGGACTACCCCGACGCGCTTCCAGCCGCCCGGCGGCCGAGACCGAGGGGCGCGTGTGTGGAGTGGGGGCCGCTCGCAGAGCCACCCCGCGAGAAGCGCACGCTGGAAGATCAGGTCAACTGCAGTAGCATACGCCAGCGCAACGAACGAATGCGAATGTAGGCAGACTGACCCAACAGCCCGCGTATGGGCATCGCCAGTATATCGTGTCCCGAGTGGTGCTCTCGACGTTCGCCGGGGGCAGCGACTCTATCGCGTGCGCGTCCCGCTGTTCCCGCCCCTGGCGGCGAGTCCTATGCTGCCGCACAGCAGCACCACCCCCCACGGGCCCGCCACCCACAGGAACCACGGGTACGCCGTCCCCACCCCCGTGAGGTAGGTCACCAGCCAGATCGCCAGGCACACCGCGTTCACGCCGACCCATGCGCCCCAGGCGCCCCTCAGGGCCGTGATCGCCCCGTTCCCCGAGGTGGCCGGCCGCTGAGCCTCCACCGGAACGTGAGCGAGATCACGCTCGGGCAGGTCGCCGGTGAGCGGTTCCAGATCCCCCCTGGTGCGCGCCTCGTAGGCACTCTCCAGCCGAGCGTTGAACTCGTCGTCGTCCAGGCGCCCCTGTTCGAAGTGGTCCCGCAGCATCGCGGCCACGCGCTCGCGTTCGGCGTCCGACACCCGCATCTGCGGAGAACTCTCCGACATGGCGCGCCCTCTCGTCGCACTCGCGGCCATCATGACCGGACGGCCCCTGGCCGGCGTGATCCAGCGCCCACTGTACCGCCACACCGCGCCACCGGACTCAGCGACGGCTCAGCCCCCGTCGGGATCGGGGAACCCGAGTTCGGCGATCCTCTTCCGGTTCTCCTCGCGCGCGGTGAGAACCAACGGTCCCTCGGCGGTGACCGCGACCGAGTGCTCGAAGTGCGCCGAGCGCCGGCCATCGCGGGTGACCACGGTCCACCCGTCATCCAGTGGAACCACGTGCCTGCTGCCCTGGTTCGTCATGGGCTCGATCGCGAGGCACATCCCCTCGGCCAACCGCATTCCCTTGCGGGGTTTGCCGTAGTTGAGCACGTGCGGATCCATGTGCATCTCGGTGCCGATGCCGTGCCCGCCGTACTCCTGCACGTTGCCGTACCCGCCGCTCCGGCGGATGTGGCCGTCGATGGCGTGACCGACATCGCCGAGGTGCTTTCCGGGCCACAGCTGAGCCACCCCGTGCCACATCGCGTCCTCGCAGACGCGCATCAGCGTGCTGTCGTCCATGCTGACCTCGCCGACCGCGAAGGTGATCGCGGAGTCACCGTGCCAGCCGTCGAGGATCGCGCCGCAGTCGACGGAGATGATGTCGCCGTAGCGCAGGATCTTGGTCCCGTTCGGGATCCCGTGCACCACCTCCTCGTTGACCGAGGTACAGATGGAGCCGGGGAACCCCTGGTACCCCTTGAACGAGGGCACCGCTCCGGCGTCCCGGATGCTGCGGTCGGCGATGGCGTCGAGGTCCAGCGTGCTCATGCCCTCCTCGACCGAGGACCTGAGGAGGTCCAGGGTACGGGCGACGACCCGCCCAGCCTCGCGCATCCTCGCGATCTGGGCGGGCGTCTTCAGCTGCACCGCCGGCTCGGCCCTGCGGAACATGTCAGGACCGGTCGCGCAGGGCGTCCACGGCCCGCGCGGTGATGTCCTCGACGGCACCGGTGGCGTCGATGGTCTTCAGGATTCCCTCGTTGCGGTAGAACGCGACCAGGGGCGCGGTCTGTTCGTCGTAGACCTCCAGCCGACGCCGGATGGTCTCCTCACGGTCGTCCTCACGCTGGAACAGCTCGCCGCCGCAGTTGTCACAGACACCGTCGACCTCGGGCGGGTCGTACTCGACGTGGTGGGCGTGACCACAGCTGCGGCACGAGCGTCGACCCGCGAGGCGCCGGACGACCTCCTCCTGGTCGACCGCGAGCTCGAGCACGGCGTCCAGCCGCTCGTTGAGGTCGTTGAGGATCTTGTTCAGGGTCTCGGCCTGCGCGACATTGCGCGGGAATCCGTCGAGGAGGAAGCCACCCTGGGCATCCTCCTGTGCCAGGCGGTCGCGGACCATCTCGTTGGTGATCTCGTCGGGAACGAGCTCACCGCGGTCCATGTAGGCTTTGGCCTGCTTTCCAAGGTCAGTGCCACCACTGACGTTAGCCCGAAAGATGTCACCGGTGGACACCTTCGGAATCGACAACTCTGACGCCAAGATCTGGGCCTGGGTACCTTTACCGGCCCCAGGAGGTCCCACCAATACGGCACGCACTATCGCAGAAAACCTTCGTAGTTCCTCTGCTGGAGGTGACTCTCGATCTGCTTCACCGTGTCCAGCCCGACACCAACCATGATCAGGATGCTCGTACCGCCGAAGGGAAAGCCCTGTTGGGCACCAGCCGTCCCGAGGGCGATCATCGGCAGCAGAGCGATCAGCCCCAGATACAGCGAACCGGGAGTCGTCAGCCGAGTCAGCACGAAGTCGAGATACTCAGCGGTCGGACGCCCCGGACGAATACCCGGGATGAACCCACCGTACTTCTTCATGTTCTCGGCCACTTCAGCGGGGTTGAAGGTGATGGCCACGTAGAAGAACGCGAAGCCCACGATCAGGAAGAAGAACGTGGCCATGTACACCGGGTGGGTGCCGCCGACGAAGTACTCCTGTAGGAAGCGCACCACGGGGTTGCTGGAATCCTCGCCCAGAAGACCGATGGCGAGCTGTGGCAGGTAGAGCAGCGAGGAGGCGAAGATGACCGGGATGATGCCCGCCTGGTTGACCTTCAACGGGATGTAGGTCGAGCTTCCGCCGTACATCCGCCGGCCGACCATCCGCTTCGCGTACTGCACCGGGATCCGCCGCTGCGCCTGCTCCATGAAGACCACACCGGTGATCAACACCAGACCGGCGACGCAGATCAGCGCGAACAGCCAGGTGTCCTGCTCCTCCCAGAGCCCCATGATGGAGGACGGGAAGACGGCGATCACCTGGGTGAAGATCAGCAACGACATACCGTTGCCCACACCGCGCTCGGTGATCAACTCACCGAACCACATGATGATGCCGGTCCCGGCCGTCATCACGAACACGATGGTGACCAGGGTCAAAATGCTCTGGTCCGGTAGGTACGTCTCCGGTCGGATCTGACCCTGGAAGAGCTGACCGGTACGGGCCATGGCGACGATGCTGGTCGCCTGCAGGACCGCCAGTGCCAGGGTCAGATACCGCGTGTACTGGGTTATCTTCCCCTGTCCCGCCTGGCCTTCCTTCTTCAGCGTCTCCAGCCGCGGGATGACGACCGTGAGCAGGTTGATGATGATGCTCGCGGTGATGTAGGGCATGATGCCCAGCGCGAACACGGCCAACTGCAGGAGGGCGCCACCACTGAACAGGTTGACCAGCGCGTAGATGCCGGCGTCGTCGGCAGCCTGCACCTGCTCCATCTGGTCCCGAATCGCCGCCGAGTTGACCCCCGGAGCGGGGATCACCGAGCCCAGCCGGAAAATCGTCAGGATGAACAGTGTGAACAGCAGTTTGTTTCGCAGGTCCGGCGTGCGGAACGCACGGACGAACGCACCTAGCACGTCTCCTCCTGCGAGGCTCCGGCGGCGGAACCGATTCGAGACATCGCGGTCGATCCTGAATCGTCGGGTGAACGTCAGCACCGGGCACCAACCCAGCGCTCTGTAGTCAAACAGTTGGCACTGTAACAGCCATTCGCCGCGACCGAAGGATCCACGAGGTCACAGCCGGTATCCAGGCTCTCCCGGAAGGTACCGTCCGATCCGGCGAAGCGCGGGGGCGCCCGATGGCCCAAATGTAGTCGATGGTGCCAAGCGGGCGCCCCAGGAACGTGAAACCACGCGCTCCTTAGCGCTCGGTAACGGTGCCGCCGGCCGCGGTGATCTTCTCCCGGGCCGAGGAGGAGAACGCGTCAGCGCTCACCCGCACGGCCACCGAGATCTCACCGGTCCCCAACACCTTGACTGGCCTGTTCTTACGAACCGCTCCCCTGGCGACCAGCCCCTCGACCGTGACCTCGCCACCCTCGGGGTACAGCTCACTGAGCTTGTCCAGGTTCACGACCTGGTAGGTCGTCTTGAACCGGGCGTTGCTGAACCCTTTGAGCTTGGGCACCCGGCGGATGAGCGGCATCTGACCGCCCTCGAAGCCGGCGGGAACGGTCGAGCGCGCCTTCGTTCCCTTGGTACCGCGACCGGCCGTCTTGCCCTTCGACGCCTCGCCGCGACCCTTGCGGATCTTGGCCTTGTTGGAGCCGGGGGCCGGGCGGAGGTGGTGGAGCTTGAGCGGCTCGTCGGGGGAGTACTCATCGCTCATGAGCTGACCTCCTCGACGGTAACGAGGTGCGCGACGACCTTGACCTGGCCGCGGACCCCGGAGTCGTCCTCACGCAGCACGGACTTTCCGATCCGGCCAAGCCCCAGTGAACGGAGGTTGTCGCGCTGCTTCTGGTTGCCGCCGATCTTCGACCGGACCTGTGTGATCTTCAACTTCGCCATGGTCAGGCACCCGCCTTCGTCTCCGCCCGGGCGCGCAGCATCGCGGCCGGCGCGACATCCTCAAGCGGCATGCCACGGCGGGCGGCGATCTCCTCGGGCTGCTTCAGCTGCTTCAGCCCGGCGACCGTCGCGTGCACGATGTTCAGCGGGTTGGCCGATCCCAGCGACTTGGTCAGGACGTCGTGGACCCCGGCACAATCCAGCACAGCACGAACCGGGCCACCGGCGATAACGCCGGTGCCGGGCGCGGCCGGGCGCAGCAGGACGACGCCCGCGGCGTCCTCGCCCTGCACCCGGTGCGTGATCGTGCCCTGGATACGCGGCACTCGGAAGAAGTTCTTCTTGGCCTCGTCGACCCCCTTGGCGATCGCCGAGGGCACCTCCTTGGCCTTGCCGTATCCCACGCCGACCATGCCGTTGCCGTCGCCGACGACCACCAGGGCGGTGAAGCTGAAACGCCGTCCACCCTTGACGACCTTGGCGACCCGGTTGATGGTCACGACTTTCTCTATGTAGGAGACACCCTTGTCTGCGGCGCCGCCGCGGCTGTCACGGCGGTCTCGCCGCTCGCCACCGGCGCCGCGCCGCGGAGCTGCAGCCATCAGTGGTTCCTCTTCTCGTGGTAGTTACTGCGTTGGGTCGGGTTCAACCGAATCAGAACTCCAACCCACCCGCGCGCGCGCTGTCGGCCAGCGCGGCGACGCGGCCGTGGTACTTGTAGCCTCCGCGGTCGAAGACAACCGCGCTGATTCCGGCGTCCTTGGCGCGCTGTGCCAACAGCTCGCCAACCTCGCGCGAGCGCTCGGTCTTGGTCTTGTCCCCAGCGCGGACGCTCGAGTCCATGGACGACGCGGACACCAGGGTATGCCCCCGGGTGTCGTCGACGACCTGGGCGACGATGTGCTTGGAGGAGCGGGTAACGACCAGACGCGGCCGCTCGGGCGTACCCGAGATCTTCTTGCGGACGCGCAGGTGCCGCCGCGCACGTGCGGCCGTGCGCGAGGCCGTCCCCTTGCGGGTCCGCAGCATGCTCTTCGCCATGCTCACTTACCAGCCTTTCCGGCCTTGCGGCGGATCTGCTCACCCTGGTAGCGCACGCCCTTCGCCTTGTACGGGTCAGGCTTACGCAGGCTGCGGATGTTCGCGGCGACCTGCCCCACCAGCTGTTTGTCGATCCCGTCGACGTGCAACAGGGTCGGCTTCTCCACGCGGAAGGTCACGCCCTCCGGGGGGTCCACCGTGATGGGGTGGCTGTAGCCCAGCGAGAACTCCAGGCTGTCTCCCCTGGCCTGGACCCGGTAGCCCACGCCGTGGATCTCCAGGGTCTTGGTGAAGCCCTTGGAGACACCCTCGACCAGGTTCGCGAGCAGGGCACGCGTGAGCCCGTGCAACGAGCGATTGTCGGGGTGGTCGTCGGGACGGTTGATCGTGATCGTGTCGTCCTCGTGGGACACGGTGATCGGTTCGGCCACGGTGTGGCTCAGTTCGCCCTTCGGCCCCTTGACTTTGACGTCTTGCCCGTCAATCGTGACTTCGACGCCCTTGGGGACCGAGATCGGCAGTCGACCGATACGCGACATGCTGATTCTCTCCCTCTACCAGACGTAGGCGAGGACTTCGCCGCCCACGCCTCGCTTCTTGGCCTGCTTGTCGGTCATCAGGCCGCCGGACGTCGAAATGATGGCCACACCAAGGCCCCCCAGGACCCGCGGAAGGTTGTCCTTCTTCGCGTAGACCCGCAGGCCCGGCTTTGACACCCGGCGGACGCCAGCGATCGAACGCTCCCGCGTGGGCCCGTACTTCAGCTCCACCAAGAGGTCCTGACCAACCGTGGCTTCTTCGGTGCGCCAGTCCTGAACGTAGCCTTCCTGTTGGAGGATCTCGGCGATGTGTGCCTTGATCTTCGAATACGGCATCCTGACCGTGTCGTGATACGCCGAATTCGCGTTGCGCAGACGCGTGAGCATGTCTGCGATCGGGTCGGTCATCGTCATGGCCGATAGGCCCTTCCTCGCCGCGGTTTCCCCGAGGACAGGAGTTCTCCCTTTCCTGTTCCACGCGTGCCGTGAACACGCGTGACTCCTCTGGGACCTACGGCGTGGTCGTGGGCGACCACCGGTGTACCCGGCGGACCGCCCGGTCCGTTGTCTGTCACTCGATCGTCGGTGCGGCGGGAGCACTGCCCACCGCTTCCCGTTCCCGAACGCTGCCGCGGACAGCAGCGATCCAGGCCGGCCCATGCGTCGGACCGGCCTGGAGGAGTCTTACCAACTGGCCTTGGTGATTCCCGGAAGCTCGCCGCGGTGCGCCATCTCGCGGAAGCAGATGCGGCAGAGGCCGAACTTCCGCAGAACGGCACGCGGACGCCCGCACCGCGAGCACCGAGTATATCCACGAACCGAGAACTTCGGCTTCCGGTTCGCCTTGGCGATCAGCGCTTTCTTAGCCATCTGTTGTCACCCTTCAGGCTTCCTTGAACGGGAAGCCGAGCTGCTTAAGCAGGCTCCGGCCTTGCTCATCGGTGGTCGCCGTGGAGACCACCGTGATGTCCATCCCACGCGGCCGGTCGATCTTGTCAGGGTTGATCTCGTGGAACATCACCTGCTCGGTCAGGCCGAACGTGTAGTTGCCGTGCCCGTCGAACTGCTTCGGGGACAACCCGCGGAAGTCACGGATCCGCGGCAGTGCCAGCGAGAGCAGGCGGTCGAGGAACTCCCACATCCGGTCGCCGCGCAGAGTCACGCTGACGCCGATGGGCATTCCCTCACGCACCTTGAACTGCGCGATCGACTTCCTCGCCCGGTTCACCTTCGGCTTCTGCCCGGTGATCGCCGACAGGTCGGCGACCGCTCCCTGGATCAACTTCGCGTCGCGGGCGGCCTCGCCGATCCCCATGTTGACCGAGATCTTGGTCATCTTGGGAATCTGCATGACGTTGCCCAGCTGGAACTCCTGCTGCAACGCCGGCGCGATCTCGGAGTGGTACTTCTGCTTGAGCCGAGGCTGCGGGCGGACGGTTGTGTCGGTGTCGTTGGTGACCGTCATCAAATGTCCTTACCGGTACGGCGGGAGATCCGAACCTTCGTTCCGTCCTCCTCGAAGCGGTAACCGACACGGACGGGCTTGCCGTCCTCCACGATCGCGACGTTGCTCACGTGGATCGGTGCCTCCTTCGTGACGACCTCACCCTGCTGACCGCCCGCCGGATTGGCCTTCTTGTGTTTCTTGATGAGGTTGACGCCCTCGACAATGACACGCTGCTCCTTGGGAATGGCCTGAACGACCTTCCCGGTGGCACCCTTGTCCTTGCCGGCGATGACGACGACCTCGTCGTTCTTCTTGATCTTCATCGCCTAGAGCACCTCCGGCGCTAGCGAGATGATGCGCATGAACTTCTTCTCCCGCAGCTCGCGCCCAACCGGGCCGAAGATGCGAGTGCCCCGCGGATCGCCACCGTCCTTGATGAGCACCGCAGCGTTCTCATCGAAGCGGATGTAGGAGCCGTCGGGCCGGCGGCGTTCCTTACGGGTGCGAACGATCACGGCCTTGACGACATCGCCCTTCTTCACGCCGGCGGCGGGAAGGGCGTCCTTCACCGTCGCCACGATGGTGTCGCCGGTGCTCGCGTACCGCCGACCCGAGCCGCCAAGGACACGGATGGTCAGAATCTCCTTGGCCCCCGTGTTGTCGGCGACCTTGAGTCGCGACTCCTGCTGAATCACGTCTGCTCCTGATAACTGCGCACGAGACTGTGCCCGCGCCTGCTAGGTGGTCTCACCCCTTGGGCGGCCGACCTGGGGAGATTCGGCCGCCAAGGCAGGGGTTTACTTAGCCTTCTCCAGGATCTCCACGACGCGCCAGCGCTTGGTCGCGGACAGCGGCCGGGTCTCCATCAGGCGCACCCGGTCACCGACTCCGCAGGTCTCCGCTTCGTCGTGGGCCTTGTACTTGGTGGTGCGGCGGATGACCTTGCCGTAAAGCGAGTGCTTCACACGGTCCTCCACCTCGACAACGACGGTCTTTGCCATCTTGTCGCTGACGACATAGCCCTCGCGTACCTTGCGGTAGTTACGCGTGGCGGTCTTGTTGTTGGTCTCGCTCATTCGGCCGCTTCCTTCGCCTTATCAGCCGACTCACCAGCAAGCGGCATAATGCCGAGCTCGTGCTCCCGCATGACCGTGTAGATCCGCGCGATATCGCGCTTTACGGTGCGCAGCCGACCATGGTTGTCAAGCTGCCCGGTGGCGGCCTGGAAGCGGAGGTTGAACAGCTCTTCCTTCGCCTCCTTGAGCTTGGTGACGAGGTCCTCGAAGGACTCGTCCCGAAGCTCCCGGGCGGTCAGGGACTTCGCCATCACGCCTCCACTTCGCGCTTGCTACTTGCCTTGCCAACGCCCGGTGTCGGGAGTCCGCGCATCGCACGCACCATTACTCCCACACCTCGCGCTTCACGAACTTGCACTTCATGGGCAACTTGTGAATCGCCCGACGAAGGGCTTCCTTCGCCACCGGCTCCGCCACACCCGACAGCTCGAACATCACACGGCCGGGCTTGACCGGAGCGACCCACCACTCGGGCGAGCCCTTACCGGAACCCATGCGGGTCTCCGCGGGCTTCTTGGTCATCGGCCGATCCGGGAAGATGTTGATCCACACCTTCCCGCCACGACGGATGTGCCGGGTCATGGCGATACGGGCGGCCTCGATCTGCCTGTTGGTGACGTAGGCGGGCTCCAGTGCCTGGATGCCGTACTCACCGAAGTTCAGCTTCGTGCCACCCTTGGCGCGACCGTCGAGGTCCGGGTGGTGCTGCTTGCGGAACTTCACCTTTCGGGGAATGAGCATTGGTCAGCTCCCCTCTTTCCCGGACTTCTCGGCGCCCTGTCCCGCTTCCGCGGAAGCGCCCGACTTCGTCTCGGACTGGGCGTTCTGGCCACCCTGCTGTCCGCTCTGCTGGCCGCCGCCACCGCGACGCCGGCGCTGCGAACCGCGGCGCTGCTGGCCACCGCCGCCGCCACCACCGCCGCCGCCGGGGGTACGCTGCTGCGCGGCCTGCTGGGCCTCACGCTCCGCCCGGGTCTGCGGGGCGTCGCCCTTGTAGATCCAGACCTTCACCCCGATGCGGCCGAACGTGGTGCGGGCTTCGAAGAACCCGTAGTCGATGTCGGCGCGCAACGTGTGCAACGGCACGCGGCCCTCGCGGTAGAACTCCGAACGCGACATCTCGGCGCCACCGAGACGGCCACCGCACTGGATGCGGATGCCCTTGGCCCCGCTCTTCATCGCGCTCTGCATCGCCTTGCGCATGGCCCGCCGGAACGCGACCCGGCTCGACAGCTGCTCCGCGACACCCTGGGCGACGAGCTGAGCGTCGATCTCGGGCGTCTTGACCTCGAAGACGTTGAGCAGTACCTGCTTCTTCGTCAGCTTCTCCAGGTCAGCACGGATGCGATCCGCCTCGGAACCCCGACGGCCGATGACGATACCCGGCCGGGCGGTGTGCACGTCGACCCGGACACGGTCACGGGTCCGCTCGATGTCCACCTTGGAGATACCGGCACGCTCCATACCGCGGTTGAGCATCCGGCGGATCGCGACGTCTTCCTTGACGTAGTCCTTGTACAGCTTGTCGGCGTACCACCGGCTCTTGAAGTCGGTGGAAATGCCAAGTCGGAACCCGTGCGGGTTGACTTTCTGCCCCACTATCGGGTCCTTTCCTTCATCTTCGCCGCCGAGCCGCCCGCGCTCTCGTTCGGCTCGACGACCACGGTGATGTGGCTCGTCCGCTTGGTGACTCGGAACGCCCGGCCGAAGCCTCGCGGCCGAATCCGCTTCAGGGTGGGACCCTCGTCCACCCAGGTGCGGCTGACCACCAGCGTCTCGCGGTCCAGCTTGTCGTTGTGCTCGGCGTTGGCGATGGCGCTCGCGAGCACCTTGCCAACCGGTTCGCTCGCCGACTGCGGCGCGAACCGGAGTACCGCCTGTGCCTCGTCAGCGGGCAACCCGCGAATAAGGTCCACCACCCGGCGGGCCTTGCGGGGCGTAACACGGACGTGCCGTGCCCGGGCCCTGGTTCCCATCGCTTTTCCCTCGCTCACGGAAAATCACCCCCACGCACCGTGGGGAAACGGTTCTCTTGGCTCCTGCGGCCGCTAACGGCGGCTGCGGCGGTCCTCTTTGACGTGGCTACGGAAAGTGCGCGTGGGAGCGAACTCGCCGAGCTTGTGGCCCACCATCGCTTCGGAGATGAACACCGGAACGTGTTTACGGCCATCATGGACGGCGATCGTGTGCCCGATCATCTCCGGGATGATCATGGAACGCCGCGACCATGTCTTGATGACGTTCTTGGTGCCCTTCGTATTCTGCGCGTCCACCTTCTTGACAAGGTGGTCGTCGACGAAGGGTCCCTTCTTCAGGCTACGTGGCATCTGACGTGCTCCTTACCGCTTCTTCTTGCTACGCCGACGCACGATGAGCCGGTTGCTCTCCTTGTTCGGCTTGCGGGTCCGCCCCTCGGGCTTGCCCCACGGGCTGACCGGGTGCCGCCCACCCGAGCTCTTGCCCTCACCACCGCCAAGGGGATGGTCGATCGGGTTCATGACGACACCGCGAACGGTCGGGCGCCTGCCCTTCCACCGCATGCGGCCGGCCTTGCCCCAGTTGATGTTGGACTGCTCGGCGTTGCCGACCTGACCAACCGTGGCGCGGCAGGTGATCTCGACCTGGCGCATCTCACCGGAAGGCATCCGCAGAGTGGCGTACTTGCCCTCCTTGGCCAGCAGCTGGATCTGTGTGCCGGCGGAACGGCCCAGCTTCGCGCCACCGCCCGGCTTCAGCTCGACCGCGTGCACGAACGTACCCGTGGGGATGTTGCGCAGCGGGAGGCAGTTGCCAGGCTTGATGTCGGACTTCGGGCCGTTCTCGATCTTGTCGCCCTGCTTGAGACCGGCGGGAGCGAGGATGTAGCGCTTCTCGCCGTCGGCGTAGTGCAGCAGCGCGATCCGCGCGGTGCGGTTCGGGTCGTACTCGATGTGCGCGACCTTCGCGGGGACGCCGTCCTTGTCGTGCCGGCGGAAGTCGATCACGCGGTAGGCGCGTTTGTGCCCACCGCCCTGATGGCGCGTGGTGATACGGCCGTGGCCGTTCCGCCCGCCCTTCGAGTGGAGTGGACGCACCAGGGACTTCTCCGGTGTCGAGCGCGTGATCTCGACGAAGTCGCTCACGCTCGAGCCGCGACGACCCGGTGTCGTCGGCTTGTGCTTACGAATGCCCATCTTTTTCGCGCATTCCTTAACGTGGTGATTGATTCGAAGCGGTCAGGCGAACACGAATCAGGTGCCGAAAATGTCGATCCGGTCGCCGTCGCGCAGGCTCACGATCGCGCGCTTGGTGTCGGGGCGCTTCCCGTAACCGAAACGCGTACGCTTGCGCTTGCCCGGACGGTTGATCGTGTTCACGCTCGCGACCTTCACGTCGAAGATCTCCTCGACCGCGATCTTGATCTGGGTTTTGTTGGCGTCGGGCCGGACGATGAAGGTGTACTTGTTCTCGTCCAGTAGTCCGTAGCTCTTCTCGGAGATCACCGGTTCGATGATGATGTCCCGAGGGTCAGGGATCCTCACTGGTCGTCCTCCTGAGACATCGCGGCCTGCGAGGCGCCGGCGTGAGCCAGGAACTCCTCATAACCGCGCTCGGTGAAGACGATGTCGTCCGAGTTCAGGACGTCGTAGGTGTTCACCTGGCTGGCGTCGAGGATGTGCACCTCGCTCAGGTTGCGCAGCGCGAGACGGTTGTGCGTGTCATCGCGGTCCAGGACCACCAGCACCTTGCGGGACTCGGTGACCTGGCGCAGCGCCTTCTTGGCGGTCTGGGTTCGCTTAGTGGTGACGTCCTCGGCGAGGAACTCGCTGATGACGTGCACCCGGCCGTGGCCCGCCCGGTCGGACAGGGCCCCACGCAGGGCGGCGGCCTTCATCTTCTTGGGCGTGCGCTGGCTGTAGTCGCGGGGCTTGGGCCCGTGTACGACGCCACCGCCGGTGAACTGCGGGGCGCGGATGGAGCCCTGCCGCGCGCGGCCGGTCCCCTTCTGGCGGTACGGCTTCTTGCCGCCACCACTGACCTCGCCGCGAGTCTTCGTGGAGTGCGTCCCCTTCCGGGCCGCCGCCTGCTGCGCGATGACGACCTGGTGCATCAGCGGAATGTTCACCTGCTGGTCGAAAATCGAGCTCGGCAGTTCGACGCTCCGGCCGGACGCCCCATCGGGATTGAAGACCTCGATCGTCGCCATGACTTAGCTGACCTCCTTCACGGCGGTGCGGATCAGCACCAATCCGCCGTTGGGCCCCGGCACCGCACCCTTGACGAGGACGACGCCCTTCTCCGCGTCAACCTGGTGCACGACAAGGTTCTGGACGGTCGTGCGCCTGTTGCCCGACCGACCGGCCATCTTGGTGCCCTTGAACACGCGTCCGGGCGTGGCGGCGCCGCCGATGGCACCAGGTGCGCGGTGCTTGCGGTGGGTACCGTGCGAGGCACCGAGCCCACGGAAGCCGTGCCGCTTCATGACACCGGTGAAGCCCTTGCCCTTGCTCTTGCCGGTGACGTCGACCTTCTGGCCGGCCTCGAAGGTTTCGGCGGTGAGCTCCTGCCCGAGCTGGTACTCGGGCGCCTCGCTCGTGCGGACCTCGACGTAGTGCCTGCGCGGGGTCAGACCATGCCTGCGCAGGTAGTCGCCGAGAGGCTTGTTCACCTTGCGCGGGTTGATCTGCCCGAATCCGAGTTGGACGGCTGAGTAACCATCGGTGTCGGGGGTCCGGACGCGGGTCACGACGCACGGACCGGCCTTCAGGACCGTGACGGGCACGACCTTGCCGTTCTCGTCGAAGACTTGGGTCATGCCGAGCTTCTCGCCCAGGACTCCCTTGATCTGCTTGCTGGCCATGTCTGTGCGTCCCTTAAAGCTTGATCTCGATGTCGACGCCGGCCGGAAGGTCGAGCCGCATGAGCGAGTCAACGGTCTTCGGCGTCGGGTCGATAATGTCGATCAGCCGCTTGTGCGTGCGCATTTCGAAATGCTCACGCGAGTCCTTGTACTTGTGCGGCGAACGGATGACACAGTAAACGTTCTTCTCCGTCGGCAACGGCACCGGGCCAGCGACCTGCGCGCCAGTCCGCGTCACGGTCTCGACGATCTTGCGAGCCGAGCTGTCGATGACCTCGTGGTCATAGGCCTTGAGCCGAATGCGGATCTTCTGTCCCGCCATGGTGGCCTTTTCGTCCTTCGCTTTAATGTCCGTAGTGGCACGGGGTACCGGCTGGCCGGCCCCATGCCCTGCAGAGGCTGCCCTTGTCGTTCGTGAGGCCCTATTCACCTGAGAAACTGCTGCAGGGCTGTCCCCTGAGGTGCATCACCGCTACAGAGCCCGATGACGTCGTTCTTCGTACGGCGGCTCGGCCCCACGACCGCTGCCCGACCGCCGTAGGGGCGGTGCCCAGTGGCGGCACCGCCCCCGCGCGGTTGTGTTACTTGATGATCTTGGTAACTCGGCCGGCGCCGACGGTCCTGCCACCCTCGCGGATGGCGAACTTCAGGCCCTCCTCCATGGCCACCGGCTGGATCAGCTGCACCGACATCTCGGTGTTGTCGCCCGGCATGACCATCTCGGTGCCCTCGGGCAGCGTGACAACGCCGGTGACGTCCGTGGTGCGGAAGTAGAACTGCGGCCGGTAGTTGTTGAAGAAGGGCGTGTGACGCCCGCCCTCGTCCTTGGACAGGATGACGACCTGCGCCTCGAACTCGGTGTGCGGGGTGGTCGTGCCCGGCTGGATGACAACCTGACCGCGCTCGACGTCCTCACGCTTGACACCACGCAGCAGCAGACCAACGTTGTCGCCGGCCTGGCCCTGGTCGAGCAGCTTGCGGAACATCTCCACGCCGGTAACGGTCGTGCTCTGCTTCTCGTTCTTGATGCCGACGATGTCGACGGGCTGGTTGGTCTTGATGACACCGCGCTCGACGCGGCCGGTGACGACCGTGCCGCGGCCGGTGATCGAGAAGACGTCCTCGATCGGCATCAGGAAGGGCTGGTCGACGGCCCGCTCCGGGTCCGGGATGTTCTCGTCGACGGCCTTCATGAGCTCCATGACCTGCTCGCCGGCCTCCTCGTCGCCGTCCATCGCCTTGAGCGCGGAGACCTTGACGACGGGGATCTCGTCACCGGGGAACTCGTACTCGTTGAGGAGCTCACGCACCTCCAGCTCGACCAGGTCGAAGATCTCGGCGTCGTCGACCATGTCCGCCTTGTTCAGCGCGACCACGAGGTTGGGAACGCCGACCTGGCGGGCCAGCAGGACGTGCTCCTTGGTCTGCGGCATGGGGCCGTCGGTGGCCGCCACGACCAGGATGGCACCGTCCATCTGCGCGGCGCCGGTGATCATGTTCTTCACGTAGTCGGCGTGGCCGGGGCAGTCCACGTGGGCGTAGTGGCGCTGCTCCGTCTCGTACTCGACGTGCGCGACGGAGATCGTGATGCCGCGCTGCTTCTCCTCGGGAGCGTTGTCGATGTCCTCGAAGGGCGTGAACGGGTTCAGGTCCGGCAGCTGGTTGTGGAGGACCTTGGTGATCGCGGCGGTAAGCGTGGTCTTACCGTGGTCGATGTGACCGATGGTGCCGATGTTTACGTGCGGCTTGGTCCGCTCGAACTTGGCCTTCGCCACTGGATTTCTCCTAGACGTACGGGTTGCTAGCTAACTGGTTACGTGTCGCGGTTACTCGCCGCGCGCCTTCGCCACAATCTCTTCGGCGACACTGGACGGGACCTCCGCGTAGGTGTCGAACACCATCGTGTACTGCGCCCGACCCTGGGTACGGCTGCGCAGGTCACCCACGTAGCCGAACATCTCCGAAAGGGGCACCTGGGCCTTGACGACCCGTGTTCCAGCGCGTTCCTCCATGGACTGGACCTGCCCGCGCCGGCTGTTCAGGTCGCCGATCACATCGCCCATGTAGTCTTCGGGTGTCGTGACCTCAACGGCCATGACCGGTTCCAGCAGGACCGGCTTGGCCTGGCGAACCGCGTCCTTGAACGCCATGGAACCGGCGACCTTGAACGCGAGTTCAGAGGAGTCCACGTCGTGATACTGACCGTCCTGCAGGGTGATCTTGATTCCCACGATCGGGTACCCGGCGAGGACGCCGAACTCCGCGGCCTCCTGGCAACCGGCGTCCACCGACGGGATGTACTCCCGCGGGATGCGTCCACCGGTGATGTTGTTGACGAACTCGTAACCGGCGCTGTCACCTTCACCGTCGGCCACGAGCGGTTCGAGGTCGATGATGACGCGACCGAACTGGCCGGAGCCACCCGTCTGCTTCTTGTGGGTGTACTCGACGTTCTCGACCTTCTTGCGAACGGTCTCGCGGTAGGCCACCTGCGGCTTACCGATGTTGGCCTCGACCTTGAACTCGTCACGCAGACGGTTGACGAGGACCTCCAGGTGCAACTCACCCATTCCCGCGATGACCGTCTGGCCGGTCTCCTCGTCCGAGGAGACCTGGAACGACGGATCCTCGTCGGCGAGCCGCTGGATCGCGATCGACAGCTTCTCCTGGTCACTCTTGGACTTCGGTTCGATGGCCACCTGGATGACCGGAGCCGGGAACGACATGGACTCGAGCACGATCGGATCCGAGGCGTCGCACAGCGTCTCGCCGGTCGTGGTGTCCTTCAGCCCCATGACCCCGACGATGTCGCCCGCGCCGACGCGGTCGATCTCCTCGCGCTTGTTGGAGTGCATCCGGTAGATCTTGCCGATGCGCTCCTTGCGGCCCTTCACGGAGTTGTACACCTGCGTACCGGTCTGGATGACGCCCGAGTAGACCCGCAGATAGGTCAGCTTGCCCAGGTGCGGGTCACTCATGACCTTGAAGACCAGAGCCGACATCGGCTCCTCCTCGCTCGGCTTGCGAGAGAGGGTGGTCTCCTGTGTCTCCTCCTTGACGCCATGCCCGATGACCGCGCTGATGTCCAACGGCGAGGGCAGGTACGCGGTGATCGCGTCGAGCAGGGGCTGCACGCCCTTGTTCTTGAAAGCGGTGCCGCAGAGAACCGGAATCGCCGTACCGGCGATCGTGGCGCGCCGGATGGCCGGCACGATCTGCTCCACCGTGGGCTCCTCGCCCTCAAGGTAGAGCTCCATGATCTCGTCGTCGGCCTCGGCCAGAGTCTCGACCAGCTTGTCGTGCCCCTCACGCGCGGCGTCGAGGTGCGACTCCGGGATGTCGATCGTGTCGTACATCTCGCCCTTGGCGGCCTCGTCGTTCCAGACGTAGGCCCTCATCCGGACGAGGTCGATGACTCCCTTGAAGTCGGACTCGGCCCCGATCGGAAGCTGGATCGGCATCGGCGTGGTGTCGAGACGGTCGGACATCATGTCGACGCACCGCTGGAACTCGGCGCCGACCTTGTCCATCTTGTTGATGAAGCAGATCCGGGGCACGCCGTAGCGGTCGGCCTGGCGCCACACCTGCTCGGACTGGGGCTCGACCCCCTCCTTGGCGTCGAACACCGCGACCGCGCCGTCGAGCACACGCAGCGCACGCTCGACCTCGATCGTGAAGTCCACGTGGCCGGGCGTGTCGATGATGTTGATCGTGTGGTCGTCCCAGTGGGTGGTGGTCGCCGCGGACGTGATGGTGATGCCCCGCGACTGCTCCTCCTTCATCCAGTCCATGGTGGCCGCGCCGTCATGGACCTCACCGAGCTTGTAGTTCACGCCGGTGTAGAAGAGGATCCGCTCAGTCGTCGTGGTCTTACCCGCGTCGATATGCGCCATGATCCCGATGTTGCGGACCGTGGCCAGGTCAAGAGCAGTGGTAGCCATTTGGCTCGTCTTCTCTCGGTCTCAGGTGGATCGAATAAGCCGCGGGGACTACCAGCGGTAGTGAGCGAAAGCCCTGTTGGAGTCCGCCATCTTGTGGGTGTCCTCGCGACGCTTGACGCTGGCGCCCAGACCGTTGCTGGCGTCGACCAGCTCATTCATGAGGCGCTCGGTCATTGACTTCTCGCGACGCTTGCGCGCGTAGGTAACGAGCCACCGGAGCGCGAGCGTCGTGCTCCTGGAGGCACGGACCTCGACCGGAACCTGGTATGTGGCACCACCGACCCGGCGGCTGCGCACCTCCAGGGAGGGCTTCACGTTGTCCAGCGCACGCTTCAGGACCACGAGCGGCTCCTGACCGGTCTTCTCCCGAGCCCCTTCGAGCGCGTCGTAGACGATGTTCTGGGCAATGGAGCGCTTGCCGTCCAGCAGCACCTTATTGATCAGTGCCGTCACCAGAGGTGATCCGTAGACCGGGTCGGTGATCAGCTGGCGCTTTGGCGCCGGGCCCTTGCGCGGCATGCTTACTTCTCCTTCTTAGCGCCGTAACGGCTGCGCGCCTGCTTGCGATTACGGACGCCCTGGGTGTCGAGGGCTCCGCGGACGACCTTGTACCGGACACCCGGCAGGTCCTTCACACGGCCACCACGAACGAGCACGATGGAGTGCTCCTGCAGGTTGTGCCCGATGCCGGGAATGTAGGCCGTGACCTCGGTCCCACTGCTGAGCTTCACACGGGCGACCTTGCGAAGCGCGGAGTTCGGCTTCTTCGGCGTAGTGGTGTAAACACGCGTGCACACACCACGACGCTGCGGACTCCCCTTCAGCGCCGGGGTCCTGTTCTTTGCGACCTTGTCCTGTCGGCCCTTGCGGACCAGTTGCTGGATGGTGGGCACCGCGTCTCCGTCTTCCTCGTTACCTACGCCGGTTCTCGTAGCCGATTCGCTGTCGATGACCTGCTGAACTTCCCATTCCCCCCGACCCCCGTATCCGGGCGTGTCGCCGGCTACCCGAGCCAGGGGCGACACCAAAGCACGCCCGGCCTAGCGGCCGATTGTCAGGGAGGAGGTATCACGCGGCGCTCTCGCTCCACCGCCCTGCGGGTAGTCAAAAAGCGCGCACGTGTGACCCGTCGACTCACGGGCACGAATGTCAAGCGTACCGAAGCGCGAAAGCCCGGTCAAAACGGCGGCCGCGTCCTCCGGCGCCCAACTTCCCGCCCTATGCTGCCGTAGGTAACCTCCAGTGTACGCGCTCCGAGCGAGTGCTCGCGTCCAGTTCCCCGTCCGCGCCCGGTCACGCCACCGATCGGCCGAACAGCCGCGTGACCGGCGTCGCTGTCACACCGTGCACGAGCACGGACGCGCTGATGACGAGGCTACCCACCGGCCAGACCAGATCGTTGCCCGTCTCGCGCAGTGCCAGGTTGGCGTAGAGCAGTGCGGCGGCACCGATGGGGCCGAACCAGCCCAGGAAAGCGGCCTCCCGTACACCGTGCACCGAGCGCATGAGCGGCCCCAGCGCGAGGAACGCGGGCAACCGCCGCAGCAGCAGGACGACCACGACCAGCACCACCCCGGACCATCCCAGCTCGAACCACTCGTGCCAGGGCACGGTGAGACCCAGCAGGACGAACACCGGAAGCAGGAAAAAGTCGTTGACCGCCTCCTGGACCTCCTCCTCGTCCCGGTCCTCCTGCTCGGAGATGACACCCCGGAACACGAGCCCGCCGACGAACACGGCGAGAAGCCCGTTGGTCCCCGCCAGCGCGGTGGCCCCCAGTATGGTGAACGTCAACGAGAGGCTGAACACGAGATAGGAGGTCCGGGGCACGATATCGCTGCGGTCCGCCCACGCGAGGACCCGTCCGGCGAGATACCCCAGGATCCCACCGAGCACCACCGCACCCAGCACCTCCAGCAGCAGGACCCGAACGAGCCATTCCCCGAGCGCGTCGTCCGGAGGGTGCGCCAGCATCAGCACCGCCAGGAACACCAGCGGATAGCTGAGTACGTCGTTGGCTCCCGCCTCGGCGGACAGGAAGTGCCGCATGCGCGTGGGAAGATTCCGCTCGGCTATGGGCCCCCGCACGATCGTGCTGGCGACAACCGGGTCGGTCGGGGTGATGACGGCTCCCACGAGCAGCGCCACCCAGATCGGGACCGCCAGGACCAGATACGTGGCGAGCCCGCTCACCAGCCACATCGCCACCATCACCGGCCCCAGCACGATGACGAGTGAACGCACGTGCGTACGCAGGTACCCCCGGGGCAGGCGCAGCGCGATGGCCATCAGCGACATCGCCACCGTGAGCCGGGCCGTCTGTTCCAGGAGAACGGACTCCGTTCCCCACTCGGCGGGCGAGATCAGACCCACCACCTCGGGCCCCAGCAGAACGCCCAAGAGTAGGGCGATCAGCGGGCCGGACAGCCAGAGGCGTTTGATCGGCACGGAGAGCAACCCCAACACCAGGACCGTGGCGCCGATCGTCACGAACCCGATGTTGACCGTCGTCATCTCCGCCCCCTGGACCAGCGACGCCGGGACTCTCCCGTCCACACCCGGGACTGGTGCTTCGGCCCCACCGCCCGATTCTCTCCGCGTGAGGACGCCGGGGCCACCACCGACTCAGCCGGGCGGGAAACCGCCGTTCAGATGGTGGGCACGCCGCGGAAGTCGGCCCCGCGCCGCGGGCGAGGGGGCGCTTCCGGCAGCCGCCACGCGCGTTCGGCGCCCCTCACTCCGGCACGAACTCCACAAGGAACGAGCGGGGCCACAGTTTCCCGGTGAGGAGGAAGGCGTCACTGTCCGGAAGCGCCGCGATGCCGTTGAGGACGTCGGCGTCCTCCCGCTCGGACTCCGGAAGCAGCCCGGACGCGTCCACGACGGCCTCGACGGCGCCGCTCGCCGGGTCGATCCGCACGATGTCGTCGCTCTGCCAGACATTGGCCCACACCGCGCCGTCGACGCACTCCAACTCGTTCACGTTGTCCAGCGGCTCGCCGTCGAGCGTCACCGAGGTGCTGGACAGCGCCTCGAAGGTCGCGGGGTCGCGAAACGTCAGTTCGTCGCTGCCGTCGCTCATCACCAGGTGGCCGGCGTCCTCGGCGTAACACAGACCCCAACCCTCACCGTCGTAGCTGGCCCGCCCGGTCTCCTCCAGAGTCTCGGCGTCGCGCCGGAACGCGGTCCCTTCTCGCCAGGTGAGTTGCCACACCGTGTCATCCACGAGCGTGAGCCCCTCGCCGAACGCGGTGTCGGGAAGCTCGACCCGGTGCTCGACGGTGCCGCTCTCCCAGTCGACCACGCGGACATCCGAGTCTCCGTAGCGACCGGTACTCTCGTACAGCGCGTCACCGCGCAGCTCGAACCCCTGCGTGAACGCCTCGGGATCGTGCGGATAGGACCCCACGACCTCCGCCCGCAGGCGTTCCGGGGTCGCGCTGGTCGCCGCGCCCGCCGGCTCCGTCTCCCGCGGCGCCGACGTGGCCGGCAGTACGGCAACCGCCACCGTGGCCACCACGGCTCCGGTCCACCGCCCCAGAGAGCGCACGGCCTTCACCCGCCTTCGATCCGAACGCGACGAGGATGCACCACCCTAACGTGGGGATCTCCGACGCGTCCGCAACGCGGGTCATTCGCGCAGCGAACCCCGGGGGTTGACGGGGTTGACACCCTCTGGCCGGCGCACGCTCCGGGCCGCGGGCCCCCCACAAGACGGTGGGGTGGGGTGCCCGGGCACCCCACCCCACCGCGTGTCGCTTCTCATCCCCCGGTCACGAAGGAAACCGCGCCCCCCGCGGCGGCGAGGACGGTGATCGCGATTCCCACGTACGCCATGATCGTGCCGATACGAACCAGATTCTCGCCTTCCAGCTCTCCTCCGGAACGGCGGATCCGAGTCCTGGCCCTCGGGCCGAGGAGGAACACCCCGACCACCCCGACCAGGCCGAGCACCGGCACCAGGGCGAGAATCCCGAGCCACATCGTGGCCGTCGCCCCACTGTCGGTCTCGGGCCAGTAGTCGATGTCGAGGTTGTCGTATCCCGGGTACGGGTCGCCCGTGTCACCACCGAGTGGCCCGTCACCGAAGTCCGGGAAATCCTGGCCGACGGGGTCGCGGTTGCCAGTCCGGTCCCGCTCGGCGGGATACTCCTCGTAACCCTCGTGGCCCTGATACCCGTCGTACTCCCGGTACTCCTCCCGGTACCCCAGGCCGCTCTCGTAGCTCCGGTACCCCTCGTGGCCGGCCTCGTGAGCCACCGGGGAACCGGACGGGTCGCCGGAGTCGCCGGAACTGCCAACGCCCTCGTGACGGGAGGCGGCGCCGTAGCCGTCACCCGTTCCGGGACCGTACGGCGGTGCGGCGGGGTCGGCGCGCCCTTCGAGCGACGTTGGCCGGCCATCGGCGTACTCGTCGGGCCGGGATTCGGGATAGGTCCCGTATCCGGTCCCGAACTGCGACGCCGGTTCCTCCGGGGAACCGGGCGCACCACCCGCCGGACCGGGTCCGAAGGCCCCACGACGGTCGGGCCCCAACTCGTCGGATACCGCCGGCATCGCCTGGGTTCCCTCCGCCGGCGGCGGGGAGGGAGCCGCGGCGCCGGGGACTCCTGGCTCCGAGCCAGCCTCCTCCGCCGCTCTCCCCCGCGCCTGCTCGGCGGCGATCGCGCCCAGCGGGTCGTCGGCGGCCGGCGTCGCGGGGCGCCATCCCTCTGGGTCTCCCCGTCCTTCGCCGTACTGGTCGCCGGGCTGGTCTCCCGGAACACCGGTTCCTCCCGCGGGAGGAACCTGCCCGGGATAGGCCCCCATCTCGCTCTCGGAACCGGACCGCCACGACGGGGGCGCCTGGTCGGAGACGTCGCCGCCACGCTGCATCTCGACCGCGTCCATGGCGGCCTTCCGCAGGTCCTGCAGGGTGTAGTCGTCCCTGCTGAACGCCCAGGTGTTACCGCTTCCGGTACCGAGACCGCCCTCGGTCGGGGCTCCCGAGGTCGGCCCCCGCGCTCCGTTGGGTTCCCCGTACCTCGCCCCCTCGGGGGTGTTGGACGTTCCTCCGCCGGAACCACCGGCCAAGTCCCGGGTGCTGTCCGGGGTGCCCAGCGGCCCCTCGGTGTGTGGGCGCGCGCCCGCGGCAGCGCCATACTCCGGATGCCCGGGAGCGCCGGGCGGAGCGTCGTACGCGCTGGGGGGCGGTCCCGCCGTGGAGCTCTCAGGAGCTGAGTGGCCGAGCGGGGAAAGCTCGTCACCGTAGCGGTCCGGCGCCTCCCCGCCGCCGCGATCGGCGGAGATGTCCGGCGGAGTGGGCTCGCCTGGAGCGGTCCCGCCAAACCGGGGCGTGCCGAAGGGGGCGGATCCCGGCGCGGAGCCGGACTCCTCGCCGGGGCTCGCCGGGCGCGCCGGAGGTCGGGGGCCGTCGAGCGGGTCGTTCAACGGGTCGGAAAGCTGCCCGACGCGGTACTCCGGTGCGTTGGGATCGTCGAGGGGGCCGCGATCCGTCGATGGGGTCCCACCGTACCCCGTGGGTGCGGAGGCGCTCGGGCGCTGCCAGCCGGGATCGCTCACCGCAGGGGGCGGATCGCTGGGACGCTGCCATCCCGAATCACTCACCGCCGGTGGGGGGCCGCCGGGGTGGGAGCCGCCACCGGCGGATGTCCAGTGGGGCGTGACACCGCTCGAGGGGCCGGGGGTTCGCGCACTCCCCGACGGGTCCGCCTGGTACCCGCCGGCCCCACTCGTGCCTCCGGGACCGGCCGGGTACGCCTCACCCGGCGCCCCCGCCCCGTATCCCGACTGTCCGCCGGTCCCGCCCTCACCCGGCCACGAGCCGGGTTCCGGGTATTTCGGTGCCCCATTGCCGTGGTCGGGGGAAGACGCCCCCGACGACGGGTCGTAGCTCTCCCCCGCCGACCCGACGGGCGGAGCGTAGGGGCGACTCACCGGACCGGACGGCGACTCCTGCCCGCTTCCCGGTGCCGCCGGGTACCCGGCGGCACCGGGGTAGGACGGCGCGCCCGACACGTTCGGATATCCCGGCGCGCCGGACGGCGCCGACGGCGGCGCTCCGGAGCCGCCCAAGGCCGACGGGTACGGTTCCGCCATCCCCGGAGGATGGCCACTCATCCCCGGGTATCCCCCGGAGTTCGGGAATCGACCATCGCCCGCGACGGTGCCGTCGCCCGGGTACGCGCCGGGCGACGCCGGTGTCCCCTGGGAACCGTGACGGTACTCGGTCGATCCCTCCGAGTCGCCATACGGGTCCTGATACTGCGACTGGGTGCGGTAGCGGTTGCCGCCGGGTGTGAACCACGATCCGGCATCGTCCTGCCGAGGCTCGGGATCACGGTCCGGCCCTCCGTACGGCTCTCCCCCGTTTTCGGTCACTGTCCTTGATCTCCAGACCACGCCTGAGCGTTAGAGAGTCCCCATCCGAACCTGAGTATGCCGAGCGACAACGACGAACGGCGGTAGTTCCCCCCACATTGGGGCGCACTACCGCCGTCGCCAGATCGAATCAGCCGATCACACACGTCATCTCTCGGCTCACCTGTTATAGGGACCGAAGTCGTACTCCTCCAGCGGGACCGCCTCGCCGGTTCCCTGCCCGAAGGTGTACTCGCTGGGCTCCTCATAGCCCGTGACGGAGTACATCGACGCCTTGGCCTCCTCGGTCGGCTCGACCCGGACGTTCCGGTACTGCGGCATGCCGGTACCGGCCGGGATGAGCTTACCGATAATGACGTTCTCCTTGAGCCCGAGCAGGGGGTCGCTCTTGCCGTGAATCGCGTTCTCGGTGAGGACCCGAGTGGTCTCCTGGAAGGACGCCGCGGACAGCCACGACTCCGTGGCCAGCGACGCCTTGGTGATTCCGAGGAGTACCGGCCGCCCGGCGGCCGGCTGGCCGCCTTCGGCCACCACCTTCCGGTTCATCGACTCGAACTTGGGCCGCTCGACCATCTCGCCGGGCAGCAGTTCGGTGTCGCCGGCCTCCAGGATGTTCACCCGCTTGAGCATCTGCCGCACGATGATCTCGATGTGCTTGTCGTGAATCGAGACACCCTGCGACTTGTAGACCTCCTGCACCTCCGACACCAGGTGCTGCTGGACCGCACGCGGGCCCTGGATGCGCAGCACCTCGTGCGGGTTGATGGCGCCCTGGATCAGCTGCTGGCCGACAGCGACGTGGTCGCCGTCGCTCACCATGAGCTGTGCCCTCATGGGCACCGGGTAGGAGATCTCGTCGGAGCCGTCATTCGGCACTAGGATGATCTTGCGGCTCTTCTCGGTGTCCTCGATCCGAATCCGACCGTCGAGCTCGCTGATGGGAGCCACACCCTTCGGGATGCGGGCCTCGAACAGCTCCTGCACGCGCGGCAGACCGTGGGTGATGTCCTGACCGGCGGAACCACCCATGTGGAAGGTACGCATGGTCAGCTGGGTCCCCGGTTCACCGATGGACTGCGCGGCGATGATGCCGATGGCCTCACCGACGTCGACCGGCTTTCCGGTGGCCATCGAACGGCCGTAGCACGTGCTGCAGACCCCGATCTTGGCCTCGCAGGTGAGGGAGCTCCGCACCCGAACCCGCTCGACACCGTAGGAGACCAGCCGGTCGATGACGTTCTCCGAGGTGTCGGTCAGCGCCGGGACGACGACCTCACCGTCCATGACGACGTCCTCGGCGATGGTCCGG
Organism: Halostreptopolyspora alba; assembly: GCA_003725585.1. Classification (GTDB taxonomy): domain Bacteria; phylum Actinomycetota; class Actinomycetes; order Streptosporangiales; family Streptosporangiaceae; genus Lipingzhangella; species Lipingzhangella alba. Next base: position 28,315 of record RJMB01000014.1, on the reverse strand, counting down.
CCGAAGCCCGTGTTCTCGACGTTGTGCTTGCGCACGATGTTCCCACGGGCGTTCCGCTCGCCGACCTCCTGCCAGATCGACCGGTCGGTGCCGCAGTCGAACTCCCGGACGATGACGTCCTGGGCGACGTCGACCAGGCGGCGCGTGAGATAGCCGGAGTCGGCCGTCCGCAGCGCGGTGTCGGCCAGACCCTTGCGCTGACCGTGCGTGGAGATGAAGTACTCCAGCACCGACAGGCCCTCGCGGTAGGAGGACTTGATCGGACGCGGGATCGTCTCACCCCGGGTGTTGGAGACCAGACCGCGGATACCGGCGATCTGGCGAACCTGCATCGGGTTACCGCGGGCACCCGACTGCACCATCATCCACACCGGGTTGTCCGGTGGGAAGTTCTCCTCCATCTCCTCGGCGACCTCGTTCGTGGCCTTGGTCCAGATCTCCGTGAGCTCCTGGCGACGCTCGTCGTCGGTGATCAGACCGCGGTCGAACTCCCGCTGGATCTTGTCGGCCTGCTTCTCGTAGCTGTCCAGGGTCTCCTGCTTGGTGGGCGGGGCGACGACGTCGTCGATGCCGACAGTCAGCCCGCAGCGGGTGGCCCAGGTGTAGCCGGCGTCCTTCAGGGCGTCCAGCGTCGAGGCGACCTGGGCCTTGGTGTAGTTCTCCGCGAGCTCGTTGACCAGCGTGGAGATCTGCTTCTTGGCCACCTGGTAGTTGACGTACTCGAAGTCGGTCGGCGTGGTCTCGTTGAAGAGGTACCGGCCGAGCGTGGTCTCCAGGACGTAGTCGTCGCCCGCCTGGTAGTCCTCGGGTTTCTCCCACTCTTGGGGCGGCGGGATTTCCCCGGGAATCCGGAGGTTGATCCTCGCCTGCAGGTCGACCTCACCCATGTCATAGGCCATGAGAGCCTCGGCCGGCGAACGGTAGGCGTGACCCTCTCCCTTCGCGCCCTCCTTGAGGGTGGTCAGGTAGTAGAGCCCGATCACCATGTCCTGCGTGGGGATGGTCACCGGCTTACCGTCGGACGGCTTGAGGATGTTGTTGGTCGCCAACATGAGCAGCCGCGCCTCGGCCTGCGCCTCGGCGGACAACGGCAGGTGGACCGCCATCTGGTCACCGTCGAAGTCGGCGTTGAACGCGGTGCACACGAGCGGGTGGATCTGGACGGCCTTGCCCTCGACCAGCTGCGGCTCGAACGCCTGGATACCCAGCCGGTGCAGGGTCGGGGCCCGGTTGAGCATCACGGGGTGCTCGGTGATGACCTCCTCGAGGACGTCCCACACCACGGACCGGGACCGTTCCACCATCCGCTTGGCGCTCTTGATGTTCTGCGCGTGGTTCAGGTCGACCAGGCGCTTCATCACGAACGGCTTGAACAGTTCCAGCGCCATCTGCTTGGGCAGGCCGCACTGGTGCAGTTTCAGCTGCGGACCGACGACGATGACCGAACGGCCCGAGTAGTCGACGCGCTTACCGAGCAGGTTCTGCCGGAACCGCCCCTGCTTACCCTTGAGCATGTCGGAGAGCGACTTCAGGGGCCGGTTACCCGGACCGGTGACCGGACGACCGCGGCGACCGTTGTCGAACAGCGCGTCCACGGCCTCTTGGAGCATCCGCTTCTCGTTGTTGACGATGATCTCGGGAGCGCCCAGGTCGAGCAGTCGTTTGAGCCGGTTGTTCCGGTTGATCACCCGGCGGTACAGGTCGTTGAGGTCGGAGGTGGCGAAGCGTCCCCCGTCGAGCTGCACCATCGGCCGCAGGTCCGGCGGGATCACCGGGATGCAGTCGAGGACCATCCCCATGGGGCTGTTCCTGGTATTGAGGAACGCCGAGACGACCTTCAGCCGCTTCAACGCGCGCGCCTTCTTCTGCCCCTTACCACTGCGGATGGTCTCGCGCAGCTTCTCGGCCTCGGCGTCGAGGTCGAAGTTGGACAGCCGCTCCTGGATGGCCTGGGCACCCATCCCGCCCCGGAAGTACTTCCCGAAGCGATCACGCATTTCGCGGTAGAGCATCTCGTCGCCCTCGAGGTCCTGCACCTTGAGGGTCTTGAACCGGTTCCAGACCTCCTCGAGCCGGTCGATCTCGCGCTGTACCCGCTCGCGGATCTGGCGCATGTCGCGCTCGGCGCTCTCGCGCACCTTACGCCGGGCGTCGCCCTTGGCGCCCTGCTCCTCCAGCTCGGCGAGGTCGGACTCGAGCTTGCGGTGCCGCTCCTCGACCTGGGAGTCGCGCCGCTGTTCGAGGTGCTGCCGCTCGACCGAGATACGCGCCTCGAGCGACTGCATGTCACGGTCCCGGGCATCGGTGTCGACCCAGGTGACCATGTAGGCCGCGAAGTAGATGATCTTCTCGAGGTCCTTAGGGGCGAGGTCGAGCAGGTAGCCGAGCCGGCTCGGCACGCCCTTGAAGTACCAGATGTGGGTCACCGGCGCGGCGAGTTCGATGTGGCCCATGCGCTCACGCCGGACCTTGGCCCGGGTGACCTCCACACCACAGCGCTCACAGATGATCCCCTTGAACCGGACCCGCTTGTACTTGCCGCAGTAGCACTCCCAGTCGCGGGTGGGACCGAAGATCTTCTCGCAGAAGAGTCCGTCCTTCTCCGGTTTGAGGGTCCGATAGTTGATGGTTTCCGGCTTCTTGACCTCTCCGTGCGACCACTGACGGATCTCGTTAGCCGTGGCGAGGCCAATGCGCAGCTCGTCGAAGAAATTGACGTCGAGCACTTAATTCGTCCCCTGCTCTTGAAGATCGCGGAAGTTAGACCTCTTCGACACTGCTCGGCTCCCGCCGACCAAGGTCGATACCCAGTTCTTCCGCTGCACGGAAGACATCCTCATCGGTGTCCCGCATCTCGATGGACATACCGTCGCTGGACAGCACCTCCACGTTCAGACAGAGCGACTGCATCTCCTTGATGAGCACCTTGAAGGATTCAGGGATGCCCGGTTCGGGGATGTTCTCGCCCTTGACGATCGCCTCGTAGACCTTCACGCGGCCGAGGACGTCGTCGGACTTGATGGTGAGCAGTTCCTGAAGGGCGTAGGCCGCGCCGTACGCCTCGAGCGCCCAGACCTCCATCTCGCCGAAGCGCTGCCCGCCGAACTGCGCCTTACCACCCAGCGGCTGCTGGGTGATCATCGAGTACGGGCCGGTGGAGCGCGCGTGGATCTTGTCATCCACCAAGTGGTGCAGCTTGAGGAAGTAGGTGTAGCCCACCGCGATCGGCTCGTCGAACGGCTCACCCGTGCGCCCGTCGTAGAGCACGGCCTTGCCGTTGGAGTCGATCATCCGCTCGCCGTCCTCGTTGGGAAGACTCGACTCCAGCAGACCACCGATCTCGTCCTCCCGGAGACCGTCGAACACCGGAGTGGCCACTCGCGTCCCCGGCGCGATGTCGGCGGCGCCGATCTCGTGCATGGCCTGCTTCCACGGGGCATCGTCGCCCTCGACCCGCCATCCGCTCTCGGCCAGCCAGCCCAGGTGGATCTCCAGGATCTGCCCGACGTTCATTCGTCCGGGCACACCCAGCGGGTTCAGCACGATGTCGACCGGCGTGCCGTCCTCCATGAACGGCATGTCCTCCTGCGGCAGGATCTTGGCGATGACGCCCTTGTTGCCGTGCCGGCCGGCGAGCTTGTCACCGTCGGTGATCTTGCGCTTCTGCGCGACGTAGACCCGGACCAGCTCGTTGACGCCCGGAGGCAGCTCGTCGCCGTCCTCACGGCTGAACACGCGCACACCGATGACCTTGCCGGACTCGCCGTGCGGCACCTTCAGGGAGGTGTCGCGCACCTCGCGCGCCTTCTCCCCGAAGATCGCGCGCAGCAGTCGCTCCTCGGGGGTCAGCTCGGTCTCCCCCTTCGGGGTGACCTTGCCGACGAGGATGTCGCCGTCGACGACCTCGGCACCGATCCGGATGATGCCCCGGTCGTCGAGGTCGGAGAGTACCTCCTCGCTGACGTTGGGGATCTCCCGGGTGATCTCCTCGGGGCCCAGCTTGGTGTCACGGGCGTCGACCTCGTGCTCCTCGATGTGGATCGAGGACATGACGTCGTCCTGCACGAGGCGCTGCGAGAGCACGATGGCGTCCTCGTAGTTGTGCCCCTCCCAGGACATGTACGCCACCAGCAGGTTCTTCCCGAGTGACATCTCGCCCTGCTCGGTGGAGGGGCCGTCGGCGAGCACATCGCCCTCCTCGACCCGCTGGCCCTCGTCCACGATCGGCCGCTGGTTGAAGCAGGTGCCCTGGTTGCTCCGCCGGAACTTGCCCAGACGGCTGGTCTTACGAGTGCCGTCGTCGGCCATGACCGTGACGTAGTCGGCCGTGACCTCCTCGACCACACCCGGGTCCTCGGCCAGGATGACCTCGCCGGCGTCGGTCGCCGCGCGGTACTCCATGCCCGTGCCGACCAACGGCGACTCGGCGCGCAGCAGCGGCACCGCCTGGCGCTGCATGTTGGAGCCCATGAGCGCGCGGTTGGCGTCGTCGTGCTCGAGGAACGGGATCATGGCCGTGGCGACCGACACCATCTGGCGCGGCGAGACGTCCATGTAGTCGACCTCACTCGTCGACACCGCCTCGAACTCGCCGCTCTTGCGACGAACCAGCACCCGACTGTCGGTGAACTCGCCGTCGGGCCCCACCGGAGTGTTGGCCTGGGCGATGACGTAGCGGTCCTCCTCGTCCGCCGTGAGGTAGTAGACCTCATCGGTCAGCTTGCCGTCGACGACCTTCCGGTACGGGGTCTCGACGAAACCGAACGAGTTCACCCGGCCGTAGGCGGACAGCGAGCCGATGAGACCGATGTTCGGCCCCTCAGGGGTCTCGATCGGGCACATCCGGCCGTAGTGCGAGGGATGGACGTCGCGCACCTCGAACCCGGCCCGTTCCCGGGACAGCCCGCCCGGACCCAGCGCCGAGAGGCGGCGCTTGTGGGTGAGCCCGGCCAGCGGGTTGGTCTGGTCCATGAACTGGGAGAGCTGGCTGGTGCCGAAGAACTCCTTGATGGAGGCGACGACCGGACGGATGTTGATCAGGGTCTGCGGTGTGATGGCCTCGACGTCCTGGGTGGTCATCCGCTCACGGACCACCCGCTCCATGCGGGCGAGCCCCAGGCGTACCTGGTTCTGGATGAGCTCGCCGACCGTGCGCAGCCGACGGTTACCGAAGTGGTCGATGTCGTCGGTCTCGATCGGGAGCGTCCCCTTGGGGCTCTCGAAATCCTCCTCGCCGGCGTGCAGCCGAACGAGGTACTCGACCGTGGCGACGATGTCGTCCTCGGTCAACGTCCCCTGGGTGATCTCGGTCCCCAGGCCCAGCTTCTTGTCGATCTTGTAACGGCCGACCTTGGCGAGGTCGTAGCGCTTGGGGTTGAAGTAGAGGTTCTCCAGCAGCGCCTGGGCCGACTCCTTCGTGGGAGGCTCGCCGGGACGCAGCTTGCGGTAGATGTCCAGCAACGCGTCGTCGGTACCCGCGGTGGGGTCCTTCTCCAGGGTGTTGCGAATGGACTCGTACTGGCCGAACCGCTCCAGGATCTGGTCGGTGGTCCAGCCCAGCGCCTTGAGCAGGACAGTGACGCCCTGCTTGCGCTTGCGGTCGATGCGGACACCGACGAAGTCGCGCTTGTCGACCTCGAACTCCAGCCAGGCACCACGGGACGGGATGACCTTGCACCCGTAAAGGTCCTTGTCCGAGGTCTTGTCGACCTGGCGGTCGAAGTACACACCCGGCGAGCGGACAAGCTGCGAGACGACCACACGCTCGGTGCCGTTGATGATGAACGTGCCCTTGGTGGTCATGAGCGGGAAGTCGCCCATGAACACCGTCTGGCTCTTGATCTCACCGGTGTCGTTGTTGATGAACTCCGCCGTGACGAACATCGGGGCGGAGTAGGTCATGTCCTTGTCCTTGCACTCCTCAACGGAGTACTTGGGCGGCTCGAACCGGTGGTCGCGGAACGAGAGCGACATCGTGCCCGAGAAGTCCTCGATGGGGCTGATCTCCTCGAAGATCTCCTCGAGGCCGGACTGCTCCGGCACACCCTCGCGGCCTGCGTTACGGGCCGCCTCGACTCGGGCGCTCCACCTCTCGTTCCCGAGCAGCCAGTCGAACGACTCGGTCTGCAGGGCGAGAAGGTTGGGGACCTCGAGTGGTTCCTGAATCCGGGCGAAGGAAACGCGGTTTGGACCAAGGGCGTTAGCGGAGGCGTTGCGCGAGGCTGCCAACAGGGGTCCTTCCGAAGGCTTGTGGCGGTTGATGCGCGCGCACGCCGGACGACCCTCATGTCTTAAGAGAACAGCCGATGTGCGACAGATCGGCTCTCAAGGGTGGAGCACGTGCTCAAGACCCAACCCCCACGGGGATCGGGCACAAACACACGGACACCGGCACAGGGATCGTCAAAGGGCAGCGCAAAAGGGCAGTGTAGCCGAATACTACACCGCTGTCCAACAATGACCCCCGGACTCTGTCACAACACCCCGCAGCATCGCTTTAACAGGCGAATCCGTCAAGCCCAGGTCCACCGTATCCGGGGAATCAGCGGCCGTGAAAGGACCCACACGACAGGGTGTGTGTGAACGGGGAAACATGGGGAATGATTTCTCGATCCCGTAGTTGGACGGCACTCTCGTACGATACCCGTACGGCGCCGCCGCGCGCACCATCACGGTCCGGAGACGACCGAGGGCGGCCACCCCGGCAGGAGTGACCGCCCTCGCGTGGGCCGGGGCACGCTACTTCAGCGTGACGGTGGCACCAGCGCCCTCAAGGGCCTCCTTGGCCTTGTCAGCGTTCTCCTTGTTGGCGCTTTCGAGCAGCGGCTTCGGCAGGTTGTCGACCAGCTCCTTGGCCTCCTTCAGGCCGAGGTCGGTCAGGCCACGAACCTCCTTGATGACCTGGATCTTCTTGTCGCCGGCGTCCTCGAGGATGACGTCGAACTCGTCCTGCTCCTCCTCGGGCTCGGCCTCGGCGGCACCGGCGGCGGGAGCCTGGACCATCGCGGCGGCCGGAGCGGCGGCCTCGACGTCGAACTTCTCCTCGAACAGCTTGACGAACTCGGAGAGCTCGAGCAGGGTCATCTCCTCGAAAGCACTGAGGAGCTCTTCGTTGCTGAGCTTCGCCATGGTGTGGTTCTCTCTTCCTCTCACAACACCCACGCCCATCGGCGCGGTGCCGGGTACCGGCCGGCGTTGGCGAACGCGGCGCGACCCGGTGGTTTCCTAAGCTTCGTCCGAGCGCTTGTCGTGCAGCGCCTGAGCGAGCCGCACGGTCTTGGTGGGCAGCGCCTGGAACAGCCGGGCGGCCTGGCCCTGCTTGGCCTTGAGCGCTCCGGCCAGTTTCGAGAGCAGTACCTCGCGGGACTCGAGATCGGCCAGCTGGTTGATCTGCTCCGGTGTCATCGCCCTGTCGTCGATGACACCGCCCTTGATCACCAGCGGCGCGTTCGCCTTCGAGAAGTCACGCAGACCCTTGGCGGTCTCGACAACGTCGCCCCGGACGAAGGCGATAGCCGTGGGGCCCTCGAACAGGTCGATGACCCGCTCGTCAAGACCGGCCTCCGTGGCGGCGATCTTGGTCAGCGTGTTCTTCACGATACGGAACCGCGCGTTCTGGCCGAGGTTGCGGCGCAGCTGACTCACCTGCGCCACGCTGAGCCCCCGGTACTCGGTCAGTACGGCGCCCTGCGAGCTCTGGAACTCCTCCTTGAGCTCGGCGACCGCGGCTGCCTTATCCGGCCTCGCCATGGGACTCCTTCCAACAATGAACGCCGGCGGTTCCCAAGGGGCCACGCGAAGAGGAGCGCATAAAAAACACCCCGGCGCGGGTGTGCGCGGGGCCTGTGACACCCGTGGTCGACCACGGGACACTACGACTCACATCACACCTACGCGGGCCGCCCATTGCGCGTGGGACCTTAGGTCACCCCTCGGGTGACGGCCGGCGGTCTTCGGCGCTGTCCATAGTAGTCGATCCGGCGGGATGCTGCGCACGCCACCGAGAGGGCCGGGACCGGACTATCGCCACAGACCTACGCCCGGTCCCGTGCGGGGACCGGGCGGAGAGGCGGGGCCAGGCCGGGTCGTCAGTAACTCGGCGTCTCCAGATCCTGGAGCTCCTCGAGCTCCTGCTCGAGATCCTCCATCTCCTGGTCGAGATCGGGCATCTCGGATTCGGGATCGGGAATCTCCGTTCCGCCCGTCGGGTCGTCGAGCATGTCCTCCATGTCGGTGACCTGGTCCTCGGAGGGCCACTCGATGCTCACGTCCTGACCGAACTCCAGGAAGTCGATGGTCTCCTCGTAGTCGCCGACCTCGTAGACGATCCGTTGCGGCAGCCCGTCGTCGTCACCGATCCAGACGGTGAACGGGACCTCGCTGACGCCCGCGTCGTCGTACATGCCCTCAGCCATGTCCCGGGCGTTGGAGTCCTCGATCTGGTCCAGCGCGTCCTGGATGGGGTAGGCCCCCTCGAAGACCGTCGCCCCGGCGCCGTTGACCTCCTCGCTCCCGGTCTCCTCGACGTTCTCGCCCGCCATCAGCTGGTCGACCTGGGCCTTGGGGTCGGTGAACGCCTCCTCGCCCATCTCCGAGAAGTCCATGCGGACCCACTCGCCGCTCCCGTCGTCGACGACGAGTTCGGTGCCACGGGCGAGGACCGTGCCCATATCGTCGCCCGTGATCTCCATGGTGGGTTCGGGGTCCTCGGTGTAGACGATCTCGGACGTGCCCTCGGTCGCCGGCTCGTCACCGATGGAACCCGACGAGCTCACCTCCGCGCGGTACGTGGAGACGTCCTGGGTTTCCTGAACCGCCTGCTGCAGTACCTCGACCGGGCTCGCGCCCAGCCCGGGAATGATCCCGCATCCCGTGCTCGCCACCACCAGTCCGGTACCGGTGACCACTCCGGCACTCTTCTTCAGCATCGTTAACGCTCCCAAGGATCTGCCGTTCAAGTCCCCCCGCTTGCGACGCCACGACAGGCGGTTCGGTTCCCGGACGGGGGATGGTGTGTCTCCGGGCACAGCGGTCCGCGCGGCTGAGGCCACGGACGAACCCCAAGAAAATACGCGATGGGCCCCGGTATACCTACAACCGGGGCCCATCGGCGGCTGGGCACGACGCCGTCGTCAGGCGGCGGCCGCGACCTCGCGCGAGGCGTTCGGGTCGATCTGGATGCCCGGACCCATCGTGGTGGTCACGTTCACCTTCCTCACGTAGCGACCCTTGGCCGCGGACGGCTTGATCCGCAGCACCTCGTCGAGCGCGGCGCTGTAGTTCTCGACCAGCTGACGGTCGTCGAAGCTGGTCTTGCCGATGATGAAGTGCAGGTTCCCGTGCCGGTCGACACGGAACTCGATCTTGCCGCCCTTGATGTCGCCGACGGCCTTGGCGACGTCGGGTGTGACGGTCCCGGTCTTCGGGTTGGGCATGAGGCCCCGCGGACCGAGGATGCGGCCCAGCCGACCGACCTTGCCCATCAGGTCGGGAGTGGCGACGACCGCGTCGAAGTCCAGGAAGCCGTTCAGGACCTCCTGGACGAGGTCGTCGTCACCGACGTAGTCGGCGCCCGCCGCGCGGGCCTGCTCGGCACGGTCGCCAGAGGCGAAGACCAGGACCCGAGCGGTCTTGCCGGTACCGTGCGGCAGATTCACTGTCCCGCGCACCATCTGGTCGGCCTTGCGGGGATCGACCCCCAGGCGTACGGCGACCTCAACGGTCGCGTCGAAGGAGGTTGTGCTGGTCTCCTTGGCGAGCTTCATGGCCTCGGCCGGCGTGTAGAGCCGGTTGCGGTCCACCAGCTCGGCGGCTTTGCGGTGGTTCTTGCTGCGCTTCACGTGTCTCTCCTGATCGAAGGCTGTGGTGTGCGGACCAGCGCCTGGCCCTGCCACTGCGGGGACCTCCCCGACGCACGCGCCCGCCGCTCACGACGACCCGCGTGGCCGCGACACCCCGCGGCACCCGGGGGGTTACTTGATGTCGATCCCCATCGACCGGGCGGTACCGGCGACGATCTCCTCAGCTTGCGACAGGTCGTCGGTGTTGAGATCGGGCAGCTTGGTCTGCGCGATCTCCCGGATCTGGTCGGAGGTGACGCTCCCCGCCTTGGTGCGCTTCGCGTCGGAACTCCCCTTGTCCAGGCCGGCGGCCTTGAGGATCAGCTTCGGCGCCGGAGGCGTCTTCGTGATGAAGGTGAAGGAGCGATCCTCGTAGATGGTGATCTCTACCGGGATCACGCTGCCGCGCTGGGCCTCCGTCGCGGCGTTGTACTGCTTGCAGAACTCCATGATGTTGACGCCGTGCGGGCCGAGCGCGGTACCGACCGGCGGGGCCGGCGTGGCCTGCCCAGCGGGCAACTGGACCTTGACCAGCGCTGCGATCTTCTTTTTCTTGGGCGGCATTTCGGGTCCTTTGCCTGGTTCGCTGTGTCGTGACGGGTCCCTGGGCTCCCCTGAGAACGGGGGGTGCGGGCGGAGTCCTCATCGGCGCCCGACGACGGGGCCGGCGTTGGACGCACCTGGCGCACGCGCATCCGCCGGGACCCGGGCGGAACGCGAATAAGCCCCGCCGAAGCGGGGCGTGACGCGATGTCCGGCACCACTAATACTACTACCCGAGGTTGGGCCCGCCGGCACGAACGTCCCGACAGCGTACCCCGCGAGAACGTCCACCCGCGTCCGGCGGCCGGACACCGTGTGGTCGTCAGATCTTGGAGACCTGATTGAATCCCAACTCGACCGGGGTCTCCCGACCGAAGATCGAGACCAACACCTTGAGCTTCTGGGTATCGGGATTGATCTCGCTCACGGTGGCGGGCAGCGTGGCGAACGGGCCCTCCATCACCGTCACGGACTCGCCGACCTCGTAGGCGACATCGGGCCGGGACTCGGTCTTCTCCTTGGGCGCCTGCTCCGGTTCCTCCTCCGCCTCCGGGGCGAGCAGGTCGGCGACCTCCTGGATGCTCAACGGGGCGGGCGTGTTGGACAGTCCCACGAAACCGGTGACACCCGGGGTGTTGCGGATGGCCGCCCAGGACTCGTCGGTGAGGTCCATACGCACGAGCACGTAGCCCGGCAGCACCTTCTCCGTCACCTGCCGCCGCTTGCCGCTCTTGACCTCGGTGACCTCCTGGGTGGGCACCTCGACCTGGAAGATGTAGTCCTCCATGTTGAGCGACTGGGTCCGGCTCTCGACGTTGACCTTCACCCGGTTCTCGTAGCCGGAGTAGGTGTGCACCACATACCAGTCACCGGGCAGCAGCCGGAGTTCCATCTTGAACTCCTCGACGGGGCCGAGCCTGGGTGCCTCCTCGGACTCACCGTCGTCGTCCGCTCCCGCGGACTCCGCCGCGTCGTCCGCGACGTCCTGGGAGCCCTCCGTCGCCGCCTCGGCCGAGGGGTCGGCCTGCTCCGGCTCTTCCGCCGACGACTGAACCGGCTCCTCGGTTGGGAAGTCGTCAGAGGTCAGTGGGGACTCGGACACGGCTGCTCTTTCTGTCGTCGGTTGCGCGCTCTGGCCCGGCTCGGGAAACTCGATGGTGCCGATACCAGCTCTCCCCGTCCAGCTTACGATCTCAACGGGGTTCTTGGGACCAAGCCGGCTGACGCGGAGGCCGCGTGTCCGCCGTGCGCGCTACTGGGGAACGCCGGGCATCTGGCCGGCCGGCTGTTCACCACCGCTGCCCACCGTGCCGTAGAGCCAGGTGACCGCCTCACCGAAACCGAAGTCGAGCGCCGAGACGTAGCCGACCATGAGAACGACGAACACCATGACGACGATCGTGTAGGTGATGAGCTCCCGGCGGGTGGGCCAGCGAACCTTACGGAGTTCACCCACGACCTGTTTGACGAAGGTCACCGGACCGGTCCGACGCTGGGGCTCCCGGTCGGGCTTAGCCGCGGCGTCAGTCTGTGTCACCTGAGGTCCTTAGGAGTAGACGGTCCGGGCTGCTGGAGAACTCCGCCGCGCGGCGCCCCCACGATCTCGAACGAGTGTCTTGCAGGGCAGGAGGGACTCGAACCCCCAACCGCCGGTTTTGGAGACCGGTGCTCTGCCAATTGAGCCACTGCCCTTCGCGGTACCAAGGGTACCAACCGACAAACCAGCATAGCGCTACACGGCGTCCGAGACGCAACCGATTATCACGCGCCACACACGAAGTGACCGCGCTGTCAGTCACCGTAGTTTAGGGCCTATCGCGGCACAGGACCAACCCGGCCGCCGCCGGCCCTGGCGGGGGCCACCTACCACATCCCGGGAAATCCACTCGACGGGTCGTGTAAGCATGGTGCACATGACTGAGCGACCTCGCATCTCCGCACGTATCGGCGGTATCTCCGAGTCAGCCACGCTGGCCGTTGACGCCAAGGCCAAGTCCATGATGGCGGCCGGGCGTCCCGTGATCGGCTTCGGCGCCGGAGAACCCGACTTCCCCACGCCCGAGTACATCGTCGAGGCCGCGGCGAACGCCTGCCACGAGCCCCGCTTCCACCGCTACACACCCGCCGGTGGCCTCCCCGAGCTCAAGGAGGCCATCGCGGAAAAGACACTGCGCGACTCCGGTTACCGGGTGGACCCCGGCCAGGTCCTGGTGACCAACGGCGGCAAGCAGGCCGTCTACGAGGCGTTCGCCACACTTCTCGACCCGGGCGACGAGGTCCTCGTCATCGCCCCGTACTGGACGACCTACCCGGAGTCGATCAAGCTGGCCGGGGGCGTCCCGGTCTACGTGGTCACCGACGAGTCCACCGGCTACCGCGCGAGCGTCGCGCAGCTCGAGGCCGCGCGCACCGACCGCACCAAGGTCCTGCTGTTCGTCTCGCCGTCGAACCCCACCGGTGCCGTCTACCCGCCCGCGCAGGTCCGCGAGATCGGGCAGTGGGCGCGCGACAACGGGCTGTGGGTGCTGACCGACGAGATCTACGAGCACCTGGTCTACGGGGACGCCCGATTCAGCTCCATCCCGGTGGAGGTTCCCGAGCTCGCCGACCGGACCGTTGTCGTCAACGGTGTCGCCAAGACCTTCGCGATGACCGGCTGGCGCGTGGGGTGGATCATCGGCCCCAACGATGTCGTCAAGGCGGCCGGGAACCTGCAGTCGCACGCCACCTCGAACGTCGCGAACGTGTCGCAGGCCGCGGCTCTGGCCGCCGTGTCCGGCGACCTGAGCGCCGTCGACGAGATGCGCACCGCGTTCGACCGCAGGCGGCGCGCCATCGTCCGGATGCTGAACGAGATTCCCGGCGTCCTCTGCCCGGAGCCGGAGGGAGCGTTCTACGCCTACCCCTCGGTCAAGGAGCTGCTCGGCCGGGAGATTCGTGGTCAGCGGCCGCGGAGCTCGAGCGAGCTGGCCGAGGTGATCCTGGAGGAGGCCGAGGTGGCCGTCGTACCGGGTGAGGCGTTCGGAACCCCGGGTTACCTGCGGATGTCCTACGCGCTCGGCGACAACAACCTGGCCGAGGGGGTCGGGCGGCTACAGAAGCTGTTGGCCGAGGCCCAGTAGCCTCCGTCACCGAGCCGCCGTGGCCGCCCGGTGCGTGTCCGCGCCGGGCGGCCACGTGTGTCTTTGGGCGACGCCGCCACGTGACCGTCGTGGGTGAGGCACCCTTGAGTCATGCACCGCCCCATCGCCCAGTTGCCAAAGGCCCATCTGCACCAGCACTTCACCGGATCGATGCGCCACGACACCCTGGTCGAGCTGGCCCGCGAGCACGGCGTTCCCCTCCCGCACACACTGGTCGAGGAGTGGCCACCGAAACTACGGGCCACCGACGAGCGCGGCTGGTTCCGGTTCCAACGGCTATACGACATCGCGCGGTCGGTGCTGCGGCGCCCCGAGGACATCTACCGGCTACTCCGGGAAGCCGCCGAGGACGACCGGGCCGACGGTTCCGGTTGGTTGGAGATCCAGGTCGACCCCAGCGGCTACGCGTCGCGCTTCGACGGTCTCACCGCGACACTGGAGCTCATCCTGGACGCCGCGCGGGCCGCCGAGCGCGACACCGGCACCGCCGTCGGGATCATGGTCGCGGCCAACCGGACCCGGCACCCTCTCGACGCGCGGACGCTCGGGAGGCTCGCCGCGCAGTACAGCGGGCGGGGCGTGTCCGCGTTCGGGTTGAGCAACGACGAGCGCCGGGGTCGGGCGTTGGACTTCGAGCGCGCGTTCCGGATCGCGCGGCGCGCCGACCTGGTCTCCGCCCCCCACGGCGGCGAGCTCAGCGGGCCACGCAGCGTCCAGGAGTGCCTGGACGAGCTGCGCGCCGACCGGATCGGACACGGGATACGCGCCGTCGAGGACCCCTATCTGGTCGAGCGCCTCGCGGCCCGGGAGGTCACCCTGGAGGTGTGCCCCACCTCCAACATGAGCCTGGGGGTGGTCGACGAGATCGGGCAGGTGCCGTTGCGCCGGCTGTTCGACGCGGGGGTCCCTCTCGCTCTGGGTGCCGACGACCCTCTGCTGTTCGGTCCGCGGTTGGCGAAGCAGTACGAGATCGCCCGCGAGGTGTTCGGCTTCTCCGACCCGGAGCTGGCCCAGCTGGCCAGAATGTCGGTACGGGGCTCGGCCGCCCCCGATGCGCTGCGCAAGGAGCTGCTCGCCGGAATCGACTCCTGGCTGGCGAGCTGACCCCCGGCGTGCGCTCGGCTCCGCTCGGGGGCCCGCGTGGGTGGTCAACAGCCACGGAACCCGGGGCCGCGACACGCGGGGTCGGTTCCCTCGGGTGCGGCGCGCACGCTCCGCTTCTCATCCCGTGACCATCCGCACCCCCTGGAAGGTGAGTGCCGCTCCGGCGGCGAAGAAGGCGAGCGCGGCGCAGAGCCGCACCACACCCTCGGGGAGCTTCTTGCCGAGAACCGCGCCCAACGCGATCGCGAGACCATCGGCGAGCACCATGCCCAGCGTCGACCCGATCCACACCGGCAGCCAGTCGTGCTGGGTACCCACGGCGATCGTCGCGAGCATCGTCTTGTCACCCAGCTCGGCGACGAAGAAGACGACGCACACGGTGACCAGTCCCGAACTCAGCCGCCGCGACGCCGCGCGCTCCTCGTCCCTGGCGCTGAGGTCGTCCCCGCGCAGTGTCCAGGCGCCAAAAATGAGGAAGGCGACTCCGGCGACGAGGGTGACCCAGTCGGTGGGAATCGCCAACCCGAGGACCTCGGCGATGAGGACGCTCGCGGCGTGCACCGCGACCGTCGCCGCCGTGATTCCCAGTAGAACTGTGGCGACGCGGTAGCGCGTGGCCAGGGACATGGCCACGAGCTGGGTCTTGTCGCCCATTTCCGCCACGAAAATGGCGGTGGTGCTCACCGCGAGGGCAATGAGGAATTCCAAGGAGTCTCCGCCCGTCGGTCCTCCCGCCGGGCGGGGCGAAGGGCGTACGACACTCCGACCCGGCAGGTTGTCGCCTGCTGGGTCGAAGGTCTCGTCCGCCCGGAGAGGGCTCTCTGGGCCCGTACGACCGGGGCCGCTCCGGGCGGCCCAGTGTGTCGACCGTACGATTGGCGGGACTACTCCCCCTCGACGGATCCGACATTAGCAGAGAATGGACAGCACGCAATTCATTGGAATTGCCATTGAAATCAATGGCGTTTCCCAATTTCGGAGTTGGCCCCGCCGAAGAAAATTGTTGGGATTTCTCGTCGCTCGGATCCTCCGCGGTCTCGGACAGGGGAGCCGGCCGACACGGGAGCTAGAGTGTGACCCCCACCAGCACCGGCTCGTTCACCAGGGTGACCCCGAACACATCGGCCACACCGGCGCGTACCTCGCGTGCCAGGGCCAGCAGGTCCTCCGTTGTCGCTCCGTCGGCGTTGGTCAGCGCGAGCGTGTGCTTCGTGGAGATCCGGACCGGACCGTGGCCGTATCCCCTGCTGAATCCGGCCCGGTCGATGAGCCAGGCGGCGGAGAGTTTCATCCGGCCGGTGCCATCCGGGTGAGCGGGCGGCTCCACATCGGGACCGAGCCGCTCCGCGGCCCGCTTGCCGAACTCGGTGAACTCCTCGGGGCCCAGGATCGGGTTGGTGAAGAAGGAGCCCGCGCTGCGGGTGTCGGGGTCGGCGGAATCGAGCACCATGCCCTTGCCCCTACGGAGCCGTAGAACGGTCTCACGCGCGTCGGCGAGGGGTACCTGGTCGCCGAGCCCGGCCTCCAGAGCGCGGGCCACCTCCGCGTAGCGAATAGGGCGACTCAGCGCGGAACGCGTGAGATCGAACACCACCTCGCAGACCACGTACCGGTCGTCGCCCTTGAAGACGCTGCCGCGGTAGCGGAAACCGCACTCGCTCCCACTCATGACGCGCCGTTCCCCGGTGCGCCGGTCGTAGACCATCACCTCGGCGATGGTCTCGCTGACCTCCTGGCCGTAGGCGCCCACGTTCTGGATGGGGGTGGATCCGACACGACCCGGAACCCCGGAGAGGTACTCCAGCCCGCTGAGTCCTTCGGAGACGGTGTAGGCCACGAGGGGGTCCCATTCCTCCCCCGCGCTCACGCGCAGCCGTACCCGGTCCTCGTCGGCCGACTCCCAGCGCACCCCCCGGGACTCCACATGGACGACCGTCCCCGGGAATCCCGCGTCTCCAACGACAACGTTGCTGCCGCTACCCAACAGCAGCAGCCGCTCGCCGGCGGCGTCGGCCTCGGCGGTGGCGGCGACGAGTTCCTCGGTGTCGCTGGCGGTGACGAAACGGCCGGCCGGGCCGCCGAGACCGAGTGTCGTGTACGGGGCGAGCCTGACGTTGTGGACGGGAGCAGCGGTCACGGTCACCTCTGGTGGGTCTTCGATGTCATCCGGGGTCAGCCGGCGCCGGGGCGGCGCGGCCCCGGGGCACGGGTCAGCCGAGCCGGACGACCGCGGTGGAGCCACCCAGCACCTTCACCCCTTTGGAGCGAGCGGTGAGCGCCACCACGACCTGGTTGTCCTCGAGTTTCTTACGGATGGCGCCGCTGACGACGATCTCCGCCCCGGCATCGTCGTCGGGCACCACCACGGGGGTGGAGAAGCGCACCCCGAACTCGACGATCGCCCCGGGATCGCCGACCCAGTCGGTGATGTAGCGTCCCGCCTCGGCCATGGTGAACATGCCGTGGGCGATCACGTTCGGCAGCCCGACGGACTTGGCGACGCGCTCGTTCCAGTGGATCTCGTTGAAGTCGCCCGAAGCACCCGCGTAACGGACCAGGTCGATCCGTCGGACTGGGTAGGTCCGCTCGGGCAGCTCCTGGCCCACCTCGACATCGGCGTACTTGACGGTGGCGGTCATGAACGGGCTCCCATTCCGCGGCTAGTGCTCGGCGTCCTCGGCACCACCGCGCACGACGATGGTGTTGCGGGCGGTGACGATGTGCTCGCCCTCAACGGTGCTCATCTCGCTGTCGAGTGTCATGAGCTCATTGCCACCGAGGGCCTTGATGTCACTGATGCGCGTGACACAGTGGACGAGGTCGCCCGCCTCCAGGGGGCGGCTGTACTCGAACCGCTGCTCACGGTGCACCACCATCGAGAAGTCGAGGCGCAGTTCGGGGTCGACGATGGCCTGACCGGCACCCTCCATGCCCATGATGATGGGGAAGGTGGGAGGGGCGACCACATCGGTGTATCCGGCGGCTCTGGCCACGGCCGTGTCGGTGTAGATCGGATTGGGGTCCTGGATCGCCTCGACGAACTCCCGGATCTTGACCCGAGTCACCTCGTAGGGCTCCGGGGCCGGGTACTCCCGCCCCAGAAAGTCGCGGTTGATCGCCATCAGCTGCCTCTCTCCCCACGTGCCCCGACCATCGCCGACGGGCGCACCCGAACACCGCACAATAATGGCCCAGTGAGCGACGGTGCTCACTGGGCTCGATACGCGTGCGACCCGACCTCGGACGGAACCGGGCCGCCCCGCCACGGGTCTAGCGGGTCTCGCGGTGCTCGGAGTGGCTCCGGCAGTTGGGGCAGAACTTCTTCAGCGTGAGGCGGTCGGGGTTGTTCCGACGGTTCTTACGCGTGATGTAGTTACGGTGCTTGCACTCCTGGCACGCCAGGGTGATCTTCGGCCTCACGTCTGTGACAGCCACGGCGGAGTGCCTTTCTGCTGGAAGACTCGGACACTACTAGAGACCCGCGTGGCCCCCGGTCTCATACGGGGACTACGCAGGAGTAGCGGGGGCCGGACTTGAACCGACGACACAGCGATTATGAGCCGCTTGCTCTACCGACTGAGCTACCCCGCCTCGTTCCGGGGACGTCGACGCATCCCCGCGAAGAGGATACCGGATCCCCTGTCGAACCGGTGGAAACGCCGTCCACCGGGCGCCCACCTGAGTGAAACCACAAACCTCTCATCAAGTGGCGGAGCCCCTTTACGGATTCGAACCGTAGACCTTCTCCTTACCATGGAGACGCTCTGCCGACTGAGCTAAAGGGGCACGCTCTCGGGGGTTCCCTCTGGGGGTCCGCCCTCCGCGTTGGTCATGACTATACAGGTCCTGCGGGGTGTGAGTGCAAATCGAAATCCGGCCCGCCCCGGCGAGACCTCGCACCGGGAGCGCTTCCACCTCCCTCGGACCCGAGAACCCCAAGCGCAGCCCCACCCCGCTCCAACGACGCCGCCCCGTTCGAGGGCCGGCGGGGTTCTGGAGGCGCCACAGGTTCGCCACCCACGACGAACCCACACCCCGTGGCGAACCACAGGCGCCGAAGGTTCCCGCACCACCAGGCCCGAGAACACAAGCACAGCTCCGCTGCGCTCCAACAAACACAACTAGTGCCCGTAGCCGGTGAGCTGCACGTTGGACATGGCGTCGCGCTGGATGGCGCGGATCGTGGCGGGCAGCCCCAGACGGAGCAACGCGTCGGGCAGCCGGGTGTCGTGCGTGAACACGATGATCTGGCGGTGTCGCCCCACCTCGGCGAGCACACTGGAGAGCCCTTCGACGGTCTCGGTGTCCATGGCCTGCACCGGGTCGTCGATCACGAGGAAACCGAACGGGTTGCCCGAGACCATCGTGCGCGGCAGGCAGATGGACAGCGCCAGGGCCTGGAACTCGCCCTGGCTGAGCAGCCCGGGCGAGTTCGCGTCGCTCTCGGCGCCGTCAACCGTGACATCCACCGCGACCCGCCGTTGCGTGCCCCGCCCGACCAGGCGCAGCGCCTCGAGGTCGATGTGGCGTTCCTGGCGTAGCAGGTGCCAGACCTGTTCGGCGTGCGCCGCGAGCGGGCGTAGCCGCCCGGCGCGGATCTCGCGGGCCTGCTCTGTGAGCCATCGCAGCGCCTGCTCGGCCGGGCGCAGCGCTTCGGTGGCGCGCATCGACGCGCGGGCGTCCTCGACCCATTCGGAGAGCTGCTCGGCCAGGTCCGCCCACCCGTCGGTGGGGTCCTCGAGGCGCGCTCCCGCCTCTCTGCGGGCGGCGACCGCCGTCGAACGCAGCCGGCGTCCGACGTTCTCGATGTGGTCGGCCATCTCACCCAGGTCGGTGAGGTGGGCCCCGGCTTCCCACTGCGCCCAGACCTTGCCGAGTTCACTGTCCGGGGGTAGCCAGGAGGGCATCGGGGCCATGAGGAACCGCGCCTGGTCGCGCGCGGCCTCGGCGCGCTCGTAGGCGGCGGAGGCGGTCGCGGCCACGGGCTCCAGGGCGGTGATCTGCGCCTTGGCGCGAGCCGCCCACCCGGGACCGAACGCCTCGCTCGCGCCGCAGGTCGGGCAGTCGGTGTCGGTGGGGTGCCGCTGTTGGTGTTCCATGGCCTGGCGGAGCAGTTGCACGATGCCCCTGGCTCGGTCGCCCTTGGTTCCCTCCGTCATCGCGAGTTCCATGGCGGCGCCGCGTAGTTCGTTGACGACGTCGGTGAGCACGGAGCGCTCGGGAACCGAGAGGCGCCGCAGGCGGCGCAGCACCACCTGGTTCTCGGGGTCGGCGGGCCCGGTGTCGGCCGCGATGCCGGCGAGCCGTTCGAGGTCGATGGAGGAGGCGGTCAGGGTCTCCACGGCGCGTGCGGCACGCGGGTCGTCGCTCTCCCGCAGGCGTTCGACGAGCTGGGCCAGGGTGTGGTTGGGACGGTCGCGCTGCTTGGCCAGTTTGTCGCAGGTTCTGGCCAGCCGGCGTTCGGCCTCGGCGAGGTCCGTGAGCCCCAGCAGCGTCGTGATCGTGTCGTAGAGCTCGGCGGCGCGTCCGGTGACGGTGCGGCCCAGTTCGTCGTAGGACAGGAACGGTCGGTAGCGGACGAGCTCGTCGTCCCATCCCAGCCCGCGCAGTGAGGTTGTCCCACCGTTGGGCCACTCGACCTCGCCCCGCGCGGAGCGCACACTGTCGCCGGCCCACGTGCGGGTCACCCGGGTCGGGGAGGAGTCGCCGGCGAGAACGAGGTCGACCGTGACCTCGGTGCGCTCGTCGTAGTGCAGGTTGCGCCAGCCGTCGCGCCACGCCGTCGGCATGGCGTCCCAGCGGAGGTTGCGGCCGGTGAGCGCGGCTTCGGCGGCCTCGGCGAAGCTGGACTTGCCCGAGCCGTTGCGGCCCACGATGACGGTCAGTCCGGGGCCCGGCGGGAACTCCAGGGCGGCCGGGCGGCCGATCCCGCGGAACCCCTGGACCTCGATGCGGCTCAGGAAGCTGTACCGCGCCTGGCCCTTGGGTTCCTCCCTCGGCCGGCTCGTCTCGGGTACCGGCGGGGGCTCGCCTCGCGCGCAGGCCGCGAGTGCGTTTTCCGCGTCCTCGTGCAGCGCCGCAGCGGCCCACTGCCGGGCGAGCGGGTCAATCGGCGCGTCCGCGAGCCGTGCCAGGACGGCCTCGGTCGCACCGCCTCCACCGTCATCCGGTGGCTGCGGCCCGCCGGTGAATGCCTGAGGGCTCGTTGTCACCGTCGTCACCACACCCAGCTCTATCGTCGACCTTGCGCCAGCAGACTAGGACAGGTCGGGCGAAAGCAGTAGGCCGAGGCCGCGCTCGGGTGCGCGCCCGTCCCCGCGTCCCCACGGATCGGTGTGGGGAGTCGCGACGCTTCCCACCGGTCAGATCCCAGGGACACGTTCGCACACCGCGTCGGGTCCCGCCGTCGTCGTCGGGTGGCGGTCAGACCCCCACGAGGCGCCGCCGGTTGCCGTCCCATGTGAAGTGCAGGGTGGCGATACCGGGAACGGCGGGATCACGTAGGCACTCGTAGATGTGCAGCCTGGGCACGCTGGGGAAGCATCCCCAGACCCGTTCGGAGGTGAGCACGAAGTCCAGGTCCAGCTCGACCAGCAGTCCCAGTAGCCGGCCGTGGGTGGGCTCGTCCACCTTGGCGAACGCGTCGTCCAGCAGGATGAGACGCGGCGCGTGTTTCGCGTGCGCGGCCAGCGAGTCGAACTGCGCGGCCGCCGCCGCGAAGAGCACCAGGTAGGCGACCACTCGTTGCTCTCCCTGGCTGAGCGCGGTCCGGTGGCTGAGCCTGCGCTCGCTGTCGGGGTTCGTGGAGTCGGTCACGTAGACGGTGAACGTGAACCACGACCGGTAGTCCAGGGCGGCCCGTAGTCGGGCGCCGCCGGTGGCCGACGGGTCGAGCCGGCGGATCGCCTCGATGCAACGGCGCAGCGCGTCGCGCAGCCGTGTGGTCTCGACCCTGGTTCGTTGCTCGGCGGGACGCTCCAGCAACGGCACCACCGCCTGGATGTCCTCGTCGGCGTCGGGCGCGAGTCGCCAGTCGATTCGGACCCCGAGCCCCTGGGAGGTGGTCACGCTCGCGAGGACGTCGTTCATCCTGGCGATGAGGGCCCGTGCCTCGTCGATCTGGCGCGCGAGGTGACCGGCGAGCTCCCCCAGAAGGTGGCGTTCGAACGCCTCCTCCTCGCGCAGTAGCGCGGCTTCCTCGGCGCGCGCGATCGCCTCGTCGAGACGCTCGGCGTATTCGGCGATGTCGTGTGATCCGTCGTCGTCGTGGACGGTCAGCCGCTTGAGACCGTTCGGCTCGGTGAGCTCGGTCCGGGCTCCGATGGGGTTGCGGCGTGGCGCGCGGCCTTCGGCGTAGGACTCCGAATCCGCCGTGCCGGCCCCGGTGAGCAGCCGGTGCAGTTCCTCGCGGCGGCGCAGGATGCCGCTGTCGTCGATCTCGACCGCCGTCTCGGCCGGGTCGAGCCCCTCCTCGAGGGTGGTCACCAGAGCGTCGAGCGCGCGCACGCGGTCGGCGAGCGCGTCCTCGCCCGTGTCGTCGGCCTCGCCGCCGTCGCTGTGGCCGGGGTCGAGGGTGCCCGGCGGCCCGTCGGGAAACGGGAGGTCGGGGAGCCCGGCCGCGGTGAGGAGGGCGGGGTCCGGGTCGCCGTCCGCGCCGCCCAGCATCTCACGCAGCGAGGTGCCGGCGGTGATGGTGCGCCGGGCCTGTTCGGCACGCTCGAACACGGCCGCGTCGAGCCGGGTCTCGGCGGCGACACGGTCGTCGCGGGCCTGCTGCGCGACGCGCTCCGCCTCGGGGAGCCGGTCGTCCGCCTGGTCCACACGTGCGCGTACCTCACCCACGGCACTGTGGATCTGCTCCGGTTCGGCGGTACGGGTTCGGTCGGTGAGTTCGATGCGGCGGCGCACCGTGATCATGTCGCCGATCGCGGAGGTCCGCGCGTCCTCGGCCATGATCCGCTCGGAGCGAGCGCGCTCCCATTCCTCGACGTGTCGCTGGTAGTCACCGAGCAGCACCGCGAGCGCCTCGAGGTCCCGCTTGGCGGCGTCGACCCGCACCCGTAGCGCCTCCAGCGTGGTGACGGTGTCGGTGAGGGTGTCGACGCCGGTGGGAAGGGCGGTCGCGCCGATTCCGGAGTCGGCGGCCGACTCGGCACGTTCGTGCAGTCGCGAGCGCAGGTCCAGGACGGTCGAGCGGGCCGCGGCGGCCTCGTCCCGCGCCGCGGCGTGGGCGCGCTTGGCCTCGGCCAGCCACGAGCGCGCGTTGTCGAGGGCGGCCCAGGCGCTGATGAGCTCGCGTCCGTCGGGTACGGCGCGGGAGATGTCGAGGAGGGTGGCGTGCCGCGTCTCGATGTCGCCGCGGCGTTCGCCCGCCTCGGCGAGCAGGGCCTCGGCGATGGCGATGCGCCGGTCGATGTTGGCGAGGTGGCGGTCGCGTGCCTGCGCGCGGGCTTCCTCCCCGATGTACTCGGGGGTGGCCTTGCCGTGGGCGCCACTGGCCACGCCGAGTCGCCATCGCCCGTCGAGGGCCACCGCGCTGGGGGCGGTGGTGGAGCCGAGGCGGCGGTGGCGGGCCTCGGTGTCGCCCTCGCCCACCGCTGGGAGCAGCGCCACCGAGGCGAGCAGTGCGGCGACGGTGTGGTCAGCGACTCCGGACTCGGGGTCGCTGACGGGGGTGAGCACGTCGAGCAGGGTGCGGCCGGTGGCCTGGCGGCCGGCGCTCAGCATCAGGTCGCCGGTCGTCGGGTCAACGATGGTCCCGTCGGCCGCGATCCAGCCGGAGAGGAGCCCGCTCGCCTCCAGCGCGGCCTCCAGCCCGGCACGCTCGGCCTGGGAGAGCGTGTCCACGAAGTCCACCGCGAGGTAGAGGGGGGTGCCGGCGGCCTTGTCGCGGTCGGCCGTGGCCCAGGCGGGAGGTGGGGCGGCGATGTGTCCCGCGGTTCCGGCTTTACGCTCGGAGAGCTCGTCCAGCTCCGTGACGAGTTCCCGCTCCTCGCCGACCGCGGTGTCCCTGCGTTCCCGGAGGTCCCGCAACAGCGGGTCAACGATCTCGTGGGCGGAGCGCGCGACCTTCTCGGGGACGTCGGGGTCGAGCACCCGCATGGCCTCGTCGAGTGGGAGCTCGACCTGCTCCTCCAGACGTGCCAGGGGCTCGCTCAGGTCACTGTCGGGTGCGGCCTCCCGCAGTGTGGTGCCCCATTCGCGTACCTGGGCGGCGTACGCGACGCTGACGGCGCGGACCTCCTCGATCAGGGCGCGTTCCCGCTCGTGCGCGTGTTCCAGCGTGGCGTTGGCGGACTCCTCCTCTCCGTTGAGCGCCTCCTCGCGGCGTTCGGCGACCACGAGGTCGGCGGCGAGGGCGCGCAGGGTTGCGGCCTCGCGCGCGCGCTCGGCCGCGAGGCCGTCGGCCTCACTCATCCGGTCGTGCAACTCGGCCAGGCCACGGCGGAGGTCAGCGAGGTCGATCCCGGACACCGGGTCGCGCTCGACCGCCCGCTCCACGCCTTCGAGGTCGACCCGGGAGACGCTCTCGCGGGGCGCCAGGGTGGTGCTGACCGGGTGGGGAACCTGGCCGAGCGGGAGCGAGGCCAGCCCACTGTCGCGTGCGCATTCGAGCGTCTGGGTGTGGATGCGCTGCAGGTCGGAGAGCGCGCGCTCGATCGCGCCGATGTCGGAGGTGAGCCGTTGTCTGGCCTGCTCCTCCGTGGTCTCGGCGAAGCCGGCGGCGGCCCAGGACGCCTCAGCGGCGCGGACGTAGGCGGTGACGGCCGCGTAGCGCGCTTCGTGTACCTCGTCCGAGGCCACCGGAGGGACCGAGCCGGCGGCGGTGAGGGTGGCGGCGTCGGAGGCCGCGGTGTCTCGGGTTCGTCGCAGCCGGTCGCGCTCCTCCTGCGCCGCGCTCTCGCTCTCGACCAGCCGGTCGAGCTCGTCACGAAGCCGGTCGACCTCGGTGTCGCGGCGTTGGTAGGCCGTGATCTGCTCGCGGACCGACCGAACCCGGCCACGCAGGGCGCCGTGCAGGTAGCCGCGGTAGTCGGTGAGGAACGCTCCCACCTCCTCCCGAGCCCCGCGCAGCGCCGCCAGTCGCTCGCGGGCCTCCTCCAGGTCGGAGACGTTGCGCGCCACCTCGTCGATGACGTTCTCGTCCATGGGGGGCAGTGCCTCGGCCAGTACCGAGACGAGCTCACCGGCCTCCAGGCGCTCTCCGATAGTGGGGCGTCGCAACCGGTACAGCAGGTGGACGAGGTTGCGGTAGCGGACCGGGTCGTCGATGCCGAAGAGATCGCGCATGACCCGGGTTCGATAGGGGACGGCGGAGTCGTAGCAGTTGCTCCCGCCGACCTCGGCCCGCAGCCGCTCCACGGGCATGGGGCGGCCGTCGGTCACGAGCGCGAGGTCGTCACCGACACGTCGTTCTGTGACGAAGAACACACTTCGGGCGTCCGTGCCCGCCGCGGCGGTGACGGCCGCGCCGAGGGTGAGGTAGCGCGCGTCGTCGCCGTCCCACAGGGCGAACTCCACCCACAGGTAGCCGACGATCGAGGACTCCTCGCCGGTGTCGCCGCTCGGGGACCCGGCGTCCTCACGCGACTCCGCGGGCTCCTCCCGCGCGCCCAGCAGCAGCCAGCGAAGGCTGGTCCGGCCGGTACCGGTCGTGTCGATACGCCGCGCGTCACCGTCGAGCAGGAACGGCAGCAGCATCTCCAGCGCTTTGGATTTGCCCGCGCCGTTGCGGCCCCGCAGCAGCAGGCGGCCGTCCGCGAACTGGAACGTGTGGTCGTCGTACTGCCAGACATTGCAAATGCCCGCCCGGTTGAGCCGGTAACGCTGGACGCGGGCGGTGGCGGGCAGCGTCGTCTCGGGCTCACCAGCGTCGCTCATCGACCGGCCTCCGCTGCGTGGACTTCGTTGCCGCTCCGGCGAGGGTGCGCGCACGGGCGATGCTGACATTGTCCCGGATCCACGCCAGTGTTCCAGGCTCCCCCGGCGTATCGATCGCCGCCAAGGGAACCGCCGTCCGGAAGGACCGGGCGGTCACGCTCCCCCTCCCCCTTCGGCCGAGGCCCCACCGGAATGGTACGGGCGGCCGCAGTAGCGGGCCGACGCAGCGAGCACGCTCCACCCCTCGAACCGGGATTCCGCTGTGTCGGACCGTCGTACGAGGCCGGCGTCCCGCAACAGCTCGAGGATTCGGACGGCGAAGTCGTCGGGTTCGGGGGCGTGGCTGAACGCGGTTCGGGCCCACCGGAGCTGGAAGGGGGACGCCGGGTCGAGCAGTGCCGTGATCTCGGACTCGACCACCTCAGCGGGGACTGGGACGGCCGCGGCGGGGACGTCCTCCGCGGGGAGCCCGGCGATGAGCCGTTCCAGCAGCAGCAACGCCGCCTGCCCGACGGGATCGGAGCTGGGAAAGGTGGTGAGTCGCTCGTTCTCGACGTCATCGGGCATGACCAGCGCGACTCCTTCCGCGCGGATCTCGGCGTCGCAGCCGAGCAGCTCGCCCAGCTCGGCGACGGCGCGCCACTGGTGGCGCCCGAGCCGGTCGCGTTGCCTCTCGGAGAGGTCGTGGCGATACACCACCGCGGTCTCGGCGATCAGACGGCGCAGCGCGACTTCCGCGGCGGCGTCCCCGTGCGGGTCGTCGGTCTCCATCGACTCGAGGAACTCGTGCGGATCCGAACTCGCGTGCGGCGGGTGCGCGACCACGTGGCGGACGACATCGGTGTGTACCCACAGCGCCGCGCCGCCGAAGTCCTCCGTGGCGGCCACCTCCGGGGAGTCCCCGTGCGCGCTCACCGCTCCCAGGTCGGTGAGGTGGCGCAGCGCCGCCACGAACGCGCGGCGCTCGCTCATTCGGCTGGTGGGGTCG
Organism: Halostreptopolyspora alba; assembly: GCA_003725585.1. Classification (GTDB taxonomy): domain Bacteria; phylum Actinomycetota; class Actinomycetes; order Streptosporangiales; family Streptosporangiaceae; genus Lipingzhangella; species Lipingzhangella alba. Next base: position 1,817 of record RJMB01000014.1, on the reverse strand, counting down.
AGGCCCAGACCGGCTTCGGAGGCCGCGTCCCGCACGTCCGAGGCGAGTCGGGACACGGCGAGCGTGGGGCCCGAGTCGACCAGGGCCGCCAGGCACAGGGCCAGGTAGCTGTAGACCCGCGGGGTGGCGGAGGCGCCGCCGGTCCGGCGAAGTGGTCGCGTGACGGAGCGCACCAGCCCTGTTTTGGTCAGTCGGGCGTGCTCGTCCGCGACTGTCAGCTCGTAGCCGAGGACCCGGTCGAACTGCTGGATGAGCCACTCCGAGTGGGATCGGACAACGGCGAAGTCGTCGGGGTGGGTGCGCGCGGTCACGATGGGGTCGGCGAGCAGCCGGCGCGCGGCCGCCTGGCGTTCGCCGGCGAGGGCGACGTCCTCATTGGACGCCATGTGTGTCACCCCCTACGCGGTCTGAGGACTCCGGGTTGGGTCGACGGCGGTACCCATGTTGGTAGTGAGTGGCCACGGATACCGTCACTCCGGGTGGTCCGGGCTCGCGTCGGGGTCGCCCGCCCGACCTCCGGTGTTGTGCCGGGGGTGTGACGCGTCGCTGTCGCCGGGGACCGCGGTGCCGTCCACGTAGCTGGTGGCCTGCAACCGGAGGCCGTCGATGGTGAGGTCTCCGCCGGCACCGCTCAGTACGACCGACGCGGTGGGAGCGCGGGTGACTTGTAGCCGAATGTCGAGTTCGAGATCGCCCGCCGACACGGCGCCGCGGGCGGCGTCTCCCGAACCGAGCGCGGCCGTGAGCAGGTCCATGAGTACCCCAAGGGCGGCCGGAGTGAGGTGCAACCGGGAGTCGTCCCGCGTGGGCTCGGTGAGGAGGCGGCGAACCTCTCGGGCGGCGGAACGACGCCAGTGCGCGGAGGACTCGGCCGCGTCCCGCAACCGCGCCCGCTGTTCGGTGTGGTCGGGAACCGGCGCGACCGGCGACGCTACGGCCAGCTTGGCGGCCGCGGTGTCCGCCAGGGGGGCGTTCCACCAGCTCGTGGTCGCGACCGTCGCCGCGCCCTGGCCTGACAGGTGTCGCGCCCGGTAGGTGGCGAACGCCGCGGTGTGGATGGCGTGCGCCGTCTCGGGCTCGGCCGCCTCGAACCACCGCGCGAGACGGAGCAGGCTGGCCCGACCGTGCCGGGGCACGGACGCGTCGTCGGGGGCGGGTGCCGCCTTGCTCGCTGAGTCATTCACAACTCTGCAGAATAAGGATCCGCGGCGACCGCCGCGCCCCGGAGGCGCCCAGCGTGTCTCACCAGTACCCACCGAACGGCGGATGGCCTGGCGATTCACGGAAACCGTGGTTTCTGCGCGGGCCGCTGGCCCCGCGCGGGGGTGGCGGATGTCGCCGTCCCGCATCGGGGGAGAGAACGCGGCCCCCGGCGTTCCCGCGTGACGCGGGAACGCCGGGGACGTTGGGTCGGGCGTTCGTTCGGGGGTAGGCCGGTAGTGTGTCCCGTCCCTGGTTCAGGGGGCCAGGACACACCCGGCCGCTCGGGCCGTTCCGGCGGCGTCGGGAATCCGTTCCCGGACGTGGCCGGAGCCCGCGGCCGGTGGCCTCCCGCCCGGTGGCGTGGTCACTGACCACGCGGGTGGAAGAACGCCCGCTTCCCGGGTGCTACTTGTCGACGTTGCCCTGCTGGGGGCCGTTGATGCAGTCCCTGGCCTCCGAGGAGTTGGCCCCGAGCAGGGCGCCAACGTTGGTGTTGCACAGCTGGATCGGGACCAGCTGGGTGTTCTGGTTGGACTGCTCGTCCGGCCCATCACCGTGGGCGTAGGCGGGAGCACCCATCAGCACGGCACCCATGGCGGCACCGGCGACGGCAC
>RJMB01000013.1 GCA_003725585.1 Halostreptopolyspora alba | reverse complement strand
CCGCCGACCTCTCCAGGATGAACCAATAGATCTTGTAGCTGTCGACACGGTCACTCGGTGAGATTCTCGACAGCTACAAGATCAACGGGAGTTGGGTCAGGCCGGTTTGCGGCGCAGCTTGATGTCGGCGTTCGCGCCCGTGTCGGGAGGAACGATGACCTCCTGCGCCGCGGCGATGCCGTCGACCGTGAACTCGGAGTCGACCGGGACCGACCGTTTGACCAGGCCCAGCGCGATCGGCCCGAGTTCGTGGTGGCGCGCGGAGGAGCCAACGACGCCGACGCCGCGGCCGTCGAGCTGGATCGCGGCACCCCGCTCGGGCAGCCGCTCCGGGGTGCCGTCGAGGTGCAACAGCACCAGCCGACGCGGCGGCCGGCCCAGGTTGTGCACCCGAGCCACCGTCTCCTGCCCCGGGTAGCAGCCCTTGTCCAGGTGGACGGCTGAACCGGCCCACCCCATCTCGTGGGGGATCGCCCGGTGGTCGGTGTCGACACCGAGCCGCGGCCGGTGCGCGGCGATCCGGTGGGCCTCGTAGGCCCACATTCCAACGGGACGGACACCGGCGTCCGTGAGCGCCTCGGTCACCGGTGACAGCGCGTCGGAGGGCAGCAGGAGGTCGATCTCGTCCTCGGCCCGGCGGACGGGGGTGTCGTCCAGCCACGCGGCGGCGGCGGTCAGCGCGGTCTCGCGTTCCGGACCTGCGACGGTGAGCACGCAGCGCCGGTCACTGAGCTCGGCGACCTCGACGCGCAACATGAACCGCATGGAGTCCAGGAACCGCGCGAGATCCTCGGCGCCTCCCGGCTCGGTGTGCGCCCAGACCGCGGTTCCGTCCTCGACGATGGACATGTGGTGGTTGATGTGCCCCTTGGTGTCCATCACCAGGGCCTCGGTCGCGGTTCCGGCCGGTACACCCTCGAGGTACTGGCTGGTGATGCTGTGCAGCCATCCCAGCCGGTCGGGCCCGGTGACACGGACGACACCGCGGTTCGACCGGTCGATCCAGCCGGAGCCGTACTCGAGCGCTTGGCCCTCGCGGGCGGGTTCCCCGTAATGGGAGGCGACACCGGTGTCGGGTTCGTCGGCTTCGACGGCCCCGGCGCGGGTCAGCAGCGGCGAGTTCATACCTCAATGCTATGTGCCGCGAGGGCGGGTGTGGGGGGTCGCCTCACCCGGAACCGCACTCTCGGCATGTCCCGAACACCGTGAGGTGGCGCGCGTCGGCCCGAAAGCCGATCTCGTCGCGCAGCCTTTCTACCAGGCCGTCGGCGAGTTCGAGGGCGGTGTCGGAGACCTGCCCACACTCGCGGCAGACCACGTGCAGGTGGTCCGCCTCCTCGGTGAGGTGGTAGGAGGAGGGTCCGGACCCGAGATGGGTGTGCGTGACCAGCCCGACCTTTTCCAGGACGTCGAGCGTGCGGTAGACCGTGGACAGGTTGAGGTCCGAGGCGGTCCGCCGCACCCGGCTGCAGATGGCGTCCGGTGTGGCGTGCTCCAGTTCCTGGACGGCCTCGAGCACCAGCTGCCGCTGCGGCGTCACACGGTAGCCGCGGGTCCGAAGCTCCTCGCGCCAGGTTTGGTGCACCATGCCCCCGATCCTACGATCCCGCGGGCCCAGCGGGGAGTCCAACGTGGGACCGGTGCCGGCCACGGGAACGGCCGGGAGAAAACCCCTTGCCCCGAGCCACGTGCCGCGCATAGCGTCATATGCACGCAGGAAAGGAGGTGGTCCTAACAGTGAATGCTTTGAGGACGTGCGAGGTGTCCGTCCGTTAGGGCGACTCCACACAACCGGATCGCACTAGCGAATCCACATCGGGCACCCAGATCCCCGGGTCGGCCGGAACTTGTCCATCCGGCCCCCGACACCACGTGTCGGGAGCCATGCCCGGGGGTCCGTCATGTCGCGGCGCGGATCACCCGCTGACCTGCGTGAGCTGGGCCGACATGTAGGACTGTAGGTCGTGGCCACGCGCCGCCAGATCCCACGCGTACCCCAGGGTCTCGCGGTTGTCGCCGAACAGCCCGTAGAGCCGGTGCCCCGAGCTGACCTCCATACCGGTCTCGGTGCGCAGCACGGCGTCGGTGGTGAGTTCGACGCGGTTGGCGAAGACACTTCCGAGGTAGAACTCGGTGAACCCTTCGGGGTGTGCCAGCAGCACCTCGACGTGCACCACGGGCGCGTCGCCGGAGCCCTCGGTCGCCCCTTCCGGCCGCGCGCGCCAGTAGCCGCTCTCGGAGGTGACGAGGTCACCGAGTGAGCCGTCCTCCGCGATGCGCCACACGCGGCTGCGGTAGGTCAGGTGCGGCTGGCCGTCGTGGGTGAACTCGACTTCCTGGCCGAACTGGAAGTCCGCCATGTCCGGATACCCGGCGACGCCGACCCCCTCCCAGCGGCCGATCAAGAACGACAGCTTCTCCAGGTCGGGGTGCAGAACGCTCATGAATCCTCTTGCGATGTGTCGTGGGGAACTCTCACCAGCTTAGGGCGTGCGCGGGAGAGATCGCCCCACTTGGCGGCGCTCTCGGGCCATGGAGCGTTCGACGCTGGGGAGAGGGTGAGGGGTTCCGCCCGGAACACGGCCATCCGTGACGGGATGCATACTGTGCGGGAGCGGGCGACTCCGGCCCGGCCCACCGGGACTCGCCGAGCGCTGACACCACGGCGGGACCCGGCGCGCTCTCGTCCCCCACGCGCCCGTCACGGGCGGGCTCCCGCCGCCCCACGCCGGAACCCCCACGGCCGGGCGAGGGCGGCCCGCGCGAACCTGGTAGAGAGGATATTCCGGTGTCCGGGCTCCCCAACGGGGAGGAGCGGACACCGGCGCACACAAGACGACACGGAAAGAGGCGGCCTGTGCAGCTGGCGATCGGGGTGGCGCTCCTGGCCGGTGCGGCGATCCTGGCACCGCTGGCCTACCGGGCGGTGCGCCGTTCGTGCCGGCGGCACGGCCCGTACCGGCCGCGGTCGGCGGCCGTGGCGAAGCGGGCCGGGCAGCCGATCACCGTCGCCGGTGTCGCGGTGGCCGGGCCGGGCGGTGTCCTGGAGTCACAACTGGCCCGTACCGACTGCGTGTGGCACGGGCACGAGGTGTTGCGGCACTTCTGGGTGCTACCGGGCGATGGGGACGAGGGGCAGGAACGCGCCTGCGACTCGATCGCGGACTACGCGTCCACGGAACCGTTCGGCCTCGCGGTGCCCGGCCGCACCCGCGAGGGAAGCACCGTTCTCGTGGACCCGGCGGGAGCCGAACTCAGCGGGGCGGACATGTGCCTGCAACGGTTGGTCGGACGGCCGCAACGTGGGGTGCCCGCGCCGGCCGACGACCTCCTGGCGCGGGTCAAGGGCCGGATCTCCGGGATCTTCCGTGGCGAGACCATCGAGTTCGAGTACCGCGAATGGGTGCTCCGGCACGGGAGCCGGATCGTCGCGCACGGGATGGTGGAGTTACGCGACGGCCGGCCGGTGATCGTGCCGCCACCGCACGGACGGCTCCGCGTCGAGCGCGACGACTCCGCCGCGCGGACGCCGTGGTTCGAGCCCCGAACGGTCGGGGCGGTACTGCTCGGCGCCGGAACCGCGGTCTCGGCCGGTGCGGGGCTGCTCCTCACACTGGGACTGGGGTGAGCGGCCGGTCCGCCGACCGGTCGTGGCCGGATACGCTGGCCCCATGAGTCGCGCGTTGGTGATCAAGGTCACGGTTGGTGAGGACCAGCCCGAACGCTGCAACCAGGCGTTCACCATGGCGGCCACGGCGGTGGCGAGCGGGGTCGACGTTTCGTTGTGGCTGGCTGGTGAGGCCAGCTGGTTCGCCCTGCCGGGTCGGGCCGCGAAGTTCGAGCCGCTCCCGCACGCGGCACCGCTGTCGGACCTGCTCGACGGGGTGCTGGCGGGGGGACGCGTGACGCTGTGCGGGCAGTGCGCGGCCCGGCGGGAACTCACCGAGGACGACCTGATCGACGGTGTCCGGATCGCGGGGGCGCCGAGCTTCGTGGAGGAGGTCACCGCCGACGACGCGCAGGCGCTCGTCTACTGACGCCGCGTACCGGCCGGGCCTGTCCCGCGACGCGCGGAGCGACGCGCGGAGCACCGCGCCGTCGCGGGACCCGGTCGGTCTCGGCCGACCTCGGTTACGTTGCCTACTTCGCCCCCTGGGTCCGTACGGCCTCGATCGCCTCCTTGGCCGCGTCGGGGTCGAGGTACCGCCCACCGCGGGTCCGCGGGGTGAGCCTGTCGTCCAGCTCGTACACCAGCGGAATCCCGGTGGGGATGTTCAGCCCCGCGATGGTCTCGTCGTCGATGCCGTCGAGGTGTTTGACCAGGGCCCGCAGCGAGTTTCCGTGCGCGGCGACCAGAACGGTCCGCCCCGCGACGATGTCGGGCACGATCGCGTCGTAGTAGTACGGCAGCATCCGGGAGACGACGTCGGCCAGGCACTCGGTGCGCGGCATCAGCTCCGGCGGCAGGTCCGCGTAACGCCGGTCGCCCACCTGGGAATAGGCGGCGTCGTCGGCGAGTGTCGGCGGCGGGGTGTCGTAGGAGCGGCGCCAGATCATGAACTGCTCCTCGCCGTACTCCTCACGGGTCTGGGCCTTGTCCTTACCCTGCAACGCCCCGTAGTGCCGCTCGTTGAGACGCCAGGACCGACGCACCGGGAGCCAGCTCAGCTCGGCCTCGTCGAGCGCGATCTCGGCCGTGCGGATGGCGCGCTTCAGCACCGACGTGTGCACGATGCTGGGGCGCAGGTCGGCCTCGCGCAACAGCCCGCCGCCCTTGCGGGCCTCCTCCTCTCCCGTGGCGGAGAGGTCGACGTCCACCCAGCCGGTGAACAGCCCCTTGGCGTTCCAGGTACTTTCGCCGTGTCGCAGCAGAACCAGAGTGCCCATGGGCGCAAGCCTAGCGACCTTCGGGACCGGGAGCGCGCTCGGCCTGCCCGTGGTCCGCCGAGTGCTCCACGAGGTGCCGGAACGCCTCCAGGTTGCGCGGGTTCTGCCCATTGTCGACGCGCCAACGCCACTCCTTGCGGATCGCCGAGGCGAACCCACGTTCCAGGGCGCCGTTGAAGTTGTCGTCGGAGTAGGTCAACGCGCACCCGAGGAGCCTGTCGACCTCGTCGGGGGTGACCGCCGGGAGCGGTACCCGGCCCACGATGTAGACGTCGCCGACCTCGTCCGTGGCGAAGGCCATTCCGTACATGGTGTCGTTCTTGTGCATCAGCCAGCGGTAGAACTCCGCGTGGTTCTCGTCGGGCTGGCGGCAGAAGAACGTCTTCACCAGCAGACTGTGCTCGCCGACGTTCAACCAGACCAGGGTGTTGAGCTTGCGCTGGCCGGGGAGGGTGACCAGGAACGCGTCCGGGCGGGGGCGTTCGAACTCCACGTCGGCGGTCTGGAGCGCCGACTCGATCGCCAGGACGGCGTTCTCGTGTTCCTGCGATGGCATCTGGGGGCGACTCGCTTCGGTGGGGGTCACTGGTTGGCGGCCACGGGCAGCGGCTCCCGCGTCAGCGCTCCACGGTAGACGTTCAGCAGGCCGTCGACGGTCGCCCCCCAGCTCAGCTTGGCCGCGTGGGTGACGGCCGCGTTCCCCAGGGTGTCGCGCCATCCCGGCTCGCTGACCAGCCGGTGCAGCTCGCGGGCGTAGTCCTCGGGGGCGTGGCCGTCGACGAGCACCCCCGACACCCCGTCGTGGACGGCCGTGGGCAGGCCACCCACCCGCGAGGCGAGGACCGGGGTCCCACACGCCTGGGACTCCACGGCGACCAGGCCGAACGACTCCGAGTACGACGGCACCACCGTGGCGGTCGCCGCCCGGTAGAGGTGGGCCAGCTCGGCGCGGGTACGTGGCGGCTCCACGCGCACCACGTCGGAGATCCCCAGGGAGCGGGCCAGCTCGGTCAGGTGGTCCGGTTCGGTGCCCGCGGATCCGGACATCCCGCCGACGACGGCCACGACGAGTCGGTCGCGAAGCCGCGGGTCGCGTTCGAGCAGCGACGCGGCGGCGCGGAGCAGGACATCGGGGGCCTTCAACCGCTGCAGGCGCCCGACGAAGAGCAGCATCTCGCTGTCGGGGGGCAACCCGACGTGCCGCAGCGCCTCCCGGCGCGAGCCCGGCGTGAACACGTCGAGGTCGACGCCGGGCGGGATCGTGCTGATCCTGGCCGGGTCGGCGCCGTAGTGGGAGATGAGTTGGCGGGCCTCGTCGGTGGTGTTGGCGACCAGATGGTCCGCGCTGCGTACCAGGTGGTCCTCACCGCGGACCCGAAGCTCGGGTTCGGGGGAGTCGCCACTGGCCAGGTGTGAGTTCTTCACCTTGGCCAGGGTGTGCATCGACTGCACCATCGGCACGCCCCAACGGTGCGCGGCGGCGAGCCCGGCCCGCCCCGACAGCCAGTAGTGGCCGTGTACGAGATCGTAGTGGCCTCGGGGGTTGCTGGCCTCGGTCCGCAATACCCCGAAGATGAACGGGCACAGGTGGTGGGCCAGCGTCCGCTTGTCGAGCTCACCGAACGGGCCCGCGGGGATGTGGCGCACGTTCACCCCGGGAACCAACTCGACCACCGGCGGCTGGTCGGGGTGGGATGCCCGGGTGAACACGTCGACGGAGACGCCGCGTTCGGCGAGCCGCTTGGCGACCTCCACCACGTAGACGTTCATCCCGCCGGCGTCACCGGTGCCGGGCTGCTCGAGTGGTGAGGTGTGCAGGCTCACCGTCGCGATCCGGGTGGGGGACGACGAACCCCCGCGAGCCGGGAATCCCGCCTCGGGCGCATCAGGGCTGTACGGCACCACTACTGTCGGCCCTTTCTCTCCTCCGGTGGCCAACTCCACCCCGATTCGTTGTCAACAGTGACGAGGGCGTGGAATGTTCCCATGATGGACGTCCGGTCCTGGCCCGGACGCCACCGGGGGCGGTGGAGGACGTGCCGCGCGTGGTCGGGGAGGTGGCCTGTTCAGTCCTCGTCTTCGGCCTGTGCCCAGCCCTCGACCAGGAAGTCCACGGCCTTGGGGATCGTGGGGTTCCAGGTGTCGAAGTCGTGGCCGCCTTCGGGGAACCGGGTCTTCACCGTCATGTCGTGTTCCCTGAGCAGTTCGGCGAACCGCTCGGCCTCGCCGTGGATACTGCCGGTTTGCAACGGGGTACGGTCGTCGGTGCCCTCGATGAGGTTGAACCGGATGTCGGCCACCCCGGGGTTGTCCAGCAGCTGGTCGGGCGCGTGCGCGTCGTCTGGGTCGGGGCCGAAGGTGTCGCTGGGGTCGTCCACCTTGAAATAGCCGCCCCAACTGACCACCTGGGAGTAGATTCCGGGGTTGCGCAGCGACAGCGCAGCGGAACCGTATCCCCCCATGGAGAACCCGCCGATCGCGCGCAGCTCCCGTGGCCGGCGCTGGTCGCCCTCGACCACGTCGATCGCCGTCTGGGTCACGAACGTCTCGATGTTGAACTCACCGTGGACGGCGTCGCCCCATTCGGTGTCGCGACGGCCGGTCTCCTGACCGTAGGGCGCGGCCACCACGAACTCCACACCGTGGCGGCACATCGCCTCGTCCATGATCGGGCCGACGCCGGCCTCGACGATGTCGCGGTGGGTGCCGGTGGAGCCGTGCAGTAGGTAGAGGACGGGGACACCATGGTCGTCGGGACCGGGTGGGCGCCTGATCCACACGGGACGCTGACCGTTCGGGGCGCTGCGGTCGCGAACGCGCACGATCTCGTTCTCCCCGGGTTGGTCGCAGGCCGCGACCTCCCCGGGGCGCGGCTGTACCTCCGGAACCTCCCGGCCCGGAATGTCCACGTACGGGTCCTTGGCGGCGCTGTTGCCCGTTTCGATCGTTGTTCCGGGCCGATCGCCGGTGTCATGGACGGTGGCGAACGTCGCGGCGGCCGCCATCGCGAAGGACGAGGCGGCCAGCAGCGTTGTCCTGCGTGAGAGCGTTGTGAACACTCCGAGCCCCCGAAATGCTTCCGTGAATCCGCGATACCGGCGGAGGCCGGTGGCGGAACGGTCAGGTCCGTGGTTTTTCGGGAATACGGATGAAACCGGGCCTTACACAATGTAATCAGTGATGCCGGGTGTGTCCGAACTCCGACACGCGGGGTGCCCGTGTGAGGAGGAGGCTGGTCGACGACCGTGAACTTTTACCGGAATACGAGGCGGGGCCCCGGCCGAAGTTCACGGTTCTCCCCGGGGCGCGGTCCAGGGCCTGGACCTGCCTGGTCGGCGGTGACGGCGCGAGTGGGGCCGGGTCCGGCCGTTCCCCTGACGCTGCGCAGTCGCCGGGTTACCGTTGCCCTATGGCTTCCCCAGCCCCAGACGACCTCGCCCAGCTCGCCCCTCGGCCATGGGATGACGCGCTCCGCCTGGCACCGCGCCACATGTTCGTTCCCGACATCGCGTGGACGACGAAACACGAACTCATCGACCACACCACCGACCCGGACTCCTGGTGGGATGCAGTCAACAGCAACACCGCGATCGTCACCCAGATCGACGACGGCAACACCGAACTAACCGGCCAGTCGCCCTGGATGACCCTGAACCACAGCAGTTCATGCTCAGCGCCGGGCATGGTGTTCGACTTCCTCACCCTTCTCGTCCCCTACCCAGGTGACCGGGTGTTGGAGATTGGCACCGGTACCGGGTGGACCGCCGCGCTGCTGTCGGCCCGGATCGGCACCGAGAACGTCACCACGGTCGAGGTCGACGACCGGGTCGCCAAACAGGCGGCGGCCAATCTGGAACGCGCCGGCCACGCCCCGACCCTTGTCGTAGGTGACGGCGCCGAAGGGTACGCCGAGGGCGCGCCGTATGACCGGGTGCACGTCACCTGCGGCGTCCGGGATATCCCTTACGCCTGGGTGGAGCAGGCCCGCCCCGGCGGGGTGATCGTGCTGCCGTGGATGCACGGGACGTTCAGCGCGGGCCACAAGACGATGCTCACGGTGACCGGCGAGGCAGCGGTAGGGCGGTTCCATGGCGAGTGCGCCTACATGATGCTGCGTTCGCAGCGTGAGCGGCACCCGCCCATCACGGGCGAGGAGCGCGAGTCCATCGCGCGCGTGGACCCTCGCAGGATCGCCCGCGCCGGGCCGGGTCTTGACGTGACGGTGGCGGGGATGCTGCCCGCGGTCTCCGTCTCGGGCGGCACCAGCGCGGACGGGTCGTATCGGGTGGCCCTACGTCATGAGCCCAGCGATGCCCACGCGCTCGCCGTACGCCCTCCCGCAGCAAGCGAGACCGAGGTGACACAGCGCGGCTCCCGGGATCTGTGGGACGAGCTGGAGGCCGCGTACCTGGCGTGGGTGGGACGGGGCACTCCGGGCGTGGAACGCTTCGGACTTGCCATCACCCCCGCAGGCCAGTACGTCTGGCTGGATTCCCCCGACAACCCCCTAGGGCAGGTGTGACATGGGCAAACACGGCAAAGAGCAGGATTGCTCGGTATGTAAGGGGAGCGGCACCGTCGAAGTGTGGAACGACGGGAGCAAGGAAGAGCGCCCCTGTGTCGGATGTGGTGGGACAGGGAAGGTGTGACCGGCTGCGGGTCGACGAGCCCGGCCGGGTCGTGTCGGGTGGCTGAAGGGGCGGTTCTGGTAACTGTCCCTACGGGGCGGGGGAGGCTCAGCGCGGGATACATCGTCAGGACGTCGCAAGGGCTCCGACAACACGGGTGGTGTCGGAGCCCTTCGCGTGTCTCAGAACTGGTCGCTGCCAGTCACCTGCCCGATGGGGAACGTGTGGCGGCTGGCCGCGCAGATCGTCTCCAGCGCGTGGATCGGTAGATCGTCGGTGCTCACGCTCACCCGCAGCACCTGCACGATCCACTCCCCGGCGATGTCGAGCAGGTCGGACTCATACGGCGTCGGCGGCCGCGCGGTCAGCGTCTCGGTCGCGTGGCTGAACTGGTGGCCCATTTCCTCGATGGCGGCCTGGAGGGTCTGCAGTACGAACCCCTCGCCGTCGAGGCGGGTGTTCTCGGCGACGTCCACCCGGAAGAACGACGTGGCGATGCGCACAGGCACGTCGTTCGCCCAGAACATCTTCCGCCGGGCGATCACCGCATCGCCCGGCTCGACGCGCAGCGCCGCGCCGACGTGATCCGATGCGGGCTCCTGGCCGACGTAGAGCATCTTCCGTTCAGGAGTCAGCCCCTGCCGCTCGGCCTCGGTGAGGTACAGGCTCTGGGAGCCGCGCACGGTCGGCGGGGTCGGGAGCGCCCGCTCGACGAGCACGCGCGGCCGCGGCTCCACGGGGCCGGTCGGGGCATGGTGGCCCTCGCCGGAGACGGCCTTCTTCATCTGGGAGACGCGGCCGGGCGTCACCCCCAGACTGCGAGCGATCTCGTCTTGGCGTATGCCGGCGTCCTGGGCGGCCACGATCGCGGCGCGGCGGATGCGCGACAGTTCCACGCTCTGTCCCTGCAAGCTGGCCATCGCCGCCGACGCGGCATGGGCGCGTTCCACGGGTCGGTTATGGCGGCTATGTCATGCAGTGTCCGTGCGTCCATGGAGTCCTCGGTATCAGCGGCAGGTGCTCGTCGGTCCGCCCTTTAGCCCCCCTAAATGGGGGTGAGAAGAGCTGGCGATGCGGACAGATCGAGTGGCGGTCACGCCTCCCAGCCTGCCGCAGCGCCATTGGAGCCGTGGCATCGACCGTCGCGCGGCCGCGCGTCTTGGCAGCCACCGGCCGCGCCGGCCATCCCGAAAACCACCCCATCGGCGGGGCTACCCCTGACGGGAGTGACCGAATGACCGCACGCACGCCGGGATCCTCGTCATTGGCGCACGAAGCCGAACCGTTGGTCACCGTCAAAGAGGTCGCCGCCCTGTTGCATGTCTCCACCGAGACCGTGCTCACCTGGGTACGCACCGGCAGGCTTCCCACCACCCCACCCCGCCGCCACGCCGGAGACCGGCCCCCGGTTTTCGGCGCGGCGGCGTGTCGCGCGCGGTGGCCGTGGGGGTGGCCGCGCCGCCAGAGTTCCCTGACCACGGGGGGCGAACGCTGTCACCTGGGTCCCGACGGCGCGTAGTACTACCCCGAGTAGACTCGGGGGTATGAATCGGTTGGGTGACCTTGAACGCGCGGTGATGGAGGTACTGTGGGCCAAGGACGAGTCCCTGACGGTCCGCGAGGTAAGTCGTGCCCTCGCTGACCGGGACCTCGCCCACACAACGGTGATGACCGTGCTCGATCGGCTCGCGAAGAAGGGGGTCGTGGCCCGGTCCCGCGAGGGCCGAGCCTGGCGTTACAGCCCGGCCGCCAGCCGGGAGAGCTACGTGTCCGAACTGATGTTTGAGGCGCTCGGTCAGACCGGGGATCGGGACGCCGCCCTGGCGGCGTTCGTGCGCTCGATGAGCGGCAACGAAGCCGAAGCGCTTCGCCGCGCGCTCGCGGAAAGCGACCAGCCAAGGACGTAGCCGAATGGTCAGTGCCGCCCTACTCGCCACCATCGCGGTGGGCTGTCTCGTCGCCGCGGCACGGCTACGTCGGGCCTCATGGCCCGCCCGCGGCCCCTACGTCGCCGTCATCACCTGGCAGGTGCTGGGGCTGACCTGGGGGATCTCCACCATCGGCGCGCTTCTCGCGTTCGGTCTCGCCCCCTACGGAAAAGGGGCGATCGGAGGGCTCCTCGCTCTCACCACGGATGTCTCCGCGCACGGCCTGCACCTGGCCAAGTTCGCCGCCGCCCCCTTCGGCGCCACCCGGGTCGCCGCCGTCCTCGTGGCGTTCGGTCTCACCCTGGTGCTCTTCTGCGGGCTGGTGGCCTCCACCGTCCACGTGGTGCGCACCCGCCGGCGGCACCACGACCTCCTCGAACTCGTCGCCCGCGACGACCCCGAGGTGCCCGGGGCGCGCGTCCTCGACCACCCGGCGGCGGCCGCCTACTGCCTGCCCGGTGTCCTGCGGTCCAAGGTGGTCATCAGCGCGGGCGCCCTGCGCGTGCTCGCCCGTAGCGAGCTGTCCGCGGTGCTCGCGCACGAGCACGCCCATCTCCGGCAGCGTCACGACCTCGTGCTGCTGCCGTTCTCCTCGCTGAAACGCGCCTTCCCGCGCGTGCGCGTGCTCGACACCTACTATCGCGCGGTGGCGCTGCTGATCGAGATGTGCGCCGACGACCAGGCCCGCCGCGAACGCTCCCCCAAGGAGCTCGCCACCGCGCTCATGCGGTTCGGCACCGCCGGCAACACCCACGTCCCCGCCGGTGCCATGGCCGTCGGCGACGCCGAACCCGAGGTGGTCACCAGGGTGTCCCGGCTGGTCACGCCGACCGAGGAGCTGTCGCGCGTCGTCGCCGCCGCCGTGCTCGTCTCGGCGTTCGTGTTGATGTCGAGCGCCCTGGCGCTGTGGCACCTGCCGATGTGAGCCCCAACGGTACGGGAACGATTACCGGGGCTCGCGGCGTTGACCGTGAGAGACCCGGGCGGGTCGTAGGGCTGGCCACCAACCGTCACCTAACGTTCGGAGCGCCTCGTGATCCAGACGATATTCGGCTCCCTGTGGCAGATCATCTACATCGCGATCTTCGTCACGACGCTGTACGCGCTGATCGAAGCGGCGCGGACGCCCGCGCAGGCGTTCCCCGCGGCCGACAAGCAAACCAAGGGACTATGGACGGGGTTGCTGGGAGTGGGAACGTTCCTCTCGCTGAGCGCCGCGGTCGGGTTCTTCTACTTCTTCTCCTTTCTCGCGCTGGTCGCCGCCCTGATCTACCTCCTCGACGTCAGGCCGGCCACCCGCAGCGTCGGCCGCGCTGACGGGCCATACGGACCGTGGTAACGCCGTCGTCCGGTACCACCACGCCTCGTTGAGGCCGCGCACCGCCGCCACGGCCGCCTCGGCGTAGGCGGGATCGCGCGTGTAGAAGGAGTGCCCCAGGATCTCCGGGGGAAGCGCCTCCCCCTCCTGGACGTCGTACCGCCAGGGGTCCGGCAGCGGCTCCGAGAGGGCCACGGTGGTCCACCCGCCGTCGCGCTCCAGGTGGATCGGACCGCCCACCGCGTCGGTGGAACGCCACAGGTTGCTCCAGCCGTTGGCCCGCCCGGCGAGGTCGGCGAGCGAGTCCGGGCCGAAGTAGGCCGGGAAGTAGCGCCCGTAGAGCCGGTACAGCGGAGAGCCGTGGGTGAGCAACCTGACGTGCGGGCGGCACCGCCGCGGCAGCTGCCACACGGTCGCGGCCACCAGCACCGAGCCCTGGGAGTGGCCGGACAGCACGACCCCCGTCCCCTTCGCGGTCATTCCCACGACCCGCGCTGTCAGCTGCGGGACCGCGCGCTCGGCGTAGGAAGGGGGCGCCAGTGGGTGCGCCACCCGTGGCCAGAACGTGCCGACGTCCCACAGCACCCCCAGCGCCTGCCGGGTCGGCCTGTCCCGGTAGGCACTGCGGCCCAGCCACACCACCGCCATGAGAAAGAGGCCACCCAGCCACGATCCGGTCGTCACCATCAGACCCACCGCCCCCTGCGCCCACAGGGCCGTGTCGGCGACCACCGAGGTCGGTGTGACCCGGGCCGCGTCCACCGGTGCCGCGGTGAGACGGCCGGTGACCGCGGCGTGGACAACCAGCAACACCAGAGCGACCGCGGGCAGCATGAACGCGGCCAGCAACGTGGGCACGGTCTCGGTCATGCCGCCCATGGCCCGCGCCCGGGCGATCTCCCGGGCACGGCGCGCGTCCGGGTCCCTGTGGTACTCGGCGGCCACCCCACGTGCCTCGGCGCGGGTGCGGCGCCGCAGGGCCAGCGTGAGGACCGCCAGCGCGGCCAGCGCGATCGCCGCCTCCATGGTGAACGCCAGCTGCAGCCACGAGTAGGCGCTGGGCGGGCTCAGCTCGACGCAGCCGGCGGCCTCGGCGCCCGGGTAGTAGCAACCACCCAGCCAGCCCGCGGCCTGGTGGACCACCGCGGCCGAGAAGACCCCGCCGAAGAGCACACCGAGGGCGGCCGTCGTGGGACCCGCAACGCCGCGCATGGCGGTGTCGGAGTGGACACGGTTCGTGCGGTAGAGCACCACGGCGGACAGCACCAGCAACAGCCCCAACGCACACTGCGCCGCGAGCAGCGCGTTCAACCCCACGGCGTACCCTGGGAGGCTGCCCCCGGCGCTCCACCCGGGCCGGGGCCACAGCAGGTGGACCAGCGACGCGGCCAGTGCCAACAGCGACGTGTCGCGCAGCACGCGACAGGCGACATCGGCCCGACGGTTCCACCGCGGATCTGTGCCGGGAACGAGCGCGCTCACCGTGGCGGCGGCCAGGGTGAGGGCCACGGTCCCGGCGAGGACGGTCCCGACGGTGGCGAGGGCGGCCGGGCCGGCCGCGAGGTCGTGAACCAGGGCGGGCGTGAGCAGTAGCGCGCTCACCACACCGACGGCGACGGCGACGTGCGCCGACCGCAGTCGTCCCATGATCCGGCTGTTGCGCCAGAAGTCCGGATCGCTCAGTGGCGCGGTGCCGGGAGCGGGAGTGCCGGTCTCCTTCAGAACCACGTCGTAGACGCTGCCGGTGCGCCGGGAGATCCGCCACAGGCCCAGGACGATCGCGAGCGGCAGCAGCGCGCCAACAGCCAGGGAACGTCCCGGTTCGGCGAGGAACGCGTCGGGCGCGGACAGGAACCCCAGCCACGGGCGGAGCTCGGCGCACCGGGCGCCGTAACCCGAGCACTGCCAGGCGATCAGGTCCATCCCGACGCCGGCACCGGCCAGGACCAGCAGCGCCGTGAGGCTGAGGGCGAGCAGCCGCACCGAGAGCCCATAGGTGTGGTCGGCCCACCGGTAGATCGCCGAGTGACGGTCGCCGCGGCGGCCGGGACGCATCCAATAGGCGACGTTGACGAGCATGAACGGCAACAAAAGGAGCCACAGTGCGCGTGAGGACCGTCCGGAGGTCAGGTTGCCCCAGGCGAAGATCTCACGCGGGACGTCGCGGACCACCTCGGTGTCGCGTTTGCGTCGCCACCGGAAGAACCCGGCGAGACCGTCGCCGCCGACCCGAACGGCGGGTTCGACGTCGAGCAGCTCCTCGGCCTGGCCACCGCTGACCCCATGAACGCGTAGTTCCACGGCGCTCTCACCCGGCATGCGAAGGGGCATTCCCGTGTGTGGCGGGGATACACCCCGTTCCGCGGGCTCGGCTCACTGCACGAGCGAATCGTCGTCCGGCAGGTTCCAGGTGTTGCAGGCGCCCGGCGACTGCTCCCGCATGCCCTGGTCCAGCCAATACCTGCCGTTCTCCGCGGAACCGTGGGTGCGCTCCTCGTCGGGGGCGTCCTCGGGGTCGGCGGTCGCCGAGGCGTCCGCGAGCACGACCGCACGGTCGTCGGCGGTGATGGGGTAGGTGACCGAGACAGCGCCGAGGAACGTCCCGGCGAAACAGTTGGCCTGTAACTCCGCCTTGCGGGTCCAGGCGTTTCGCTCCTTTGGGGTCTCCTCCAGCCGTCGCTGCTCGTGGTAGTGCTCCAACAGGCCCGACTCGCCCTGCACGTGGTGCCCGTACTCGTGGGCGAGCAGCGACGCGTAGACGACGCTTTCCCGCGTGTGGTTCCACTTCTCCACGACGTCCGCGGCGCCGATGTAGATGCTCTGGTCGGCTCGGCAGTAGAACGCCCCGGCGGCGGAGGGGTAGTCGCGGCACGGGCTGGTCCCCTCCTCGGTCCAGAACACGCGCCGCGGCGGATCGTAGGGGAGCCCGGCCTGGCGGAACTGCGCGGCCCACGCCTCGTCGAGGCAGTCGGTCAGCGCGTTCAGGAATTCGGTCACCGATTCGGGAGAGCGGACGTCCAGATCGGGGGCGGGGCAGGGCAGTGAGGACAGCCGGTCGGTGTCGTACAGCGGGTTCGCGGTGAGAACGCCCTCACCCACGGGCCGCCGGGGACCCCCCTCGCCTGTCGGGGGACGGGCGAGGTCGCGGGGGCCGTACTCGGACGGTTCACCGGAGGGCTCCGCGGCGGGGCCGGATTCCGGACCCGGTGTTGGGCCGGTGGCGAGGTTCCAGGTGAGCATGGCCAGCGCGAACACCACAGCGGCCAGTCCCGCGTACAGCGCCCTGCGATGGCCGGTGGCGCGGTTCCAGAGCCGCCCGGCCCGATGGGTCAGTCGACCAGTTCGTCCCGCGCGGCCCACGTGTTGCACGCGGCCGGGTTCCTCCGATCCATACCGTGGGCCGTCCACATCGATCCGTTCTCGGGCGAGCCGTGTGTCCGTGTGTCGGGGTCGAAGTCGCCCCGGCGTTCAGCGTCATCGAGGATATTCGCACGCTCGGCGGAAGTGATCGGGAGGGTGTCGCCGGCCGCGCCGAGGAAGGACCCGCCGAGACAGTTCGCCTGCAGCTCGCTTCGCCGGGTCAGCTCCTCCCGGTCCTTCTCGGTGCGCTTCTCCTCACTCCGGGTGCTGTGCAGGTGGCCGAGGATGCCCGACTCGCCCTGCACGTGGTGGCCGTACTCGTGACTCAGCAGGAAGGTGTAGGACTCGGGGCGGTCGCTTTCGCCCGTGTTGTGCGCGATGTCTTCGAGACCGAGGTAGAGGCCCTTGTTGGCCTCACAGTAGAACGCGGCCACTCCCGGGGCCGGGTAGCTGCCGCACGGGCTTTGCCCCGAGGTGTACCAGTAGATGCGCTGGGGTTTCTCGAAATCCATCCCGGCCTGTTCGAAGTGCCCGCCCCAGGCACGGTCGAGGCAGTCGGTGATGTCGTGCAGGAACCGCTCCATCGACTCCTTGTCGTCCGGGTCGAGATCGGGGGCCTCACAGGTGACCTCGGCGAGCTCCCCGTTGCTGTAGAGCGAGTTGGCCGCCAGGACGTCCGCCCCGGCCTCCTCGGGAGTCTCCCCCTCGGCCGGGGGATCCGCCTCGGTGGTGTCGGGCTCGGGAGCGCCCGCCGGTGGGACGGTGGTGGCCTCGCTGCTGTCGACGACGGCGGAGAAGGTCAGGAACCCGGCCAGACCGGCGGCGGACAGGCCGGTGAGGAGCACCACGATGACCCCGAGGCTGAAGCGCTGCCGGGGTGGGCGCGACGGGGTCGGAATCGCGTACGGGCTCTCGTGCCTGGTACCGCGGAACCGGCGCGACGTCTCGAAACCCGGTCTCGCCATGAGGCCGCATCACCTCCCGACACCAACTCCGCTGATCGTGGGCAGCGCCATATCCTGACCTTTCCGATTATGACGCCCTTGGGGATGACGTGTGGATTCAGCTGCCGGGTCATTCCAGGATTGGCCGACGTCGGCCGAAAGACGGCCGAGAGAACGAGCCGATAGGCTCTCCCGCCATGAGATGGGTTCGACGCGCGCGCCCGGTCATCCTGGCCGGGGCCACTGTCGTGCTCTGCGGCGCCGCTCCCGCGGTGGCCGAACCGCTGGCCACGCCGGCGGTCCAGCACGCCGGCGTGGCCCCCAGGGACGACCACGACACCCTGCCGCAGGTGGACGAGGACGCGCCGATCGCCAACGAGATCACGCTGCGCCTCGACGACGACGGCGTGCTCCACGGTGAGGAGACCATCACCTTCAACCGGACTCCGCCGGAGGAGTTCACCCGCACCTTCGTGACGCGCGAGACCTATGACAACGATCACGACCGGATCTACGAGGTCGACGCGGTCACAGCGGAGGACGCTGACGGCGCCCCGGTCGCGGTCGACACCGCCGAACGTGAGTCGGACGCGGTCGACACCCTCGACGTGACCATGGACACCGCCGGGGTCGACACTGTTGTGCTGAGTTACACGGTCCGTGGTGTCACCGCCAGTGTCGGTGACGGGATCGAGCTGGAGTGGACCGCCGTCGGCGGCTACAGCGAGCCCGTCGCCGGCACCACGGTCGTGGTCGACGCCGCCGCCCAGCCGATCGCCCTGTCCTGTAACGCGGGAGCGGGGCGTAGCTCGATGTACTGCACCGTCTCGGACATGGGCGGGCACGAGGCGAAAAGCGCCCGGTTCATGCAGGCGAACATGGAACCGGGCGAGAGCCTGGGCATCGTTGTCTCCTACCCCGCGAGCGCGGCGCCCGGCGACCCGATACTCGAAGAGCGATGGTCACTCACCTCCGCGTTCGCCATCACCCCGGCGACCGCGAGTGTCTTCGGTCTGCTGCTGGTGGTGCTGGTCGGCGGGCTCGTGCTCCTCGTGCGGGAGCGCGGACGCGACGAACGGGCCGTGCACTCCGAGGCGGTCGTGGGCGACCACGCCCCGTTGGCGCCCGGAGGTGACGGTGTCCGGTTCACCCCACCCGACGACGTCCATCCCGGCCAGATCGGCACGCTCATCGACGAGCAGGCCGACGTCGTGGACATCACCGCCACGGTCGTCGACCTCGCCGTACGTGGACACCTGACGATCCGGGAACTGCCGCACGAGCACTACACCTCGGTGGACTGGCAGCTCGAACGCGCGCCCAGCCCCCGGAACGACCCGCTGCTGCCCTACGAACGGCTGCTGATCGACGCCATCTTCGAGCGCCGGGGTCGCGTCACCCTGGCGGAGCTGGGCTCCCAGCGGTTCGCGGAGCGACTGGCCGAGGTCCGTGACGAGCTGTACCGCGACATGGTGCGCCTCAGGTGGTTCGCGCGCCGTCCGAACCTGGTCCGCACCCGGTGGACCACCGGGGGAATCGTCCTCACGGCGGCGGGGGTGGTTCTCACGGTGGTGCTGGCGATCTTCACCCAGGCCGCCTTCACCGGCCTCGCCGTGATCATCGCCGGTGCCGCGGTGACCGTGGGTGGTCAGTTCATGCCGGCCAAAACCAGCCAGGGAAGCCTGGTGTTCGCCCACACACTGGGCTTCCGCCGGTACCTGATGAGCGGGCGGGCCGAGCACGTACCCGAGAGGTACCGGGTGAACGTCTTCTCCCGCTACCTGCCGTACGCCATCATCTTCGACAACGTGGACCGGTGGGCCAAGGTCCTGGCCACGGCCGGTGAGGACCAGATCGATGACAACGGGTTGCCCTGGTACAAAGGCCCCGAGGACTGGCGGATCCAGGACTTCGCCGAGTCCATCAAGATGTTCACGCTGACACTGACGGGCGTCATCTCCAACACCCGCCAGTTCCGGACACTCAACTAGAGGAACCAATGCGAGCGGTCGTGCAGCGGGTCAGCCACGCGTCGGTGACCGTGGCGGGCGAGGTCGTTTCGGAGCTCACCGGGCCGGGACTCCTGGCACTGGTCGGTGTCACCCACAGTGACACCGAGGCCGAGGCGCGCCGGATAGCCGGCAAACTGTGGGGACTGCGGATCCTCGAGGACGAGCGGTCCTGCTCCGACACGGGGGCGCCGCTGCTCGTCGTCAGCCAGTTCACCCTGTACGGCGACACCCGGAAGGGCCGCCGCCCCTCGTGGCAGGCGGCAGCCCCCGGCGCCACCGCCGAGCCGCTGGTCGACGCCGTGGTCAAGGAGCTTCGTGACCTCGGGGCACACGTCGAGACCGGCGCCTTCGGCGCCCAGATGTCGGTCTCCCTCACCAATGAGGGGCCGTTCACGGTGCTGCTGGAGGTGTGACGGCCCAGCCGATCCGCTACTCCGCCGTCGCGACCACCGGCTCGAACTTGTAGCCCAGACCGCGCACCGTCACGATGAACTCGGGGTTGCCCGGGTCCGTCTCGATCTTGGCACGCAGCCGTTTGACGTGGACGTCGAGGGTCTTGGTGTCGCCGACGTAGTCCGCGCCCCACACGCGGTCGATCAACTGCATGCGGGTGAGTACCCGTCCAGCGTTGCGGAGGAGCACCTCGAGCAGCTCGAACTCCTTGAGGGGGAGCTGAACGTGTTCGCCGCGCACAGTGACCACGTGCCGCTCCACGTCCATCCGGACCGGTCCGGCCTCGAGCGCCGTGGGGAGCAGCGCCTCGTCCTCGCTGCGGCGACGCATCACCGCCCGGATGCGCGCCACGAGTTCCCGTGACGAGAACGGTTTGGTCACGTAGTCGTCGGCTCCCAGCTCCAGGCCCACGACCTTGTCGATCTCGCTGTCCTTGGCCGTCAACATGATCACTGGGACGTTGGACTTCTGCCGCAACGTCCGGCACACCTCGGTGCCGGGTAGCCCGGGCAACATCAGGTCGAGGAGCACCAGATCGGCGCCGGTGCGGTCGTAGATTTCCAGCGCCTCTGTCCCGGTGGTCGCGACGGCGACCTCGAAACCCTCCTTGCGCAGCATGTACGACAGGGCATCGCTGTAGGATTCCTCGTCCTCAACGACGAGTACACGCGTCACTGTGCCGCCTCCCGCTCGGTGGTGTCCTCGGAGTGCGTTTGCTCCCGGGGTTCGGGACGGGGAAGACGCAACGTGAACGTCGACCCCGATCCTTCCTTGCTCCACACGGTCACTTCTCCACGGTGGTGGGTCATGATGTGTTTGACGATCGCCAGGCCGAGACCGGTGCCCCCGGTCGCCCGGCTTCGAGCCGCGTCCACACGGTAGAAGCGCTCGAAGATTCGTTCCAGGTCCTGCGCGGGGATGCCGATCCCCTGGTCGGCGACGCTGATCTCGATCTCGGTGTCGGTGGTCTGCGCCATCACGGACACCCGGGTGCGTTCGGGGCTGTAGGCGACGGCGTTGGCCACGAGGTTGCGTAGGGCGGTCACGAGCAACCCCTCGTCCCCAAGGGCCACGATGCCCTCGGCGCCGCTCGTGACCAGTTCGATCTCCTTGGTGTCGGCCGTGGTCCGCACCGCGTCGAGTGCCTCCTCGACCACGGTCTCGACGTCGATCCGCTCGGGATCGGCCATGGGCTCGGCGCCCTGGATCCGGGACAATGTAATCAGGTCCTGGATTACGCTGGTGAGCCGGGACGTCTCTTGCTGCATACGGCCGGTGAACCGGCGAACGGCTTCCGGGTCGTCGCTGGCGTCGGTGATCGTCTCGGCGAGCAGTGACAGCGCTCCGATGGGCGTCTTGAGCTCGTGGCTGATGTTGGCCACGAAGTCCCGACGGACGGCCTCGACGCGGCGGCGTTCGGTCTGGTCCTCGGCGAGGACCAGAACCAGGCCGGTGCCCCCCAGAGGGGCCACCCGTACGGCGAAGGAGGTGGCATCGGGTCCGAACTTGCGTACGGCCACCTCGATCTCGGTCTCGCGGATCACGCCGTCGCGACGCACCTGTCGGGCCAGCGCGAGCAGGTCGCCGATGACGAGTTCCGAGCCGCGCACGATCCCGTAGGCGCGGGCCGCCGAGCTGGCCCGCAGGACCCGGTCGGCGGAGTCGAGTACGACGGCCGAGGAGGGCAGCGCCGCGAGAACCTCGGCGACGCCGGCGGGCAGCTCGGACTGGGCGGGTGACGCGGGGGTGGTGTTACGGCCTCTCTCGCTGAATCGGAACGCCAGTCCCGCGGCGACGCCCGTCACCAGCCCGACGAGCCCCGCTATAGCACTGAGCAGCTCCCCTTGCACAGTTCGATCGTATGCCGGAAGAGCCAGCTGATACCCCAGTGGCCTCGACTTGGAACCGAGGTTCGCCCGATATTCACTGTCCCTTAGAAGATGATTAAGTCACGAACTGGAACGATGTGAATTATGCGCGACACCTACCATGAGGAGCTCGAAGCCCTCAGTGAGAGCCTCGTCGAGATGACGAGGCAGGCCCGGCACGCTATCGCCCGCGCGACGACCGCACTGCTCGACGCCGACCTCAACGCCGCGCAGGAGGTGATCTCCGGAGACGAGGAGCTCAACAGGGTCGACAAGGAGATCGAGAGCAGCGCGTTCGAGCTCATGGCCCGACAGCAGCCGGTGGCCAAGGACCTGCGTACCATCATCACCTCGCTGCACATGGCGGGGGACCTGGAGCGCATGGGCGACCACGCCGTGCACATCGCCAAGATCGCTCGTCGCCGTCACCCCGAGTCGGCGATCCCGGCCGAGCTGCGCTCGACCGTGTTGGAAATGGGCCACCAGGCCGAGCTGCTCGTCATCAAGGCGGGGGAGGTCGTCAACGACCTCGACGCCGACACCGCGATGGAGCTCGACTCCGACGACGACCGTATGGACAAGCTCCGCCGCAAGCTGTTCAAGCGCATCCTCGACCCGAGCTGGAAGCACGGGGTCGAGGCCACCATGGATGTCACCCTGGCCGGACGGTTCTACGAGCGTTTCGGGGACCACGCGGTGCACGTGGCCGACAACCTGGTCTATATGGTGACGGGAGAGAAGGTCGAGGACCGCGAGCGGGAGGTGTAGCCGTACGGGGGCGGGTACCCAAGCCGCCCGCGCCCCGGTAGTATGGCGAAAATCACATTTCGCGGTGTGAGTGCCGCGTGGGACGCGTGGTGGAGCTGTGGTGACCAGTCGCCCCTGTGGTGCCCTCCGGATGGGAGGGGCGTATGGCCATCCCGGAACCCGCAGTGACACGGTGTCGACCTCGGGGGCGTGGTCCGGAGCACCTCGAGTGGCGTTTGTCAAGACCTCAATTGTGGCGCTGACCTGCGCGTTCGCAAACCGAATAGGTACGTTGAGTCACGGATTCGTGGTACCCTTGTGGTAGCGGAAGGGGTACTTGTCACATGACTTTCAAGGTCGGCGACACCGTTGTCTACCCCCATCATGGGGCTGCTCGTATTGAAGCGATCGAGACTCGCACTATTAAGGGCGAGGACAGAACCTATCTCGTTCTCAAGGTCGACAAGGGTGATCTAACGGTACGCGTGCCCGCGGAGAACGCCCAAGAGGTCGGGGTTCGCGACGTGGTAGGTCAAGACGGTCTGGACCGGGTCTTCGAAGTGCTGCGCGCACCGCACACGGAAGAGCCCACCAACTGGTCCCGACGTTACAAGGCGAACCTGGAGAAGCTCGCCTCCGGGGACGTCAACAAGGTGGCCGAGGTCGTGCGTGACCTGTGGCGACGGGACAAGGAGCGCGGTCTTTCCGCCGGCGAGAAGCGGATGCTCGCCAAGGCCCGCCAGATACTGGTGAGTGAGCTCGCCCTGGCCGAGAAGACGAATGAGGACAAGGCCGAGGCTCTTCTCGACGAGGTTCTCACCGACTGACAAAGGCAATAGCAGAAGCGTTTGTTTCATGCCGGAAATGCCACGGGTGGGCGTCGGAACCGACGTCCACCCTTTTAGTTCGGGACGCATTCTGTTTCTCGCCGGGCTGGAATGGCCGGGGGAGGAAGGCGTTTCGGGTCATTCTGACGGTGACGTCGTCGCCCACGCGGCTTGCGACGCGCTGTTCTCGGCCGCTGGTCTTGGTGACCTAGGGTCACAGTTCGGCACCGCCGACCCGCGGTGGCAGGGCGCCTCCGGGCTCGCGCTGCTGACGGAATCGGCGACGCGGGTGCGGGCCGCCGGGTTCACGGTGGGCAACGTGGCGATCCAGGTCATCGGTAACCGTCCGAAGTTCGCGCCGCGTAGGGCCGAGGCCGAGCGAGTGCTCTCGGAGGCCGCGGGAGCACCGGTCACCGTCGCGGCCACGACCACGGACGGCCTCGGTCTCACCGGCCGCGGCGAGGGCCTCGCGGCGGTGGCCACAGCCCTGTGCGCGCCGCGCGTGTGAGGCCGGCCACCGGCGGAACCGTGCGAGGCGGCCGGCGAGTGCGACAGAGGGACTCCCGCCCGATTCATCCCCCATCGCCGGCGCCCTGACACGGGCCTCATTCCTGGGGGCTCTCGGGCGGGGTGGGCTCGCTACGGACCCGACCCGAGGGCGGGGCGGGCGGGAAGTCCTCCGTGGGTCTGCGCCGTGGCCGGAGCACTATCGGGCGTTTCGTCAACCGGGGGGCTTCGTCGGTCTCCGGCTCGGCCTCGGGCTCGGTGCCGGATGCCTCCCGTTCCGGCTCCGGTGTCCACTCTCCCCGGATGTCGGCCTCGTCACTGGTGGGGTCGTCCGGCGGGAGCTCGTGAACGAAACCGTCCTCGGCCGGCTCGGCGGGCGACGCGGGGTCCGTGGCGCCCGCCGGCGCGGCGGTTTCGGACTCACCCTCATCGCCGTCGTCCTCACCGGCCACTGGTGTCCCGTCGGTGACCGGTGTCTCTGCGGGCTCGGGTACCTCGGTGGGCTCCTCTGCCGAGTTCCGCTCGGTCCTCGGGGTGCGTTTGGGCAGGGGAGGGACGGGTGCGGTGCCGGCATCGTCCGTTGCCGTCCCGGCCGGATCCGGGGGGCCCTCGGGGAGAAGCGCGCGTCGGAGCTGCTCCCCGAGCGTGGGGGAGCCGTCCGCCGCACCCGGCCGTGTCGTGGCGGAATCGGTGGGGTCGGCCTCCGCCGAGGTGGGGGCCGTACTCGTGTCTGGGTCATCCGCGGCCGGCACGGGGTCCGTGGCGCTCTCCGGCGCGGCGGTTTCGGACTCACTCTCGGGAGTGGAACGCGAGGACGAAACGTCGTCCCGTCGCGGGGCCGGGCTCTCAGAGGGCTCCGCGGGGTCCTCGGGTGTCGTGTCATCCTCGGGTGTTGGGGTGTGGTGAGGAGGCCGGGCCTCGTTCCGCGTCTTTGACGTGCCGGGGTCCAGCACACGTACCGAGGAGGTCGGGGCCGAACTGGTGCGTGGCCACAGCTGCATCGGGGGCGATGGGACGTTCTCGTGTTCCCCGGATCTGGACTCCGTGGGCTCCGCGGCGCCGTCGGGGTCCACGGGCCTGGGCATCGGTTCCGCGGGCAGCGGAGCGGTGTCCCCGTTGTCCGTGCCGTCGGTGGGACCCGAGCCGCGCGCCTGTCCTCCGGAATGGTCCCCGCGCAGGTGGGAAACCATCCACAGCCAGATGCGGAACGCGATGAGCAGGGCCGCCCACGGGGCGAGGGCGACCACGGCGACCGCCGCCTTCGGCGTGAGGGTGTAGCCCAGTGGCTCCAGAGCGCTGGCGAACGCGGCCAACAGGATCAGCGCGAGAATGATCGCGTCGACTCCCAGCCGCCGGATCCGCGGCGCGTCGTGGAGCACGTAGGCGGCCCAGAACGCCATGAGTAGCAGTAGCGTGAACGCGCCCGGGTAGATGTGGGCATAGCGCGGGTCGACGCTGCCCTGCCGGGCGATCTGGTAGATGCCGTTGTACGACAGGAGCACGGCACACGCGGCTATCGCTATGACACCGAGACCGGTGAGGGCGATCGCGGTGAACCGGGACGCCGGGCTGGTGGCCCGTGACCCGGTCCGGGCGTCGTGCGTGGTTGTGGAGGTTTTAGCGGCCATCGTGCGCAGAAGCGTAGCTCAGCGCGCGCCGCGAACACGAGGATCCGCGTGAATGTGGCCACCGCTGGTCGCCGCCCGATTTCCGGGAAGCGGGGCCGCCGGCCACGGGTTACGCGCCCATAGCCCGCGCTGAAACGGCTACCCTTGGCACCGTGAGTTTGCGCTTCTACGACACCCGGGCACGCCAGGTTCGCGACTTCGTCCCCCTACGCGAGGGACACGTGTCGCTGTACCTGTGTGGTGCCACGGTGCAGGCGGCGCCCCACATCGGACACATCCGCTCCGGTGTGAACTTCGACATCCTGCGGCGTTGGCTCGTCCACCGCGGCTACCGGGTCACGCTGTGCCGCAACGTCACCGACATCGACGACAAGATCATCAATGTCGCCAGTGCCGAGGGTGTGCCGTGGTGGGAGGTCAGCGAGCGGAACCAGCGTGCGTTCACCTGGGCCTACGACATCCTCAACTGCCTGCCACCCACGGTGGAACCGCGTGCCACGGGACACGTGCCCGAGATGATCGAGCTCATGCGGCGCCTGATCGAGCGCGGCCACGCCTACCCCGCCGCGGACGACTCCGGTGACGTCTACTTCGACGTCACCTCGTTCCCCGACTACGGCGAGCTGTCCAACCAGCGGCTCGACCAGATGCGCGGCGCCGGCGACACCGACAGCGACCGGGGCAAACGCGATCCTCGCGACTTCGCCCTGTGGAAGGGTACGCGTCCCGGCGAACCGAGCTGGGAGACCCCGTGGGGTTCCGGTCGGCCCGGCTGGCACCTGGAGTGCTCGGCCATGGCGACGAAGTACCTCGGCCCGACGTTCGACATCCATGGCGGTGGGGTTGATCTCGTCTTCCCGCACCACGAGAACGAGTCGGCGCAGTCGCGGGCCGCGGGCGACGGGTTCGCCCGCTACTGGATGCACAACGGGCTGCTCTCCATGAGCGGCGAGAAGATGAGCAAGTCGGTGGGCAACTCGCTACTGATCCCGGAGATCGTCCGCGAGGTGCGACCGGTCGAGCTGCGCTACTACCTCGCCCAGGCGCACTACCGTTCCGTGATCGACTACTCGGTTGAGGCGCTGCGCGAGGCGGCGGCGGCCTACCAGCGGATCGAGGGGTTCGTGACCCGCGCGGTGGAAGCCGTGGGGGACGTGGCGCCCAGCAAGGAGCTCCCCGAACCGTTCGCCGAGGCGCTGGACGACGACCTGGGGGTCTCGCAGGCGCTCGCGGCCGTGCACAACCACGTGCGCGAGGGCAACTCCGCGCTGGCCGAGGGCGCGAAGGAGCGGGTCGCCGAGGTCACCGCCCGGCTGCGTGGCATGCTGACGGTGCTGGGGCTGGACCCGCTGTCCGAGAGTTGGGCCGATACCGGCGACTCCGGACTGCGCGGCGTGGTCGACGCGCTGGTGACGGTGGCCCTGAACCAGCGACAGGCGGCACGGGAACGCAGGGACTACGCCACGGCCGACGAGATCCGCGACCAGCTTCTCGACGCCGGGATCACCGTCGAGGACACCCCGCACGGCCCGCGCTGGGAGCTGAGGAACGGCTGACGGCCCACCGGGGAGCATCGCGGTCGCGGCCGGTTCCCGGCATGCCCGCACGCACACCAGATTTGGGGAGGAACGGCGCTCATGCCGGCGAAGAGGAACAAGAAGGGGCCCACTAAGGGCACCGGTGGCAAGGGGAAGCGCGCACTCGAGGGCAAGAAACCCACGCTTCCCAAGGAGCAGCGACACTGGTACGCCAAGAAGCAGCAGTCCAAGTCCGGGAGCCGGACACAGCAGGGTCCGCGCGTGGCGGCGTCCCGAGAGGAGACGAGGGCCACCCCGTCCGGTACCCCCGGCCGCGACGCCGGCGGGTCGGAGTTGCTGGTCGGCCGCAATCCGGTCATCGAGGCGCTTCGCGCCGGAGTGCCGGCGACCACGCTGTTCCTGTCGACCAGTATCGAGTCGGAGCCGCGGACGACCGAGGCGACCCGTCTCGCGGGTGAGGCCGGGGTGCGGATCCGGGAGGCGTCCAAGGCCGAGCTGGACCGCCGGTGTGAGAGCAGCGGGCAGCCGGGTGCCGTGCACCAGGGGGTCGTGCTGAAGGTGCCGGCGTACGACTACTGGGACACTGACCGCCTGCTGGAGACCGCCCGGGCCTCCGACACTCCGCCGCTGCTCGTGGCGCTCGACAGCGTCACCGACCCGCACAACCTGGGGGCGGTCGCACGGTCCGCCGCGGCGTTCGGTGCCCACGGAATCGTGTTGCCCGAGCGGCGGTCCGCGGGCGTGACCACGGGCGCCTGGAAGACGTCGGCCGGTGCCCTGGCTCGGCTGCCGGTCGCGCAGGCCACCAACCTCACTCGCACCCTGGAGAGGTACAAGCGTGACGGCCTGTTCGTCGCGGGCCTCGCCGCGGACGGCGACACCACGGTCGCTGACCTGGACCTCGCCAGCGAGCCGCTCGTCGTCGTCATCGGGTCCGAGGGTAAGGGGTTGTCCCGGCTCGTCCGCGAGACCTGCGACACCGTGGCCTCGATCCCGATCAGCGGGGCGGAGTCCCTCAACGCCTCGGTGGCGGCCGGAATCTCCCTCTACGAGGTGGCCCGGCGCCGCCGCGCCTCAGCGCGGTAGTCCGCACCACGGCCACGAACCGGTACCATGCCACTGGGTGCGGCGGACACCAGCCGGCATAGCTCAACAGGCAGAGCAATCGCCTTGTAAGCGATAGGTTAGGGGTTCAAGTCCCCTTGCCGGCTCTTAGAACACTCAAAACCGCGGGTCAGCTGCGGTGCGCGAACCGGCCGTCGGGGCCGTCCGGATGGCCGGCGCGCGTTCGTCACGCACGAGAGCGGTCGTCTTGTGCGACGATCACGAACCCCGCCCGGCCCCTGGTTTCCGAACGTCGGAGGGCACCGGCGGGTTCCCCTGTAGGCTGCCGCCATGGAAGCGGCCGACCTGGAGTTCGTGGGACGCCCGCCCGATCCGCGACTTGATGGCCTCGTGTCGCGCTACCAGGGGTACGCGGTCGTGGCGACGCGGCGGATGCGGCGGCGTGAGCTGCCGGGCACCACACTGCCGTTGGTGATCACCTTCGGTGACGCGTTCGCGCTGGACGGTGAGCCGTTGGTCGCGTTCACCAGCGGCCTGCGGGAGACCAGCGTGGTCACGGCCTGGCCCGCGCGCGTACGGGGGGTGCAGGTCGACTTGTCGGTACTGGGGGCCCGACTGCTGCTCGACGTACCGATGTCCGCGCTCACCGGCCGCGTCGTGGCGCTGGAGGACGTGCTCGGCCCGCTCGCCGGCAGGCTCGCCGAGCGGCTGTACGACCTGCCGGACTGGCCGTCCCGGTTCGCCCTGCTCGACGAGGTGCTCCTCGCGCGGCTCGACGCGGCCCGCTCGCCCGGAGCCGCCCTCACCTGGGCTTGGCGGCGCATCCACGACAGTGGTGGCGATCTCGACATCGTCGACCTGGTTGGTGAACTGGATTACAGCCGGCAGCACCTGTCGACCTGTTTTCGGCACGCCTTCGGCGTTCCCCCGAAGACCCTCGCGTGTCTGCGGCGCTTCGAGCGAGCGGCCCGACTCGTGGAGGACGGTGGGTTGCCGCTGGCGGAGGTGGCATCGCGCACCGGCTACAGCGACCAGGCGCATTTCAACCGGGAGTTCAGGCGGTTCGCCGGCAGCGCCCCGGGGGAACATCTGCGGCTACGCCGCTCGGAGCCGTCCGCCGACACACCGCCCTGAGACCGGACGGTCGGGACCGGACAAACGTCCAATACAGCGGTGCGCGGTGTTCCTACGTTGGTGGTGTCAGCATCCGCGCACCGTGGACGAGGAGTACAGCATGCCCGGTGACATACCCACACCCAGCGTCGTCCCGTACCTGCTCTACGAGGATCCCGCGCGCGTTCGGGACTTCCTGGTCGAGGCGCTCGGATTCACCGAGGTGGCCACCCATCAAAGGCCGGACGGGGAGATCGGCAACATCGAGCTGCGTATGGCGGACAAGTTCGTGATGCTCAGCGGTGCCCAGCCGGAGATGGGGCTGGGGACACCGGGTGACCTCGCCGCGGTGCACGCCGGCGTCATGGTCTACGTCGACGATGTCGACGCGCACTTCGATCGGGCCAAGTCGGCGGGGGCGACGATCTGGTACGAGCCGCGGGATATGCCGTACGGGCAGCGGGAGTACGGAGTGAGGGACCCGGAGAACGGCTTCTGGTGCTTCGGGACGCTGCTGCCGGACACCGACTGAGCGTGCCGGTACACCCGGTGCCGCACCCTCTCCTGGCGGAACACCCAGCCGCCACACGCCGGTTCCCACC
Organism: Halostreptopolyspora alba; assembly: GCA_003725585.1. Classification (GTDB taxonomy): domain Bacteria; phylum Actinomycetota; class Actinomycetes; order Streptosporangiales; family Streptosporangiaceae; genus Lipingzhangella; species Lipingzhangella alba. The sequence goes on along the minus strand of RJMB01000013.1, from coordinate 113,993 downwards.
CGGGAACGGGTACGGCGGGGCCCGCCGGGCCAGACATGAGCAAGGGCGGTCCCCCGGCGGGACCGCCCTTGTCGTCGCAGGCTACGAACGCGTACCTGGGACAGTGAGGACTTCGCGAGCTTAGAAGCCCATGCCGCCCATGTCGCCCATGCCACCGCTCGGGTCGCCGCCGCCACCCTGGGCGTTCTTCTCGGGCTTCTCGGCGATGACGGCCTCGGTGGTCAGGAACAGACCGGCGATGGAGCCCGCGTTCTGCAGCGCGGAGCGGGTGACCTTGGTCGGGTCGATGACGCCGTCCTGGAACAGGTCGGTGTACTCGCCCGTCGCGGCGTTGAGGCCGACCCCGGCTTCGAGGTTGCGCACCCGCTCGGCGACGACCCCGCCCTCGAGGCCGGAGTTGATCGCGATCTGCTTCAGCGGCTCCTCGACGGCACGGCGCACGATGTCGGCGCCGATGGTCTCGTCGCCCTCGGTCTCCAGCTTGGCGAAGGCCGGGACGCTGGCCTGCAGCAGCGCCACACCACCGCCGGGCAGGATGCCCTCCTCGACCGCGGCCTTGGCGTTGCGGACGGCGTCCTCGATGCGGTGCTTGCGCTCCTTGAGCTCCACCTCGGTGGCGGCACCGGCCTTGATGACCGCGACACCGCCGGCCAGGCGGGCCAGGCGCTCCTGGAGCTTCTCGCGGTCGTAGTCGGAGTCGCTGCGCTCGATCTCGCCGCGGATCTCGTTGACCCGGCCGGAGATCGCGGCGGCGTCACCGGCGCCGTCGACGATGGTGGTCTCGTCCTTGGTGATGACCACCTTGCGGGCCTGGCCGAGCATGTCGAGCTCGGTGTTCTCCAGCTTGAGGCCGACCTCCTCGGTGATGACCTGGCCGCCGGTGAGGACGGCGATGTCGGCGAGCTGGGCCTTGCGGCGGTCACCGAAGCCCGGGGCCTTCACGGCGACGGACTTGAACGTGCCGCGGATCTTGTTGACGACGAGCGTCTGCAGCGCGCCGCCCTCGAGGTCCTCGGCGATCACCATCAGCGGCTTGCCCGCCTGCAGGACCTTCTCAACAACGGGCAGGAACTCGTTGTTGTTGGAGATCTTGGAGTTGACGATGAGGATGTAGGGGTCCTCGAGAACCGTCTCCATGCGCTCCATGTCGGTGGCGAAGTAGGGCGAGATGTAGCCCTTGTCGAAGCGCATGCCCTCGGCCAGCTCGAGTTCCAGACCGAAGGTCTGGCCCTCCTCGACCGTGATGACGCCTTCCTTGCCGACCTTGTCCATCGCCTCGGCGATGGTCTCGCCGATCTGGCTGTCGCCGGCGGAGATCGAGGCGGTGGAGCCGATCTGCTCCTTGGTCTCGACCTCCTTGGAGAGGTTCGCCAGCTCCTCGCTGATGCGGGAGACCGCGGCCTCGATACCGCGCTTGAGGCCGACCGGGTTGGCGCCCGCGGCGACGTTGCGCAGGCCCTCGCGTACCATCGCCTGGGCCAGCACGGTGGCTGTGGTGGTGCCGTCGCCAGCGACGTCGTCGGTCTTCTTCGCGACCTCCTTGACGAGCTCGGCGCCGATCTTCTCCCAGGAGTCCTCGAGCTCGATCTCCTTGGCGATGGAGACACCGTCGTTGGTGATGGTGGGTGCGCCCCACTTCTTCTCAAGGACGACGTTGCGACCCTTGGGGCCCAGAGTGACCTTGACGGCGTCAGCGAGCGTGTTCATGCCGCGCTCGAGGCCGCGCCTGGCTTCCTCGTCGAACGCGATCAGTTTGGCTGCCATAGACTTCCTGTCCTCCCGTGACCGGGCTGATACGCGTAGGAACGAGCCGACGCCCGCGACGGACGACCACGGGGATGACCGGCAACCCGTCTGCCGGTGGCCCGTGGTCTCATCGTCTCGATCCCGGGTTTAGCACTCCTCTCGAAGGAGTGCTAACGCTCCTTTTTTAGCACTCCGATGAAGGGAGTGCAAACGCCTACATCCGCGTTACAGGAGCCCGTGTGTCCGGTTACTCGCAGGTCATCACGGGCGAACACACGGAGCCCGCGCCCGCCGGTGCGACCGGGGGCGCGGGCTCCACGGAGTCCGGGAGACCGTGGCGCGCGACTCAGCCACCGGCGACAGCGGGGATGATCGACACCTGGCTGCCGTCCGCGATGACCGTGTCAAGACCATCGGCGAACCGCACGTCCTCGTCGCCCACGTAGACGTTGACGAACCGACGGACCTTTCCGGAGTCGTCGAGGATCCGAGCCTGGATGCCCGGATAGTTGGCCTCCAGGTCGGCCAGGACGGCCTTGAGGGTGTCGCCCTCGGCCGTGACCTCGGCCGCGTCCTTGGTGTAGGTGCGCAGGATGGTCGGCACGCGAACGCTGACGCTCATGGCTGTGGGTACTCCTTGCTGGGTGAGATCTGGGTGGATCGAGGGAACGGGCCCGCTCCGGGGCGCTGCTCACAGCAGCCCGGCGTCCTTGAACGCGTCGAGGGACGGCTTGATGGTCGCTGTGACCCCGGAGTCGACCGCGTTGAGCGTCTTGAGGCCGTCGCCGGTGTTGAGCACAACGGTCTCGGCCTGCGGGTCGAGACCGTCCTCGGCGATCAGCTTACGCAGCACACCGGTCGTGACCCCGCCCGCGGTCTCGGCGAAGACACCCTCGGTGCGCGCCAGCAGCTTGATGGAGTCGACGATCTCGGCGTCGCTGACGTGCACGACGGAACCACCCGTGCGCTGACAGACGTCCAGCACGTACGGGCCGTCGGCCGGGTTCCCGATCGCCAGGGACTTGGCGATGGTGTCGGGCTTCATCGGCTGCACGACGTCGTGGCCGTTCTCCCACGCCCTGGCCACCGGGGAGCAGCCGGTGGCCTGCGCGCCGAAGATCCGGTACGGCCGGTCCTCGACCAGGCCGAGCTTGACGAGGTCGCGGAACCCCTTGTCGATCTTGGTGAGCTGGGAACCGGACGCGATCGGCACGATGATCTGCTCCGGCAGTCGCCAGCCGAGCTGCTCGGCGATCTCGTAGGCCAGTGTCTTGGAGCCTTCGGCGTAGTAGGGGCGCAGGTTGACGTTGACGAACCCCCAGTCCTCGCCGGCGGGGTCACCGATGAGCTCCGAGCAGAAACGGTTGACGTCGTCATAGGTGCCGTCGATCGCGACGAGCTGCCCGCCGTAGACCGCCGCCATCACGATCTTGCCCTCTTCCAGCCCGGCCGGGATGAACACGCAGGAGCGGAAGCCGGCACGGGCCGCCGCGGCGCCGACCGCCCCGGCCAGGTTCCCGGTGGAGGAGCAGGACAGGGTGGTGAACCCGAACGTGCGCCCGGCCTCGACCGCCATGGCCACGACCCGGTCCTTGAAGGAATGGGTGGGGTTGCCGGAGTCGTCCTTGACGTGCAGCGAACGCATCCCGACCTCGGCGGCGAGCCGGTCGGCGCGGACCAGGGGGGTCAACCCCGGGTTCATGTTCGGCAGGTCGGCGACATTGTCGGGCACCGGCAGCAGGTCGGCGTAGCGCCAGATGTTGTTGGGACCGCGCGCGATGGACTCGCGGCTGACGTCCCCGAACTCGTAGGCCACCTCAAGTGGCCCGAAACACTGCTCACACGCGAAACGGGGACCCAGGGCGTACCGCTGCCCACACTCGCGACACGACAACGCGACGGCGGGACCGAAGGAACGGGCGGCGGACGTGCTGGATTCGGTGGCAGTCATCACCATGCGAGGCGTCTCCCCTCATCTTCCCTTAGAGCCGATCTGACCCCAGGCCGGAGTTGGCACCTGCCTCGGCCGCCTCGCAGGTGCCGCGAGAAACGCACGCCGAGATGGTTGCCGGGGCTTCGCAGGGCCGGTCCCTCCACCCCTCTGGATGAGCAATATTCAGTTGTTTCCCAAGATCCGGCGGGATCCGTTGGTCACTTTAACGGACGCGGTGTCCGGTTTTCCATGGAGGGGGGTCCATAACTCCTCGCTGGCTCGCTGAGCAGGGGAGACGTCCAGGTGTGCGACGCGTCGCCTCGCCCGGGGTGCCGGGCATCGTGGGGTCCGTGGAGGTTTGCTCGTCGCGTGAGAAGGCGAGACCTACACCACCCACGCCGCCCGCTGCGGCGCGAGGGCGAGGGCGTATTTTGGTAGTTGCCTGGGGTGGACGCGATTCATCGGCGATTTCGCGAGAGGTGGACGATCAGGTGGACAAGGCACAGATCCTCGTCGCTTCCAACAGAGGTCCGGTGTCCTTCTCGATCAACGACGACGGCTCGCTCACCCAACGGCGCGGTGGCGGAGGGCTCGTCTCCGGGTTGAGCTCGGTGGCCGCCGAGACCGACACCCTGTGGGTGTGCGCGGCGCTGTCCGACGCCGACCGCGCGGCCGTGGCCGAGGCCCCCGAAGGCCGGCTCGACCGCGCCGGGTTCGACCTGGGGAACATGCGGGTGCGCATGCTCGACATCCCGCCCACGACGTTCGGTAACGCCTACACGGCGGTGGCGAACTCCACCCTGTGGTTCATCCACCACCTCCTCTACGACACCCCCAACAAGCCCGCCTACGGCACCGAGTTCCGCGCCCAGTGGGAGGACTACCGCGCTTACAACTCGGCCTTCTGTGACGCGCTGCTCACCGGGGCCGACGACAACGCGCGCGTCGCCGTGCAGGACTACCACCTGGCGCTGGTGCCCCGCATGGCGCGCAGGCGACGCCCCGACCTGCGCATCGCGCACTTCCAGCACACCCCGTGGGCACCACCGGAGTACTTTCGAATGCTGCCCGAGGCGGTCAGACGAGAGCTACTCGAGGGCATGCTCGGCGCCGACCATGTCGGGTTCCTCAGCCTCCGGTGGGCCGACGCCTTCCTGCGGTGCTGCGAGACGTTCCTCGGCACCACGGTCAACTGGGACAAGCGGAGCCTGGAGTACGGGGGCCGCGTGGTCGAGGTGGGGGTGCACGCGCTGGGCGCCGACGGTGCGACGCTGCGCGAACGCGCCGGAGCCGACGACGTCGCCGAACGCCGGGCGGCACTGCGTTCACGCGTGGGCGACACCAAGCTCGTCGTCCGGGTGGACCGCACCGAACTGTCCAAGAACATCGTGCGGGGGCTCGAGGCGTACCGTGAGCTGCTGTCGACCCGACCCGAGTGGCGCGGCCGCGTCACCCACCTGGCGTTCGCCTACCCCAGCCGGGGCGACGTGGCCGAGTACCGCGAGTACACCGAATCCGTGCGGCGCGTCGCCAAGGAGATCAACGAGGAGTTCGGCACGGCCGACTGGACCCCGCTGATCCTGGAGGTGAACGACGACTTCCCGCGGTCCCTGGCCGCCTACCAGCTGGCCGACGTACTGCTGGTCAACCCGATCCGCGACGGGATGAACCTGGTCGCCAAGGAGGGGCCGGTGCTGTCGCACGACGGGTGCGCCCTGGTGCTCTCGACGGAGGCGGGCGCCGCTGACGAGCTGGGCGCCGATGCGTTGCTGGTCAACCCGTTCGACGTCAGCGAGACCGCGGAGGCGCTGCACACCGCGCTGACCATGCCCGAGGAGGAGCGGCGCGCCCGCTGTGAGCGCCTTGTGGCGGCCGCGGTCGCGCTGCCCCCGCACCGCTGGTTCAACGAACAGCTGCGCGCGTTGAAGTGACGAGGTCGCGAGGGTCAGCCCGCTCGCGTGAGGATCTCCGCGACCACCTCGGACTTGGCGTCGGCGTAGTCCCGCACCCGCGACCACCCCAGCGCCGCGAGCTCCCGCTTGGTGCGCACGTAGTGGGCGTGGTCGTCGCTGTCGGCGCGCAGCCGGTCGCGGAACCGCAGCATGCGTTCGACCTCGTCGCATCCGTCGCTGAAGACGTGCACGTTCACGTTGACGTCCGGGCCGCTGAGCAGCCGGCGCTCGTGCCGTTCGGGCTCGCGGGCGACGAGCGTGTAACCCACCTTCTCCAGCGCGGGCAGGTAGTCGCTCTCGTCGGCGGAGTCGGGCACGACGAGGACCATGTCCACGCACGGGTTGGCCACCATCCCCGGCACCGCCGTGGAACCGACGTGTTCGAGCCGCAGCGCCCTCGTGCCGAGGGCCTCGCGAACGCGGTCGGCCTCGCGCTGGAACAGGTAGGGCCATTTGGGGTCGTACTCGACCAGTTGGATCCGGCCGTCGGCGAGCAGCTCGTGGGCGGTGGTGTCGGTGCTGGTCGCACCGCGTGAGGGTAGCGGGGTGGGGCCGTCGGTGGGGACCATGACACCACAGCTTGTTCCGCTCGGATGCGGGCGTCAAGCCTGCCGGTCCCGGCCGCGCGGGAGCCTGTCACTCGCTCGTGGCCCGATGAGCGCGCCGCCGGCCGCGCCGGCGCCGGGTGGCCCTTCCCTGGCCGGATTCGGCCGGATGTCCCGGATCCTCACCGGCGGCCTCGCGGACCCCGTACGGGTCGGACCGCGAGCGACCCAGCCACACAGCGAGCGCGACGAGGAGAACCAGCAGTAGCGCACCGCCGGCCCACCAGCCCCACACCGGTACCAGCGGGTCCTCGTCCTCGGGGACGAGGTCCTCGTCGTAGAGGGGGATGTCCTCGGCGATCGTCCCCGCCTCCTCCACGGCGTCGGGAACGCGCAGCACTTCGGAGTCGTTGACGAGCGCGTCGGATACCTGGCCGGGGAGGAGTTGGGGGTGCTCTGCGCGAATCAGCGCGGCCGCCCCGGCGACGAACCCGGCCGCGGCCGCGCTCCCGCTGAGGCGGGTGTACCCATTGTCCGGGGCGATCGTGGCGATGTCGGTGCCGGGCGCGCGCAGCGCGACGTGCTCGCCGTCGCCGCCGTCCACGGGGCGGAGGTCCCCGTCGACCGCGCCGACCCCGAGTACGTTCTCCTGGCCGGCGAGAGCGGAACCGGCCGGTGCGACGACCAGCGCTCCGGTACGGACGGCGTGTCGCACCGCCTCGCGCTCACCGTCGCCGATGTCCTCGCCGCCGCTGGCGGGCAGCGCGATCACCTGGGCCCCCTCGGAGGCCGCGTGGTTGATCCCGCGCCGCAACGCCTCATCGGAGACCTCGCCCCCGGCGCTGGCGTCCTCGTCCCGCGTGACGCGGATCGACAGGATCTCGGCGTCCGGGGCGACTCCCAGAACACCACCGGAGTGTTCCTGCCCGTGCCCGCTGGCGGCGATGATGCCGGCCACTCCGGTGCCGCGCTCGCCGTAACCGTCGTCGCCCGGCTCGAGGTCCTGGCCGGTGAGGTCGTCACCGAGGGTAACCCGGCCCCTGAGGTCGGGGTGGGAGTCGTCGACCCCGGTGTCCAGCACCGCGACCGTGATGCCGCCGCCCCGATTGAGATCCCAGGTCTCGGCGGCGCCGACGGTCTCCAGGCCCGGCTGGTCGTGGCGAAGATCGTGCTCACTGTCCGCGGTGGCCGGTGGGACCGCCGTGAGATGAACCGTGAGTGCCCCGCAGACTCCGGCTGCGAACAGTCCGGTCGTGCTCGTGCGCATGGCGGTGGTCTCCTCCATCGCTGTCGGCGGGCCTCGAACGCGGGCTGACCAGCCACGCGGGCGCCGATCATTGTGCCACGGACGCGTCCGCTCCCGGTGACTGGAGGCATCGCGACGCTCAGTCGCCCGCGGGGGCGTCGTCACCGGGTTCGATGTCGACGGCGTCACCGACACCGAGCCCGAAGCGCCGCGCGGCGTTCCCGCCGTTCTCGGCGAGCGCCACGTAGCCCGCGGAGTCCACCAGGAGCACCGGTGCCCCCGGATCGACCTCCGCGAAGGTGGTGCCGAACGGTACCGTCCACCGGCCGGCGGGCAGATGGACCCGTAGCGAGTCGGGAGGCGTGTCCCCGAGGCCCGTGAGGTCCTCGCGCAGCAGGGAGAGCTGACAGTTGCCGAACCGGTCGATCGCGCGCACCTCGCCCCCGGCGATGCGCCCTGACACAGCGCGCCGCGGCTCCTCCAGCCTGACCAGTGTCGACGACGCGATCTCGGGTCCCACTTCCGCGGGGTCCAGGCCTGCGGCGAGCCACGCGCCCACCGGGGCGAAGATGTCCCGGCCGTGGAAGGTGCGTGAGATCGGGTGGCGCCACAGCCCCGGGTTGGCGATCTCGTGGCACTCGCCGATCCCGCCGAGGGCCTCGGCCGCCCACACCAGCAGGCCGTTGTCGGGGCCGACGAGGACGTGTCCGCCCGCGTGGGCGACGATTCCGCGCCGTTCGGTACCCACGCCGGGGTCGACGACAGCGACGTGCACCCCCGGGGGAAGTTCGGGGAGCGTCTCGGCGAGCACGGTCGCGCCGCGCCGTAGGTCCCCCGGTCCCACGTCGTGCGTGATGTCGATGATCCGCGCGGCGGGCGCCCGTTCGAGCATCTGGCCGTGACAGATGGCCACGAAGCCGTCCTCGCGCCCGTAGTCCGTGAGGAAGGACAGGTAACTGTAACCCGCGGGGTCACGCAACAGGGATCATCTCCTCAGCGAAGGTTGTGAGTCGCTACCATAAGTCGCGCTGATCCGGATGAGGAGGCGCCCAATGTCAGATGCCGGCCCAAATGATCGCGAACCGTCGGACGCGTCGGCCGATTCGGGGGCGACCACCGGCGAAACCGACCTGGCAGACCGCGACCAGCGCATTCTCGCGTTCGAACGCCAGTGGTGGAAGTTCGAGGGCTCCAAGGAGCAGGCCATACGTCAAGAGTTCGGGTTCTCGCCAACTCGTTATTACCAGCTGCTCAACGGCCTCGTTGACCGCCCGGAAGCGCTCGCCTTCGACCCGATGACCGTGAAGCGGCTCCGTCGGCTGCGCGCGAACCGCCGCCGTAGGCGCAACGCCCGTATGCTGGGGATCAACCTGTGACAGCGCCGTAGGAACCCGCCACGGCAGCCCGTACCACCGAGGGAGCACGCCCCCACCGCGGCCCATCATGACTCTGCCCCACCCCCGGACCGACGCCGGCGCGACCGCACTGCGCCGGCTGCTCAGCGCGCCGTTCGAGGCCGTGCTCGCGTTCGACTTCGACGGGACGCTGGCACCGATCGTGCCCGACCCCCGTGACGCCCGCGCGCACCCGCGCGTCGTCCCCGAGCTGGTGGCGCTGGCCCGGCGTGTCGGGGCGGTGGTCATCGTCACCGGTCGCCCGGCCGACGTCGCGGTGTCCTACGGCGGGCTCGACGGGGTCGACGGCATCGTGGTCCTCGGTCACTACGGGCTCGACCGGTGGGAGAACGGGCGGCACACGACGCCGGAGCCCCCCGCCGGGGTGCGGGATGTGCGCGAGGAGCTCCCGCACCTCCTCGAACGGTTCGGGGCGCCCGAAGGCACCTGGATCGAGGACAAGGGGCACGCCCTCGCGGTCCACACGCGCCGCACCGCGGACCCCGACTCCGCCCTGGAGCTGCTGCGGTCGCCGCTGGCGGCGCTGGCCGAGAGCCACGGGCTCGTGGTCGAGCCCGGCCGCATGGTCGTGGAGCTGCGCCCGCCGGGTATGGACAAGGGCACCGCGCTCGGGCGCTTCGTCGCCGAACGCGGTGGCTCGACCGTGCTCTACGCGGGGGACGACCTCGGGGATCTCGCGGCGTTCGACGCCGTGGGCGACCTCCGGGGCCGGGGGGTCGCGGGGCTGACCGTGTGCAGTGGTTCCACCGAGGTCGCCGCACTGGCGGAGCGTGCCGACCTCGTCGTCGACGGCCCCGACGGAGTCGCCGACCTGCTCGCCGAGCTCCGGGCCGCGCTGGCCTCGGAGGGCTAGGGCCCGCCTTTCGGACTGAGTGGTCCTGGCCCGGGTGCGGCCGCGGGGTTGTGGAGGGTTCGTGGGTGGGGGAGCGAGGGATGAGTGGCCACACCGTAGAATCCGGAGGTTCCCGGCTGTCTGGGAACCCGGGCCCGGGCGAGCGGGAGCGAGCCCGAATAGCGCTAGTCCCTGAACGCCGCCAGCACCGCCGAGCGCAGATCGTCCAGCCCGGTCTTGCGGCGGCCCAGGTGCACGGCATTGGTCAGCACCCCCACGTAGCGCCCGGTCGGGGGGTCCAGGACGAGGCTGGTTCCGGTGTAACCGTTGTGGTAGACGAGGCCCGTGTCGGTGACCAGCCAGGCCAATCCGCGGGAGCAGTGCTCGTCCACGGTGACCCGGGGGGTCCAGCTCTGCCGTGGGTACCAGGACTCCAGGACCGCCGGCCCCTCACCGCTGTTGGCGCGTAGCATCTCCCGGGCGAAGACGCCCAGGTCGGTCGCTGTGCTGAACACGCCCGCGTGCCCGGCGACCCCGCCCATCAGCGCCGCGGCCTCGTCGTGGACCACCCCCCATGTCGGCGCGGCCCCCGGGAGCCGGCGCTCGGTGGGGGCGACCGAGGAGGAGCGAGGCAGCGGCCCGTAGGTGGTGGCGGACATGCCGACCTCCTCCCACAGCTGGGCCGCCAGCTGGTCCAGGGGCATTCCGTGGAGACGTTCCAGGAGCAGGCCGAGGAGGATGAACCCGCGGTCGATGTAGCGGTATCCGGCCTCCTCCAGCGGCTCGGCGAGGATGGCCTCGGCGAGGTCGGTGTCGGTGCCGGTGTAGCACTCCAACCAGGTGATCGGGTTCAGCCGTGAGGTGTGGGTCAGGATCTGGCGGGGGGTGACCTCCCCTCCGGGGTACGGGCCGCCCGGGAAGTACTCCGCCAGGCGCGTGTCCAGGCCGAGGATGCCGTCGGCCACGGCACGACCCACGAGTGGCCAGGTGGCCAGCACTTTGGTGAGGCTGGCGACGTCGTAGTGGACGTCCGGCGCGGCACGCGCGCCGCCGCACTCGTCGGCCAGCCCGCCGACGGCGACGAACTCCCACATGTTGTCGGTTCCGACCACGGCCGTGCCCCCCGGGAGCCAGCCCGCGTCGACCATCACCTTCAGTACCCCGCGGATCTCCGTCGCCGTGTCAGCGAGCCACTCCCCGTCACGCACGTGCCCTCCTGTGTCGAGATTCCCCCAGTCGGCGCATACCCGCTGGGTACAGCGTTGTCACTCCAAAGGTGCGCCGTGTCGGGTTCGGGTAGCTCGATGTCGAGCGGTGGCCGGTGGGTGCGGTCGCCGACGAGGACGCGGGGCGGGGGGACTCTCGTGTCCGCGACTCCCACGGTCACGAGGCTCTCGTCGTGGCCCGCGGCATCGCGGCCGACCCGGTACCGCGTGGGGGCGGGCCTCCTGGCCGGGGGTGGCCAGGACGCGCCGGGCCCGCCGCTCTCGGGTCACTGGCCGACTTTGGCCATCGACTCCCGGTCCTCGGCGCCGAACCGTTCTTCCAGCTCCTCGGGGGAGGCGTCCACGTCGATTTGGGAGAGTGGGGCGCCGCGCGCGGTCTCGATGGCGCCGAGCCGGCGCAGCGCGCGGTCCTGGGCGTACTCCAGGAGTACGCCGGGCGGCAGCTGGTACTGCTGCTCGTCGGAGCTCATGGGCTCCTCGCCGGCCTCCACGGTGGCGCGGACGTGTGGCAGTAGCTCGTTCAGGCGCTCGGAGATGACCTCCCAGTTGGAGTCGTCGGCGGCCACGTGGCGGCGGCAGGTGAAGGTGCCCCACGCCATGTGGCGGCGCTCGTCGTCACCGATGCGCTTGATGATCTCTCGCATGCCGGGGAAGATCCCGCGCGCGGTGCAGATGTGGTTCCAGGCGTAGTAGCCGGTGAGGGCCAGCGATCCCTCGATGACGTGGTTGTAGGTCACCGAGGCGCGTACCTGGTTGCGAGGGCTGGGGTCGCTGTCGAGGGCCTTCAGCGAGGCGGGAAGCTCCTCGTAGAACAGGGCGCGGTATCCGGGGTTGTGGTCCACGTGGGCGTGCAGGTCCTCGGTGATTCCCAGGGTGTCCAGCCACCTGCGGAAGACCTGGACGTGTTTGGCCTCCTCGAACGCGAACTGGGTGAGGTACATCTCGTCGGCGAGTCGCCCCTCGGCGGCCATCGCGCGGATGAAGGGTTGGATGTCCTCGGTGACGGCCTCCTCACCCGCGACGAACTGGGCGCACAGCCGCATGATGCGCTCCCGCGCCTCATCGCTGAGCCGTTTCCAGTCCTCGGCGTCCTGGGTCATGTCGATGTCGTTGGGGTCCCAGAACTTGGCGTGTCCCTTGCTGAAGAGCCGTAACGGGAAGGAGTCCCAGTTCAGGCCACCGGGTCTGAGCGAATGGAAGTCCTGACGGTTCTGTTCGGTGCTGCTCGGGGGGTGTGTGGAGATCTCAGCCAATGGGGCACCTCCGTGTCGTCCACTTCCCCCCATCATTCGACTCTTGTTACTCGGCTGTAAAGCAGGAGTGGGGGGGCTTTTTCGGGCCGGGGGAACGAGCGCGCGTGAAGCGCGGTCACCGGCCGCGAGGCGGTACGGTCGGGGCGTGGCGTCCCCGCCCAGGCAGGACGGGACCCGGTACGGCGGCGCTTCGTGTCCGCGCGGCTGGGGCCGAGCGGCCAGCCGTCCCGGAACCGTCGGTGTGCCGGTGCGCTCCCGAGAGGAGAGACAGTGTTCTGTGGTGATGCGGAAAGCCCCGGCCACGCCGAGTGCGTCGCCCAGATGGGCCTCTTCGCGATCGCGTCCACCATTCCCGCGATGCTCGCGCTGATCCTGCTGGTCGCCGCGTTCGCGACCCCGGCGATCCGGGCCGACACCCGCCTGCGCGCGCAAACCCTGATCTACTCCCTCATCGGGTGGGCGATCGCCGGGTTCACCTATGTGCTGGGCGGGCTCCCCTCGGTCTGATCGCCCTGATCGCCGACGACACGCGTGGTTCCGTGGCACGGCGAATGGACACCGACGCCACCACGGGCGACCATTGCACGATGGCGCTCGAACTCAGCCCGGACCTTCAGGCGAAGGCCAGCGACGAACCGGTCGTCTGGCTCACCACCGTGTCACCCTCGGATCAGCCGATGCCCCGGCCCGTGTGGTTCGTGTGGGACGGCGAGGCTTTCGTCGTCTACACCTACCCCGGCGCCGCCAAGGTGGCCCACATCGCCGCCAATCCCAAGGCGACGCTGCACTTCGACATTGACCACAGCAGCGACGACGTCGCCGTGCTGATCTGCCGCGCCGAACGGGTCGCCGACCCGGTGCCGCCGTCACGGTTCCCCGGATACCTGGACAAGTACGAGCGTAGCCTGCCGGCGATCAACTACACGGTGGCCGATCTCGACGCCGCCATGACCATCGCGCTGCGCGTGGTCCCCCACCGTCAGTGGAGTCCGGAAGCGGCCTAGCCACCAGCCCCAGAAAGTCGGGCTCCGGGGCGTTCGCCGAACCGGGCGAATGTCCGCGGGGGCCGGTTCAGGGTTTGCGGGCCACCCCGCCGTACTGGTCCAGCCCGCGCCGCGTGCCGACCTCTACGGTGTCGGGACGCCACAGGGGGCACGGGACCACGCCGGGGTCCACCAGTTCCAACCCTTCGAAACGGGCGGCGATGTCGTCGGGGCTACGGAGGTGGTAGGGGACCGAGCCCTGCTCGTTTCCGCGCTTTATCGCCTCGTTGTAGGCGTCGCTGGTGTTTGTGCCGTCGTAGATCGACAGGTAGCTGCCGGAGGGAAGGGCGGCCGTGAGCCGGCGCACGATCGGCAGTACCTCGTCGTCGGGGATGTGCCCCAGGATTCCCATGAGCATGAGCGCGATGGGCTGGTCGAAGTCCAGGGTCCCGGCGGCCCGCCGCAGGATCGTGTCCGGGTCGCGCAGGTCGGCGTCGACGTAGTCGGTGACGCCCTCAGGGGTGCCGACGAGTAGCGCGCGCGCGTGCACCAGCACGAGAGGGTCGTTGTCCACGTAAACCACACGGCATTCCGGCGTGATCGACTGGGCGACCTCGTGGGTGTTGTTGACGGTGGGCATTCCGGTGCCGATATCCAGGAACTGGCGTATGCCCGCGTCACGGGCCAGGTAGGTCACGACGCGGACGAGGAACTCCCGGCTGGTGCGGGCGAGGTCCACGATCTCCGGGAAGGACTCGTACACCTGGTCACCCACCTCGCGGTCGACCGCGAAGTAGTCCTTGCCACCCATCCAGTAGTTCCAGACCCGGGCGGAGTGGGCCACGGTGGTGTCCAGCTGTGGCGGCTGGCCGGAGCCAGCGGGTTCGGGAGAGGAAGAGCCGTCTGTCATCGTGGGAGTGACCTACCCAGGTCAGCGATCGAGAACCCTCCCAGTTTCGGCGCACCACCGCCACAACGCGTGAACCACGGGCACACCCGGGCGCGAGGCGGGACACCAGCCGCGCCATCTCGCGCCTGTGCCACGCGCACCGTTGGCCTCGGGGCTGCTGGCTGGACCTCATCGCCGGCCGGGGCGTCGCCGGCGTCGGCGATCCGGCGGGCGTGGAGGTGAGCACCGAGCGCGTCGTCATAGACGGCGATGTCATCATCGCCGCGGGTGTGTCCCCCGGGATCGACACGGGCCTGGTTCTCGCCGCCCGGCTCTGGGGCGGGACACCGCCCGGGCCATCCAGCTCTCCGTGGAGTACGCGCCGCGGCCGCCGTTCGACTCCGGCACCCCGGAAATCGCCCCGCCGGAGTGCGGTCGCGCTCGCCTACCCCCACCCTGACAGCGACAGCCCCCCGGTCACCGCACCTCAAAAGGCGGTGGCCACACGAGCGCGGGGAGGAACGCACCCCCTCGCGACCGGCGCACCGGCACCCGGCGAAGCGCTCCTAGATCTCCTCACCGGCCAGCACGTCGCCGGCGTCGGCGATCCGGTAGGCGTAGCCCTGTTCGGCCAGGAACCGTTGCCGGTGCGCCGCGTACTCCTGGTCGAGGGTGTCGCGCGCGACCACCGCGTAGAAGCGCGCGGCGCGTGAGTCCGACTTGGGGCGCAGCAGTCGGCCCAGCCGCTGGGCCTCCTCCTGGCGCGACCCGAACGAGCCCGACACCTGGATCGCGACCCCGGCCTCGGGCAGGTCGACGGAGAAGTTGGCGACCCGTGAGACGACCAGGGTGCGCAACTCACCGGAACGGAACGCCGCGAACAGCCGCTCGCGCTCCCGCACCCGGGTCTCGCCCTTCAGCACCGGCGCGCCCAACTGGGCGCCGATCTCGTCCAGCTGGTCGATGTAGGAACCGATCACCAGGACCTGGTCCTTCTCGTGCCGCTGCGTGAGCTCCTGGACCACGCTCGTCTTCACGCCGGCGGATGCGCAGAGGCGGTACCGGTCCTCGGGCTCGGCGGTGGCATAAGCCATGCGTTCGGAGTCGGTGAGGGTCACCCGGACCTCCACGCACTCGGCCGGCGCGATCCACCCCTGGTTCTCCATCTCCTTCCAGGGGGCGTCGTAACGTTTCGGGCCGATCAGCGAGAACACGTCCCCTTCACGGCCGTCCTCGCGGACCAACGTCGCCGTGAGCCCCAGGCGGCGGCGCGCCTGCAGGCCGGCCGTCATGCGGAACACCGGGGCGGGCAGCAGGTGCACCTCGTCGTAGATGACCAGCCCCCAGTCGCGCGCGTCGAACAGCTCCAGGTGTTCGTGGGCACCCTTCCGGCGGGACGACATCACCTGGTAGGTCGCGATGGTGACGGGGCGGATGTCCTTGCGCGCGCCGGAGTACTCCCCGATCTCGTCCTCGGTGAGGGTGGTGCGGCGCAGCAGCTCGTCGCGCCACTGGTGTACCGAGACGGTGTTGGACACCAGGATCAGCGTGGTCGCCTTGGCCATCGCCATGGCGGCGGCGCCGACGAGTGTCTTGCCCGCCCCGCATGGCAGCACAACCACACCCGAGCCGCCCGCGTGGAACCCCTCGGCCGCCTCGCGCTGGTACTCCCGAAGTTCCCAGTCACCCCCGGAGAGGTCGATGTGGTGCGCCTCCCCGTCGACGTGGCCGGCCAGGTCCTCGGCGGGCCAGCCGAGCTTGAGCAGCGCCTGCTTGAGGTTCCCGCGCTCACTGGGATGCACGGCCACCGTGTCCTCGTCGACGCGTTCGCCCAGCTTCGGCGCGATCCTCTTGGACCTGAGGACCTCCTCCAGCACGCTCCGGTCCAGGGCGTGCAGCGCCAGGCCGTGGGTGGGGTGCGCGACGAGCCGGAGGCGGCCGTAGCGGTCCATCGTCTCGGCGATGTCGACCAGCAGCGAGTGGGGGACCGGGAACCGGGAGTGGCCGATGAGCGCGTCGACGACCTGTTCGGCGTCGTGGCCGGCGGCGCGGGCGTTCCACAGCGCCAGCGGGGTGATGCGGTAGGTGTGTACGTGCTCGGGCGCCCGTTCCAGCTCGGCGAAGGGAGCGATCGCCTGCCGGCACTCGGGCGCCCGCTCGTGGTCGACCTCGAGGAGCAGGGTCTTGTCGGATTGGACGATGAGTGGTCCCTCGGACACGGTCCTCCTTCCACCGCGGGCCGCGGGCGGTGGGATTGGCTGGTGTCGCCGGGTGCCCTGGACACGGGCTCGGGCGCTCTTCACCACGTTAGGGGACCCCTCGGGGGGTGAGTCACGGCTCCACCCCCGACGCCGTGACGAGCATGGCGACGAAGAGGGTGCCGAGGATCGCGATGAGGGCGAGGTGAATCCAGTTGCTCACCCACGCGTAGCGCGTCAGCTTGGCGGCCTCACCAGGGTTCTCCTCCCTCTTGCCGAGAGCGATGCACGACAGGACGACGCCGATGACATTGGTCCCGCTGCACACCATCATGGTGATGAGCGCGACAACGAGGGCCGACACCACGCTTCCGGTGGTGGGGCCGGGATCGGTGTTGCCCGGCCACGGGTGGGCGTAGCCCGGGCCGGGAGGCGCGTACGCGTGCGGCGCCTGCCACTGCGCGGGCCAGGCGCCGCTCTGGTAGCCGGGCGGGGCCTGGTAGCCGCCCACGTTGTGGCTGCCCTGCTGCCGGTCCTGGGGTGCCACCAGGCCGCTCCAGGGATCCCGTGGATCCGGCCAGTGCTGGTTCATGGGTATGCCTCCCGAACCTCGGGGTACTCGGGTGTCTGACTGGTGGGACACGTGCGAGGAGCTTCTGGTTGCGTCCCGGCCACACTAGATCGGACGGTCGGGGTCCTAGGAGGAGAGGAGCGCGGAGACGAGCAGCAGCACCGCCACGACGATGACGGCCATCAGGCCGGTGTAGACGATCGTGCACGCCCACGCGTAGCGCATGAAGCGCTCGAGTTCGGGCGGGTCGTTGGGCTTGCTCAGCGCGATCCCGGCCAGGACGATGCCGGGAATGCTCACCAGTAGCGACAGCACCGGGGCGGCCAGGAACCAGAACACCTCCGGCGCGATTATGGCCAGCACCGGGGCGGCCAGGAACCAGAACGCTACCGACGCGATCATGGTCAGCACCGCGGCGATCAGCGAGGCGACGGCGCTCCCCACACGCGCGGGCGGACCCGACGGTGGCCCCTTCGGCGTGCCGGACGAGGCGGGGGGAGGCGCGTCCGCGCCAGCGGCGGTGTGGACCACACCCGGCGTGTGGCCGGGGCCGGAGGGCTGGAAGAGGGTCTCGTCCCGCGGCGGTGCGAAGCGCGGCTGTGATCCCCCATTGTGTGCCGGTCCGCGCGACGGCTCGGTGGGTGGGCGTTCCCCGGGAGCCGAACCGGGCGCGCCGGTGCGGGGATCGGCCCACTGCTCGCTCATGAGCTCTGCGTCCTTCCGTCGCGTCCCGAGCCGGTCACGGTGTCCCCGTGGCGGCCCGTGGCCGATGTGGGCCGCGGCGGTCCCGTGGCCAGCCCACACCCCGCCACCCATTGTGCACCACGCGTACGTCCGGCCCGCGGTCCGCGAGGAGCCCCGTGTTGTGTGCGGTGGAACCGTGGTGGCTGTCCGGGGAATCGCCCCCGTATGAGGGTCGGCGGGGTTGCGGGGGTCCCGCGGGGGCGCCGCGTGGCGGTGAACCGGGGCACCGAAGCGTGGCCGCGCCGCGCTGATGCCGGGCGACCTACACCCGCCCGTACGGGAGTCCGGCATCCGTTCTCCGCCTACGACATGGCGGCAGGGGCGGCTGCCCGCCAGGCCGGGACCCGGCACCGCGGCCAGCCGGTCACCGAACGGTCGGACGAGCGGCGTGCGCCGACCGGAACTCGGCCTTGACGAGCCCACTCACCCGCCCTGGGGCCTCTTCTTGGGTTCTTGGGCTTCACGCCGATGGCCGGCGCCCACACGCCCTCGTCGACAGGGCGAACGTCGCCTGGTGCGGCCCCCTAGTACGGGACCGGGGCGAAGTCCTGGACCATGGATCCCGCCTGGGTGAGCAGCCAAAGGGTCAGAATGGCCATCACCACGAGCATCACAGCGGCGGCGCCCAGGCAGTACCACGAGTACCGGGTGAGTGTCTCGGCCTGGGTGTAGAGCCCGCGGTCGCGTTTGTGCGCCGCGCGCACGGCGAAGACGATCCCGAGGGTGCCGAACAGCCAGTTGGCGCAGCACAGGAACGTCATGCCGTGCAGCACCAGAGCCATCGTGGAGCTGCTGGCGCCGGTGGGGGTGCGCTCGCGGTCCCGTTCGCGCTCCCGGTCGGGGGGATCGTGGTCATCGCGTTCCCGCTCGTCCCCGCGTGACCTGTGGGGGTGGGGACGCGCCGAGCGCTCCTCCCGAGGGGTGGACGCTCCGGGCGGCAGCGATGGGTCGCTCATGGGATCTCTCGCCGTTCCTCTCCGCGAATCCGTGAACGGGTGCCCCGTGGCCCTGGGGCGCGGGCCGGAGGGTGTCGCCGACTCATGTCTACCGCGCCGTGGCGCCCGCTACACCGGTTTTCCGGCCTGTTGGGGTGGTGGGGCCGTCGGCGCGTCGGTCTCGGGGAATCCGGCCTGCGGTGTGGCTGGGGTTCCTGTCTCTCGAACGCCGGCGTGCGGCGGGGAGGAGCGTGGCCACGAACGGGTCAGGACGTCTGCGCCACACCGGTGATCCGGTGCACGGCGAAGCGCTGGACCGCGGCGCGCGTCGCGTCGTAGGCCGTGAGGTAGCCGCCCTCGACCGTGGCCGGTTCCACGATCCGGCTGCTCGCGCGTCCGTCGGTGTCCAGGTAGCCGATCCACACCCGTTTCCCTTCGCGCACGGCCGACGTGAGGGCCGACAGAGTCGCCGCCGCCGGCGAGGCCGGGGGTTCACCGGGGGGAGCCGGAATGGGGTGGCGGGCCGCCGTGGCGGCCTCGTCGCCCGCGCGCACCGCTCGGACCGCGGCCATGCGTAGCTCCGGCCCGATCGGTGCGGGTATCTCGGCCGGCGGGGTGGCGTCGCTCGCCCGCCGCGGCCCGGGCCGGCTGAGCTGGACCGACCCGTCGGCGGCCTCGGGGATCGGGTTGTAGCCGAGCTTGCTCAGCCGTTCCAGGAGCACCGGGCGGGTGCTCCGGCTGGCCACCACCGTCGGCGCGAGGCGGGTCAGTGTGAGGTCGCTGGCTCGCCGGTCGTTGACCAGCTCGTCCAGGACGGTGGGTTCGTCGCAGCGCAGGTAGCTCGAGGCGGTGCCGACGCGCAGCCGCCCGTGTGTGCGTGCGACGTCGGCGATGAGGTACCGCAGCGGCTGCGGCAGCGCGGTCGTGGAGTGGCGCTCCAGTAGGTCGGTGAGATCGTCCGCGCCCCGGCCGGAGTCCATGGCGCGCCGGATGGAGTCGGCGCTGAAGCGGTACACCGTGGCTCCGCCGGTGGACTCCACGTCGGCCGCGAGCGCGAGCTCCCGGGAGAGTTCGGTGACCAGAGGCCCCGGAGCCACGGCCGTGAGGTCCCCCTGGATCAGGATGTGGTCCAGCGGCTGCGGCATCTCGGTGGCGAGAAGCGAGCCGGCCTTGGTGGTCGCGCGTTCGGTGACCGGGGTCGGCTCGTCGTCGAGTTCGTCCAACAACGCGCGTGCGTGAGGGGCGAGGGCCCCGCGTCCGGTGAGGCCGAGCGCGCCCGCTTCGTACAGGGTGGCCTCCACCAGGGCCGAGTAGCTGGAGCCCTGGCGCCGCGGCCGTTGCCAGGCCAGGTGCTCGGCCAGTGATTCGGGGGTGGCGTGTAGCCCTTCGGGGGCTCTGGCGAGCGCGTGCAGCACGTCGAGGCGGACCTCGGGGGCCGCGCGCCGGTCCAGCCCCTCGCCGAGGACGTTTCGGGAGCGGCCGCGGTCGTCTTTGGAGCCGACCAGGTGCGCCACGCGCGAGGAGCGCAGCCACGCCTCGACCAGCCGCAGCCAGCGAACCTCGGGTGGGTGTTCCAGCCAGACGTCGTAGCCGGGGGTGGGCAGCCACACGCCCGCGATGCCCTCGTCGGTTCCCAGCAGGCCGGCGGCGCGCGCCGTCTCGACCAGCAGGGCGGCCGTTGGCTCGTCGATGTCGAGCGCCTGGGCGGTGCGGCGTAGGTCGCGCACGCCCAGGCTGCCGTTGCGCAGCACGCTCGGTGGTTCGTCGGCCCAGTCCTCCAGGAGTGTGGCGACCGAGCGGATGGCGGTGAACGCCTGCCCCGCGGCCTCCCGGGCGACCGTCTCCGGGGTGCGCTCCTTCCCGGTGAGGGGCGGCGGGACCGCCTCGACCTCCTGGAACAGCTGGCCGTCACGCAGCCGCAGCCCGATCTCCCGCGGAAGGGTGACCGTGCTGTCGTCGCTGGGGAGCAGCAGTCCGCGGGCGAGGAGCCGTTCGACGGGGGAGTCGGCGGTGTCCACGTCGACGGGGCGGGTGGCCCCGGAGACGGTCCCGTTCGGCGGACCCCAGGTGAGCTGGTCGAGAACCGAGCGGGCCTCGGTTCCGGCGTCACGCAGCAGCCCGTTGACGCGTTCGGGCTCGGCGAGAGCCTCGCAGAGCCGGTCGACGGGGGTGCCCGCCCCGTACCCGACCGGAAGGTCGAGGTCGCGGGAGAGCTGGTTGAGGCGGGCCGGGTCCAGGCCACCGAGCAGTGTTCGTAGTGGCGGGCCGAGCCCGGCGGGCTGGGGCAGGATGTCGCGCAGTACGCTCACCGGCCGCAGGAGGTCGCCGTCCTCCCAGACCAGGGCGAGTTGGCGCAGCCGGGCGAGGGCGCCGTCGAGCGCCCCGCCCGGATCGCCGAGTGCCGCGGCGAGGTGGTGGTACTTCGTGCCCACGGAGTCGGTCTGTTCCTGGGGCTGGCCGAGTTGACGGTCCCGGTCGGGATGCGGGACGGTGACGCGGTCGTGCGCGAGGACCCCCTCGAGGACGCACAGGCTGAACCGGTCGAGCTGGTCCAATACCCGCAGCACCGCCGGCCGCGCGGTACAGCGCGCGGCGAGCGCGCCGAGATCAGCGGGGACCGGGGAGATCAGGTCCGGGCGCGCGGCGAACAGCGAGTCCAGCTCGGAGCCGCTGAGGCCGCGCAGCCATGAGGTGAACGTGGCTGGTCTGCCGGTGCGCCCCGCGGCTGCGTCCTCCGTCATCGCACCCACGCTATTCGATTTTGTACCCCCGGGATTGCGCGAACTCCGGACCGGTGCGGTGCTGTGATGTTCGTTTCACGGGATCGTGTGCCTTCCCCCAGCTCCCCGAAGCCGTGGTCCGCCCCGTGTCCGTCGTGTCGCCGGAGGTCTTCCGAAGGCCACCTTCGGGGGAGGAATCGGGGGATCGTGCGGCACTATGGGATCCATGACACCGCGAGGTGAGCAACTGGTGCTGAACTACCTGAGTGCGGTGGGGCAGGCCAGCTACGGGTACCTGACGGCGCGACGCCGTGCCGCCTACCTCACTGAGCTGCGCTCGCGGATCGACCAGGCGTGCGATGGCACCAACCCCGACGAGGTTCGGCGGGTGCTGGCGAGCTTCGGCACGCCCGAGGAGCTGCTCGCCCGGGAGTGCTCCGAGGACCCCGATGACGAGGAGAACGGGGACGGAGCCACGGACGACAGCTCCGGGGCTCCCCGGCACGCGGACCGGGAGCCGCCGCCGTGGCGGGGCGGACCCGATCGCGGGCTCTTCGGCGGCCGGGGAGCGACCGCGGTGCGTGACAGGTCGGGTGGCGCTCCCCGTGGAGCCCTTCTGGGGCTGGCGAGCGCGGCGCGCGCGTACCCACCCGAGGTGTTCGCCATCAGCGTGTACCTGGTCAGCGCCCTCGTGGGCGAGGTGGCCCTGGTGTGGGCCGTGGGAGCGGCGCTGGTGATCCTGAGCGACGTGTGGACCCGGCGCGACAAGGGAGTGGCCGTCGCGGTCCCGCTGGTCGCCACGGCCATCGGGATGGCGCTCTGGGAGGGGCAGGCGCCCTACATCGACCAGATCATCCTGTTCTCGCTGGTGGATACCGGGGTGGTCGGGCTGCGCCTGGCGGCGCTGGGGTGCGTGTGCTACCTCCTGGTCCGCATCACGCGGATCGCCCGTGCCACGGAGAGCTGACCGGGGCACGGCTCACGGGGCACGGACGTGGTGCGCCCACCGTCCCCAGGGCTGTGTACGTCAACCGTTGGCAAACACTGTGGAATATCGTGGTTGTCCCGCGATTCTTGTTACGCAGTGTTGCGCGACCCTGCGTAATGATGATGGCGCGTTCGGTTTCGCATTGGGTTGTTGGGCCGTGCGGCGCCATTGCCGGGATCGGCCACAGGACAGTGTTCCGAGATTGGCGGCATCCCACCCCGCCGGGTCCCGTCCCATAACTCCGCAACCTGCACTGGTGGGGTGGCCGTCACGAGAGGCCCGGAGCAATGTATCCGGGCCTCTCACCCACTTCGGTTGGCGCTGTCCGGGTGTACCGCCACGGCTGTTGTGAGGTGGGGGCGAGACACGACCGCGGTCTTCGTTGATCTTGTCGTTGTCGTGAGTGTCATCGACGGACCGTGCCGATAGTTATAAGATCAACGAATTGTGCGCACGGGAGTGGTGCCCGGTCGTGGGCGCGCTCGTGGTCGTGGCCCGGTGATGGGGGCCGTGGCCACGGCGGTTGGACATCCACCCGGCCCAGGATTGTGACCAGCGTGACCCCCCGACAGCACGGCCGCCCTGGAGCGTCGCCGGATGAGGGGAAACGTGGCCGCCCGGGTGGCCACGGCTATTCTCCGCCGTTCGGGGGAATTCTCGACCGATTCTCGCTCGCCTCGCGAGATCGTCGAGCACTAACCTGAAAGTGCCCCTGTGCGAACATGGGGCACAGGGAGGCTAAGTGGCGGACATTCGGAGCTGACCCCGATTCGGCAGGCTTGGCTCCCTTTCCGGTCCGACGGCGAGAGCGTGAGGTCATACGTGCCCACCGGCAAGGTCAAGTGGTACGACAGCGACAAGGGATTCGGCTTCCTTACCCGGGACGACGGCGGCGAGGTCTTCGTCCATTCCTCGGCGCTGCCCACGGGAACGACGTCCCTGCGCTCGGGGCAGCGGGTGGAGTTCGGTGTCGTCGAGGGGAGGAAAGGTGCGCAGGCACTACAGCTGAAGGTGCTCGACACCCAGCATTCGGTGTCCAAGGCCATGCGTAAGAAGCCCGACGAGATGGTGGTTATCGTCGAGGACCTGATGAAGCTCCTGGACGGTGTATCGGCCACCTACCGTCGGGGGAAACACCCCGACCGGCGTGAGGCGGCCAAGATCGCGCAGCTTCTCCGTGTCGTCGCCGACGACCTGGAGGCGTGACGGTTGGTGGGGTTCGCGCCACGATGGCCATGAACGTTCTCCTGTGAAGTGATTTACGTCACGCTGTGGTGGCGCGGCCCCCGTAATCCCACGGGGGCGGCGTAACGGTCGCCCATCGATCGACAGCATGGTCATGTTGGCGACCACTATCAGGGAAAATGGAAGCGTGAGCCGTAGCCGTCGAAATCCGACACCAGATCAAGCGTGCATCGAGGCGGTGGACCTCGCCCGCGCCGCAGCCGTCGAAGCCGCCCGTCCGGAGTGGGTTGGCGAACACCTCTCCACGGAGGTCGAGGCCGAGCGTCTGGTCACCCATCTCTTCGAGTGCCGGCACTCCGCCTACCGCGGATGGCACTACGCCGTCACCGTGGTTCGCGCCGCGCGCGCCAAGGTCGTCACGGTCAACGAGGTGGTCCTGCTCCCCGGCCCCGAGGCGATGCTCGCCCCCGAATGGGTGCCGTGGAAGGAGCGCCTGCGCCCCGGGGACCTCGGTGTTGGCGACCTGTTGCCCAGCTCCGCGGACGACGACCGCCTGATGCCCGGCTACGCGCAGGTACCCGAGGACGAGCTGGACAACGAGGGCGTCGACCAGCAGATGGTCTGGGAGATGGGGCTTGGCCGGCCCCGTGTACTCTCGGAGGTGGGACGCAAGGCCGCCGTCGAGCGTTGGTACAACGGCGATTCCGGCCCCTACAGCGCCATCGCGAAGGCGGCACCCGCGACGTGCGCGACGTGCGGCTTCCTCACCCCGATGGCGGGGGAGTTCCGCCAGGTGTTCGGGGTGTGCGCCAACGAGTACGCCCCCGACGACGGCCGGGTCGTCTCACTCGACCACGGGTGTGGCGCGCACTCCGAGGCGGCCGAACCCAACCAGCAGCCCGAACCGGTCGAGCCGGTCATCGACGAGATGGGATACGACCACATCGTCTTCGACGACACCGCCGAACTGGAGCTGGTCTCCTCGGAGAGCTGAGGCGCCCGCCCGCGCCGCCCACCAACGCAACGCTGACCCACACACCCGTCTCCGGGGATTCCGCGGCCTCCGGCGGGTGCGAGAAACCTCCCCGACAACGATTCGCCGGTCGCGTACCGTGGTTGCGCACCGATCCGGGAGGAGTTCCGAATGGGACCGACACAGGCCGACCCGTTCGACACGGCCGAACTGCGCCGCCGTGTCCTCGACGGTTGGGCTGACGCCCCGGCGCGGTTCCGTGAGGACGCCAACGCCGAGGAGGACTACGCGCTCGGTGGCTACCGCGACCGCGTCGTCGTCGAGCTCGCGCAGAACGCCGCTGACGCGGCGCGACGCGCGGGCGAACCCGGGCGGTTGCACCTCGCCCTCGAAGGCGCCGTGCTCACCGTCAGCAACACCGGGTCCCCGCTGACCGCCGCCGGCGTGGAGTCCCTGGCCACCCTGCGCGCCTCGGCGAAGCGCGACGACGGTGCCCCGGGCTCCACCGGCCGGTTCGGCGTCGGGTTCTCGGCCGTCGCCGCGGTCAGTGACAGTGTCACCGTCGCCTCGCACGACGGCGCGGTGCGCTTCGACCTGGACCAGGCGCGCTCCGCGGTCAGCGAGGAGCTGCTGGAGTCCGGCCGCGCCCGCCCCGAGCTCGCCGACGAGATCCGACGGCGAGGCGGCCACGTTCCGCTACTCAGGTTGCCGTTCGCCACAGCGGCGGGCCCACTCGGCTCCTACGACACCGTGGTCACCCTGGTCCTGCGCGACGAGGGGGCCCGCGACCGGCTGGGCGCGTTGCTCGACGAGACCAGCGAGGCGCTCCTGCTGGCGCTGCCCGACCTCGCCGAGGTTCGGATAACGACGGAGCGTGGCGAGCGCGTACTCACCCGCGCCCCCGAGGACGACGCCGGCGGCACTGTCACCCGGGTGCGTGACTCCGCGGGTGAACGCGCCACCCAATGGCGCACGGTCACCCGAACCGGACGGTTCGACTCCGCCCTGCTCGCCGACCGCCCCACCGAGGAACGCACGCGCCTCGACTGGGCGCTCACCTGGGCGGTTCCGGTCACCGCCAGTGGCGCCCTGGCCGGACTTCCCGACAACGTCGCCCGGGTCGTGCACGCGCCCACGCCCAGCGACGCCGAACTCGACATCCCCGCGTTGCTCATCGGGACGTTCCCGCTGAGCCCGGACCGCCGGGACATCGCCCCCGGACCCGCGACCGAGACCCTCATCGCCGCGGCGGCCGATTCCTACTGCGAGCTGCTGTGCCAGCTCGACGCGCGCGTGGCGCTCGACCTGGTACCCGCTACCGCCATCGGCGGTGGGGAGTTCGACGGCCGGTTCCGCGGCGCGGTCGCCAAGCCGCTGCTCGACACCCCGTTCCTCGTGACGGAGAAGGACGAGCCGGTTCGCCCACGCGACGCCATCGTCCTCGAGGGCGGCCCGGCCGTCACGGCGGTCGCGGCCGACGTCCTACCCACGGTCCTCCCCGGCGCGTGGGACCCCCGGCATCCCGCTCTCGCCCAGTTGCGGCTGCGCCGTGTGGGGCTGGCCGAGCTGGCCGACCTGCTCGCCGACCTCGACCGGGACCCCCTCTGGTGGGCGGGGTTGTACGCGGCGCTCGGCGAAGCCGGCCGGCACGGGGCCGACCTCGGCGAGCTGGGCGCGCTCCCGGTGCCACTGGTCGACGGGAGACTCGTCCGCGGCCCCCGGTCGCTGCTCGTTCCGGTCGACGCGGCCATCGGCGACGGCACTCTCACCCCCGAGGCGTTGGCCGCGCTCGGCCCACGGATCGTCCACCCACGGGCCGCCGACCCACTGCTGGTGCGCCTCGGCGCGGTCGAGGCCACGGCGAGCGCCGCCCTCACCGACCCGCGCACCAGGGCCGCCGTGGAGAACTCACTCGACGCCGACGACCCGGACGAGGTCGCCGCCCCGGTACTGGACCTGGTCGCCGCCTCCGGAACCACCATCGCCGACGCGCCGTGGCTGAGCGAGCTCGCACTCCGCGACGACGAGGGCGGGTACTCGGTGGCCGGGGAACTGCTGCTGCCCGAAAGCCCCCTGGTGGACATCCTCTCCGACGAGGCCCCGTTCGGCATCGTCGCGGCCGACCTCGTGGAGCGCTACGGTTCCGAAGCCCTCGAAGCGGTCGGGGCGCACTGGTCCTTCACACTGGTTAGGGCGAACGATGTCGCGCTGGGCCCCGGCCTGGCCGACACCCTGGAGCAGAGTGACCAACTCGACTCCGTCGAGGCGTGGGCCGAGGAGATCGTCGACCGCCTCGGCAGCTCCGAACTCCCGCCGGTGGTCGGCGAACTGGTGGCCGTGGCCGACCTGGAGTACGTCCGGGACGACCGCTGGCCACAGGCTCTGGAGCTGCTCTCGGGCTCGCGGCTGCGCCCGGCGGTGGTCGAACCCGCCCGCGTGCTGGGAGGTGAGGGCCAGGCCAGAGACGTGCCCTCCTACACCGCCTGGTGGCTGCGCACCGGAGCGAAGCTGGAGGGGCGGCGCCCCACCGAGCTCCGTACCAGCGACGCCGAGACGGCACTCCACGGGCTCTACGACGAGGCCCCAACCGGGGTAGACAGCGTGCTCGCACGGGCGGTGGGGGTGCGCACCTCGCTGGACACCCTGCTCGCCGAACCCGACGGCCCCGACGATCTACTCGAACGGCTGGCCGACCCCGGGCGACACGTCGAGCGCGAGGCGCTGCGCGAGATCTGGAGCTCGCTCGCCCAGGTCGACGCCGACCGGGTGACCCCGCCCGAGCGGGTGCGGGCGGTGCGCGGCGGATCGATCGTGGTGGCCGACGCCGAGGAGACCATCGTCGTCGACACGCCCGACCTGCTCCCGTTGCTCACCGAACGTCCGGTGGTGCTCGTACCGCCGCACCGCACCGTGGCGGTGGCCGACGTGCTCGACCTGGCGCTGGCGAGCGAGGAGCTCGAAGGGCACGTCACCTCCACGGGCCACGTCCAGCGGGTTCCCGAGGAGGTCAACGTCGTGCTCGCCGAACCCGCCGCGCTCACCTACGTGCACCACGAGGAGCTGACCGTCGACGGCGTCGACGCGGAATGGCGCTACGACGGCTCGTCGCTGCACGCCTCAACCACCGATGGGCTCGCCCGGGCACTGTGCTGGGCATCGGGCCAGTGGCCGCGTCGCCACCTCGTCGCCGCCGTGCTCCGCGACCCCCGGCCGGGGACACTGTCCACCCTGCTCGCCGAGACCGATTTCGACTAGTGGTGTTTGTGTGGTGTTTTCTGGGCTCGCTGGCGCTCGCCTGCTCGGGTGCCTGGGGGCCGGGAACCTTCGGGTCCTGCGGCGCTGGTCGCTTGTGTTTGTTGGGGCTCGCTTCGCTCGCCTGCTCGGGTGCTCTTCGGGTCCTGCGGCGCTGGTCGCTCGTTCCTCGCTCCCGCGCCTGCGGACCCTGCAGAACCCCGGCGGCACCCGAGCGGTGTTTTCTGGGCTCGCTGGCGCTCGCCGGGAAAAAATCCATGTCCACCCACCCCACACCCACACACGCGGCATCGCTGCCACTAGGCTTGGCCGTGTGACCGAGATTAAGATTCCCTCGAACATGCTGCCCAGTGACGGCCGCTTCGGCTGTGGGCCGTCGAAGGTCCGTCCCGAGCAACTGAACAGTCTGGCCTCCTCCGGGGCCACGTACTTCGGGACCTCGCACCGCCAGAAGCCCGTCAAGTCCCTGGTGGGGCGCGTCCGTTCCGGCGTGTCGGAGCTCTTCTCGTTGCCCGAGGGCTACGAGGTCGTCGTCGGCAACGGTGGGACCACCGCCTTCTGGGACATCGCGGCCCACGGCCTGATCCGGAACAAGGCCCAGCACCTGGCGTTCGGTGAGTTCTCCTCGAAGTTCGTGAAGGTCACCAAGGGCGCGCCCTGGCTGGCCGAGCCGACCGTGATCGAGACCGAGCCGGGAACGCACGGCGAGCCCCGCGCCGAGGGTGACGTGGACGCCTACGCGCTCACCCACAACGAGACCTCGACCGGGGTGGCCGCCCCGATCCGCCGGGTTCCCGGTGCCAACGAGGACGCCCTGGTGATGGTCGACGCCACCAGTGGCGCGGGTGGCCTGCCCGTGGACATCGCCGAGACCGACGTCTACTACTTCGCCCCCCAGAAGTGCTTCGCCGCCGATGGCGGCCTGTGGGTGGCGATCATGTCCCCACGCGCGCTGGAGCGCGTCAGCGAGATCGCCGGGAGCGGGCGCTACATCCCGGAGTTCTTCTCGCTGACCACCGCCGTGGACAACTCCCGCAAGGACCAGACGTACAACACGCCGGCCGTCGGAACCCTGATGCTGCTCGCCGAACAGGTCGAGTGGATGAACGAGCACGGCGGGCTCGACTGGGCGGTGCGCCGTACCGCGGAGTCCTCCGCCACCCTCTACACCTGGGCGGAGAAGTCCCCGCACGCGGCCCCGTTCGTGACCGATCCCGATCAGCGCTCCCAGGTCGTGGGCACGATCGACTTCTCCGACGACGTCGACGCCGCCGCGATCGCCGCGACCCTGCGGGAGAACGGCATCGTCGACACCGAGCCCTACCGCAAGCTGGGCCGCAACCAGCTGCGCATCGGCATGTTCCCGGCCATCGAGCCGAGCGACGTGCAGGCGCTCACCGAGTGCGTCGACCACGTGGTGGGCAAGCTGGCCTGAGCGTCGTCGAGCGCGCGGGTTCCACCCATTGCCGCGACCAGGTGGGCGCGGTGCGCGCGTGACGCGTGGCTCATAGCGCCACGAGACCGGTGGCCGGTCCGGGATATCCGGGCCGGCCATTACGCTTGTCGGGACAGGCGGGACGGTGACGAACGGATTCAGTGGTGGGCACGAACACGCGGGAACCCAGCATCGAGATCATCTCGCACCGGGGCGCGTCGGGGCACCGGCCCGAGCACACGCTCGGCTCCTACGAGCTCGGCGCGCGCTTCGGGGGCGACTTCATCGAGGTCGACCTGGTGGCGACATCCGACGGGGCCCTGGTCGCACGGCACGACCCGGAGATCGGCGGCACCACCGACGTCGCGGACCGTCCCGAGTTCGCCGGGCGCGAGACGAGCAGGATCATCGACGGCGCCGAGATCACGGGGTGGTTCGTCGAGGACTTCACGCTGGCCGAGCTCAAGACACTGCGCGCCACCGAGCGGCTGCCACACGTCCGCCCCGAGAACACGGCGCACGACGGCGAGTACGAGATCCCCACACTGGCCGAGATCATCGAGCTCGCCAAGGAGCTCACCGCCGAGCTCGGCCGCCCGATCGGGGTGTATCCCGAGACCAAGCACCCCGCCTATCACCGCTCGATCGGCCTGGCGCTGGAGCCGCTCCTGGAGACCGAGCTGGACGAGAACGGGTTGCGGGGACCCGAGCCCGAGGTCCCGGTGTACCTGCAGTCCTTCGAGGCCGACAGCCTGCGGGCGCTGGCCGACGTCGGTGTCGCCCGGGTCTTCCTGCTGGGGGGAGAGGAGCACTTCAGGCCCTACCTCACCCCCGAGGGGCTCGCGGATGTGGCGACGTTCGCGGACGCCATCGGGCCGGCCAAGGACCTGGTCATCTCCCGCGACACCGACGGCAACCTGACCGAGCCCACGTCGCTGGTGGACGACGCGCACGAGGCCGGCCTGCTGGTGCACCCGTTCACCTTCCGCAGCGAGAACCGTTTCCTGCCCACGAACTTCCGTTCCGGCGGCGACCCGAACGCCTACGGTGGTTTCGCCGCC
This sequence comes from Halostreptopolyspora alba, assembly GCA_003725585.1. Lineage (GTDB taxonomy): Bacteria > Actinomycetota > Actinomycetes > Streptosporangiales > Streptosporangiaceae > Lipingzhangella > Lipingzhangella alba. Next base: position 83,911 of record RJMB01000013.1, on the reverse strand, counting down.
GAGTACGAGGCGTTCTTCGAGGTCGGGGTCGACGGTGTCTTCACCGACCACTCACGGCACGCCTTCCTTGCCCGGGAACTGTTCGAGCGGGGTGAGTGACCCACGAGACCGGGGACGTGCGAGAGGGCCGGGTCAGCTCCGCCGCGCCAGTAGCAGGATGCCGGCGACGAGGAGCGCCGCGACGCCGATCCCGCCCCAGATGAGGGCGGAGGCGCTCTCGGATCGCTCCTCCGGGGAGGCGGCGGGCTCGGTCTGGTCGCCCCCCTTACCGGTGTCGTCGCCCGCGGCGGTGACCTCCTCGGGCAACGGGACGCTCCAGACGGGGCCGTGCTCACCCTCCGTCCCGGCGAGCAGCGAGGTCCCGTCGGGGGCGAACGCCAACGACTCGCCCTGCTTGGAGTCGGGAAGGCTGACGTGGGCGACGTTGTCGCCGGGCACGCCCTCGGAGGCGTCGAAGACCGTGGTCGCCCAGTAGGTGCGGATGGCGTAGTGCGACCCATCGGCGGCGAACGCGGCGTCGGTGCTGTACAACGGGGCGGAGCCGATCCGGCTCAGCTCGTTGACCCCCTCGGGGTCGAGAGTCTCGGGTGCCGCGTAGAGCCCGCCGGCGACCTCCTTGCTGACGACGTAGAGCCGGTTGTCGCGCGGGTCGACCATCATCCCTTCGGCGTCGCGCGCGCCGTCCTCGAAGCGGAGGGTGAACGTCTCGACCTCGACTGTCTGGTCGACCAGATCAGTCGGCTCGGTGAGCCGGTAGACGCGGATGTCGGGCCAGGCCCCCTGGAAGTTGTCGCCGATGTCGCCGACGTAGAGCGCGGGCTCGCCGGAGTCGTCGACCCCGGTCGAGATGGCCTCCCAGTCGCGCGCCTCGACCTCCGGACCGGAGAGCGTGACCGTCGCCTCGGTCTCGCCGTCGCTGTTGATCGCGTAGATCTCGGGCGGGATGTCGCCGCTGTCGTTGTGCGTCCAGTAGTGGTCGCCGTGCCGGGCCGACACGGTCAGCCCGCTGGACTCCGCGATCCGCGGATCCTCCAGCCGGAACAACTCTTCGGTGCCCTCGGGGACGTCGCTCTCGGGCGAGTCCGTGGGGGTGGGGTCGGCCGCGCCGAGGGTGGCTGTGACCGCCAACGCGATCGGTACCACGGCGACGCGTTCTCTCATGGCCGCCATCTTCGCATCCGTGCCCGGGATGACTGCGCCCCGAGTCATGTGGGCATGTTCCGTTCAGGTGGCGAGCACGGCGAGAGGAAGACCATGAGGATCGTGGCGTGCCTGAACGGAGACCGGCGTCCGGGGGCGCACCCGGCGCTGCCGATTTCGCCCGACCAGCTGGCCGCGGACGCCCGAACCGTTGTCGACGCCGGCGCGGACGAGATCCACATCCACCCGCGCGACGCGCGAGGCGCCGAGTCACTCGAGCCCCAGGTCCTGACCCCGTTGTTGAAGAGCCTCCGGGACGCGGTCCCCGGCGTGCCCATCAGCGTGACCACCGCGCTGTCCGCCGAGCCCGACCCCTGGCGCAGGTACGACCTGGTGCAACGCTGGGGCGAGCTGCCCGACTCGGCGACGGTGAACCTGCACGAGCCCGGCTCCGTGGAGGTCGCCCGGCTGTTGGTCGACCGGCGGGTGGGGGTCGAGGCGGGGCTGGCCTCGCCCGACTCCGCCCGCATCCTGGCCGCCACCGGCCTGGCCGACGACGTCGTCGCCGCTCTGGTCGAACCGACCCAGGCGACAACGGAGGAGGCGCTGCGCAACGCCTCGGACATCGACACCGTTCTCGACCGTGCCGGGATCGAACTCGCCCGTATGCTGCACGGCGCCGACGACACCGCCTGGCCGCTGCTCGAGGCCGCCGTGTCCGCCGGACGCGACATCCGCATCGGGTTCGAGGACACTATGCGCGGGCCGGACGGGACCGAGGTGGCCAACAACGCGGCACTGGTCACCGCCGCTGTCGAGCGGACCGCGGCGGCGCGTTGAGGTTCTCAGACCAGCGCGCCGATCAGGACGATGAGCATGATCGCCGCGAGCACGGCGGGTAGCAGCCAGCGCTGCTTGCGGTTGTTGGTGAGAACGCTCATCGCTCGTGCTCCTCGTGGCCGTGGGTGTCCGGCCACACGGCCGGGGGGCACCACGTCCGCGTCCGCGGCCCCACTGGGCGTTGGCCATCATACGTTCCCCCCACGGGCGCCGTGCGCGGTGTCCACCATCCGTCGGGCGTGCCCGAGGCGGGCTCTCACCCGTCGGTCGCGCGCGGGGCGAGCTCCCATGTCGCGATGGTCTCGTAGCGGGGGGTTCCGCCGATTCGGCTGCGCACGAGGCGCACCTCGGTGGCGGTGAATCCGCTCGACCGAAGCCCGTCGAGCCGGTCGCGCAGCTCGCCGAGGTCACAGGGGCGCTTGCTGCGGGCCAGTGTGAGGTGGGGCACGTAGGGGCGTCGGGTCACGTCGATGCCGCTGTTACGCGCGGCCCCGCGCAGCCCGTACGAGAGCAGGGTCAACCGGTGGCGGTCGCCCTCGACCGCGGCCCACAGCACCCTGGCCCGCGCGGAGTTCTCGGGGAACGTCCCACTCCCGCGCACCTCGAGCGAGAGCGGGGGATGCCGCGCGACCTCGGCACCCATGCGCCGGTCGATCTCGGGCACCCGGCTCTCGGGTACCTCACCGAGGAACACCAGTGTCAGGTGCCGGTCCTCGGGCAGTGTCCAGCGCAGCGCCGGCGACCGGGCGCGGAGAGGGGAGACGTGGTCCTCGATCTCCGCCGCCACCGTCGTCGGCGGGTCCACGGCGACAAAGAGTCTCACGTTCGTTCTGTACCCAGGGACCTCCACCGCACCCCGAGTACGTGGCACAGCAGCGCGGTCGCGGCCAGTGTCACCAACACGGTGATGCCGCCGCCGGTCAGCAGGCTGACGCGGGGGCCGAAGGCGTCGGCGAGGAAACCGACGAGGGGAGCACCGATGGGCGCCATACCCAGCAGCATCAGTGTGTACATGCTCATCACCCGGCCACGCACCTGCGGGTCGACGTTGAGCTGTAGGTGGGTGTTGGTGGCGGTGGTGAACGTCATGAAGGCGAGCCCCATGGGCACCAGTGCCACGAGGAACGCCGGGTACCCCGGCGCGAGACCGGCCAGGAGCTGTCCCCCCGCGAACCCGAGCGCCCCGGCCAGCACCACGCGCAGCCGGGGTCGCTCGCGGCGGGCGGCGAGCAACGCGCCGACGAGCGCGCCGACCGCGAGCGTGGCCGCGGCGACACCGAAGGCCGTGGCGTCCGTGGTGAACACGTTGTTGGTCATCAGCGCGATCTGGGTTTGCGCGGTGGTTCCGAAGATCTGCACGCACGCGGTCAGCACCAGCAGGATCAGTACGTCGGAGCGGCCGAGGACGTAGCGTAGCCCTTCCCGGACCTGGCCCTTGCTGCGCGGGGCGGGTTCGGTGACGTGCAGCTCGCCCGGGCGCATCAGCCACAACCCGATGAGGACGGGGACGAAGGAGGCCGCGTTGAGGAGGAAGACCGGCCCACTGCCGATCACCGCGATCAGCAGCCCGGCGACCGCCGGCCCGGTCACCCGGCCGAGCTGGAAGTTGGCACTGTTCAGCGCGATGGCGTTGGCCAGGTCCGTGCGCCCCACGAGCTCCACGGCGAAGGTCTGCCGCGCCGGGTTGTCCACCACGGTGACGAGGCCGAGGCCGAAGGCGAACAGGTACACGTGCCACACTTCGGCGGCGCCGGCCGTGGCGAGCACACCGAGACCGAGCGCGAGGGCGGCCATGGTGGCCTGGCTGACGATGAGGATCCGGCGCTTGCTCAGCCGGTCGACGAGCGCCCCGCCCAGCAGCCCGAACAGCAGCATGGGCAGGAACTGCAGGGCGGTCGTGAGCCCTATGGCGACCCCGCTGCCGCCGCTGAGCTGGAGCACCAGCCAGTCCTGGGCGATCCGCTGCATCCAGGTTCCGGTGTTCGAGATCACTTGGCCGATGAAGAACAGCCGGTAGTTGCGGACGGTCAGCGAGCGGAACATGGCCGGCCCACGCCACGGCCGGGCCCCGGCCGCCCGGGATTCGGAGGAGGCCCCGTCGAGCTCGTCCCCGGTCAGGACTGGCTCAGTCGTTCCAGGATCTCCGCCGCCTTGCGCAGTGTCTCCTTCTCCTCCGCCGGCAGGTCCTGTAGCTGGCGCGTCAGCCACGCCTCGCGTAGGCGCTGGTCCGCCCGTACCAGGTCGCGCCCCTCCTGGGTCAGGTCCACCAGCTGTTGGCGACGATCCTGCGGGTGCCTGGTCCGGCGGATCAGGCCGCGCTCCTCCAGCCCCGCGATGATCCGGGTCATCGACGGGGGCTGCACCTTCTCGTGTTCGGCGAGCGCTCCCGGCGTCAGTTGGCCCTGCCGGATGAGGGTGTACAGAACGGCGCTCTGCCCCAGGGAGAGGGAGGTGGGCCGCTGCGCGCGCAGCCTGCGGGCCAGGCGCCCCACCGCCACGCGCAGCACCGCCGCCAGACCGGCGTCGGTGTGTGTCTGGTGAGGAGGCCGAGGATGATTCATTAGCATGACTCATTACTTTTGCTAACCATAATACCGTGTGCCTCATCCCTCCATGACGTTGGGGGCATCTTGGCGCGACCGCTGGTTATTTCCGTGTCACCGCGAGGTGAGTACGGTACGCGCCCCCGGCGGGAACGCTACGACGAGTCTGACCGACCGATCGTCTAGCCTGAAACCGTGGCCAAGCCCCGTCAGCCCGACCCCGAGGTCCTGGAGAGCGACTACCGCATCCCCGCGGCACTCGGCACGGCGGCATGGATGATCGCGCTCGTGGTGCTCCTCGCCATGGGCGACCGTCTCGCTCCCTCCCAACAGTGGTGGATCTGGGTCTGTGTGACGGGGATCGCACTCGGGGCGTTCGGCTTCTACTACGTTCCCCGGCTGCTGAGCGAACGCGCGGAGACCGACCAGCGCCACGCCACCACGGACGCCGAACGGGACACGCCCGAGCCACCGACGCGGGACCCCGAGAAGGAAGAGCGGCGAGGCACCCCCGACTCCACCCCGGAACGCGACGACGACTGAGGCGGCCAACGGCCGAATCGCCCCCAACGAACGCACACGTGGCTTTACCACTGTCCGATAATGGGTGCGTGCCTGAATCGCTGCGCCCCATCCCGCCCCGGCTCGCCGACCGGCTCCGGCACGTCCTGATCGACGCCGACTACACCGTGCACGGCGTGCGCGACCGGCTCGGCAACATGGCGGCCCGCGCGCTCGCCCGAGAACAGCTCACCCCCGCGCTGCGCGCCACTGGGGGTGAGGAACGCCTGGGGCTGCTGCTGCGCCTGTGGTGGCTACACGTCCCCGTCGCGGAGGAGTCGGCACGGGCCATACTTCCCGTCCAGGAGCTGGCCGAGGCCGGCCTGCTACGGGTGCGCGACGGACAGGTGCGGGCCGTGGTGCACCTGGAACCCTGGGAACTGGAGGACGGCCGCCCGGGCTACGTGGCCTCCGACCCCACGGTACGCCCCGGCGAGGGACAGCCGCGCTCCGACCACGTTGTCGGCGCGGGCGGCGCCTCGGCCACCCTGTCGCGGCTGATGGTCGACGGGCCCGTCGAGACCGCCCTGGACCTCGGCACCGGGTGTGGCGTGCAGGCGATGCACCTCGCCAGCCGCGCGAACCGGGTGCGCGCGACCGACGTCAACCCGCGCGCGCTGTGGATGACCGAGCTCAGCTGCGCCCTCTCGAACACCCCCAACGTGGAAGCACGCGAGGGATCCATGTTCGAGCCGGTCAAGAAGGAGCGATTCGACCTGGTCGTCTCGAACCCGCCCTTCGTGATCACACCCGAGCCGGCGCGCTACACCTACCGGGAGTCCGACCTCCCCGGCGACAGCCTGAGCGCGGACCTGGTCCGCCAGGCGCCCGGCCACCTCACCGACGGCGGCTGGTGCCAGACGCTGGCGAACTGGCTGCACGTCGACGGCGAGGACTGGCGCGACCGGGTCGGCGCATGGGTGAGCGGAACGGGGTGCTCGGGGTGGGTCGTGCAGCGTGACGTCCAAGACCCCGCGGAGTACGTGGAACTCTGGCTGCGCGACTCCTGCGAACACGGCAGCCCCGAATACACCCGCCGCTACGACGCCTGGCTCGACTACTTCGAGCGCGAGGGGGTCGAGGGGATCGGCTTCGGATGGATCAGCCTGCGCAACGACGTCGCACAGGACGCCACCGTGCGGGTGGAGGAACTGCGCCACGACATCGAGGAGCCGGTCGGCCGGTACCTGCCCGACGTGGTCGACGGCGCCATGACCGCGCACCGCCTGACCGACGCCGCTCTGCTGTCGGCACACGTGGCCCTCGCGCCCGGCGTGGTCGAGGAGCGGATCGGCACTCCGGGCGCCCCCGACCCGGAGCGGATCCTGCTGCGGCAACGCAACGGCGTACGGCGGGTGGCCCAGGTGGGCACCGTGGAGGCGGGACTGGCCAGCGTCTGCGACGGCACCATGCCAGTGGGACCGCTGCTCGACGCGATCGCCGAACTCACCGAGCAGGACCCAGCCAGCGTGCGCGAACGCACCCCCGAGATCCTGCGGTCACTCATAGCCGAGGGCTTCTTCAGGGTGACGCGCTAGGTAGGGGTGTGTTTTCTGTTTCCCCGGCTCGCTGGTGCTCGCGGGTCGGGCGCCCGGGGTGGCCGGGAACCTTCGGGGCCTTCGGTGTGCCCACTCGTTCCTCGTGGTCCCACCTGCGGCCCCTGCAGAACCCCGGCGGCGCCCGACCTGTTTCCCCGGCTCGCTGGTGCTCGCGGGTCGGGCGCCCGGGGTGGCCGGGAACCTTCGGGGCCTTCGGTGTGCCCACTCGTCCCTCGTGGTCCCACCTGCGGCCCCTGCAGAACCCCGGCGGCGCCCGACCTGTTTCCCCGGCTCGCTGGTGCTCGCGGGTCGGGTGCCCGGGGGCACGGGGCTCGGTCAGACGCCCTGGGCCAGCGCCGCGTTCACCCCGGGAACATCCGAGAGGTCGCGCTCGGCCGGGCCGGTGTAGTGCGCGCTTGGACGCACGAGACGCCCGGTGCGCTTCTGCTCCAGGATGTGCGCCGCCCATCCGGCGGTGCGGGCGCTGGTGAACATCGACGTGAACATCGACGAGGGGATCTCGGCGAAGTCCAGGAGAACCGCGGCCCAGTACTCCACGTTGGTGGCCAGCACCCGGTCGGGCTTGCGGGCGTGCAGCTCCTCCAGCGCCGCGTTCTCCAGAGCGGCGGCGACCTCGTAGCGCGGGGCGTCCAGCTCCTCGGCGGTGCGGCGCAGCACCCGGGCACGGGGATCCTCGGCGCGGTAGACGCGGTGGCCGAAGCCCATGAGCCGCTCGCCGCGGTCGAGAGCCTGGGTGACATAGGCGCGCGCGTCGCCGATGCGCTCGGTCTCGTCCAGCATGTGCAGCACCCGCGCCGGCGCGCCGCCGTGCAGCGGGCCGGAGAGCGCACCAACGGCCCCCGAGAGCGCGGCGGCCACGTCGGCGCCGGTGGAGGCGATGACACGGGCGGTGAAGGTGGAGGCGTTCATGCCGTGCTCGGCGGCCGAGGTCCAGTAGGCGTCCACGGCCTTGACGTGGCGGGGGTCGGGCTCGCCACGCAGCTCGATCATGAACCGTTCGACCACGGTGCGGCCCTGAGCGACCTGGTTCTCCGGCACCTGCGGCTCGGCGCCGCGCGCGGACTGGGCGATGACCGAGAGCGCGGCGGAGGTGGCGTGGGCGACGTTGTTCGACGCCTCCTCGTCGTCGATGTCAAGCAGCGGTTGGAACCCCCACAGTGGCGCCAGGGCCGCCAGGGTGCTCTGCACGTCGACGCGGACGTCGCCGGTGGTCACCGTTAGCGGGAGCGGGCTGCCGAAGGGCAGGCCGGGGTCGAGCGTGTCGTCGACCAGTAGTGACCACACGCGCCCGAACGTCACGCGGCCGACCAGATTCTCGATGTCGACGCCCCGGTAGCGTAGGGAATCGCCCTCCTTGTCCGGTTCGGCGATCGCGGTCTCGAACGCCACGACTCCCTCGAGCCCGGGTTTGAACTCCGACATACGGTGTCCTCCATCTCCCCGGTCCACGGTCCTCGTGGTGTGGGCCGTGGATCCCACGGGTGTACTGGGTGGCACGCGTCGTGCCGCCACTGGTCGTACCCTTCAGTGGCGCGTACCCGGAAGATCGTGTGAGGATTCTCCACCGTGAACCAATGTGACTTTGCTGACCTGCGGGAGCCGTACGAGGGAAGCCCGCTGCGCCGGGACGACCTGGCGGCCCATCCCATGGAGCAGTTCCACGTCTGGTTCACGCGGGTCCGCGCCGCCGGGCTGGGCGAGCCGAACGCCATGGTGCTGGCCACGGTCGAGCCGCGGGGGGTGCCGCGGGCGAGAACCGTACTTCTCAAGGGGTACGACCGCACCGGTCTGCGGTTCTTCACGAACTACCGTTCGCGCAAGGGGACGGCGTTGCTGGAGAACCCGAACGTCAGCGTGGTGTTCCCTTGGCATCCGGTTCGGTGCCAGGTGAGCGTCTCGGGGCGTGCGGAACGTCTCAGCGACGCGGAGAACGACGCGTACTTCGCCACCCGACCCCGTGGGTCGCGGATCGGTGCCTGGGCGAGCGAGTCCCAGTCGTCCCCGGTGACGGACCGGGAGGAGCTGGAGGAGCGATTCCGGCGCTGTGAGGACGCCTGGGCCGAGTACGCCGAGATCCCGCGGCCCGACTACTGGGGCGGGTTCCGGATCCTGCCCACGGAGGTGGAATTCTGGCAGGGTCAGGCCGACCGGATGCACGACCGGTTCCGTTACCGTCTGCGGTCCACAGAGAGGGATGGAGAGGGCTGGGAGATCGAGCGCTTGTCACCCTGAGTGATGAACGTGTCGGTAGTTGGGAGCTTCCCCGAATCGGTGGGAGGTGAGGCGCGCTCCGCCACGCTATGATTAAGGCATCGGTGGCCGCTCCCGCGGCCAGGGCGGACGGGGCCGGAGACTGTCGCCGGCGGTCCGAGGCGTCGGGCCGGGGCCACTCCGGAATCAGCCGTCACTGGCATGTGTTGAGAGATCTGCCGTTGCTCGACTCTCAACGGGCCCACGAGGGGAGGGGGAGCCTTTTGACCGCACACGGGCTTATTGACACGACGGAGATGTACCTCCGCACGATCTTCGAACTTGAGGAGGAGGGCATCGTTCCGCTGCGCGCCCGGATCGCGGAACGGCTGCTGCAGAGTGGCCCGACCGTCAGCCAGACGGTCGCCAGGATGGAACGTGACGGCCTGCTCCGAGTGGAGAACGACCGGCACCTGGTGATGACCGGTGAGGGCAGTCGGCTCGCCACCCTCGTGATGCGCAAGCACCGCCTCGCGGAGCGTCTGCTCGTTGACGTGGTCGGCCTACCGTGGGAGGACGTGCACGTCGAGGCGTGTCGGTGGGAGCACGTGATCTCCGAGGCGGTGGAGGAACGACTGGTCCAGCTGTTGAACGCCCCCTCTGTCTGCCCGCACGGTAACCCCATTCCCGGGCTCGAGGAGATCGGCCTCGCGGACTACGAACCCGAGCCGTTCACCGACGACTCGATCGTCCCGATGATCGACGTCGCCAACGCCACCCCGATCACGGTCACCGTCCGCCGCATCAGCGAGCAGCTGCAGAGTGACACCGAAATCATGCTGGACCTCAAGAAAGCCCGGGTACGACCCGGCCAGGAAGTGACGCTCGTCGCGAGCGATGACGGCGTACGGGTGATGGGTGGTAGTGGCGAGAGTGACGAGCCGAGCGAACTGTCGCGGTACATCGCCGGTCACGTCTTCGTGGCCAAGCCATAGGCCCGTCCCGGGGGCGTGTTGTGCTCCAGGGAGCTGAATATCGCGTTGCTCTGCGGATATGTCCGATCTGTTGCTACGCTCGCCCCATGGCGGAGCGGGTGGACAGCGCGTCTCACAGCCCCGTCGCGCGGGGGACATGGCGCTCGTGGAGCCCTATGACTACGTTCCGTGACGGCGAGGTGGCGACTTTATGACGCGGTGGGGGGATGCCTTCTCCGAGGATGACGCGCTCACCGGGGCCGCCGTGATCGAGCAGGCCCAGATTGCCGTCGTCGTGATCGACCGTTTCAGCCGCCTCCGTTACTGGAACACCTTCGCGCGGGAGCTGTTCGGGTTCGTGGGCGACCGCGACTATCGTGGCGTGTCGTTGCTCGACATCGGGATCCACCAGGCCGACCACGAACGCGCGTCCCAGCTCGCGCGCCAGGTCCTCAAAGGTGAGACCTGGGACGGCACGTTCGCCATCGTCCGCGGCGACGGCACGTGGGTCCAGGTGCGCGCCCAGGCGGTCCCCATGCGCGACGACGACGGCGAGGTCGACGGGATCACACTGCTGGCCCGCGAGGCACTGCGCAGTGGGCGGGTGGAAGAGCAGTACGGGCTGCTGGAGCGTGTGGGGAACCGGCTCGCGAGTTCGGCGGAGTTCGGCACCACCCTGAAGTCGGTCGCCGAGATCCTGGTGCCGCAGTTCGCCGACCACTGTTTCATCGACCTGTTCGAGCACGATCGGCTGGTGCGCCGGATCTCGGTGCACGCCCAGGAGTGGATCCCGCCGAGGGGAACCTGGTTCGACGTTGGTGAGGAGGTCGTCTATCCGGAGCGCCACTTCGTCACCACGGCCATCCGCCGTATGGAGACGACCGTCATCAGCGACCTGCGGCCCACCATGCACGCCCCCAGCGACCACTCCGCCCGGGTCGCGGAGCAGGTGGGTCTGACCTCGGCCATCGCCGCGCCACTCCGGGTTAGGGGCGAGGTCATCGGTGTGCTCACGATCGCGCTCTCCCACCTCACCCACCGCGACAAACGAAGCTACGACGGCTTCGACCGCGACCTGGTCGGCGCGATCGCGACACGGGTGGCGCTGGCCATCGACAACGCCCGCCTGTTCGAGGGGGAGCGAAACGCGGCGCTGACGTTCCAGAACAGCCTGCTGCCCACCCGGTTCCCCCAGTTCGACGGCCTCTCGCTGGCGCACCGGTACCTGCCCGCCAAGCCGCTGGAGTCGCATGGCCACGGCATCCAGACCCAGGTCGGGGGGGACTTCTACGACGTGATCCCGCTTTCCGCGGGCCGCGTGGGGATCGTCGTCGGTGACGTCGAGGGGCGGGGCACGCACGCCGCGGCCGTCATGGGCCAGCTCCGTGCCGCGCTACGCGCTTTCGCGCAGGCCGACCGGGAACCAGCGGACATCCTGCGGGAGCTGGACGAGTGGGTGCGCCAGCTCGGCCAGCCCGACGGCGACGGCGGGGTCTGGGTGCCCGGAGTCAGTTGCCTCTACCTGGTCTATGACGCCTGGTCGCGCGAGCTCTCCTATGCCAACGCGGGCCACATGGCGCCATTGCTCATCAGTGGTGGCGAGGTCTCCGAGCTGAGCCTGGAGGTCTCCGACACGCTGCTGGGCGTCAAGGTCAAGGGCGCCGCCTACGATGACGCCATCTATCACCAGGCCAACCTGACACTGCCCCCGGAGGCCACCCTGCTGCTCTACACCGACGGCCTGGTCGACCGGCGTCCCCTGGGCGGGAGCGTCGATATCCGCCGGTCGCTGGAACAGCTGTACGAGCGTGTGGGCGAGGTGGCGGACAAGGACGTCGAGCAGATCGCGGAGGCCGCGGTCACCGCCGTTCCCGGGGAGATCGACGACGACACCGCGTTGCTCGTCGTGCGCTCCCACCCCGAGGAGCTGGCCCTTCAGGAAGGCTGGTTCAACGCGGAGGCGCCCACCGTCGGCGAGGCCCGTCATCTGGCCGCCACCACGTTCACACAGTGGGGCATGGACCGCGACCAGGCCGAGCTCGCCTGCCTGCTGGTGTCGGAGATCGTCACGAACGTCGTCATCCACGCCACTCCGCACCCCGCTCGCCGGGATATCAACGCCCGAGGCGTGAGCGAGGTGGACGCCCAGCTCGACCTGGGTGGCCTGGCGGGCGACTTCGACGAGGACTGGTCCGACCTGCTCACCGAGGTCGCCGAGGACTCCGACGAGAACTCGGGGACGCGCGAGTTCCTGCTGCGGTTGCGTCGCGGCGCGTCCTCCGTCTGGGTCGAGGTGTTCGACCACGACCTGCGGTTGCCTCGGATCCGCAGCGCCGGAGCCGACGACGAGGGTGGCCGTGGGCTGTACCTGGTGGACCAGCTCGCGACGCGGTGGGGCTCGCGCCCGACACCCGAGGGCAAGGCCGTCTGGTTCGAGGTCCCCATGCGCACCGGGTAGGGGCCGCCGTACCGTCCGCACCCTCACGTGGTGTGTCCGGAGCCACCCCGACGCTGCGACCGGTCCGACCATAGTGGTTGGTCCGGGGCCACTAGCCTCGTGCCGGGACCCCGAGCGGGTGCCGCTCGCTCGGGGTATTCGCGTGTCCGACGCCCTCTCGCCGTTCGAGGAGGACCCGTGCACGAGTCGATCGCCGAACACTACGAGCGTTTGGCCAGCGACTACGATGGCAACTGGGAGCACAGCGCCGAATACGTCTCGTGGATGAACGGGATGATCGCCGAAACCCTCGACATTCGACCGGGGGACCGGGTCGCCGACATCGGCGGCGGAACCGGAATCTTCCAGCGAGGTCTGCTGGCGAGTGTCTCCTCACGAACCCCGCTCCTTTGCGTCGACCCGTCACCGCGCATGCTGGAGCAGGTACCCGAGGACTCCCGAGTGCGGACGCTGTGCGCGGGGGCCGAGGACGTCGCCTCCGCTCGGGTCGAGCTGCCCTACGGCGAACTCGACGCCATCCTGGTCAAGGAGACGATCCACCACGTCGACGACGTCTCCGGCACGATCCGGGGTCTGGCTCGGCTCCTCGCCCCGGGCGGCAAGCTGCTCGTCATCAGCCTGCCCCCGCTCCTGGACTATCCACTGTTCCAGGCCGCTCTGGACCGGTTCGCGGCCAACCAGCCCGACCCCGCCGCCCTCGCCGCGGCGATGCGGGACGCCGGACTCGACGCCACGCTCGAATACCACGACCACAACGTGGTGGTCGACCGCGAGCACTACATCCAGCTGGTGCGCGACAACCGGTGGATGTCGGTGCTGTCGACCTTCACCACCGAGGAGCTGGATGCCGGTGTCGCGGAGATGCGCGCCGCGCATCCCGAGGACACGCTGCGTTTCACCGACCGGTTCGGGTTCGTGCTGGGTAGGAACACCCAGCCACGAGAACGGAGCTGACGAGGGGGAGGCCCCGGTTCGAGCCCGGGAACACCCCCACCCGTAGATACTGCGCCGGTGGTGCGGTCGTGCGTGTTCAGCCCGGTCACGACGGGTGGTCCCGATCTCGGTCACTCGGGCTCCGTTCTCGTGGACAAGCCGTCCCCTACTCGCGGGCAGGAGGGCACGGGACTGGTCCCGCGTGGTCGTGTCGGGTTCGGGGGTGACCCTCCAGGGTCTCTCCACGGCGGTGGACCCGCACTCCTCGGTCACTGGCCCAGGCGCGAAGCTCGGCCATGTCGGCCACGTGGCGGATCTCGCAGTAGGTCGTGGCCGTGCTCGGGCCGGTGTTGGTGGGGTGCACCCCCGGGTTCTGGTGGGCCTGGTGCTCAACCATGAACTGTCGGGCCGCACGGAGGTGTTCGGCCACGGTGTCCAGCCAGGCGAGCTGGTCGGTGTGGTCGGTGTCGCCGGGCCACAGTTCCACCGCGAAGCCGGGGGCCAGTCGCAGCGTGATCGCCCGAGGACGGGCATCGGTCAGGGCCACCTCGTTGGGGTGGGGTTGCCACAGGGTGGCGCCCCGGACGCACCGGCTCACTCCTGGCCCCCCTCCCCGGTCGGTGCGGGCTGGAGTAGGGATCGGATCTGGGCGGCGTGGAACCGGGGATGGCCCCCCGGGGTGCGGATGTCGGCCAGCTGGCCGGTGCGTACCCAGGTGAGCACGGTCTCGGTGGACACGTGTAGCAGGGCGGCGACTTCTTTGACGGTGACCAACGGTTCGGCCTCGTGGACCAATGACGAGGATCCCGGCGTGCGCGCGGTCATTCGGGCACTCCCGTCAGCGTCAGCCCCGCCGGCGGGGTGGTCTCCGGGGTGGCTCGCGCGGCCGGTGGGGCTGGTGGGGCCGGTGGGGTGTGCCCGGTGGCGTCGCGGTCGAAGCGCACCACCACACCCCGGCGCGGGCGGTGCACCCGCGCCGGGGCGGTGGCCCGCTGTGCGGCCCGCCGGCGGGCGCAGTGGGCCGCGTCGAGCACGTAGGGCCGCACCAGGGCCGCCTGCGGGGCCACCTCGTAGGGCGATCGTGAAGTTCTGGCTACTTTGGCGCGTCACAGGCGCCAAACAGGCACGATCGTCCGCGAAGCGGCTGCCCGCGCGACACGGCCCCAAGGTCCGGCACCACCATGCCGGGGCCACTCTCAGTTACCGGGGGCGGTGTGCGGTGACAATGAGCGTGCCCAAGTGGTCGAACTCCGGGGCGGGCTCCACCCACGCCCGCACGTCGACGAACCCGTGTCCGCCCAGTATCTCCATCCACCCATCAGGCTCGTACGCCCACCGGTGCACCCACACCCGCTGACCACGGAACCCGTTGGCGTACACGCCCTGTACCCCATAGGCGCCCGGTACCGGGGGTGCCTGAGAGAACACCAACCGCCCACCCGGCTCCAACCGGTCCCGCACCAGCGGCAGCAACACCTCGGGGTCGGTGAACCAGACGGCGCCCCAGATCGAATACGCCACGTCCCACCGGTACCGCGTGGTGGACAGGTACTCGACAACGTCAGCGTGCACGAAGCGGGCGTTGGCGAGCTCGCCCCACCACTCGTGTGCCGCGCGCACATGCTCGACAGACAGGTCCACTCCGGTCGCCTCCACCTTCGTGGTGGCGAGCGCGGCCACAGCGTCCCCCCGCCCTCATCCCAGCTCCAGGGCCGTGGCAGGGATCCCGAGGAGTTCCGCGCCGGGGCCGTGCTCCGGGTATTGGCACCACCGCAGCGCCTCCTTGAGCGCCTCCTCGCGGGGCTGGGTGGGAAGCTGGCCGGCGTAGCGGTCCCAGTAGCTGGTCAGGTCGGTAACCGCGGTCATGGTGTGGCCCTTGTGACGGGAGAGCGGGACCCGTCACACGGTAACCACTCCGGGAGGCAGTGGGGCAGGAGAACGCACAGACGCCCCGACGCCGGATGGGAAACCGGGGCGTCCGCGGGTGGATGATCAGTGGCAGTCGGAGCCGTGGTAGCAGGGGGCGCACCGGGCGCCGTCGCGTTCCCACAGCGGCCAGTCCACCGTGAACCCGTTGTTCTCGATTAGGCCACCGCCTGGTCGAAGCAGCGCTCAGCCATCACCGCGTCCCAGGGGTGATCGCGAGTGAGCAGCTGGATCTGGCGGTCCCACACCTCGGGGGCCACGAAGTCGCGGGGATCGCGGGTGGCGGTCGGAGTCTCCACGGTTGCCGTCATGCTGGTTCTCCTTTCTCACCGGGATGGTCCACCGGGCTGATTCCAGAGAACGCCCCGCAGCATGGGCGCAACAATGCGTGCATGGTGAGCACACATTGACCGAACCGGCAATGTTGCGAACGCCCCGCTGGGGGTACATCCCGACACCCGGCCCCCTCATGGGAGACACGCGTGAACCCCACCCGAGCCACCCGTGCCCAGCTCGCCCGCGACGCCCCCGCATCCGCGCCGACCAGCAGCGCCTCGGCGCCCCGGTGCCCGCGATCGCCGCCCAGATCACCCAAGCCCTACCCATCACCCCGCTGGAATCCTGGCGGCTGGCCTACGGGTGGTCACGGCCGCACGTGGTCGAGGCGGTGGGGCAGGTGTACCGCGCCGACGGGCTCGCCCCGCCCGGGCTCACCACCGCGATGCTGTGCCGGTGGGAACACGGCCAGGCCCGCCCCGGCCTGGACTACGTGCAGGCGCTGGCCCGCGTCTACCGAGTCGCCCCGGCGCACCTGGGTGTTCCCCTGTCCGGGCGGGTACCCGGTTGGTACGGTCCCCGGATACCGCAGCCGCGACAGGAGTCTCCGATGCCCGCCGAGCCCCCGAGTTGACCGCCGTCGCCGACAGCATCGCGCTCAACGGCCCCGGCACGGGCGTGAGTGACCTCGCGGAGCAGGCGTTACTGAGGCGCTGGAACTGGCCGACCAAGCTCAGACCTACGCCGACACCGCGCTGCGGCGGGCGCAGATTACCGCGTGGTGTCGGCTGCGCCCGCTCGCCGCCCGGGGGGACGCCGACGGGCTCGCGCGTGTCGTCGCCGACGCGCGGCGCCATATGGACGCGGCCGAGGAGGCGCCGGGCAGGTTCGGGTTCGACCACGCGGAATTCGAGCTGCATCTGGCCGAGGCCCAAGTGGGAACGGACCCGGTCAGGGCTGCCCGCCACGCCGAATCCTCGGCCGGGTTGAAACGCGTGGGGTCGCCGGGCTGGGCCGCCGCCACGGGGGTGCTGGCGCGGTCTCACGCAGCCCGTCATGGGTCTGATGACGCGTGCGCGCTGGCATCCGAGGTGATGGACGCGGTCCCGCCCGAGCGGATGCGGTCGACGACGCGGAGCCGCTTGGGGGATCTGGTCTCGGAGCTGCGTGCTCAGCGCTCACCGGGAGCACGCGTGAAGGCGCTGGGGGAGAGGGTCAGCGCTCTGGAGTGACCGGAGCATGGCCAGGCCCAGCACGGTGGTGCCGCATCCCTGAGGAAGAGGCACATCAAGGCTGCTTATCCGTGCCCCACATCCCGTGCACGGCACCCGCACCTCTTCGTGGTCCTTGTTACGGGTCGTGCAATCCTGCCCGCTACACATCGAGCGATCCACGAGGTTTTGCCGATGCCTGGCCATCACACCACCTCTCGCGTGCGATTCTCGGGAGTGTCCAGCCACACGTGCTGTCCGCCCCGGTCCACGGTGAGGCCGAACCGGCCCGGGGCTGGGCTCACCCCATCCACGTCAGATACGCGGCCTCCAGCTCGTCCCCCAGGTCGCGCGGGCCGCGCTCATGATCCGGGCCCCGGCGCGGGGAGTTCCCAGGTGTTGGGGCTGTCGCTGCTGTGTAGCCACACTCGCTGGTGCTGGAAGGTCGCGGTGACGCCGAAGGCCGACCAGTCGGGACGACCGTATTGGTCCCAGAACGTGTGGGCGGTCTCGACCGTGTCCCAGAGCCGCCGCGGTCCCCCCTGTTCCACCCGTGGCGCCCTCACACCATCGCCGGGGGAGGAGACCTCCGCCCAGGACCCATCGGGGGTGATCAGCCCGGTGATGGGGAAGCCGTCGTCATCGCTGGCCCAGTAGGGCAACGCCTGGGGCAGGTAGAGCTGGGCGAGAAACGCGAACGCCCGATCCCGCAACGCCTCGGCGTCGACACGGGGGGTGCGCACCTCGTACCGGCCCTCGCTGGTGTCGTGGGCGGTAATGTCACGCGCCTTGGTGAACCCGGGACGGGCCCACATGAATCCGGCCCAGCGCGGCAGGAACCGGCCTTGGGCGACGTTGCCCTCGGAGACCTCGGCGAGCAGCATCGCCCCGGCGAGCGGGCCGGCGATGTTGGCCAGGATCAGCCCGCCGGGGCGGGTTTGGGCGACCCAGGCCGGTGGGAGGTACGGCAGGGAGCAGGTGGCGATCACCCGGTCATAGGGCGCACGGTCGGGGTAACCCTCGCGGCCGTCGCCGACGTGTAGTTCGGGAGTGTGACCAACCCGGTCCAGGCGCTCGCGCGCGGCGGAGACCAGATGGGCGTCGATGTCGACACTGACCACGTGGGCATCGCCGAGCCGATGGGACAGCAGCGCGGCGTTGTAGCCCGACCCGGTACCGATCTCCAACACCTGGTGACCTTCGCTGGCGTCGAGGGTCTCCAGCATCCAGGCCATCAGCGAGGGGGCGGTGGAGGAGCTGGTCGCCTGGCCCCGGCCCACGCCGTCGCGTACCTGTTCTTCGATGGGGTGTCCGGCGAGCTGGGTGATGAGGGTCGTGTCGCTGTAGACCAGCCGCAACCAACGGTCCCGCTGGTCGGGGGCGTCGCCGCTGAGAAGGGTGTAGCGGCTGCCCTCGGCGGTGGTCTCCAACACCCCGGCGTGGGGGACGAACACGTGCCGGGGCACCTGGGCGAAGGCGTTCCGCCAGCCGGGTGTGCGCAGGTGACCCTCGGCCATGAGCTGGTCAGCCAACGCCGACGCGAGCCGCCGCGCCTCCTCATCGGCGTCGGTGTCGGCGCTCATGAGGTCGCGCCTTTCTCCAGCAGATCAGCGAGGGTCGCGGCGATGGGCAGGTCACAGTGGTAGGCCAGCCACCCCCACTCGCCGTTGGGGTTGACCTCCAGCAGCACCCATTCCCCCTCGGGGGTGATGACGAAGTCGGCCGCCCCGTAGGACAATCCCCAGGTGGCCATGTAACGGCGCAGCCCCACACGGATATCGGAGGGCACGTCAACCGTCGTGTAGCGGTGGGTGGTGTAGTCGCGCCGCCAGTCCTGGTGGGCTGGGGAGGAGTCGGCGTGGATAGCGACCGCGAACATGTGATCGCCCACGATCGTTACCCGCGCCTCGTGGTCCTTGTCGACCCACGCCTGGAGGCAGTGGGCCGTCAGCGCCAATGCCGGGTCGGCCAGCTCCTCCACCTCAACCGTCGTGGTGAAGACGACCGTGGAGGTTCCCTCCTCAACGTGCCGGACACCGCCAAGTGGTTTGTACACCACCGGCCCGTCCAGACGGGAGGCCCACCGTTGCGCTTCGACGGGATCGTTGGTCACCAGCGTGTCCGGCACCGCGAGCCCGCACCGTTGGGCGATGGCGAGCTGGGTGGGCTTGTACTCGGCTCCCGCGACGATTCGGGGATCGTTGACCCATAGGCAACCCAGCCCCAGCAGGGCGCCGCCGAATCCCATGCGGGCCTCGCGGTAGGCCCACCCCCGCTCGGGGGTCGACATTCCTTCGGCGAGCTGGAACTGGCCGGGCCGGCGGTAGTAGACGCTGCGTAGAGAGCCCAGATCCACCTCGCGATACTCGCCGGTGAGCGCGCCGCCCCATCCGGACTCGCCCAACCGGGCTGTCAGCGTGAGGTGTTGGGGGAAGTCCGCGGTGTCCACGCGCGCTGTGGGCACACCCCGCTCGGCGAGTTCGGTGACGACATGGTCGACGGTCAGGTCACGCTCGGTGGCCAGGACGGCGACCGCGTCGTGAAGGACGGGCGGGCTCATCAGTCTTTGGTGTCCTCTTCGGGGGAAGGCCCCTGACCGTCGGTGGTTCCGGTCGTCTCGCGGGTTCCTCCCGCGTGCTTCAGCACGGGTTCGCCGCTGAGACGGTCGATGGAGACTTGGCGCACCGGGTCGTAAACCGCCGTCTCTACGGTCGTGATCACCTGGGCACGGGCGGAAGGCGACTGAGCGTAGCGCAGTCCCCAGGGACGCGTCGACGAGGGGGCCTCAGTGGAGCTCCGCTGAATCCGCGTGTGCGGATCCAGCGGGAACGCGTCCCCCACACGAGCCAGAAGCGCCCGCGACTCGCCGTCGGGGGAACGTGTGATCGGATCGATGTCGTCAGTCCGTTCGGCAGGGGGCCGTTCGGTCATCACAACTCCCACCATGGAGGCACTACACCGCGACAGTAACCCGGTGGTCGCGCAGTGTCAGAAGAACGGCCGAAGGTGGCCACGAACGGAGGGGCGCCATGCCGGGGTTTCGCTCACCCCCCGCGTTGCCTCCCACTCCGCCGGAGAACGCTGCTCCCCGGACAACGAGGCGCTCCTCGTCGGCCGACGCGTCCGCCCACGGGCACCACCGGCCTGACCCGTCGACCCACACACGGTGATCGTGCTGTTCTGGTTGCTTTGGTGTGGCGAATAGTCAAAACAGCACGATCACCGGACGCGTGGTCCCTATCTCCACGACCACGCCCACAGCAGCAGCACGAGGAACACGAAGAACACGACGAGGCCACTGGTCGTCCACGGGATGTACATCCGCGGGCGGAGCTTTCGTATGCCGATGACCAGGAGTAGGACCAGCAGACCGAGGACGATCAGGCCGTCCCACGCGCCACTCATGAGGGTTGCTCCCCTTTCACTGTGCCCCTGCGGGGGTGCTCACAGGCCCAGTGAACGCCCCACGATCTCCTTCATGATCTCGGTGGTGCCACCGTAGATCGACTGGATCCGGGCGTCCTGCCACGCCTTGGCGACGGAGTACTCCATCATGTACCCGTACCCGCCGTGCAGCTGTAGGCAACGGTCCATCACCTTGTTGGTGAGCTCCGTTGTCCACCACTTCGCCTTGGCGGCGTCGTCGACGGTCAGCTCCCCTCGGTTGAGCAGCGTGATCCCGCGGTCGACGTAGGTGCGGGCGATGTCGACCTCGGTGGCCAGCTCGGCCAGGACGAAGCGGGTGTTCTGGAACTTGCCGATGGGGCGGCCGAACGCGGTCCGCTCCTTGCAGTACTCGACGGTCTCGGCGAGCATGTTCTCGGCGGCGGCCACGGCGGAACAGGCGATCGACAGCCGCTCCTGCGGCAGGTTGTTCATCAGGTGGATGAACCCCTGGTTCTCCTGGCCGATCAGGTTGGCGACGGGGACTCGCACGTCGGAGAAGAACAGCTCCGCGGTGTCCTGCGCCTTCAACCCCACCTTCTCCAGGTTGCGGCCGCGTTCGAAGCCCGGCGTGCCGCGCTCGACAGCGAACAGCGAGAGCCCGTGCGCTCCGGCGTCGGGGTCGGTCTGGGCCACCACGATCACGAGGTCGGCGTTGATGCCGTTCGTGATGAAGGTCTTCTGCCCGTTGAGGACGAACGCGTCGCCGTCACGGACCGCGGAGGTCCGCACCCCCTGCAGGTCGCTGCCGGCGCCGGGCTCGGTCATCGCGATGGCGGTGATCAGCTCCCCGCTGCAGAAACCGGGGAGCCAGCGCGCCTTCTGCTCCTCGGTGGTCAGGTCCACCAGGTAGGGCGCCACCACGTCGTTGTGCAGAGTGAAGCCGGGGCCTGTGGTGTGGGCCCGGCACAGCTCCTCGGTGACCACGGCGTTGAAGCGGTAGTCAACGACGCCCGGACCGCCGTACTCCTCCGGGACCCCCAACCCGAGGATCCCGACCTCGCCGGCCTTGCGCCACACCTCGCGTGGCACGATCCCGTCGTCCTCCCACTGGGCGTGGTACGGGGACACCTCGCGCTTGAGGAACTCGGTGACGGTTTCACGGAAAAGTTCGTGGTCGGTTTCGAAGAGTTCTCGCCGCATGGTCTGACTCCCTCTGTCGCGTGGCCGGCCGGACTGGTGCGCTGAAAGCCCGCGGCAAGCCTAACCGAGCGACGTTCGGTTTTGGGGAGGAAGGTGGTGCGTGACGTGGTGCGCCCCACGCCTTGCCGTTTTCGTCATACCGAATATGGTTCGGTTTGAGGAGTCGTAGGTACGAGAGACCCCACAGGAGGGAACCGTGGCTGAGGCATTCATCGTCGGGGCGGTCCGCACCCCGGTAGGGACCAAGAAGGGCGCTTTGGCGGGCGCGCACCCCGCGGACATGGGGGCGCACGTCCTCTCCAGCGTCGTGGAGCGCAGCGGCGTCGACCCGGCCGCGGTCGAGGACGTCGTCATGGGCTGCGTGAGCCAGGTCGGCCCGCAGGCGCTCGACCTCGCCCGCACCGCCTGGCTGTCGGCCGGGCTACCGGAGACGACCCCGGGGGTCACCATCGACCGCCAGTGCGGCTCGTCGCAGCAGGCGGCGCACTTCGCCGCCCAGGGCGTCATGTCGGGAACCCAGGACCTCGTGATCGCCTCAGGGGTGGAGAACATGGGCATGGTGCCCATGGGGGCCAACGTCGGGTTCGCCCTGGAGAACGGGCTGCCACTCTTCGGCCAGGGGTGGAGTGACCGGTACGGCGACCAGGAGATCTCGCAGTTCCGTGGCGCCCAGCTGATGTGTGAGAAATGGGGCTACAAGCGCGCCGAACTGGAACAGTACGCGCTGGAGAGCCACCAGCGCGCGGCCGCCGCCCAGGACGCCGGCCACTTCGACGCCCAGATCGCGCCGTACCTGGGCGTCACCCGGGACGAGGGGGTGCGCCCCGACACGACCCTGGAGAAGATGGCCGGGTTGGACCCGCTGCGTGAGGGCTGGGAGCTGACCCCGGCCGTCGCCAGCCAGGTCTCGGTGGGCGCGGGCGCCGTGCTGATCGCCTCGGAGCGCGCCGTGAAGGAGCACGACCTCACACCGCTGGCCAGGATCGTCCAGCTGTCCCTGGTCGGGGACGACCCGGTGTACATGCTCACCGCGCCGATCCCGGCGACCCGGGCCGCGCTGCGGAAGGCCGGGCTGGGTATCGGCGACATTGACGTCGCCGAGGTCAACGAGGCGTTCGCCCCGGTCCCGCTCGCCTGGATGGAGGAGATCGGCGCCGACCCGGCCACCACCAACCCGAACGGCGGCGCGATCGCCCTCGGGCACCCGCTGGGCGCCACCGGCTCTGTCCTGCTGACCAAGCTGGTCCACGAGCTTCGGCGCAGCGGTGGCCGGTACGGGCTGCAGACCATGTGTGAAGGCGGTGGCCAGGCCAACACCACCATCATCGAGAGCGTCTGACCCCGCGCCGGTTCCACGCGCGGCGTTCCCGCCCGGTTCCGGGTCGGAGCGCCGCGCCGCTGGTCGTGGTGCGGCGCGAGTGGGCCTCAGATGCGTCCTGGTGGTGTCGTGCGCGGTGTAATACAACCAGTCGTATGAGTACGCTTACGATTCGCACTGACCCCGAGGTGGAGCGGGCCCTGGAGGCGTTGACAAGCGAGGGGCGGTCACGTTCGGAGGCGGCCCGGACCGCGATCCTGGAAGCCGAACGGGCGCACCGCCGGGCACGGCTGCGGGCGGAGGCCGAGAACCTACGCGACGATCCCGACGACGTAGCAGCGTCGCGGGAACTGGCCGCGGAAATGGACGCGACCCGTGCGTGGTGACCTTTACCGCCTCAAAGCCCCCAAGGATGCCCGGGGTCGCGAACAAACCGAAACGCGCTACGCCGTGGTGGTGCAATCCGATGACCTGCCACTGTCCACATGGATCATCGCACCGACCTCGACCGGTAGGCGGGCGGCGTCATTCCGACCGGAGATCGAGATCAACGGCACCAAGACGCGAGTGATGGTTGAACAGCTTACGGTGATCGACCCACAAGCCCGCCTCGAAGAGTTCGCCGGTCGGCTCGACAGCGCCGAAACGCGTGCCGTCGACACCGCCCTCCAAGCTGTGTTGGCACTCGACTGACCTGGCGAGCCGGATCGTGCCTGGATCCCCCAGCGAAGGGCATCCTCTCCGTGGGTGATCGTGCCGCTTCGGCTCTCTTGGCTTCTCAAGGTAGGAGGAACGTCACGAGCCGCCATCGCCGCCGGTCGCGGCCCCTACGGGGGCACCGTCGGGGAGTTTCGCGCCGTGCCGGGCGGCGGGGACGGGGTCCGGTCGATGAGGTAGCGCAGCAGCGTGATGAGCACCTGCTTGCCGGAGTCCCGGAGCCGCGCGTCGAACGTCATCACCGGCACCTCCGGGTCCAGGTCGAGCGCCTGGCTGATCTCCCGGGGCGCGAACTCGTCGGAGTCGGGGAACTGGTTCGCGGCGACGATGAAGGGAAGCCCACGTTTCTCGAAGTAGTCGATCGAGGCGAACGACAGTTCCAGCCGCCGCGTGTCCACCAGCACCACCGCACCGAGCGCACCAACCGCCAGCTCGTCCCACATGAACCAGAACCGGTCCTGGCCCGGTGTGCCGAAGAGGTAGAGCACGAGGTCGTCGCGGATGGTGATACGGCCGTAGTCGAGCGCGACGGTGGTGGTGGTCTTGCGTTCGACACCGGCGATGTCGTCGACCCCGGTGCCCGCGGCGCTGAGGTTCTCCTCCGTGCGCAGCGGCCGCACCTCACTGACGCTCCCCACCAGGGTCGTCTTTCCCACCCCGAACCCGCCGGAGATGAGGAACTTCAGGGCGGTCAGGCTCACGGTGGACGCACTCGGTTCAGAGTGCTTCGAGGCCATGCAGGACCTCCAAGAGGATGTCTCGACTCGGTCGTTCCTGGGTCGCCGGGTCCTGCAGTGAGATCAGATCGCGTTCCAACAGGTCGGCGAGCAGCACCCGCAGCACACTCACGGGCAGGTCGAGCTCGGACGCCAGATCGGCGAGAGCCGTCGGTTGCCGGCACAGCGACAGAATGGAGCGGTGCTCGGGCCCCCAGCCGACGGGGTCGGCCGGGGGGTCGGGAGTGACCGTGTGGATCACGGCGGTGAGCGGGAATGGCGGATAGTCTCGTGTGGGCCGGGTCCGTCCGCGTGTGATGGCGAAGTTCCGGAGCAGAGGGCCGGGGTCCTCATCCGTCCACCGGGAGGTGCCATCGCTGTCGTCGGTGGCCATGAGGTCATCCTTCGGGGGAATGACCGACCGGGGGGCGGGCTCCGACCGACAGGTGCTCGCCCATGCGCTTCACCAGGCGTGCCATCTCGTAGGCGATGACTCCGATGTCGGCGCCGGAGTCGGCGAGGACGGCCAGGCACGAGCCCGCCCCGGCGCCGATCACGAAGAGGAAGCTCGTGTCCATCTCCACGATGGTCTGGCGTACCCCGCCCTCGTCGAAGTAGTGGCTGGCCCCCCGCGCGAGGCTCTGGAAACTGGAGGAGATGGCCGACAGGTGTTCGGCGTCGTCGCGCCCCATCCCCGTCGAGGATCCCACCAACATCCCGTCGCTCGACAGCACGATCGCGTTCCGGATTCCGGGGACCTGCTCGACCAGCCCGTCGAGCAGCCAGGTCAATTGGTCGGGGGGTGTGCTCACTACTGGTTCCCTTCCAGGTCGTCGGCGTTGGGTGGGACGGAGCGTGCCGAGTCCCGATCCCGTGGAAGGTTGTCGTCGCGGCCGCGTGTCCAGCCGTCCTGCATCGCGGACATCATGGACCGCACCTGTTCCGGCGGGCGGTCGTCCGCGGTGTCCGGGGGAGAGCCGGACTCATCGTCGCGTAGCTGCGGAACGAGGTTGGCCTGCCGGACACGGCGGGGCAGAGTACGGCGTCGCTCGCCGTCGCCCGACCCGGACGGCTGGCTCGGGCGCGGCTTGGGCGGGTGGGGGGTCTCCCCGCCGGCGGAGGGAGCTTGGGCCGGCCCTTCCGCGTGGGAGGGCAGCGGGTCCTGGGCGGGGGTGGTGGGGGAGTGCGTGGCTGGCGGCCCCTCGATGCTCGCGGCCGGATCCGCGTGGTGGCGGCCTTCGGGGGTGGCCGCCGGCCGGGGCTGGCCCTCTTCCACACCTGGTTGCTCCTCGACGGAGAGGATGGAGCGTGGAAGCAGGACGATGGCGGTAACCCCGCCGTAAGGTGAGTCGCGCAGGTGCACCTTGATCCCGTGGCGCCGCGCCAGCGTGGCGACGACGAAGTGCCCCAGCTCCGTGCGCTTGGCCAGGTCCAGCTCGGGCGGATCTGCGAGCAGCGCGTTGGCCTCCTCCAGCGACTGCTGGCTCATACCCAGCCCGCCGTCCTCGATCTCGATGGCGAAACCGTTCGCCACCTCGCGTCCGCGAACCAGGACCTCGCTCGTCTGCGGCGAGGAGAGGGTCGCGTTCTCGATCAGCTCGGCCAGCAGGTGGATGACGTCGGTCACCGCGCCTCCCGCCAGCCGCACGGAGGCCATCGGGAAGACATTGACCCTGGTGTACTCCTCGACCTCCGTGGAGGCCGCGCGGATGACGTCGACGACGGGCATCGGCTTGCTCCAGCCGCGACCCGGCAGCGCCCCGGAGAGGATGAGCAGGCCCTCGGCGTGCCGGCGCATGCGGGTCGCGAGGTGGTCGAGTAGGAACAGCTCCCGCAGCTGGTCGGGGTCGTCGACCTGACGTTCCAGGGCGTCGAAGAGTTTCAGCTGGCGGTGCAGCAGGGACTGGTTCCGCCGCGCCAGGTTGATGATGACGTCGTTGACGTTCTCGCGGAGCTTCGCCTCTCCGGTGGCCGACTGGATGGCGACCATGCGCGCCTCGTTGAAGGCCCAGTTGAGGTCGTCGAGCTCCCTGGTGTGGATCTGGAAGGCGAGCCTGGAGGGGCCGACGTCGGCGGCGTCCACCCGCTGCCCGGAGCGTAGCCGCCGGACCAGGTTGGGGAGCTGGTTGTGCGCGACGTCCTCGATCTGTTCCTTGAGGTCGGTGGTCTCCCTGATCAACCGGCGCGCCATGCGCACCGAGACCATGATCGAGAGCACGATCCCGAGCAGAGTCCCCACCACGGCGACGCCGGCCCGCGCCATGATGCCCATCGCCATGGGCTCGGCGCTGGCGGTGAGGTACTCGGCGGTGGCGTACTCCACCTCGCGGTTGTTCTCCGCGACACTGTCGACGGTCTGCTGCCAGTCGGCGGCGACCTCGTTGGGGACGGGGCCCGGCCCGGCCTCGATGACCGCGTCCTCCAGCTCGCGCAACCGGGCCATGTCATCGCTGTTCTGGACCCGCTCCCGGTGCTGTTCACGCAGGTGCGGGGGCAGGTCGATGACGGCGCTGTCGGTGGCGGAACGCGCGGCGCCCACCTGTTCAACGAAGCGGTGGTGCTGTTGGGGACCGAGTTCTTCGGCGACGATGCCGGCCGCCAGGATCGAGTCCTCCTGGAGGAGCTCCTCGCGGGCGGCGGTGGTGCGCGCCAGCGCTATGCCCCAGCCGGTCATCTCCGGATCGGTGAGCGTGGTTATGGACTGCAGGATGGCGAGATAGCCGTCGCTCATCCCCGTGTAGTAGTCGAACGCCTCCCGGGAGCCGAGCGACCCGTCGTCCACGGCGGACCGTGTCGACTCCAACTGGTCGATCCGCTCCTGCATACGCTGCACACGTTCCCGGGTGGTGGGCTCCACCACCTCGAGTACGTCGCCCTCCTGGATCTTCTCGAACTCCTGGACCGCGTCGTCGGTCTCCGAACGCGCCGCCTCCAGCTCGTCGGGGGCGGCGGTGGGATCGGCGATGTGGACGAGCGTGGCGCGACGCTCGGCGCTGACCGCGTTGCCCAGGTTCTCGGTGGGCGCGCCGATCTCCGGGTGCAACCGTTGCTGGTCGAGTAGGTCCAGACCCTCCGGGACGGTGAGGTAGATGGCGAAACCCGCCAGTGGTACGAACGTCACCATCGGAATGAGGATGACCGTGAGGATCCGGAAGCGAACGGAGCGGGTACGCGGTGATCGCATGAGACCTCGTTAGCGGGGACGGGGGGTGGGGGAGTACGAGGTGGGGCACCTTGCGCCGGGCGGGGGTTCGTGGCTGGGCCCCCGGTGGGGCCGGTGCCGGAGCGGCCTATTCGGAGGACCCGAGCACCGGCCGGTTTCCGCGGATCACCCCCGCGGGGTCGCGCTCCCGCTTGATGCGGCGCAGGCGTTCCAGGTTCGCGGGGGAGTGCGCGAGCCGCGCCCGGGAGTCGTGGCCCAGCATGTTCGGGTGCGAGTGCCCGATGAGGTTGTCCGCGAGCGCGGTCTCCAGGCGATCGAGGTGGTGGTGGATCGCCTCCGCGTCCGTCTCGGTGACCGGGATTCCCATCGTGGTCAGGAGGTACTCCCCCGCGAGTCCGGAAGCGGCGGTCGCCCCCGGTTGAGCCAGTGCGCCCCCGATATGGCGGAGCTGCGCCACCACGGGGGACCCACCCCCGGGCGCGTTCAGCTCCAGCAGTCGCTTGACGAACTCCTCGTCGATGTCGGTCACGAGCCGCGCCCAGTCGATGGCGGGCATGGGATCGGTCGGCTCCCCGGCCACCTCGTCGATGCGGGACACCGCGACCGGGCCGAGGGTGTCGGTCTCCAGCCCGGGAACCGCCCGGAGATGACGCAGGTACCGCTCGGCCTCCTCCGCGGTGCCGAGGAAGGTGGAGTCCACGACAGCGAAGGAGCGTCCCTGTAGTTCGGCCGGAATGGCGTCGATGGGCGGGTAGGTCACGAACCAGAGCCACGCGCTGAGCCGCACCGGGGCCGCCCGGGTGGTCGCCACGTAGGCGCGCAGTACCTCTTCGGCGCACTCGGCGGGCCACATGAGCCTGCCCCCGTACACCGGGGACTCGTCGAGCAGCTCGATCTCCAACGACACGACGACGCCGAAGTCACCCCCGCCGCCGCACAGGGCCCAGAACAGGTCGGGGTCGTTCTCGGCGGTGACCTCCCGCGACTCGCCCTCCGGTGTGACCACCTCCAGCGACCGGACGTAGTTCGCCGCCGGGCCGTGGGCCCGGCCGAACCAGGAGAGCCCGCCCCCCAGGTGGTAGCCGACGACGGAGTTGTCGGCGGTGCTGCCGGGAAGCCCCATGAGCCCCGTGCCGTCGAGCGCCTCCTGCAGCTCCTTCCATTTCGCGCCCGCCTGGACCCGGACCCGGCGTCGCTCGGTGTCAACGGTGATGTCGCGCAGCCGGACAGGGCGGATCAGGATCGTGCCGGAGAGCGCCGTGGTGGCCCCGTGGCCGTTCGGCTGGACGGCCACGGTGAGGGTGTGCTCGCGGGCCAGGGCCACGGTCGCGCGGATGTCGTCGGCACCGTCCGGTGTCACGATCGCCGCGGGGCGCTGGTCGACGTGGGTGTTCCAGGCGAGGCGGCTCCTTTCCCAGTCGGCGTCACCGGGACCGATGACCTCGCACGATAGTTTCGTTCGCAGGGAGTCGGCGATATCGGGGAATGGGGCGTCGGTATCTGTCGTGGTGGGGTGAGGGTCAGGCATGCGGGGAGTTTAATGGGACGGTACCGCTTCGTGTCCATACCGGAGATCCTCGCCTGTGCATGAAATTTCGGTTTCTTTTCCGGAAAGAGTCGTTACTGATGCCCGAACCGGTGCCCGCATCCGGTGGGGATCGTGTCGGAACCCGCTGACCTCCTAATCTCTTCGTAATTCGGGTGTATGACCGCGCCCCGGCTGCCGTAGCGGCGACACAACGGGGGATCCGGGCGCCGTGCGGCCGCGCGGCGCCCGCCACGTGCGAGCGGGAAACGGTTCCCGCCGGGAACGAAACACCCTCTTTTCCGGCCATTCGCCGTCCGATACGGTCAGGTCACTGGATCCCGAACGGTGTCGGGGGCGGATCGGATTCTGGAGTGGCTCGCCGGCTCGGCGACCCCCATTGGGGGATTCGTCGTATACCCGGGAAGGAAAACCTTCCCGTACGGATTATTTCGAGTTCGATCACCCGTGGTCCGCCACTTCTCGAGTCGCCGGATTCGGCCGGGCGGTGTTTTCGGGCTCGCCGCCGCTCGCCCGGAGGGGTGTGCCCGGGCAGCCGGGGGCCTTCGGGCACCTGAGGTGGGCCACCCGAGTCGGTGCCGCGTGTCTCGGCCGCCCCACCCGCGGGCCATCCGGAACCCCCGGCGGCACCCGACCCAAAACGACCACTCGGTCCGAAAGGCAGGTCCTAGCGGTGGTGGAGACCGTTGCGTAGTTCCAGCCAGTCGGCCATGCGTTCGAGTTCGGCGGTGAGTTCGTCGACGGTTCCCGAAGGGGCGTCGTCCTCCAGGGTGGTCCGCCGGACCAGTAGTGCGCCGGCCCGGCGGTCGGCCTTGAGATCGACCCGGGCGACGAGGCGGTCTCCGAGGAGGAACGGCAGAACGTAGTAGCCGTGCACGCGTTTCTCCGGCGGGACGTAGATCTCCAGGCGATACCGGAAACCGAACAGCGCCTCGGTGCGGTCGCGCTCCCACACGAGCGAGTCGAACGGGCTGAGCAGCGCGCGGGCCGTGACCCGGCGCGGAACACGGGCATCACGGTGCAGGTAGGCCGGGCGGCTCCAGCCCTCGACGGTCACCGGGACCAGCTCGCCGGCCTCCACCAGGTCGTTCAGAGCCGGTCGGGCCTCGGCGGCGCGCAGCCGGAAGTAGTCACGTAGGCACTGCTCGGTCGCGACCCCGTGCGCGCGGGCGGCGATCCGCAGCAGTGAGCGTCGGGCCTCGTCGGGATCCGGGTCCGGGGCCTCGCGTACCTCGGCGGGTAGCACCCGTTCGGGCAGGTCGTAGCGGCGCTCGAACTGCCGGGTGCGGCTGTCGGCGGTGACCCGCCCGCAGAAGAACAGGTACTCCAACGCGCGCTTCACCCGTGACCAGTTCCACCCCCAGTGGTCCTTGGCGCGCGGCCGGTCGTGCTCCAACGCGGCCTCGATCTCGCGTGAGGTCGCCGGCCCGATGCGGCCCACCTCGGCGTGTACGGCGGTGATGAGGTCGGGATGCTCCTCGGCGATCCGCCGGATGGCCCCCCATGCCTCGCTCTGGGCCCGGGCCATGCGCCAACGCAACAGCCGGTGGGTGTCGGGCGGGATCAGGCTCGCCTCGTGGGCCCAGTACTCCACGAGACGCCGGCCACCGCTCCGGGTGGCCGCGCGATCGAGCAGCGTTGTGTCGTAGCCGCCGAGCCGGGAGAAGAAAGGGAGATACTGGCTGCGGGCGAGCACGTTGACGCTGTCGATCTGGACAACAC
The DNA here is from genome assembly GCA_003725585.1 of Halostreptopolyspora alba. Taxonomy (GTDB): domain Bacteria; phylum Actinomycetota; class Actinomycetes; order Streptosporangiales; family Streptosporangiaceae; genus Lipingzhangella; species Lipingzhangella alba. Next base: position 53,531 of record RJMB01000013.1, on the reverse strand, counting down.
CGACACGGTCCACGACGCGACGCAGGTGCCGCAGCGTGGGCCGGCCCGTGGGGCGCGGGTCGGTGAACCCCTGGGCGGCCAGCGCGACCCGGCGGGCCTGCGGGAGGGAGAGTGTGGAGTCGCGGCGCGGGTGCGGGGGAGCGGCGGATTCGTACATCAGTTCCAAACGTACCGCCGCCGGCGGGCACCCGCCAGGGCACCGACACGGGGGCGCCATGACGTGCCGACCGCCACACAGCGCGTTCCGCACCCTCACCGCTGCGCGTCGACGACGGGAGAGCCGTTCAACGGGGCTCGCGGATCCGGGGGTAGTTGTACTCCTCGGCCAACTCCTCCAGCCGCTCCTTGGCGGACTCCCACGACGGTTCCTTGTCCCCGACGTCGGGGAGGTCCGTGAGGGCGGGATCCGGCTCCGGCGGCTCACCCGCGGGCGGCTCACCCGCGGGCGGCGCGGCCGGTGGTGTGGGCGGATCGTCGCGGAGAGCGGGAGCGACAGTGTCGCGGGCGGTCGGATCGGTCCCGGGCGAGGTCGGCGTCTCGGCGCTCGATGTGCCCTCCCGCACCGTCGACTCGGTGCCGGCCCCCCGGGACCCAGCTGGGTCCCGGGGGGCCGTCGCGATCGCCGCGCCCACGGCCAGGGCCACGAGCGCGCAGCAGCCGAGGGCGAGAGTCGGGCGCCACCAGCGCCTCCGGGGCTTCTCCCCGGGGCCGGGTGGTATCTCGGCGCCACCGGGAATGTGGGGGGAGTCGCCCACGCGGGCGTCCGCGTCCGTGCCCGCCTCCTCGGGGCCGTCGGCGGCCGGGTCACCTGTGGCGGATGCGTGCGGCGACACAGCGGACTCCTGAGGGATGGGGACAGCTCTGGCGGGAAACACAGGTCAGTGCCAGAACGTGGTTCAGGAAATGCTAGCCGTGGCCAATGCCGCGAACAACTGACGGCACGCGTGACACCGTTCCGGGGCGTCCCCGAACACAGCCGCCCCGCCTCGGTGACGGCGCGCCACGGCGCCCCCGGAGGCGGAGTGCACGTGCCCACCCCACGGGCGGGCACGCGGTGAGGGCGCGTTACCGGGCCCCACGGCCCCACGCCTCACCCCATCCTGCGGTGCACGTTCTCCTTCCGTGACGGCCCCGGCTCGGTGGTGACGATCTGCGGGCCGGGCACGGATGGGTCGATGATGCCGTCCTCCAGCCACGTGTACTGGTCGTCCATGACGCGACGCGCGAGCTTGCCGTCGACGTCGTCGGTGTTGGACCACAGGGCGTCGAACAGCCCGTCGACGCGGATCCGGGACTGCCGACAGAAGGCGTCGGCCAGCTCGTAGGCGCTCCGGCCGCGGTCGGGGTACTCCTCGCGGTCCGCGTGCGCGCGCAGTACCACCGAGCTGATCGCGAACAGCTCCGCGCCGATGTCCACGACCCGGGCCAGGAAGCCCTGCTTCGTCTCCAGCCGGCCCTGCCAGAGCGACATCGCGTAGAACGTGGACCGTGCCAGTTTGCGGCTGGCGCGCTCGGCGAAGCGCAGGTGCTCGGCCAGTGGCCCGAACTCGTCGAACGCCGAGGGCACCTGCCCACGTCCGGCGACCAGGGTGGGGAGCCACGTCGCGTAGAAGCCGCTGGCGCGCGCGACCGCCCGCGCCTTGTCCGCCTTCGCCGCCTCGGGATCGATGATGTCCCCCGCGACCGCGAGGTGGGTGTCGACCGCCTCGCGGGCGATGAGCAGGTGCATGATCTCGGTGGATCCCTCGAATATCCGGTTGATCCGCAGGTCGCGCAGCGCCTGCTCGGCCGGTACGCCGCGCTCACCGCGCGCGGCGAGCGACTCCGCTGTCTCGAACCCCCGTCCGCCGCGGACCTGCACGAGCTCATCGGCGACCTTGTAGGCCATCTCCGAGGCCCAGAGCTTGGCGATGGCCGCCTCGATGCGGATGTCGTTGCGTTCGTCGTCGGCGAGCTGTCCGGACAGCTCGAGCATCGCCTCCATCGCGTAGGTGGTGGCGGCGATGAAGGAGACCTTCTTGGCGATCTCCTCGTGCTTGCCGACCGGACGGCCCCACTGCACGCGCTCGCGCGCCCATTCGCGGGAGACCTTGGTGGCCCACTTGCCCGCGCCGACGCACATGGCCGGAAGGGACAGCCGGCCGGTGTTCAGGGTGGTCAGCGCGATTTTGAGGCCCTCCCCCTCGCGCCCGATGACGTTGGCGGCGGGCACACGCACCTGGTGGAACCGCGTTACCCCGTTCTCCAGGCCGCGTAGCCCCATGAAGCGGTTCCGGTTCTCGACGGTGATGCCTTCGGAGGTCCCCTCGACCACGAACGCGGTGACTCCGCCCCGGTGCCCCTCGCTCTTGGGTACGCGTGCCATGACCACGAGCAGGTCGGCCACGACCCCATTGGTGGTCCACAGCTTGACCCCGTCGAGGAGGTAGGCGTCCCCGTCCTCGGTGGGCGTGGCGGTGGCGTGCAGCCGGGCGGGGTCGCTTCCGACGTCGGGCTCGGTGAGGAGGAACGCGCTGATGTCACTCGTGGCGCAGCGGGGAAGGTAGGCGCGCTTCTGCTCCTCGGTGCCGAACATCTTCACCGGTTGCGGTACGCCGATCGACTGGTGCGCCGAAAGCAGGGCGCCGATCGCCGGGTTGACCGAGCCGACGAGCGTGAGCGCGCGGTTGTAGTACACCTGGCTCAGCCCGAGCCCGCCGTACGCCTTGGGGATCTTCATCCCGAGGGCGCCCAGCTCCTTGAGGTCGCGGATCACCTCGTCGGGGATGCGCTCCTCCCGCTCGATCCGTTGGGCGTCGATCGTGGCGCAGTACTCTCGCAGCTTTTCCAGGAACTCCTCGCCGGTGGCCCGCGCCTCCTCGTCCGGCCGCGGGTACGGGTGGACCAGGTCCAGACGCAGGTTGCCGAGGTACAGCTCCTTGCCGAAGCTGGGGCGGCGCCACTCGGACTCGCGCGCGGCCTCGGCGACCGCGCGAGCCTGCCGCTCGTCAACCTGCGCCGGGCCGGAATCGGGTTTGGTCGCGGTCATCGGTCGTGCACCTCGCTAGACACAACGCATGGGTCGAGCAGCCACCCAGAGAACCGGATATGTCGTCCATCACATCACTACCCGCGAGTAGCCCCCGTGAAGCATCCGCCGCTCAGCGCCCTTTCCGAGGGGCGAAACCCTCCCGAGACCGCCACACCCGTGCGCGTACGGAGGGAGGGGAGAGCCCCGAAGGGAGCGGCTCACGCCTCGTCGTTGTCGTGGCGCAGCGGGAAACGCACGGTCACTGTCGTGCCGGCACCGAGAGTGGAGCCGATGTCGACCTCCCCACCGTGCGCCACCGCGATCGCGTCGACGATCGCCAGGCCGAGCCCGCTGCCCCCGCCGGGCGCGCGGGTGCCCCGGTAGAAGCGGTCACGGGCGCGCCGCAGGTCCTCCTCGCTCATGCCGGGCCCCTCGTCGGCCACCTCGATACGGGCGCTGGCGTCCTCCGCGCGCAGCCGGAGCGTGATGGGGGTGCCGTCGGGGGTGTGTTCGGTGACGTTGCTCAGCAGGTTCGCCAGGACCTGCCGGACGCGCCCCTCGTCGACCTCGCATTCGAGATGGTCGGGCACGTCCAACGTGACCTCGGTGTCGGTCCGCAGCGAGCGGGCGTCGTCAGCGACCTCGCGCAGCACCTCGGCCAGGTCCGTGCGCTCGAGCCGCAGTGACCCGCTCCGATCCAGCCGGGCCAGCTCCAGCAACTCGGCCACCAGCCGGCTCATGCGTCCCGCCTCGACCTCGATCCGCCGCATCGCGCCCGGCATCGCCTCCTCACTGATGCCTCCATGACGGTACAGCTCGGCGTAACCCAGGATGGTGGTCAGCGGTGTCCGCAGCTCGTGGGACGCGTCGGCGGCGAAGGCGCGGACACGCTCCTCGGACTCACGCTGGGCGGCGAACGACCGTTCGATCCTGCCGAGCATGGTGTTGATCGCCTGCCCGAGGCGACCCACCTCGCTCTGGGGGTCGGATTCGGGCATGCGCTCGGAGAGATCCGAGCCGGTGCTGATCTGGTTCGCGGTAGTCGCCATGCGGCCCAGCGGCTCCAGGCCACGCACGATGAGCCACCGCCCCGCCAGCACCAACGCCGTGAGCAGCAGCACCGCGGTGACCAGCTGGGTGAGCACGAGCTGTTGCGAGTACTGCTCACGGTCGTTGGTCGGGACACCGGTGACCATGATCGAGTCCGGCCGCAACCGGACCGTGGCCCGGTGCGGTGGGACGTCGGGATCCTGGCCGGAGAGCTCGAAGATCCGCCCGCTGGAGCCGTATCCACGCAGCTCCTCCACCGGTATCGCGGTGACGCGGTCCATCACCACGTCCTCGCGCTCGGTGTCACCGTAGATCTGGGTGATCTCTCCCGTCTCCTCCTCCACCAGCGCGACGAAGTAGGGGGAGGGGCTGGGGGCGTCCACGCCCGCGGGTGGGGTGTCGTTGTCCAGCCGGACCATGGCCCGCTCGGCGGCGAGCGTGAGTTGCGCGTCGAGACGGTCGGTGATGAAGGACCGCAGGGTCAGAAAGCCAACGAGAGCCGTGACGAACAACCCGACTCCGGTCACCACGAGCAACCCGATGAGCAGCCGCGAGCGCAACCGTCCAGGCAGCATCAGCTGTCGTCCTGAGCTCGCAGCGCGTAGCCCACTCCCCGCTGGGTATGGATGAGTGACGGCCCGAGTGGGTCGAGCTTACGTCGCAGGTAGCTGACATAGGTCTCGACGATCTGCGAGTGGCCCGCGTAGTCCCAGCCCCACACGTTCTCCAGGAGCTGGGACCGCGTCAGCACCTGACCGGCGTTGCTCATCAGGTAGGCGAGCAGGCGGAACTCGGTGGGGGACAGTTCGACGGGCACACCCGCGCGGGTGACCTTCCAGGTGCGCTCGTTGAGTTCCAGATCGGCGACCCGCAGTGTGCCGTGTTCGTCGCGGGCCGCGTTCGAGGTCTCGTCGCGCCGGGTCCTGCGGAGCAGGGCGCGGATCCGCGCGATGAGGGCCTCGACGGAAAAGGGCTTGGTCACGTAGTCGTCGCCCCCGAGCGAGAGCCCGGTGACCGTGTCGGAGGGAGTGTCGCGGGCCGTGAGGTAGATGACCGGGACTTCGTTTCCCGCGTCGCGCAGCTGGCGGCAGACGTCGAACCCGCTGACGTCGGGGAGCAGGACGTCCAACAGTAGGAGATCGGGTCGCCGCTCGCGTGCGAGGGAGATGCCCTCGTCCCCCGTCTCGGCCGTGCTGACGCTGAACCCGTGGAAACGCAACGCGGTCTGCACGAGATCCCGGATATTGGGTTCGTCGTCGATCACGAGCACATGGGGCAGTGTTACTGGCGCGCTCTCGGTCATGAGTCACCTCTGAGGTTCGCGAGGGTCCGGCAGACCGTGCAATCTCGCTCGAGACTCCCATGATGCCGCAGGTCTGTCGCTTCACGCGCCTCGGACCATCGCGGGGCGCCCCTCCCCACGGAATTCACGAGCCAACCGGTGTGAACTTTTGGCCACAGCTGGCCATCACACGTACAGACGGCTCAATTGGCGAGTTCGCGTGCCAGGAGTCGTGTGGCGAGGCCCCGGTGTAGAGGACGGCTGCACCGGGGCCTCGACCTGTCCCCCGGCGGTCGCCCCGAGCGTCGCCTCCACCCCGGCGACATCCGCGCTAGCCTGACGGTGTGCGTATCGCCACCTGGAACGTCAACAGTGCCCGCGCCCGGTCGGGGCGGATCGCGTCATGGCTGGAGCGCGGTGACGTCGACGTCGTCGCGATCCAGGAGACGAAATGCCGCGATGACCAATTCCCGACCCAGATCTTTCATGATCTGGGCTACGAGGTCGCCCACCACGGCCTTTCGCAGTGGAACGGTGTCGCCGTGGCATCCCGGGTCGGCCTGGACGACGTGCGGATCGGGTTTCCTGGACAGCCCGGCTTCGGCGGCGACAGCGGCGAGGAGGACACCCCCGAGGCCCGTGCCATAGCGGCCACCTGTGCCGGAGTCCAAGTGTGGAGCCTGTACGTGCCGAACGGACGGGAGATCGGTGATCCACACTACGACTACAAGCTTCGCTGGCTCGACCGGCTGCGCGCCGCCGGTGAAGCCCAGCTAGCCGCGGACCCCACCGCGCAGGTGGCGTTCTGCGGCGACTTCAACGTCGCTCCCCAGGACGACGACGTGTGGGACATGGCCGAGTTCGAGGGCAAGACACACGTGACGAAGCCCGAACGCGACGCGTTCGCCAACCTCGTCCAGGCCGGGTTCACCGACGTCGTCCGCCCCTACACCCCCGGACCCGGCGTCTACACCTACTGGGACTACCAGGGGCTGGCGTTCCCCAAACGCAAAGGGATGCGGATCGACTTCGTGCTCGCGTCGCCCCGTCTCACCGAACGCGTCTCGAACGCGATGATCGACCGTGAGGAACGCAAGGGCAAGGGACCCTCCGACCACGCCCCAGTCATCGTCGACATCGACGGGACGGGGTAGGTAAGAGCTTGGCTCGCTGGTGCTCGCGGGGTCGGGCGCCTGGGTGCCGGGAACCTTCGGGTTCTTCGGTGGGGGTGTTCGTTGTTCGCTTGTCCTCCTTCGGGTCCTGTAGAACCCCGGCGGTGTTTGGGTGTTGTTTGGCTCGCTGGTGCTCGCGGGGTCGGGCGCCTGGGTGCCGGGAACCTTCGGGTTCTTCGGTGGGGGTGTTCGTTGTTCGCTTCCCCACCTCCGTACCCTCCAGAACCCCGGCGGCGCCCGACCCTGACCCTCCAAAACCCCGGCGGCGCCCGACCTGTCCCTGATCCTCGGTAGTCTCGGCACCGTGAACGTCGCAACGGCCCCGCGGATCGCGGTCTTCGGCAGTGTCAACATGGACCTCGTCGCCTACGTCGCCACCGCTCCCGGCAGTGGGCAGACCGTCACGGGCACGGAGTTCCGCCAGGTACCCGGCGGGAAGGGCGCCAACCAGGCGATCGCCGCGGCACGAGCGGGAGGTGACGTCTCCTTCCTCGGCGCGGTCGGCGACGACGCCTTCGGCACCCAGCTGCGCAGTACCCTGGTCGAGTCCGGAATCGAGGTTTCCGGGCTGCGCACGGAGGCGGGCGCGTCGGGGGTGGCCCACATCGTCGTCGAGAGCGACGGCGCCAACTCGATCATCGTCATCCCGGGAGCGAACGGCCGGGTCACCGACGTCGGCGACGACGATGTCCGGCTGATCCGGGGTAGTGCCGCCCTGCTGCTGCAGCTCGAGCTGCCGCTGCCCGCGGTGACCGCGGCGGCCCGCGCCGCGCGCGAGGTGGGAGTGCCGACGGTGCTCACCCCCGCCCCCGTACAGGAGCTCCCCGACGAGCTGCTCGACGCGGTCGACCTCCTGGTGGCCAACCAGCACGAGGCGGCGGCGATCGCGGGGCAGAGCGACCCCTCACGCGCCCTCGCCCCGCTTCTCGAACGGGTCCCCGAGGCGGTTGTCACCCTGGGGGCCGATGGGGCGGTCCACGGGCGTCGTGGCGAGGACCCGGTGCGGGTTCCCGCCCGGCCGGTGACGGCGATCGACACCATCGCGGCCGGAGACACGTTCTGTGGGGCGCTGGCCGTGGCCCGGGCCGAGGGGCGGTCGGCCGAGGCCGCGCTGCGGTTCGCGTCGGAGGCGGCCGCGCTCTCGGTCCAGCGGTACGGCGCGAGCCTGTCCATGCCCGAGCGGGCCGAGATCGAGCGCGTCCGTACAACGGGCTGACCATAGCCCTTGACAGGGCCGAGTCCGCAGTAGTGGGGTAACACGATCCCCAGCCACGCCAGGTGGGAAGAACGCACCGCGGGTCGTTGCGCGTCCCCACCGTCCCAACCGCCCCAGCAAGAGACGCAGCCCTATGACCGGTGAGGAACCCGTGGAAGGCTCACGGAGCGCGCGTCGGCGCGAGGAGCGCCGCAGGAAGCGAGGGAAACTGCTCACGACCGCGGCCCTGTGCTTCGGCACGCTGGCCGCCGCGGTCGTCGCCGCGGTGTGGCTCGTTGACCAGCCGGTCAGGGTCGAAGCCGACGACCCGCCAGAACCAGCCCCGAACGCGGTGACCTCTGACGCTCCGTCACCGAGCGAGGACGGTGCCGACCCGTCGAATCCCCCGTCCTCCTCGTCCGACGAGGAGGACGGGGGACTCGCGTCCCCGAGCCCGGAGCTGGTCCCCGCGCCGGAGGCCGAGAGTGAGGAACCGGCGCCGGACTCCGCCGAGGACGAGGGCCGCGACGAGAACGAGGACCGGTCGCCGCGCTCGGGAGAGGACGACCGCGACCAACGCCCCTCCAGAGAGGACCCCGACAGGGACGACCGGGGCAACAGAGGCGGCGAGGAGTACGACCCCCGCCCCCCGTCGAGTGACTCGCCCACCGAGGATGACAGCGACGACGATGGGGACAACGACGGGGAGAACGAGGAGGGCGACGACAGTGACGACCATCCGGAATGGTGGTGGCCGTGGTAGTGGGTTCCGCCGTACGGGCTCGGGACCGCTGGTCACCTGACGAGGCACCGACCTCCCCACGGCACCCCCGCGGTTTGACTACCGCTCGTGCCCGATCTCGGCGAGGAACGGTGCGGGGTCCTGGTCCTGGATACGGACCTCGAGGACGATGTCGACCGTGTCACCGACCATCCGGCCGCCCCAGGGCAACGGGCCGCCGTCGCCCACCCCGAAGTCGGAGAGCCGGATCTGGGTCGTGGCCGCGAAGAAGTGGCCGTGGATCTCGTCGGGCTTGATGTAGTCGGGCGCTTCGCCGGCCCACTGGCAGTGCAGCGTGACGGGCAGCGTGGTGCCGTGGATGGTCAGGTCACCGTGCAGCAGGAAAGCGTGCTCGCCGCGCCCCCTCTGCTCGATCCCGGTGCTGGCGAACCGCAGTTCGGGATACCGCTCGACGTCGAGGAAGTCCGGGGAACGCAGATGACTGTCGCGTGCTTCGACCCCGGTGTTCAGACTCTCCGCCAGGATGGCGATGTCCACCTTGGAGCGGGCCGGGTCCTCGGCGACGTTGACGAGCCCCTTGGCGCGGCCGAAGGTGCCTTGGACGCGGCCGAAACGCAGGTAGCGCGCGACGAAGATCAGGCTTGAATGTAACGGGTCCAGGTGCCAGGTCCCCGGGCCTGGCCCGAAGATGGCACCGTCTTCCTGAGCTGGTGACATAACTCCCTCCCGTGGTCACGGGGGACACGTGGACACTGACCTGGTCACCCGCGTCCTCCCGCTGCCCTATGGAACCATCGACCGTGGCCGTGGCCGCCGGACGAATGACGCGACGGAAGGCTGCCGCGCGGGTGGTACATGGCGATCAAGCCGACACAGCCGAGAAACCAGGCGTACAACGTGGCGATGTGTGGGGTTGGTCACGCGTTTGGGATGAAGTTCGCTTCTTGGTCGATTTTGCCCGATATGCCTCGAGGGTTATTAATATACCTGTTAATGGACATTTGCGACTCTATGGGGCATTTTGGTGCGTGGCTGTCCGGAAGGTCCCCCGCAGCGTGTCCAGCCGTCCGTGACGCGCGGACGGCTCCCCAGCACGAATGAGGTCAGCGATCCGTTATGAACGGCAGGTCCACGCCGCACGAGCTGTCGCGGACCGCCCATCGGCGCGAGGTCAAGCGGCAACGGCGAAGACGACGCCTCGCGGTAACCGGAGGGATACTGGCGAGTGCGGCCATCACCGGCGTCGTGGTTCTCGCGTTGAACGACATCGGCGCCACTTCGCACGTCGAGGCCGACCGATCGCCAGCGGGCGAGGACAGTGTCGCCACCACGGCCGGGCCGACCCCGGGCGACCCCTCGCCCACCGCCGGGGGGACGGGAGACGTGCGTGCTCCCGTCGCGGGCCGGGGAGACGGGGCTCCGAGCGACACTCGCCACACCCCCGAGGGGGCGACTGAGGGTGATCATTCCCACGCTCGGTCGAACGGCGCCGAGCCGCCTCCCCCTTCGGAGAACGGCCGCGGGCGAGAGCCCGATGACCAGCCCGAGGAAACCACACCGTCGCGTGAGCCCTCGCCGTCACCCTCGCGGGAACCCGAGGAGCCCAGCCCCGCTCCCGCCCCCTCGCCCAGCCACACTCACGGGGACGAGCCGGACGAGCCCTCACCCGCTCCCAATGGCTCACCCCGGCCGTCGCCGTCCTAGCGCTGTTTTTCCAGGCGCGACGGGGCCGCGCTGGGGATTCTCGGGGCCGGGATGGCGGGCCCCCTCGGCGCCCGCGGCTCGCCGCCGGCCCTGTTCCGGTTCACATCCGTTCCGGGGCGTGCACGCCGAGCAGCTCCAACCCCCGAACCAGGACGCGCAGCGTGACCGCGGTCAGCGCCAGCCGGGACTCGCGAGTGGCACCCTCGGCCCGGAGCACGGGGCAGTTCTCGTAGAAGGTGGTGAACGTCTGCGCCAGGTCGAACAGGTAGCCGCACAGCCGGTGCGGTTCGAGCGTGTCGCCGACCGTGCGTACCGTGGGGCCGAAGCCGAGCAGCGCCAGGGCGAGCTGCCGTTCGGCGGGCTCACCCAGCGTCACCGGGCCCGTGGCCTCCTCGGGTGAGAGCCCGCCCCTGCGGAAGATGGACCGGATCCGGGCCGCCGCGTACTGCAGGTACGGGCCGGTGTTGCCGTTCAGGGCGAGCATCCGGTCGAAGTCGAACGTGTACTCGGCGTCGTGCGACACGGACAGGTCGGCGTACTTCACCGCGCCGATCCCGACCTCACGGGCGATCGCCGCGCGGCTGTCGTCGTCCAGGTCCGGACGGGTCTCGGCGACGACCGTGGAGGCCCGCTCGATCGCCTCGTCGAGTAGGGACATCAGGCGGATGGGCTGCCCGCTCCGGGTACGCAGGATCTTGCCGTCGGAGCCGAGCACGTTACCGATCTGCACGTGGTACGGGGTGACGTCATCGGGCAGCCAGTCCGCCGCGCGGGCGGCCCCCCACACCATCTGCAGGTGCAGCGACTGCGGCGCCCCGATCACGTAGACGAGGCGGTCGGCCTTGAGCTGTTCGACCCGGTACTTGACCGTGGCCAGGTCGGTGGTGCCGTACCCATAGCCGCCATCGCTCTTTCGGATGATGAGCGGGACCGGTTTGCCCTCGCGACCCGTGAAGCCCTCCAGGAAGACGCACAGGGCACCCTCGCTCATCTGGGCGACGCCCTTGCGCTCCAGCTCGTCGCAGATGGCGCCGAGCATGTCGTTGTACCCGCTCTCACCGGCGAGGTCGTCGTCGGTCAGCGTGACGTCGAGCTTGGTGTAGATCCTGTTGAAATAGACCTTGGAGAGGTCCACCAGCTCCCGCCAGAGCCGCAGCGTCTCGGGTTCGCCGCCCTGCAGCGCCACCACGCGCGCGCGTGCGCGCTCGGCGAACTCCGCCGACGCGTCGAACTTCGCCTTGGCGGCCTGGTAGAAGGCGTTGGGGTCGGTCTTGACCAGCTCGGCGTCCTCGGAGTGCTCCCCCACGTCCAGCAGGTGCTCGATGAGCATGCCGAACGGGGTGCCCCAGTCGCCGATGTGGTTCTGCCGGATGACGTTGTGCCCCAGGAACTCCAGGATCCGGGCCAGGGCGTCGCCCACGACGGTGGTGCGCAGATGGCCGACGTGCATCTCCTTGGCCACGTTCGGAGCGGAGTAGTCGATCGGGATGTTCTGCGGCGACTGCGTGGGGACACCGAAGCGTGGGTCGGTGAGCAGGTCCTGGGCGCGGTCGGCGAGCCACTCCTCGCGCAGGGTCAGGTTGACGAACCCCGGCCCGCTGATCTCCACCTCTCGGCAGACGTCGTCGATGTCGAGCTGGGCCACGATGTCGGAGGCGACGTCGCGTGGCTTGCGGCCCAGTCTCTTGGCCAGCGCCAGCGCGGCGTTGGCCTGGTAGTCGGCGAACTGCGAAGGGCGGATGACGGGGTCGGTCTCGGCGAAGTCGGCGCCGAAGGCGGCGCCGAGCGCGGACTGGACCCGTCGCGAGAGAACTTCCTGCGGGTCGGCCATGCCCACAAGCATATTCGCGCCGCACGCGCGCGAAGTGCACAACCGGCCCGCTCGGTAGTCGCTCAGCCCGACCCCTGACCCTCGTTACCCGCCTTTCGGTGCAGTCGCCCCGCGGAGCGGGCGGAGGGGCCGATACGGCGCCGAACCTGGTCGACGATCCGACCGGCCGCGAGCTCGTGGGCGAGCAGGCAGGCGCGCTCGATTCCCTGCGCGCGACTGTCGCCGTGCGCGATCACCGCCGTGCCGTTGAGCCCGAGCAGGACGGCACCCCCGTAGGTCTCGCTGTCGAACCGGTCGCGCAGCCCCCGCAGCGACTTGCGCTGTAGCAGCGTTCCCGCCCGGGAGACGGCGGTGGAACCCAGCGCTTCCCGCACCGTGTCGAAGGCGAAGCGCACCGCGCCCTCGACCGACTTCAGGGCGACGTTGCCGGTGAACCCGTCCGTGACCACGACGTCGACCTCGCCGGACAACAGGTCGTGCCCCTCGATGTTGCCGCGGAAGTCCAACCACGACTGGCCCGTGGGACCGGCCGAGGTGGCGCTCAGCAGCTCAGCGGTCTTGCGCGCCAGTTTGTTTCCCTTACCAGGTTCGGACCCGATGGTGAGCATGGCCACCCGGGGTTCGGCCACCCCGTGGGCGGTGTGCGCGTAGGCCGCGCCAAGGTGGGCGAACTGCACCAGCATCTCGGGCTTGGCGTCGGCGTTGGCGCCCGCGTCGAGCAGCACCGTGGGCACCGGTCGCGTCGGCAGTGCCACAGCCAGAGCCGGGCGGAGCACGCTGGGCTGGGGGCGCAGCCGAACGGTGGACGTCGCGACGACGCCGCCCGTGGACCCGGCCGACACCAGGGCCGAGGCGTCTCCCCGGCGGATGAGGCGGCACGCGACGGCCACGCTGGAGCGTGGACGTCGCCAGCTCGCCAGAGCTCCCTCGTGCATGGCGAGCGCGTCCTCGGCGTGCACCACCGGGATCTCCCCGCGCGCCCCCTCCTTACTCAGCAGCGAGGCGAGTTCGGGCAGCCGGCCGACGAGCACCAGGCGCACACCGTGCTCGCGCACCGCCCGGACGGCACCCTTGACGATCTCCTCGGGCGCGTGGTCGCCGCCCATCGCGTCAACCGCGATGGCGGGGGACGGCGCGGGTGGGGCCGCCGGGGTCGTACCGGTCACAGAGCTCTCCTCACGCTCGCGGTCCTGGGACTCCCGGAACGGTCACGCCGTGACACCGTGCCGCCGGGATCTCCGGTACGTGTCCGAAACGCCCAGGTCAGTGGTTGATTTTCCTGGAGTGGGTAGAACCATCCCAGACCGGGTAGGGCTCGCCGTTGGCCCTCAAAGCGGAATCGCGCTCCGGGTCAGTTTTTCAACCGCATTGTTCACGTTATGGGCGGATCACCAGTGTGCGCACACGGGACCGTCCGGTCGGGGCTTCCCGGTCGATCCGCGGGGACGGCCCGATGGCTTCAGGAAAGGAGACGCGTGAGCTTGACGCATGACGCGGCAGTGTCAGCGGCCCCGTCCGCGGGACGCCGATTTCGTGCCTACACCACGAAGCACCTGGACGAGCTCACGGCCAGGGCGGGACTCGACGCCGACGAGCGACTCGCGGTCCGCGCTGTGGCCAACGTGTTGCCGTTCCGGGTCAACAGCTATGTCATCGACGAGCTGATCGATTGGGATGCCGCCCCTGACGACCCGATCTATCGGCTCGTCTTTCCGCAGGCCGACATGTTGCCCTCGGAGGACGTCGCGTGGATCGCCGACCTGTTGCGCAGGGAGGCCCCCAAGGGCGAGCTCAACCGGGCCGCGAACGAGATCCGCGCGAAGCTGAACCCGCACCCCGCCGGTCAGATGGAGCTCAACGTCCCCAAGGCCGAGGACGACGAACCGATCGAGGGGGTGCAGCACAAGTACACCGAGACGGTGCTGTTCTTCCCGAAACAGGGCCAGACCTGTCACGCCTACTGCACCTACTGCTTCCGGTGGGCCCAGTTCGTGGGCGAACCCGACCTGAAGTTCGCCTCCAGTGAGATCGACCAGCTCGTGGCCTACCTGAAGCGGCATCCCGAGGTCACCAGTGTGCTGCTCACCGGTGGCGACCCGATGATCATGGGCGAGGGCGTCATCTCCCGCTACGTCGAGCCGCTACTCGAGGTGGAGACTCTGGAGTCCATCCGTATCGGGACCAAGGCCCTGGCCTACTGGCCGCAGCGGTTCGTCACCGACCCGGACGCCGACGAGACGCTACGGCTGTTCGAGAGGGTCACCAACGCGGGGAAGAACCTCGCGTTCATGGCGCACTTCTCGCATCCGAACGAGATGACCCCGGCCCTGGTACACGAGGCGGTGCGGCGCATCCGTGACACCGGCGCGGTTATCCGTACCCAGGCCCCCCTGATCCGCACGATCAACGACGACGCTGGGACCTGGGAACGGATGTGGCGCGACCAGGTACGCGTGGGGATGGTGCCGTACTACATGTTCGTCGAACGCGACACCGGTCCCAAGGAGTACTTCGAGGTCCCGCTCGCCCGGGCGTACGAGATCTTCCGGGACGCCTACAAGAACGTGTCGGGTCTGGCCCGCACCGTGCGGGGGCCGTCGATGTCGGCCACCCCGGGCAAGGTCTGTGTCGACGGTGTGACCGAGATCCTGGGTGAGAAGGTGTTTGTACTGAGCTTCATCCAGGCGCGCGACCCGGAGCTGGTCGGCAGGCCGTTCTTCGCCCGCTACGACGAGAACGCGAGCTGGCTGTTCGATCTGGAGCCCGCTCTGGGCGCCACCCACTTCCCGTACGAGACGCCGCCGCCCGCGGACGCCTCGACACTGGTCGACCCGGCCCGCGCGTAACCGGATCCGACGACGGGTGGGCGGCGGTGTGGACAACACCGCCGCCCACCCTGTGCGTTCTGCGGTGGTTGGGGCGGTCAGCGCACGGATACGCTGTGGGGGTTGTGCTCGATCCGGTGACGCGCGGCCACTACCGCGGCGCCGTAGAGCGATTCGCGGTGGCGGCGACGGCGGGTGACCGGACGAGGATCCGCGGGGCGCGGAGAGGGAAGAGGCGCGCATGGCCGAGTGGTTCGGCGAAAGTGTGGTGAACGCGGGCCGCCTCCCCCTGTTCAGCTTCTTCGTCGCGTTCGTGGCGGGTTTCCTGTTCATCCGGCTGAGCGTGCGCCTGATCCGGGCGGGCGTCCGCTGGTGGCCGGGCAACCTGCGCCACGGCGACCTGCACATCCACCATGTCGTGGTCGGGGTCGCGCTGATGCTGTTCGGCGGGGTCGCGGCGTTGCTGATCGCCGACCGCGAGAGCGTGAGCATCGTGGTGGCGGCGTCGATGTTCGGACTGGGGGCGGCGCTGGTGCTCGACGAGTTCGCGCTGATCCTGCACCTGCGGGACGTCTACTGGACCGAGCAGGGCAGGACCTCCGTCGACGCCGTGTTCGTGGCGATCGCGCTCACCGGCCTGCTGCTGTCGGGCGTGCGCCCCTTCGGGTGGGAGGAGGTCGGCCACGCCGGCGGTGGTGAGGCGGTGGAGCCCGGGCTGGTGTCACTGTCGCTGGTCAACCTCGCCGGTTCGGTGGTCAGCCTGCTCAAGGGCAAGATCTGGACCGGACTGACGGGCGTGTTCGTGCCGGTGATCTCGATCGTCGCCGCGGTCCGGCTGGCGGTCCCCGGCTCACCGTGGGAGCGGTGGCGCTACCCGCGAGGGTCGGAGAAGTGGGAGCGGGCCATCCGGCGCGACCTGCGGGTGCGCCGGCCGATGATCCGGGCGAAGATCCGGTTCCAGGAGATGATCGCGGGCCGGCACGACGTCATCACCGACACCCCGCCCGAGTCCGCCGCGCGACCCCCGGCGACCCGGCGGCCCTGAGCGGTCGGCGAGCGCGCTGGCCACGTCGGGACGCCGCCCCGTGGGGGCGGGCGCGGCGCGGCACGCATCCGGGCTGTACCTGCCCTCCTGGCCAGTACACCGAGGCGGCGACGGTGCTGTTCTGGCCGCTTCCAGGCTCCGAAGGAGCCAAAGCGGCGCGATCATCCGCGGATCCCGTTCACACCCTCCCTGGGCAGTACAGCTACGACGAGGTGCCGCGCAGCACGCGGGTGGCGCCGGCGATGAGGGCGGTGGCCAGGATCCAGCCCGCGGCGATGGTGGACCAGGCCAACCAGCGGGTCCAGCCCACCGGTTGCCACGCGCCGCGTTCCTCGAAGACGCTGACCGGCACCAGCAGGTCCAGCGTGTAGATGAAAGGGACGAAGGTCCGCTGCTCGTCCTGGGGGATCTGGTCCGGGGGGACCGCGTTGAACACCACGGTGCCCACCACCAGCAGCACCGCCGCCCACAGCGCCGCCAGCCAGGGCCGGTAGCCGTACCCCACGACGACGTCCAGCAGCAGACCCCACAGCCGGCCGGCCGGGTTCAGGGTGGCGCGGCGGGCGCGCTGCTTGGCCAACAGCACAGTGCGGGCCGCGGGGTCGTTGCCCACCGTGCGGTACCAGGTGGCGAGCTGCTCGTAGGGTTGTGGCCGGTAGTCCCCGGAAGCGGCGGGCGACACCCAGCGGCGGCGCTCCGCCGGGGTCCACTGCCCCCGCAACTGCTCGTAGGTGGCCCCGTTGAGCCACGCCCCGTCCGGGTAGGCCGCGGGGTGGTCCAGCAGCACCCCGAATCGGGAGTACCCCAGGGACACCGCGCCCTCGATGGACTCCGGAGTGAGGATCAGCTCGGTGACGTCGGCGTGGGTGACCTGTACCGCAGCCCTGCCCCCGCTGAGCCGGGCACGGTCGAACGACAGAACCCCGTCGATCCGCGCGCTGCGCAGCCGCACCGTCCCTCGGGCGGTGAAACCCCTGCTCAGCTCCACCAACCCCGACGTAAGGTGGCCCGCGTCCATCGCGTACTCGCCCCGCGCCGTGACCTGGGCTCCCTGCAGGTGCAGCCCGCCCGCCAGGGTGGCGCCGATCATCCGGATCCCGCCGTCACAGCGCAGGTCGCGGCCGAAGAACCCGCCCTGCACACTCACCCCACCGGCCCACACCGCCCAGTCGGACCGCTCACCGGGGAACGTGACGTGGTAGCCGTCGGCGACGAGTGCGGCCCGCGTCGGCGGGGCGACGTGGGCGCGGTTCAGCCTCACCTGCCCGCCGATCTGCGCGTCGGCGAGGTCGAGACCCTCCAGCACCGTGGTGTCGGACAGCGCGAGGTCGCCGTCGACGCGGACGCGCCCCGCCTGTAGCCGGCGCAGCCGGCAGCCCCGCAGGTGCACCCCCTTGGTGGTGGCGCCGTCGAGTGTGACCACGTCGGTCAGGTCGCACTGTTCGAGTTCCACGGTCTGGCTCAGCGCGCTGTCCCCCAGATCCAGCCGCCCGACGACCCGCGCGCCGACCAGGCGGACTCCGGGGACGGCGCCGGGCTCGGCCGGGAGCGCGCCGAGTAGCAGGGCGGCGATGACGGGCGCGCGTACCGTCCGGGCGCGCCCCCAACGGTCGCTGGTGTGGGGAGCGTCCACCTCCGGGTCTCCGCGACGCAGGTCCACCGGGGAGCGGGTGGGAAAGGCCCGCCACAGCGCGCGTTCGGCGGGCAGTAACCAACGGAAGGGCCGAGAACTTGCCACGAGCCGGACTTTACCGCCCTTTCGCCGACATCGCGTCGGAGTGCACCTACTATGTCGATCTTGTCGCTATCGAGACGGGAAACCGATTTCCGCGTCGATAGCGACAAGATCGACGAACGGGTCCCGGAATTGGGGCCAGCGCGACCACGTCCTTCCACCGACAGTGCAACAGCCCTGGGACAGCGAGGTGCGACCGCGCGCACGGACACCTCCGACCTCCCGCGTGGTGGGGAGCGCCGTGACACCGACTGAGTAAGCTGGAAACGCTATGGCGTTTTCCAGAGGGGCGGGCCTCTACGAGCGGGGGCTCACCGTCGGCATCGACATCGGCGGGACGAAGGTCGCCGCCGGCGTCGTGAACCCCGCTGGCCGCGTCCTGGGCCGCGGGCACGCCGAGACCCCGCACCGCAGCAAGAGCCCCAAGGTCGTCGAGGACACCATCGCCGACCTTGTCGAGGAGTTGCGCCGCGACTTCCCGGTCCAGGCGGTGGGCGTGGGCGCCGCGGGGTTCGTGGACGAGCAGCGCGCCCGTGTCCAGTTCGCCCCCCACCTGGCCTGGCGCGAGGAGCCGTTGCGCGACGCGCTGAAGACCCGCCTGGGGCTGCCGGTCGTGGTCGAGAACGACGCCAACGCCTCGGCCTGGGCCGAGGTCTGCGTGGGCGCCGGGCAGGGCGCCGGCGAGGTCATCGTGGTGAACCTCGGCACCGGGATCGGCGGGGCGCTGATCATCGACGGCCGGCTGCGGCGGGGCCGCTACGGGATCGCCGGCGAGTTCGGGCACAT
The DNA here is from genome assembly GCA_003725585.1 of Halostreptopolyspora alba. Taxonomy (GTDB): domain Bacteria; phylum Actinomycetota; class Actinomycetes; order Streptosporangiales; family Streptosporangiaceae; genus Lipingzhangella; species Lipingzhangella alba. The sequence continues at coordinate 35,154 of RJMB01000013.1, read as the reverse complement.
GACCGTGGTGCCCGGTGGCCGCCGCTGCGAGTGCGGGAACCGCGGCTGCTGGGAGCAGTACGCCAGCGGCAACGCGGTCACCCGCGAGGCGCGGGAGCTCGCCGCCGCCGAGTCCCCGGTCGCGGGCGGGATCATCCAGGCCGTGGGCGGCGACCGGTCGCTGATCACCGGCCCCCTCGTCGGGGAGCTGGCGGCCGCCGGTGACCGGGCGTGCGTGGAGCTGCTGGAGGACGCCGGGACCTGGCTGGGGGTGGGGCTGGCCAACCTCGCCGCCGCGTTCGACCCCGAGCTGTTCGTCATCGGGGGCGGGGTGTCGGCCTGCGGCGACCTGCTCCTGGGCCCGGCCAGGACGGCGTTCGAGCGCAACCTCACCGGCCGCGGCTACCGGCCCCTGGCGCGGGTGGTGCCCGCCGCCCTGGGCAACGAGGCCGGGATGATCGGCGCGGCCGACCTCGCACGCGAGACCCTTCCCCGGTGGCGCCAGGGACGGCGACAGCGTCGGCTTCCCGAGCCACGGGGGCGCCGGGGTATGCGACGTCGGCGCTGACCACCCGGAGCGTCGTCCCGGGCGTGCGGGTGCGGTTATCCGGTGAGCGTGAGGTCGAACGCGTAGCGCGAGGCGCGGTAGACATGCGCTCCGAACTCGACCACCCGGCCGACGTCGTCGTAGGCGGTGCGGTCCATGGTGAGCAGCGGGGCGCCGCGGTGCTCACCCAGTATCCGAGCCTCGGCGGCCGTGGCGCCGCGCGCCCCGATGCTCTGCGAGGCGATCTTGAGGGTCACGCCGGCCGCCCGCATCAGGTTGTACAGGCCGTCGTTGGTCAGCGCGTCCTCGCTGAGGCGCACGAGGTCCAGCGGCAGGTAGTTGTGCAGTAGGGCGAGCGGTTCCTCGCCCGCGTAGCGCAACCGTTCCAGGACGTAGACGTCGGTGCCCGCACCGACCTCCAGCGCGGCGGCGACCGCGTCCGAGGGCCGCTCGACAGCCAGCCGCAGTACCTCGGTGCGCGGGTGCTGACCGGCCTGGACCAGGTCGTCGTACAGGCTCGACAGCTCCACGGACCGGCGCACGCGCGGCGTGACGACCTGGGTGCCGACACCACGCTTGCGCACGAGGAGCCCGCGGTCGACGAGGTACTCGATCGCGCGGCGCATCGTGGGACGCGACAGCCCCAGCCTGTTGGCGAGCACGACCTCGTTCTCCAACCGGGTTCCGGCCGGCATCGCGCCGTCCTGGATCTGCCGTTCCAGCTCCTGGGCGACCTGGAAGTACAGCGGAACCGGGCTGCTGCGGTCGAGGGTGATCGACAGGGGAGTCTCGGTCACGGGTCTCCGTTCTGCAGAGGGGAGCCGGGTCACCCGTCGCTCCCACGGGGTGCGCTCCGGACGCTCCAGTCTAGCCGGAGCACCCTGAATTGATGGCAGATCATGACGTAAATATGTAAAGACAACTTATTGACAGTGGTTCCCCGTGAGGCGAGAATCATGCCCATCTGTGACACAGGGAACAGGACGAACGCACTGCGGACCGGAGGTGGGCGGATATGCGGATCGGCCTCGTCGGCACCGGGCGGATCGGGGCGTCCCACGCGGCGGCGCTCGCCGCGCGCCCGGACGTCACCGAGCTGGTGCTCAGCGACGTCGATCGGGAAAGGGCCACCGACGTCGCGGCGACCGTGGAGGCCACGGTGGTCGACGACATAGGCCCCCTGCTCGCCCCGGGCGCCCTCGACGGCCTGGTGGTCGCCGCGGCGACCACCGCGCACCCCGCGCTCATCACCGCCGGGGTGCGGGCGGGCATCCCGGTCTTCTGCGAGAAGCCGGTGGCGCCGGATGTCCCCGGGACCGTCGAGGTGCTGCGCGAGGTCACGCGGGCGAGCGTCCCCGTCCAGATCGGGTTCATGCGCCGCTTCGACCCCGGATACACCCGGGCGCGACGCGCGCTGCGCGACGGCTCCCTCGGCGAGCTGCACCGGGTGCACGCGGTCACCTGCGACGCCGCCCCGCCGCCCGCGGGCTACGTGCCGCAGTCCGGCGGCATCTTCCGCGACTGCCACGTGCACGACTTCGACGCCGTGCGCTGGGTGACCGGCCGGGAGTTCACGGAGGTGACGGCGTTCGGCGCCAACCGGGGCGCCGCATACTTCGCCGAGGCCGGAGACGTCGACACCACCGCCGCCGTGCTCCGCATGGACGACCAGACCGTGGTCACCCTGCAGGGGTCGCGCTACAACGGCGCGGGCTACGACGTCCGGCTCGAACTGGCGGGCTCAGAAGGGACGGTCGCGGTCGGCCTGGACGACCACTCCGCTCTGGTGTCCGCCGAACCCGGGGCCGACTTCCCGCGCGGCGAGCCGTTCCGGGAGTTCTGGCCCCGCTTCACCCCCGCCTACGAGGCCGAGATCGCCGAGTTCCTGCGCGTCGCCAAGGATCAGGCCCCGAGCCCGTGCACGGTGGAGGACGCCTTGGAGGCCGTGCTCGTGGCCGAGGCCGCCGACCGCTCGATGCGCGAGGGCCGCGCGGTGCGGCTCAGCGAGGTCCGTCCGGGGTAGCCGCACCGACCGCCCGGACACCAGTGAGGGGAGGGAGAACCACGATGTGTGACACCGCCTCATCGCACGCTCGGTGCGAGACGGTCCGGTTCGTGTCGCGGCGGGCGGGTGGCCGTGGTGCCGCGTGGCGCCGCCGTCGTCTCCCGCACGACCAGCTCGGGGTCGAGTACGGACTCCCGGCCCGGCTCCGCGGAGTTCTCCAGCCGGTGGACGGCCAGCTCCACCGCGGCTCTGGCCAGGCCGGGAACGTCCTGGCGCACGGTCGTGAGCGCGATGTGCGACAGCCCCGCGGAGGGGATGTCGTCGAACCCCACCACCGAGACATCATCGGGCACGACCACGCCGGCCCGCGACACGGCGTCCAGGAAGCCCATGGCGCAGCGGTCGTTTCCGGCCAGCACGGCCGTCGGAAGTCGATCCTCGGAGAGCAGCTGGTGCGCCGCCACGGCGCCCGACTCCTCGGTGTGGTCGCCGCGCAGGACCCGGATCTCGTCCGCGAGCCCGTTGCGGCGCATGGCGGCGCGGTAGTCCCGCCGGCGCTCGGGGGAGCCAGCGTTGCTCCCGCCGTCGATGTGCACGATCTCGCGGTGTCCCAGGGCGGTCAGATAGTCGACGGCCGAGCGGATCCCCCGGGCCTCGGCGGTGTGTACCGTCTCGACCCCCGTCCCGGGGAACCGGCGGCCCACCGAGACCACAACGGCCCGCCGCAGCACGCTGGTCAAAAACGAGGGCCTCGCGGTGGGGCCGAGCAGGATGACCGCCTCACAGCGGTGCCCCAGCAGGGTCTCGATGGCCTTGTGCGAGCTGCGGGTGGGCGCGTCCGCGGAGAGCACAACGTCGTAGCCGAGCCGCTCGGCCTCGGGGTAGATGGCCTCGACCAGGTCGGCGTGGAAGGGGTTGCGAACGGTGAGAAGCACGCCGAGCACCCGGCTGCGGCTGCGGGCGAGCACCCGCGCCGCGCTGTCGGGCCGGTAGCCGATCTCGGCGGCGGCGCGCAGCACCCGCTCGCGGGTCCGCGGGCCGGCGCCGGGGGCGTCACGGAACACCAGGGACACCAGGGAGCGCGACACCCCGACCCGTGCCGCTACGTCCTCCATGGTCGGTCGTCTGACGCGGCCTTCGGCGCCGTCAGACCCGGGAACGGGGGGCTCCATGGCGGCCTCCGGTTTCGTTCTTCCCAATCACACCGGTAACCAGGATATTGACACACGGAGATATGACCTGAATCACTATAAGCGATACTAGAGCGCTCCAGTAGAGCGCTCCAGCCCCCACAGCGAGGTACCGCGCACCGCCGGACCCGCGGCCCGGCATTTCACGAACGATGGAGGTTCACGTGCGAGCCAGCGAGCGCCAGGGCGCCGACGACAGCGGCGAGGGCCACCTCGCTGGCGCCGGAGGCGCCAGCTTCGACGTGGTCACCATGGGGCGCGTAGGCGTGGACATCTACCCCGAACAGGTCGGGGTGGGTCTGGATCGGGTGCGCTCCTTCGGGAAGTACCTGGGTGGCAGCCCGACCAACGTCGCGGTGGCCACCGCCCGCTACGGATGGCGGTCCGCCGTCATCACCCGCACCGGACAGGACCCGTTCGGCAGGTTCATCCACCGGGCCCTGCGCGACTACGGCGTGGACGACCGGTTCGTCAGCGCCGTTCCCGACCTGAACACCCCGGTCACGTTCTGCGAGATCTTCCCACCGGACGACTTCCCCCTGTACTTCTACCGCGAGCCAACGGCACCCGACCTGGAGATCCATCCCGACGAGCTCGACCGCGACGCGATCCGCGCGGCACGCGTCCTGTGGGTGACGGTCACCGGGCTGTGCCGGGAACCCAGCCGCTCCGCCACCCTCGAGGCGCTCAGGACCCGCGGGCGCCGCGGGACCACCGTTCTCGACCTCGACTATCGGCCCATGTTCTGGGAGTCACGCGCGCAGGCGCGCGCGTGGGTCGCCGAGGCGCTGCCGCACGCCACCGTGGCCGTGGGAAACCTGGACGAATGGGAGACCGCTGTCGGGCGGGGTGCCCCCGACGCCGCCGCCGACGCGGCGAAGGAGCTGGGGATCGAGCTGGCGGTGGTCAAGCAGGGCCCCGAAGGCGTGCTCGCCGTCGACGGCACCGGGGCCGTACGGGTCCCGCCGGTGCCCGTGGACGTGGTAAACGGGCTCGGCGCGGGCGACGCCTTCGGCGGCGCGCTCTGCCACGGGCTGCTCTCGGGCTGGCCCAGCGAGCGCACCATGCGGTTCGCCAACGCCGCGGGCGCCATCGTCGCCTCCCGCCTCGCCTGCTCCGACGCCATGCCGGTGGTCAGCGAGGTCGAGACGAAACTTCAGGAGGCCGGCTATGACGGGTGATCGGCTCCGCGACATCGTCGACATCCGGGTCAACGACCCCCAGGCCATCGCCCGCGCGGCCGCCAGCCGAGCCGGCCCCACCTCCGTGGTGGGGGACAACGGCCGGGCGATGATCATCGCCGCGGACCACCCCGCACGCGGCGCGCTCAGGTCGGGCGACCGGCCCATGGCCATGGCCAATCGCGCCGACCTGCTCGACCGGCTGTGCGTCGCGCTCGCCCGCCCGGGGGTCACCGGCGTCCTCGGCACCGCCGACATCCTGGACGACCTGCTGCTGCTGGGCGCGCTCGACGGGCTGACCGTCATCGGCTCGATGAACCGCGGCGGCCTCGCCGGCGCCACGTTCGAACTGGACGACCGGTTCACCGCCTACGACGCCGCCGCTCTGCGGGCGGCCGGGTTCGACGGCGGCAAGATGCTGCTGCGCATCGACTACGACGACGACCGCACCGCCTCGACCCTCGCGGGCTGCACCCGGGCCGTCAACGAACTGAACGCCGCCCGGCTCGTGGCCATGGTCGAGCCGTTCATCGCGCACCGTGGAGGCTCCGGGGTCGAGAACGACCTCACCCCCGAGGCCATGGTCCGCGCCGTGTCCATCGCCTCGGGAATCGGCAACGCCTCGGCCTACACCTGGTTGAAGGTGCCCGTCGTGGAACAGATGGAGCGGGTCGTGGCCGCCTCCTCCCTGCCCACGCTACTGCTCGGCGGCGAGGTCGCGGCCGACCCCGAAACCACCTACGCCCGATGGGCCGCCGCCCTGGAGATCCCGACCGTGAAGGGCCTCGTCGTCGGCAGGTCGCTGCTGTACCCCGCCGACGACGACGTCGTAACCGCTGTTGACACCGCTGCGAGGTTGCTGTGACCCGTTCCACCAGCGCGCACCACCTGCCGGCCGGCAGCACCGCCGCCGGCCCTTACCGCACCACGGTCACGCCGGAGTCCGCCGGCTGGGACTTCTCCGGGCTGCGGGTACTCGAACTGCCCGCGGGCGGCGCCACGGAGATCGAGACCGGCACCGAGGAGATGCTGGTGCTGCCCCTCAACGGCGGCTGCACCGTGCGCTGCGACGGCCGGGTGTTCGGGATCCAGGGGCGCGACGACGTGTTCTCCCGCGTCACCGACTTCGCCTACCTGCCCCGCGACGTCAGCGCCACCGTGCGCAGCGAGCACGGCGGCCGGTTCGCGCTGCCGTCGGCACGCTGCGACCGCAGGCTCGCCCCCCGCTACGGGCCGGCCGAGGACGTCCCGGTCGAGCTGCGTGGCGCCGGGCAGTGCAGCCGCCAGGTGAACAACTTCTGCACCCCCCAGACCTTCGAGGCCGACAGACTCATCTCCTGCGAGGTGCTGACCCCCGGCGCGAACTGGTCGTCCTACCCCCCGCACAAGCACGACGAGTTCACCGAGACCCAGTGCGCGTTGGAGGAGATCTACTACTTCGAGGTCGCCCCCGGTCCGCACGGCCCGGGCGCCGGTTACCAGCGGGTCTACGGCACGCCGGACCGGCCGATCGACGTGCTCGCCGAGGTCCGCAGTGAGGACGTCGTGCTGGTCCCGCACGGCTGGCACGGCCCGTCCATGGCCACCCCCGGCCACCACCTCTACTACCTCAACGTCATGGCCGGTCCGGGCACCGAGCGAGCCTGGCTCATCCGCGACGACCCCGCGCACGGCTGGATCCGGCGGACCTGGGAGGACCAGGAGATCGACCCCCGGCTGCCGCTCTACACCGCGAACGGGAAGGGGAGGTGACGGCGGTGAGCGCGACCATCCGCCTGACGACCGCGCAGGCCCTGGTGCGGTTCCTGGCGGCGCAGTACAGCGAGCGCGACGGCGAGCGGCACCGCCTGGTGCCCGCGGTGTGGGGCATCCTCGGCCACGGCAACGTCGCGGGGCTCGGCCAGGCGTTGCTGCAGGCCGCCACCACCGAAGAGGCGGACCTGCCCTATTACCTCGCCCGCAACGAGCAGGGCATGGTGCACACCGCGGCGGCCTACGCCAAGATGCGGGACCGGTTGCAGGCGTTCGCGTGCACCGCCTCCACCGGCCCCGGCTCGACGAACATGGTCACCGGCGCCGCGCTGGCCACCACGAACCGGGTTCCGGTGCTGCTGCTGCCGAGCGACATGTTCGCCACCCGCGCCCCCGACCCCGCTCTCCAACAGCTGGAGGACACCCGCGGCGGCGACGTCACGGTCAACGACGCGCTGCGTCCCGTGTCGAAGTACTGGGACCGGGTCACCCGCCCCGAACAGCTCGTCCCCGCCGCACTCGCCGCCCTGCGCGTGCTGACCGACCCCGCCGAGACCGGAGCGGTCACCCTGTGCCTGCCACAGGACGTGCAGGCCGAGGCGCACGACTGGCCCGAGGGGTTCTTCCGCGAGCGTGTGTGGCACGTCGACCGCCCGGAACCCGACCCCGAGGCGCTGGCCCGCGCCGCCACCGTGCTGCGCCGGGCGCGCCGGCCACTGGTGGTCGCCGGCGGGGGCACCGTCTACTCCCGGGCGACCGAGGAGCTGCGCGCGTTCGCCGAGGAGACCGGCATCCCGGTGGCCGACACCCACGCCGGCAAGGGCGCTGTGCCCTGGGACCACCCCTGCGCGGTGGGCGGCATCGGCGCCACCGGGGCACGCAGCGCGAACACCCTGGCCGCCGAGGCCGACGTGGTACTCGGTGTCGGCACCCGGTACAGCGACTTCACCACCGCGAGCCACACCGCCTTCCTCAACCCGGACGTGGAGTTCGTCAACCTCAACGTGGCGCGGCTCGACGCCGCCAAGCACGCGGCGTACCAGCTCGTCGCCGACGCCCGGGCCGGACTCCGCGCGCTGCGCCGGGAGCTGGACGGGTGGCAGGTCGAGCCGACCCACCGCGACCGCGCCCGCGCGCTGGCCCGCGACTGGGTCAGGAACACCGACGCCTGCTTCGCGGCCGACCACCGGCCGCTGCCCGCCCAGACAGCGGTGCTCGGCGCCCTCAACGACACGCTCGACGAACGCGACGTCGTTATCAACGCCGCCGGAAGCATGCCAGGTGACCTGCAGATGCTGTGGCGGGCGCGCGACCCGAAGGCGTACCACGTCGAGTACGCCTACTCCTGCATGGGCTACGAGATCGCGAGCGGGACCGGCGTCAAGCTGGCCGACCCCGACCGCGAGGTGGTCGTCCTGGTCGGCGACGGGTCTTACCTGATGATGGCCCAGGAGATCGTCACGATGGTCTCCGAGGGGGTCAAGGTCGTCATCGTCCTGGTGCAGAACCACGGGTTCGCCTCGATCGGCTCCCTTTCGGAGGAGCTGGGCTCGCAACGGTTCGGCACCAGCTACCGCTACCGCGACCCCGACACCGGGCTGCTCGAGGGCGACGTGCTGCCCGTGGACCTCGCCGCCAACGCGGCCAGCCTCGGCGCCCGGGTGATCAAGGCCCACGGGATCGCCGACCTCCGCGAGGCCATCACGCGCGCCCGCGCCGCCGACACCACCACCGTCGTGCACGTCGAAACCGACCCGAAGGCACCGGGCCCACCGTCGAGCGGCTGGTGGGACGTGCCCGTCAGCGAGGTCTCCGAGTTGGACAGCACCAACGACGCCCGCGCCAGCTACGACCTGCACAAGCGAACCCAGCGCCACTACCTGTGACGCGTCCCGGAGGACGAAACAATGAGGACCATTCAGCACTGGATCAACGGGGCGTTCACCCCGGCCGGGGCCACCCGCACCGCACCGGTCTGGAACCCGGCCACGGGCGAGCAGCGGGCCGAGGTCGTGATGGCCGGACGGTCCGAGGTCGACGCGGCCGTCACAGCGGCCGCGGAGGCGTTCGAGTCGTGGGGAGACTCCTCGCTGACCCTCCGGTCACGCGTCATGTTCCGGCTGCGTGAGCTCCTGGTCGAGCACGAGGACGAGCTGGCCCGGCTGGTCTGCGCGGAGCACGGCAAGGTGGTCGAGGACGCGCGCGGCGAGATCGTACGCGGCCGCGAGATCGTCGAATTCGCCTGCGGCATCACCAGCGCCCTCAAGGGCGACTACTCCGACCAGATCTCCGGGGACATCGACTCCTTCTCCTACCGCCAGCCGCTCGGCGTCGTCGCCGGGATCACACCGTTCAACTTCCCCGTCATGGTGCCGCTGTGGATGCACCCGATCGCCATCGCGTGCGGGAACACGTTCGTGCTGAAACCCAGCGAGCGCGACCCCTCGGCGTCCACCTTCGTCGCGCAGCTCTACGCCGACGCCGGACTCCCCGACGGGGTGTTCAACGTGGTGCACGGCGACAGGGACGCCGTCGACGGGCTGCTGGACAGCGACGGTGTCGAGGCCGTCTCGTTCGTCGGCTCCACCCCCGTCGCCCGGTACGTCCACGAGCGCGCCACCGCCACCGGCAAGCGCGTCCAGGCCCTGGGCGGGGCGAAGAACCACGCCGTCGTGCTGCCCGACGCCGACCTCGACTTCGCCGCGACCCAGCTCACCGCGGCCGCCTACGGCTCCGCCGGACAGCGGTGTATGGCGGTCTCGGCGGCCGTGGCCGTGGGCGAGGCCGGCGACGCCCTGGTCTCGACGCTGGAGAGCAGGGCCAGGGCGATCAGGGTCGGTCCCGGCCATGACCCGGCCACCGAGATGGGCCCGCTGATCACCGCGCAGGCGCGTGACCGCGTGGCGAGCTACGTCTCCAGCGGCGCCGAGCAGGGGGCGGACGTCGTCGTCGACGGCCGCGGCGTCACCGTCGAGGGCCACGAGGGCGGTTTCTTCGTCGGCCCCAGCCTCATCGACCGCGTCGAGCCCGGCATGGAGGTCTACGACGACGAGGTGTTCGGCCCGCTGCTGTCCGTGGTCCGGAGCCGGGACGTCGACGAGGCGATCGCGCTCATCAACGCCAACCCCTACGGCAACGGAACCGCGGTGTTCACCGGCGACGGCGAGGCCGCCCGCCGATTCCACCGCGGCGTCCGGGTGGGCATGGTCGGCGTCAACGTGCCGATCCCCGTGCCAACCGCGCACTACTCGTTCGGCGGCTGGAAGGACTCGCTGTTCGGCGAGAAGCACATCCACGGGCCCGAGGGCGTCGACTTCTACACCCGGGCCAAGGTCGTCACCAGCCGTTGGCCACGCGTCAACCGGCCCTCCGACAGTGAGCTGAACTTCCCCACCGCGCAATGAGCACCAGCACCTTCCGAGGAGGCAGACATTGAGTACCCCCACCGGCGCTGAGCCCGCCGACAACCTGGTCCTGGGATCGGCCCCCGACTCTTGGGGCGTGTGGTTTCCGGACGACGAGCACCAGACCCCGTGGTACCGGTTCCTGGACGAGCTGGCCGGCGCCGGATACTCCTGGCTGGAGCTCGGCCCCTACGGCTACCTGCCCACCGACCCGAGCCGGCTCGCCGCGGAGGTCGACCGACGCGGCCTGCGGGTCTCTGGCGGCACCGCGTTCGGCGCGCTGCACCGCGCGGACGCCTGGGACGACACGCTCGCCACGATCCGCAAGGTCGCCGCGCTCACCCGCGCCGTGGGCGCGCACCACCTGGTGTTCATCCCGCCGATGTACCGCGACGAGAAGACCGGCCGGTTCACCGAGTCGCCGGAGCTGCCGGAGGACGCCTGGCGGACGGTGCACCGCGGCGCCAACGAGCTCGGCAAGATACTGCTGAACGACTACGACGTGCGGCTCTGCCTGCACTCGCACGCCGACAGCCACATCCAGTCGCAGCCCGAGATCGAGCGGTTCCTCGACGGCACCAACCCCGACTACGTCTCCCTGTGCCTGGACACCGGACACGTCGCCTACGGCGGCGGTGACGCCGTCGACCTGATCCGCCGTTACTCCGAACGGGTGGACTACGTCCACATCAAGCAGATGGACCCCGAGGTACTCGCCCAGGTCCGTGCGGAGGACCTCTCGTTCGGCGAGGCGGTCAAACGCGGTGTCTGTGTCGAGCCGCCCGCGGGCGAACCGGCCCCCGACAGCGTCATCGACGCCCTCAGAGAGGTCGACGCGCGGGTGTTCGTGATCGTCGAGCAGGACCTGTACCCGTGCGACTTCGACGTGCCGCAGCCGGTCGCGATCCGCACCCGGCGGTACCTGAACTCCTGCGGTCTGGGGGCGCGGCACCAGAAGGCATGACATCCCTCGTTTCGAAGCCGGGCCCGGGCCGGGCGCGCTGACTCCGCACGGCCCCCGTCCGGAGCCCCCCGCAAGTCGTTCACGCGACCACGAGAAGCACCAACAAGACACGCATCACGCGTCACGGAACACACGAGAGGTTCTCGCCATGAACCGCAAACTGTTCAGCCTACTGGCCGCCGCGGGCGGCCTCGCGCTGGTGGTCACCGCATGCAGTGAGGAGGGCGGACAACAGGCCGAGGGGGGTGGCGACGTCGAAACCCCGGAAATGACCATCGCGATGATCACCCACGAGGTCGAGGGCGACACCTTCTGGGACATCGTCCGCGCCGGCGCGGAGGACGCGGCCGCCAAGAGCGACATCACACTCGACTACGCCTCCAACCCCGAAGCCGGGGAGCAGGCCACGCTCATCCGGAACGCGGTGGACAGGGATGTCGACGGCATCGCCGTGACCCTGGCGAAGCCGGACGCCCTGCAGGGCGCGATCGACGCCGCCAACGAGGCCGGCATCCCGGTGGTCGGACTGAACTCCGGCATCGACCACTGGGAGGAGGCCGGCCTGCTGGAGTACTTCGGCACCGACGAGACCCTCGCCGGTAAGGCGTTCGGCGATCGGCTCAACGAGGTCGACGCCCAGAAGGCGCTGTGCGTGATCCAGGAGCAGGGCCACGTCGCCCTGGAGGAACGGTGCTCCTCCCTGGAGGAGTCCTTCGACGGCGACTCGGAGACGCTCTACGTCGACGGCTCCAGCATGCCGGACGTCAGCTCGGGGATCACCGCCAAGCTCCAGGAGGACGAGGCCATCGACTACGTCGTCACGCTGGGCGCGCCGTTCGCGATGACCGCGATCGACGCGGTGGACGACGCGGGCAGCGACGCCTCGGTCGCCACGTTCGACACCAACAGCGATCTGGTGAGCGCGCTGCAGAACGGCGAAGTGGAATGGGCCGTCGACCAGCAGCCCTACCTGCAGGGCTACCTGGCCGTCGACGGGCTGTGGCTCTACAACACCAACGGCAACATCTCCGGCGGTGGTGAGGAGCCCGTCCTCACCGGCCCCGAGTTCATCGACGAGGACAACATCGACGAGGTCGCCGAGTACGCCGAGGAAGGGACCCGGTGATCCGACGATGAGCCAGACACTGGCCCCCAGGGCGACCAGCCCTGAGGGGAACGGCTCAGAGAAGGCGCTTCGGGTCGGCCAACGCTCACTACTCCGGCGCTTCCTGTCACGTCCGGAGGTCGGCTCGCTGATCGGCGCCGTTGTCGTGTTCAGCGTCTTCTTCGCGGTGGCGGAGCCGTTCCGGCAGGCGTCCTCGTTCTCCACCGTGCTCTACGCCAGCTCGATGATCGGGCTGATGGCCATCGCCGTGGCGCTGCTGATGATCGGCGGGGAGTTCGACCTCTCCGCCGGCGTCGCGGTGATCACCTCGGCGATCACCGCCGGCATGTTCAGCTACCAGCTCAGCACCAACGTGTGGGTGGGCGCCGCGGTCGCCCTCCTGGTCTCGGTGGGGATCGGGTTCGTCAACGGGCTGCTGCTGATACGCACGCGCGTTCCCAGCTTCCTGATCACACTGTCGATGTTCCTGATGCTCCAGGGAATCAACGTGGCCGTCACGAAGCTGATCACCGGCGGCGTGGCCACCCAGAACATCTCCAACATGGACGGGTTCGACTCCGCGCGGCTCGTCTTCGCCTCGGAGTTCGACATCGCGGGGTTCAACCTGCGGGCCACCGTCATCTGGTGGTTGGTGTTCGCCGCCGTGGCCACCTGGGTGCTCATGCGGACCCGGGTCGGCAACTGGATCTACGCGGTCGGCGGCAACAGGGAGAGCGCCCGCGCCGTCGGCGTCCCGGTGCACAAGGTCAAGGTCGGCCTGTTCATGACCGTCGGCTTCATGGCGTGGTTCGTCGGGATGCACATGCTGTTCAAGTTCAACACCGTGCAGTCGGGCGAGGGTGTCGGAAACGAGCTGCTCTACATCATGGCCGCGGTGGTGGGCGGCTGTCTGCTCACCGGCGGCTACGGCACCGTGATCGGCGCCGTGATCGGCGCGTTCATCTACGGCATGACCAAGCAGGGCATCGTCTACGCCGGGTGGGACAACAACTGGGTGATGTTCTTCGTCGGCGCGATGCTGCTGACGGCGGTGTTGGTCAACTCGTGGGTCCGCACGCAGGCGAACAAGAGATGAGTGAGAGATGTCCGCGATGACCACACACACCGACCCACCGCGCCCTCGCGAACCCGAGGGTTCGGACCCGATCGTGGAGCTGCGCGGTGTGGGCAAGTCCTTCGGCAACGTCCGCGCGCTCTCCGGGATCGACCTGAAGGTCGGCACCGGCGAGGTTACCTGCATCCTGGGTGACAACGGCGCCGGCAAGTCCACACTGATCAAGATCATCGCCGGGCTGCACGGGTCCACCGAGGGGGAGTACCGGGTCGACGGGAAACCGGTACGGTTCTCCTCGCCGCGGGAGGCGCTCGACCACGGCATCGCCACCGTGTACCAGGACCTGGCGATCGTGCAGCTGATGCCCGTGTGGCGGAACTTCTTCCTCGGGTCGGAGCTGAGCACCGGGTTCGGCCCCCTGCGCCGCCTCGACATCGGTCGCATGCGCGCGATCTGCGACCAGGAGCTCCAGAAGATGGGCATCGACCTGCCCAGCATCGACATGCCGGTGCAGAACCTCTCCGGCGGGCAGAAACAGGTCCTGGCCATCGCCCGCGCGATCTACTTCGGCGCGCGGGTGCTGATCCTCGACGAGCCCACCGCCGCGCTGGGCGTCAAGCAGTCGGGCGTGGTGCTGAAGTATGTCAACGCCGCGCGCGACGCCGGGCTGGGCGTCGTCTTCATCACCCACAACCCGCACCACGCGTACATGGTCGGCGACCACTTCGTGGTGATCAAGCTGGGCGAGGTGGAGTTCGACGCGCCTCGCTCCGAGCTGTCACTGGAGGACCTGACCCACCACATGGCCGGCGGCGCCGAGCTCGACGCGTTGGAGCACGAGCTGGAGCGTGGCCAGCTGCCCACGGTGGACCCCCTGCACGACAGCACGCCGGGATGGACGTAGCGTCCACCGCCCGGCGGGAGGAGGAAGAGATGACCGTCAAGGTCGGAGTGGTCGGCGCGGGGATGATCGGAGCCGACCACGTCCGTCGCCTCACCTCGGTGGTGAACGGCGCCGAGGTGACGGCGGTGACCGATATCGACACCGACAGGGCCGCGGAGGTGGCCGCGTCCGCCGGGGCGCGGGTGGCGCCGTCCGGCCGTGAGGTGATCGGGGCCGCCGACGTCGACGCGGTGCTCGTCGCCTCCTGGGGGCCGGCGCACGCCGAGTCGGTGCTCGCCGCGATCGACGCGGGCACGCCGGTGTTCTGCGAGAAACCCCTGGCGACCACCATCGAGGACTGTGTGCGGATCGTCGACGCCGAGACCCGGCACGGCCGGCGTCTGGTCCAGGTGGGGTTCATGCGCCGTTACGACGCCGGGTACCGGGCGATGCGGCGCGCAGTCGCAGCTGGAGAGATCGGTACCCCCCTGATGGCGCACTGCGCGCACCGCAACCCGACCGTCCCCGAGTCCTACCACTCGGAGATGGCCACGCACGACACCGCCATCCACGAGATCGACGCCGTGCGCTGGCTGCTGGACGACGAGATCGCCTCGGCCCGGGTGCTCAGGCCACGTCGGACCACCCGTCGGTTCGACCACCTGCAGGACCCCCAGGTCATGCTCTTCGAGATGCTCAGCGGGGCGCGCGTCGACGTCGAGGTGTTCGTGAACTGCCAGTACGGCTACGACATCCGGTGTGAGGTGGTCGGCGAGACCGGCACGGTGCAGCTGGCCGACCCCGAGCAGCCGCTCGTGCGCAGCCAGGGGCGTGCCCACACTCTCGTACCGCAGCACTGGAAGGACCGGTTCGGCGCGGCCTACGACCTGGAGATCCAGGAGTGGGTCGACTCGGTCGCCGCCGGGCGCGCCGCCGGCCCCAGCGCGTGGGACGGCTACGCCGCGGCGATGATCGGCGACGCCACCGTGCGCGCACTGCACTCCGGCGACCTCGTCGGCGCCGGTGTCGGGGACCGTCCGGACCTCTACGAGCGAGCCGCCGACGAGACGTAAGGAGACCTCCCCGTGAAGATCGCCCTGGACCCCACGATGTTCCGCGCGCTCCCGGTGCCGGAGATGGTGCGCACGGTCGCCGACCTCGGATACGACCACATCGAACTGTCGCCACGCGAGGATTTCATGCCGTTCTTCCTGCATCCGCGCGCCGACGACGACCGCGTGGCCGAGCTCGGGAAGGCGCTCCGCGAGACCGGAGTCGAACTGGCGAGCATCCTGCCCCTGTACCGATGGTCCGGTCCCGACGAGGAGGAGCGTCAGGCGGCGGTGCGCTACTGGCGACGGATGATCGAGGTCGCCGTGGAGTTGGGGTGCACGCTGATGAACTCCGAGTTCAACGGGCGCCCGGAGCGTGCCGCCGAGAGCGAGGCCGCCTTCTGGAAGTCGATGGAGGAGCTGCTGCCCGTGTTCGAGCGCGAGGGGATCTCGCTCAACCTCGAACCACACCCCGACGACTTCTGCGAGGTCAACGGGCCAGGGGTGGACCTGGTGCGCGCGATCAACAAGCCGTGGGTGAACTACGTCTACTGCGCGCCGCACACCTTCCACCTCTCCGGTGACGCCCCGGGCGCCGACATCCGCGCAATGCTGCACTACGCCGGCGACAAGCTGCGGCACGTGCACATCGCGGACGTCTTCGACCACAAGGGGTCCTCGGGGCTGCGCTACATCCTGAACCCGCCGGGGACCCCCGCCCGGGTGCACCAGCATCTCGACATCGGGCAAGGAGAGGTGGACTGGGACGCGTTCTTCGGAACCCTGCGCGAGATGCGCTTCGACGGTGTGGCCACGGTCTGCGTGTTCGCCTGGGAGGAGCGCGCCCGCGAGTCGTGCGCCGCCAACCTGGAACGCGTCACCAGGGAACTCGTCGGCTGAACGGTCGGGTGCGCCGGAGGGTGCCGCGCGGCACCCTCCGGCGCGGCGCGGTGGCCGCCGCGGTGCCGCCTCACCCCGCCGGGAGCCGGTAGCGCGTCTGGCTGTAGGGATCCTTGCCGAAGGCGAGAATCTTCTCCGGAGGCACCCCGAACACCAGGGCCACCCGC
Organism: Halostreptopolyspora alba; assembly: GCA_003725585.1. Lineage (GTDB taxonomy): Bacteria > Actinomycetota > Actinomycetes > Streptosporangiales > Streptosporangiaceae > Lipingzhangella > Lipingzhangella alba. The sequence goes on along the minus strand of RJMB01000013.1, from coordinate 18,950 downwards.
TGGTCCCCGGGATCCCGGAACGCTTTGTCGGCGACGTCGAAGCGCCACCCGAGCTTCGACTCCCACAACGTGGCCAGCCGGTGGAGCCGACGCTCCTCGGTGACCCGGACGGCGGTCCCCTCCACCACGACGTCGAGCCCGGACCGGAACTCGTTCGTGCCGGTGGTGAGAACGCAGCGCGGGTCCGACGCCAGGTTCCGTTCCTTCTGCTCACCGGCGCCGGTGCAGAAGTGCAGCGCGCCGTCGAGCCACATGGCCGGTATCGGGGTCACGTGCGGCCGTCCCGTGCGCCGGACGGTGGACAACCAGAACATCTCCGACCGTGTTAGCACGTCGACGACGTCGGACCACGGTGGCGGCACCGCGCTCGGCTCGCTGAAGCGCCCGTCAAGCTCTACCTCGGGGTCGACCATGGTCACGCCCTTTCGCGTGGTGGCGATGTCTCCTCACCCGATATGACCGTTGGACGCCCCGGAACTCATCGGCGCCCTGTGGTGACCCGCGCCATCCACCGTCACCGCCGGGCTGGTCGACGCGCGCGGGCGGCCGCTTCCGGTCGGTTCCGCGCGAAGCGGGTAGCGGGCACCGTGGCGCGATTGTCGTCGCCGCCTCCTACGCTTCTCGCCGTGAATGAGCGATGGAGTGTCGACGACGTCTGGGCACTGTCACCCGACGCGTCCTCGACGAAGGGGGCGCTGAAGATCGCCAGGCCCGCCTCTTGGCCGACGCGGGGCTGGCGCGCGGGACCGGACGGCGGGGTGGCCGCCGTTTGGGGCGAGTGCGAGGGGAGCGGCGCCAAGCGCTACCAGGCCGCCGTGGACCTGGTCGGCGAGAACGCCCCGGCGTCCAAGTGCAGCTGCCCGAGCCGTAAGTTCCCGTGCAAACACGCGCTGGCCGTGCTGTACCTGTGGGCCACCGGCGAGGTCGACGGACCCGACGACGGCCCGGCCTGGGTCGGAGAGTGGCTCGAATCCCGGGCCGCCAGGGCGCGCGGCAGGTCCCAGAAGCCCGCCGAGCAGAGCCGGCAGGCCACGAAGCAGGCCGACAGGACCGCGCGCGAACGGGAGGAGCTCGTCGCCTCCGGCCTCGAGGAGCTGGAGCTGTGGCTCACCGACCAGGTCGAGGCGGGACTGGCCGAGGCGCCGCGCAGGAAGCGGGAGCACTGGACGCGCATGGGCCAGCGCCTCGTGGACGCCAAGGCGAGCGGCGCCGCCGGACGGGTCAACGCGCTCGCGCCCCTCACCGCCCTGGAGACCGACTGGCCCGACCGGATGCTGGAGGAGTTCGCTCTCCTGCGGCTGCTGATCAACGGGTACCGGAACGGGCGGGACCTGCCCGAACGCACGCGCGCGGCCGTCCGGGAACGCATCGGCTTCGGGCTCCGGAGCGAGGAGGTGTTGCGCACGGGCGAGCGGGTGCGTGACCGCTGGCGAGTGCTGGCCAAGCGCGACAGCACCGACAACGAGGCGAAGCTGACCACGCGCCGGCTGTGGCTGCGTGGCGAGCACAGTGGGCGCACCGCGCTGTCGCTGACCTTCGCCGCCGCCAACGAGGCACCGAAACCCGCCCTCCGGCCCGGAACCGTCCACGACGCCGAGGTGGCGTTCTACCCCAACGGCTACCGGGCCACCATCGCCGAGACCCACGGTGGCGGGGACGCCGGCCCTCCCGGCGGCGGATCCGTGACCGAGGCGCTGGGCCACTACGCGGAGGTCCTCGCGGTTGACCCCTGGCTGGACGCGTGGCCGGTGGTGCTCGCCGACGTCCGGGTCGCCCGCGACCCCGAATGGGCGCTCGTCGACGACACCGGCGCCGCCCTGCCCCTGCACACGGCCGAGTGCCCGCCGTGGACGCTACTCGCCGTCACCGGCGGCGGGCCCGCCACCGTGGCGGCCGAGTGGACCCCCTGGGGAACGCGCTCGCTGACCGTGTGGGGCGAGGACCGGACCGCGATGTCCCTCTGACGGGCACCGACGACCCCGAAACCCGAGACGGAAGGGTGACGACCCCGTGACCGAGGGGGATTCGCGCGGCGCGGACACCTGGCCGAGCCTGGTGTCCACGGCGCTGATGGGAGTGAACCGCAGGGAGGTGCCGCGGGCGGCGGACCTTCCCGCTACGCCCGCCGAGGAACCGGCCGCGGCGCTGCTGGACCGAGCGGCGGCGGCGGTGGTGCGACGGCGCGCCGGACAGGTGCCGGGAACCGCCGAGCCCGTACCGCCCGCCCCCGCCGAGACCCGACCGGTGGTCCCCGACGCCGCGGCGCGCCGGCTGGAAGTGGTGTTGGCCGGCGAGCACACCCGCTTCGGGCTGCAGGACGTGTCCGGTACCCGAGTTTGGCTGCTCGGGGAGTGGCTGGAACTGGCCACCGAGCGGGGGATGCGGGTTCCCCCCAAGGCCCTGGCGCGGGTGCTCGACCGGGGCCGCTCCGACCGCGACCTGCGCCCGAGGATCGCCGCCGCCGTGGGGGAGCGGGGGCACTGGCTGGCCGGGCACAACCCGAAGTGGAGCTACCTCGCCGAGCACGGCCTGCCCGACGAACGCTTCGACCCCGAGGTCTGGGAGCACGGGAGTCCCGCCGAGCGGCACCGTACCCTGGTGACGCTTCGGGCGCGGGCCCCGGCGCGGGCGCGCGAGCTGCTGGAGGGGGTGTGGGCGGGCGAGAGGGCCGGGCCGCGCCGCGAGCTGTTGCTCACCCTGGACACCAACCTGAGCGTCGATGACGAGCCGTTCCTGGAGCGGGCGCTGGACGACCGGGGGGCCGCCGTGCGCGGTGCCGCTCTGGCGCTGCTGGCGCGGCTCCCCGACAGCGCTCACGCGGACCGGTTGTGCGCGTACGCGCGCGAGCACGTGTGGCTGGGCGCCCCGAACCGGGGCGGGGACCGCCCGTTGCGCGTGGTCGCGCCGGAGCCCACCGACAGCGATCTCGCGCGTGACCTGGCACTGGTCACCAAGACCAACGGGAAGGGGTCCGGCGACGCGCGCGGGGAGTGGCTGTGGGCGCTGGTGACGCACACACCGCTGCGGTTCTGGCCGGGGCACCTGGACGCGTCCCCGGCGGAGGTCGGGGCGCTCGTGGCCGGGGCGGGCGAGTGGGACCTGCTGGCCGCGCTCGGCAACGCCGCCGTGGTCCAGCGGGACCCCGAGTGGGCACGGGCCCTGTTGCCGGCGATCGAACGGTTCCACGGCGAACCCCGGTCGCGTCGGGGCCAGGTGCCCGAGCCCGGGGCACTGCTGGCGGTGCTGCCGGTGGCGGAGAGGTGCGCCTGGGTGTCCCGACTCCTCGCCGAGGACCACGAGCGGGTGCTACGCATGCCGTGGGGCATCTCCGGGCTTGTGGGGTCCCGCTGGACCGAGGAGTTGGGCGGGCGCGTCGCGGAGGTCATCGACCAGCTGTCGACGTCCGGCCGCCGGACGAACCACCTGCCCGGCGTCTGTTTCGACGCGTCGTTCGGCATGCCGCCAACCATGTACGAGCGCTTCACCCCCACAACGTCGAACCCCCCGTCCAACGTGGTCCAGCTGGGGGCCACGCTGCGGTTCCGCCACGAGATGCGCGCCGAGTTCGGGTGAGTTCCCAACGCCGCGATTGTCTCCCCCAGCCGCGAGAATGCCCGGTGACGGCCCGCCCGACGGCCACGCCGCGTTGCGACCCGAGATGACACCAAGGAGCTGAGTTGACCGCTGCCACCCCCCTCGCCTCGTCCACCACCGAGGCGTTGCGGCCACACGCGGAACAGACCTACGCCGCCGAGATCGAGGCACTGGCCAAAGCCGATGACCGGCAGCGCCCGCCGGGCTGGCAGCTGTCCCCGTGGGCGGTCGCCCAGTACCTGCTGGGCGGACAGGCGGCCGACGGAACCGAGATCACCCCGAAGTACATCGGCGCCCGCCGGGTGGTGGAGGTGGCCGTCTCCACGCTGGCCACCGACCGCGCCCTGCTGCTGATCGGAGTGCCGGGAACCGCGAAGACCTGGCTGTCGGAGCACCTCGCCGCCGCGATCTCCGGCGACTCCACCCTGCTGGTGCAGGGCACCGCCGGAACCGCCGAGGAGGCCATCCGCTACAGCTGGAACTACGCCCGACTGCTCGCCGAGGGTCCCTCCGAGGAGGCGCTCGTGCCCAGCCCGATCATGACCGCCATGGGACGCGGCTCCGTCGCCCGGGTCGAGGAGCTCACCCGGATGCCCTCCGACGTCCAGGACGCGCTGATCACAGTGCTGTCGGAGAAGACCCTGCCCGTGGCCGAGCTGGGCACCGAGGCGCAGGCACAACGCGGGTTCAACCTGATCGCCACGGCCAACGACCGCGACCGTGGCGTCAACGACCTCTCCAGCGCCCTGCGCCGCCGGTTCAACACGGTGGTGCTGCCGGTTCCCGACTCCGCCGAGGACGAGGTGGACATCGTCAGCCGCCGGGTCGAGCAGCTCGGCCGGTCACTGGACCTGCCGAGGGTGCCGGAGAGCATCACCGAGATCCGGCGTGTGGTCACGGTCTTCCGCGAGCTGCGCTCCGGGGTGACCGAGGACGGCCAGACCAAGGTGAAGTCGCCCAGCGGCACGCTCAGCACCGCCGAGGCGATATCGGTGGTCACCAACGGCATCGCGCTCGCCGCCCACTTCGGCGACGGCCGGCTGAGCCCGGGCGACGTCGCCTCCGGGATTCGTGGCGCCGTGGTGCAGGACCGGGTCTCCGACGGTGTGGTGTGGGACGAGTACCTGGAAACCGTGGTGCGCGAGCGCGCCGAGTGGCGTGACCTCTACCGCGCCTGCCGCGAGGTCGGCGCCTGATGGCGGTCACGACAGCACGCGCCGGCTCCGGCGCCGCCGGATCCGACGTCCACGTCCTGGGGATCCGCCACCACGGGCCGGGCTCGGCCCGCGCGGTGCTCACCGCACTGGAGGAGCTGGAACCCGACGCCGTCCTCATCGAGGGACCACCCGAGGCCGACACCCTCACCGGGCTGGTCGGTGCCGTGGAGCCACCGGTGGCGCTGCTCGCGTACCACCCCGACGACCCCGCCACGTCCGCGTTCTGGCCGCTGGCCACGTTCTCCCCGGAGTGGCAGGCCCTGCGCTACGCCCACGACCACGACACCGCGGTGCGGTTCTGCGACCTCCCGGCCGGCGTCACCCTGGCCGAACGGCGCGCTGACCACACACCCGGCACCGAAGACGAGAACGGCCAACCGGAGGCGCCCGAGGACCCCGCCGACCGGGCGGCGCGGCGCGCCCGCCTCGACCCGCTCGCGGTGCTGGCCGAGGCCGCCGGCTACGATGACGCCGAACGGTGGTGGGACGACGTCGTCGAGCAGCGCGACGACGGCGAACCCTCCCCGTTCCCCGCGATCACCGAGGCCATGGCCGCCGTGCGTACCGAGCTGGCGCCCGAACCCGACGAACGTGAGGCACGCCGCGAGGCGCACATGCGCCAGACCATACGCGCCGCGCTCAAGGAGGGGTACGAACGGCTGGCCGTGATCTGCGGGGCGTGGCACGCCCCGGCGCTCAGCGACCCGAAAACGAACGCGCACGCGAAAACAGCCACCGCCGACAGGGCACTGCTGCGCGGCCTGTCCAAGGTGAAGACCAACGTCACCTGGGTGCCGTGGACACACGGCCGGCTGTCCACCGCCAGCGGCTACCGGGCGGGGGTGACCGCGCCCGGCTGGTACCACCACCTGTTCACAGCGCCCGACCGGCCCATCCACCGGTGGCTCACCGACACCGCGCGGGTGCTGCGCGACGAGGACCAACCCGTATCATCGGCCCACGTCATCGAGGCGGTGCGGCTGGCCGAGACCCTGGCGACCGTGCGGGGGCGGCCGCTGGCCGGGCTGAGTGAGGTCGCCGAGGCCACCAGCGCGGTGCTGTGCGAGGGAGAGGAGTCCCGCGCCCAGCTGGCCCACCGGCGCATGGTGGTGGGCGAGCGGCTCGGCGCGGTACCCGAGGACACTCCCATGGTTCCGCTGCAGCGCGACCTCGCCGCCACCCAGCGCGCGCTGCGGTTCAAACCCGAGGCGCTGAGCAAGCGGATCACCCTCGACCTGCGCACGGAGCGGCAACGGGATCGCAGCGTCCTGCTGCACCGGCTGCGGCTGATCGGGGTGAACTGGGGAGTGCCGGCGCGCGACCAGGTGCGTTCACGCGGCACGTTCCGCGAGTCGTGGCAGGTCCAGTGGGCACCGGAACTCGACGTCGCCGTCATCGAGGCGAGCCGGTGGGGCACCACCGTGGCCGGCGCCGCCACCGCCAGGGCGCGCGACCTCGCCGCGTCGGCGGAGCTACCCACACTTACCGACCTCACCGAGCGCTGCCTGCTGGCCGAGCTCACCGACGCCCTACCCGAGGTGCTCGACGCCGTCGCGCGACGCGCCGCCGCCGACCGCGACGTCACACACCTGATGGGGGCGCTACCGCCGCTGGCGCGGTCCTCACGCTACGGCGACGTCCGTGGCACCGACGCCGAGGCGCTGCGCACGGTGGCCGACGAGCTGTTGCGCCGGGTGTGCTCCGGGCTCGCGCCGGCCGTGGCCAACCTGGACGACGACGCCGCCACCACGATGACCGGCCTCGTCGACGCGGTTCACACCGCCGCCCACCTGCTCGGAGCGGACGCCGAACGGCGGTGGCTGGACACACTGGACACCCTCGCCGCCCGCGAGGTGGTACCGGGACTGGTCGCGGGGCGGGCGCACCGCATCCTGCACGACTCCGGGCGGGTCGACTCCGCCACCGTGCGGCGGCGCCTCGGGCTGGCCGTCTCGCGTGCCGGCGACCCCGCGCACGCCGCCGCCTGGCTCGAAGGGTTCCTCTCGGGCAGCGGGATGATCCTGGCGCACGACCACGAGCTGCTCGCGGTGGTCGACACCTGGCTCACCGGCCTGTCCGACGGCGCGTTCACCGCCGTCCTGCCGCTGCTGCGGCGCACCTTCGGCGCCTTCGCCTCCCCCGAGCGGCGCTCCATCGGCGAGGTCGTGGCCCGCCCCCGACCCGCGGAGGACACCGGGCAACCGCACACTGGCCCGGGGATCGACACACGACGGGCCGCCCCGGCGATGACCACGGTGGCCGCGATCATCGGCGGGTGAGCCCGTGCCCGCCCCCACCCCACTGCCCGACGCCCGAACCGAGGGAGCTTCCATGGCCACGGCCGACCCCACACCCCCGGCCGACACCGCCCCCGACGAACGCCTCCGGCGCTGGCGGCTGGTGCTCGGCGACGCGTCCCAGGAGCGGTGCGCGAGCCTGAACGACACCGACGCCCGCATGGATGAGGCGTTGGGCGCGCTGTACGACCGTCAGGACGGCGATGACGGGCCGTCCGGGAACGACCGCAAGGCCGGCCTCGGCGCGTCGGCCCCGAAGGTGGCGCGGTGGCTCGGCGACATCCGCACCTACTTCCCGTCGTCGGTGGTGCGGGTGATGCAGACCGACGCGATGCGGCGGCTCGGGCTCAACCAGATGCTCACGGAACCCGAGATGCTGGAGTCGGTCGAGCCCGACGTGCACCTGGTGGGCACCCTGTTGTCGCTGAACAAGGTCATGCCACAACAGGCTCGGGAGTCCGCGCGCGGGGTGGTCCGGCGGGTCGTGGAGGACCTGGAGCGGCGGCTGCGGGACCGCACCCGGTCGGTGGTGCGTGGCGCGCTGGACCGGTCGGCGCGCACCCACCGGCCGCGCCGGGTCGCCGACATCGACTGGGACCGCACCATCCGGCGCAACCTGGCGAACTACCTTCCGGAGCAGCGCACGGTGGTACCGGAGACCCTGGTCGGGTATGGGCGCCGCAGCCAGGGGGTGCAGCGGCACGTGACGCTGGCGGTCGACCAGAGCGGGTCCATGGCCTCCTCCGTGGTGTACGCCAGCGTGTTCGCCGCGGTGTTGGCGTCGATCCGGACGCTGCGTACCTCGCTGGTGGTGTTCGACACCTCGGTGGTGGACATGACCGAGCGGCTGTCGGACCCGGTGGAAGTGCTGTTCGGCACCCAGCTCGGCGGCGGCACCGACATCAACCGCGCGATCGCCTACTGCCAAGGGCTCCTCACCCGGCCCTCCGAGTCCGTCTTCGTGCTCGTCAGCGACCTCCACGAGGGCGGCATCCGCGACGAGATGGTGCGGCGGGTGGCCGCGATGACCGCGTCCGGCGTTCGGGTGGTGGTGCTGCTCGCGCTGTCCGACGAGGGAGCGCCCGCCTACGACCGGCAGAACGCCGCGGCGCTCGCTGAGCTGGGTGTGCCCGCGTTCGCCTGCACACCCGACGAGTTCCCCGACCTGATGGCCGCGGCCATCCAGGGCGACTCGCTGACCGGGTGGGTGGAGCGCCACCAGGCGGAGCGGGGGTGAGCGCCCCGTTCGGGAGTCCGCGTCCCGGTAGCGCGACGAGGTAGGGCGTGGGGTTCGTCCGCGCGGCGCCGGACGAGTCAGGGGGCGTCGGTGCCGCCCGAACCAACGGCGGTGCGGTGGAGCCACGCCTCGACGCGCCCGGCCGTCGCCGTGGCGGGCTCGTGCGTGGTGTCCAGCAGCTCCACCGGAGGTGACAGCTCGGCGGCCGAGTCGCACAGCCACGCGTTGAATTCGAGGGTCTCGTCGATGCGCTCCCGGGACCACTGCCGCCAGGCCGGCCGGCCGCGCAACCGCCCGGCGAGGGTCTCGGGCTCGCACACCAGCGCGAGGTATCGGATGTCGGAGAACAGCACGCGTTCGTCCAGCGGTTCCAGCTCCGGTGGGACGACCGTGCCGCACAGCACGACCGGCCGGCCGCTCTGCTGAATCATCGCGGCCACGCGCAGCCACGCCGACCGGAACGCGCGATGGTTGCCCGCCGGGTCACGCAGCCCGGGCAGCCACAGCACGTCCTGTTCGAGGACGACGAACCGTTCCCGGAGCCGCTCGACGAGGACGCGGGCCACCGTCGACTTCCCCGTGCCGCTGGGGCCGGTGACGCACCACAGCGGCAGTCGCCGGAACGGTTGCCGGTGCCCGCACTCCTGGCAGGCGAGCACCGGTGGAGGGGAGTCCACCAGCGGTGTCTCCGCCAGTGCGCCGCACCCCCCGCAGATCAGTGGGTTCACCTGCGGCTAGTCGAACAGCTGCTCGAGAAAGCCCTTCTTCTTGCGTCGACCGTAGGGCGGCGGGGAGTCGGGGTAGGAGCCGAACGGCTTCGGGGAGTCGGGGTAGGGGCGGGACGCCTGCGGTTGCCCCTGGTACCCGCCGTGTCCGTACCCACCCTGGGGGGCGTACCCGCCCTGGGGAGGACGTCGCGGCTGGTCGGGGTCGGGGGGAGGGGCCCCGTAGTGCTGCTGTTCGGCCTCCATGAGCTGCTCCAGCTCGCCCCGGTCGAGGAAGACCCCGCTGCACTCGTTGCAGCGGTCGATGTGGACTCCCTGGCGGTCGAACGTGCGCATTTGGCCCTGGCATTTTGGACAAGTCACACCAACAGGTTACTCAGCTATGACCGTCACATCCACCGTGGGAGAGCTGACCTCCGCGCACGATTTGTTGATCTTGTCGCCATCGATAATGGAAATCGATTTCCGTGCCGACAGCGACAAGATCAACGAAGACCAGTGCGACACGGCCACGCGAGCCCCGGACCCACCCCGCCCGCCTCGCGACCGCGACGTGTGCCGGCGACACCCGAACCCCGTTCTAGTCGGGCGGGCGCGGAGTCTGTAGAGTGCCGCGCATGGAGCTGAATGGAGTATCCGCCCTCGTAACCGGGGGCGCGAGTGGTCTCGGTGAGGCCACCGTGAAGGAACTGGCCTCGGCCGGTGCCACCGTCGTCATCGCCGACCTGAACGCCGAACGCGGGGAGGAACTGGCCAAGAGCGTCGACGGTCGTTTCGTGGCCACCGACGTGTCCGACGAGGCCCAGATGCAGGCCGCGGTGCAGGCCGCGGTGGACACCGGAAAACCGTTGCGGATCGCCGTGGCCTGTGCCGGTATCGGGTGGGCCACCCGCACGGTCAACCGTGAGGGCCAGCCGCACGACCTCGAGAGCTACAAGAAGGTCATCGACGTCAACCTGATCGGCACGTTCAACCTGGTCCGTCTGGCCGGCGCCGCGATGTCGGCCACCGATCCGGTCGGGGAGGACGGCGAGCGTGGCGCGATCGTCAACACCGCCTCCGTGGCCGGCCTCGAGGGGCAGGTGGGCCAGATCGCCTACTCCGCCTCGAAGGGCGGCATCATCGGCATGACGGTGCCCGCCGCGCGCGACCTCGCCGCTGCCGGAATCCGAGTGAACACGGTGGCACCGGGGATCCTCGACACCCCCATCTACGGCCAGGGCCCCGAGTCCGAGGAGTTCAAGAAGCACCTGGCCTCGCCGGTACCGTTCCCCAAGCGGTTGGGAACCCCGGCGGAGTTCGGCCATCTGGTCCGGTCGCTGCTGGAGAACAGCTACCTCAACGCCGAGGTCGTCCGGATCGACGGTGGCCTGCGCATGCCACCGAAGTAGCCCTAGGAGGCCATCGTGACCGACGAGGTCAGTTACACCACCGACAACGGCGTCGCCGTCGTGGAGATCAACCGGCCCAAGGCCAAGAACTCGGTCAACGCCGCGACCGCGAACGCCATCGCCGAGGCGCTGGACGACCTGGACGCCCGTGACGACCTGACCATCGGGATCATCACCGGGGCCGGGGGGACCTTCTGCGCCGGCATGGACCTCAAGGCGTTCATGCAGGGCGAGGTCCCCTTCGTCGAGGGCCGCGGGTTCGCGGGATTCGCGCAGCGCCCGCCGCGCAAGCCACTGATCGCCGCGGTCGAGGGGTTCGCCCTCGCCGGCGGGTTCGAGGTGGTTCTGGCGTGTGACCTCGTGGTCGCCGCCGAGGACGCCCAGTTCGGTATTCCCGAGGTCAAGCGCGGGTTGGTCGCCGGTGGCGGCGGTCTGCTCCGGCTGCACAACCGGATCCCGCGCAACATCGCGATGGAGTTCGCCCTCACCGGTGACCACGTCGACGCCAAGCGCGCCGCCGATCTCGGTCTGGTCAACCGGGTCACCGAGAGTGGGGGCGCGCTCGAAGGGGCGCGGGAACTCGCGGCCCGAGTGGCCGCCAACGCCCCCCTGTCGGTCACCACGTCCAAACGGGTCATCGTGGAGTCCGACGACTGGACGAGCTCGGAGATGTGGGACCGCCAGGAGGAGATCACGGCTCCGGTGTTCACCAGCAAGGACGCCATGGAGGGCGCCGCGGCGTTCGCCGAGAAGCGCGCGCCCAACTGGAGCGGCGAGTAGCCACCGCGCCACGGCACGCGGCCCCGCACACGGGGCCGCGTGAGTGTCGGTGGCCGCACGGCGCGCTGGCCGGAGCGGCCACCGAAACTCTCACGACCGGTTCCGACCGGCGCGGCCCGCCCGGCGGGCGCGGTGCCGCGGTGTGTAGCGCATCCGGCGCGCGAGTCCGAGTAGGCCGAGGCCGGAGGTGAGCGCCATCCCGCCGAGAGCGGCGATCCCGGCGAGGGGACCCCCGGTGAGGGGCAGGGTCCGGCCGGTCTCGGCTCCCGACCCCGGCGTCGTTTCCGGCGGCCGCGGCTCCTCCTCCGGCTGGGCGGGACCGCCGGGCGCCTCACCGTCGTTCGCGCCCGTGCTCCCGGAGCCCGTACCCGTGCCGTCCCCGGAGTCCAGCGGTTGCTCCTCGAGGGTGGTCTCGCCGGTTCGCGCCGACCTCTCGGTCACCGTGGCCCCCTCGAACTCCGCGACCCCGTTGTTCGCCCCCTCCGTGGTGGGCTGGTGGCCGTACCCGCTGTACCCGCCGCGGCTGTCCTCCGGGGAAGCGGGCCCGACCTCCCCCTCCGCCACCGCGCCCCGCGCGGGTTCGCCGCTGTCGCCAGTGTCCGCGGCGACGGCGGTGGCAGAACCACCGGCCACGGCGACGGACACGACGCCGACAGTGGCCCAAGCTAGCGACCGTCTCATCGACCCCTCCCGAAGACGGCGCGATCGGGGCTCGGGAACATGGCGGGCGCCGTCCTCGGGACCATGCGAACATATCCATATAGTGACGGGAATGAGACGCGCGGTGACTATGCGAGTTCATCATGGACGCCTCGGGACAATGGTGGCCGGCGCGTCCCGTCGCGCTCGGGACCGCCCGGACACGGGGTGATTCCCGACCGCGACGCCTACGTTTCGGACCGGTGGGAGGGGTCGTCGTGGCCCCGCGAACGGGTGAGTGCACGCGTGATGGCGACGATGCCCAACCCGATCGCGAGCACCGGCAGCAGCCACGTCGCGGTGATTCCCCAGTCCGACGTGCCACTGACGATGAACACCCCGCCGAGCGCGACGAACAGCAGACCGGCGACGAACGACGCCCAGTCGGGCTTCCTAACTCGTGACACGCCGCACCTCCATCAGGGCGCCATAGGACGCCAGACGCACGTTCAGCTCGGGGAGCTCGGCCGCCTCCTCATCCGACTCGCCATCCGACTCGCCCCGGTCGGCCCCGTCGGACGCCCCGGCCTCGGCTCCCGCGTTCTCGGGGGCCATGGTCGAACGGACATCGAGGCGTGCGCCGGACCAGTTCTCGTCGCCCACCTCGATCCTCCCGAACGTCGACGTGGCGTGCACGTCGACGCGCGCCCCCTCCGGAACCAGCACCTCGACCTGGCCGAAACGCACGTCCGCGCCAACGTTGACACGCTCACCCGGTTCCACATCCAGCGCGGTGAGGTCCAACTCGGCTCTGCCCCCGTCGAGCTGGTACTGCCGCGCCTCGGCGGGCGTCGTGGGACGCCAGTGCTCCTCGGCGACACGCACCCCGGTGAGATCCGTGCTGGCGGCGGCGAGGACGAGCAGGCTCACCAGTGTCCCGACGGTGACCAGGCCGCGCCGGTTGCCGAACCAGGTGCCGGCCAGGAGCGCCACACCGACGATGGCGACGACGCTTCCCAGGAACACGGGCCCGGTGGCCGGCCCCAGAAGCGCGGCCCACGGGCGCTGTTCGGAGACCCCGATGGTGATGCCGGCGGCGGCGACCACGAACCAGAACGCGAGCCCCAACAATAGGACGCCGCGCTCGTGCCGCTTGGCCCTCCTGCGGTCCCGCGCCGCCGACCGCCGCTCTCGCCCTGGTGCGCAGGAGTCCTCGTCATCGTCCCCGTCCTCCACGTTCTCCCCCGCCGCCTGGGCGCCGTGCGGGGACTGGCGCGCGACGACGGCGAGGTCGACCGGCCCGTTGGGTGCCGACGCCCACGGCTGGGCGGGGTTGTAGTAGGTCGGCCCCGGCTCCGGAGTGGGGGGAGCGGGGGGTGGTTCCTTGGACTTCAGCTTCGTGGGGAGTTCGCGAAGCGCCTGTTTCAGGTCGACACCGCGGTTGTGGGCCGCGAGCGCGCCGATGATGAGCGGGCTCGCGAGCATCAGCGTTCCCCCGCTGATCCCGCCGAGGAGGCTGATCGCGGTCGCCGCGGCCAGGGCCAACCCCAGGAGCGTCAGCACAGCCTCGGGGGCGAACCTGCGGTCGAGAAGCTGCTCCGCCATCGCCGGCCCCCCCTCGGCGTCGCGCATCAGCAGCCACGCGCCCGCGTAGAGCCATATGCCGGTGCCGCCGGCGAGGCCGGTGACCGCGAACGCGACCCGCCACACGATCGGGTCCACCCGAGTGAACTCGCCGAGGCCGGCGCAAACCCCCGTAATGACGCCGGCCTCGGGAGTCTTGCGGAGCTCCCGACCGTGGCCCCCTTCCGGCGAGCCGTTCGTGCCGTCAGCCCCCGGCTCCCACGCCGTTGTGCCGTCAGTCGGCTTCTGCTCGTCTGTCACGGTCGGTCACCACACCTCCTTCGTACTCCCATGCTCGTCCCCAGCGGCGGTGGGTGCCTATCCGGGACGACCCTGAGCACACCCTGAGCCACGATGGGACGGTCCGGGGGTGGTTCCCTGATGTCCTCGCGGTGACGGGCGGGCATGCTGGGAGGGGGAAGGACGAGTAGGAAAGGCACACCGTTGACCGAGACGGCCGCTGACACGCCGCGCTACCACCGCGTGCGTGACGGGCGGGTAATCGCCGGTGTCGGGGGTGGGCTGGCCGAGCACCTCGGCATCCCCGCGATCGTGCCCCGTCTGGCGTTCGTCGCGCTCGGCTTCGCGGGCATCGGCATCGTCATCTACGCCGTGTTCTGGTACTTCGCCCCTCCCGCCCCCACGGCCACGCCGGACTCCGGGGAGCGGGAGCAGCCGCGTCGCGACCTCCGCCGGTCGTTCGGCTACATCGCCCTGGCCGGTGTCGTGGTCCTGCTGTTCCTCGTCTTCGGCTGGATGCTCGACCCGGTGATCTGGTTCCTGATGTTCGGCGCGCTCGGCGCGGCGACACTGTGGCGCCAGGCCAACCCCACCCTCCGGGACGAGCTGGTGGCGACCCGCCCGCTCTACAGCACGAAGGGGTGGCTGCGCACCGGATTCGGCGTGCTGCTCATCCTCATCGGCGTCATCGGCTTCCTGACGTTCCAGGACCAGCTCGCGGAGGCACGCGCCGGGCTGACGTTCGCGCTCACCCTGATCGTGGGCATCGCCCTGACCGCGGCGCCGTGGATCGTGGTCCTGGTCCGTGAGCGCGGCCGCGAGCGCCGCGAGCGCATCAGGAACCAGGAGCGCGCCGAGCTCGCGGCGCACATCCACGACTCCGTGCTCCACACGCTCACCCTCATCCAGCGCAGGTGCGATGACCCGCGCGAGGTGCAGCGGCTGGCCCGCGTGCAGGAGCGCGCGCTGCGCAGCTGGCTCTACCAGCGGCCCGCCGACGCCGACACCACCGTCAAGCCCGCGCTGGAGCGCGTCGCCGCCGAGGTGGAGGAATCCCACGGGGTGCCGATCGAGGTGGTCTGTGTGGGCGACGGGCCGATCGACGACGGTATCCGCGCGCAACTGCGGGCGAGCCGGGAGGCCATGGTCAACGCCTCCAAGTACTCCGGTGCCGAGAACATCTCGGTGTTCGGCGAGGTCGAGCCCGAGGAGGTGCTCGTCTTCGTCCGGGACCGCGGTGAGGGGTTCGACATCGACGCCGTTCCCGACGACCGGATGGGAGTGCGGGGTTCCATCAGGGGCCGGATGGAACGCCACGGAGGTGAGGCCCGGATCCGGACCGCGCCCGGGGAGGGGACCGAGGTCCAGCTGCGCATGCCGCGCGCCACACGGCAGGAGTGAGCAGCCGGCCGGCTGGCTACCGGCGGGCCGGATCCGGCCGTGGCCGGATGGCGAGCTGCCGGCGCGCCGCCGGGATGGGTAAGGTCCCAGATGTGGCAGACGAGAACACGACCTTCGGCAGCGGAGCCGCGGTACCACGCGTGGTGATCGTCGACGATCACCGACTGTTCCGGAGTGGAGTCCGCGGAGAGCTCGGTGACGCGGTCGACGTGATCGGCGAGGCCGGCGACGTCGACAGCGCCGTGCACGTCATAACGGAGCACCCACCCGACATCGTGCTGCTCGACGTCCACCTTCCCGGAGGGGGCGGGGTTGAGGTGCTGCGTCGCGTGCTGGCCAGCCAACCCGAGATCAAGTTTCTCGCGCTGTCGGTGTCCGACGCCGCCGAGGACGTCATCGGTGTGGTCCGTGGGGGCGCGCGCGGTTACGTCACCAAGACCATTTCCGGCAAAGAGCTGGCCGACGCGATCGTTCGGGTCGCCGACGGCGACGCCGTCTTCTCGCCACGCCTGGCCGGTTTCGTCCTGGACGCGTTCGCGGCCACCGACTCACCGCCGATGGACCCCGAACTCGACCGGCTCACGCAGCGGGAACGCGAGGTCCTGCGCCTCATCGCGCGCGGCTACGCCTACAAGGAGGTGGGCAAGGAGCTGTTCATCTCGGTGAAGACCGTCGAGACCCACGTGTCCTCGGTGCTGCGCAAGCTACAGCTCTCCAACCGGCACGAGCTCAGTCGCTGGGCCAGCGCGCGCAAGTTGTTCTGACCCCCGGACCGGCACGGTTGCCTCCCGATCCCGGCGCTGGCAGAGTCGAGGGTCCGCGAGGACGGCGACGAAGGTGCGAACCGTGCCCCACATCGAACTGAACTCGTTGAGCGTGCCGCCAGGCGCGGCCGAGTGGACCGTTTTCGTTGTCATGCTGCTGACCGGGTTGTGCTTCGTCGGCCTGGCCGCCGGATACGCGTGGAGCGCCCGGCGCCCCCTCGGGGCGCGCGCGGGGCAGCACCGTTCGACGGGGGCCGCTACCGGGGCAGTGGGCGGGCGCCCCGCTGTCTGCGCCCTCCTCGGGGGCGCGCTGCTGGTGGTGGCCGCGTCCGTGTTCACCGGCATGGGCGTGGGCTGAGCCCGAGCCCGGCCACCCGCCCCGGTGGGAGGCGTGCCCCCGTCGTGGGCGTGGTGGCTCGGTCGGGTGTGGGACGGGCACTCGTGAGCCCCCGTAACCTGGATGCCGTGTCGGTCCAAGAGCAGCTTCTCGAAGGTCTAAACGTCCCGCAGCGCGACGCCGTGACCCACGCTGGCGGTCCGCTGCTGATCGTGGCGGGGGCGGGGTCCGGAAAGACCCGGGTCCTGACCCACCGCATCGCCTACCTGCTGGCCGAGCGGGGGGTACGCGCGGGTGAGGTCCTCGCGATCACGTTCACCAACAAGGCCGCCGCGGAGATGCGGGAGCGCGTCGAAGGGCTGTTGGGGCAGCGTGTCGCCCGCTCGATGTGGGTGATGACGTTCCATTCCGCCTGTGTGCGGATCCTGCGCCGCGAGGGGGGTCGGCTGGGCTACCCCGGCAGCTTCACCATCTACGACGCGGCCGACTCCCAGCGGCTGATGCAGCTGGTCTGTCGCGAGCTGGATCTCGATCCCAAGCGCTACCCGCCGAAGACGTTCTCGGCGCAGGTGTCCAACCTGAAGAACGAGCTCGTCGACTACGAGAGCTACAACGAGCGGGCCCAGACCGACCAGGAGAAGAAGCTCGCCAGCGCCTACACGCTGTATCAGCGACGGCTGCACGAGGCCGGGGCGATGGACTTCGACGACCTGATCATGGTCACGGTCAATCTGCTGCAGGCGTTCCCCGATGTCGCCGAGCACTACCGGAGGCGGTTCCGACACGTTCTGGTTGACGAGTACCAGGACACCAACCACGCCCAGTACGCGCTGGTGCGGGAGCTGGTCGGCACCGGTGGGCCGGCGAGCGATGACGCCGCGGTTGTCACGCGCCCGGAGCTGTGCGTGGTGGGTGACGCCGACCAGTCCATCTACGCCTTCCGTGGCGCGACCATCCGCAACATCCTGGAGTTCGAGCGCGACTATCCCGAGGCGCGCACCATCCTGCTGGAGCAGAATTACCGCTCCACGCAGAACATCCTCAACGCCGCGAACGCCCTCATCGAGCGCAACGACGGGCGTCCCGCCAAGAACCTCTGGTCCGAGCAGGGGGTCGGCCCGTCGCTGACCGGCTACGTCGCCGACAACGAGCACGATGAGGCGGCCTACGTCGTGGGAGAGATCGACCGCCTGACCGACGAGGACGCGTGTACCCCGGGCGAGGTGGCGGTGTTCTACCGGACCAACGCCCAGTCCCGGGTGTTCGAGGACGTGTTCATACGTACGGGGCTGCCGTACAAGATCGTCGGCGGGGTGCGCTTCTACGAGCGCAAGGAGATCCGGGACGTTCTCGCCTACCTTCGCGTGCTCGCCAACCCCGAGGACACGGTGAGCCTGCGCCGCGTCCTGAACGTGCCCAAGCGGGGGATCGGTGACCGGGCCGAGGAGACGATCGAGGTCTTCGCCTCGCGCGAGCGGATCTCGTTCGCCAGGGCGCTGCGCCGGGCCGAGGAGGCTCCGGGGATCGCCACACGCTCGCTGAAGGCGGTCCGGGAGTTCGTGGCCCTGCTCGAGGAGCTGGAGGGGCTGGTTCCCACAAGCACACCGGTCGAGGTGGTCGAGGCGGTGCTGCAACGGACCGGTTACCTGTCGGAGCTGGAGAACTCCAAGGACATCCAGGACGAGAGCCGTGTGGAGAATCTCGAGGAGTTCGTCGAGGTGGCGCGGGAGTTCGAGAACACCTTCACCGGCTCGCTGTACGCCGACGAGGACGATCCCGACGGTGCGCCCGTGTCCGCGGAGCGGGGTGAGGGGCCCGCACTGGTGGATTTCCTGGAGCAGATATCCCTGGTGGCCGACACGGACCAGATCCCGGACACGGACGAGGGCGGCGGGGTTGTGACCCTGATGACACTGCACGCCGCGAAGGGGCTGGAGTTCCCCGTGGTGTTCCTCACCGGCATGGAGGACGGGGTGTTCCCGCACATGCGCACGTTGGGGGACAAGACGGCGTTGGAGGAGGAGCGCCGGTTGGCCTACGTGGGAATCACCCGCGCGCGGGAGCGGTTGTACCTCACCAGGTCGGCGGTGCGTAGCGCGTGGGGAACCCCGCAGTACAACCCGCCGTCGCGGTTCCTCGACGAGGTCCCGCCGGACCTGGTCGAGTGGCGCCGCGCCGAGTCGTCGTTCGGTGCCTCGCCGGCTCGGGCGCGGACGCGGCCCGCTGCGGGTGCCAAGGGTGGGAACGTCCCCACCCTCTCCCCCGGTGACAAGGTCAACCACGACTCGTTCGGCCTTGGTACGGTGCTGCTCGTGGATGGTGCGGGGGACAAGACCAAGGCGCGTGTCGACTTCGGCGGTGACCTCGGGGAGAAGGACTTCCTGGTCAAGTTCGCCCCGATCGAGAAGCTGTGACCCCGGTCAAGGGGTCGTGGGAATAACCCGCCGGTTCCGGGCGCTGTACCGTACCGGCGCCGGCCCCGGGGCCGGGCACACGGTGGAACGAGCCCGGGCCGAGGCCGCGGAGTGACCGCCGGGAGTGGTCTGACGCGCCGTAAAAGTACGGTAAACTAGAAGACACCGGAGGCCGAGCGGGATACGTCCCGCCGAGTTCCGGGGGCTCACCCTTTCCGACTCGCCATAATGGATTGAGCACTGGTGGTGTCGGGTTAGGGTGGGGATACTTCCGATCGCGCCGGCTGGTTT
>RJMB01000012.1 GCA_003725585.1 Halostreptopolyspora alba | reverse complement strand
GACCGATCCCCGCGTCCACCGCCTCAACCACCGCGGCCCTCGTCGCCTTCGGCGGAACGAAGACGACCGAGGTGTCCGCCCCGGTCTCCTTGACCGCCTCCTCGACGGTGCCGAACACGGGCAGGTCGCGGTCACCGATGGTGACGGTCTGCCCGGCCTTGCGCGCGTTGACGCCGCCGACGACGTTCGACCCCGCCGCCAGCATCCGCGCGGTGTGCTTCGCGCCCTCAGAGCCGGTCATGCCCTGCACGATGATCGTGGACTCACTGTTCAACATGATCGCCATGGCTCACACCCCCGCGGCCGCTAGCTCGGCGGCCCGGTCGGCCGCGTCGTCCATTGTCTCGACCATGGTCACCAGCGGATGGTCGGCCTTGGCCAGGATGCGCCGCCCCTCGGCCACGTTGTTGCCGTCCAGCCGTACGACCAGTGGCTTGCTCGCGCTGTCGCCGAGCATGTCCAGCGCGGAAACGATTCCCTCGGCCACCGCGTCACAGGCGGTGATCCCACCGAAGACGTTGACGAACACGGATCGCACGTCCGGATCGCCCAGCACCACGTCCAGCCCGGCGGCCATGACCCCGGCCGAGGCGCCGCCCCCGATGTCCAGAAAGTTCGCGGGCTTGACCGAGGAGTGCCGCTCGCCGGCGTAGGCGACCACGTCCAGCGTGGACATCACCAGCCCGGCACCGTTGCCGATGATGCCGACCTCACCGTCGAGCTTCACGTAGTTCAGCTCGTGCTCTCGGGCCTTGGCCTCCAGCGGGTCCTCGGATCCGACGTCCGCCAGCTCGGCGTGTCCCGGCTGCCGGAACGACGCGTTGCCATCCAGGGTCACCTTGCTGTCCAGCGCGATGATCCGGTCCTGGCCGTCGCGCACCAGCGGGTTCACCTCGACCAGCGTGGCGTCCTCGGCCACGAACGCGTTCCAGAGCTGGACGATGACCTGGGCGGCCGACTCGCGCACCGCCTCGGGGTAGTTCGCGCGCGCCGCGATGTCGCGCGCCGTGGCCAGGTCCACCCCGGTCAACGGGTCGATCGGGACCTTGGCGACCGCCTCCGGGTTTGACCTGGCGACCTCCTCGATCTCCACGCCGCCCTCGGCCGAGGCGATGCACAGGAACGTGCGGTTGGCCCGGTCCAGCAGGAACGAGAAGTAGTACTCCGCCACGATCTCGGCGGGCTCGGCCACCAGCACCCGGTTCACCGTGTGCCCCTTGATGTCCATTCCGAGAATCTGCTCGGCCTTCCGCCCCGCGTCGTCGGCCCCCTCGGCGAGTTTGACGCCACCGGCCTTACCACGGCCGCCCGTCTTCACCTGCGCCTTGATCACCGCCGTGCCGCCGAGTCGAGCGGCGATGTCGCGTGCCTCGTCCCTGTCGCCGGCCACGGAGCCCGCCGACACCGGCACCCCGTGCGCGGCGAGGAGATCCCTCGCCTGGTACTCGTACAGATCCACTCGAACGTCTCCTGACTGAGCTCCTCCGGGCGCCAGCGGCTGTGTCCGACCGTTGACGCGCGATCCTTTGTATACTGTATACGCAAAAGCACGACAAGGGAACCTCACGGTGCCGGGCGCGCGGCCCCGGTTCACGCGCCCGGCACCGCCCCCTCAGGTGGACCGCCCACGATGGGACGCGCTCTCCCGCTGCCGCGCCCGCGAATCGGGCACGGTCACCCGCGGCAACCCCGGCCGACGCAGCACTCCGATCAGCAGTGCCCCGACCAGACTCACCAACGCCGCCACCGCGAACCCGGCCGCGAAACCGTGCGGCACCAGAAGCGTGGCGGCCAGCCCGACACCGGCGACACCACCCACCGCCTTGGCCCCGTAGAACAGCCCGAAGTTCGGCAACGCCTCACGATCGCCGAAGTGGTCGTCAACCAGCTCGGGCAGCAACGCGAAGCAGACACCGGCGCTCGTCCCGGCGCACAGGCAGCCGAACACCAGCAGCAACGCCACCCCGTTCTGCCCTCCGGCCAGGATCATCGCCTGGGCCGCCCCGGCGAGCACCAACGCGGCGACCACCGTGCGCGCCCGGCCGAACCGGATGCCGGCCCACCCGGCCACGGCCCGACTGACCCCGCTCGCCCCGGCCAGCGTGCCCACCGCGAACGCGGCGAACCCGAAACTCCAGTCAGACGACACCGCGAAGACACCGACGAAAGCCAGGTCGAACAGCGCGAACGCCGAGACGCAGGTCATGGCCCCGTACAGCAGCGCGGACTCGGGGCAGCGGAGCACCTCCTCGGGCGCGTAGCGACGGATCGCCGGCTGGTTCCTGCGCAACCCCGGGTTGAGCGACTTGTCGATCGCCCACAGGTGGGGGTCGATGCGCGCCGGCCACCAGTGCGCCGGCGGGTCCTTCAACACCAGCGCGGCCGCGCCGACCAACAGCAGCACCACGACCGCCACAACACCGAAGTAGCTTCCCGGCGCGTCGGTGGCGGTGAAGTGCTCGGCCAGAACCACGAGCGGGATCGAGCCGACCGCGAACGCCCCACTGGCGAAGTGGGCCCGCGCCGGACGCTCCGGGTACCACCGGCTCACGACGCTGACACAGGTGCCGTACACCAGCCCGGCACCGATTCCGCCCAGGACCGCGTGGGTGGTCATGACCAGCGCGAGGTCGTTCGAGCCGCCGAGGGTCACCAATCCTGCGGCGCACAGCACCGCACCCACGGCCATCAGCGCCGCCGGGGGGATCCGCACGCGGCTTCGCAGCCGCGCCACGGGATACACCGCCGCCGCCTGGCACGCCGCCCACACGGCGAGGACCCAGACGGCGTCGTGTGGCTGCCAGCCCTGCGTGGCGGCGATGGCCGGCAGCAGCACGGCGTACCCGTACTGGCCGACCCCCGCGGCGAGCATGGCCAGGCCCGCCGCCCAGGCGATCCACGCTCGCGAGTACCCCAGGAGCTCGCGGTCGGTCTCCCCCAGGCGATACAACCGACCATGGAGGTCGCGCACCTCGTACGCGGGTTTCGGGAACGTCGGGCCCGACATGACCCCACCTCCGTCTACTGCATACAGTATGAGATATCCTCCATACCACGAGTTCGCGGAGATGTCCATGCCCCCACCACCCCGCCCCGGTCGAGAGCGGGGCGGGGTCACGAGAACGGAGGTGGGGCCTCCGGTGTGAACCCTGCCCGGCGGGCGATGTCGAACGCCGCGTCCAGGTCGAAGGGCGGCGGCACTTCCCCGTCCTCCTCGTCGTAAGCCAGGGAACGGTCCAGGCCCTCCAGCAACTCGCCCAGCAGCTCCCTGGTGAGACGTCGCCGCGTGCCCGCCTCCAGGAGCGCGCGGGCGACCCGGACACCCTCCGCCTCTTCCGGCTGCAGCGCGATGTCCACCTTGATCGGAACCACTCCCCCAAGGTCACCCATCAGGTCCTGACCCGCTTTGAGTACGGCCCGGTCCTCGGTGAGGTACTCTCCCGCGGTCAACTCCAGACCGTCGTCGTCAATGTCGTCCGGATAGGGGACGCGGTGCCAGGAAGCACCGTCGAACCAGTAGACGTAGCCGGGTTCCTCCACTATCGAGCGCAGGTGGGCCAGGGGAAGCCAGTCGGGGCTCTCCGGGACGACGTCGAGTCCTTCCGCCCGGGTCTTGCTCATCTCGTGGTCGTCCCCGTACAGCACGGCGCGCCCCTCGGGAAGCGGCATGAGGTTCCACCAGTTGCCGCCGAAGTCCTCGAAGCCGACACCCGTGCCCTCGACCAGCCAGTACCCGTGCCACTCGTCGGTCAACTCGCCCCGAGCGGCGTGAACGAGGGTGGGCAGGGCGCCGTGGGCCCACAGGACCCGCGGGTGTGGCAGGTCCTCGGGACGGCCGGGGCAGTGAACGTGAGCGGGCATACGGTCCTTTCCGTGACAGGGCGCCGGGGAAGGTGGCCCAGCGGGGTCGGATCCTCCATCGCGGCGGCCACGCCGAAGGATCCACTGGTGACGAGACCGCGCCAGTCTCGCAGCGGCCACCGACACGACCGCCCCACTGCCACCTCGGCGGCGAAGGGGCCACGAAGAGGCGACGCACCACCAACTCGGCTCCTGGTCCAGCGCCGTGTCAGGGCCACGCGGCGTGGACCGGATGCGCCGGGTGCCCCTTCCTCCCCGGCGCACCAGGGGGCACGTGACACGGGGCGCTGGGCCGGGGCCGGCGGCACGGTCGGCGCGTGGTGGGACCGACGGCCATCTCACACAACAACGGCCCTTCCGGGTGCCCGGAAGGGCCGTTGTCTCTCGGAGCCGCCTGCCGGAATCGAACCGGCGACCTATTCATTACGAGTGAATCGCTCTACCGACTGAGCTAAGGCGGCACTGCTCCCGCGGAGCCGGCCCCTAGTCTAGCGTGCCTTGGGGACCGACCAGTACACGATTCCCTCCCCGGCCGGCCGGTCCCGGCGCCTCAGCACACGGTGCCGTCCTCGACGACCTCCGTGCGCAACAGGTACTCGTCCACCGCCGCGTCGACGCAGTCGTTGCCCATCCGGTAGCCGGTGTGGCCGTCGCCGTCACGGGTGAGCAGCACACCGGACTCGAGCTGCTCCGCGAGCTCCTCGGACCACACGTAGGGGGTCGCCGAATCGCGAGTGGTGCCCACGATCAGCACGGGGTCGGCCCCCTCCCCGGTAAGCTCGACGGGCTCGGCCACGGCCTCCTCCGGCCAGTAGGCGCAGGGCAGGGCGCCCCAGGCGAACGAGGCCCCGAACAGAGGGGACTCCTCGGCGGCCTCGACCGACGCCTCCTCATAACTCTCGATGTCGCGCGGGCTCGCGGCATCCGAGCAGTTCACCGAGATGAGGGCGGCCGACATGTTCTCGTAGTCGCCGTCGGGGCGCCGGTCGTAGAGTCGGTCACCGAGTTCCAGCAGGCCGGTCCCGTCGCCGTCGAACGCGTCGGCCAACGCGGACCGGAGCCGCGGCCACAGCGACTCCTCGTACATCGCGGCCGTCACCCCCAGCTCCACGCGGGCCCGGTTCACCTCACGCCCGTCGTCGAGCGTGCTGTCCAGGGGATCGCGGGCCGCGCTGGCGAGGAGATCCTCGAGTTCGGCGACCCCGTCGTCAACGTCGTCCCCGGGCTCCCCGAGGGGGCAGTCGGCCCCCTCCAGGCAGTCGGCCACGAACGAGCGCAGCGCGGTCTCGAAGCCCTCCGCCTGTTGCACGCTCAACTCCAGCGGGTCCGCATCGGGCGGGGTGGCACCGTCGAGCACGAGCGCCCTCACCCGATCCGGGAACCGGTCGGCGTAGTGGGCACCGATCGAGGTCCCGTAGGACTTACCGAGATAGCTCAACCCGTCGTCGCCGAGGATCCCCCGGAGCACGTCCATGTCACGGGCGACGTTCGCGGTCTCCAGATGCATCATCAGCTCGCCGGAGTTTCGCTCACACGCCTCGACGAACTCCTGGTTGAGCTCCTCCAGCTCCTCCAGCCCGGTGTCGGTGACCTCGCTCATGTCGGCGTCGTCGCCCTCGGTGTCCACCTCGGCGCCATAGAACTCGTCCAGTCCCTCGGCGTCCAGGCACTCGACCGGCGCGCTCCGGCCGACACCGCGCGGGTCGAACCCCACCACGTCGAAGCGTTCGCGAACCTCCTCGCTGACGGCGCGCTCCGCGGCGGCCACGTAGTCGAACCCGGACCCTCCCGGGCCGCCCGGGTTGACGACCAGCGACCCCACGGGCGAGTCACCGGCGGCCGGCAGACGCCGAACCGCGATCTTCAGGCGCTCCCCGTCGGGATTCTCGTAGTCGAGGGGAACCTCGTAGCTGCCGCACTCGAACTCGTCGCACTCCTCCCAGGCGATCCGCTGCTGGTAGAACTCCCCCAGCTCTCCGTCACCCGGGGGATCGTCGCCGGCGTCGCCGGACCCGGCGCAGCCGGCCACCGCCAACAACACCAGAGCACCTGAGATACACGCGGTTCTTCTCACTGGGATCCGTTCTCGTCCACGGCCACGCCGGGGCGACGCGTCCGCTCCTACACCGGGCGGGCCACGCCCCCACCTTCCCACGGGCTCACCCTACGAGGCCGGGCGCGATCGAGCGAGGGTCCCCACCCGCCACGGAAGACCCCCAGCCCACGCCCGGCCGGACTCTTCTCACCCCATGTACAGGGCGGAGGTCATCGCTTCGAGTGCGATCTGGGGGTGGACGTTGGCGGCGATGCGCTCCCGGCACTCCATGATGGCGTCGAGCCGCCGCAGCGTGGCCTCGGGGGTACCGGCGCGTGCCACCCGCCACAGGTCGTCCTGCCGCGAGGCCGTTGCCAGCTCCACCTCGGCGCCCAGCTGCACGGCGAGCACGTCGCGGTAGAACGTGGCCAGATCCAGCAGCGCCACGTCGTAGGTGTCGCGCTTGATCCGGGTGGCGCGGCGCTTCTGACGCTCCTCCAGGTCCTTCAGCGCCCCCGCGGCGCCGCGGACGGCCTTGGCCACCCCCTTGCCGGTGCTCCCCTCGCCGAACGCCGCCTTGAGTTCATTGCGTTCCCGCTCGTCGAGCGCGCTCGTGGTGGCCTTGGCCTCGTTCTCGGCCAGCTCGTACAGCCGGGCCGCTGCGGAGACGCAGGCGCCGAGACTGTCGAGCCGCGTCGGAATCGACAACACCTCGGCGCGCCGCTCACGGGTTTCGGGGTCGGTGGCGAGCCGACGCGCCCGCTCGATCTGGCCGGCCGACGCGCGCGCCGCCTCGGCCGCGACCTCGGGGGAGACCCCGTCGCGCCGCTCGACGAACTCCGCGATCGCGCGGGTCGTGGGGGTGCGCAGCGTGACCTCGCGGCACCGGGACTTGATGGTGACGAGCATGTCCTCGGCGGTGGGCGTACACAGCAGCCACACCGTACGCGGGGAAGGCTCCTCGATCGCCTTCAGCAACGCGTTGGAGGCGGCCTCCGTCGCGCGGTCGGCGTCCTCGAACAGGACGACCCGGAACCGCCCACCGGTGGGGCGGGAGGCGGCCTCCAGCACCAGCTCCCGGGCGCGGTCGATCCCGAAGCTCAGCCCGCTGGGCCGGACGAAGAGGACGTCGGCGTGCGTGCCGCCGAACACCTGATGGCAGTGGTCACAGTGCCCACAGCCGCCATCGGGGCACTGTAGCGCGGCGGCGAACGCGCGCGCGGCCTCGGTACGCCCCGATCCCGGCGGGCCAGTGAACAACCACGCGTGCGTCATGCCCGCGCTGTCGCCGCCCGTGAGCCACGCGTGCGCCGCACCGGCCGCCGACCGCAGCTGCGCCGCCACGGTGTCCTGCCCCACCAGCTCGTCGAAGACGCTCATCGCTCCTCAGCATAGAACCCAGCGAAGACACCCGCGCGCGTCCACAGGCCGCGCCCGTTGGGTTCTCGACCCCAACACGACGGGCCGGAGACTGGACCCGCGGGCACAGCCAGAACACCGAGACCGCGGCCGTGAACGGCAACGCCAGCGCCGCCGAACGGCACGCCGACCTCGCCGAGCGAGCCGCCCAAGAGTCCGAGACCGCGGCCAGGGCGAACCCCGACGAGCACGACCTACGGGAGCAGGCGCGCCGCGACCGCGACAACGCCGACGAGGCGAAGAAAGCGGTCCCGTGGCCCAGGCCAAGGAAGACTTCTTGTCCACCGACACTGGGCGCGAGCTCAACCGCGTGTTGAGCGAACAGGGGATCATGAGCGTGTTCGGGGATATGCCGGGCTATCACGCCAAGTACGAGCGGGGCAACGACACCGTCATCATCGACTCCCGTTACGCGGGAACCCCGAGGCCGCGCACCCCGCCCACGAGACCTCGCACGCCCAGAACAGCAGCAACCTGCCCACCCACCAGGAGACGAGCCGCGACGAGTACGGGGCCGCCCACCTATCGTGAAGAGTTCGAGGGGAATTGGGACGGTCTCACGGGGGACTGACTCAGGCAGTCCGCGCGCGGCCCCACCGGGAACTCACCCGGGCAGTACCCGGCGGGCCAGCGGCCGTGGATCGACACCCCGTGTCATCACGGCCACGATGTGCCCTCGCCGTGCTCGCTAACGGAGCGTGCGCGGCATCGACCGAGGAAGAACAAAGCGAGGAAGAGACCGTGGCGTCGAGCAGCGCCCCCGACGGTCCCCCTCCACGGGTTCCCGAGAACGCCAAGTTCCGGCGGGAACGCCAGCACGTGGTCGACGAGTTCTGGAACGCGGGCTACCGACGCCCCGCGCGATGGGTCGCCACAGACGACATGACCCACGTACGTGAGGTGAACAACGACTTCGTCCCCGACCGGTGGAAACTCCTCAACATCATGTACGGGGCCACCACAGCGTGCACCACCATGTCGTCACCGACTCCAGCCAGACGATCACTCTCACCGGTAACCCCGACGGCTACGACGCTTTCGTGCAGGCGGCGGACATTCGCGTCGAATCAGCGGAGACCGCGATCGCCGCGATCACGTTCTACCTGGTCATGACCAGAAGTCAGGTATTTCGCAAAGTCGTGGCCGAAGCCGACGACCTCAACCTGGACAAGGCGCCAGTTCGCGATGCCGAGAAGGAGGCGGTCCGCGAGGCCCGCGAGGACGCGAGCGACGTCATCACCGAACCCACGGCGGAACAGACCGACGACGGGTACCGCGTCACCGTGTACTACCAGCAGAGCGACACCCTCCGGAGCTGGACCGGCACGGTCTCACCCGACGGTGCGCTCGACGGCGAAAACAAGACCCACACCACGGGCCTTCCCGTGATGTTCATCGAGTAGATCGGCACAGGCCCCCACCATGACCCCAGTTCCCCGTCCTCTCACCGCCGTCCGTGTCCTGCTGTGGGGCATGGCCGTCCTTACGCTGGTGGGAGCCCTGGCCAGCATCCGCTACATCGGCGGCGCCTCCGGCGCGGGCAGCGGCTACCCTCCACGCGGTGCTGGCCCTGGCCTGTGGGGCCTACGCCACTCTCCTCCCACGTACCGGCCGTGTCGTTTTCGGCATCGCGATCACCGCTCTGGTGGTGCTCGTGCTGTACCAGATGAACCGGGTCATCGCGGGCGATCCCTTCGGCGTGCTCGGCCTCGCCTACGGCCTGACGGTGCTCATCCTGCTTCTGCTTCCATCGAGCAGGGCCTTCATCCGGCGCTGAACACGCGCCAAGGCCCCGGGACCAGCCGCTGTACACACGCGTGCGCGGACCGGGACGCCCCCCGGCCCGCACCCCTGAGACGTTCGAGACCGCCCGGAACCGGGGGTGCTGTCGCGGCCGCCCCACCTCCGCACCCTCCAGAACCCCGGCGACGCCCGAGCAGTGCTCTCCGGGCTCGCTGACGCTCACCCGGCTCGGGCGTCCAGAAAGCCGAGAACCTTCGGGCACCTCCGGCGGACTCGCTCGTCCCTCACTCCCCCACCTCCGCACCCTCCAGAACCCCGGCGACGCCCGAGCCCTGTACAACCGCTCAGTCCGAAAACAGACCTCAATCCTTGATCGTCGGCATCATGCCGGTGATCGCCTCGGCGTCCTGCGGAACCGGGTCGGGCAGCAGCGGCCGGACACGGCGCTGGATCTCCCGGGTCACCTCCTCCGGCGACATGCGGGCGTCGAGGATGAGGTACCGCTCGGGGCTACGCTCGGCGAGATCGCGGAAGCCCTTGCGGACGCGGGAGTGGAACTCCTGGGGTTCCGACTCCATGCGGTCGGTGCTCCCACCGACCCGCGCGAGGCCCTCCTCGACCGGAAGGTCCAGCAGCACGGTGAGGTGGGGGGTCAGTTCCTCGGTGGCCCACGCGTTGACCATCTCCACACCCGAGCTGTCGAGGCCACGGCCGGCCCCCTGGTAGGCGATGGTGGAGTCGACGTAGCGGTCGCTGATCACGATGGCTCCGCGCCGCAGCGCCGGCAGGACCACCTCGTTGATGTGGTGCGCGCGGTCCGCGGTGTACAGCAGGGTCTCGGCACGCGCCGAGATGGTCATGTCGTCCTTGTCGAGCAACAGCGCCCGCAGCCGCATACCGAGCTTGGTCGCGCCCGGCTCACGGGTGGTGACGACCTCGAAGCCCTCTTCGCGAAGCCACACCGTCAGCTGCCCCACCTGTGTGGACTTCCCGGCGCCCTCGCCGCCCTCGAGGACCACGAAGGTACCCGGGAGCTGCTCGGCCTCCTTGGGCTGCGTGGCCGGAACCCCGCGCAGTACCGCCACCAGCTCGGTGCCGAACGACACATCGGCGCGCTCGCTCACCTGGCGGTAGGCGAGGAACGCCAGCAGGACGCCCAACAGGCCGGTGACCATGAGCACCGCTCCGGTGCCCAGGAACTCGTAGGACAGATCGCGGATCCCGATCGGGTGGTCGCCGACCACCCCGGCGAGCAGCGGTGCCAGCGCGGCGGTCAGCAGCAGGATCGTCCACGAGGCCGCGTGCAGGTAGACGAACGTGCGGCCCTGGACGTCGTCCTCGAGCTCCTGGCCGAGCAGGGCGATGCCCACCGCCCAGGCGATACCGGAGCCCACGCCGACGACCGCCGCCATCACGGCGGCGAAGACCGGGTTCGGGATGAGGCCGGTGAGGAACAGCGCGGTACCGGCCACCCCGAGGCTCAGCGCGAAGAGCCTGCGGCGGCTGAGGCCGCGCAGGACACGCGGGCCGAAGTAGAGCCCCAGCGCCATACCGAGCGAGAACGCCGCGACCAGCGCGCCGAAGGCGGCGTCGCCGACACCCAGCCGGTCGGTGAACACCCGGCCGGTGCCCAGGACCACACCGGCGAGCGCGAACGAGCCGAGCATGCCCAGGAGCAGGCCACGCAGCAGCGGGGTGGCGCCGGAGAACCGCGCCCCTTTCCACAGTGTGCGAAGCGCGTTGCTGTCGGGGGTGCTGGGGCTGGTCGGCCGCTGCGTCGGCTGCGCTACGGGCACCTCGCGGGTCTTCGGCAGCGGAGCGGTGAGCTCGTTGCTGTCCGTCTCGTTGGCGGGCCGCGACTCCGCGGCCGGTTCCTGGGAGGTCGGTTTGGTCGCCGGCAGCGTCCACGTGACCACGGCGGCGGCCAGGAACGCCGCACCGTTGGCGTACAGCGCGATACCGGCCTGGGGCGCGCCCATCACCGGGAACAGCGTGCCGAGCAACGTCGTGAACGCGGCCAGGACCATGAAGACCACCGCGGCGACCGGAGCGGTCGCGTAGCCGGTGAGCAGGTTGACCCGGTGGGCCTGGTCCAACCGTTTCGTGGGGACCAGGTCGGGGACGCTCGCGTCCTTGGCGTTGTCCCTGAGCGGGACGACGCAGGCCGCCAGGAACGCGGCGATGAGCAGCCAGTCGACCCGGCTGACGATGGGGACCGACACGTACAGCAGGGCGCGCAGGACGTCGACGACGAGCATGGTCAACCGGCGATCGACCCGGTCGGCGAGTGCCCCGGTGAAGGGGCCGACGGCCAGCGGCGGCAGCAGCCTGAGCGCGATGACGCCACCGATCACGACGGCCTGTGTGATCGCGGTACTCTCCCCGGTCAGGACCGCGGCCAGCGACACCAGCGCGAGCAGGGCGAGCCAGTCGCCGATGCTGGCGAACGACAGCGAGATCCACAGCCGTCGGAACGGTTTGATCGCAAGGACGTTGCGCGCCTCACTGGGCGCTCCTGGGGATGCAGATCTGCTCATAGCGATTAAGAGTATCGGCGCTTTCGATCTCGAGGGGCGCTGAACGTGATTCAACGGCGCAGCGCACGCATCAGCGTTCTCGTGCGCCACCATCAGCCTAATACGGAATGTGACACCGCACAGGAGCCGCCGAACGTTCGCCGTCGGCGACACAACAAGCACGAGTGCCGCGAACGCGCTTTCTGGTGTGTCCGCGGCACTGTACTGCCCGTAGCGTGTCGGCGCTACCCCCACCGCGCCCGCGCCCCCGGGGGATGGCCGCGGCTCAAGCCCCCTCGGTGCCGCCGTCCTTCGCGGTCCCCTTCTTGGCACCACTGGAGGCACCGGAACCGGCCCCCTTCTTGGTGGTGCCCTTCTTCGCGGCGGTGCTCCCACCCCCGCTCTTGGCGGCGCCCTTCTTCGCCGGCGCCTTGGCGCGGCGCTCGGCCAGCAGCTCGGCCGCCCGCTCGTCGGTGACCGACTCGACCTCGTCCCCCTTGCGCAGGGAGGCGTTGACCTCTCCGTCGGTGACGTAGGGACCGAACCGGCCGTCCTTGATCACCATCTGTCTCTCGCTGGCGGGATCGGTGCCGAGCTCGCGCAGCGGCGCCGCCGCGGCACGGCGGCCGCGCTGCTTCGGCTTGGCGAAGAGCTCCTTGGCCTCCTCGATGGTGATCTCGAAGATCTGCTCCTCGGTCTCCAGAGACCGGCTGTCGGAGCCTTTGCGCAGGTAGGGCCCGAACCGACCGTTCTGCGCGGTGACCTCCTCGCCGTCGAGCTCACCGACCACGCGCGGCAGGGACAGCAGCTTCAACGCGTCGTCCAGGGTGACCTCCTCGGCCGACATCGATTTCAGCAGCGACGCCGTACGCGGCTTCGGCTTACTCTTGGCCTTCGACTTGGACTTGGTGCCCGTCTCGGCCGCGCCGTTCTCGGGCTCCTCCAAGAGCTCGGTGACGTAGGGACCGAACCGGCCCACCTTGAGGAGGATCGTGCGCCCGGTCTCGGGGTCGGCCCCCAGTTCCCGCTCGCCGCTGGGCTGGGCGAAGATCTCCTCGGCCTTCTCCTTGGTGAGCTCGTCGGGGGCAAGGTCCTCGGGGACGTTCACCCGCTCGCCATCGCGCTCCATGTAGGGCCCGTATCGGCCCACCCGCATGACGATGTCGGTGCCGGGCAGTGGGAAGGAACTGACCTCCTTCGGGTCGATCTCGCCGAGCTGGTCACCCACGAGCTCGCGCAGCCCCGTCTCGTTCTCGGCGCCGAAGTAGAACCGTCGAAGCCACGGCAGGCTCTCGTTCTCGCCGCGCGCGATGCCGTCGAGGACGTCCTCCATACGGGCGGTGAAATCGTAGTCGACCAGGTTCGAGAAGTGCCGCTCCAACAGCTGCACCACCGCGAACGCCAGGAACGACGGCACCAGGGCCGAACCCCGCTTGAACACGTACCCGCGCTCCAGAATCGTGCCGATGATCGACGCGTAGGTCGACGGGCGGCCGATCTCGCGGTCCTCGAGCTCCTTGACCAGGGTCGCCTCGGTGTAGCGGGCGGGTGGACGGGTGGTGTGCCCCTCGGGCTCCAGACTCTCGGCCCTGAGCGGATCCTCCTCCTCGACGGGCGGCAACCGGCGCTCGCGGTCGTCGAGCTCGGCCTCGGGGTCGTCGGCCCCCTCCACGTACGCCTTGAGGAACCCGTGGAAGGTGATGACCTTACCGGTGGCGGTGAACTCGGCGGTCTCACCCGCGTTGGACGTGCCGGCGACCCGCACCGTGACGGACTCACCCACGGCGTCCTTCATCTGGGAGGCGACGGTGCGCTTCCAGATCAGCTCGTACAGCCGGAACTCCGGACCGGTCAGCCCGGTCTCGGCGGGGGTCCTGAACGACTCCCCGGCCGGCCGGATGGCCTCGTGCGCCTCCTGGGCGTTCTTGACCTTGCTGGAGTACAGACGCGGCTTCGGCGGCAGGTAGTCGGAACCGTAGAGCCGGCTGGCCTGGTCGCGGGCGGCCGCGATGGCGCTCTCCGACAGGGTGATGCTGTCGGTGCGCATGTAGGTGATGTAGCCGTTCTCGTAGAGCCGCTGCGCGACCTGCATCGTCTGCTTCGACGAGAGCCCCAGCTTGCGAGATGACTCCTGCTGCAGCGTGGTCGTGCGGAACGGGGCGTAGGGCGAGCGCTTGTAGGGCTTGCGCTCCACCGAACGCACCGCGTAGTCGGCCCCGGAGAGACGCTCCGCGAGGGCGCGCGCGGCCTCCTCGTCCAGGTGCAGCGCCCCCGATCTGGAACGAAGCTCACCCTCGGAGGTGAAGTCGCGGCCCACCGCCACGCGGGAGCCGTCGACCGACACCAGGTTGGCCACGAACGTCGCGGGGTCGTCGGTCGAGCCGTGGCCGACGGCGTCGAAAGTGGCCTTGATCCCCCAGTACTCGGCCGAGGTGAACGCGATCCGTTCGCGCTCTCGCTCCACCACCAGGCGTGTCGCCACGGACTGCACCCGGCCCGCCGACAGCTTCGGCATGACCTTCTTCCACAACACCGGGGACACCTCGTAGCCGTACAACCGGTCGAGGATCCGGCGGGTCTCCTGCGCGCTGACCAGGCGCAGGTTCAGATCCCGGGTGTTCTCCGCGGCGTGCTCGATCGCCTCCCGAGTGATCTCGTTGAAGACCATGCGCCGAACCGGGATCCTGGGCTTGAGCTCCTCACGGATATGCCAGGCGATCGCCTCGCCCTCGCGGTCCTCGTCCATGGCCAGGATCAGCTCGTCGGCCTCGGCCAGAAGCTCCTTGAGCTTCTTGACATGCTGCTTCTTGTCGGTGTTGACAACATAGAGCGGCTCGAAGTCGCGGTCGACGTTCACCCCCAAGCGCGCCCACGGCTCACCCTTGTAGCGTGCCGGGATCTCGGCGGCCTTGCTCGGCATGTCGCGGATGTGCCCGATGCTGGACTCCACGGTGTACCCACGGCCGAGATAGCCAGCGATCGTCTTGACCTTGGCGGGCGACTCGACGATGACAAGCCGGTTGCCTCCGGCGGAACCCCCGGTCTTCGTTCCGGTGTCCTTCGAGCCGTTCTTACCGGCGCTGCCCTTGGTGGGTGGCACGCTCTTCCCCTAGGTCTAGCCTTGTGCTGTCCGTGCGGTCCGGTGGGCCGGACCGCGAGCCATCGGAACCCCCAGCAACTGACGGTAACCGAACCCCCGCGCCGCCCGCTTCCCGAGCCGGGGCGGTCCGCGCCGTGGAGCGGACCCGCGGTGACCCCCCGGATGCGAAGCAACACGGATCCACTGACCAGTGTGCACGTACGCTATGGCACGAAGGCGGCCAGCAGACGCAGAATAAGCGCAATGCTTGAGTACGAGTACCGGGAGCTCCGTTTCGCGCGGGGCACCTCGCGCAGCGCCACACGCCAGGCCCTGGCCGAGCATGCTGAGTACGGGAGATGGGAACTCGCGCGAGTCCGTCTCTACCCCAACGGAAGCCGTCGCATAACACTACGACGGAAAATCATCCGCCAAACACGGACAATATGAGTTAGGTCACTCCGCCGCGGCCTCGACCGTCCATCCCGTAGCTCGCGGGTCGTCCGTGTCACGAACCACCATGTCCGGAAACGGCCACGGGTGCCGGGGTAACCAGCGTCCGTGTCCCCCACGACAGCAAAACGGCGAGTCCCCCCGGAACCTTCCGAGAGAACCCGCCAGTTCGGTGTCATGGTCGCGGTGGCCACCTTTCCCCGCCGGTCCACCGCACCCTGTCAGGGCGGGAGATGGCACCACCGGACCACACACCGGTTCGCGCGCCACGCGCGTCGCCCGTCGCGGGACGGCGCACCGTCCCGAAGCCCGGCCGAACGCGCCGGTCGCTCCTAGCCGATGCCGTTGACCCCGATTTCCTCGAGGCCCCGCTCGATGAGATCGGTTGGCGTCGGGGGCTGCTGGTCGGAGTCCACGGACACGGACTGGGCGGAGGCCACACCGGTCCCCAGGAGCACCAGCCCCGCGGTCAGCATTACCGTCTGCGCGGACGTACGGACCCAGGTACGCATAGCGTGTCCTTTCACGTGAGTTTCGGATGGGACGGAATCGAGCGCGGGCCGCGGGACACGCCCACCCCTGGAGGGGGCGACGACACCCACGGCCGGCGGTACCCCGCGGCCGACGCACCTGGCCGATACGCGGCCACGGAACGCGAGGGCGCACCACCGGCACGCTGGCTGCGTGCGGGGTTCGCGCCGGTTCAGCTCCGCTCTGGGTGAGCGGGGACTGACGTGGGTCCCGCGGCGCGCCGCGGGACCCACGTCAGTCCCCGCTTCGCGAACCCCGAAAGCCCAACCGGTGCCTCTCGCCCGTGCCGGCGGGACCGCCGCCGCTCGTGGCGGTACCCGCGACCGCGTCGCTGGGGTTGTTTTCCATGGCCATGCCCCTGGATCTGGGTGGTGGATGCCGAATCGCGGCGGCGCCGACCGTTACGCTGGACCGCGAACTCAGGTCCGGGTACGCACGCCTCCGCCACGGTGCTGAGCTAGTCAGGCGAGTACGAGGGATCATCGGCCGCGTCACGCGCGGCGGGGTCGGGACCAACCGGCAGCGTCACACGACGGTTGGTCCCACTGTCGAAGGCGTCACCAGACACCGGGAAGTCCGCCAACGCCGGGCCGAACAACGGATACGACACGGTGGTTCCGGCCGTGTCGGGCTCGCCGGCCCGACCGTCGTGTGCCAGCGAAACGGACCGCGCCCCCGTGACGGACTCGGCGTGGGCCTGGCCGCCGGAGCGGACCCCCCGCCAGCGCCGGTTCCTGAGCACCACAGATTCCCTTCGGCTTGATGCGTGGGTCGCAGCGACGCCGCTGGTCGCTCAGTCGGAACGGGAACCCCCGTAAACCGAGAGTTATATTAACATCACTCTGGGAAATCAGCAGTAACGCAACGGAAAGGGCGCCGCTCTCCTCCGGATCCCGCTCAGGCCATGTCGAGGAAGCGGTCCAGCACCCGCACGCCAAAGCGCAACCCGTCGACCGGAACGCGCTCGTCGACCCCGTGGAACATCCCCGCGAAGTTGAGGTCCGGTGGCAGCTTGAGCGGGGCGAAACCGTAGTTACGGATCCCCAGCCGCTGGAAGCTCTTCGCGTCGGTACCCCCGGAGAGACAGTAGGGCACCGCCCGCGCCCCCGGGTCCTCCGCACGCAGCGAGTCGGCCATGGCACTGACGATGCCGCCGGAGAAGTCCGTCTCCACGGCGGGCAGGTGGTGGAGGAACTCCCGGGTGACGTTCGGGCCGAGCAGACGGTCGATCTCGGCGAAGAACTCGTCCTCCATGCCGGGCAGGAACCTGCCGTCGACCAGGGCCTCGGCCTCGCCGGGGATCACGTTGGCCTTGTAACCGCCGTTCACCGCGGTCGGGTTGACCGTGTGGTACAGCGTGGCGCCGATCATGCTGGCGATCGGGGCGAGCCGGGCGACGGTCGACTCGGCGTCGTCCTCGTCGAACTCCACCCCGAACGCCTCGCAGACCTCCTCCAGGAACGTCCTGACGGTCTTCGTCAGCCGAACGGGGAAGTCGTGCCGGCCGAGGCGCGCGACCGCCTCCGCGAGCTCGGTCACAGCGTTGTCGTCGTTGAGCATCGACCCGTGCCCGGCGGTGCCGCGCGCGCGCAGCCGCATCCACGCGATGCCCTTCTCGGCGGTCTCCACGAGGTAGAGGCGCCGGTTGTCGTGCACGGTGAAGCTGAACCCGCCCACCTCGCTGATCGCCTCGGTGCAGTCGGCGAACAGGTCCGGGTGGTTGTCCACCAGCCACTGCGCGCCCCAGGCTCCGCCCGCCTCCTCGTCGGCGACGAACGCGAGGACGATGTCACGCGGCGGGGTGCGCCCCTCGCGCAGGCGCTGCCGCAGCACCGCGAGCGCCATGGCGTCCATGTCCTTCATGTCGATGGCGCCGCGACCCCAGACGCACCCGTCGGCGACCTCCCCCGCGAACGGGTCACGAGTCCAGTCGGCGGCGTTGGCGGGAACGACGTCGAGGTGCCCGTGAACCAGCAGGGGCGGCCGGGCCGGCTCCGCCCCGGCGATCCGGGCGACGACGCTACTCCGCCCCGGGTGCGACTCGTAGATCGTGGGCTCTACCCCGACCTCGTCGAGCTTGCCCGCCACGTACTCCGCGGCCGCCCGCTCCCCCGGACCGGAGTGGTCCCCGTAATTGGAGGTGTCCATGGCGATGAGGTCCTGGCACAGCCCCACGACCTCGGACTCGGCCTGACTCAGCGCCCCACTCTCATCCGCCATGACAGCTCCTCTCGACCTCACCCTGTCTCCCACCGACGATCCCACGGAGCCGGCCACCGGATAAACGATGTACGCCTCACGCCACACCTTTGCTATCGTTGACCATGTCGGACGCGGAAGCGCCCGACAGCCGAGTCCGGGTGGCGGAATAGGTAGACGCGCTAGCTTGAGGTGCTAGTGCCCGTTAAGGGCATGGGGGTTCAAGTCCCCCCTCGGACACTGTCGAATTTCCTATGAGCTGTGGGCTGAGGGTCACTTCGGCCTCCACTGCCTGCTCATCGGGTTCGTAGGTGAGCTTCAGGCCGAGCTGTTGGTACAGCTCGGCCTTGTCATTGGGGTCGGCTGGCGATGTCTTCCGGCTTCCGTACTTGAAGTTGCTTCGGACGGTCCCGGCCCCTGGCGCGGTGAAGGTAGTGCGTCGGCGTGGCGCCAACGCCCCGTGGTGGGCCCTGTCGGGGACCCGCCACCGGACGCGGCGAGGCCGTTCGACACTCGGCTGCTCCAGGGCAACACCCTGACACGTGGGGCCCGTGACTTGGCGTGGGCCGCCGGGAAAGCGGGGGCGGAACCGCTGGATCGCGGGGCAACGCCCGGGCAGGGGCCTCGCCGGGGCGAGGCTCCCAGGCGGCGATACCTGGTCGTCTACCTCGGTTTGCAGGAAGTTTGACCGGATGTGGCCGGGTGAGACCCGGTGACCACTTGCAAGGCGGGCGTCGATACTCGACGGCACCCCAGAGCACGGCGCTGTTGATGGTCGATCCTCGCGGTATTCGCCGCTGCAGGCATGCGCCCCCTCAGGACCAGGCGTCGAAGATTCCAGATCCATATCACCGCTGGCCCTTGGCACGTATGAGACGAACCGGCCCTGGGTGCCACCAGCCTATGGGACCGTAAGGGTGGGAGCTCCGGCGTTCCCCCTCCCCCTCCACGGGAGACGGGTGGCGCCGGAGTACCGCCCGCTCCGGCGCGTCCGCCGATACCCCCATCCCGTTCGCTGAGGAGCCCGCATGGGATTCCAGACCCCGCAACCGCTACTCAAAGACCTGCTGCCCAAGATCGCCAAGGGTGAGATCCAGCTGCCCGATTTCCAGCGCGGCTACGTCTGGGACGAGGAGCGGATCCGGTCCCTGCTGGTCACGATCGCCCTCGGGCACCCGCTCGGTGTCGTGATGACGCTGCAGACCGGCAACGACCAGGTCCGGTTCAAGCCCAAGCCGATCGAAGGCGCCGAGGTCACGCAAGGGGAGGTCGAACCCGCGCTGCTCGTTCTGGACGGCCAGCAGCGGCTCACCTCACTGAGCCAGGCGCTGTGGGGCGACGGGGTGGCGGACACCCACGACACCCGCAAGAAGGTGGTGCAGCGGCGCTTTTTCATCGACATCGCCCAGGCGGTGAAGGACCCCGGCGACCTCGATGACGCCGTGAAGTCGCTGCCGGGCGACGGCGTGGTGCGAGCGAACTTCGACCGGGACATCGTGCTCGACGTCTCCACCCGGGAGAAGCAACTGGAACACGGCTACTTCCCGGCGAATCTGATCTACAGCGACCAGGGAACCTCCTGGCTCTTCGACTACGCGGACAGCGGGGCGGCGAAGGCTTTCCTCGATGCGGTGGTGACGCCGATGCAGTCCTACGCGATCCCCTCAATCGAGCTGGACAAGGAGACCACGAAGGATGCCGTGGCCACGGTCTTCGAAAAGGTCAACCAGGGCGGCATGAAGCTCACCGTCTTCGAGCTGCTGACGGCCAAGTTCGCGGGCGACGCCCACTACTATCGCGAGACCGGAACAGACTTCCGGCTCAAGGACGACTGGGAGGAGACCCGGCGCGTCATCGAGAAGTACCCCGTGCTGGAGAGCATCCAGGAGACCGAGTTCCTGCAGGCGGTGATGCTGCTAGCGAGCCAGCACGGGGGCACCGCCACCACGGCGCGCAAGGACGACATCCTCGACCTGAGCCTCGCCGACTACCGCGCTTGGGCCGGGCAGGTGCGCACGGCGATGGAGTGGGTGGCCGGCTTCCTCGACACCGAGCACGTGCACACCGGCCGGGACGTGCCCTACCCGCCGCAGCTCGTGGCACTGGCCGCGCTGCGCGTGCTCATGGGCGAGGACATCGACGTGCACGGGGTCCGGGCCAAGGTCCGGCAGTGGTACTGGTGCGGCGTACTGGGGGAGCTGTACAGCTCCTCCACCGAGACCCGGCTGGCGCGCGACGTCGACCAGGTGCCCGACTGGGCGCGGGGTGCCGACGGCGCAGTGACCCCCCGGACCGTGGACGAGGCCAACTTCTTCGAATCCCGGCTGCACTCCCTCCGCACGCGCAACGCGGCAGCCTACAAGGGCATCCACGCCCTGCTCATGGCGGACGGCACGAAGGACTGGCTGCACAACCAGCGCTTCGATCGGGCGCACTACCTCAACCTGGCCGTGGACATCCACCACATCTTCCCCAAGGCGTGGTGCATCAAGAACGAGATCGACCCGGAGTTCCGCGAGAGCGTCGTCAACAAGACGCCGCTGGCCCGCAAGACCAACCAGGTGATCGGCAGCGCCTCGCCCGCCGACTACATGGCCAAGCTCGACTCCCGGGCCAAGATCCCCGCCGCCGAGCTGGACGCCATCGTGGCCGCCCACCAGATCGACGTGGCCGACCTGCGGGCGGGCTCGTTCGAGGCGTTCTTCACCAAGCGCCGCGAGGCCCTGCTGCGGCTCGTCGAGTCCGCGATGGGCAAGCCCGCCGTGCGCGACGTGGAGCGGGACGCCCTCGGCGGCGGAACCGAGTCCGCCGCCGCCTTCGTGGATGAGCCGGACGATCCGGAGGACCCCGAGGAGGACGACCCGCCGCCCGAGGAGGAGTGACTGCGCGCCCGCCCGACAGCGGACATCTCGCCCCGCGATCGGCATCCACAGCTCGATCTGGTCCCGCCTGCGGTAGAACTCGATGAACGGGCAGAACCGATCGCGGGAAGCGCTAACCTCTAGTTCGGCTATGCCCGCGCCGATCCGCTCGTAGATTCGGGGCGACTCGCCGATGAGGCGGCCCCGCAGGTACGGGCAGCCGGGCAAGACGCCGCGCAGCAGACCGAGGCGCGGGGGCGTCGTCCTCCTTGATCGGCGTGCACACCGTGTAGGTGTCCGCCTGGTCGTCGACGCGCGCGAATATCTTGCGCCCGCGCAGCCCACCAGCTTCTCGAACCACGGCCACACTGGGGGGCGGCGACGGCGATGTTGCTGGGGGGCGTTGGAGAGGAACGTCATCGGTGCCGCGACGACTGTCCCGTCCACCGACAGTGGGAAGAGGGCCGCCCGCCATTCGGGTTCGCCGTGGCCCAGCGCCAGGTCGTACATGTGGGAGTAGGAGACGACGGCCGCGATCGTGGCCAGGAGAAGGACCGCGGCGATGGTTGTCCAGCGGGACCAGCGGGAAGAATCCATCGCAGATCACCGCCCGTCCAAGGCAAGGTCCGCGGACAGGCTCAGGGGCATGTACGTAACTGGCAACTCCCCCTCGGACACGCAAATATGTATGGCAGTGCATAAAGATGCGCTGTATTTCGATCCCAGGACTTCATGTCCTGGGATTTTTTGTTGACTGCCGCGAACAGCCCGCGTTCAAGCTCAGCTATGTTGCATAACCTTCCATGGGGGTTCGGCTCGGTGGACTGCCTGTGGGGCTACCGAGCTTGCGAAAGCGCACGGGTGTACGTACATACCGGCCACACGTTCACGCCGAACATCGCCATACACAATCGGGCAACTCGGACTCGACGCCCTTCGGGATATCGGGGAACAAGTGGGCCGCTCGACCCGAAGTGGTGCCGCCCCATCAGCTGCTGTGCCTGATGGTGAAGACCTCGACGGCGATTCCGCACCGGCGCAGCGCCACGGCGGTGCGGTACAGCTCGACCTGGGCCAGCGGGTAGAGATTGTCGACGGTGATCTCGGAGTGCTTGGTCAGCCGGATGGCGAACACGACGGTCCTCGGCTGGAAGCCGGTGAGGTCGCGCTCGGGGTCCATGCGTGCCACGGCCTCAGCGAACCATTCGCGTGCCTGGCGCTCGTAGTGCAGGCTCTCCACGGCCGACTTGGCCTGGTTGAACAGGTGACTCAGGTCCGCTGCCGACGACGCCTGCTTGACGTGGACCAGCTCATTGCCCGGCCCGAGAATGTCGCACAGCTCCACCCCGTTGCCGAAGTGGACCTCGGTGCGGGCGAGGTTCTTGTCCAGGCAGAGGTAGCCGGACTGCGTCTCGCCGACGTGCCTGTTGTAAGCGGCCTCGGGTGATTCCCGGTCGTAGCGGTACTCCAGCCAGTCCGGCCAGTCGGGGAGGTCCAGCGAGGAGCCACGCGCGAGGAGGTCCGCGACCTCGCGGCGCACTTCCTCCAGGTAGCGGGGGCCGTACTCGTACCAGCGCCCGTCCCGCAGCACGTACATCTCGCTGCCCGGCGACACCGTGGCCTCGATCCAGTAGCGCAGGTTGCGGTGCATGGCGATCTCCCGTCGGCCGTGGGTGTCCTCGAACAGCCTGATCCACCCGTTCTTGAGCGCCTGGGCGAGTGTCCCCTCTTTCAGAGAGCGAAGCCGCGCCACCAGGTCCTCCACCCGGAGTTCGGTACGCAGCGGGCACGTCACCCCGATGTGTGTCTGGAAGGACCGCGCCTCCTCAAGCTGGTCGAAGACGTCCAGTGGCGGCGAGAGCGCCAGCCCGATGGAGTCCGGGTCGCGCAGCCCGTCCTCGACCAGTGACCAGAGCACGTCGATCTTCTCGGGGGAGCGGACCTCCTTTCGGTCCTCCAGGAACCGCAACTCCTCCCGCACGGAGTGTTCTTCCACGGTCGCGGCGATGAAGCGGATGTCGTTGACGAGGTCCGCCTGGTTGACACCGAGATGGGTTCGGATGCCGTCCCCGCATTCGGCGAAGCGCGCCTTCTCACCGCCCCGCGCGGCGGTGAGCTCGTTCAGCCCGCATCTGGCTTTGAGACGGTTCACCAGCTCCTTTTCGTGTTGGAGCCCGAAGGTGCGTACCGCCTGGCCGCGCGGGATATGGATACTGCCGTACCGGTTCACGGTGTCCATGTCGCGGGTGTTCACAGTGGCCACCGTTGCCGGGTCGAGGGCGCAGGCGGCGAACGTGCGTCCGAACTCGGGGTCCCTGAGGTCTCGCGGGATGAAGTGGTGTCCGCCCCCGTAGCTGAACGCGTAGACGTGGTCGTCCACCGCGATGAGGACGGCGGCGACCGGGGAGGTCGCGCGCAGGTCCAGGTCGACATCGGTGGTCCGGACCGCGTCCGCCTGCCAGTCGGGCGGGCGCTCTCCACCGCGCATCCCGTGCAAAACCACCGCCGGCATCCCGTGGATTCGGGTCGTCCGGACGTCGAGCTGCTGGCGATCGGTTCCAGCTTCGTCGAAGACCGCGCGCATGCTCTGCTCGTTCGCTTGCACACCGGTCAGCCGGTACAGCGTGACCTCGCGGACGCGGGCGGCGGCTCGGGGCGGCTCGGGGCTGGGAAGTGCCGTTCGGGTCATTGCGATCTCCCGGGGGAAGTAACGGGACACTGTCGTGAACGCACCGTTGAGTACACTCTTCGGCGACTCCGTCAATGTAAACTTTGTCTGTGAACACAGTCAACAAGAAAATTTCTGTGTACGGGTGTTCCCCTGCATATGCGACTGCGATAGGGTCAACATCATGGCAGGATCGGTGCCGGACACCGGCGACGCCGCGACCGTCAGCGCGGCCGAGATCGCCCGCCTGGCGGGGGTGGGGCGCGCCGCGGTGAGTAACTGGCGGCGCAGGTACGGCGATTTCCCGGAGCCGGTTGGCGGCACGGACACCAGCCCTTCGTTCGACCTGCGTGAGGTGCGCGGCTGGCTGGAGCGGCAGGGCAAGCTCGTCCGCGCACCGAGCGTGGAGTCGGTGTGGCAGCTCATGGACGCCGCGCGGGGGCGGCTCGACGCCGCCGACGCGGTGGCGTTCGCGGGCGCGGCCCTGCTGGTGGCGACCTCGGAGCGCGACACCGCGGGGATGGCGGACACCGAGCTGGACGACCGTATCCGGGCGGTGTTCACAGCCGTTCCCGACACCGGCGCACCGGAGCTTCCCCCTGTTCACACGTTCCGGGAGACGCTGGACGCCCTCGCCGAGCTGGCTCGTGAGGAGGGTGGCCCGCAAGAGGCGTTCGAGCGGCTCTACGAGCGCTTCCTCACCTCGGTCACCCGCCAGTTCACGGCCACCCCCGATGAGCTCGCCGAGCTGATGGTGGATCTCGCCGGCCGCCCCGAGGGCACCGTGTTCGACCCGGCATGCGGCGCGGCCACCCTGCTGCGCACGGCGCTGCTGCGCGGCCGGGGGGTGCGGCCGGTGGGGCAGGAGGCGAACGCGGGACTGGCGCGGATCGGGGTGGTGCGGCTGGCGCTGGCCGGTACCGAACCTGACATCCGCGCGGGCGACTCGCTGCGCGAGGACGCCTTCCCCGACCTGCACGCCGATGCCGTGTTGGTGAACCCGCCGTTCAACCAGCGGGACTGGGGTGTGGAGGCGCTGGAGTTCGACGCCCGCTGGGAGTACGGGCTCCCGGCGAAGGGCGACTCGGAGCTCGCCTGGGTGCAGCACGCGCTCGCCCGTGCCCGGCCCGGCGGCGCGGTCGTCGTGGTCCTCCCACCGGGGGTGGCGTCGCGGCGGTCCGGCCGCCGGATCCGGGCGGAGCTGCTGCGCCGGGGGGCGTTGCGCGCGGTGGTCGCGCTACCCGCCGGGCTGGCCCCCCCAATGGGCATTCCCCTCACGGTGTGGGTGCTGCGACGCCCCGCCGAGGGCGAGCCCGCGCCCTCCGATGTGCTGGTGGTGGACGCCGCCACAACGATCGCCGAACCCGCCTGGCCGGAGGTGCGCGAGGCGGTGCTGGACGCCTACGAGCCGTTCGCGGCCGGCCGGGAGACCGGCGGCGAGGAGGCCGGGTACTGGCGGGCCGTGCCGGTGGTCGACCTCCTCGGCGAGGATGTGGATCTCACCCCGGCCCGGCACCTCACCCCGGCCGCCCCCGATGTGTCCGGGCTCGGTGAATCCCGGGAGGCCCTGGCCGAGCTCGCCGGTCGGCTCCCGGGGCTGCTGCCGGAGGTCACCGAGGAGTCGCCAGGGTCACGGGCCACGGTGACCGTGCATGATCTGGTGCGCCGCGGGCAGCTGGAGCTGCTTCGGGCACCGGTGCACCGCCGCGGGGAGGAGGACACCGCCGCGGAAGCCTTTCTCGCGTTCACGTTGAAGGAGGTGCTGTCCGGGGGGCCGCCGTCACAGCGGATACCGGAGGGTGCGGACACGGTGCGGGTCCGGGCGGGTGATGTGCTGGTGCCGCGTATAGTCACCAATCCTCCCGCGGCCCGGGTGGTCGGCGACACCGAGGCGGGAACCCCGGTCGCGGAGCATGTGGCGGTGCTGCGCCCGGCCCTCGACGCGCTCGACCCGTGGTTCCTGGCCGCGGTATTCAGCGATTCGGATATCAGGCGGTACTCCGCCACGCTGCGCCGCACCGCGTCGTTCTCCTTCATCGAGATCCGCCGGGTCGAGCTTCCCCGGTTGCCGCTGCCCGAGCAGCGGAGGATCGGTGCGGCGTTCCGCCGTCTGCAGGAGTTCCGGGATGTCCTCAAGCGGCTGTCCCGGACGGGCGACGGCATCCAGCGCACCATGATCGACGGCCTGATCCACGGCGCGCTCCGCCCGGCCCCGGACGACCCGGGTAGCCCCTCCGACAGGTGAGCGGCGCCCGCTCAGCGGAACCGGTCGCGCCTGTCGTGGCCGCGTCGCAGACTTTTACCGTCCCCTCTTCGTTTGTGGTAAGGAAAACCCGCTATGAGTTCTGAGCACCAGCGGCTCGCCGGTTTCCTCTGGTCGGTGGCCGACCTGCTGCGCGGCAGCTACAAGCAGTCGGAGTACGGCCGGGTGGTGCTGCCGTTCACCGTGCTGCGGCGGCTGGAGTGCGTGCTGGAACCGCACAAGCCCGCCATCATCGAAAAGCGCGACGAACTCAAGGCCAAGGGCATCGAGAACCAGGAGCGCCAGCTCCTGTCGTTCGTCCGGCCACTGGGGTTGAGCTTCTTCAACGAGTCGAGCCTGAGCCTGACGAGGATCGTG
Source organism: Halostreptopolyspora alba (assembly GCA_003725585.1). Lineage (GTDB taxonomy): Bacteria > Actinomycetota > Actinomycetes > Streptosporangiales > Streptosporangiaceae > Lipingzhangella > Lipingzhangella alba. The sequence goes on along the minus strand of RJMB01000012.1, from coordinate 128,215 downwards.
GGGTCCGAGACCGACGAGCATGTCATCGCGCGGAACCTGCGCACCTACGTCGGCGGTTTCTCGTCGACCGCCGCGGACATCTTCGAGCACTACGACTTCACCAACCAGATCGCCCGGCTGGAGAAGTCGAATCTGCTGTACCAGGTGGCGGGCAGGTTCGCCGAGGTGGATCTGAGCCCGGAGCGGGTGTCCAACCACCAGATGGGCTACCTGTTCGAGGAGCTGATCCGCAGGTTCTCCGAGATCTCCAACGAGACCGCCGGTGAGCACTTCACCCCGCGCGAGGTCATCAACCTGATGGTGAAGCTGCTGTTGTCGCCGGACGAGGCCGAGTTGTTCATCCCGAGCAAGGTATTCACGGTGCTGGACCCGGCGTGCGGGACCGGGGGCATGCTCACCGCCGCCGAGGACTTCATCACCGAGCACAACCCGAACGCGACCGTGAAGCTGTTCGGCCAGGAGATGAATCCGGAGTCCTACGCGATCAGCCGCTCGGACATGCTGATCAAGGGTGAAACAGCCGACAACATCAAGCTCGGCAACTCCTTCACCGACGACCGGCACGCCGCACAGTCGTTCAGCTACCTGCTGGCCAACCCGCCGTTCGGGGTGGACTGGAAGCAGGCACGCGGTGAAGTCGAGGCCGAGCACGAGAACAAGGGGTATCGGGGCCGCTTCGGCGCCGGCCTGCCCCGGATCAACGACGGTTCGCTGCTGTTCTTGCAGCACATGATCCACCACATGCGCACACCCGAGGAGGGGGGCGCGCGCGTGGCGATCGTGTTCAACGGCTCCCCGCTGTTCACGGGCGGTGCGGAGTCGGGCGAGTCCAACATCCGCCGGTGGATCCTGGAGAACGACTGGCTGGAGGGCATCGTCGCCCTGCCGGACCAGCTCTTCTACAACACGGGGATCTCCACCTACTTCTGGATCCTGTCGAACAAGAAGGATCCGGCCCACAAGGGCAGGGTGATCTTGCTGGACGCCCGCGAGGAGTGGGAGAAGATGCGCAAGAGCCTCGGCGACAAGCGCAAGCTCATCCCGGACGACCGGATCGCGGAGCTGCAGAAGCTGTACGTGAACGCCCTCTCCGAGGCGGAGTCGGACCCGCGGGTGAAGGTGTTCCGGCCGAGGGATTTCGGGTACCGGCGGATCACGGTCGAGCGCCCGCTGCGGCTGCGTTTCGAGGTGACCGAGGAGGCGCTGGCCGAGCTGGAGGCCAACAAGACCCTCGCCAAGGACACCGATCTGCGGGACAAGATTCTCGCCGCGCTGCGCCCTCTGGCGGGCCGGGAGCCGATCTACGGCAGGGCCGACTTCGACGCCACACTGAAGGCCGCCTACGCCGACGCGGGGCTGACCGGCATCCCGACCTCCGTCACCAAGCAGGTGTGGAACGCGGTCAGCGTCAGCGACCCCGAAGGCGAGTTGCAGAAGGACAAGAAGGGAAATGTCCTTCCGGACCCGGACCTGCGCGACTACGAGAACGTGCCGCTGGACGAGGACATCCACGCATATTTGGAGCGCGAGGTACTGCCGCACGTCCCTGATGCCTGGATCGACGAGAGTAAGACGAAGGTGGGGTACGAGATTCCCTTCACCAGGTACTTCTACAAGTACACGCCGCCAAGGCCGTTGGAGGAGATCGACGCGGAACTGAAGGAGCTTGAGGGAGAGATCCAGAAGTTGCTGGGGGAGGTGACGGAGTGAACGACCCGTTTTCCACGAACTCCTCTCATTGGCCCGTTTCCAGGGTTGACCGTGTTGCCTCGGTGAACGCCCGGATCGGCTGGAAAGCTCTGACTGCCTCCGAGTACCAGGCCGATGGATTCGCCTTCCTCTCCACGCCGAACATCAAGTCAGAGAGAATCGACTTCGAGAACGTCAACTACATCTCTGAATACAGGTACAACGAATCTCCTGAACTCAAATTAACCGAGGGCGATGTCCTACTCGCGAAGGACGGGAATACGCTTGGCATCACAAACATTGTGAAGGAGCTACCGAGGCCCGCCACCGTCAATGGTTCTATCGCTGTTATCCGTCCGCACGGAATCCGTCCGGAATTCCTTCGCTACGTCCTGGCAAGCGACGCAATCCAGGGGCGCATAGCTGCTCTCAAGGACGGCATGGGCGTTCCTCACCTGTTCCAGTGGGATATCAGGAGGCTCCCTGTTCTACTCCCTCCCACGGAGGAGCAGCAGCGAATCGCCGACTTCCTCGACACCGAAACAACTCGGATTGATGATATGGCGAGGCAGCATTCAAGAGTCCGCCAGCTACTCGCAGAGCGTGCCACAACGCTCATCGACAGCGAGGTCGACCGCCTCGCCTCAAAGTATGGTTTTTCTCGCTTGCGTCGCACAGCCACTCATTTTGAACAGGGAACCAGCCCTCAATGCAACAATATTTCAGCGGGAATCGACGAATGGGGCGTACTAAAGGTTAGCGCCGTCAAAGACGGAATATTTTACCCTGATGAGAATAAACAGCTCCCCGAAGACGTCCCTCCAACACGGAGATATGAAGTCCACGAAGGAGATCTTCTGATCACTCGGGCAAACACACCATCCCTTGTGGGATCCACTTCCGTGGTTCCGGCTACGCGAGACAAGCTGATGATCAGCGACAAGATATTCCGCGTCACTCTCTCGCCCGATCTTGACCCAAATTATCTAGTCCAGGTCGCTGGAAGCAGTAGGATCCGTGGGCTATGCGCCGCAGTTTCCCATGGAACCTCACAGTCGATGGTGAATCTAAAGGTCGAGGAAATCAAGGAATGGCCCATCCCTGCAGCACCGCTAAACGAGCAGCGAGCGTTCGTGGATTCTCTCAACCAACACCATGAGAAGTCCGCAAGGCTAAGATCCTCAATCGACCGCCAACTTTCCCTCCTCGCTGAGCGACGCCAGGCGCTCATCACTGCCGCTGTCACCGGCCAGCTCGATGTGACGACGGCGGGGCGGGCGGCCGTGGGGTGACGGCTGGGCGTGGATCGACGGCCGCCGTACCGGAGGGGGATGGGGTCAGCGTCGGATCCTGGTGTGGAAGTGGGCCCAGGTGACCATCGGGCCGGTGTAGTCGTCGGGGGTGGGGGTGTGGACGCCGCAGCACGGGTCGACTTCGGCGGGAACGCGCCCCCAACCGTGGGAAAGGGCACCGGCGAGGACCAGGCCGCAGCCGCCGGGGCGCATGGGGTCGAGGGGTTGGCGCTCGGCTCTGGTTGTGGCCTGCCCCTGGTCGATCACCTCCAGATGGAGAACACCAGCCGCCAGAGCGACGATCCCCACGTCCACCTCGCCGTCGGGGCGGCCCGAGGCGGTGTGGCGCAGGGCGTTACTGAAGAACTCGCTGGCCACCATTTCCACGGCCTCGGCCACGTCGTGGAAGTCGCGCACCAGCGCCCGCACCCAGAGGCGGGTCTCACGGCACTGCTCCGCCACACCGGGGAAGGACCGGTAGGCGCTGAGCGTGAACGGGGAGAGTAGGTCCTCCATCACGCCGCCTCCGCAAGCGCGCCCGAAGCGGCGTGCGCGACCTGCTTACCGCGTGCACGAGGGCGACGGCTGAACAGGTCACGGACTTTTCCCGCACCGCCCGGATCCGCCGGGCCGTGCCTAGCGAGGACCGCGGCAACGTCACGCGGGGAGGCCGCCGGAGCCTGGCCGTTCCGGCCCCAGACGAACCACCAGGAACCCCCCAGCCACATGGCTACGACGGCGACCCGGCGGCCGTCAGGTCCGGCGGTGTAGAGCACCGGGTGATCCGAGCCGGCCAGCGCCACCAGCGCCGGCCTGCCGAACGCATGCACCTCCTCCTGAAGTCGCCCAAGCAGCGACCGGCGAATCTCACCGAGAGTCGAAGGATCAGGACCAGGAGTCAGATAAGAGAGCATGAGGGGCTCCTTACATAGAAACGCTGCGGGGTGACGCAGCTCTCAGGACACCCTCATCATGTATGCAACTTAGATATAATGCAACAGTTGCATCTTAAGTTGGTTACTTATAATCATGGTTGCCCTAGCCTGTCAGGGCTACGACCTCCCAGTACGAAGGAACCGACCTATGCCCGAGAGCGGACACCCTGTACGGCGTCGTCATCTCATCCGAGAACTCAAGCGGCTCCGTCTGGAAGCCGACCTATCCCAGGAAGACGTGGCCAAGGAGATGGGGTGGAACAGAGTCAAACTGCACCGCATCGAGCACGGCCGCACTCAGACCGTCCGCCCCTCTGACGTACGCGCACTCCTGGATCTGTACCGCGTCCCCGACCGTGAACGAGAAGCGCTCATCGAACTCTCCAAGCGGGCTCGCGAACGTGGCTGGTGGCACAAGTACTCCGATGTACTCCCCGGCTCCTATGTCAGCTTGGAAGCCGAAGCCTCAGCGATCCGCACCTACGAGTGCGTTGTCGTTCCCGGTTTGCTCCAGACCGCCGACTACGCCAGCGCCATCTTTCGTGGGGGAGGCATCGAAGACGAGAAAGAGATCAAACGACGCGTCGACGCTCGAATCACCCGCCGGAACCTCTTCACACGCGACAAGCCACCGGCCTTCTGGGCTGTCATCGACGAGGCCACGCTCCTACGCGAGGTCGGCGGTCCTGAGGTCATGCGCGAGCAAGTTCAACACCTTGTTGATATGCGTCGACAAGGGGCCGCTTATATCCAGATCCTCCCGCTCAAGGCCGGAGCCCACGCTGGCACCAACGGCGCCTTCGTTATCTTGGACTTCCCCGACCCCTCCCCCACCGTGTTCATCGAGAACGACAACGATGGTCTGTACCTGGAGGAAGAACACGAACTGCGGCGCTATAGCCTGGTGTTTGACCTAATACAGGCAAAAGCCCTGTCTGTCGAGGAATCGCTCGAATACCTCGAACAGCTCATGGGCTGATTCGACGAGTAGAGGTTCGTCATGGATCCCACCAAGGCGCTCTGGCGCAAGAGTTCCTACAGCGGCGCCACCAGTAGCAACTGCCTCGAATGCTCCAGCGCCGCCTGGCACACCTCCTCCTACAGCAATGGCAACGGCGGTGAGTGCGTCGAGTACGCCCAGCTCCCCTCCTCGGTCGCCGTGCGGGACTCCAAGCATCCCCACGCGGGACATCTGTCCTTCTCCGGGGCCGAGTGGTCGGCGTTCCTCACCGCTGTGAAGGCCGCCCGCCTGTAGAGCTCTCCGACCCTTCCCCACTGGTGGGGCGACCGTCGGCGGAATACCGGTGGCTCGGGAGTCGTCGTGGCCGGTTCGGGTCATCAACCGGGATTCACTCCTCCCATCGAGGGGGTACGACGATCAGCGTCCCCCGTGCAGCGCGTCGATCAATGAGGAGCGCCGCCCAGCATGGCCGAATCCCCCATCAGTGGTCACGGCTTCACCATCGAGCAACTCTTCTCCGGGCAGCGGTTCGGGCTGGACTACTACCAGCGCGAATACGTCTGGACCCGCAAGCACGTCGGCTCCCTCGTCGAGGACCTGTACCAGCGGTTCGCCGCCTCGTGGCGCCCCGAGCACAGCAGGTCCCAAACGTCCGAGTACGCCCCGTACTTCCTCGGGCCGTTCGTGTACTTCGAAGAAGGAGAGACCACCTACCTCGTCGACGGCCAGCAGCGCATCACCACGCTCCACCTGCTGCTGATGCACCTTCGCCGACTGCTCGTCGAGCAGCAGATCGACGCCGAAGACGACCTGAGCGAACTGGACAAGCTCATCCGGGTCTCCAAGCACGGCCGGCGGACCTACACCATCGCCATCGACGAGCGGAGCGCACTACTCGACTCCATCTACAAGGAAGGGCCCTACACCCTCCCGGAGAACTCCACACCCTCGGTGCGCAACCTCTACGAACGCGCCCGCGACCTCGACGAGACCTTCCCGCCCGAACTCCGCGGCGAAAGCCTCCTCCCCTTCCTCGACTGGCTCCGCGACCGCGTGTGCCTCGTCGGTATCAAAGCCGACAGCCGCGAACAGGGCTGGGAGATCTTCAAGACGATGAACGACCGGGGCGTCAAACTCGACCCCATCGAGCTACTGAAGGGCTTCCTGCTCTCCCACGCCCACGACCGTCACCAACTCGACGTGAAATGGCGCGAGATGCTCGCCCGGATCATCGCCAACGAGCCCCACACCCCCAGCGACTTCATCACCGCCATGCTGACCGCCAAATACGCCGATCTCTCCGAAACCGGAACGGGCAGCGACATCGACAGGATCGGCACGGCGGCGCACGAATGGGTCCGCGACAACCACGACCGGCTCAGCCTGCACGGCAAGGACTCTTACCACCGCTTCGTGACCAACGAAATCTGCGGTCTCGCCGACCGGTACGCCTCCCTGCTGCACGCCGCGAAAGAGCCCCACAAGGACCGTGAGCCCATCTTCTACAACGCGGTGAACGGACTCGACCAGCAGTACACCGCGATCCTCGCCGCCGTCTCCCCCACCGACGAACTCGACGAGTTCTGGAATAAGGCGGTCCTGATCGCCGGCTACCTCGACCTGCTCTACGTCCGCCGCTTCGTGAACGACAAGGCGCGCCAACCCGAGGCCCTGGACGACGAGGTGGCCCATCTGGTGCCGCGGCTCCGCGATTGCCGAACCAGTGAGGACGTTCGGAACCTGCTCAGTCAGGAGGTCGCCGGACTCGACGACGACTTCACCGGGATCACCGCGACCAAGTTCGGCCTGCGGCACGACAACAGGAAGCAGGTGCGCTACCTGCTCGCCCGGGTCACCGCCTGGGTTGAGAAGGAATGCGGCAAACCCGACCCCATCGCCGACTACCTGGACCGGCAGCGCCCCTACGAGATCGAGCACATCTGGGCCGACAAGCCCGAGCGTTACCAGTCCGAAGCCCCCACACTCGCCAAGTTCAACGCCCTACGTGACCGGCTCGGCGCCCTGCTGCTCCTGGACAAGCGCGAGAACGCGAGTTATCGGGATGTTCCCCTCAGCGAGAAGATCGCGGCATACCGCCAGCAGAACGTGCTCGCCGCCTCACTTCACCCGGAGTTCCACCGCGCCAGGAACCCCGGCTTCCGCAAGCTCCGCAGCAACAAGGAGTACGGGCTGGCGAAACTGTTCCAGAGCTACAAGGACGACTCCGAGTTCACCGCGAAAGCCATCGAAGAGCGCCAGAAGTTGTACCAGCGGTTGTGCGAACTGGTGTGGGCACCGGAGAACTACGGATTCAAGATCCCCAAGCACGTGACGCCCGAGCGGCGCGCCGCCCGACGAGGCCGGGCGCGCTACGACGTCACCGTGGGCGAACTCATCCAGAAGGGCTATTTGACCGCGGATCAGGAGATCTTCGGCACCCGCTCCGGTGAGCGCTACACCGCCACCATCCTCGGCGACGGCCATGTGAAAGTGGACTCCGGGGAGATCTTCACCTCCGTGTCCTCGGCGGCCATGTTCGTCCTGAACCGGCAGTCCGCCAACGGTTGGACCTTCTGGCACGCCAAGAGAGCCGGCGGTAAGGCCACGCTGAAAAGCGTTCGCGACGAAGCCCTGAAGGCGGGCCTTCGGGACCAGACGACACTTGAGTAGTTCCTGCTGCTCCTTGCGAGCGAGCAGCGTTCCGGCGCAGGCGCCGAACGATCCCGGCGGCGGCCCCGGCGACCGCCGCGCCGCTCGCGAAAGCCAGCAGCAGGCGCCCCGCGCCACCGCGGGTACGTTCCTCCCCCTCCGGGGACGCGCCCTCCCGGTCGTCGCCGTGCGGCGCGGGCTCGGTGGGGGCGGCCTTCTGGTACTCCTCGTCGAGGATCTCGGTGAACCGCCGGTCCAGTCGGCGGCCGGTCGTGCTCAGCCGGGACTCGCGGGCGGCAGCCCAGTAGGCGCGCCCCACCGGCCCGCGGAACATCTCGGCGGCGTTGGCCCGCAGCCGCCTCTCCGGCATCGCACCCGCACGGAACGCCGTCCCCCACTGCGTCACGATCATGTTCGTGTAGAGCTGCTGCTTGCGCGTCTTGGGGCCTCGTCGCTGGGGACCGGTCCCCAGCACACGACCGCCACCACTATGAGCAGCAGGATCGTAGCAACGGTCAGCGGCCGGGTGCTTCCCCGCTCAACGGAGGAAGACGGCGCGACCGCCCACCGCCTCGGCTCAGGCCGTGACGGGTTCCGGAGTCCGGGGAGCGATCTCCCGTTCGAAGAACTCCATGAACGGTTCAGCCTGCCTGTACAGCGCGGAGACAGTGCGTGCGGCGGCACGCGCCAGCGCGGGATCGTCAACCCGCTTCGCCCCGGCCGGGGCCCAACGCTCGTCGTAGTGAACCTGGTAGACAACTTCTCCGCCGTACACCATGAGTTCCGGTAGGGGCCGTTCCCGCTCGAACCAGCGGACCCGGCCGGCGTCGAGTACTCCGATCTCGAAACCGCTCTCGACGAATATCCGATGACTGTACATCTCCCACCGAAGGTAGGAGGTGGGCGGGAGTTCGACGATACGCAGCCGCCGCAGCCTAAGACCCAGACGCGCGTACTCCTCGGCCTCGCCCCGGATGGCGGCGCGCTCGCTTTCGAAGATCTCCAGGACGCGGTCCCAGTCGCCGGAGCGGAACGCCTCCCAGGCGGGGTCCCCGGTCTCGTAGAAGAACTGCGACCGCTCCAATTTCCAGACCTCGCCGGTCATGGCCGGGTCCGCGCGCAGGGCGGCGGCGTCCGCACGGTAGGAGTGGCGGTCCAGGTAGGTGCCCTCAGCGGCACGGATGTCGTCAAACATCGGCGATGTCCTCCTTGGCGGCGCGCAGCATCGCACCGGGGATGACCACCAGCCGCTCCTATGCTCAGCCCGGCCGGGAGGCGGTCGCTGAAGCGCTCCGTGACATCGCGTCCCACGATCGCCACATCACCGTTGTCGAGCTCCCAGATCTCCGGGCAGTCGTCGTTGGTCCTGCTCTTGTCGAGTTCGGCCGCGGTCTTGCCCATACGCCGCTTGAACAGAGCGGAGAGGTCAACATCCCACAGACGTTCCACTGGGATCCTCCCATGTGCAGGAGGCGGGAGAGGAACCATTCCCGCCTCGGCGCGTTGGACACCCAACACCCTATGAATGGCGGGATCCGGCCAGGCGGATGTATGACCGATTCACCCCGTTTCGCCGCCGTGGCCGGTGATCTCGGCCATACTGGGGCTTCACGGTGGACCGATAGAGAGCCTCGCGCGCCCAAGGAGCCGCCCCGTATGCCCTCGCCGAAACCCCCGCACCACGAAGCGGCGTTCGAGACGGTCATCGTCGACTCGCTCACCGGGACCGGCGGATGGGTGGAAGGGCTCCAGCAGGACTACGACCAGCGGCTCGCCCTCGACACCCGGCGGCTGTTCCAGTTCCTCGGCCGCACCCAGCCCGAGGAGTGCGAACGGCTCACCGAGCTCTACGGCGGCGACACCGCGGAATTCCAGCGGCGCTTCGCCGAACACGTCGCCCGCGAGATCGACCGGCGCGGAGCACTCGACGTGCTGCGGCACCCCGTCAAAGACCGCGGAGTGCAGATACGGCTCGCGTTCTTCAAACCCGCCGGAGCGGGGGCCGCCGACGCCCACGCCGAATACGACGCCAACATCCTCACCGTCACCCGGCAACTGCACTATTCCGCGAAAACCCCGGAGAAATCCCTCGACCTGGTGCTGTTCTGCAACGGGGTGCCGGTCGCCACCGCCGAGCTGAAAAACCCCCTCACCGGGCAGACCGCGGAACACGCCAAACGCCAGTACCGCACCGATCGCGACCCCCGCGAACCCCTGCTGCGCAAACGCGCCCTGGTGCACTTCGCGGTCGACACCGACGAGGTGCACCTCACCACACGGGTGGCCGGGGACGCCACCGCCTTCCTGCCGTTCAACACCGGCTCCTCAGGCCCCGGGGTCTCCGGTGGCAAAGGCAACCCGCCCGCCGGACCCTCCGGGTACGCCACCAGCTACCTGTGGGAACGGATCTGGCAACGCCACACCTGGCTCGACCTACTGCGCCGGTTCCTGCACCTGGAACTGCCGGAGAAGGGCGCCAGGACACCCCCGCACGAACGGCGGCTCATCTTCCCGCGCTACCACCAGTGGCACGCCGTGGACCGGATCACCGACCACGTCGCCCGGCACGGCAGCGGCCACAACTACCTCGTCCAGCACTCCGCCGGCTCCGGCAAGTCCAACACCATCGCCTGGCTGGCGCACCGGCTGTCCACCCTGCACACGGTGCCCGACCCCGCCGAACTCGACCCCGGGAGCGGGCTGGGCGCCGACCAGCTGGTGTTCGACAAGACCATCGTGGTCACCGACCGCTCCGTGCTGGACAAGCAGCTCGGCGACACCATCTACCAGTTCGACCACACCCCCGGCGTGGTCAAACGCATCACCACCACCGACGGCAGCAAGTCCGGCCAGCTCGCGGCGGCGCTCGCCGACGCCACCACGAAGATCATCATCGTGACCCTGCAGACCTTCCCCTACGTGCTGGAACAGGTCACCGCGCTGCGCGGGAACCGGTACGCGATCGTCGCCGACGAAGCCCACTCCTCCCAGTCCGGCGACTCCGCCTCAGCCATGAAGCGGGCCCTGCGCAAACTCGGCAGCGACGACATCGACGCCGACGGCGACCCCCTGACCGCCTCGGCGCTGGCGCGCGGCCGCCACCCGGAACTGTCGTTCTTCGCGTTCACCGCCACCCCGAAACCCAAAACCCTCGAACTGTTCGGCACCCCCGACCCGGTCACCGGCACCCCCGAGGCGTTCCACACCTACTCGATGCGCCAAGCCATCGAGGAAGGCTTCATCCTCGACGTGCTCGGCAACTACATCACCTACGCCAACTACTTCCGACTGGCCGGGCCCGGCACAGAGGACCACGAAGTCGACACCAAGAAAGCCCGCTCGGCGCTGGTGCGGTTCGCGATGCTCAGCCCCGAAAGCATGCAGCAGCGCGCCGAGGTCATCGTGGAGCACGTACACCGGGACACCCGGCGCCGCATGGGCGGCCGCGCCAAAGCGATGGTCGTCACCGGGTCGCGCAACCACGCCGTGAAGCTCTACCGGGCCATCACCGAGTACGCGGCGACACTGGGATACGGCGACTGCAGGGCGCTCGTCGCGATCTCCGGCGAACTGGAGGTAGACGGCAACCCCGACGACAAGGTCACCGAAACCACCCTCAACGGGTTCGGCGAGAAGGAACTGCCCGAACGGTTCGGCTACACGCGCGCCGACGACCCCGGCGCCCCGGCGAACGGCAAACCCGAGTACCGCATCCTCGTCGTGGCCGACAAGTACCAGACCGGTTTCGACCAGCCACTACTCACCACGATGTTCGTGGACCGCAAACTCACCGGCGTGCAGGCGGTGCAAACCCTGTCTCGGCTGAACCGCACCCACCCCGCCAAAAGCCAGGACGACCTGTTCGTCCTCGACTTCGCCAACGACGCCGAGGACATCCGCAAGTCCTTCCAGCGGTACTACGAAACCACCCTGACCACACCCACCGACCCCAACCTGCTCTACACGGCCGAGCGCGAGGTCATGGAACACCAGCTGCTGGTTGAGCACGAACTCGCCGACTTCGCCGAAGCGTTCGCCGCCGCCGACCACTCCCGTGCCGAAGGCCGCGAACGGCAGCGCCTGCACGCGGAGATGAACCGGCACACCAACCCCGCCGCGAAACGGTTCGTCCGGCTGCAGGAGGAGGACCCCGATGCCGCGGAGTCCTTCCGCACCGCCCTGCGGGACTTCGTCCGGATGTACGCCTTCCTCGCCCAGATCGTGCCGTTCACCGACAGCGGGCTGGAGCGGCTGTTCCAGTACGGCAAGCTGCTGCTGAACCGGCTGCCCAACCGCAAGGAGGAATCCGACATCAACCTCTCCGGGACCGCCGTCGAGCAGTTCTGGCTCAAGCAGACCGGTGTGCACGACGAACGCCTGGCCTCCGAGGGCGCGCAGGTACTGCCCGGCTTCTCCGAAGGCGGGAGCGGCAGCGCGAAGGAACCGGAGATGGGTTCCCTGCAGGAGCTCATCGACGAACTCAACAAGAAGTACGGCGGGAACGCGCACCCGGGCGACATGGGTGACCCCCTCAACGCGGTCCTCGACGAATCCGAGATGGCCAACGCCGCCGACGCCAACAGCGAGGAGGACTTCGGCCTGGTCTTCGACACCGTCTTCGAGGACAAGGTGTACGAGATCGCCGAGAGCAGGACCGAGTTCCTGCGGATGTTCAGCGACAACGACGAATTCCGGGAGGAGTTCGTGCGCAAGGCCCGCGGACGCGCCTACCGGCGGCTGCGCCGCGACGCCGCCTGACCACCCCTGCTCCACGGAAACACGGCCTTTCGATGTTCCAGCAACGCGTCATCGCCGACCGCTACGAACTGACCACCCCCATAGGCCAGGGCGGCATGGGCGTGGTCCTCCGCGGCTACGACCGCCGGCTCGACCGGCGGATCGCCGTGAAACTCATGAGCAGGAAGCATCTGAGCGCCTCCGACACGCAGGCCGACGTGTTGGTCGAACGCTTCCTGCGGGAGACCAGGATGACCTCCCGCGTCGAGCACCCGGGTGTTCCGGCCGTCTACGACGCCGGAACCGAGAACGGGGACCTGTACCTCGTCATGCAGCTCGTGGAGGGGCAGAACCTCGGCGATTTCCTCGCGCAGCGAGGCCCGCTGCCCGTGGAGAGCGCGGCCGCCATCGGGGCGCAACTCGCCTCCGTTCTCACCGCCGCGCACTCCGGTTTCCTGGTGCACCGCGACATCAAGCCCCCCAACGTCATGGTGGGCCCCGACGGGGCCGTGAAACTCCTCGACTTCGGCATCGCGATCCTGCTTGATCCAAACATCCCTCGGCTCACCCGCAGCCACGAGGCCCTCGGCAGCGCACCATACATAGCTCCCGAATTGTGTACCGGCGCAGACGCCACCGCGCGCACCGACCTGTACGCCCTGGGCTGCCTGATATTCGAGATACTCACCGGCCGTCCCCCGTTCACCGGTTCCCTCCCCGAGGCGCTGCTGTATCAGCACGTCAACACCTCACCGCCCGCGCTGGGCGAGCTCCGCGACGACGCGCCCGCGCCGCTCGCCGCGCTCCTGACCGACCTCCTCAGCAAGGAGCCGACCGACCGCCCGGCCCACGCCGACGAGGTCCTCACCCGGCTGGCTCCCTTCCTGCCGGCCCCGCGACCGGTGGGAACCCCCGACACGAGCGGGGAGCACGATCCGACCCGCCCGTTCCGGTACCCGTTCGCGTCCCGTTCCCGAACCGGCGGCGACACCGCGCGGGCGGACACTCCTGCCTTCCCCGCGCCGTATCCCACCGGGCCGATCGACCCGGATCAGGTGTACGACGAGGTGGACCGCCTCGTGGACAACCAGCGATTCGTCCAGGCCGGCGACGTCCTCTCCGACGTGCTCGCCAATGCGGAGGAGCTGCCCGAGGACGTCTGTCTGCGGTTCATGCGTATGCGGGCCGACGCCTGGCTCTACGCCCGCCGCATCGACCAGGCCGAGCGGGAGTACCGGCGGCTGCTCCCGCTGCTCATCGAGCATCACGGAGAGGGGGCGAGCGAGGTCATCGCCTGCCGGGACGCTCTGGCCGCGTGCCTGGTCGAGCTGGACCGCTACGCCGAGGCCGTCGAGGTGCTGCTCGACCTGCTGGACAACTACCGCGCACTCGGCGAGGAGGAGACACAGGACGCCCTTGAGGTCCGCTTCGAACTCGCCCGCGGCTACGCGGCTCTGGGCGAGCTCGACAACGCCCGGAATCGGTTGCGCGACCTCCACGACGACGCCGTGCGCGTCCTGGGCCCTGATCACCCCCTCACTAGAAAGGTGCAGCGATTGCTGCATTAACGTTGCACGAGAATCGGCCTTGAGGAGAGAGGTTTTAGCGCCCTTTAGCTAACGCTGCGGAGGATCGAGCACTGCGAGAGATGACCGGAGCCGGCCCGGCGAACGCATCGGCGGCCGCAACGCCCGATCCGCCGCCCACTGCCGCCGCGCACCTGCGGGCGCCTCCGGCATCTGCTTCTTCCCACGCCCCATCGCACACCTCCAGAATCAAGGTGTTGCGACGACCGGTTGAATCCGCCCTGCGAACCCTTGTCCGAATGGTGGATCAGCCCGGCCCGGGGAGGGCGGGCGGTCACCGCCATCGCCAAGGTCTCGCAGACCAACTCGGTGCGCATATGGTCGGCCATCGCCCAGCCCGCGATGCGCCGGAGAACAGGTCCATCACCACCGCCAGGTCACCCCCTACGCCTTCTGCGTGCTCTCCGCCGCTCCCGGTGACGAGCCCGGACAGAGCTCGTGCCCCGTGCCCCGGGGTCGAGTCCTCGGACGCGCCCGGATCAGCGGTCGCCGGCGAAGTCGATGACCACGCGGCCGTCGATCGCGCCGCGGCGCATCTCGTCGAAAACGGTGTTGATCTCCGCCAGCGAGCGCGTGGAGACCCTCGGGCGGAGCTGGCCACGAGAGTAGATCTCCAGTGCCTCGACCATGTCCTGCCGGGTGCCGACGATGGATCCGCGGATCGTCAGGCCCTTGAGCACGATGTCGAAGATCGGCGCGGGGAAATCCCCGGGCGGCAGCCCGTTGAAGACGATGGTCCCGCCGCGGCGGGTCATCGAGATCGCCTGGCCGAAGGCGGCGGGGTGGACCGCGGTGACCAGCACGCCGTGCGAGCCGCCCACCCGGCGCTGAATCTCCTCGGCCGGATCGGAGGTCGAGGCGTTCAGGGTGATCTCGGCGCCGTGCTCGGCGGCAAGCCGCAGCTTCTCCTCGGCGATGTCCACGGCGATGACGCGCATGCCCATCGCTACCGCGTACTGCACCGCCAGGTGTCCCAGACCGCCGATGCCCGAGATCACGACCCACTGGCCGGGTCGGACGCCGGTGCACTTGAGCCCTTTATAGACGGTCACGCCGGCACAGAGCACCGGGGCCACCTCATGCGGGTCCGAGCCCTCCGGGATGGCGGCGGCGAAGCGGGCGTCGACGATCATGTACTCGCCGAAGGAGCCGTCGACGGTGTAGCCACCGTTGACCTGCTCCTCGCAGAGAGTCTCCCAGCCACTGCGGCAGTGCTCGCAGGAGCCACAGGCGCTCCACAGCCAGGCGTTGCCGACCATCTGGCCGACCGAGAGGTCGGTGACGCCCTCCCCGAGCTCCTCCACGATGCCCACGCCTTCGTGGCCGGGAACGAAGGGCGGCGTCGGGCGCACCGGCCAGTCGCCCTCGGCGGCGTGCAGGTCGGTGTGGCAGACGCCCGAGGCGATAAGGCGCACCAGCGCCTGGCCCGGGCCCGGAGCGGGGAGGTCGTAGTCGCGCACGGCGAGCTCGGCTCCGAACTCGTCGACGACGGCTGCTGTCATGGTGCTCATCGGTGCTCCTCAAATCGATGGGATTGCTTGGCTAATGTGACGCTACTCACATTTCTGTTGCACTCCTGTTGCAGCCGGTCTCAGCAGCGTCGTCGCTCTCATCGGCCGCCTCGGCTCGTCCGCGGCGGGCTCGGGAGGCGCGGGAGGCCCAGCCCTCGGCCCGGGCCACCAGCAGGACGCGCTGCTGGGGCTCGGGCAGCTGCAGACAGCGCCAGAGCTCGGCCGGCGAGCCGTCTTGCAACACCGTGGACCACTCCCGCGTACGCGGGACGCTCGTCGTGAAGAGTCCGGCGGCTCCGGCCGCCGGCTCAGGGTGCTGGCCGGCGGTCGGCGGCGCGGCCTCACCGCTGCTGCGGCGAGTCCTCGTTCATCAGGTCGGAGCGGATGATGAACCGGTTTCCGGTCGGGGCCTCAAGGGAGAAACCCCCGCCCCGGCCGGGCACGACGTCGATGGTCAGGCGGGTGTGCGACCAGGCGGCGAACTGTGAACGCGACATCCACACCGTGACGGGTTCGGGCGTTCCCGCCTCCAGTTCGCCGAGTCGGACGTCGGAGTCTCCCAGGCGGAATTCGCCGTCCCGGTAGCACATCGGGGAACTGCCGTCGCAGCAGCCACCGGACTGGTGGAACATCAGCGGCCCGTACTGCTCGCGGAGTTCACGCAGCACCGCCGCGGCCTGCGCGGTCACCTGCACTCGGGGGGCCGCTGCGGAACCCTCGCCCATCAGAACAGCCCCATCGCTGTCGTCGAGTAACTGACCAGGAGGTTCTTCGTCTGCTGGTAGTGGTCGAGCATCATCCGGTGGTTCTCTCGGCCGATGCCCGACTGCTTGTAGCCGCCGAAGGCCGCGTGAGCGGGGTAGGTGTGGTAGTTGTTCACCCACACGCGACCGGCCTGGATGTCGCGCCCGGCGCGGGAGGCCGTGTTGCCGTCCCGCGACCACACACCCGCCCCCAGGCCGTAGAGCGTGTCGTTGGCGATCTTCACGGCTTCGTCATAGCCGCCGAATCGGGCCACGGACACGACCGGACCGAAGATCTCCTCCTGGAAGATCCGCATGCTGTTGTCGCCTTCGAAGATCGTCGGCTCGACGTAGTACCCGCCGGAGAGGGCGCCGCCGCGATCGGCCCGGTGTCCGCCGGTGAGTACCCGCGCGCCTTCCTTCCTGCCGATGTCGATGTAGGAGAGGATCTTCTCCAGCTGATCGTTACTCGCCTGCGCACCGATCATGGTCTCGGTGTCGAGTGGGTCGCCCCCGCGGATCCGCTCGGTCCGCTCGACCGCGGAGGCCAGGAAGTCGTTGTAGATCCCGCCCTGGATGAGGGCCCGCGACGGGCAGGTGCACACCTCGCCCTGGTTGAGCGCGAAGAGTGTGAAGCCTTCCAGCGCCTTGTCGTAGAACTCGTCGCGCGCGGCGGCCACGTCGTCGAAGAACACGTTTGGGCTTTTGCCGCCCAGCTCCAGTGTGACCGGGACGAGGTTCTCGCTGGCGTACTGCATGATGAGCCGTCCCGTCGTGGTCTCACCGGTGAAGGCGACCTTGCTTACGCGCGGGTTGGAGGCCAGCGGTCGGCCCGCCTCCGCTCCGAACCCGTTGACAACGTTGACCAGCCCCGCCGGCAGGATGTCGGCGATGGTCTCCATGAGGAGCAGGATCGACGCCGGGGTTTGCTCGGCTGGCTTGAGGACCACCGCGTTTCCCGCCGCCAGTGCGGGCGCCAGTTTCCAGGTGGCCATGAGCAGAGGGAAGTTCCACGGAATGATCTGCCCGACCACACCCAGCGGTTCGTGGAAGTGGTAGGCGGCGGTGTGCTCGTCGATCTGCGAGAGCGCCCCTTCTTGGGCGCGGATGGCACCCGCGAAGTACCGGAAGTGGTCGACGGCCAGCGGAAGGTCCGCTGCCAGCGACTCGCGCACCGCCTTTCCGTTTTCCCAGCTCTCGGCGACGGCCAGCCGCTCCAGGTTCTCCTCGATGCGGTCCGCGATGCGGTTCAGCATCAGAGCGCGCTCTTGCGGGGGCGTACGGCCCCAGGCCGGTGCGACCGCGTGCGCCGCGTCCAGAGCGAGCTCGACGTCGTCTGCCCCGCTCCGGGCGACCTCGGTGAACACAGCCCCGGTGACCGGTGTCGGGTTCTCCATGTAGCGGCCCTTGACCGGGGGTGTCCATTCGCCGCCGATCCAGTTGCCGTACCGGGGTGCGTATTCGACGATCGCGCCGGAGTTTCCGGGGTGTGCGTAGACGGTCATGAAGTGCTGCCTCCTCGACGTGTCAACGGCGCAGACGCCTCGTTCGTATGCGTCGTGCGGCGGACGCTAGTGACGCCGAGGTTGCAACCGCGTTGCCGTGAGCGGGGGCGTCAGGCCAGCCGGGCCAGGCGGGCCGCCACCATGGCCGCTCGCGGGGAGTCCGAGGGAAGGGTGTCCAGGGCGGCCTGGAGGACCCGGGGGTCGTCCCGGCCGTCGGATCGCTCGGACCAGATCAGGAGGGCTTCGGCTGCCGAGCCGCTGACCAGGACACTGCACAGTTCCCTGGTCAGCTCCTCGCGGGCATCGGCGATCCCGGGTGCCTCCGAGCTGGGCAGGAGGGGCCCCGGGTAGGACTGGACGGCGGCGCGATAGTCGCCGCTGCGCAGCTGTCGGCGCACCTCGTCGACGTCGGTGGATACCGCCGTGCGCAGTCGGTACGGCCGGGAGTCCAGCATTCCGCCGCCCAGCAGGCGGCGCAGGCGCGACAGTTCGGCGCGCACGGTCACAGGCGAGGAGTCGTGCTCGTGTAGGCGCGCGGCGAGGGCCTCGCCGGTCAGTCCCTCGGGGTGGCGTGTGAGCAGCAGAAGGATCTCGGAGTGGCGTGTGCTGAGCTCGATGGTGCGCCCGTTGGCGCTGAGCAGGGCCCGGTCCCGGCCGAGTGCGCGCAAGCGGGGCCGCTGGGGCGCCGGCGCCGGGGGCGCCGCTCCGTTCAGGCGCTGGACCCGCAGTTCCGTCTCGGCCGCCGTGGCGGCGGCCCGGACCAGGGCGAGTGCGTGAGGTGTGGCGACCGTGTCGCTTCCGGTGAGGTCGACGACTCCCAGCAGCGCACCGGTGTCGGGATCGTGCACCGGTGCCGCCGAACAGCTCCACGGATGGACGTTGCGTCCGAAGTGCTCGGTGGCGAAGATCCGCACCTCGTGGTCGAGGGCGATCGCGAGTCCGGGCGCATTGGTGCCCGCGGCCTGTTCACGCCAGTCGGCGCCCGCGACGAAATGCATGACCTCGGCCCGCGAGCGCAGGGTGCGGTCACCTTCGACCTGCAGCAGGCGCCCGTCGGCGTCGGCGATGGCGATGATGTGGCCGCCATCGGGGACGGAATCGAGCAGCAGCCGGCGAAACAGCGGCATCACCGGCGCGAGCGGGTGCGCCTCCAGCCGCGATCGCACCTCCGCCGAGCACAAATCGACATGCGGTTGCACGCCCTCCGGATCGACGCCGCAGTCCAGGGACCGCTTCCACGAGTCGCGGACCAGGCTGGGCAGTGTGTCGGGGATCCGTCCGGAGGTTAGGAACTGCTCATGGGCGCGGGCGACCCGCCGCCGCGTCGCGGCGACGTCGCTTCCATCGTCGCGGGCATTGTGGTCTGCGGCCATGGGACGGGGTATCGGTCTAGGCATCGATTCCCTCTCCGGACCCACCCAGCGGTCCACCGCCGCAAGCCGAGTACCGGGCGCGCGGAAACCACTTCAGCGGGAACCTCCTCGAAACTGTCGGTGACGTGATCCGGCGGTCGCCGGAGGCCTCGGACCCGACCGGCACCAGGTCAGGGCCCGGGGCGGGATATCGGATTCGTCCGCGGACCGCGGCGGGCGACGCCCGTGACGGTGGCAGCTTCCACGTCCTCGTCCTTCGGCGGAGCAGGTCGAATCGCCCGGGGCGGATCGCGAATCGGCCCGGGTCAACAGTGACATCGCTCACCGTAGGCGCGCCAACGTTGCACCCGGGTTGCAGGAGGCGGGCAATCGCCTCCGGCGGCAGGCTGGGGGCCGCCGGAAACGCGGTCGGCCACCCGGCTTCGCCGGCCGGGCGGATCGCGGCAGCCGGCCCCTGGCGGGGCCCGGCGCCGGGCACTCTCACCCGGGTCTCACTCCGCCGGCGCCGCCTTGGGCCGGCCCAGCTGCGCGCCGCCGGCCGCGAGGTCGGCCACGGCGCCGACGGTGGCGAACCCGACCCCATAGGCCGTGATGCGGTCCAGCCACTCCTCCAGTCGCAGCAACCGGTGGCCACGGCCGATCACCTGGGGGTGGAAGGTCACCGTGAGCACGCCCTGCTCGGTCTCGCGCAGCATGTAGCGCAGATCCAGCTCCCAGTCGGCGAACATCCGCTCGGCGTCGCCCAGCCCGGGCAGGGTGCGCGCGGGGGAACTGAGGAACTCCAGGTGCGGCAGATCGTCGAGGGTCCAGCTGACCGGCACCTCCACCAGCGGGGTCTCCTCGCCCCACCTGGCGCTCTCGGCGTCCACCCGGCCGCCGGTGCGGCACCGATAGGGGCGGTAGTCGTGGCCCATCAAACTGCTGTCGTAGCGCAGCCCGCGCTCGTTTCGTGGGGCCGCCGGGCGGCGGGCTCGGCGTCATAGACGCAGGCCAGGGTGGCCATCCGTGTGCGGGCCGGCTTCTCGCCCGCGGTAAGGCGGGCGCGAAAGGCCCTGGGGGTGGCCGCGGCGGCCTGGCGGGTGACCGGGCGCAGTGCCTCGGGGCGCATCGCCACCCCCTTGGCGTCCACCGACAGCGCCAGCACCGTCGATGCGGTGCACGGCGGCGTGATTCGCCGCGGCACCCCTGGGCTCCGCCGGGCCGGGGACGGTGTGCCTTCCGTTGCTCAGCCCGCCGCTGACCTATCGGGCGGGGGCCGCCGACACACCGAATCCCACCCCACCGCCCGATGCCTCGCCGAGCGGATGGCCTGACGGCCCCGGCCAGTTCAAGCCGGGCGCTCCGGTGCTCGCCGGTCCTGCAGGTCGGCGCCAACGGGCTGGATGGTAGTGGGACTTACCGGGGCGGCGCGGTCGAGCGGTCCACCTGCCCGGCGCCTGCCTGACGACCGCGGAAGGCATGCCCCCGGCTCCGCGCGGCCCCCAGTGTGCCGGTCAGGTCTCCTTGGGGATCACGATCCACATCGCCAGGTAGATCAGCACCTGCGGCCCCGGCAGCACGCACGAGAGCACGAACAGCAGCCGCACCAGAAACGGCGACACCCCGAAGCGGCGTGCCAGACCCGCACACACGCCGGCGATCCACCCGTCACGGGTGCGCACCAGACCGCTCGAAGCCATAGCTCCACAACTCCTTTCCCCCGTCAACCGCTCCGCACCCGGCCCCGCGGTGCGCTCGCAGCGGAGGCATCGCAACCGGTGGCCGGACCGGAGATGGCACCCCTGCCCTACCCCGATCCGGCCGCGGCACTCGCCCCGGGATCGGCACGGCGAGGAACGCGTGGCCGGATGCGTGTCTCCGCCACCCCCAACTGGGCGGAGCCCGGCCTGGGGGCGCCGCCGACTGCGGGGACGGTGTGCCTTCCGCTGCTCAGCCCGCCGCTGACCTATCGGGTGGAGGGGCGCCGCCATACTGACTCCCACCCCACCGTGCGGTGCCTGGCCGACCGGCTGGGCTGACGGCCCTGGGCGAAGCGAACCGACGAAGCTCCGGCCGCTGTCGACCGCACGGGCGCCGGAGTCCTTACTCATCGCGATGGAATTCGCTTACCTCGGACCTGAGGTGCCTGAGCATGGTTGCCGACGTGCCCAACGCGCTGCTCCGAAGGTGCGTGGACACCCTGGCGCTCGCCCATCGCGTCCGGGGGGAGGCCCTATCCCACTGGGTGCGGACTCGACCAGCTGGCCGAACACGAGCTCCGTGACCCTCGGGCGAAACCTTCCTACACCCAGTCGGCGTCCGGACCGCGTCCCGGAATCGGGATCGAACGCGTCCTGGATTATGTCGTGCGTGCCGTCGCGCGATCGATCGCGGGTGGATGTCGGGTCCGTTCCGGGGTGCCCCGCACCCGGCGGTAAGGGTACCCACCCTGAAGTCGCGCCAGCAGGTTCAGGTTGCTGCTCCGGGGAGATCCGGATCCACGCGCGTGACAGGGAGATCGATGATGGCGTCATGACGGCCAAGAGGACACCCCGCAGAGCCGCCTTCGTCGACCACTCGTCGTGTTCTTCGCTCTGACCTTCTTGTTCGGCTGGGGAGCTCTGGCGTCCCTGATCGCATTCGGCGGTCTCATGGAGCCGGTCTTCGGCCCCCCGTCCGGCACGCACCCGGTGTTCGTCCTGGCCGTGTACTCGCCCGAGTTCGCGGCCCTCTACGTCCTCTGGCGGGAGGGTGGCCTGCGCGATGTCCGGAGCCATCCGCGCCGTCTGATCCTGTGGCGGATGCCCGCCGGATGGTGGTGGTTCCCGCTGCTCGCGATGCCCGCGGGCAAGTACGTGAGCGCGCTGCTGAATGGGACGGCGGGCGAGTTCCCCTTCTCCCCGTGGTCCATGGTCCTGCCCGCGCTGATCCCGGCACTCCTACTCGGACCGATCGAGGAACTCGGCTGGCGCGGTTACGCCCAGCCGATGCTGCAACGCCGGTTCAACCCCTTGGTGACCAGCCTGGTCCTCGGATTCTTCTGGGGGCTGTGGCATCCGCCCGCGTTCCTGCTCAGCGGCACCCCGCAGAGCGCATGGCCCTTCGGCCCGTTCACGCTCGGTGCGTTCGCCCTGTCGGTCATCATGACGCCCCTGTTCAACGTCTCCCGCGGCAGCATCCTCATCCCCGCCCTGTTCCGCTTCCAGGCCAACATCCCCGCCTACCCCCCGAGGGGCAGCCGTGGGAGAACTACGTGTTCGCCCTCGTGGCAGTAGCCCTGGTGATCTGGAAGCGGGACCACTTGCTCGGCACGCTCGCGTGCGATCTGGCGGACCAGCTCGACCTTGCGTCCGAAAACGTCCACCGCATCCCACACGCCCTTGGCGCTTCGTCGGTACGGCTTCCTGGCATCACCCGAGCTGGGAGGAACGTACGTGCCCACCACGGTTGGGGGCAGGAACATCTTCTCCACTCTGGCCCCGTTGATCCCGGCCGCCGCCACGTGGAGCGAGCCGGAGGTCGCCGCGTTCACGCTCGTAGCGATGCGCCCTCTTCAGGAGGGATCCGGCCGCCGACCGGGCCCCAGGAATCGGACAACCGGCTCGTTCGGGGAGTCCACGGCACCAGGGAGCGATATGTACACCGGAACACACAGCCACCATCGATTACCCCGAAAGGATCAGTGGCTCACCTCATGCGAATATGTTGCTTTTCTGTGCGCTCATAATAAATCCACAAAAAACGGGCGTATTTGCGATGAGGAACATCGGGCGGCACTCTTTTTGGATACACTCGTCCGCGGTTCGAGCGTGAACCAGGGAGTTGTAAAAAATAGGCTGGGGCGATTTTTTGAGCACTACCAACACGCTGGATGTGGCTGGAGTCCGCGACCCCGATCTTCAGCGCGCGTTCGAGGTCTGCCGCAGAATGCACGCGCGGACACACCACCTCTCGTACACAACCGTCGACCTGCTCCCCGCGCCCAAACGGCCACACATTCACGCGTTGTCGGCCTTCGCCCTGTGGGCGGACCATCTGGCCGACGAGGGCCGGGAAGGCGACCGCCCCCGAGCCGTTGCGCGCTTGCGCGAGACCATATTCCAGGAACTGGAAACGGCGCGCAGCACCCACCCGGTACGGCGTGCGTTCGTCCACACGGCCAAGGTGTGGGAGCTCGACCGTGATGCGCTGCTCGAGTATCTGTCCGCGCTGGAGAAGGACTGCGGGGAACCAGTCGACTTCGCCACGTTCGAGGAACTGCGAGGGTTCCTTCGGGGGCATAGCGGCGCTTGGGCGGAGCTAACCACACCATTGCTGGAACCGGCCGGCCAGGAGGCGCCGCGGCTGATGTCGGTACTGGGGGAGGCGTTCCAGCTGGCCGAAGTACTCAGCGACCTCGTGATCGACCTCAGGCGCGGCCGCTGCTACCTGCCGCGCTGTGATCTCGAACAGTTCGACCTGACCGCGCAGGCCCTGAGGAACCGGCGTCCCGGACGCGCCCACACGGAGCTGATCCGGTTCGAGGTCGACCGTGCGCGCGCGCTCCTGGCCGAGGGAGCCCGGGGGCGGGAGGCCGTCCATCCGTCGAGCGAGCCGTTCGTATCCGCGCTGACGAACGGCATGGACCTGTGGCTGAGTGAAATCGAGCGTCGAGGTAACGCCCTACTGCGAACCCCGCTGGACCTTCCGACTCCTCCCCGGAACGGGCTGGCTACCTCCTCCTTCCAGTCCTGGATGACCCGTCCCCCCGCGCGGCCCGCCGGGCGAGGGCACCGGCGCGCCTCCTGGCTCGACAGGCTACGGTCCAGGCGGCAGCGCGGAGGGACCACGGTTTCGGAGCCGCCCCGCCACATCGCCGTGATCATGGACGGCAACCGGCGCTGGGCCGCCGAACGCGGTCGCCCACCGATCGATGGGCACGTCGCTGGCGAAGACGCGTACCACCGGTTGGTGGACGCCGCCATCGAGTGCGGTGTGCCGTACCTGACGGTGTTCGCGTTCTCCGTCGAGAACTGGTCCCGGTCCCAGGGCGAGGTGACGGCGCTGTTCGACATGCTGAGCGAACGGTTCGAGGCGCTTACCACCCGCCTGCACAACAAGGGAGTCCGCGTCCTCTGGAACGGCCGCCGCGACAAGGTGTCGCCAGGGCTGCGGGCCAAGCTCGAGCACGCCGAGAACCTCACCTCCGGCAACGGCCGTCTCACGTTCACTGTCTGCCTCGACTACGGAGGACGCCAGGAGCTCGTCGCCGCCGCGGCCCGAATGGCCGAGGACGCCCTCGCCGGCCGTGTAGACCCCGCCGGCCTCACCCAGGACCGCTTCGCGCGCTATCTGTACGACCCGGAGCTGCCCGACGTGGACCTCCTGCTCCGCACCTCCGGTGAGCAGCGGACGAGTAACTTCCTTCCCTGGCACACCGCCTACTCCGAGATCGTCTTCGAGGACATCCTCTGGCCGGATTTCCAGGAGGCCCATCTGCGCCACGCCATCAGCGCCTACGCCGGTCGGCAGCGCCGTTTCGGTGGCGGATCCGGCGCCATGCTGAAAGGGGTGCGCTGATGCTCCGGGTCACTGGAGTCCGTAAGGCGTACGGTCGCAAGTCCGTACTCGAGGGTGTCGATCTGCGGGTCCGGCCAGGTCGCCTCGTCGGCGTCGTCGGCGAGAACGGGTCTGGCAAGACCACACTGCTGCGGATACTGAGCGGCGAACTCACCCCGGACGTCGGATCAGTCCACCTCGACGGAAGCCTCGGATACTGCCCCCAACACCCGGTGCTCAACACCGAACTGACCGTCGACCAGCATCTGCGCTACTTCCAGATCGCCTATCGGCTGCGTCGGCTCGGTCGTGCCGAGGAGCTGATCGACCGGCTCGGCTTCGCCCATTACCGCACCATGCCCGTCAAGCACCTGAGCGGGGGCACCCGGCAGAAGCTCAACCTGCTCCTCGCTCTCATGCACGACCCGGCGGTGGTTCTGCTCGACGAGCCCTACCAAGGCTTTGACTGGGAGACCTACCTGCGTTTCTGGGAACTGGCGTCGGAGCTGAGCGCTGCGGGCAAGGCCATCGTGGTCGTATCCCACCTGGCCTACGACACCGAGCGCCTGGACGCCCTGCACCGCCTCCGCGGCGGCGTTCTCGACGAGGTGACCACAAGGAGCACCGTATGACCGCCTACCTCGTCGCCACCCGTCACGGCCTGGTTGAACTGAGCAAGAACCGCCTGGCGGCGGTGATTCTGCTCTGCCTCATTCCCGTCGTCATCACCCTTGCCTACGTCGTCGTCACCGACGAAGCGCTGGTGTTCCGGCACCGCACGATGGACGTCCAGATCACCGCCTGGGGAAACGAGACCTCCACGATCAGCGTCGCGGTCAACCTCGTATCCCAACTGGTCGGGTTCGCCATGTTCGCGGCGGCGCACCGGGCGGGCGAGTTCGACCGCCGACTGGTGGGAGCCGGATACCCGCGCCTGGCCCTGATCGCGGCCAAGCTGACGACCCTCGCCCTCACCGCTGCGGTCGTCAGTGGCTATGCCACCGTGTGGGTCGGGTGGTACTGGCAAGTCCAGCAGCCCCCGCTCCTGTGGCTCGGTCTGTTCCTCAGCGGTGTGGTCTACGGTTCCATGGGCCTCTTCCTCGCTTTGTTCCTACCAGGGGAGCTGGAAGGGCTGTTCGTGATCATCCTGGCCACGGTGATCGACATGGTGCTGCAGAACCCCATAATCAATCCGACCGCCGACTCCGGCACCATCGCCCTGCTACCGGGCTACGGAGGGACGCAGTTGGGCCTGGCGGCGGGCTTCACCGACAGCATGCCCACGTCCGCCATCGCCGTGAGCGCTCTCTGGGCCGCCGTGCTGAGCGCGATCGCCTTCGGAGCGTTCTGCCTGAGAACGAGGAACCGCCTTTCGACGGCCCGCCACAACAGACTCCTCGCCACCGCGCCGGGAGATGCCACGGTAGGCGACAGGGGGGATTCAGCCGGATAGGTGACGTGCTCGACCGCGATGTCCTCCACCACTGTGGGTCGCGGCCACCAGCGGTCGAGCACACTCACATCCGCCCCGGACAGGCACGGGGGCGACATCTGCGGCGGCCTCTCGGCCACGCCGATGGTCACGGCAGGATCGCCACGGGTATGGCGCCACAACTGCCGGACACCGCCGACAGAAAGGAACGCTGACGCTCAAACGCGAACGAAGACGGAGCCCGGAACCGCAGAACTCGAACACGGGTCCCGGTTCAAACCGGCGCTGCGATCCTGGGCCGCCAGTCCGCAGGACACCCGAACCCATGCTCAGCACTGGCCAGCACCAACACACTTAGCGCCTGCCCGAACAGGCACCGGCCGAGCCCGGCCCGGGCCGGTGCCGGACACAGCCCGCGTTCACCACTGGTTTCGGCCTGGGCCCGCGGTTCGTATGGATTGCGGATCGTACCTTCAGAACAAAACGAACCTCACCGATAGCCGCAAAACGGTGGAACTATCTGAGTGGCATCGCACGACACAGATGTCGCGCCCACAGGTTTCAGGTCGGTGGGTCGGACGGCCAGTCGTAGGGTGATTACGATGTCACTGGACGGGCATATACATACACAACCGGTAGTCAATGTTGGAGGAAATCACCCATGGCCCCGGTTGTGTTCACGCCTACGGCCGACGGATACGCGCCCGCGCAGGGTCGGGTAGCCTGGGGGATTTTCACCCCCGGGCTCCCACAGATCCCGGCGTGACAGTCTCCCGTCACCGGGCTCTTGCTGTTGTGATCACCGCAGAGTGGTCGTCCATGCCCAGTGGGCGAACAGCCGGGGGTACTGGGCGGTGATGCGGTTCCAGCACGCCGTGGCTTTCTTGAACGGCCGATACCGTAGTGGGTGGTTTGACGACTCCCCCCGCAGGGCGGCGCCGAAGCACCAACCATTCTTCATCTTCCGCACAGCACCACATCCAAGAACTCATACCTACACCCAAGCTCCCTTCTGTGTTCGTGACGCACCGTACGCACTGCGTGTGCATTGCGTGTGCAGAAGGAGTTCGCCCGGAACTGGCGCATCAGCAGCTCATAGGAGCCGATCAGCGCGAACGAGGGCCAGGCGTGGGTGATGCGCGACCACACGGTGGGATCGGCCACCGCGAGCGATGTTGGCCGCGATTGAGGCGACGCTGCCCAGGATCAACAGGCTCCAGGGAAGCAGTCCGCCGCGGCTTCCTTGGCGGGCGTCGGATAGCAACGTCATCGACGCCGCGACCACTGTCCCGTCCACCGATAGCGGGAACAGCGCCGCCCGCCAGGCAGGCTCGCCATGCCGCGGCGCCAGGCCGTACATGTGGGAGTAGGAGACCACGACCGCGATCGCGGCCAGCAGAAGCACCCCACGGATGGTTGTCCAGCGGGACCAGCGGAAAGTATCCATGCCAGGTCACCGCCCGTCCAACGCGAAGGACGTGGACAGGTCGAGGGCATGTGCCAGAGGTTCGCCACTCCCCTCGGACACCAGGTAGCCGGTTGCGCCGCAGGTCCGAGACCTAACGCGGAGCCGCGGGAACATGGGCCGTACCGGGCCAGTACACATTTAGTACACATGGCTTAGGTGCGGCCTTTCTGCTTTTCACCTCCCTTCGTTGCTGTGAGGGCTTCGAGACGGCGCGCGTCCATCACATCGACCACCTCGTCGAGCCGGTCCGGCCACAGATGCCCGTAGATATCCAGGGTCACCGTCGCCGACTTGTGCCCAAGCATCGTCTGCACAACCTTGATGTCCACACCGGCCGCGATCGCCAGCGACGCCGCGGTGTGGCGAAACGTGTGCGGGGGCAACCCGGTCCCCTCAAGACCGGCCGGCCCCAACGCCGGGTAGAACTCCTGATAGCTCCAGTTGCGCAGCCGCATCGGGCATCCGCGCGCCGTGGTGAACAACGGAGCGGAGCGCGCATCTGTGGCGCCCCCAGCGCTCGCCCCGCTTCATCCTTGGATTTCTGTACCAGAGCGAACAACGCGGCGACGTCCTCGAACTCCACCGCGTGTACCGGTAGAGGTTGCCCCACCTGAGCAGGATGTGAGCGTCCAGCAGGTTCCGGTAGTTCACTCGGATTGAGCGATTCAGGTCCGACTATGCCGCCAGCCACTTATCGGAACCCAGGAACCGGACACAGCGGGCACGGTCGGGGTCAATCATCCGTTGACGCGCTCTCGCCGTCAGACCCGTGGTCCTCGTCCTTGTCGGCCTCCGCCGATTCTTTCCATTCCGGTGGCAGCAGCACCACCCCCGGCACCCCACGCCGAGTCGCCTCCACCAACCCTCCGGGAGTGGGGACCGGCCCGCTGGAGAGCCCGACACCGCCGAAGGTCACCGTGCCTCCGGAGAACCCGGCACCACTGAAGGTCACCCTCCCGTTGGAGAAGGTGGCGTGGGTGAAGTCCACCGTGCCCCCGGAGAACCGGGCAAGGATGAAGTTCACCGTGCCCCCGGAGAACCGAGCGCCGGTGTAGGTCACTGTGCCGCCAGAGAAATGGGCACCACTGAAGTTCACCGTCCCGCCGGAGAAGTGGGCGGTGTAGGTCACCGTGCCCCCAGAGAAATGGGCACCACTGAAGTTCGCCCTCCCACCGGAGAAGGTGGCGTGGGTGAAGTCCACTGTGCCGCCAGAGAAATGGGCATCGCTGAAGTTCACCGTCCCGCCGGAGAAGTGGGCGTGTCTGAAGGTCACCCTCCCGTTGGAGAAGGTGGCGTGGGTGAAGTCCACTGTCCCGCCGGAGAAGTGGGCGTAGGTGAAGTCGCCGCCGTCGAAGACGGTGCCGGTGAAGTCGAAGTCGTGACCCTGCCAGGGTCGGGGGGCATCGTCGCGCAGGTGGGCGGTGATGGTGCGGATGACGGTGTGGCGGACCTCGCGTAGGGAGGCATGGGTCAGTGAACGCGCCTGGTGATCACGGCGCTGCTCGTCTGTGGCGTCCTCGGGCAGGGGTTCGGGGGCGGGCTGGTAGGGCATGCGGAGGTAGGCGCACAGCACGTCGATGCAGCTTTGGCGCAGCTCGCGGCTGGGGGCATCGTCAGCCAGGTGGGCCAGGGAGTGCACAGCCCCCAGGCGTACCGCGGCGTGGTCGCTGCCCAGTTCGGTATAGGCGGCGGTGAAGCGCTCGTTGAACAGCCGGGTCGCCTCGCGCTGCTCGCCGTTTTCGGTGGTGCGCTGGCGGCGGTAGTGGATCACCAGCAGCGCGGTTCCCCCCAGCCCGGCGACCACGGCGAAGGCGCGGGTGGCGATGGCGTCCATGTCCCGCGGCGCCAGCGCCTCAGGCAGCTCCGGCGGCGGAAACCCCAACACCGCCCAGGTGCCCGCCGAGATCAGCGCCACCACGACCACCGCCACCGCCCACGCCGCGACGATCACCCCGAGCAGACTCTGCGCGAGCTCTTTCAGCTGGCGCAGCCGCCCAGGCCGGGGAGAGGAGGGGGGATCGGCCATGGCGCCACCCTAGAAACCCGCCGGGTGGTCCTGGGCGGTGTAGCCCGAATGTCCACATCCGGACACCCACCGGGGGATCGCTTCCTGTGGGCCAGGCACTATACCGCCGTCCCGGGGTCCGCCCTGGGACAGCGTTCCCCACTCCGCATACCCCCATCTCCAACGTTTGCACTGGTCAGGAGATAGACAATCCGGGGGTTCCGAGTTGTCTAGCCGCAGCACCCGATTTCTTCCTGTTTCTACCGGTTCTGGCTTCCGATAATGCGAACACTGTGCCGCCGACGCCGACACCGGTCACCGAGAACCTGTGAGAGGGCTTCGGTCAGGTTGTTCTGTCGCGTCGGGTCGCGGCCGGCCATCTGGTGGCGGCTGGGTTGATCGTCGTTGCTACTGTTCGTAACGGTTTGCCTGGCGGTCGTAGGCCAACGCGGGGTTGACCTCAACAGAAGGAAGATCCGCTATGCCCACCAAGACACTGCAGATTCCCACCACGGACGGCCAGGCCGACGCTTTCGCCGCCTTCCCCGACCGTGGCGAGCGGCACCCGGGGGTGCTGCTGTACACGGACGCCTTCGGCGTGCGGCCCGTGCTGGAGGAGATGGCCCGCGAACTGGCCGAACACGGGTACTACGTGCTCGTCCCCAACCTCTACTACCGGCACGGCCCGGCACCGGTGACCGAACTTCCCGAGCACATCGGAGATGACATCCGGCCCGCGATCATCTCCCGGCTGATGCCCTTGATCGAGGAACACACCACCGAGCGTGTCCTGCGCGACGCCGACGCCTACCTCAGGTTCCTCATCACCCGGCCCGAGGTCAGCGCCGGACCGGTCGCTGTGATCGGCTACTGCATAGGCGCCGCCTTGGCAATGCGCACCGCAACGGCCCACCCCGACCAAGTGGCCGCCGTCGCCGGATTCCACCCCGGCTTTTTGGTCACAGACGCCCCCGACAGCCCGCACCGCCTCATCCCCAAGCTCACCGCCCAGGTCCACCTCGGCCTCGCCGAAAACGACCTGGCGCCCGAGGCCATAAGCGAGCTCAACCAGGCCCTGGATGCCGCGGGTGTCGGCTACACCACCGAGATCTACCCCGACACCATCCACGGCTTCACCATGTCCGACACCGACGCCTTCACCCCCTCCGCACTGCAGCGCCACTGGGACCGCCTGCTTCCCCTCCTCGACCGAACCCTGGTAAACAGCTGAGGCTCCAGCCTTAAGTACACGGCTCCGGAGGTCGTCCCAAAAAAGCCCGACAGCCAGCTGAGACAGGCTCTCCGCTCGTCTCGCTGTCCACGACATGACCAACAACCCCTGTTTCTCGGGGAGCGCGAGACCGCCTGTCGCGGACGCGCGTAGTCTCCTTCGGCCGCTGGACAAGCCGATTGTTGCTAGCCATTCGGGAGGCTTTTTAGAGAACTAAGAGGTAGCAGTGTCCGCGCCCCCAGACTTCCTGGTCTGAACTGCAAAGACAAATGCGGACACTGGGGCAGCCGCCAGTGTTCGGTCAGTGTCCGCAGCAGATGGGGCTCGGGCAGCGATCAGCACAGATCAGGCTGGGTGACCTGTGCGGACACTAACCCTGGCTAGTGTCCTGCGCCTGAAATCCGTTGTAGATATCGGGCGCAGGACATTAGCTCTCCCGGGGGGCTCACAGGGAGTGGCGTTCTCGATGAGGCCACACTGCTCTGGCCCTGCGGAAGCGAGTGAGGGTGGGTGCCGCTGTGATGTGTGTGGCGTGTTGGTGCTGGTGTTGCTCGAGCTGGGCGATGAAACTGGAGGTCACAGCGGGGGAGCGTGTCAGCGGTGCGGGGGTGTGGATACAGCGGACCGCCCTCCGGTTTTCGTGCACGCTGGTGTGGGTGCACCCGAGCAGAAGGGGATGCTGTGGACGAGGCTCAGCTACAGGCGTTCCTGAGTGGCCCGGTGCCCGATGACTCCCAGTGCCGCGAGGTGGCCGAGGAGGACCTGGACCCCAGCCAGTGCGGCCAGGAGATCAGCCACGGACTGCCCCCGGGGCGAACCTATTGCGGCGCCCCCAAGGCCGAAGGCTTCATTCTCTGCCGCTACCACCTGTTCGACGCACTGTACTCCGGTTATCCGGTGGAGGATCTGCGGGAGTAATCCCCGGCCGCGACGGTCCCTTTCACCGAGCCAGTGAAGTACGTTCCGCCCGTGTCCTCCGAGGGCGTTCGTCGCCCATGCAAACTCCCCGGAGTCCCTGTGTCTCAGGGGGTGCGTACTCATGGGCCTAACCATCACAATGGACGTTTTCGGCGCAATGGCAGACGTTGTGATGATTCGGGGTAGAGCGTGGGCCCACAGTGGCTGCTGGCGGCGGTGTCCTCCTTCGGCGCGGAATGTGCCGAGAAACTTCAGGAAGGGGCGGGCCAGCCCGAAGCCGCGCTTCGCGGTCCCGTCGAAGGGTTCCTGACCGCCGTCGGGAGTGCGTTGGGGCTCACAGTGGTGGCCCATGAGGAAGCCCGGCAGCACAGTGGGGCCCGTCCGGACTTCGCGATCCGGGTGCAAGGCGCCATCACCGGCCATGTGGAGTTGAAGAAGCCCGGGCAGAACCTGGATCCGGCCCGCTTCACCGGGCACAACAAGCGCCAGTGGGAGCGTCTCAAGGACCTGCCGAACCTGCTCTACACCAACGGCACCCACTGGCGGCTCTACCGGCACGGGGAGCTGGTCGCCTCGACCTCCTTGGCCGGGGATCTGCACAGCAGCGGGTCGGCACTGGCCCCGCAGGATCTGGGGACCGAGGTGCTGCTGCGGGAGTTCCTTCGGTGGTCCCCACCGCCGGTCACCACCGCCCACCGTCTGGTGGAGGCGGTGGCCCCGCTGTGCCGTCTGCTGCGCGAGTCGGTGCTGGAACAGCTCGCCGTGGAGCACAAGGCCGTTGCCGCCGGCGCCGACCCCGAGGACCAACCGTTCTCCGTGCTGGCCCACAGTTGGCGCAACCTGCTGTTTCCCAGCGCCACCGATGCGGTCTTCGCCGACGGGTACGCCCAGACGGTCACCTTCGCCCTGCTGCTGGCCCGCACCGAGGGCATCGACGTCGCCGAGCTGCCTGTGGCCCAGACCGCGCACCGCCTCGAACAGCACAGCCCGCACGCGCTGATGAGCCAGGCGCTCAAGTTGCTCTCCGAGAGCGCGGTGGACTCCTTCCAGGTCACCATCGACCTGCTGCGCCGGGTGATCGGCGCGGTGGACTGGCAGGCGATCTGGGCCGACCGTGATGACGCCTACCTGCACCTGTACGAGTCGTTCCTGGGGGTCTATGACCCGGAGCTGCGCAAGGAGTCGGGCTCCTACTACACCCCGGCCGAGGTCGTACAGACCATGGTCCGCCTCACCGACGAGGTACTGACCACACGCTTGGAGGCAGGGGAAGGTTATTTGTCCCCGTCGGTGACCACGATCGACCCGGCCATGGGCACCGGCACCTACCTGCACGCCATCATCGACCACGCCGCCCGACGCGCCGCCGAGACTGATGGGCCCGGCGCGGTCAGTGCCGCCATCAGCGACCTCATCCAGCGGCTCATCGGGTTCGAGCTGCAGATGGGGCCCTACACCGTGGCCGAAATGCGCGCGGTCGACCTGCTCAAAAGCCACGAGGCACCCCTGCCCAAGGACGGGATGCGGCTGCACGTCACCGACACCCTGGATGACCCCTATGAGGACACAGTGGCCCTGCCCGGGCTGACCGCGCTGTCGAAGTCGCACAAGCAGGCCAACAAGATCAAGTCCACCACCCCGGTCACCGTGGTCATCGGAAACCCGCCCTACCGCGAGCGCGCCGAGGGCATGGGCGGCTGGGTCGAGTCCGGCTCGGCCACCGACACCACCCCACCCCTGGACCGGTTCCGCAAACAGGGCAACGGGCGCCTGGAGTATGTCCTCAAGAACCTCTACGTCTACTTCTGGTCCTGGGCCACCTGGAAGGTCTTCGAAGCCCACGCCCACGACCGCCACGGTGTCATCTGCTTCATCACCACCAGCGGCTACCTCAAGGGCCCCGGGTTCAAGGGCATGCGCCGCTACCTACGGCGCACCTGCTCCGAGGGGTGGATCATCAACGTTTCCCCGGAGGGCATGCGCCCCGAGGTGCCCACCCGGGTCTTTCCCGGGGTGCAACAACCCCTGGCCATCGCCCTCTTCGTTCGCCGCACCGACACCGAGCCCACGGTTCCGGCCGAGATCCACTACACCGAGGTGACCGGGCGCCGCGAGGACAAGTACACCCAACTCGCCACCCTGAGCCTGGACAGCCCCACCTGGCGCCGCGTACGCACCGACTGGGAAGCCCCCTTCCTGCCCGGGGCCACCTCCGGCTGGGACGACTACCCGGCCCTCGGGGAACTGTTCTGCTGGGTCACTCCGGGAATCAAGCCCAACCGCACCTGGGTCTATGGCCCGCATCCCGACATCCTGCGATCCCGCTGGACCGCGCTGGTCTCCGCTGAGGAGAACGACAAACCAACGCTGTTCAAGGAGACGAGTGATCGCGATCTGTCCACGGAGAAGGAGCCGCTGCCTCAGACGCCCGCACGCGATACGCCGATGGGAAAGGAACGAGGGG
This sequence comes from Halostreptopolyspora alba, assembly GCA_003725585.1. Lineage (GTDB taxonomy): Bacteria > Actinomycetota > Actinomycetes > Streptosporangiales > Streptosporangiaceae > Lipingzhangella > Lipingzhangella alba. The sequence continues at coordinate 94,199 of RJMB01000012.1, read as the reverse complement.
CGTGCCCGGAGCCGAAACGCGTCGCCTACCGGTCCTTCGACCGCCAATGGATCATTCCAGACCACCGCGTCATCGACCGCGCGCGCACCGACCTCTGGGCAGCGGAACGAGCTAAGGGACAGCTCTACCTCACCGAGCAGCACTCCCAACCAATCAACTCCGGCCCCGCGGTGGCCTTCTCCGCCCTCATCCCCGACATGCACCACTTCAACGTGCGCGGCGGCCGAGTCCTGCCGCTGCTGCACCCCAACGGGACGCCCAACCTCGCCCACGGTCTCCTGGCCCCCCTCATCAGTGAGTTCGGCGAGCCCGTCACGAGCGGGGACCTGGCCGCCTACATCGCCGGGGTCACCGCCCACCCCGCCTTCACCACCCACTTCGCCGACGAGCTAACCACTCCGGGAGTACGCGTTCCCCTCACCGCTGACGTGGCCCTGTGGCGCGAGGCCGCCAACCTCGGGCGCGAACTGATCTGGGCCACCACCTACGGCGACGCCTTCGCCGACCCGGAGGCGGGCCGCCCCACGGGCGACATCACCTTCGCGACCACGGACCCCCGGCGCCCGAAGAACCTGACCCCCATCGGAGACGAACTCCCCGAGAAACTCACCTACCACGAAGGTGAGAACGGGGAAGGCACCCTCCATCTCGGCCACGGCTCGTTCGGCCCCGTCACCCCCCGCATGTGGAACTACGACGTCGGCGGGATGAACATCATCAAGACATGGTTCGCCTCCCGCAAGGCCAACCCGGGAGGCAAGAAGACCAGCCCGCTCGATGACATCCACCTGGAGTCCTGGCCCCGCGAGTGGATCACCGAGTTCAACGAGGTCCTCACCGCGCTGCGCCGCGTCACCGAACTCGAACCCGCCCAAGCCGACCTGCTGGAACGGGTACTCGCCGGTCCGCTCATCACCAGGGAGCAGCTCACCGCCGCAGGAGTGCGGTTCCCCAACTCGAACAAGGACCGCAAACCCCACTACGACCTGGACACCGCAGCCCCCACCGCACCCTCCAACCAGCAGACCGCTTTCTGACGGAGCGACCCACCGAAGCACCATTCAGCTCTTCGGGCGCGTCAGTACGTAGCGGATGCCGGCCTGGCCGTGGGGAACTACGCCGGTAACCTGCCATCCTTCGCGCCCTTGCTGATTGAACTCGTCGCGATGCCGGTACTCCCCTTCGCCGCGCACCGTGAGGAGCTTGTACTCCCACTGCTGGTGATCTTTGTCCACCGAGAGGCCCCATCAAGTCGACGCTCCGGCATCCTGAGAGGACGTTTGATTTGAGCCTTTCGCCCCTTGCGTTCTAATAGGTCTCTCGCCAGGTAGGTGTGGTCTCGTCCGTTATGCGCTTGGCGAGGTTGTCGATCGAGGCGACGTAGATCATGGCTTCGGAGCTGGCGGGGCGGTGTTCGTAGTCGCGCACCAGACGGCGGTGCAGGGCCAGGGTGGGCTAATCTGCTCGACCACCCACCGCTTGGTCTGGGGGACGAACCCCCGATCGGCCGGATTACGTTCGACGGCGTCCAGCGCGGCGCCGTGCTCGAGGAACGTGCTCATGAAGCCCTGGTCGACCAGGGCCGTGGTGACGGTGCCGGTCTGGGCGGTGACGCCCTCCAGCAGGGCAGTGCCGGCGGTGTTGTCGTGGGCGGAGTCGGCCAGATGTATGGGCCAACGGATCTGCCCACCCGGAAGCTCGCATTGGCACACCACCTCGTCGACGTACTCCTGGGCGAGATCGTTCCAGCCGAGCATGGCGTGGAGGGTGTCGTCGTAGAACTCGAACTTCGACGGATCGAACACCAAGTGGTGTTCGGGATGGTCAGGCTGGTGAAGCTGGCGCAACATCTGCTGTCCCGCCTCCAGAGCGGTGTGGGCGCGACCGTGGCTCTGTCAGCGGCGGTCCAGCACGGAGAAAAACCGCAGGTGACCGGTTGCCCTGGGCAGAACCGGCAACGCAGACTGAAACCAGGTAATCTGACACCGGGCCAGCTCCGTGCGTGTTTGGCCCGTGGCAGTGGGGGCTGCGCGATGGATACCACCATGCAGATTCACGTCTCCAGTGACGCTCACGAGGAGGATCTGGCCGAGCTGGTCGCCACTCTGCACAACGAACTTCTGCAGCTGGATGTCGACGAGGTTCGACCGCTGAGGACGGGGCCACCTCCGGCTGGAGCCCGCGCGGACTGGGGAATCGACCTGGCCGGTCTGGCAGTCGTCGTCAACACCTCAACCGGAATGCTGAGCCGGATCGTGCGCGGTCTCCGGGCATGGTGCGAGCGCGCCGCGCCGCGCCCGACCATTCGGCTCGAGATCGACGGAGACGTCGTGGAGATCTCCGGGGCCTCGGCCGAGCAAGCCGACCAGAGCCTACAGTTGTTCCTGCAACGCCACGGGACGGTTCGGGAGCACAAGTGAGTGGCGCGCGCCGGGCGCTGATCATCGCCCAGGACACCTACGAGAATCCCGGGCTCACCCAGCTGCGCTCCCCGGCGCAGGACACCATCGCGTTGGCCGAAGTACTCGGCGATCCCGACGTCGGCGGCTTCGACGTCACCGTCGTGCATAACGATCCCTCTCCGGTGGTGGCCGGGCGGGTGGAGGAGTTCTTCGCTGAGGGCCGGCGCGAGGACGCCCTGCTGCTGCACTTCTCCTGTCACGGGTTGAAGAACCTCTCCGGGGAGCTGTTCTTCGCGGCGCGCGACACCGCACCGCGGCTACTGCGTTCGACGGCCGTCTCGGCCTACTTCGTACGCAAGTGCATGGGCACCTGCCGGGCCCGCAATACCGTCCTGCTACTCGACTGTTGTTTCGGTGGCGCGTTCTTGGAAGGTATGGGACTGCGCAGTGGCAGCGACGCCCACGTGCTCGACACCTTCTCCGGCCACGCTATGGGCAGCGGGCGCGGCTGGGCGGTGGTGACCGCCTCAAACGCCATCGAATACGCTTTCGAAGGCGAGCGCCTGGCTGAGGATGCCCCGCACACTCCCTCGGTGTTCACCAGCGCCCTGGTCACCGGCCTCTCTACCGGTGAGGCCGACCTCGACGAGGACGGGCGTATCTCACTCGACGAGCTCTACGACTACCTCTACGACCGCATCCGTAGCGAGAACCCCCACCAAACGCCCAGCTGTAGCGTGCATGTACAAGGCGACGTCTACCTCGCCCGCAGCACCCGGCGCCACCACGCCCTGAACCAGCTGCCCGATGCGCTGCGCCAGGCCCTGCTCAGCTCAGATCCGACCACACAACACTGGGGTTTGGCCCAGTTGGAAGCCACGGTCACGGGCGCCGACATCCCCGCAGCCGCCACCGCGTACGAGGCTTTGCTGTGGCTGACCCGCCAACCTCCGGGGCCCGTCAGCGCTCAGGCCCACCGGGTGCTGGAGGACACGCGGCTCACGCCCGTACCGACCGTCCTGGACTTCGGTCCCATCAGCCAGGGCGCACCCGCCCCGCACCGGCTGCTCCACCTGGTCGGACCGCCTCTGGCGCGCCAATGCACCGCCCGTCCCCACACCTCCGACCTACGTGTGCAGCCGGCGCCGACCACCAATGACGATCGGGAGGCCATCCTCGCCACCGCCCGAGCGGGAACCGTCGATTCCGCGATCACCCTGTCCGGCCCCACCGGCGAAGTTCATGTTCCTGTGAGGGCCGAGATCGTTCCCGTCACGGGTTCAGGGCACCCCACTGTGCCGACACAAGCGCCGCCGGAACCCACGTCGGTCACTGCGGTCCCACCACCGGCGTCCCCGGATTCCTTCTCGGCGGCCCGCGACGAAACCGGACTCGAGTCGTATCCCCGCCTGAGACGCCGAGTACTCGCTCGCCTTTTCGACCTCACGTTGATCGGGTTGGGCGGCTGGGCACTTTTACTCCTCGTGATGGGGCTGGGTGAGGCCGTCGGCGCCGGCACCGATGTCGAGGACCCGCTACTCAACATCGTGGTCGGGCTGACGATTTTCGGATGGGGAGTACTGATCTTCCTCTACGACGCCCTGCTGCTCAAAACGTGGGGCCATACGATCGGCATGGCCGTAGCGCACGTACGGGTCGTCAACGCATCCGACAGGGGCCAGCTTCGATGGCGCCAGGCTCTGACACGCGCGGCCGTGTTCGGACTCCCGCACTCGGTCCCCGTCCTGGGCCAGCTCTTCGTCCTCATCGAATGCCTGGCGGCACTACCCGCCAGCAAGAACCGGCCACTAAGGCCCCTACACGACACCGCCGCCAACACGCTAGTTCAGACTGCCCCTCGCTAACGCCTCCTGGTGCCTCATAGTCACTTACCGACGCCACAGACGGCCATATACAAATAACGGAGCTTCTCCCCGAGTAGTGGACATCTTCGACAGTGAAGAGCGAGGAGGAGTCCATCCCCATGCTCATGAAGCACGACCCGGCCGAGTTCAAGGCCGACGCGGTCGCGCTGTACCGTCCCCGGCCCGGCACCACCTTCGCCGAAATCGCCGACGATCTCGGCCTCAACCGCGAGACGCCGCACGGCTGGACCCACGAGGACGGCACCCCGAACGATCGCCGGTATCCGCGCCGGCCCAGCGCCGCCCAGCAGAGGCCGTGCCCACCGCCGAGCCGCTGGAGCAAGGAACAAGCGGCCGCGCGCCCAGGTCTCCGACCTGGGAAGGAACACGAGATCCCGCGCGAGGCGTCCGCCTGTTTCGCGGGAGAGATGACGTGGTGAGCCGTTTCCGCGACGCTTGAGGACCACGCCGGCGCCTTCGGCGTCAAGCGGCTGTGCCAGGCGTGAAGCTGTCGCGCTCGGGCTGCTGAACGACGGACGGCCAAGGACGCCGGGGTGAGGGCGCGGATCATGGCGATCCACGCGGCCGATCGCGCCTGCGGGGCGCCGAGGATCACCGCCGAGGCGCCCAACATGGGCTATGTCGGCGACATCACCCACCTGCCCGTGGCAGGGAGCCTGTTCGTATACCTGGTCACGGTGACCGACCTGTACTCGCGCCGGGTGGCGGGCTGGTCATGGCCGAGCACATGCGCGCCGAACTGGTCCGCGACGCGTTGGAGGCGGCCCGGCGCGCGGAGCGGCCTGGACGGTGTGCTGCACCGGTTCCGGCCACGGCGCCATACACTCCCCGGCAGTTCCAGGCGCTGTGCCAGGAGTCAGGGGTAGCCCGCTCCATGGGCGCGTTGGTCCCCTCGGCCGACAACGCCGCGGCCGAAGCATTTCACTCCACCCTCAAACGCGAAATCCTCCAGGCCCCCGACTCGAAGCGGTGGCCCACCCCCACACGGCGCGCATGGCGGTGTTCTCATGGAGTACCCGCTCCAACACCAAACGACGACACTCTGCCAACGGCCACCTCAGCCCGACCGCCTACGAACAGAGATCGGCGAACCTACAGCTCGCCACCTAAACACCAGGTGTCCACACCCCAGAGGGAACCCCCGTCTGATGCTCGTGGAGTTCAGGATTCGGCGGGAGGGGAAGTCAGCGCAGCAGCTCGAATGTCAATCGATCAGGTCGCCACAGCGTGGCGCCGCCCCGGGGCGCGGAGGAGTCGAACGCCTTCTCATCCCCCATCAGCTCGTAGGCGCGGTCGCCGATTCCCCGGGCTGGTCGTCCCGGGGAATCGTGACGTGGTCGTTTCGCGTGCCACCGCGAGAGGGCGCCCCTTTCCTCCCCGGTCTCGATCCCCGTGGGTCGTGAGCGAGGCCGGGGTCACTCCGCCGCCAGCAGCTCGTGGAAATGGGCGAGCATACGGTCGCGATCGGCGGTGCGGCCGGTGAACAGTTCGAAGGCGTCGGCGGCTTGGAAGACCGCCATGCCGCCGCCGTCCAGGGTGGCGCACCCCCGCTCTTCGGCGCTGGTGAGGAGCTCGGTGCGCAGCGGGCGATAGACGACGTCGGCCACCCACAGCGGCGGGCGCAGCAGTTCCGGCGGTACGGGTGTTCCCGGATGGTGGGCCATACCCACCGGTGTGGCGTGCACCAGGCCGTCGGCTCCGGCCAGGAGGCGGCCAGGGTCCGCGGCATCGGCGGACTCGCATCGGGTGTCGGGGAACCGGCCGCCGACCCACTCGGCCAGCTCCGCGGCGCGGTCGGCGTCGAGGTCGGCGACGACCAGCGTCCGCACCCCTGACATCAACAGGGCGTAGGCGACGGCCGCGCCCGCGCCGCCAGCGCCCAGCAGCACCACCCGGTCGCGATGCGCGTGCGGCAGGCCGCGCTCCAGGGAGCGGGCGAAGCCCGACCAGTCGGTGTTGTGCCCGATGGCCGCCCCGTCGTCGAAGACCACGGTGTTGACGGCGCCGATGGCGGCCGCGTCTGGGGTGAGCCTGTCCAGCACGGGCAGCACCAGCCGCTTGCACGGGTGGGTGATGTTCAATCCGTTGAACCCGAGCCGCCGTGCGGCCGGCACCAGCTCGGCCACCGACTCGGCGGGCAGCTCCAGGTCGGTGATGTCGATGGTGCGGTAGATCAGGCGCCGCCCGGACACGGCCGCCTCGCGCTCGTGCATGGGCGGCGAAAGCGAGGGGCCGACACCGGCGCCGATGAGCCCGACGAGGTAGGACGGTGCGGAGCCGTTCGGCCCGGGGCCGGTCTCGGACAACGCCGCCTCGTCTCCGATCGCGCCGGTCACCTGTCGCGCTCCGCCCGGTGGGCGGCCATGCGGACGGCCGCGTTCGCGGCCCCGTATCCGGTGTAGCCCCCGGTGCGCTGCACCACCTCGAAGAACAGCCGGTCGTCCAGCATCGGGGTGTAGAAGTGGAAGAATTCGCCTGTGTCGGCGCGGTCGTAAAGGATTCCGTTCTCCCGCATGCGTTCGCGTACCGCCGGCGCCAGGTCGGTGCGGGCGGCGAGGTCGTCGTAGTAGTTGTCGGGGATGGCCAGCGGGGCGAGGCCGTCGGCGCGCATCGCCTCGGCGACGGCGAAGATGTCGTCGCAGGCGAAGGCGATGTGCTGGGCGCCGCCGGCGGCGTCGGCCTGGGTTCCCCGTCCCAGCACCGAGACGTTGAGGGCGATGCGCAGCCCCCCGTCGTCGGAGGCGAGGGCTCGGCTGCGCACGAGGCCGTCGGGAGCTGCCACCTCCAGGCTCGCGTCGGGGGTCAGTCCCAGAACGGAGCGGTAGAACAGCGATGCCTCGTCGAAGTGGTCGAAGGGTTGGAACAGCCCCACGTGGTCGATCGAGGTCAGGGGTGTGTCGGTTCCCTCGTGGCGGTGGCGCGCGGTTTCCGCCGCGAAGTCGTTCAGCCACTCGCGGCCGTCGTGCCCGCCGGGGCAGAAGAACACCGCGGTGCCGTCGGGGGCGGCCACGGCGTTCAGCCGCGACTCGGCGGGGTCGCGCCGACGCGGAAGGGTGGGCGCGAGCAGCAGGCCGGCGCGCTGAGCGGCGCGGTCGGGGTCGGCGACCTCCACCCCCAGGGCCGTGATGGCGGCGGCTCCGCCCCACGTGTGCCCCAGCCGCGGGTCGGTGGAGCTGAGTAGGACGCGGGCGTTGCCGCGGTTCCACAGTTGGACGGGTTTGGACCGGTGGTCGCCGGTGTGGGCGAACCCGAGCGCGGCCAGCACGGCGCGCACGCTCTCGGCGTCCTCCTCCTGGGCCGCCACCTCGACGAACGCGTAACCGGCGCCCTCGGGCGGGTCGGGCAGGCGGGTGAGGGTGACCCGGGGTCGTGCGTGGGAGTCCCCGAGGTCCTCGGAGGCGCGCTCCGCCGCTCCCTCGCGGCCGAGCGCGTCCTCCAGCACCGACAGCGACCGCAGCGCGTCGGCGGCGGTGCGGTGCGGGTCGGAGGCCCGGAAGACGTCGTTGAAGACCTCCAGGGAGAGGGGGCCGGTGTAACCGGCCCCCAGGACATGCCGGGTGAACTCGGTCAGGTCGAAGCCGCCCTGGCCGGGGAAGCACCGGTAGTGCCGACTCCACTGCAACAGGTCCATGGCCAGGTAGGGGGCGTCGGCCAGTTGAAGGAAGAAGATCTTCTCGCCGGGGATCTCGCGGATTCCGGCGGGGTCGCCGCCTTTGGACAGGATGTGGAAGCTGTCCAGGCACACCCCCAGGGAGGGGTGGTCGGCCTGGGCGGCGATGCGCCAGGAGTGCTCGTAGGTGTCGACGTGGCGCCCCCAGGCCAACGCCTCGTAGGCGACGCGCACACCGTAGGGGGCGGCGGCCTCGGCGAGGCGGTGCAGCTGTTCCGCCGCACGCGCGTCGTCGCCGAGGGCCACCGGGGAGGCGTTGGAGCAGACGAGCATGGTGTCCGTGCCGAGGTCGAGCATCAGCTCGAACTTGGCCCGGGCCCGGCGCAGGTTCCGTTCGAGCTGGGCGTCGTCGACCCCCTCGAAGTCGCGGAACGGTTGGTAGAGGTCGATGCCCAGCCCGAGTTCCGCCGCCATCGCGCGTACCTCGCGCGGGGGCACCGGTGCGGCGACGAGATCGTTCTCGAAGATCTCGACACCGTCGAACCCGGCCGCCGCTGCCGCCCGCAGCTTCTCCTCCAGTGTGCCGCTGAGGGATACCGTGGCGATACTGCGCCGCATGTGCGTTGCTCCGCTCCGTGGTCCGCGCTGGGTTTACCGGGTCTCCTGGAATGCCTCGTAGAGCTCCAGCGACTCGCCGTCGAGGTTCTCGCCGAAGTACTCGCGGGCCTGGGAGCGGAAGGTTTCGACGTCGACATCGTCGACGATCTCGATCGTTCCTTCGGATTCCCACTCCTCGACGATCTCGGCTTCGGCCTCCTCGATGCACGAACGGTTCTCCGAGCGGGTCTCGTTGACCGCCCGCTGGAGGACGTCCCGCTGCTCGCCGGAGAGCTGCTCCCAGCTCTGCCCGGAGACGACGATCATCTGCGAGCCGATCTGGTGGCTGGTGAGACTGACGTGCGACTGGACCTCGTCGAAGTTGTCACTGTCGATGGTGGGGATGGGGTTCTCCTGGCCGTCTACGGTGCCCTGCTGAAGGGCCAGATAGACCTCTTCGAAGGCGACGGTGGTCGGCTCGGCGCCCAGCGCCTCGGCGTTCTCCAGGTAGATCGGCGAGTCGGGGAACCGCATGCGCAGCCCCTCCAGGTCCGCGGGTTCGCGGATGGGCTCATTGGCGGTGAAGTGGCGGTCGCCGAAGTACCACACGTCGAGGATTCTGGTGTCGGTGGCCTCCTCGAAGTCCCGCTTGATGGTCTCGGAGGCGTCGGAGTCGAAGAAGTCGAAGAGGTGGTCGGCCCCGTCGAAGGCGTAGGCGGCGTCGAACACGCCGATCGGCTCGTAGGTCGAGCCCAGCGCGGCCGAGCCCTGCACGTCCATGTCGATGTCGCCGGACATGACCGAGGAGAAGGTCTCGGTGTTGTCGCCCAGCTGGCTGTTGGGGAATGTCTCCACGGTCATGCCGGCGTCGGCTTCGTCGACCTTCTCGGCGACCAGGTCGATACCGCAGCGGGTGTGCGGGTGGTCCTCGGTGTAGCTGTTGGAGAAGGACAGGGTGATCGCGCCGTCGTCGGACTCGCCCCCGCCGCCGCAGCCGGCGAGGGTCACAGTGGACACGGACAGAACGGCCGCCCAGCGAAGTGTGGTGCGCATCGAACGCCTCCTAAGGGGTCCTTTGGGGTGCCGCGTCGAAGCGGCGACGGGGTCGGTTCGGTACCTAGAGGTCGAGGACGTCGGGCAGGAACAGCACAAGGTCCGGTGCCACGGTCAGCAGCACGAGGACCGCGATGAGCGGGAGGAGGAACGGGGAGGTCCCCCTAAACACCTCCCGCATCGGCGTCCGGGTCGCCGAACCCAGCACGAACAGCACTCCGCCGATCGGCGGGGTGAGCAAGCCGATCATCAGGTTGACGATGGTGATGACGCCGAAGTGCACCGGGTCGACGCCGAACTGCACCGCTACCGGCAGCAGTACCGGGACCGTGATCACCAGCGCGGCGACGGGCTCCAGCACCGTGCCGATGAGGATCAGCGCGACGTTGACCAGCAGCAGGAACACCACCGGGCTCTCGGTGAAGTCGAGCAGGAACGTCGCCAGGTCCCTCGGAACCTGCTCACGGGCGAGAATCCAGCCGAGCAGGCCGGAGGCCGCCAGGATGACGGCGATGGAGGCGGCTGTGGTGGCCGTCTCCACCGCGATCCGCCACAGGGTCCGCGGGTTCAGGCTCCGGTAGCAGAAACCGAGGACGAGCACGTAGGCGGCCCCGACCGCGGCGGCCTCGGTGGGGGTGAACAGGCCGCTGAGGATGCCGCCGAGCAGCAGCACCGGAGCGCCCAGCGGGCCGAGGACGCGCAGCACCGCGCCGCGCACCTCGCCGGGCTCGGGCCTCCGCCCGGCCAGGTGGTGCTGGCGGCGCCCCCAGAGGAACACGGCCAGCGCGAGTCCGCCGGCGATCAGCAGCGCGGGGACAACGGCCGCGGCGAACAGCGCCGCGGTGGATACCGCGGCCACCGACGCGTAGACGATCGCCGGGATGCTGGGCGGCATTACCGGGCCGATCAGGCTGGAGGCCGCCGAGAGTCCGACGGAGAAACGCCGCGAGTAGCCACGGCTCGTCATCGCCGGCACCGTCATCTTGCCGACACCGGCGACGTCGGCCAGGGCGCTGCCGCTCATCCAGGAGAAGCCGACGCTCACGCCGATGTTGACATAACCCAGTCCGGCGCGGACCCGGCCGAAGAGCACATGGGCGAAAGCGAAGATGCGGTCGGCGATGCCGGTGTGGTTGGCGGTCACGCCGACGAGGATGAACAGCGGGACCGCCAGTAGTGGGAAGCTGTCGATCTCCTCGGCTGCCGTGCGCAGGCTCAGCCCGGTGGACTGGTCGGTCAGCGCCATGTAGGTGAGGCAGGGGCCGAGGATCGCGAAGGCGATGGGGACCCGCAGTAGGAGCAGGACCAGGATTCCGGCGACGACCAGGGCGGTGTTCATCGGCCGGCCTCCCCGTTCTCGCCGGCCTCGGTGTCGCCGGGCGGCGTCGCGGCAGCGGGAGGGCCGGTCGCGACGGCGTTGGCCAGCGCGCGCAGCGTGGTCATCCCCAGCCCGACCATCGGGATCACGTAAACCCAGCTCATGGGAATTTCCAGCGCGGGTGTGGACATCGGCGAGCCGCCGAAGACCAGCTCGACCGCGTCGAGGGCGAAACCGACACAGACGGCGGCCACCACGAGGTTGGCCAGGATCCACACGGCACGCCGGACCCACGCCATCGGCGCGAAGTCGACAAGTTTCAGGGTGATGTGCTCGTCCCGGCCGAGCAGATAGCCGGCCAGCGCGAACGCGAGCCACACGAGTCCCAGCCGGGCGAGCTCGCCGGTCCACACCCATCCGGAAACGGGCAGGTGGCGCTGGAGCGCCTGGGTCAACATCAGCGCGAAGATCATGGTCAGGAGCGCGACGCCCGCTGCCAGCTCGGCGGCCTCCAGCCGCCGCACCACCGCCGGGCGGGACCGCGGGATCGGTCCGCCGCCGGGGGGTTCGGAGGTGTCGGTCATCCGGGCTCCAGTCGACGAGAACAACGATCAGCGCAGATCAGCCGGTGCGCGACCGGCCGGGGGCGCGAATTGTGTGAACACTAGGTTTCCGGCGAAGCTCGTGGCAAGCGATTGCCAAATGTTGCCAACATCGCGTAGAAATCGGGGCATCATGACTACGCCCAAGCGCACCACTGTCTACGACGTCGCCCGCGAGGCCGGAGTCGCCGCATCGACGGTCTCCCGGGCCTTCAGCAACCCCCGCCGGATCAACGCGACCACCCGCCGGCACGTGCTGGAGGTGGCCGAACGCATGGGGTACCACCCCAACCCGCTGGCCACGGCGCTGCAGTCGGGACACACGGCCACGGTGGCGATGCTCGTGCCCGACATCGCCAACCCGCACTTCTTCGGCCCCATCCGCGGAGCCGAGCGCCGCGCGACGGCCGCCGACATCACCTTCATGCTCGGGTTCACCGATGAGTCCGCCGAAACCGAGCGCGACAAGATCGAGCGCCTGGCCCGCTCGGTGGACGGGTTCGTGCTGGCGTCCAGCCGGATGCCCGAGGCGGTCACCGTCGACCTGGCCCGCGAGCACAACCTGGCCCTCATCAACCGCCAGGTCGAGGGTCTGCCCAGCGTCGTCATCGACAACGCCGCCGGCAGCAGGCAGATCGTGGACCACCTCGCCTCACTGGGGCACCGGTCCCTGGTCTACCTCTCCGGCCCGCACGTCTCCTGGCTCGCGGGAGAGCGCTGGCGGGCGCTGAGCGCGGGTGCCGAGGAGCGCGGCATGGCGGCGACCCGCCTGGGTCCGTTCCCCCCGCAGGTCGCCGGCGGCGGCGCGGCCGCCGACGCGGCACTGGTTTCGGGCGCTACCGCCATAGTCGCCCACAACGACCTGCTGGCGATCGGCATCCTGCGACGGCTGGCCGAGCGCGGGGTTTCGGTGCCCGAACGGATCAGCGTGGCCGGCTACGACGACATCTTCGGCGCCGACTTCTGCGTTCCCGCCCTGACGACGCTGGCCGGCCCTCAGGAGGAGGCTGGCCGCGCGGCCGTGGAGATCCTGTTGACCAAGGCTTCGGCCCGCGCCGCCGAGGACGGCCCCCGGCGCGTGGTGCTCCCCTCCCACCTGGTCATCCGTGACTCCACCGGCCCGGCGCCGAGGTGAGACCTACGTGGCGAAAGAGGGCGGCAGAAGGCGGGGGTTCTCACTCGCCCGCCGCGGTTCCCGGCTCTCGCGCTCGAGTTCGGCGGCCCGCTCATCGTGCGCGCGCGGGTGTTCGACGAGTACGGGGGCCGCGCACGATTCGAGACGACCGGGCGTGGATGGTACGCGCGAGCAGGCCCCCATGGGATCGGCCACTCCGACGGTGGTTCGGCCCGGCGCACGCGTGGGTGTGGCTCGCCCGCTCGCCGGGCTGGACACACGCTGATATTCTAGTACTAGAATATCGGCGTGGAACTGACCCCGGCTGAGCTGACCGTCCTCGGCTTGATCGTCGAGCGCCCCCAGCATGGCTACGACCTGGAACAGGTGATCGAGCGCCGCGGTGTCCGGCAGTGGACGGACATCGGGTTCTCCTCGATCTACTACTTGTTGACCAAGCTGGAGAAGCGCGGTCTGGTCCACGTGCCCGAGGTCCCCGCCGCGGCGAAGTCGCGCCGCGTCTTCCACGCCACCCCCGCCGGGCGAGAGGCCGCGAGACTCAACGCGCTCGCTCTCGTCGAGGAACCGCGCCCGGTTGCGCACCCGCTCCTGGTCGGTATCGCCAACCTCTGGCTGCTCTCGGAGCAGGAGTACACCCAGGCACTGGAAACCAGGCTCGCCCGGGTCGAGGAGCGCATCGCCACTGTCCAGGAAGCGCAGCGCGGGCAAGCTCCCCTCCCGCCGCCCGCGCGCGAGGTGTTCTCATACTCACTGAGCCTCCTGGAGGCGGAAAGGTCGTGGCTCGCCAGCCGAGTCCAGGTGCCCGATGACGGACAAGACTGACCTCAAGAAGAGCCTCGACGCCTATCAGGCGACACGAGACCGGTTCCGGATCGTGGAGGTGCCCGAGCTGCGGTACCTCATGATCGACGGCCACGGTGACCCGAACACCTCGCCGGCGTTCACCGAAGCGATCGAAACGCTCTACCCGGTGGCCTACAAACTGAAGTTCGCCAGCAAACGCGACCTCGGACGCGACTACGTCGTCATGCCCCTGGAGGGCCTGTGGTGGGCCGAGGACATGGACGCCTTCACAGCGGCACGCGACAAGTCGCGGTGGGACTGGACGCTGATGATCATGGTCCCGGACTGGATCGACCAGGACATGGTCACCACCGCCATCGAACGGGTCGGGGCCAAGAACCGACCGAGGCGTCTGGACGCGATCCGCCTGGAGACGCTGTCCGAGGCGCGTTGCGTACAGACGCTGCACATCGGCTCCTACGACGACGAGGCGGACGTGCTCGCGCGGATGCACCACGAGTTCATCCCGGACAACGGGCTGCGCATGACCGGCAAGCACCACGAGATCTACCTCAGCGACTTCCGCAAGGTCGCACCGGAGAAACGGCGAACCATTCTCCGACAACCGGTCATTTCCGCGACCGGCTCCGGGGAGGGGAAGGCCACCGAAACGGCCCGACGGGCTTGAGGGCCGTCGCGGTCCGCGCACCGCTCACGACACACCCATGCACGGCTGACACCCGGCCGGCGCTCACACCGCGGCCGGCGTGGACGCGTCCACGGCTACATCAGGGCGAGCTGTTGGCCGGCCCGCTGGTGCCGGCCGGTCTCGTCCCGACCGTGGCGGTGCTGCCGGTGCTCCGTCCCCCGGGAGCCGTCCCCCGGACCACGTAGGCCGTGCCGGCGGGCCGCCGCGCGTACCCGCTCCCGCACCGCCTTCTGGTAGGCCCGGGGCGCGTAGGCGCCGTTCCGGTACAGCTTCCGGTAGTGCGGTACCAGGTGGGGGTGGTGCTCCGACAGCCAGGCGAGGTACCACTCCCGCGCGCCGGGCCGCAGGTGCAGCACAATGGGGGTGACGCTGCCGGCCCCGGCCTCGGCGATGGCGGCCACCGTCTCCTCGATTTGCCCGGCGGAGTCGGTCAGCCCGGGCAGGATCGGCGCCATCAGCACCGAGCACCCGATCCCGTTCCGGGTGAACTCGCGTACCACGTTCAGCCGGCTGGTGGGGCGGGGAGTACCCGGTTCCACCGCGCGCCACACGGCGTCGTCCACGGACCCCACCGACACCGCCATGCCGACCTCGGCCCGTCGCGCCGCCTGCTCGATGATCGGCAGGTCGCGTAGGACCAGGGTTCCCTTGGTGAGGATGGAGAACGGGTTGGCGAAGTCCCGCAGGGCGGCGAGTATGTCGGGCATGAGCCGGTAGTGCCCCTCGGCCCGCTGATAGGGGTCGGTGTTGGTCCCCATGGCGATGTGCTGGCCCGCCCATTTGGGGTGGGCGAGTTCGGTGCGCAGCACGTGTCCCGCGTTCACCTTCACCATGATCTTGGTGTCGAAGTCACGGCCGGAGTCCAGGTCGAGGTACTCGTGGCTACGGCGCGCGAAGCAGTACACGCAGGCGTGGCTGCACCCCCGGTAGGGGTTGACGGTCCACTCGAACGGGACGTCCGAGGCTCCGGGAACCCGGTTGAGGACGGAGCGGGCACGGATCTCGATCGCCATCGGATCATCGTCGCTCCCGGCGTCCACCGGCCCCGGCCCAGGGGTGATCAGACCGGCGCGTCCGGTGCCGCGTTCGGGCGGGGCCGTCACCTCTCCCCGGTCGAACAGCGCCCCCTCGTCCGCGCCGTCGCGAAGTTCTTCCCAGCGCATACCTTTCATTCGAACACGGATTCGAACGCGTGTCCAGCCTCGGAGGGCTGACCGGCCGTCGACGGTACCCCGGCTTCCCGAGGTGGCGGCGCGCGTACTCGCGGGGGAGGCCCTTGTCCCGCACCGGGGCGCACCCTCCGAACGAGCGACCCGAAAGGGAAGGGGCCACGCTCGACTCGTGGGGTCGGCGCGTCACCCGGCGGCCGCTGGCCGGGGGGTCTCCGGACAGCGTGTCACCCGAGGGCAACGTTCGCGCCAGTGCCCTCAGCCCTTGAGTAGGTCGACGAAGCGCGCCCGCACCTCGTCGTCGGCCTCTTCCGCGAGAGCCCGCTCCAGAGCCTTCACGTAGCTCTGCCGGGCTTCCTCGACCCTGGCCCGTCCGGTGTCAGTGATCTGGGTGTACACCCCGCGTCGGTCGTTGGCGCAGTGGTAGCGCTCGGTCAGCCCGTTGCGCTCCAAACGCTCCACCATTCGGCTCAGTGAGCTCTGGTTTATGGGGGTGGCTTCCGCGAGGAACTGCTGGCGTAGATGGCCGTCGTCGTTCGAGTAGTGCAGCGCCGCCAGCGCCGAGTACTCCGAGCAGGTCAGCCCGTGCGGCTCCAGCGCGCGCTCCAGCCGCTCGCGCACGCGGGCCTCGAACAGGCGCAGACTGCGCCATCGGGCCTCCAGCGGGCTCGGCTCGTCGATCCGGGGTTCCGTAGCGCTGGTGGCGTGTGAGCCCATCCCGAAACTCCTTGCTGTGGCGCCCTTTGTATCAGCGTACCCCATCCATACATCTAACGTCCGTACATACATTTGAGAATCAATATACGCCCATGCAATCATTGCATTGACGCAGACTTGCTCGCGTTCCCGACCAGTCACCCGTGGGCACCGGACCCGAATCCGGCTGGAACAGGAGCACCCATGCCACTCGCAGTGTTCGCGCTGATGCTGGCGGCCTTCGGCATCGGCACCACCGAGTTCGTGATCGTGGGCCTACTTCCCGAGGTCGCCGACGACATGTCGGTCACCCTCACCACCGCCGGCCTGCTCATCTCCGGCTACGCGCTCGCCGTCGTCTTCGGCGGCCCACTCTTCACCGCCGCCGCCACCCGCATGCCGCGCAGGACCATGCTGCTGATCCTGCTCGTGCTGTTCATCATCGGCCACGTGCTCGCGGCACTCGCCCCCACCTACTGGCTCCTGATGACCGGGCGCGTCTTCGCCGCCATCTGCCACGGCGCCTTCCTGGGCATCGGATCGGTGGTCGCCGCCGACATGGTCGCCCCACAGCGGCGCTCCCAAGCGATCTCGATGGTCTTCACCGGCCTGACCGTCGCCAACGTCTTCGGGGCGCCGATGGGCACCTGGATCGGCCAGGCGATCGACTGGCGCACCACGTTCTGGGTGATCGCCGCCCTGGGCCTCATCAGTCTGCTCGGCCTGGTCCTGTTGGTCCCCGCACAGCGGGACCACACGCCCTCCCGGCTGCGCGACGAACTCGCCGTGTTCGCCCGCGGCCAGGTCTGGCTGGCCCTGTGCACCGCCGGACTGAGCATCGGCGCACTGTTCGCCGCGTTCAGCTACATCTCGCCGCTGATGACCGATGTCGCCGGCTTCTCGCCGAGCATGTTGACACCACTGCTGATGCTGTTCGGCGTCGGCCTGGTTATCGGCAACCTGCTCGGCGGCCGCTACGCCGACCGCGCCCAGGTCGCCACCCTGCTCGCCGCGCAGGCCATGTTGGTGGCGGTGCTGCTCGTGTTCGCCCTCACCGCGCACCACCCGGTGGTCGCCGCCGCGACCCTGATGTTGCTGGGAGGCTCCGGTTTCGCCACCGTCCCCGGGTTCATGGCCCGCGT
This sequence comes from Halostreptopolyspora alba, assembly GCA_003725585.1. Classification (GTDB taxonomy): domain Bacteria; phylum Actinomycetota; class Actinomycetes; order Streptosporangiales; family Streptosporangiaceae; genus Lipingzhangella; species Lipingzhangella alba. The sequence goes on along the minus strand of RJMB01000012.1, from coordinate 77,097 downwards.
CCTCGACAAGGCCGAAGGCGCCACCACCCTCGCCTCGGCCGTCGCCTCCTCGGCCGCCAACGCCGGTATCGCGGTGGGCTCCTTCCTCGCCGGAACGACCATCGACGCCGGATTCGGCCTCACCTCTCCGCTGTGGGTGGGCGCGGCCATGGCCACACTCGCCTTCGCCGTCACCTTCGCCTCCGGGGCCATCGACAAGCGCCACGCGCGCACCCCCGAGCCCGCCCTCCTCGCGACCTCCCCCAACCCGGCGGGGCACCCCTCCGAGGAGACCCGATGAGTCCCGCGGCCGGGTCCGGGCGGACCCCACAGTGACGAGGACACCGTGAACCGATCGTGGTGCGGCTCGGTGAGAGACCCCCGGTCTCAGGCCGCACGAAACCCGAGATCAGCGACGTCAACCGAACCACGGCGACCTCGGTCAGCGGTCGGAGATCGCGGGGTCCGTGGCGGCCAGTGCGCGGAGGCGCTCCTCACTGGCGGAGCCCGGCTCGGCGGTGTAGGTCAGCAGCGTCTGCGCGGGGGTGGCGCGCAACGGAAGCTTCTCGAAGTACAGCTCCAACTCCCCCGCCAGCGGGTGGCGCATCCGGTGGACGCCGTGCGGCTGCTCGCGCACCTCGCGTTCCTCCCACAGCTCGCGGAACCGCGCGCTGTCGCGCCGCAGCTCCATCACCACGCGGCACAGACGAGGGTCGTCGGGGGTCCGTCCGGAGTCGGCGCGCAGCTTCGCCACCATCTCGCGGCGCATCGTCTCCACGTCCGCGTGCAGCGTGGCCGCCCGCGGGTAGCGGAACAGCAGGCGGGCGAGGTTCAGGTCCTCCTCGGGGACAATGGCGAGATCGGGCCACAGCCGCTCCGCCAGCCGGTTCCACACCAGCAGGTCCAGCCCGTGCCCGATGACCAGCGCGGGCACCTCGGCCATCGCGTCGACGAGATAGCGCACCTCGGGGCGCACGGTCGGTCGCGGCGCCTCCGGGGGTTCGCAGAACCGCCCGGCGGCGGAGGCCCCGCCCGAGCCCCGGACCACCTGGCTCGCGAGGTCGTGCAGGTAGCCGCGCTCGGGCTCCGACATCCGAAGCGCGCGGGCGAGCACGTCCAGCACCTCGGCGGAGACCGCCCCGCCGCGCCCCTGCTCGATGCGGGTGTAGTAGTCGACACTCACCCCGGCGAGCTGGGCGACCTCCTCGCGGCGCAGCCCGCGGACCCGACGGCGACCGCCCCCACTGGGCAGCCCCACCTGTTCGGGCGACAACGCGGCACGGCGCGCCTTGAGGAACAGGCTGATCTCGGTCTCCACGCGCACCACACCCCTCAGTATGCAGCATGGCCCTGGCGGACCTAGGTTGAGCCGGACCTGGATCCACGCGCCGACGGCGACCAGTGTGGAGGGCGTCGCACACGCGAAACCACGTTATGGGGGGCAGGAGAGTCATGCAGCGACGCATCCTCGGGGGAACCGGCATCTCGGTCAGTGAGTTCACCCTGGGCGCGATGATGCTGGGCGCCTGGGGCAACCAGGATCACGACGACTCGATACGCATGGTGCACACCGCGCTCGACGCGGGGGTCAACTTCATCGACACCGCCGACATGTACTCCGAGGGCGAGTCCGAGGAGATCGTCGGCAGGGCGCTCAAGGGCCGCCGGGACGATGTGGTGCTGGCCACGAAGTTCCACAACCCGATGGGTCCCGACGCTAACCATCGGGGCAACTCACGGCGGTGGATCGTGCGCGCGGTGGAGGACAGCCTACGACGGCTGGGCACCGAGTGGATCGACCTCTACCAGGTGCACCGCCCCGATCCGGACATCGACATCGAAGAGACCCTGTCGGCGCTGTCGGACCTGGTGCGCTCCGGAAAGATCCGAGCGTTCGGGACCTCCGCGTTCCCGGCGACCGAGATCGTGGAGGCCCAGTGGACCGCCGAACGGCGTGGCCACCTGCGGCCCCGCAGCGAACAGCCGCCGTACTCCATCCTCGCCCGGGGGATCGAGGCCGAGGTGTTGCCCACCGCCCAGCGCTACGGCATGGGGGTGCTGACCTGGAGCCCACTCAGCGCGGGGTGGCTGTCGGGCAAGTACGGCGGCGACCGGGGCGCCGATCCGGCGACGGCGCACCGCAACGCCTTCCTGCCGGACATGTTCGACGTCACCCTGCCGGGCAACGCGGCGAAGTTGGCGGCGGTGACCGAACTGACGAAGGTGGCCGCGGAGGCGGGGGTAACCCTGCCGCAGCTCGCCACGGCCTTCGTGCGCAGGCACCCGGCTGTGACCTCGGTCATCATTGGTCCCCGCACCCGGGAGCAGCTCGCCGGACTGCTCGAGGGCGCGGATGTGTGGCTGGACGACGACGTGATGGACCGCATCGACGCGATCGTGCCCCCGGGTACCGACGTCAACCGTGACACCACCTTCTACTCGCCGCCCGCGTTGACCGAGAGGCGTCTGCGCCGCCGCTGAGCAGACCACCGGTCGTTGTCCGGGACTGCGCCGGCGTCCGCGCAGCGGGCGCGTCATCCGCGGCTCCCCGCCCGGTCCTCGGGCCGGGTGGGGAGCAGCTCGACGTAGCGGCCCAGCACACGGTTCCGGGCGTGCCCGTGCGGTCCACAACGACGTCTCGAGTAGCCGCTTCCGGATCGGGACACCACCGGAATCCCCCACGGGGCGGTGTTGTTGGACGACGCGTGACGCGAAGCCAAGTGAGCCGGCCGGTGGAGGTCGTGGTGATCGGCGCGGGGCAGGCGGGCCTGTCGGGCGCCTACCACCTGCGGCGGGCCGGGCTGGTGCCCGGACGCGACTTCGTGGTGGTGGACCACAACACCGGTCCCGGGGGTGCCTGGCGGCACCGGTGGGACTCGCTGACCACCGATACCGTGAACGGCGTGCACTCGCTGCCCGGGATGCCGTGGTCCGAGCCCGACCACCCCGTACGGGTGAACACCGCCATCCCGCGCTACTTCGCGGCCTACGAGCGCGAGTTCGAGCTGCGGGTCCGTCGTCCCGTGAGCGTTCGCCGGGTCCGCGAGGGACCCGAGGGGCGGCTGTGGGTGGAGACCACCGAGGGCGCCTGGTCCGCGCGCGGCCTGATCAACGCGACGGGCACGTGGGAACGCCCGTTCTGGCCGCACTATCCGGGGCGTTCGTCCTTCCTGGGACGCCAGCTGCACACCGCCGACTTCACGGGCGGCGCGGAGTTCGCCGGACAGCGCGTGGTGGTGGTCGGCGGTGGGGGATCCGCCGTGGACATGCTGCTGGATCTGCTGGGGGTGGCGCGCGGGCTCACCTGGGTTACCCGCCGTCCACTCAATCTCATGACCGGCCCCTTCACCCCGGAACACGGGCGGGCCTCCGTCGCGGTGATCGCCGAGCGGGTACGGCGCGGCGAGCTGCCCGGCAGCATCGTCAGCGCGACGGGGCTGCGCCTACCCCCGGCACTGGCCCGCGCCATCGACGACGGCCGCCTCACCCTGGAACGGACCTTCGACCGGATCACCCCCGAAGGCGTGGTCTGGGACGGCGGCCGCTTCGTTCCCGCCGACGCCCTGCTGTGGGCCACGGGTTTCCGGCCGAGCGTCACCCATCTGGGGCCGCTGAACCTGCGGGAACCCGGTGGTGGAATCCGGGTGGACGGTACCAGGGCCGTCGCGGACCCGCGGGTCCACCTGATCGGCTACGGCCCCACCGCCAGCACCATCGGCGCGAACCGGGCCGGACGCGGCGCCGTACGCGAACTCGCCGACCACCTGGGGGGTTTCCGCTCCACCGAGGAGATTCCCCTCGCGAGCTGAGCGGCTCGGGGAGGCGCCGGCCGAATCACACGCGGCTCACGAGGTGAGCGGCGCGATCCGTTCCAGGATGGCGTCGAAGCCGTCTCGAATGGCGTAGTGGCGCGGCGGGGGCATGTCCGGATGCGCGTAGGGGGCGACCAGCCGCGCGCAGCGGAACTCGGCCAACGGGCCGAGTCGGTCGTAGAGTTCGGCGAACACATGGACGCCGAACACGCCGCCCGGCCGTCGTTTCGTCACCTGCTGTCGCCGCATCCGGGGTGGGAACCCGACATCGGCGGCATGTACAACTTTCCTCCCGACTCCCGCAAGTCGATGGTGCTGCGGTGCGAGATGGACCGCTCCGGCGTGCGGCGGGTCGGTTTCCGTCCCGTCCACATCGACCGGATGGCGGTCCCCGAGCCGCTGGACCCGAGTGACCCCCGGTTCGCCGAGGTGGTCGAGTACGTCACCCGGATAACCGACGAGCGGGGGTTTCCGGCGCGGCTGACCATCGAGGGCGACCTCGTCACGGTCACCTGAGCACGGCGACCCCACGCATCGGGGTCGGCCCGCACCGCCGGCGGAGTCCGCCCGCCCTCTCCCCCTCCCGCGTTGTCTTCGGAGCGGGCCGCCGTCACCTCCCGCGCGGCGGCTCAGGAGCCGTGATTGATCCGCTGGGGTGAGGGCTGCAGTGTTGTCGCGGCCGTGCCGATCGCCGACAGGGCGGACGCGGCCACCGGGTGGTCGCGGTGCCCCATTCGTGTCGCGGCGAGGATGCGCCGGGCGGGGGCGGGCTCGCCGGCCAGCGGGACGCGCACCGCCGGCCAGTCGTGCAACCGGGCGAGCCGGGGCACGAGGATGATGCCGAACCCGTAGGACACCAGGGCGGTTCCGGTGTCCCACTCGTCGGCGTAGTGGGCGATGTTGGGGGTGAACCCCGCGGTCATGCACGCGGTCATCACCAGGTGGTGGTAGGTGCTCGCGGGATTACCGACGATCCATGGCTCCTCGGCGGCGTCGGCGAGGGTGACCCGGTCGAGCCGCGTCAGCCGGTGCCCGCTGGGCACCACCAGGTCCAGGGGATCGTCGAGCAGCGGCTGCTGGTCGAAACGCTCGTCGCCCATGGCCGGCGTGTCGGCGGTGTTGATCACCAGCGCGAGGTCGGCGTCACCGGACAGCAGCAGGTCGAAGCAGCGTGCCGGTTCGGCCTCCATCACCCGGACACGCACCTGGGGGAAGCGCTCCCGCAGGGCGGCGGCCGCCAGGGGCAGCAGGTGGGTCGCCGCGGTGGAGAAGCCACACAGTGTGAACAACCCCGTGGGGTCCCCGGTCTCCGAGGCGAGTTCGGCGTGGGCGCGCTCGGCCTGGGAGTGCAGCGCCTCGGTGTGGCGCAGCACGGTGCGGGCGGCGGCGGTCAACGTGACCCCCCTGCCGGACTGGGCCAGCAGCTCCACACCGAGTTCCTCGGCCAACTGGCGTAACTGGTAGGAGACCGCCGAGGGCGTGTAGTGCAGCGCCTCCGCGGCGGCGGTGACGGTGCCGTAGCGGGCGACCATCTGCAGCACCTTGAGTTTCGGATCGACCATACGAATATTTTGCACGATCGGAACGAAAAACGTTTACTTCTCTTCAGTGGTTTTTCAGGGTCACACTACACGGGTGATGTTTACGAAGCGTTGGAGCGCCCCTGGCCGCCGGCCCCTCTCGGATCCCCACCGCTCCCCCGGTCGTTCCCGTGAAGTCCTCACCGGGGTGTACGTGCTGGTCGCTCTCACCGCCGGCGCCTACCTACCGAGTCCGCTGTACCCGGGACTCCAAGAGGCGTTCGGCGTCACCGACCTGGCCATGACGCTCACCTACGCGACGTTCGCCCTGGTCAGCGCGCCGGCGTTGCTGCTTTTCGGCCCCGCCTCCGACGCGCTGGGCCCCAGGGTGGTGCTGCGGCTCAGCATCGCGCTCGCCGCCGTCGGTTCGGCCTGTTTCGCCTTCGCCGCCGGTCCTCTCTGGCTGATCGCCGGACGGGCGGCCCAGGGAATCGCGCTGGGGGCGGCGACGAGCGCGGCCGGTGTCCTGATCAGCGCGGGAACGCCCCATTCCGGCCGGCGGGCGAGCGTGCTGGCCAGCACCGCCTTCGTGGGCGGGACCGCCGCCGGCCCGATCGCCGCCGGCCTGCTGGCGGAGTCCATGCCGGCGCCCCACACCCTGCCGTTCCTGCTGCACCTGGCCCTGTTGTGGGTCGGGTGGCGCCAGGTGTCGGCCCTCGGTGGGGCCTGGAGGGCGCGGACGCGGCGGTGGAGGCCCACCCGCCCGCGGATCCCCGCCGCCATGCGGCGGCTCTTCTCCGCCGCCGCGCTGACCGGGTTCCTGGCCTGGACGGCGGCCGGGCTGTTCCTGTCGGTCATCCCGACACTGCTCGACCGCGCGGGCGAGAACAACCTGGTGGTCATCGGGGGTGTGCTCGGCACCGTCCTGATCTGCTCCGTGGCCACCCAGGCGCTCGTGCCTCCGCTGGGCGCACGGGACGCGCAGCTCACCGGGCTCGCCGCCGTCTTCGCCAGCCTCGTCCTCCTCGCGGTCTCCACCGGCGACTCGACAGCGCTCACCCTGCTCGCGGCGGTCGTGGCCGGCGGCGGGCACGGGCTGGCCTACGGTGGCGCGGCGGCCGCGGTCGAGGAGGCCGTCCCCCGGGAGCGGCACGGCGCCGTCACCGGCGCGCTGCACGTCGCCTTCTACCTGGGCTCCGGTTTCCCGGCGGTGGCCATCGGCCTAATCACGCTCGCGGCGCCGCTGGCCACCGCGACGGCGTCGATCACCGCGGGGGCCGCCGCCCTCGTACCGGTGGCCGCGGTCGCTGTGGCCCTCGCCCACCACCCGTGGAGCGAGCCGGCGCCGCACTGAGGCTCCGCCCTCCCCGGACCTCGGACCTCCGTCTTCCGGGATCGTGGGAACGGCGGGGCGAGTCGCACCACGACCGCGACTCAGATCGGGTCTGGAGATCGGCGGATGTTTCCGTGAGGAGGCGTGGGCCGTCGTGTGGGGGAGGGCTCCGCCCCGCACCGCCCCATCGCCGGCGGGGTCTTCGACACTCCGGAGTTCGCCGCCTCGCCGCTCGGGGCCGCGCGGCCACGGAGAACAGCACGGGCACCACGGGCACACCGACCGGGGAGAGGTCGGCGACTTCGGTCACCATGGGTGAGTTTGAGTTTCGTCACTCTGGATAGCTATTCAATGACATTGGGTGATCTCCTGTGTGGCTCTCGTACGAGCGATCGCTCCGGGCCACTGAGCTCGCCCCGCGGCCGTCACCGACCGCTCCGAACAACAGAACCACCACGAACAATGTCGACGTCGGCCGGCTGTCCGGGCAGCGGGAGGGCCGGACGCGACGTTCCCACCACTTCATCTCCCGATGTGGAGAACCGGAACGGCCAACCGAAGCGACCCGCGTGTCCAGCGCGGTGACTGGAGACCCAGTCGTAGTGCCCAGCAGGGGAGGCTCCTCGATGGCTTCGTTTCCCACCTCGATACTCGTGGCGGACGACGGATCCCCCGAATCGGACCGGGCACTCGACACGGCTGTGGAGTTGGCGCTCGCAACGGGGGCCTCGTTGTCGCTCGTGCACTCCAAGTCGTTGTCACCCAGTGTGGTCGGGACCACGGTCACAACGGCCCACACCGAACGGTTACACGCCGAGGGAGAAGAACTCGTTGACCGTCGAGTCCGGGAAGTCTCGGCCAAGGGCCTCCGCCTCGACCACGCGTGGGTCCGGCTGGGCCGGCGGATCGAGGCGACGGTGACCGCCGCCGCTGAGGAACTCGGATCCGGACTGCTGGTTGTCGGCGCCCGCGGGAGGAGTCCCAGCCAGCGCTACGCGCTGGGCGACCTGTCCGTGTCACTCGTGCGTGAGGCGCCCTGCTCAGTCCTGACCGTTCATTCGGAACAAGCCCGAGCGCAGCCAGGTACCACCGGTGCTCGGCGACAAGGTGACCAGCGGTAGGAGCCAGGGATGCCGGATTTCGACCTCGGTCCGATCGACATGCTCGTCATCGTGGTGTTCGTGATCGCGATGGTCGGGTTCGCCATCTGGGTCGGACGCAGGCAGGAAGGCACGGAAAGCTACTTCCTCGCCGGGCGTACGATGGTGTGGCCGGTCGTCGGGTTCTCCCTCTTCGCGACCCAGTTCAGCGGGACTCAGTATCTGGGGCTGGCGGGGGCCGGGTTCGAGACGGGAATCTCCGTCTGGAACTTCGAGTGGGTCGCCACTGTCGTGCTGCTCGTGTTCGCCCTGCTGATCCTGCCCTTCTACCTACAGTCCAGAATCACCACCGTTCCGGAGTTCCTCGAACGACGCTACGACCGGCGGGCCCGGTACGCGTTCTCGGGTTTCACCGTCGTCACGGCCATGCTTTTGGACAGTGCCGGGGCGATGTTCGCCGGGTCACTGGTGCTGTCACTGATCTTCCCCGAGGTTCCGCTGGGCGTCCACATAGCGCTCATCGCGTTGCTCGGTGGGGGATACGTCCTGGTCGGCGGACTGAAATCGGTCATGATCACCGACACCATCCAGGGAATCGTGCTGTTCGCCGCCGGAGCCGCGCTCTTCATCACCGTCTTCGCCGAGTTCGGGTACGAGTGGTCGACGCTGCCCGAACTGGCGCCAGAGGGCGGATTCACGGTGGCGCCACCCGCCGACGACGATTTCCTCCCCTGGCCGGGAATCTTCACCGGAGCGATCTGGCTGTCGTTCTACGTGTGGGTCACCAACCACATCGTCGTCCAACGCATTCTCGCGGCCAAGAACATCGACCACGGGCGCTGGGGGGCACTGTTCGCCGGTGCCCTCCAGTTGCCCGTCCTGGTTCTCCTGATCTTTCCGGGCGTTCTCGGCCGCGGCATCTACGACCAGGACGAGGTGACCAACAGCGATCTCGTCTGGCCGGCGCTGGTGTTCGACTACCTGCCCGTCGGCATGCGCGGTGTGGTTGTCGCGGCCCTGGTGTTCGCGCTGATGTCCACCCTCGACTCGGTACTCAACGGCGCCTCCAGCCTGGTCGTCAACGACTTCATCAAACAGGGGAAACGCGAGTTCACCGAACGACAGCTGCTGACCATGGGACGGATACTCGTTGGTGTCTTCATGGTGGTCGCGGCCCTGTGGGCACCGGTGATCACGACCTTCAGCGGCATCGTGGCCTACTTCCAGTCGTTCCTGGGGTACGTGACAATGCCACTGGTCGTGGTGCTCCTCGGTGGCCTGTTCTGGCGGCGCGCGTCCACGGCGGCGGGTTTCTGGACTCTCGCCGTCGTCCCGTTCGGGCTGGTGGCGTTCCTCCTCGGCGAGGTCCTCGGGTTGTTCGACATCCAGTTCCTGTACGCGACGGGGATCATGTTCCTCATCAGCCTTGTCGTGTTCGTGGCCATCTCCCTGGCCACGGACCCGCCGCCCCCGAGGACCGCAGAGATCACCTGGAGCCGGGCCACCTGGCGCCGGGAGTCCGCCGAACTCTCCGGCGTTCCCTGGTACAAGAACTACCGCGTGCTCACGCTGGCGCTCGGTGTGGTCACCGTCGCCTCCGTGGTTCCGTTCGTCTGAGTGGCCCGCGATGCCGGAGAGACCTCGTGCGACCTCCGGACGGGTGTCCACAACACCACTGCCGACACCCCACCCGTTGTCCCGGGGAACGTGTGGTCCCTCTGTGGTCGCCCCACGGAACAGACAACGGACGGGCGGACCGTAACGGCACCCACGTGGGTCGCGGAGATTGTCGAGGATGGCCGGGTTGTCCACCAGCTCGAAGGTGGGTTCGACGGTGGGGAGCCCGGTTCTCTCCGAAGAAACGCGGAACCCCACTCTGGGACCTCGGATACCTCACCATGACCGACGAGGCCCCAAAAGTCGAGTCGCTAATCCGCAGCCCCGGCCTCCAGGACTTGACGTTCGATCGAACATGATTCGGAACTCCCATCGCCGGTTGACCCCACGGGAAAGAAACAACCCGACGCATGTCAAGCCCGCTCCGCCTGATGGCCGGAACCGGTTAGCGCAGAATGCCCACGCGTGGCCAACCGAACACGAACAGTCCCTTCCTTGTCACGAGAGGGTCGCCTGACCTGCATTCGAACGAGACGCCGAAAATCCAACAAAAGAGGGGACTCGCACCCAAAAAGATCTTGAAACCCGGAAACACCTTTGACACCACACAGGAAGAAACAATAAAATGAAAAGAACAATTAATAAATATTTGGCCATCCGGGAAGGATTCTCCGATATTTGAGAAAAACCCAATAAAAACAGGAAAGCGAATGCTTTTTCGTGACGACGACATGCGGAGGATCCGCCTGTTCCTCAGTGGAGTGGCACGTGGCCAGGGGAGGATCCTCTACGTCGAGGGACCACCCGGTTCCGGCAAGACCAGCCACCTGCACGCGACCGAAGCCATGGCCCGTTCTCTGGGGTTCAGCACAAGATTCGTACGAGCGAACAGCCACGAACGTTCCGCTCCCGGAACCGTCACCCGCCGCCTGTGGGATGGTCCCGACACGGCGACGAACCCATCCCCCACAGACCGCGCGAACAGCGCAAGTGGCCCACCGCGAACCGGCTGGGACCCGTCGACACCTCGCGGTGGCGGGCCGGGATGGCGCATCCACCACATGAACGGGGAAACGCCCACACTGCTCCTCGTCGACGACCTGCCGATGGTCGACATCTCATCCCTGCGGGAACTCGCCGCGTTCTCCTACCGTCTGCACCGCCACCCCGTCGGTCTGGCGGTGTCGGCCAGTACCGGCGAGGACGGTGCCGACCCAGCCATTCTGGCGACCCTGAGCAGCGACCCCTCGTGCCACAGACTGGTGATGGACGGCATGACGGTAGGCGTCGTGGGGGAAATGCTACGGACCCGGCTGGGCGCTCCCGACGCCCCGTTCGTGTCAGCAGTGCACCATGTCACGGGTGGCATCCCGATGTTCGTGGAGCAACTCGTCCGCGCCGCGGAGACGCTCCGTTGGAGGCCCACCGCCGAGTTCGTGGACGAGGTCGGTCGGTTCGGCTCCCTGAGCATCGCGAGCACTCTCTTGAACCGGGTCCAAACGGGACCCCCCGGTACCGAGGACATGCTGCGCGCCCTGTCAGTCCTGAGGACCTGCGATCCGGAACTCGCGGCCGCCACCTCCGGTCTGGACCACAACGCGGCCAGCGACGCCCTCCGCTCGCTTCAGGAACGGGGCATCATCAGGATCCGACCATGTGTGGCGTTCGCGCACCAGGTGGTGGCCACCTCCATTTACCAGGGTCTCTCCGCGCACCAGCGACAGGACCTGCACACGCGCGCCGCGGCGTCGCTGTGCGACCGGGCCGGGAGCGCGCGCGAGGCCGGCCTCCACCTGCTGCGGACCTCCGGCCCAGTGAGTTCCTGGGCACTGACGGCCCTGCGTGAGGCCGCCCACCACGCCCGCGGGGACGGCGACCTCACCGGGGCCTCCGCATTCCTCGAACGCGCGCTGCCCTACACCACCGACGGTGACGCGCGAGCCGATGTACTACTCGAAACGGGGACGACGCTGCTGCTCGCCGACCCGTGGGCCGCACTTTCGCGCCTGCGGGAGGCGCATGCCTCGGCGGAGTCGATCGAGGTCCGCGTTCGGACCGCCTCCACTCTGGCCGACGCGCTCGCACGGACCCAGTGTCACGACGCAGCGCTGCGCGCCCTGTCCGAGGTCGACGAGCCGCACGGGCCATCCGTGACCGGACCACACGCGGCTCTGCTGCGCGCCCGGATCGCGCTGCACGCGTTGGGCACCGCCGATCCTGTCGACATCGACGCCACCATGCGCTGGCCCCCCGAGACGGCGCCGGGGGACGAGGCCGTGGAGACGCCCCACGCCCTCGTCGTCCTGTCCCTCGTAGCGGCCATGGACGGCGCCGTCGAGGACGCGCTGCGCCAATCCCGGCGGGCCATGGAACTCGCGCCCGGCAGTGTGGCCGACCCCTCTCCCCACGTGCTGTTGGGGATTCTGCCGCTGGTGTGGGCCGACGAGTTGGACGAGGCGGCGGGCCAGCTCGTGACGCTACCCGAGGTGGCCGGACTGCCCCGTTACGGAGGAGCCGAGGTCACCATCCGCGAGCTGCGCGCACTACTCCACCTGCGTCGAGGAGACATCGCCGAGGCGGTCAGCTCGTCCGAAAGAGCCATGGGCATGTCCGAGGGGGCCCGCTCCCGGGGCCCATTCGTCTACTCGTGGGCGATCCTGAGCGAGGCAGCGCTGGAGTCCGACGACCTGGAGCGCGCGGAGAGCGTGCTCGCCGACCACTCGGCGGTCGCTGACTCTCCCGACCCGTGGGAAGCCGCCACGTTCCATCTGCGCCGCGGGCATCTGCGCCACCAGGCAGGCGAGACCGAATCCGCTCTCACGGACCTCCATCGGTGCGGAAGACTTCTGGCGTCCCATCGAGGCGGACGATGTCCCGGCTTCCTCGACTGGAAACCGATCGCGGCAGAGGCCCACGCCCTGCACGGTCACCATGGCTCCGCTCTCGACCTGGCCGAGGACGCCCTGAACGACGCCCACAGGTGGGGCACACCGCGAACGTTGGGCACCGCACTGCGCGCCCTTGGAATCGCCCGGCTTCTCATGGGCGTCGCGGACGGCACCGGTGAGGACCCGCTGGAACATGCCGCCCGTGTCCTGGAGGAGGCCAACCACCGGGTCGAGTTGGCGCGCTCGCTGCTTACGCTCGGCTGGGCGCGCCGTCGCCAGAACCGCAAGTCCCGCGCTCGCGAGCATCTGCGCCGTGCCTTGGCGATCGCCCGCGCGTGTGGCGCGCGGCGTATCGCCGTGGAGGCGGCCTCCGAGCTGTCAGCCAGCGGCGCGCGGCGCAACCAGAGCGGTCTCAGCGGCGACCTGCTGACCTCGAGCGAGCGGCGGGTGGCCCGGGCCGCGGCCGCCGGTATGACCAATCGCGCGATCTCCCAACAGCTGTTCGTCACCCAGCGAACCGTGGAACTGCATCTCACCAGCATCTACCGGAAACTCGGCATCTCTGGCCGATCCCAGATACCCACCCACGAGTGGGAGTAAGGCCGGTGGTGTCCGGGGAACCGGAGCACACCGGCTCCGAAGAACCGGCACGAGATGGTGATCGGGACGCGTTGCCCAGGTCAGGCTGGATCGGGGTGCGGTGAATCCGTGACCCTGCGCCGTGCCGCCAACTCCACCCAGGTGATTCCCGCGAGCAGGCTCGCCACCGCGAAAGGTGCGGTGGGCATGTCGTGCATAAGGTAGATCGCGCCCAGCCCGATGAGTACACAGGCGCCCCCGGGCGCGCCGGTGGAACGCAGGGCCACGCCCGAGGCGACGGTGGCGAGCACCCAGCCGATCCCGCCGAGCAGCGTGATGATGAACGCGGGGCCACCGACCCCGGCGAAGGGGACGGAGAAGTCGGCGCTCAGCGCCCCCACTTGGTCCATGACGATGTCACGCTCCTCCTCCGGCAGGCCCTGGGCGCGTGTGATGAGCACGCCGCTGGCCACTCCAGCCAGGGTGTCCATGGCGGTGTAGAAGGTGACGAACAGCGCCAGACCGATGCGAGCCAGGCTCGCCGCGATACCGCTGATACCGCGCAGCAGCAGGAAGAGCGCGAGGGCCACGAGCCCGAACACCGGTATCTGCAGTACGTGGATCACCAGCCAGAGGTCCACGTTGGAGCTGGCCGTGGCCGCGAGGTCGGCCCCCTTGGGATGGATCGTGGCGACGACGGTCAGCACCAGGGGCGCCCCGATGATGAGGGCACTACGCCCCCAGGAGGACGACGGACGCGATTGGGCGGTACGAGTCATGTGGTCCCCTTGGGAATGTCGGCGAGCATCATGTCGCGGTCGATCGAAAGCGCGGCGAGGGTTCCTTCCGCAGCGGCGGCGACCACGTAGGTGGCCGCAGCGGGCATCGATGGACGCCGCGCGAGGTCCCCCGCGGCGTAGACTCCGGGCACACTGGTCTGCCCGTGTTCGTCGACCTCGATACAGGTGTCATCGAGAACTCTGCATCCCAGGTCGTCGACGAACCCTCCGTTGTGCTCGAAGGGAGGACGCAGGAACAGAGTCGCACAGGAGAAGCTGGCACCGCCCGCCAGAAGAATAACGGAGTCGTTTTTCTCGTCGCGGTTCACAGCCGCGATATCACCGTCGATCACTCGAATTCCGGCACCTTCGAGAGTGGATCGCCCTGTGGGGTCGAGCGCACTCCCGTTCGTGAAGAACGAAACGTCCACACTCCACTTCAGAAGCATGAGTGAAAAATAAACGTCTTCGTGCGACATCATAATAACACCGAGTGGCCGGTCCCGCACTTCCCAGCCATGACAATAGGGACAGGTGACAGCATTCTTACCCCAAAGGTCAGCCAGCCCCGGAATGGGCGGCAGGACATCGGTGACCCCGGCTGTCAGAAGTAGTCGGCGCGACGCGTAGGTGGTGCCGTCCTCGGTGCGCACCACGAATTCGTCGCCGGCACCCTTGGCTGTCACCACCCGCTGCTCGCGCGTCTCCACATCGGGGTAGGAGCCAAGCTGATACGCCGCCTCGGCCCGCAGATCCTCGGGCGCCGCACCGTCCCGCGAGAAAAACATGCGCACCGTCGAGGCACTGCCATTACGCCCCTGCCCACTGTCGAACAGCAGGGTCCGGCGACGGGCGCGCCCGAGCGCGAGCGCGGCCGACGTTCCCGCCGGGCCGCCGCCGATGATCGTAACGTCATACACGGTGGTCTCCCTGGTCGTGATACCGGTCGTCTGCGTTCTCGGACGGAATCGCCTCCACCACGTCCAACGCTCGAACGTGGAACTCCTCCTCGACGGCCTCCGCCAAGAGGTGGCACAGGAGGAATCGTTCGAGAGGGCTGATTCCAATCCGATTCATCTGGAGGTAGAGGTAGTTGAGGAGCAGGCGGTAACAGCGAAACCACTCGGCGTCGCGAAGCGCTTCCCAACTGTCACTGGCACGCAACCGCCGGTGGAAGTCGCTGGTGCGCATCGCCGCACTTTCCGCCTGCGGCTCCTCCGCTCCATCCAGGCCAATGTGACCAGCTGCGATCAGCGGTAGGGCCCGTTCGCGGTAGGTGCTCGCCAGGGTGGCCCATCTCCGTGTGAACTCTCCCAGTTCATCGGGAGCCCTGTCCGCGCGCGGTTTCGCCGCTCCGGCCAGAGCGGCTAGGGTCCCGCGCACTTGGTGGCGCAGGGCAGCAGCGTTACGCCGGTACTGCCGGTCGAACAGTGCCCGCGTTCCCTCGGGATCGGCGCAGTTGGCCAAGAACCCTTCCGCGTGCGAGCGGAACGAGACGAAACCACGAGTGAGCGGGGGACACATCGTGTGGGCCACGGCCACCATCGCCGCGAGACAGGCGCCCCGGCGGTCCCCGCCAGCGCGCGCGTATTCCAGAATGGCCAGGACGAGATCGGTCGCATCAGTGTGGAACTCCGCCAGGAGCTCGGCGGCCTCGACCGTGGACAGCACGTGCAGTCGTTGTTCGTAGGGGCGGAACCGGAGGCTGTTGTCTGGGGCGAAGGGTGTCAGCTCCCCCTCCTCGCGCTCCAGTCGGGCCAGTTCGCGGTGTTTGGCTATCTCGGCCCCTTCGTCGACCGGTGTCATGGATGGGTTCGCCCGCAGGTAGTCAACGATGGTTCGCTCCACTGCCGGTCGCACCGTGTCGTACCACCGGTCGGAGGTGCACCGGAAATGCAGGCGCACGTGGGGACCGAGCCGCCAGTGGCGGACGAAGTAGGCACGCGGGACGCTCTCCCGCACCTCGGCGAGGAGCGGGCGTACGGCGTCCAGCAACAGGTCGTCCTGATTGGCGTGGTAGTGGACGTGCGCGCTGTGCCAGGACTCCTCGGCCGACTCGTCGAGCGCATCCGTCGATGCGTACCGTCGCATTATCATTCCTCTCCACCTCGCCTACGGGCGAGATCCGCGAGCGCTCGCACGGCGGTGGCGGCGATATGGCGCTCCTCCTGGTCGAACAGGCCGAGGCGGTTGTTCATCATGTGGGTGCAGCGGAGCAGCAGCGGGACCGTCCTCCCCGTGCCGTCCTCGGGGGGTGCGGAGATCAGCGGCGACACCGGGCGCGCCACGGACAGGCCGGTGGCGGCCTCCGGCCGCGCGAGCCGGTCACACAGGCCGCGCACCGAGACCAGCCACGCTGCCAGGGCTCCCCGGTCCGCGCTGGTTTCGCCCCCGCGGGTGCGCGCACCGGCGTCCCACAGGTGGGCCACCCGCTCCCTGACGGCCGCCGGAAGAACCAGTTCCGGTTCCCCGGCCCTCACGGGGCTCTCACCTCCGGGACCACCGGGAAGCAGCGCGGCCAGACGCCGGAGGTCGGGCTCGGCCACAGCGAGCGCGACGACGAGCATCGCCAGGGCCGCCTGGGACCGCCGATCGCGTGACGGCCCGGTGGCCAGGATTCGCAGTGCCAGCCAGCTGGACTCGGCGAAGTGCCGTTCCACGGCGGAGAGGACCTCGTCGGAGCCGTAAGCGGCGTACTCGCGTTCGTAGGGACGCGGCTCCACGGCGTTGTTCGGACGGACGCCCGTCTCGTAGGAAGTGCGGTTTTCCAGGGCGGCGCGGCGCTTCGCGGTGCGGGCGTACTCGTGCCCCACGTTCGTGTCGGGCGCGGGATGGGCCGCCGTCCACGCGCGCAGTCGCTCGTTCACCAGGTGGTGCACCCGCTCCGGATCCGCGTTCCGCGATGTCCTCACCCGAAGGCGCACATGCGGGCCACCTTCCCAGTAACGCACGAAGAACCAGTCCTCGATGGCTCGGTCGCGGTCAAGTTCGTCCACCAGGGGTGCCACCGCGCCCGTGAGCAACGCGTCCAGGTCGCCGTGGTAGTACACGTGGGTGGCGATCCACCCCGACTCACCCATAGCGCACCTCTGGGCCGGCGACTTCGACCACGTACTCGGTGACGTGGCGGTTGGCGGGGTTCTCCGGGGGACCGTAGGCAGGAGCCCCGGCGGGATCGGGAAGCGGTTCGTGAAGGGTGACGAGATCCTCGGGGCTGCCGACCGCCCGTTCAAAGCCCGCCAGCAGGAGCTGGTTGGCGAAGTCCACGAACATCGGCTTGCGTGACTTGGCCGGATCCGGTCCAGCCCCACTCCTCCCACGGGCGATGTCCAAGACCCTGGCGTAACAGCGTTCCGGCAATCCGTGCTCGGCCAGCCAGCGCACAACCCGTAGCAGATGGTCGGCTTCAGCTTCCCCCTTGTTTCGCAACGGCACGCCACCGGCCGGCATGTAGTGCGCCTCCCGGGCCACGACAACCCTGCCCAGCCGTACCCGCGGCATCCGGCCCGGCCCCTTCCCCCCGTCGTCGGTGCCCCAGACCGTGGGATCGGCGAAGGGCGACCAGCCGGCGTTGAGCACGTGGGAAGGCTCACCAAAGACCGAAACGAGGAACCGTAGCGCCGAAGGCAGCAGGTGCTCCGCCTGGGTACCCAGATGCAGCGGCCGCACGAGCGTCCCGTCGTCATCCCGGCGCAGCTCCAGGACCCCGGTGGCGGAGTCGTAGGTGACGACCAAGTCGCGCGGCGCGACCCGCCGCTCGGGTGGTCGGAGTGGTCCCACACCGGGGTAGTCCAGCTCACGGTCCGTCACGGCCGCGCGCAGGTTGAGCGCGCTACCGAAAGCTCCTCCCACCTCGACCAGCTCGATGGTTCCGTTCCCGGGTGGACCGCGCCCGGCCAGCGCCGCGTTCGGACTCCCTTCCGCCTGTTCGAGCAAGCGCCGGATGCGACTCGCCCATCGGTCGTACCCGACCGTGATCCCGTTGAGGACGACGCCGGATCGGTCGTCTCCGGGGAGTTCCTGCACGTAGCACGCGGCGGAGCCGACGGGACGCACGTACTCCGGCCAGGACGCGACCATCCGTTCCAGGTCCTCTGGGTCGAGTTCCCGGGCACCGGACCGATCCACCGAGGTGTCCCGTATCCGTACCGACGCCTCTTCTCTCATCCGGTACACCTCACGGACGGAGGGCGCCACACCTTCGGGCGAGCGCCAGGGATCGAACACCCTTCCCTCGTTCAGAGCGCCCAGTTCACGCCCCACCTCGCCGCCCGGCCCCGGTGGCGGTTCCCGCATGGCGTCGCGGACCTCGCGGTACAGCCGCAGCACGGGCACCCGCGACTCCTCACCGAAGCGATCCCGGAAGAAGTCGGCTACGGCCATGCGGAACGACAGGTTGCGCTGGAAGAGGGCCATGAACCGCCGGACACGGTCGAGGTCGGTGACCACCGGTGCCCAATCGTCGGGGTCGGCCGTCAAAACCGGTCGTGTGAACAGCGCGGTCTCATGGCACAGGTTCTTGGCGAGTACGCCTCCCGTATCCGGAGTCCCGTCGACCGTGGCCAGCGCGGTAGCGCTCTCCCGCAACCGGTCGAGTAGACCCAACCGGGTTTCCGCTCCGGATTCGGGGTACTCCCGCAGCAGCGTACGCACCGACCGCAGGGACGTCCGGACAGCGTGCGCGTCGGGGCCCTGTTGCCCGTCGAACAGCGCGGCCAGTGCCTCCATGTCATCCAGCCGCTGATCCGGTATCGACGGCTCGAACTCCAGCACTCCGCTGGCGACGAGCCGGGAAACGAAGTCCGTCACGCGCTCGCTGTCGGCACGTCCCTCGTCGAGGCGCATGAGATGGTCACGAAGTTGCGCCGGGGTTCGGGCCTCCCCTGAGCCGACCGCCCGTACGCACTCGCGGACGGTCTGGTTGGTCTGTACCCGCGCTACCCTGTCCGATCCACCGGCGGTGAGCATTTCTGTGCCGCCCTCGGCCACCACGACGCTGGGATTGACCCGCAGCCGCCAGCGATCCGTCCCTTCGGCCGTCGACGCCAGCAGCCCCACGGCCCGCTGAGCGAGCCACAGGTTGGGCTCGACGACGGTACGCCAGCTCCAGATCTCGCCGTGGTGCGCGAGAGCTCCGGCCCCGCGCCGCCACTCCCCCAGTCCACTGATCATGAACGTGCTGAACGGGCTGGTCTTGGCCACCGCCCGCGCGAGAAACTTCATCAGTCGTATGGCCACCGACCGGTCGACGGAGGACGCGTCCCCCTTCGCGAGCCACTCCCGCAGCTCGCGGTACAGGTCGGGGCTTGCCTGCACCAGCCCCACGCGGAAGCGGTCCCGGCCCACGGCCTCCCGTAGCGACGAGCGGGCACGGCCGTGTTCCCGCTCCAGCACACCGGGAAGCTCACGCAGACGCCGCTCCCGACTGTCGAAGAGGTCGAGCCAGGCGTCGACCCGGCGCGTCACCGTTTGGGGCAGCGCGGCGCGTACCTGGTCGTTCCACAGCCGGTCGGGAGGGCGCCGCGCGTTGTACAGCCGCCGGCGCAGCGCGACCAACCGCGATTTGCGCTCTCCCTGGCCGCACTGTCCGATCTCGGAGTGGAGCAGATCGGCCAGGGCGGCGCCCTCGGCGCACAGGCGGCGTCCCAGCGAGTCGATCTCTACGGCTGTTTCCCAGCTCTGTCGGAACCGGAGCGTGTCCAGATCCGCCGCTTATGGTGGAGGGGTATGTCTGGTCGGCCACGGCTCGCTCCCTAACAGAACATGGCGGACTCATAGATCGAGGTGGGCCGGCGCGCACCGATCGCCACGAAGAAGACAGGTGACCGCCCGGTTCCTGATATCCGCAGGCAGGACTCCACCTCCGCGGCCTGGTAGCCGTTGTGCACACGCGCGGCCAGGCCACACTCGGCGCTGCGGACGCTGATCCGGTGGGCGACGATCCCCGCGTCCTGGCTGAGCACCCGAAAGCCGCGGTTACCGTAGGCGGCGAGTGCGGCTTCGCGGTTTCCCACCAGGTACACGAGGGCGTTCGCGGCGCGGATGCTGAGGGTGGGGGGGTCGACGCGCAGCCGCCTGAGGAGCTCGTCCGACGGTTCGTCGCTGGACCCGTGCAGGAGCGCGCCGTCAGCCGAGAGACGGTACAGACCCGGCTCGGTCCCGGTGACCGAGCGTACGAACACGTGGCATTCCACCAGCGGCGTTCGGATCCCAGGGGCCGAGTCGCAGGGGTAAGGTTCCACGGCGCCGCGCAGCACGCGGGCCAGGTGTGCCCGGCTGATCGGCCGGGCGACTGGCGCGAACAGCATCGGTCCGGAGTGCCGGGCGCGCAGCGTAACGGCCAGGTCCCGTGTGGGCGTGGCGGGCTCCTCTGGCAGTTCCACGACCGGTCCGGGCTCGACCGGTGGCGCGGTGGGCACCGAAGCTTCCCGAGCGGCCACGACTTCAGCTGGATCGTGCATCCGGCTGTTGCGGTCTATGTGCCGCGTCCGTGACCACAGCTCCGGGTCGCTCGCCGCGAACACTCCCCGGTGGTCGGGGCTGAGATACGGGACGCGCGTGGCCGGGTCGGGAGTCTCGGCTGGGACCGTCGTGTCGGCTTCGGGCGCACCAGCGGAGTACAGGGGAACAGCGGCGAGGGTGCTCTCTTCGTCGGGAACCAGGCCAAGCAGCCGGTTCAGGGGGTCGTCGAGGAACTGATAGTGGACCCGACCCCCCAGTCCCAGCGCCGCAGCGACCATCAGCAGGTTGCCGGCGACCAGACCGGACTCCTGAGTGCACAGCCGGTACGCGTAGTGGCGGTAGCGGAACGCGTTCTTCCAGAACAGCGACGTCAGCAGCACGACAGCGACAGCCCCGTCAAGCCGTGTCACAAGAACCCGCTCCAGCAGGGCGCGGTAGTCACCGGGACGCAGGCGTGCCAGCGCGTGATGGGCGGGATCGTAGTGGTAGACGCCCGTCTCGACGCCCTCGCTGGGCGGCAGCCACACGTAGAGCTCCGTGGGAAAGAAGCACCGCGCCGAGGCGACGTGACGGTGATAGGGCCACACGACACCTGGGCCCAGGTCCACCCTGGAAACCCCAAGGGTGTAATGCAGCAGTCCAGACAGCGCGGAGGCCGAAAGGCCGGGGGTTTCGTCCCCGCGGGCCGCGGGCGGTTCCAACTCGGTGAGCCGGTGCGGGACCCGCTGGCGTAGCGGATGGCGGTGGGTGGCCGGGTGGATCTTGAACCGCGGCGGTTCCTCCGGATCGCCCTCCTCTCCCAGATCCTGGATCTCATGCCGGTCGTAGAGAGTCACCCGCCAGTAGTCCGCTGCGATGGAGACGTCGTGATTGGCCATGCCCAACTCCAGTACCTAGGAGAACGGGTGCGGATGGGGGTTGATCTCTCCGGGGTCCAGAGCGGTGGCGCGATGGCCCAACAGGCGCGGCACCTCCAGCAGACGGGACAGCCCGTCGACACGGCGCATCTCATGGCCGAAGGTCATCGGCAGTAGTCCCGGCACGATGACCTTCGCGCAGGAGAACCCACCCGCCCGATGCTCGGGCGTGGTCTGGTCCACCACGATGACTTCCTGGCCATGGTCGGCGTAGCGGCCGACCATGGTGTCAAGGTCCTCGCGCAGGTTCTCGCCGGCCGTGTGGGGGCGGCCCTGGAACCGATCGGCGATGGCCCAGGAGTCGCCGCTGTCCGGCAGGAAACTGAACCGTTCGAAGGCTTCGGGGTGCGAGTAGAGGATCGCGTGATCCCCCATCGTGCGAACCTCGTAGGGATCGACGAGCATCCGTTGGGCGTCGGCCAGGCGCCGGGGGTAGGTCTCGTTCTGCCAGGGCACCATCGAGGCGAGCTCCACCAGAGCCTCGGCGATGGCCCGTTGCGGGTCGAGGTCGGCGCCGGCGGCGCACAGCGCCTTGGGGGTCCGAAGGTCGTCGTCGGGATGCACGGCCATCGCCCATACGCTGGGGACACCGTGTTCGGTGGTGGTGTCGAACACCCGCAGGCGGCGGCCCGTGGCGCGTTCGAGGCGTTCGACCATCAGTGGCAGCAAGGGGTCGGTCGCGGAGTCCAGGGCGAGGGCAGGCGCGGCCAACCGGGCGTACCAGGTCAGCAGAAAAGCGTCGCGTTCGGCGAGTTCCAGCAGACCGTGCAGGGCGGCCTCCTCCAGGCTGGCGCCCAGAGCGCAGCCGTTGGAGACCTCGTAGACGAAACCGTTGCCTCCACCTTCGTAACCACTGGTGAAGTAGTAGGCATAGGTTTCGGGCACCAGGATCGGACGGCCGAAGGTCAACGAGGTCGCCCAGACCCAGTCAAGCCGAAGGTCGTCGTCGTAGCGCGGGTAGGGAAAGCCCGGGCGGTTGTGGTGCGCGGCCGGGTGGCTCCCCAGGCGGCGCGGGTCGATCGCGTCGTCCCCCAGCTCGCGGCGGCTCCCCCGTACGGTCGTCGCACGCCCCCCGGGGAACATCCCGCCGAGGCGCTCCAGCGCCTCGGTAACGGCGGTCACCGTGCAACTTCGGTAGTCGAGGGCACGGCCGTAGCCGCGCTCTGTCACGCTGGTCAGTGCCAACGGTGCGGCCATGGAGGGGAACACTCCCGATACGACCTTCTCCATCTTGCGCAGCACACCGGTCTCGCGGTCGACGTAGGTCTCCAGCAACTCGTCTCGGCGGGGCGTAAGCCGGCGTGTGCGCAGTGAGTGCGGGGAGCTTTTCCTTTGGTCCGCCGGCCGCAGGAACGCCTCCCCAGCTGTGTCAGGCGACCGTCCGCCGCAGTACCGGCACCACGGGGAGGGGAGTAGCCGGTGCCGCGTGGTCGCGAGATCGGTCAGCCGAACCCGCGACCACTCCACCAGCCGTTCGGAGGCGCCGGAAGCCCGTTCGGCCTCAGTACGCGCGAGTTCGGCGGCCACCGTGTGAGCGACGGTGGCCGCGGTCACCCCCGTGATCAGGGGGGATGGTGCCTGGGTGGCTCTGCTGCCCCACCGTTCGCGCACGCGTTCGCGTTCGGGGCCGTGTTCCGCCGCTCCTCGGCGCAGGGCGGCGCAACCGTCACATCCCGCACGTGCGGCCACACTGGCGGGTCCCACGTTCGCACCGCCCGACTCGACAAGCACGGGGAGCCATACGGCGCCCACACGGTGCGCCGCGGCACGCCACCGCACGCGTTCGACGTCGTCGCCCTCGTGGTCGGCCGCCCAGACGATCGCCCGGTACCCACCCACGTCCAGATCCTGCGGAGTTTCCCGGGAATCGGCGGATTCGCCCGCTGCGGCCAGTGTCTCCAGCACTGCGGTGGCGACCAGCCCGCGACCCGCCACCAGGACGCGGGGAGTGGGTTCAGATGTCATGGAGCGCCACCTGGACGACGAACGGCAGCACGTGGCTCAGTGCTGGGTCATGGTCGAGGGGAATCACCACCGGGCGCTTTCCGAGTTCGAGCATGGAACGCGCCAGCGGGCTCACCGGGTCCCGTTCGGCGGCGTCGGGAAGTTCTGCGGGCTCGTCCGCCGCCGTCGTCAGGGGCGGCACGGGCGGGGGCGCGTACACGGGTTCGCCGACTGTTCGCTGCTGAAGCCACAGGACAGCGCGCCGAAGCACACGTTCCAACGCGTCGGCCTTGGTGAGGCCAGATGCGTGGGCGATGTCGGCTTCGCCGTCGCGCAGCGCCAACGTGGGTACACCCAGGCTCCCAGTGACGTCGTACAGATGTACCGGAACGTGGCCGGCGTCCAACATGCTCCGGTAGACGCCGGCCGCATCCGTCACGTCCTCGGATCCGGGGTCCCAGACTCGTGGTGGCTCCGGCCGGCGGGCGCGCTCGGCGACGGTGTGCCGACACGCCCATTGCAGCAGCCCCTCGGCCACGGTCGTGTTCCAGTCACGTCCACAGGCCAGACCGACCGGTCGGACGTACGGGGCTCCTTCGCGCGCCAGGGCGGGGAACGCGTCGGCCACCGGGACGGACACGACACCGCCGTCGTCGAGGCCGGACCCCCACACCGCACCGCCACCTGTCGGGGCGCTGTGAAGCAGACGGTCGTCGCGAGTGATGGAGGCGTACACAGCGAACGCCTCCCACGTGGCCGCACGGCGGGAGGCGGCGACATCGCGGCCGGCTCCGAGGACCTGGACGGGTCGATAACCGCGCGCACCGAACGGATCCGAGACGCTCACCTGGGTGATGTTCAACGGAAGCTGGGTGTGGTCGTGCTCGTCGAGCTCCGTGAACACGCCCGCGCGCTCTTCGAAGCAGGCGATGGCGCGCCGGGAGAACTCTTCGGTCGCGACAGGCGCCGCGGCACGCAGGGAAGCCACACGCTCGCGGAACGTGTCCTCATCGCCCGGACGGGCGGGTGTCGCGAGCGGGTGCGGCATGAAACGGTGCGTTCCCGTCTGGAAGTTCTCCAGATCGACACGCACCAGGGTGCCGCACACGTCATCAGCGGGGCGGATCCCGGTGTAGACGCGAAACGCGGTGAACGCGACGTGGTTGGCCAGCAGCGCGGCGGTCGGGCCGGCCAGCGAGTTCCCGGGGGTCCGCTCGTCGAGGGCGTTCTCGGACGCGGCGGCCAGGCGCCGGCGACCGGACCGCCAGCCGGTGACGGCCCCGTCAGAAGGCACCGAGGCGGCCACCCACGCCTCGTCGCCGGTGACGACGCCATGGACCAGCGTCACACCGGCGCGAGCGCAGACATCCTCCAGCTCATCACATCGCTGAGGGGTGGGACGGTCGCCGGTGTGCAGTACGAGCCCAGCATCGGCGACCAGCGTGTTCGCGCGTTCCCGTTCCTCCCCGGCGGCGGTCTCGACCGTCAGCCGCTGGCGGGGGTCGCGGAGGCGAGCCTCCTCGGCGTGCTCGTGCAGCCGGTCGATATCGGTGGGTGCCTCGTCGCAGACGAGCACGGTCAGATCCCGGACACCGGACCGCAGCACGGTGTGCACCAGCGCTGCCAGGCTCAGCCCAGTGCCAACAGCGAGAACCCGGCTCTCCCGGTATGTCTGGAAGAGGTGCTCAGCGGAGTCGCGAAAGTAGTCGATGAAGGAGATCTCGGGGGCGTAGGTGACGAGCTCGTGTTCGGTGAGATCGTGGGGTTTGTCCTCTTCGCTGTCGCGGACGAACCCCGCCTCGGTGAGCACACCGACCAAGCGGGTAGCTACGTCCCGCTTCGCGGCGGGCAGGGCGGCGACCAGCTCTTCCAGCACGTGCGTACCGTTGAGGTAGGGCGCCAGACGATCGATCCATTGGCCGAGGGCAGCGCCGCTGAGCTTGACGGAGTTATCGCCACCGGTGACGAACACCCCTTCCTCGTCGGCGACCCAGAACACATCGGGTTTGAGCTTCGGTTTCATTGCGCTTCCCGTGGCGGCTACAGGATGGCGCGTCCCAGACCCCGGGCCCGCGCGAGGATTCGGTGGCGTGGAAGTGCGATGGGGCCGAGGGGCCCGGACCTACCAGAAAGGTCCCGTCAACCCCTCGCCAAACGATCCACCCTTCTCGGTGGACTGGCTTCTCATCAGTGCCGCGTCAGCAGCAGGAGCAGCACCAGCAGCCGCAGTCCGAGGCGCCCATCTCCGTGAGGCCCTGGCCTGTGGTCATGGTCTCCAGCGACGCCCCGTCACCGGTGGGCAGCTCCAGGCCGTCCACCTGCAGGTCGTCCAGCTCCAGGTTGAACTTCTCAGGCATCGTGATTCCCTCCCTTCGGGAGTCACGGACGCGGCGGGCACCTCGAGGGAACCGCCGGCGCCCTCATCGTTCGGTGTCGGGCCGTTTCCCGGCACCGGCTACAGAAGATCCCAGTACCTCCCAGTGGGATACATCACGGAGAAGTCCGAGAGCTTTCTTCGGATCTCCCCGATCGGATCCCGAATTTTCGGAACACCACCGAGAGATTTAGCCAAAAGAACCGAAGGTTTATCGGGGAACCCCATGAATACGTCCGAAGAGTGTGGCGTCCCGCCACACGCGGTCCTGACAAGCGGAATCTCCCGGGTTAGCGTTGAGCGGAACGGCTCCGGCGGCTCCCGCGCATCGGGGCCGCGGGCGGTCCATTCCGCCGTTCAGCCGCCCCTTACTCTCTCCGGAAAGGCAGGAACGTGACGAACGAGAATCCCGTCGTGGAGAATCTGCTCTTGGGCGTCACGGGGTCGGTCGCCGTCGTGAACATAACCGCCTATCTGACCGAGTTCCGCCAGCGGCTCGCTCGCCACGTCCGTGTGGTGACCACCCGCTCGGCCGAACGGATGATGCCGGCCGAGAGCATCGCCCTGTACTGCGACGAGGTCGTCTCGCCTGACTCTCCCGCCGCACGCAAGGCCGCCCACGTCGGTCTGGCCCAGTGGGCGTCCCTCTTCGTGGTGCTGCCGGCCAGCGCGAACGTGATGGGGGCCGCCGCCAACGGGCTCGCCCCGAGCTTCCTCACCTCGACGTTGCTCGCCGCCGAGCCCGGTGTTGTCTTCTTCCCCAATATGAACACAACTATGTGGCGCCACCCGGCCGTAAGTCGCAACGTTGAACGGCTGCGTGCCGACGGCCACCGGGTGGTCGTCGAGACGCGCAGTGCCACCGAGGTCGCCACCGGCGAGACCGTCGACGCTCCGGTGGTTCCGCCCCCCGCGGAAGCGGCGGCGGCCCTGCATGGAGTGGTCGAACCCACCGGGGGTTCCGATCCGGTCGCCCGGAGCTCCTGAGGAGGCCCGGCACCCGGACGGGTCACCACTGGGCGTGGGGAGCCGTGTCGACGTCGAACGAGACCTCGACGACGTGTTCGGTGACGCGCCTGGAATCCCCGTGGTAAGGGGCCTCCCCGGGCTCCGGCAACGCCTCCTGAAACGCCAGCACGTCGTCTTCCCCCGTGACCCGGCGTTCGAGATCGGCTACCAGGTACCAATTGTCGAAATCGACGTAGAGGGGTTTGCGGGACTTGTCGTAAGCGCTCGCTTCTCCTGAGCGCCAGGCAGCGTCGAGGACCCGCACGAAGCAGCGCCGAGGCAGGGCCTGCTCCCGTCTCCAGGAGTGCAAGCGCGTCAGGTGGGCGGCGTCGTCCTCACCCGGAACGCGCCGTACTGGGGTTTCCGCGGCCCGAACGTAGTGGGTCTGCCGGGTGACGGCGAGCGGTCCGACATGGGTGCGGGGCACCACGGTCACGCCGGGCCCTTCGGGCACGGCCCGCCAGGAGTCGAACGGGTGGAACGGCGACCATGCCTGGTAGATGGGCCGTACCGCCTCCCCGAAAACTCGGGTGAGTAGGCGAATCGATGCCGGCAGCCAGAAGTCCGCGAGCAGCCCGAGGTGCACCGGGCGAACGTGGGTCCCCAGGCGGGGGGCGAACAGTTGGAGAAGCCCGGTCTCGGGATCCAGTACCACCTCCAGTTCCGCGGGCTGAATACGGTGGCGCCTCTCCCGTGCGCTGACCGCCCCGGGCAGGTCGATCACGTGGTCGGTCGCGGGGGCCCGTCGGTTCAGCCCGCTGCCCAGCCCGGCTTCGGTCTCGGCGAGCGTCACGTGGCGGTGCCGGTAGACGGGAGTCGGGTGGTCGCCGTAGTAGCCCTCGGCCAGAGTCGCGATCCGGCTCTGACCACGGCCGTAGCCGATGGTGCACTCATTCAGCGCGGCGACCGCGCCGTCTTCCCGGGAGGGGGACAGGAACTGAAGATGGCAGGCCAGCGAGTCGGGCGGACACACCCAACTCGGCCACCCCGCTGCTGTACGTTCGAGGACTCCCGGCGCAAGAGTGCGGACACCGTCGGCACCGGTCGGCCACGCCTCCTGGTCGGCGCGGGCGTTCCTGCGCAGATCGGCCAGCGCGCGCAGTTGGTCGATCCCACTGCGTTCCAGTGGCCACTCGGCCATGAACGGCCCGGCCAGGTGGGCACGTAGCTCCTCGCCGCCCAGCCCGTCGGTGTCCGCTGCCACCATGGCCTCCCATACCGATCGACAGAACACCACGAAGGGCACCCGAACGCCCTCGCCGAACCGGCTGGCCACAACATGCCCGCAGGCGAGGCGCAGCGCCAGGTCCGGACTGAACAGCGCCGAATACCGGCGCACGGCCGCCAGCGCCGGCAGCAGCGGACGGACCCGACACACCGGCAGGGAGGGTTCCGCACCGGTGAGCAGCGCCGATTCGTGCACAGGGTCACCTTCGGGCAGGTTCTCGGCCGAACCGCCCAGTGCCTCCAGGGTGTCGGCGAGAGAGGAGCGGACCGTGGCCGCGCGGCTGGCTCGCCGGTCCGGCCGGTCATCAACGACCGTCTCCGCCAGCTGCCGACGCACCCTCCGCATTCCGGCCCGCGCGTCGCCGGCGATTCCCGGGTGGCCGGCCAGCCACTCCGTCAGTCGGTACCAGTGGTCGGGCGCCTGGTCGGGGACCGGCGGAACCGCTTCCAGTAGCCCGACCGCGCGTAACCGTTCCAGGTAGGCCACGACCCGGTCGTGCGGGAGTCCCGTACGCCGCCTCAGCCGCGACCACAACTCGCTGAGCGAGTATCGTTCCCGGTCCCCGACGAGGTCCAGGCAGGCCCGTAGGGCTGGGTTGGCGCGCACCGAGGCCGGCTCTCCCCCACGCCGAGCGCTGAGGAAGACCCAGCGGTCACCGTCCTGGTGGGCCGTGGGGTTGAGCCGCACGTGGAGAGGGGCGGCGGTTCCGCTGTCGCGCAAGACGGCGGCGGTCACGAGGTCGGCGCAGCGCTCGTCGATCTCCAGCACGGAACGCCACGCGAGGCGCTCCTCGGCATCGGAGACCGTGTCGCGGCTCAACCGCCCGATCCCGCTGAGGGTGAACGTGGCCTGCGGACTGGTCTTGGCCACGATGCGCGCGAGATAGCGCGCGAGGCGCAGCGCGAGTTTGCGTCGCGGCGGGCGTGCGGGTCCGGCGTCCAGCCAGTCGGAAAGCCGCCTGTGGAGGGAAGGGCTGCTGCTCACCAGCCCGGCGCGCAACGCGGGCTCGCCTGCGGCGGCGCGCAGTGCGTGGTCGCGTTCGGCGCGCTCGTCGGACAGGACCGCCGGCAGCTCCTCTACCCGTCGTCGGCGCTCGGTCCGCAGCGCCGACCATTCGGCGATCTGCGCGCGCACTCCGGCCGGCAGCGCGCGAAGAACCGAAGCGTCCAGCTCACGTACGCCGGGGTCACGGTTGCCGTGTACGGAACGCCGAAGCCCCACCAGACGCGGCCGCAGCCGCGAGTCCCGTGTGGCGCCAATGACCGGGTACAGCGCGTCGGAGATGGCTCGCGCCCGACCGGCGAGCTCCGTGTCGAGGTCGAGGACCGCGTCGATGGCCGCACCCGTGCGTGTGAACCGGGTGCGCTCCAGCGACTCGACTGGGAGATTGGCCACCCGGACCGCCAGTGTCTCCGTCAGGCGCGGGCGCGCAGCGTACTCATCGTGCATCGCGGGCGCTCCGAGAGCAATGTGGCGGCGGTGTGGTTGCGGCGGGGCCTCCGACACGGGAACCGCCACCGTTTCCCGGTACGCACCGGGACCGGCCCCGGAGGTGCGGGCGTGCCGGAGTCGGACGACTGGGGGAAGTCTCTCCCCGGCCGGCCACAGACGCACTACGGGGACCACCGCAGGGGTAATCCGGTCGGCCCGAGGTGACCGGGCGGCTATTCGCTCACTGAAATCCCCTCGGTGGACACCGTGATGTCGGTGGGAAGGCCGTACCGCGACTTTGGGGACTGTCGGGTTTGTCAAGTGACCACTGGCGCGGGAACGGTCCGACCTTCGCCCACACCGTCAGGGTGATGGCGGGGGCGGCTGCCCGCCCCGCGCCGAAAGGGGTGGGTCGTGAGCGATCCGGCCATCGCCGCGCAGGAGCTGTGCAAGACCTACGCCGGGTCCACCGGTCCGGTTGAGGCCGTCGCCGGTGTCGACCTCACCGTCGAAGCCGGGGAGTTCCTGGGTTTGCTCGGGCCCAACGGAGCCGGGAAGTCCACCACGATCGGCATGCTCACCACCCTCGTGGTCCCCACCGCGGGCCGGGCCCAGGTATGCGGGGTCGACGTCGTCCGGCAGCCGGTCGAGGTCAAACGGCGGATAGGCATGGCCTCGCAGACGAACACGCTCGACCGCCAGCTCACGGTATTCGAGAACCTGGAGTTCCGCGCCCGTTACTTCGGCATGGGGGCGGGCGCCGCCCGGCGTCGCGCCACGGAACTCATCGAGCTGCTCGAACTCGGGGACCGCAAGGACGCCAAAGTGCACGAACTGTCCGGCGGACAGACAAAACGTGTGGTCATCGCGCGGGCTCTGGCACACCGGCCGGACGTGCTGTTCTTGGACGAGCCGACGGCGGGAATCGACCCGCAGACCCGCCACAACCTCTGGGACACCCTGCGCACGTTGCACACCGAGGGGCAGACGATCCTGCTCACAACCCACGACATGGCCGAAGCCGAGACACTGTGCGGCCGGGTGGCCATCATCGATCACGGCTCGATCCTGGCCTGCGACGAGGTCGAGCGGCTGAAGACCGGCACAGGAGCCGAATCGATCGTGACGGTCACCTACGACGGAGATCCCGCTCCCGCCTGCGCGACCGCGCGCGACCTGCCCCACGTGAGCCGCGTGGAGGCGACCGAGGAACGGGTGCGGGTCTTTACCGCCGAAGCCGACGGGATCCTCGGTCAGCTCGCCACGGCGGGCGCCGAACACGGGCTGGCCATCCGCGACGCGAGCACCATGCGTCCCAGCCTGGAGACGGTCTTTCTCACCATGACCGGACGGGAGTATCGCGAGTGACCGCCACTCAGCTCCAGCGCACCTCCACCCAGCCGACCACCATGAGTACTCTGCTGACGTTCAGGATCATGCTCGTGCGCGAGGTGCGCGTGATCCGGCGTGAGTTCGTTTCGTTCGTGCTGCGCACGATCATGCAACCGTTCTTCTTCGTCTTCGTGTTCGCCTATGTCCTTCCCAGCATGGCCGCGGGTGAGGGTGGCGCGATGTTCGTCGGCGCGGGTGACGGCCCTTCGTACTCCACTGTGCTCGTCCCCGGCCTGCTGGCCTCCTCCATGCTCTTCGGGGGTTTCATGGCCGTGAGCATGCCACTGATCATGGAGCTCTCGGACAACAACGAGATCGAGGACCGCGTGCTGGCCCCGCTGCCGGTGTGGGCCGTCGGGCTGGAGAAGATCGTCGCGGGTGCCCTACAGGGCTTGCTGGCCGCGGTCGTGGTGTTCCCCGCCCTGTACCTGGTCCACGCCGAAGGCGCCGCCCCCGCGATCGACGTGGCGAACTGGCCACTGCTGATCGTGGTGTTGCTGAGCGTGTCGCTTCTGGCGTCGGCGCTCGGGCTACTGCTGGGAACGGTGATCGACGCCCGCAAGATCAGCACGATCTTCGGGGTGATCGTGGTCCCGGTAACCATGCTGGGCTGCGTTTACTATCCGTGGTCCGCGCTGGAGACGATCCCCTGGCTCCAAGTCCTGGTGCTGTTCAACCCCATGGTCTATGCGAGCGAGGGCCTACGGGCGACTCTTACCTCGGGAGTCGGGCACATGGACACCTGGGCCTATCTGCTCTTCCTGGTGGCCGGAACCGGCGCCTTGACGTGGCTGGCGGTACGCTCCTTCACGCGGCGTGTGCGTCGTTGACGCCGAAACCGGGTCGTGCGGCCCTCGGCGCGCCCGGAGGCGGGTGAGGGAGGCCACGGCGCGAGGAGCGGTGGCCCGTTCGAGGGCGCTTCACTGTTCACCACCGGCGCTCGTGGTACAGCGCCGGGTGAACCCGCTGGTGTGGCCACCCGACGACGACCGCTGTCTCGCCCTCGCGTCCAAGTCCGGTGCCGCCAGCGCCCCCGGCTGGTACCGGAGCCCACGTGCCGACCCCCGTACTCGTATCGGGGTCGACGATCGAACCCTGAAGGTAGGGGCGGCCCCCGGGGGTGAGTCAGCCGCCCGGGTACTCCTCGGGTACCAGGAAACTCCACGCTCCCGGCAGGATGCGCCACGTGCGGCCGACGAGCGACTCCTTGACCTCGCCGTCGACACTTCCGGGAGTCTCTCTTCCCGTGACCCTGACGGTGTGGACGTGCACGTGGTGGACATCGTCGGCTTCGCGTTGGGTTCCCCGGTACAGGTGCAGCGCGTACCGGAGGCGCGCGAGACGTCCCCGCGAACGCGACACCACCAGGTTGATCGTTCCGTCGTCGGCGCGCGCGGTGGGGTCCAGAATCGCCGTTCCGGCACCGACGTTCGCCCCGTTGGCCAGGGCGACCATGAGGCTGCGGTGCTGGGGGCCGATCACGGTCGCCCCGTCGGCCTCGACGAGGAGCCGGTACCCCCGCGCGGCCCAACCGGTGATCAGGCCGCCCATCGGGTAGCTCAGCGGCCCCAACAGCCGTTTCCAACGGCGCGCCTCACGGGTGGTTTCGGCACCGACCCCGAAGTGCAGGGAGTTGACCGTCACCTCGCCGGTGTCGTCGACGATCAGGTCCAGCCGGTGGACGATGCCGCGCAGCAGGGTGTCGGCGGCCTCGACCGGGTCGAGGGGAATCCCGAGCGCGCGTGCGAAGTCGTTACCGGTTCCCATCGGCAGCAGCCCCACAGTGCGCGTGCCGAGCTCGCCCCGCCGGTGTAGCGCGTTGGCCAGCGCGTGCAGGCTGCCGTCGCCCCCGGCGCTGACGACCGTGTCGTGGCCGAGGTCCAGCGACGCGTTCAGCTCGGCCGGACCGGTGCAACGGCTGAGCTCCGCGCGGCCACCCAGCCGCTCCATGGCCGCCTCGACCCGGTCCGCTTTGGCGCTACCCGCGCTGGTGTTCGTGATGACGAGGATGATGCGTCTCCGTTCCGCGGCCGCCGGCACCCAGTCCCACGGGCGGACCGCGCCCCGTGGGCCGGTCACCGCCCTTGGAAACCTGGTGGCGAAAGTAGCCTAGCGCTCCGTGGACGCCTGCCGCGCGGCGCGGTCGGCGTCCACGCCCGCGCCGCTGCCCCCTGGCCGCCCCCGGGTGTTCCGGCGGAGCCGCCCACCCTCCGGGATGACGAGGGGGGTCGAGGCGACCGGGTCGGGGATGACCACCGTGTCCAGGTCGAAGACCGTCCGGACGAGGTCGGCGGTCACCACTTCGGACGGGGGTCCCTCGGCCTCGACGCGACCCTCGCGCATCGCGACGATGCGATGGGCGTAGCGACACGCTTCGTTGAGTTCGTGCAGCACCATGACGATGGTCCGGGAACGGGACTCGTTCAGCTCGGCCAGAAGCTCAAGCACGTCCACGCGATGCGCGAGGTCAAGGTAGGTCGTCGGTTCGTCGAGCAACAGGATGTCGGTCTCCTGGGCGAGGGCCATGGCGATCCACACCCGCTGGCGCTGCCCTCCGGAGAGCTCGTCCACCGGTCGGTCCCGCAGGGCTTGCGTGTGGGTCATGCCCAGCGCGGACTCGACCGCGTTCTCGTCCTCCTCACCCCACTGCCGAAGGAGCCGCTGATGGGGGAAGCGTCCCCGAGCCACGAGGTCCTCGACCGTGATCCCCTCCGGCGCCGACGGCGACTGCGGCAGGAGCCCCAGCCTGGTCGCGACCTCCTTGGTGGGCAGCGCCGCGATCTCTTGCCCGTCGAGACGCACCGCCCCGCGACGCGGTTTGAGCAGCCGGGCGAGCGCGCGCAGCAACGTGGACTTGCCGCACGCGTTCGGGCCGCACAGCACGGTGATCCGCCCGTCGGCGACCCGCAGGGACAGATCGGAGACGATGAGGTCCGTCCCCGGATAGGCGAGGTCGAGTGACTCGGTGTTGAGCCGGCTGGTCGAGTTCATGGGTCCCCGTTCATCGTGCGCGGTTCGTACGGGCCAGCAGGAACAGGAAATAGGGCGCCCCGACCGCGGCCGTGAGCACCCCCACGGGAAGCGCGATGGGGAACGCGTGCCGCGCGACCAGATCCGCCGCCGACAGCATGCACGCTCCGATACCGGCGGCGAACAGGAGGACCCCACCGGTGAGCGGACCGGCGAGCATCCGCGCGATGTGTGGGCTGATCAGGGCGACGAAACCGATCGGCCCGGCCGCGGCGACGGCCAGGGCCGCGAATCCGGCACTGGCGACCAGCAACGCGGTACGCGCCTGTTCCGCGCGCACCCCCAGCGCTCGCGCCGCGTCGTCGCCGAACTGCAGGACCGCC
Organism: Halostreptopolyspora alba; assembly: GCA_003725585.1. Taxonomy (GTDB): domain Bacteria; phylum Actinomycetota; class Actinomycetes; order Streptosporangiales; family Streptosporangiaceae; genus Lipingzhangella; species Lipingzhangella alba. Next base: position 43,381 of record RJMB01000012.1, on the reverse strand, counting down.
GCGTGCCGCGTGAACCACAGGACAACCGGGAGCAGCACGGCCGCGCCGACCAGGAGCACGGTCACATCGGCCCACTCCGCGCCGTGGAGGGTGCCGGCCTGCCACCACACGGCCAGCGAGACGCGGTCAACCGGGTAGCGCACGATGAGCAGCGTCGTGAGTGCGCTCGCGACCGCGTTGACTCCGATTCCCACGAGCACGAGACGCGTGCCCGAGACTCCGGACCGCCAGGTCAGCGCGTAGACGACGAACGCGGTGACCGTGGCCCCGACGAACGCGCCCACGGGGACCACCGCGGCGGGCAACGCCGTGACGAGGGTGAAGACGACGACCAGCCCGGCCCCACTGTTCACACCGATGACGTCCGGAGACGCCAGCGGGTTGCGCACCAGTGCCTGGAGGACCGCCCCGGAGACCGCGAGCGCGGCACCGACGAGCGCCGCGGTGAGCGCGCGCGGGAGGCGTACCGAGTTCACGATGAAGGCGTGGCCGGGTTCGGCGGGCGCCCCAACCAGGGTCCGCGCGACCTCGGCCGGGCTGAGCTCGTGGGAGCCCAGGGTCAACGACCACGTCATCGTGACGAGCGCCGCCGCGGACGCCGCGATCGTCAACACCAGCGTTCGCACCCGTACCCGGGTGCTCACTGGGAACCGGGCCGGCCGCACCGGGATCCAGCGGGGACGCCGTCCGGAACGTGGTCCGCCGCCCGCGATGTCACTCCTCATACGCTCGTCAGCCTCCCGCGGCGGACGAGGTGGATGAGGAAGGGCGCCCCGGCGAGCGCGGTGACGATGCCGACCTGGATCTCGGCCGGCCGAGCGACGACACGGCCGACGATGTCGGCGCCGAGCAACAGGAGTGGGCCGAGCAACAGGCCGTGGGCGAGGATCCAGCGGTAGTCCGGACCGCTGATCGCCCGTGCGATGTGCGGCACCGCCAGCCCCACGAAGCCGATCGGCCCCGCCGCCGCCACGGCGGAACCGGCGAGAACCACCACAACGACGCCGCACATGGTCCGTACCCGCGCCGTGCGCTGTCCGAGCGCCGAGGCCACCTGCTCTCCGAGACTCAACGCGTTGAGCTGGCGCGCCGCGAACAGGGCGGCGACGAGGCCGGCCAGCAGCAGTGGCGCGAGGTGGGTGAGTACCACACCGTCCCGTCCCGCCAGCGAGCCGGCGAGCCAGAAGCGCACCTCGTCCAGTGTGCGCTGGTTGAAAACCAGTACGAGCGTGGTCCACGCGTCGAGCAGCATGGTGACCACCACGCCCGCGAGCGCCAACTTGACCGGTGACGACGTGGAACCACCCGTGGTACCCAGCAGGTAGACGACGAGCACGGCGATCGCCGCCCCGGCGAACGCGAACCACACGTACCCGGCCGGTCCGACCACCCCCAGCAGATAGACGGCGCTGACGATGCCGAAGGCCGCTCCCGCGTTGACGCCGAGGATGCCGGGCTCCGCGAGCGGGTTGCGAGCGATCGCCTGCATGAGGCCGCCGGCGACACCCAGCGCCGCGCCCACGCCGAGCCCGACCAGCGTCCTCGACAGCCGCATGTCGCGAACGATGATGTGCTCCTCCGAGCCGTCGAACGCGAGAACCGCGTCGAACGCCGTGCCGGGCGCGATCGGGACCGAACCGATCGAGAGGCTGGCGAAGCAGACCAGGACCAGTGCGCATCCGGCACCGGCCAGGCCGGCGGCTCGCCGCCGGCCGGTGAACGGTCGTCCACGCACCCCGGCACGGGGGCTCGCCCCGGCCGGTGCGGGAGTCACCCCAGCGCCTCCTCGATGTCGTCGAGCACGGCGTGGGCGCTGAAGTAGTTGCCGGCGATCCACGTCATGTAGTCCACCGAGTGGACCTGGTCGTCGCGTACGGCGTCCAGGTCCTGCCACAGCGGGTTCTCCCGTGCCCGGTCGAGGAGGTTGGGCTGCTCCGGGTCGAACTCGGCGATGGTGAACGCGAACACCGCGTCGCCGTCGGCGTCCGGCAGGCGTTCCAGGCTGACCGGGACGTACCCGGAGCCCTCCTCCTCGACGTCCTGGGCCTCGGGGCGAGCCAGCCCGACGTCGTCGACGATCTGGCCGGCGAACGAGTTACGCACCTCCAGGCGCAGCTCCTCGGTGTGGAAACGCACGATCGAGACCTCGATGTCTCCCGGATCGTCGATCGCGTCGGCGACCTCGGCGACCCGATCGTCGTAGTCGTCGACGACCGTGGCGGCCTCGTCCTCGGCGTCGAGCACCTCGGCCACGTCGGTGAGGTGCTGCTTCCACGTGCCGGTTCCCGACCACTCCAACGCCACGGTCGGGGCGATCTCGGACAGCTGGTCGTAGGAATCCTCGTGGAGGTCGGTGGCCAGGATGAGGTCGGGGTTGGCCCCCGCGATCCGCTCGAAGTCCAGCTCCAGCGAGTGCCCCAGGTACTCCGCCTGACCGAGGTCGTGACCTTCGGGAACGTCCACGCCCTCGATGGGTTCCTCGTTGAAGGCGTATCCCACGGGCTGCTCATCCAGCGCGATCGTCGCGGAGAGCGTCGACGACCACAGGGTCACCACGCGCTCGGCGTCAACGGGGATCTCGGTCTCCCCCAGGGCGTGCTGGACGGTACGTGTCTCCCCCTGGTCCCCGTCGCCTTCGGCGGCGCAGGACGTGGCGGGAACCAGCACTACGAGGAACAGGGTGAGCCATCGGCGCATGTCGCGGAACCTCTCGGAGCAAGGGGGTTCGGTGGTTCCCCAACCACCTGGAAGTCAAAGCTAGGCTAGCCTAACCTAATGAGCGTTCTCGGACAACACACCCCCGGGCACGGTGCACTGGCCACTCGCCCGTCTCTGGTGGCGCCTCGTCGGGCCAGCCGGCGAGGCGCTACCGGGAGGACGCGGGGCGGCGGGCGTTCCGCGCGGCGAAGGGCACGATCGCCAGCGCGAGGACCCCACCGCCGATGGCCAGGGCGGGGAACCCGGCGGCGGCGACCACCACGCCGCTGAGCATTCCGCCGCTGGCGCCGGCCAGGGCCACACCCACGTCGACCGCGCCCTGGGTGCGCGCCCGGGTCGCCACGGCGGCGGCGTCGGTGACCATCGCGGTGCCGGCGAGCAGGCCGAAGTTCCAGCCCAGCCCCAACAGGGCCAACGCGGTCGCGAGCACGACCACGGAGCCGATCGGGGCACTGGCGGCCACCAGACCGGCGGCGAGCAGGGTCACACCAGAGGCGGCCAGCAGGGGCTTTCGGCCGATACGGTCAGCCAGGACTCCAGTGATGGGCGAAGGCAGGTACATGAAGGCGACGTGCACGGCGATGACCAGCCCGGTGGCTCCCAGACCGTGGCCGTGGGCCTGCATGTGGATCGGGGTCATGGTCATGATGGCCACCATCACGATCTGGGTGAGCACCATCGCGGCCCCGCCCAGCGCGATCCCCCGGTTGAAGCGCGCGGGCGCGGGATCCGGAGGGCCTGTCGCGGCCTCGGGGGCGGGAGCGCCGGCGGGTGTGAGAGCCATGTGCCGGGCGTGCAGCAGCGGGTCGGGACGCAGGAACACCCACAGCACGAGCGCGGCCAGGCCGTAGGCGGCGGAGGCCAGCACGAAGGGGCCGGCCAGGGCGGGTGCCCCGAAAACGCGGCCCAGGGGTTGGGTGGCCTCGGAGAGGTTGGGGCCGGCCACCGCGCCCAGGGTGGTGGCGACCAGGATGGTGCTGATCGCGCGCCCGCGCCGGTGGGGTGCGGCCAGGTCGGCTCCGGCGTAGCGGGCCTGCAGGTTGGTGGCCGTGCCCGCGCCGTAGACCAGCAGCGCGGCGAAGAACAGCCCGATGCTGTCCAGCGCGGCCGCGGCGACCACGCCGGCCCCGCCCGCGGCGCCGGCGGCATAGCCCGCGACGAGCCCCGTGCGCCGTCCCCGACGTTGGGAGATCCGGCCCACCAGGAACGCGGCCCCGGCCGAGCCCAGGGTGAACAGCGCGGCGGGCAACCCGGCCAGGCCGCTGGTGTCCAGCATGTCCTGGGCCAGCAACGCGCCGACGGTGATGCCGGCGGCCAGGCCGGCACCCCCCAGGACCTGGGCGGCGGCCACGGTGGCGAGGGTGCGGCGCTGGAACCGGGCGGGGACCTCGGGGACGGTGGCGGTCATGGGCACTTCTCTTTCGTGGGACGGCGGGCTGGCGCGTGAGTAGCGGGGGTTACCCGGCGGAGGTGTGGACGGGCCACCCGGAGGCGCGCCACTCCAGCAGCCCCTCGTTCAGGCGGTAGGCGCGGCGGCCGTGGGAGCGCAGGGTACGGACCGCGTCCACGGCCATCACGCAGTAGCCGTCGCGGCAGTAGGCGACGATGTCGGTGTCCTCCGGCAGTTCGTCCATGCGCCTGGTCAGCTCGTCGACGGGGACGGAGACCGCTTCGGGAAGGTGGCCCGCGGCGAACTCGGTCTCGGGGCGCACGTCCAGCACGAGCGCGCGCCCCTGTTCCAGACGGGTCAGCAGCTCGGCGCGGTCGACCTCCTCCACCTCACCCCGGCCTGGGCCGACGAAGTGCTCCCAGGCCCGTTCGACCTCGGCCAGATGGGTGCCGGCCACCTTCTGCACCAGGGAAAGCAGGGTGGCGACGTCGTCGCCGGCCAGCGCGTAGAAGACGTGGTTCCTCACGCGGTGGGTGCGCACCAGTTGGGCGTGTCTGAGGGTCTGCAGGTGCGCCGAGGTGGTGGAGACACCCAGACCCATGGTCTGGGCCAGCGACTCCACGGAGCGCTGCCCCTGAGCCAGCAGGTCGAGCATCCGCAGCCGGGTGCCGCTGCCCAACGCCTTGCCGACCCGGGCGAACTCGCCCCACAGCTCGGAGCTTCCCACTTCCCGCTCATCCATTCCACTATTCATTGGAACAGCGTAACGGATTGAGGAACGCGTGGCACGCCCCATCGGAATTCGTCGGCGCCGGAGCAGGTCGACGCCTCGGTTCCGGAATGTGCCGGATTTTGCTTTAATGTGATGCGGCGTGGCACGGGGAGGGGAGCATGGACCGACGACGGCGCAGGGGAGGGCGGTGCTCACCAGAGTCCGTCCGGCGCCGCTCCGCCCTCGGCCCCGGACGGGCCTCGTGCGCGGGCCTCGTCACGCTCCCGCCACAACGTCTTGGATCACTCGACCCGGTGACACCGTCACCGCCGTAGCACTCTCCCAACCCCCGTTCCACGTGGGCCGGAACCCACCAAGATCACGAAAGGCCAGCGCGTTGTCCCCTCTGCTGATGCTCGTCCTCGCCGTGTTCGGAATCGTCGGTGGCACGATCGGTCTCCTCCGGTGGATGCGGGAGCGATGAGAGCGGCCAAAGACCGGCCGAACGACTCGGCGCTGTTGTGACGGTGCCGGACAGCGACCTCGGGTCCGCGTGAGCCTCTGGACGGCCTCCCCGGACGTCACGGCTGGACCCCGTGGGACAGGGAGAGCAACACGAGCGTGGTCAGCGGGAGCGTGACGAGCAACGCGATCGCCCCGACGAGGAAGCCGACCAGTACACCCAGACCGGTCCCGAGAGCACCGCACCGGCATGACCGCCGCACCTCCACCGCCACGACCCCGGCGACGAAGGCGCTCACCGCGCCCGCGAGCGGTGCCCCCACCATCGCCACGAACGCGGTCGGCAGCGGCACGAGCCCCGTCACGGTCCCCACCGCCGCCCCCGTGAGCAGGTCGCCGTAGCGGTCGCGGCGCGTGAACAGGACCTTGCCCCACGCGATGAGCAGCGCCGAGAGCGACAGCCCAACAGCGGCGGCCAGTACCGGCAGCAGGTCCACACCGATGCCGCGCTCGAACAGGCTCAGGGTCCAACCGATCGGCAGCACCGACGCGCCGAGCGCGAAGTAGCTCACGGGGCCGACATCCGCGGTGTGCCTAAGGCCCGGCACCAGGCGCAGCAGGGGGACCGCCACGCCCGAGAGCGCGCCGGCCGCGAAGCAGAGCAGCACCTCCGTTTCGTAGCTCATTCCCCACTCGCTTCCGCCGCTGTCGTGTCCTCCCGCGACCCAACCAGGTGCCGCGACGTCGCCCGGTTGTGGGGTCGGGTCGCGACGGCGGCGTGGGGGGTCGGGCGAAAGCACGAGGGGCCGGGCCGGACCGCACGGGTGGGACGGCCGGGCACGGCCTCGGAACCGGCGATCAGTACGGCGAGGGCGACGACGGCATCATCGCGCCGATGATTCCTCCGAGGATCAGGAAGAAGACCACGAAATAGATGATGCCGACGATCAGTCCGGCCACGGCCGCGCCGAGCGTGAAGAAGAAGCCCGATTTGAACGCGGTTCCCGGTGTGACGTCGAAAAAGCGCGGGGGAGGCGGGCTCGCGGGTCCGTGACCGGGTGGGGGCGAGTGGGCGGGGGGTGGACCGCCCCCGGGAGGCTGCGGTGGGTTGGCCATGACCCAACGGTCGTCCGCGTCGGTGGTGGTGTCAATGATCGCCGTCTCCACAATCAGCGCGGTGCGCGGTTCCCCCTCTCTCCGGGGCGCGTTCGGGGGCGCGGGCACGCGAGCACGCCTCCGGCGGCGGCCCGCTGCGGGGTGGCCTGGTGCGCCGGATGACCGACAGCCCCGCGACGACGGGGGGCGGTCTCCTCGTCCGCGCCTCCCGGAGCCCGGAGGACATCCCGCTACCCGACCTGCCGCCGGCCGAGGTGCGCCGCCTCGACGCGCTGCTGGGCGAGGTCGAGCGAAGGCGCGCGCTGCTGGACGCCCAGTACACCGAACTCGACGGGATTCTCGACCTGACCTCGGCGGGCCTGGCCGACGGCACGCTGACCGTCTCCCGCACCTGAAAGACTCTCCGTCCTGTGAGCCCGGCCCCACTCGGCCGGAGCTCGGGCTCCGACAAGACACCGAGTAGGAAACCCCACATGCCACAACGCAACCATTCCGCGGCGGACCAACAGGCGGAGCTGTTCGGCGTCTCCAGCGCCCGGGAGATCCAGGGCATCCTGTGGAAGGCCGCCGACCAGCTGCGCGGGTCCATGGACGCCGCGCAGTACAAGGAGTTCGTGCTCGGCCTGGTCTTCCTCAAGTACGTCTCCGACACCTTCGACGAGCGCCGCCGGGAGATCGCCGCCGAGCTGGCCCAGGACGGTGTCCCCGAGCACCGCCGGGCCTCGTTCCTGGAGGACAGGGACTCCTACACCGAGGAGAACGTCTTCTGGGTCCCCGAGCGGGCCCGGTGGGGCTACATCGCCGACAACGCCGCCAGCGCCACGGGCGGGGTCGGCAGGCTCATCGACGACGCCATGGGCGCGGTGATGGCCCAGAACCGGGAGCTCACCGGTGTGCTGCCGCAGATCTTCAACCGCGACAACGTCGACCAGAAGCGCCTGAAAGGGCTGGTCGACCTCATCAGCGACGCCCGTTTCACCGGCCACGACGGCACCAGCGCCCAGGACGTCCTGGGCGGGACCTACGAGTACTTCCTGGAGCAGTTCGCCCGCGCCGAGGGCAAGAAGGCCGGCGAGTTCTACACTCCCAAGAGCGTGGTCCAGCTGCTGGTGGAGATCCTGGAACCCTTCGAGGGACGGGTCTACGACCCGTGTTGCGGGTCCGGCGGCATGTTCGTGCAGGCCAACAAGTTCATCAGGGCGCACGCCGGCCGGGAGCGCGCCCACGACATCGCGGTCTACGGCCAGGAGTCCAACGAGCGCACCTGGCGGCTGGCCAAGATGAACCTGGCGATCCACGGGATGGACCCCGACGGTGTGGGCACCCGCTGGGCGGACACCTTCGCCGACGACCAGCTGCCCGACCTGAGGGCCGACTTCGTCATGGCCAACCCGCCGTTCAACCTGCACCCGTGGGAACGGCGCGCCGACGACCCCCGGTGGCGGTTCGGTGTGCCCCCGGCGGGCAACGCCAACTTCGCCTGGCTGCAGCACATCATCTCCAAGCTGGGCGAGCGGGGCACCGCGGGCGTGGTGCTGGCCAACGGGTCGATGTCCTCGCAACAGTCGGGTGAGGGCGACATCCGCAAGGCGATCGTGAACGCCGACCTGGTCAGCTGCATGGTGGCGCTGCCGGGCAACCTGTTCCGCACCACGGCGATCCCGGCCTGCCTGTGGTTCCTGGCCAAGGACAAGAGCCCGCAGGGGGCCAACACGCTGACGGACCGGCGCGGCGAGGTGCTGTTCCTCGACGCCCGCGAGGTGGGAGAGATGGTCAACCGGACCGAGCGGGTGCTCTCCGAGCAGGATCTGGCCACGATCGCCGACACCTTCCACGCCTGGCGCGGGACGAAGTCAGCGAGGGACAAAGGGCTGACCTACGAGGACGTGCCGGGATTCGCCCGGTCGGTGAAGCTGCAGGAGATCGAGAAGCACGACTACGTGCTCACACCGGGGCGCTACGTCGGCGCGGCAGAGGAGGAAGAGGACCCCGACGCCGAACCGGTGGACGAGAAGATCGAGCGGCTCACGAAGGAACTGTTCGAGCACTTCGAGGAGTCGCGACGGCTTGAGGGAGTCGTTCGGGAGCAGCTCGGGAGGTTCGAGTGAGCGGGTGGAAATCCATCGAATTCCAAGAGTTGCCCGCAAACGAGAAAAGCTCGACATCCAGGCCTTACGGGTCCGCGTTCACCAAGGACGACTACACACCAGATGGGGCCCCCATGGCCAGGGGCCAACCCGCCAAAAGGAATTTTTCACGAGACGATTTTGTGTTCATCTCCCACGAGAGGGCAGACAAGCTCCCGGGGGCAAACCTCAAATCAGGAGACCTGGTTTTTATCCACCGAGGAGCCATAGGCCAAGTATCCATCATCCCAAGAAAAGCGAGATACGAAAGATACGTAGCCTCTACCAGACAGGTCAAAGCGAGACTGGACCCAACCATGGCGATTCCAGAGTTCTATTACTACTGGTTCCAGTCCCCCGAGGGGCAACACAAGCTCCTCAGTAACATATCCACTGTCGGTGTCCCAGGGCTCGTGCAACCGGTCGCCACGATCCAGCCGATCACCGGCCCCCACCCCCCACGGCCGTCGACCGCGCCCTGACCATCGCCACCGCGCCGCGCTCCGCCGACGCCCGCCAGGAGAACCGCACCGCCCACAGCCACCTCACCGGTGGTGTCCGGTTCACCCACGCCGACGAGTACGGCGCCGAGCACTCCCCCACCATGCGGCTGGCCGACTTCCACTCCCCTGGGGCCAACACCTTCCGCGCCGTCAGTCAGGTCCGGCTACTCGACGGCGACCGGGAACGCCGGTTCGACGTCGTGCTGTACGTCAACGGCCTGCCCCTGGCGGCGGTGGAGCTGAAGAACGCCTCCGACGAGCGGGAGGTCCTGTCGCTGGCGGACCGGTTCCGGGAGAGCGCGACCCGGAACTTTGCTCTCGCCTCCCGAGAACGACAACGCCGTACGCGCCGACGGGAGAGGAGGAAGCCAAACCAGAACAATCGAAACGAACCACCGTCGCGAATCGAGAGGAATCCCGAGAGACTCAGCAGACGGCGGGCCGATCCAGAGAGAGGATGTCGGGCTCACACTCGTCCATCCTCGATTCGAATTCTTCCAGGGAATGATTCTTTATGAGGTCCACTTCCTTTCCGTACACGGGAAGGAGCCAAAGAAACCTGACACGACGACCCCCCACGTAAGCGTTCTCCAGGTCGGGGCCATACGGATAGGGCAGGCTCACCAGAAGATGATCCATCTGGGAACCGCTCATCCACGGCCGGCCCATGTTCAGGGTCGACCCCACGTCAAGCTCTCCCTTCCTTTCCGAGTTGAAGTGGCTCACCACAGCCAGCGTCTCCGCGTGAACCCTCGATTCATACGGCGACAGGAGGAAGAACTCGCATCCCCCCACGGCGGAGGCTCCCACCGTGACGTACACCCAAGCGCTCCCCGCGGAGACAGGGGCCACCCGGTATGTCGAGAAACCGGGGACGCTCTGGCGAACAGGACCAAGGGTCCAGGTGTCCTCCTCTATGGAATGCCCCTCCCAGAAACCATCAATATGCTTTTTCAGGAGGCCGTTGTCCGACTGCCCAGAAATTTCACTCCCCCAGGTTTTTCGCGACGAACCTCGAAATTTGAATCTCCACTCTTCGGGCGGCCCAACAGAACGAGAACAGTCCCGTCCCCACACGACCGGGTCCCTAACGTCGCGGGGTCCGCCGGCTCTCGGCCCCACCCGGACACGACGGCGCCCTTGTGGCCGTCAGGGCACGGAGCCGGTGGTGTGGCCGAGGATCTCCTCGGCCAGGCGCGGCACGATCACCGGGTTCAGAGCATGGCCCATACCGGGAATGGTGACCAGGCGCGCGCCAGGGATCGACCGGGCCAGGTGGGCACTGTGCGGAGGCGGGTTGACCGGGTCCTCGGGTGCCTCGATCACCAGGGTCGGTGTGCGGACCGAGGTCAGCTCCGCTCCGCGTTCCAGACCGTCCTGCGAGGCGCGCCCGTGGGCTCCCGCGTTCCGGTGCGTCCCACTGTGCTCGACCGCGCCCTCCTCCATCCGCCGGAACGCGGCGGCGTCGAAGGGCAACACTGAGCCGTTGAGCAGCCGCCAGTGCTCCACCCGCCAGGCGAGCTCGGCCTCACGGTCACGGGGCTCCGCGATGTGCTCCCACAGCGCGAGCAGCTCCGGGGAGGGGCCGGGGAGTTCAGCTCCGCCCGAGGCTCCATTCTCGGAGGCGAGGCCGGAACCGAGCGCCGTGGTGTTCATCATCGTCGCGGTGCGCAGTCGCTCGGCGTGGTCCAGGCACAGCAGCTGGGTCAGGACGCCGCCCAGCGACATCCCGACGACGTGGGCGCGGTCGACGTCCAGGGCGTCCAGGACGGCGACCGCGTCGCCGGCGAGATCGCGGATCGCGTACGGTTCGGTGTCGAAGGCGTGCGTGGAGCGCCCGGTGTCCCGATGGTCATAGCTGATCACGTGGTGATGTTCGGCGAGCCGGGTCACCAGCTCCTCCGGCCACATCACGCCCGGCGCGTTCGCCCCCATCACGAGCAGGAGCGCGGAAGCGTCGGGATCACCGACGGTGCGCGCCCACAGTCGGGTGTTCGGCGTGACGTTCACGGTGTGTTCCATGGGGTGATCATTGCGGCCGGCGCGGCATTGGGGCAACGGAATTGTTCCGGGTGACCGCGCTCCCGCGGCCACCAGTGGCAGCGGTCTCGTCCCCGAGAGCACGAACGGCTCCCGAGCGGGCGCGGGACTCGGAACCTCGTGGTCTCGCGACGCCCGCCCTCTCGACAACGGCTGGCCCGCCGCGCTCGGTGGGAACCGTCGACGAGTCAGACCAACCGGCACTCCCCGGCCCGGCACTCCTCCAGCGCGGTCAGCGCGTCGTGGCGCGTACGCCGCAGCTCGGCGATCTTGGCGTCGATGCGGTCGACGACCGTCTCCAGCCGCCACCGCTCGCTCTCACAGGTGGCGCCGCCCCGGTCGTGCGCGCGCAGCGCGTCGACCACCTCGTCCAGGCTGAATCCCAGTGCCTGGAGCTTGCGCGCGAGTGTGATCCGCTCCACGTGGGCGTCAGTGAGGACACGGTACCCGGATGGCCGCCGCGCCACGGGCGGCAGCACCCCCCGCCGTTCGTAGAACCGGACCGTGTCGATACTGACGCCCGCGCGCCGGGCGGCTTCTCCGATCTTCATCCCTCTCCTTGACTCTGGACTCGGGTCCAGAGTCTAGAGTCGCGTCGAAACAGGTGGAAGTGGCCATGGAGGTGACTGGCGATGGCTGAGAGCGTCGAGATCGTCTGCGACATGACCGGGGCACCGGACACCGGCGCCGAACGGTCGACGCAGTACCGGCGGCTGTTCACCACGGCGCTGGCCGGGCGGGAGCGAACCGACTCGGGGATCCGGTTCCGGTTCCACGACGCCGACGGTGTCGAGGACTGGGTGCGCGATCTGGCCGAACGCGAACGGAGCTGCTGCGCGTTCTTCACCTTCACCGTTACCCGCGCCGGCGGGGAGGTGCTGCTGGACGGCACCGTCGTCGACGACGACACCGCCCGCGCTGTGCTAGACGAGTTCTTCTCCCTGCCGGACACGCTCCTGGAGGGCGACCCGCGTCACCTGGACGAGCGGTTCGAGCGTCGCGGGCTGACGATCCGACGCGCGGAGTAACTCTCCCTCACGCGCCGGCCGTGGGGACGTGCGCCGCCGCCACAGCGCACCCCGGGGTCGACCCACGGCTGGGTGCCCCTCGTCGGGGACGTCCGCGGATCGGCCGGGTCAGGGCGCGCGGCGGGTGGCCACGTCCCGAAGCCAGGGCTCGCTCTCGGTTTGGGCCATGTCCGTCAGCACGCGTCGGGCTTCGGGGGTGCCGATTCGGCCCAACCCGACCGCCGCGGCCTTGCGTACCTGGGGTGAGGGGTCCTCGACGTGCTCGCCGAGGGCCGTCACGCTGTCCGGGGTACCGATGCGTCCCAGAGCGCTCAGCGCCCCGACACGGCCTCGTTCGTCCAGCTCCGGAAGCAACCGGCGGATCTCTGGCACCACGGACTCCTCCCGCCACTGGCCGAAGGCGTACATGGCCTTCGTACGGTGGTCGGGAGGGATGTCGTCCTCCGTGGACAGCAGTTCCCGTAGTGCCTCGACATCCTCGGGGCGGCGCCGCCGGAGAAGCTGCGCGAACTCTCCGGCGTCATCCGCTTCCAGGGCCGCGCGCAACTCCTGTGACATCTCAGCCATCGTGCTCCTCCACGGCCGCGAGTCGCCTGTTACTTCCGCAACGCCACCCGGATGATGACGCCGTTGTTGTCGCCCGAGTCGATCCGGTAGTCGAGGGTGGTGGTCCACCCGTTGTTGAAGGCGTCGCGCAGCAGGTCGAGCATCCCCTGGCGGGCGGGAAGCTCTCTGTCGTCCCGCATCTGGAACCCGAAGGACTCCCCCGGCCGGCTGTCCAACTGCACGACCGCCTCGACATCAATGTGGTCATCCGGCGGACCGAACCCCGTACCACGGTCGTGCACCCGCAGGAACGTCAGTTTTCCGGTGGACTGCAAAAGCGCCATCGTGGTCTCCCCGTGCTCTCAAGGTAGGTCGGCGACCCGCAGTACGACTCCGGTGGTGAGCCCGGTACGGCGGTAGTCCAGTCGGACCGGCGTCTCGCGCTCGAACGCGCTCCGCAGCAGGTCGAGCATCCCCTGGCGGGCGGGAAGCTCCCCGTCCTCGCGCATCCGGAACCCGAAGGACTCCCCCGGCCGGCTGTCCAACTGCACGACCGCCTCGACATCAATGTGGTCATCCGGCGGACCGAACCCCGTACCACGGTCGTGCACCCGCAGGAACGTGGGCCGCCCCTGAACCGCCAGCACACAGTCGCCCATCGCTTCGTCGCGCCTGATCCGGGCGCACTGGTCGTCGGTCAGGTCCGGCGGTGGGTTGGTGATCCCCCCGGTGTTGCCGAACATCAGGTTGTCCGTGTCGCCAACGTGCCTGTTGTCGCCGACCACGTGGGTCAGCTCGTGCGCGAACGTCCACTGGGTGGCGGTGTCACCGACCCAGAACCCGCGCCGTCCCGGCGGGTGGGCGGCGCAGCCGCGGAACCCCGCCGTGTCGCCCTGGATGTAGTAGGCGACGATGTCCGCCCCCAGGTCCCTGCCGAGGTCGAAGAGCTCGTCCTCCTCATCGCTGACCTCGTGCCCGTTGGCCAGGCAATCGGTCTGGTCCAGGATGAGTAGGTCCGGCCGGTCCACGGTGGTCCGGGCGACCACGTGGATCCACATGCCGCACTCGGGCAGGTACACCTGGTTGCCCGCGTCCAGGTCCCGGTCCACGTTCGCGTTGGCGCCGTCGACGGTGACCACTGCCACCCGAACGCACTCTCCCGCCATCGGCTCACCCCCGTAACCGCGTTACGAGCGCGTATGGCTCCGCAGTCGTGGTCCTATCGCTCTTCACCCTCTAATCCCCCACCCACACCTGCATAAACACGGAGAGTGATAATACGCGCGCTGTTCTCCTCGACGGACTGCGGCTGCCGCCTCCGTTGGCACCACCGACCGTCCGCGACTTCGTCGCGTTCGAGGAGCACGTCGAGGGCGTCCGGCGCGGCGTCGAGGGGGTGGCGGACGTGCCACCCGAGTGGTACGAGGCCCCGGCCCTCTATTTCACCAACCCCCACTCCCTGGTGGGTGCCCGCGACGACGTCGCGGTACCGCCGGGCTGTCGGAAACCGGGCTTCGAGCTGGAGGTCGCCGCGGTGGTCGGAACCTCACGCCGGGGGAGGGGGGCGCGCGACCACATCGAGGGGCAGCGAGACGCGGGTGGGGCTGGGTCCGGCCAAGGGCGAGGACTTCGCCGCCACCCTCGGACTCTGGCTGGTCCCGCCCGACGGGCGTCGTCACGCTGACCACCGAGGGCATCGGCACGGTCAGCAACACCGTGGTCGCGGGCACGGCTCCGCCCCGCGCGCGGCGTCGGAGTCGTCCCTCCCGCTGAACCTTTCATCGCGTCGCGGTTGGGGAAGTCGGCCCTACGATCGCGACCGTGGGGCTGACTTTCCCCGACCACGATGTGATGGAGGAGGACACCATGCCCGAGGTCCTGGACGCGCAGTCCGTCGAGAGGGAGCTGTCCGGGCTGTCCGGGTGGGCGCGCGACGGCGACACCCTGACCCGTACCTGGCAGCTCAAAGGGTTCAGTGGGGCGGTGCAGGTGGCCAACGTCGTCGCCTATGTCGCGAACCGGCTGAACCACCACCCCGATATCAGGGTCCACGACTACAACCAGGTCACCGTCACCACCACCACGCACGACTCCGGCGGCATCACGGCGAACGACGTGAGGCTGGCCAGCAGCGTCAACGCCGCGCTCGCCGTGGCGGAGTAGGGCCGCCGGGGGCGACGCCCGCCCGCCTCCTCTCGGATGGCCGGGAGGAGGCGGGCGGGCGTCAGGCGCGCTTCCGGCGGTGGCGCCGCTGGGAGCGGGAACGAGGGGGCCGAGCCCGGGACACCCGCCTGGGCGACGCGTGTCTCCCCAACACCAGTGAAGCGCGTTGTCGCACCGGGGTGGGGCGATCGTTCTCAGGTGGCGTGGACGCGCACCGGCAGTGAGGACCAGGCGCGCAGGGTGTTGTTGAGGTGACGGCGTGGCGTGCCGGCGAGCTCGATCCGCTCGACACGTTCGGCCAGTGCCGTGAGCAGCGACTCCGCCTCCAGACGCGCGATGTGTTGGCCCACGCACTGGTGGATTCCCATGCCGAATCCCACGTGCGCCGAGGGGTCGCGCGTGAGGTCGAAGGTGTCGGGGTCGCGCCAGTGGCGCGGGTCCCGGTTGGCCGCGCCCAAAAACATCAGGACCTTCTCCCCGTCGGGGACGGTGGTCCCCCCGATCTCCACGTCCCCCGTGGCCGTGCGGAAGAAGGTCTGCACCGGCGACTCCCACCGCACCGCCTCGTCGAAGGCGACCCGCGCGAGCCGGGGGTCCTCGCGCAGCCGCCGCCACTGGTCGGGGTGCGTCGCGAAGGCGTAGAGCACCGCGCCCAGGGCGTGGACGGTCGTGTCCACCCCGGCGGTGAGCAGGGAGCGGACGATGAGGGGTGCCTGTTCCTCGGTGATGTCGCCGCGGTCGGCCGCCTCCCAGATCGCGGCGCCGAACCCGCCGGGGGCCAGCCGCTCGCGGGCGCACTGGTCGCCGACCCACGCCGCGTGCTCCGCGATGTGCTCGGCACCCTTGGCCACCAGTTCGTTCGGCGGCCCGAACGCGTTGAACGCGTGGTCCCCGTACGGCAGGAGGTGATGCCGCCCCTCCCGCTCCAGCCCCACCGCGTCGGGGAACACCCGAAGCGGGAACGCCTGGGCGAGCTCGGTGACGGCGTCCAGCTCCGGGGCGCGCACGACCCGGTCCACCAGCTCCCGCGCGTCCTGCGCCCAGGCGTGGCGCAGTCTGCGGATCGCGCGCGGCCCGAGGATCCCGCTCAGGACGGCCCGGGGCGCGTCGTGCAGGGGCGGGTCGGCCTCCAGCAGCAGGCTGGGCGTGCGCCACGGCTCCTCGTGGCGGAAGTTGGCCAGCCCCACCCCGGCGGCGGAGCTCAGGGACTGCCACTCGGTCAGCGCCGCGTGGACGTGCTCGTACCGGCCCAGCGCGTGGACGCCGTAGCGTCGTAGGTACACCACGGCCCCGGCCTCGCGCAGCTGTTCCTGGAACGCCAGCGGGCTCTCCAGGATCTCCGGTGCGAAGGGGTCGGCGTCCAGGGAGACCGTGGCGGGAGGCGTGCCGGTCGCGGACATCGTGTGCTCCTTGGGTCGGGTGTCACAGGTCGAGAACGAGGCGTTCGGAGCGCGCCCGGGAGACGCAGACGAACATGCAGTCACCGGCGGCGCGGTCGCCCTCGTCGAGGATCGAGTCCCGGTGGTCGGGGACACCACCGAGCACCGGGGTCTCACAGGTGCCGCACAGCCCCTGCCGGCAGGACGACAGGACGTGGACGCCGGCCTCACCGAGCACCTGGAGCAGCGACTGGTCCGGTCCCACCGTGAGCGTCGTGCCCGAGCGACGCAGTTCCACCTCGAACCGGCGGCCGCCCGTACCCGGCTCCTCGGCCGCCGCCACGAAACGTTCGGTGCGCACCCGGCCGGCGGGCCAGTGGGCGCAGGCGCGCTGCACCGCCGTGAGCAGGCCGGTGGGTCCGCAGCTGTACACCTTGGCGCCGTGGGAGGGGTCCGGAAGCCAGCTCGGCAGGTCGGGGCGCCCGTGTTCGTCCTCGGGCAGGATCGTGACACGGTCGCCGTGCTCGGCGACCAGCCGGTCGGCGAAGGCCATCGACGACCGCGAACGGCCCCCGTAGAGCAGGCGCCACGGCACGTCGAGCATGGCGGCCTGCGCGATCATGGGCAGCAGCGGGGTGATCCCGATCCCGCCCGCGACGAAGTGGTACTCCGTGGCCGGGGCCAGCGCGAAGTTGTTGCGCGGCCCTCCCAACCCGACCAGGTCGCCCTCACGCAGCCGGTCGTGCACGAAGGACGAGCCGCCACGGCTGTCGGCCTCGCGCAGGACGGCCACGCGGTAGGTCCGGGGGTCCCAGCGGTCTCCGCACAGCGAGTACTGGCGGGTCAGCCCGTCGTCCAGCACCAGGTCGACGTGGGCGCCCGGGGTCCAGTCGGGCAGCCGGCCCCCGTCGGGGCGGGTGAGCGTCAGCTCCACGACATCGTCGGCGACCGTGACCTTGCGGTCCACCCGCAGCGACGTCGCCGCGGACCGACCGGATCCGCCGCTCGGACGGGATGTGGCGAACGTGGTCACCGCCATGAGAACTCCTCGTGGTTCCGGGGATGTGGTCCGAGCATCGGACGTGCTCCGGCCGCGGAACCACCCCTCTTCCATTCAGCGAAAGGCGGATGATGCCGTGGGTCACACCGGCGGTGTGAACGCGCGGTGCGCGCACGCCGGCGCCGCCCATTCGACGGCCCCGTGGTCACCGGCGGGGGCATCGCCGGCGGCGACAAGGTCACTGGGGTTCAGCGAGGCCACCTCGACCGTGTCACTTACCGGTGGCCCGATCGGGCTCCTGGCCCTTCTTCGGGTCCGGGGCGCTGCTCAGTGTCCGGCTTAGTGCCAGGCCGGCGAGCATGAGCGGTCGGCTGTAGGACCACGCTTCGTCGTCGTTGGGGACGATGAGCCCCATCGCGGCGATCACCTGGCCGTCCCGCCACACCGGCACCGCGATTCCCGCCGCGTCGGGGTGGATGTGGCCTCGGCAGAAGGCGAAACCACGGTGGCGCACCTCCGCCAGCTCGACGCGCAGGTCCCGTTCCCGGGTGATGGTGTGTGGCGTGAAGGAGGCCAGCGCCCCCCGGAGCACGCGCTCACGCGTCCCCTCCGGGGCGTGGGCCAGCAGAACCAGGCCCGCCGATGAGGCGTTCGGGGGAAGCCGTCCCGCGATTTTGGTGATGTTGACGACCGATCCGGGCGTGGTGAGCCGCTCCACGAACAGCACTTCGTCGTCCTCCAACACCCCCAGCTGTGTCGAGTGGCCGACCACCGAGTGCAGGTCGCCCATGTGTTGCAGGGCCGCCTCCCTGAGGTCCTTCACCGGGGAGGCGCGTTCGGCCAGCTCCCACATGCGCGTTCCGATGAGGACCCGCCGCTGGTCGTCGCGGGCGAGCAGCCCGTGACGCGTCATCTCCGCCACCATGCGGGCCGTCGTGGCGAGCGGAAGCCCCGCGCGGCGGCTGACCTCGCTGAGGCTCAGGACCGTCGCGTCGGGGTCGAAGGCGGCGAGAATCCGGACCGCCCGCGTGATGACGGACTCACCCGCCGGTGATCGCGCCATGCCCACGGCCTCCTCTCAACGGTGATGGACGTGCCCTCGACCTATCCATTCAGTGGAATCCCTGTAGGCACTCTAGTGTGACGCGGATCAACCTCGGGTGTCGTCGGTGTAACTCCACCAGGAAGAAGGCAGCGATGAGTACCCCCGACAGTGACCTACGCAGGCGGTTGGACGACAGCGCGATGTCAATCACGCAGTGGACCGTGGTGGCCGTCTGCGTGATGCTGAACGTGCTGGACGGGTTCGACGTCCTCGTCATGTCGTTCACCTCCGACGCGGTTTCCCAGGAGTGGGGGCTGTCCGGTTCCCAGCTCGGTCTGCTGCTCAGCGCGGGCCTGGTCGGAATGGCGCTGGGATCGTTGTTCCTCGCGCCGTTGGCCGACCGGATCGGCCGGCGGTCGATGATCCTGATCGGCCTCACGCTGGCCGCCACGGGCATGGGACTGTCGGCGGTCAGCCAAAGCGCGCTGCAACTGGGCGTGCTGCGCGTGCTCACCGGCGTCGGCGTCGGCGGCATCCTGGCCGCGAGCAACGTGATCGCCGCGGAGTACGCCAACCGGCGCTGGCGCGGTCTCGCCGTCAGCCTCAACTCCACCGGCTACGCCATCGGCGCGACATCCGGCGGGGTGATCGCGGCCGTGCTGCAGAGCGACGGTGGGTGGCGCCCGGTGTTCGCCTTCGGCGCCGTGGCCACGGTGTTGCTCATCCCGATCGTTCTCTGGCGCCTGCCCGAGTCGATCGACTTCCTCCGGGCGCGGCGGACCTCCCGCTCCCTGGAACGGCTCAACGCGATCCTCGCGAGCATCGGGCAGCCGGGGCTCGAGCGGCTCCCCGCGCCGGAGGCTCCCACCGAAAAGGCGTCCACCCCCGGAATCGCCCGGATCCTCTCCCCGGACCTCCGCCGCAACACCCTGCTGACGTGGTCGGGTTTCTTCCTCGTGATGTTCGGTTTCTACTTCGTCACCAGCTGGACCCCCAAGCTCCTGGCGGAGGCCGGCATGTCGGCCACGCAGGGCATCACCGGGGGCGTCCTGCTCAACCTCGGCGGAATCTTCGGCACCGCTCTCCTCGGCGTGCTCGCCGCGCGTTTCGCCCTCAAGAACGTCCTGGTCACCTACACCGTCGTCACAGCCGCCCTCCTCACTCTCTTCGTCCCCGCGACGTCGGTCTACCTCGTGGTCCTCGCGCTCGGGGCACTGATCGGGGTGTTCGTCAACGGGTGCGTGGCCGGCCTGTACGCCCTGACCCCCTCCGTCTACGACCCGTCGATCCGGGCGACCGGCGTCGGTTGGGCCATCGGGGTCGGACGGATCGGAGCGATCGTCTCTCCCCTGGTCGCCGGCTGGCTCCTGGACACCGGCTGGACGCCCGGCGGCCTGTTCCTGCTCGTCGCCGGGGCCCTCCTCCTCGGGGGTGTGGTCATTCGCGCCATGCGCGTCGGCGGTACCGAGCCCGAGCGCGACACGGCCACCACGGGCGCCGACCGGGCCTGAACCGGACACCGTGCCCGGAGGGGTGGTGTCCGCGAGAAAACGGGTGGTCCCGTAGCGCGTTGTCCCGATAGATTGGGCGTCGTGCCCTCCCGGTGCGTGGGTGACGGATACTTCTGGTAATTCATGCGGTTCGAGTCCGTGGCGTGGCGCGGGCGCACCGCGCCACGTGAGAGCCGTCGCCGCCGGGATCTCGGGAGGGACGCGCCAACGTGGCAGTGGGCGCCCGGTGCGTAGGCAAGGGTTACTTAGAACACTCGTCTTCAAACGAGCGGCGCGGGTTCGACTCCCGCCACCCCGCAACGGGGTGTAGTTCAGAGGAACAGCGACCCTCGCCGTCTTGGTCTCGGGCGCCCCACACACGCTCGACTCGGCTGCCCCGGCGGGGCCGTGTGGCCCACCGCACCGTCCCGGTCCGGAATACGTGTGGGGTTCCGCGCGCTTCTCGTGCTGGCTGCGCGGGCGCCTCCCCGCCGGGGGTGCGCGCCTTCCACCGAGGTTCGCGGCCGCGCCGCCGGCGCTCGCGTTGTCCGCGGAACCCCCCAAGCACCCAGAGGAGAGCTGTGACCGGGCGAACCACCGTCGAGACGGCTGAGACCACATCCGAGCGACGGAGCGACCGGTTGGTGATCCCGCTTCTCCTCGTCTCGGCGTTCGTCGTCATCCTCAACGAGACGATCATGAGCGTCGCGCTTCCGGTGCTCACCCAGGACCTTGGGATCCCAGTCTCCACCGGACAGTGGCTGACCTCAGCTTTCATGCTGGTCATGGCGGTGGTTATCCCCGTCACCGGTTTCCTGCTGCAACGGTTCCACCTCCGTCCGGTGTTCATCGCCGCGATGACACTGTTCTCACTGGGAACGCTGGTCTGCTTCCTGGCGCCGGGATTCCCCGCCCTGCTGTTGGGCCGCGTCGTGCAGGCCGGCGGGACGGCGATCATGATGCCGCTGCTCATGACGACGGTTCTGAACGTGGTGCCCGCCGAGCGGCGCGGCCGGACCATGGGGACGATCTCGGTGGTGATCGCCGTCGCCCCCGCCATCGGCCCGACGATCTCGGGGATCATCCTCCAGGCGTTCGACTGGCGGTGGATGTTCGGGCTCGTGCTGCCCATCGCCCTGCTGGGCCTGGCGCTCGGGGTCGCTCTCATCCGTAACGTCACCGAGCCCCGCCCCACAGCGATCGACGTGTTCTCGGTGCCCGTGTCGGCTCTCGCGTTCGGGGGCCTGGTGTACGGCTTCTCCGCTCTGGGGGGTGAGGGCGCCGAGCCCGCGGTGTCGCCGTGGTACGCGGTCGCGCTCGGGTCCGTGTCGCTCGCGGTGTTCGTGTGGCGCCAGCTCCGCCTCCAGCGCGAGGACCGGGCCCTGCTGGACCTTCGCGTCTTCGGCTCCCCCCAGTTCTCGCTGTCGATCGCGCTCGTGGCGTCCAGCTTCATGGCCCTGTTCGGCACGATCATCCTGCTGCCGCTGTACATCCAGAACGTTCTCGGATTCGACACCCTGGTCACGGGGCTCGTGCTGCTGCCCGGTGGTCTGGTGATGGGCCTGATCGCTCCCCTGGTGGGTCGCCTGTTCGACCGATACGGGCCACGCCCGCTGGTGTCACCGGGGGCGGCGATCGTGGCGGTGGTGCTGTGGGGCATGACGCTCTTCGGGACCGACACCCCGATCGGTTTCGTGGTCGCGGCCCACATCGTGCTCAGCCTGGGGTTGGGGCTGATGTTCACGCCGCTGCTCACCGGGGCGCTCGGCTCGCTGCCGCAGTACCTGTACTCGCACGGCAGCGCCGTGGTGGGGACCGTGCAACAGGTCGCGGGCGCCGCCGGCACGGCCACGTTCGTCGCGGTGATGAGCAGCGTGGCGGCCGCCCGCCTGTCGGGTGGGGCCGGCGAGGTGGCCGCGGAGTCCGCCGGCATCCACGTCGCGTTCCTCCTCGGCGCCGGGGTCGCCACGACCGCGTTCGTCGTGACGTTCTTCGTGCGCCGTTCCTCCGAGCCCGAACCGGCGAGGGCCGTGGCCGCGGACGAGAGCTGACAGCCCTCCGAGGGCGGACTCGGTCCGGTGCCGCGACCAACGGTGGCCGGACAGCGGGCGGGGGCTCGCGGTCACGGGGGTCACGCGGTCGGTGTTCCCGGGGTGCCCGCGGGCTCCCGAGGGGTCAGGAGCGCAGGGCGTTGAGGTGGTTGACGAGGGGGGCCAGTGTCGGATCGGCGGCGCTGCGTTCGAGCGCCTCGCTGAGCACGTTCTCGTAGACCGGAACGGCCTGGCGGAACACTTCGAGGCCGTGGTCAGTGATTCCGGTGTAGACCCCGCGTCGGTCGTCCTCGCAGATGCGGCGTTCGGTCAGGCCGGTGCGCTCGAGGCGGCCGACCATGCGGCTGACCGAGCTCTGGTTGAGGTAGACCGCCTCGGTCAGGTCCTGCATCCGCATCTCGCCGTCATAGGCGGCCGCGCACGCCGCGAGCGCGAGGAACTCGGACAGCCCGATGCCGAACCGGCGGTGCAGCGCCCGTTCCACGACGGCGTCGACCTGGCTGTGCAGGGCCACGAGGCGGGTCCACAACGCTCCGGTGCTGGAGAGCTCCGCCGGGACGTGTGGGGTCGTCTCGGAGACTTCTTCAGTGGCGATGACCCACCTCCCGGTTTCCTCGCCGCCGCCCCCGGCCCGCCCTCGCGGGCAGCGCACGGGCGCCCGCCGTGGGTTTCGGGACCGGAGGGCGTCGGCGACTACGCGATCTCTCTCAGAATAGTCGATGCGTGTTCCCTGTGGTGGCGCGCGGCTTGGGCGGGCACCCGCGCCCCGGTCGGAGCCGGGCGGGCGGAGGTCGCCCCGGCGGGCTCACCCGTGGTGGCGCGCCCAGGTGGTGAACGGGGTCAGCGCCTCCTCGACCCGCCATCGTCGTCGGGTCACCGTTCCCCCGTTGCCGCGGTCGAGCCGCCGGTGGGAAGCCAGGTAGTCGAACCCGTACCGCGCGGCCTCCTCGGCGTCGACGGCGTAGAGGACGGTGGAGATCCCGGCCCGGAACGCCTCCCGGTAACACATTCCACAGGGCTCCCCGGAGGCGAACAGGAGGGACTCGCCGAGCGCCGCGCGGTGTCCGGCCACGGCGGCGCGGAGCGCGACGATCTCGGCGTGGGCGCTCGGATCGCGGTCACGGAACACGCGGTTGACCCCGGTGCCGAGAACCCCCAGGCGGGGGTGGACCACCATCCCCGAGAACGGGATTCCGCCATTGTCGACCTCGGCCAGGGACAGCGCGACGGTGTCGCGCATGTGCTCGCTGATCTGGTCGGCGTCGAGCGCCGGGATCTCGTGCGGTGCCATCGCGCGGTCCCCGTTCACTGTCGCGCGGCCGGCTCCGCCGGCTCTTCGGCGGCGGTGAGCTGGGGGCTCGAGGCCAGTTTGAGTCCCACGATCCCGACGATGATGACGGCCAGCCACAGCACCCGGGAGGGGGTGAGCGGCTGGTCGAACAGGACGGAGCTGGCCACGGCCGCCCCCGAGGCGCCGATACCGGCCCAGACGGCGTAGCCGATTCCGACGTCGAGGTGCTTGAGCGCGAGGCTGAGCGTGAGAACGGTCAGCAGGAAGAACACGCCGGCGGCGACCGACCAGCTCGGGTCCGTGAATCCCTGGCTGCCGCCAACGCTCACCGCGTATCCGATCTCGAAGACCCCCGCGACGAGCAACACGACCCAGGCGCGGGCGTGCTGGCTGGAGGCGGTGGTGGGCTGCTCTGACTGGGGCGAGGATGCGGTCATGATCTCTGCTTCCTAGCGATCTTCGGTGGTGGTCGCGTGTTGGTGGGCCGGAGTGGACGAGACGGGAGGAATGGGGGTGCCTCAGACTCCGGCGCCGCTGAGTTCCAGCCCCACGACGCCCACGATGACGGTGCCGATGCCGAGGAGCTTGCGCCAGTCGAGGCGCTCGTCGAACAGCAGGACACCGAACAGCACGATCCCGACCGAGCCCAACCCGGTCCAGATCGCGTAGCCGACGGCGACGTCGATGCTGATGAGCGCGAGGCTGAGGAAGAAGGTCCCGAACGCGCCGATGACGAGCGTGAGGATGGAGTACCCGAGGCGGGTGAAGCCTCGCGACGCGTTGGCGCTAAGCGCGAAGGCGATTTCGAAGACGGTGGCGATCGCGAGATAGATCCAGGGCATGGTCGATTCCTTCGTTCTGGTTGTCGGGCGGTCGCGATGTCGGGGAGGAGTACGGCCGGGTTGGGGACGACGGGACCTAGGGGGTTGGCCCGGTGGCCTCCGGCACCTCGGAGAGGGCCTCGCGTAGCCGCTCGGGCTCGGGTACGCCCTCGAACCGGTGGGTGCCGATGTCGACGGTCGGCACGGCGCGCACCCCAGCCTGACGGGCCAGCGCCAGCTCGGCGCGGTGGTCCTCGGCGTTGCGGCGCTCGGCCAGCACCGTGGCGAACTCGGTGGTGTCCAGACCCACCTCGGCGGCGATGTCGGTGAGCACGGCTGGCTGCCCGATATCGCGGTCCCGCTGGAAGAACGCCCGCAGCACGGCGTCGTGGTAGGGCTCGGCCCGTCCGTGTTCGCGGGCGTACAGCGCGCCCTCGAAGGCGAGGTGGGTGTGGGGTTGCGGCGACACGGTGGGCAGGGTGATCGCCACCCCGAGCCGCTCGGCCATCGGGTACACCGACGCGCGCCACACCCGGGGAAGGTAGTCGTCCTCGGGCCGCAGGGTCGCGGTGGGCTCGGGCCGCAGCTCGAAGGGGCGCCACGCGATCGTGGCCCCCCGCTCGGCGGCGACCGTCGCGATGGTGTCCTCGGCCAGCAGGCAGTACGGGCACACGTAGTCGAAGTAGACGGTGATCTCGGGCGGACTCATGCTTCCCTCCGATCCAGCTCGGTTCATGACCAATACTTGCATGCGCATACATACCTAAGTCAAGTATCGGCGAAGGATGGAGGGAAGTTTCCTGCGCGGAAGGGGATGCCAGGGCGCGGAAAGAGGTGGGTGCGGCCGGTTCGGCCCGGCCATGCCCCTTGGGGCAGCGCCGAGTACGCGCGCCGAGACCGAACGAGTGTGCCGCGTGGCCGCGGGAACGGCCCGTGGTCGGTGTCAGCGGGGCGGAGCGAACCTCACGCGGGACGCCTCGGGTGGCGGGCGACGGACCCCCCGACACGCGTGGACCCCGGCTCTCGTCGCGACGCCCCTTCGGTGAGGGGCGCGGTGGACGACCTCGACATCCGTGGAGCCAGGGGCTTCTTCGCCGCCAAAGCTACGGTCGGCGACGCTTCACGTCTTCGAGGAACGCCGACCAATCGGCCGTGGGGAGCTACTGGGAGGCATCACCACGCGCACCCGCCGAAGATCACCCTCCACGAACCACTGGTGCTCCACGATGGTGGAGACCGGGACGAACACTTTGTCGGCGGGCAACAGGATGTCATCTGGTGCGGTGTTGATGTCGGCGAGACAACACCACCCCTGGTCATCCACGTAGCCAACCGCGTGGCGCAGTTCCTCGGGGATCCAGTCGGGTATCGGGAAGTCGAAGCTTACCCGGACGCCACGCGCGGCGGCCTCGTTGGAGGCGACCATGTGGTGGAACGTTTCCGGCGTGTGGTGGCCGCCGGAGGCAGGTTTGTACTGGTCCCCCGGACGTTCAGCCATCCCTGGCTCCCTTGCCCCCCACTGGGTTAGTTCTTGCACTTCGGGCAGTTGATCATACCGTCAGGGTTCTCCTGCCCGCAGTAACCACACGTCCACTCGATCACCACGGGGAGAACAGGGGACACGACGGATCTCCTTTCCTTCGGGGTGGCTCCTACCCACAACGGCGGTCGCTCCCCCGGCACATCCTTCTCACCGTTCCCGGCTCGCTCCCGGGTGGTATCGGCATCGCCCCATCGGCCGCCGAGTGGTGTGTGCGAGTGAGCCACCTGGCCACCTCTGACGGTCGTCATCCGCTCGTGGTGCCACGTGGCCACCGAAAAGTTGGTGGGTGACCCGGCCGTGATGTCGACCGGCTGGGGGTGCGGTGTCTGGGTCGGGAACACCGGGGCGGGGAGGCCGACCCGTGATGCTCCACGAACGCTCAGGGGCGCGTTGATCCCCTCGGCCCCACGCCCGAGGGGATCAACGCTGTTCGGGGGAATCAGAGCTGTTCCCCCTTCACGCTGTCGAGGAACGCGCGCCACTCGATGGTGGGGAACGACAGGGGGCCGACTTCCGGGCGCTTGGAGTCCCGGATGGCGGCCCCCTCGGGCAGGTCGGCGACCTCGACGCAGTTCTGCGGATTCGAATAGCTGGACTTGCGGAAGCTCAGTTCGGATGGGTGCACGGTCGGTCCCTCCAGCTTCGTGGGTTGGTGTTCCATGCCCTCGATCGACTCCCGCCGCGACGTCGCGACAGCGCGGAGGTGACCGAGGACGCGTGCGGAGCCGGCGGTCTCGTCTGTCTCCCGTGCGGCGGCGATGCCGTACGTGGTTAGTGGTTTCCCCGAATATCCGACACACGAGCGCTGATACCGCTCATTCGGGGCGTCCGGATCCGGCCGTTCCCCTGACACCGCTGACAGTGCGCGACCGTGGAATTACTTTCGTGGTGGAGCGTCCCCCGAACTTCAGGAGGTCGCGATGGGCCGACATGACGATCCGTCCCGCTGGGATGGGCACAAGGACCAACCACCACCTCCCCCCACCCCGGACGATGGCGGCTCCGGCGGTGGGAAACACGAACGCGATGACGACGACTGAGGAACACCAGGCGCGCCTGGCCGAGGAACTCCCTGCGGCCTGGCGCTCCGTGTTCCACGCCGTCCCCCGCCACGTGTTCCTGCCCGGGAAGATCTGGGTTCGCGGTGAATCCGATGGCCAGCCCATCGCGTTGGACCGGCGCACGGCCCCCGACGCGTGGTTGGAGGCGTGCTACCGCGACGCTCCGGTGGCTGTGCAGCTTGACGACGGTGGACCGGGTGGGAGCGGTTACGTGTCCTCGACGGCGTCGATGCCCAGCGTGGTCGCCACGATGCTGGAGGCCGCCGAGCTCTCCGAGGGGCAGCGTGTGCTGGAGATCGGGACGGGGACCGGATTCAACGCCGCACTGATCGCGCGCTTGGTCGGAGCGGGTAACGTCACCACGGTGGAGATCGACGCCGATCTCGCCGAAGGGGCGCGCGCCGCACTGGCCGAGGCCGGGTGTTCCTCGGTGGCGACCGTTGTCGGCGATGGCGAGAATGGGTATTCGCCGGGTGGCCCCTATGACCGGGTGATCGCCACAGCTGCCGTACAGCGGATCCCCTACCCGTGGGTGGAGCAGACCCGACCCGGGGGACGGATCCTCACCCCATTCGGCACGGCGTTTCACTCCGGCGCCCTGCTACACCTTCACGTGGCCGACGACGGCACCGCCTCTGGCCGCTTCGGAGGGGACACGGCGTTCATGTGGGTGCGTGGGCAGCGCCCTTCGCACGGGGCGGTGGAAGACCGGGTCCTGGCCGAGCACGAGTACACCGAGACCACGACCAGCCTGCATCCGTATGAGCCCGTGGGGGATTTCGACGCGTCTTTCGCTATCGGTCTTGGGGTGCCGGGGATGAGGTCGACCGTGGTCCATGACCACGACGATCCGGCCACGGGGCGGTTCACGGTGTATCTGATGGATGCCGACTCCGGGTCGTGGGCGTCGTGGCGAGTCACCCCGGAAAGGAGCGGGGGGTATCGGGTGTGCCAGCACGGTGCGCGGGCGTTGTTCGATGAGCTGTCCGCCGCCCATACGTGGTGGCGAAGGGCGGGGCGGCCGGAGCACACCCGGTTCGGGCTCACGGTTACCCCCGATGGCCAGCGGATATGGATCGACGAGCCCGGACAGGTGGTGTCGGGGGGTTGAGGGATGGCGTCTGGCCGGGGACACCGTGGCGGGGTTAGACTCGCGACGGGAAATGCATCGGGTATGCACGTCGAAGCCCCTGGCGATTCTTCGCCGGGGGCTTCTTCGTGGGCTTGATTACAGGTGATCGCGCTTCACCTTGTCGAGGAACGCGCGCCACTCGGCCACGGGGAAAGAGAGAACTCCAGCGTCCGGATGTTGCGAGTCGCGAACGGCGAACGCTCCGGGGGCCTCGGCGACCTCGACACAGTTCTCTTGTGTCGCGGAGCTGTAGGAACTCTTGCGGAAGGTCAGGCGGGAAACATCGAGCATGTCAGTCCTTCTTAGGTCAGAGAGTTCAGCACTCCCCGGATGAACTCACGTGAGTCATCCACGGAGAGTGCCGCTGATTGGGCGTAGTCATACAGCAACTCGTGTTGCTTTATGTCGTCATCCTCCTCCAAGAACAACGTGTTCAGGCCGCTGCTCTCCAGGTAGACCACGCTTGGATCATCTGCGAAGTCCAGGATGGTGAACCCACCGGGCATGACTGCGTGTGGTCCCAGCCGGTTCGGTAGTACCTGGATGCGCAGATTCGGACGCTGAACGTCCAGTAGGTGTTGCAGCTGGTCCGTGAGGTCAGGTGTCACTTTTAGCAGTGCCGCTTCGTCTACGATCGCCCACAGTTTCGGGGCATCCGGTCGGGCGAGGATCTGCTTACGCAACATCCGAGCTTCGACGCGGCGGAGGATGGTTTCTTCATCGGTGACGCCGTGGCCACGAATCACAGCCCGAGCGTAAGACTCGGTTTGCAGCAGTCCGGGGATCAGCAGAGTCTCTACGGTGCGGATGGTCCCCGCTTCGGTCTCCAGACCAACGTAGGCACCGTTGCCGAGTACATCTTTGTAGCCGACCCACCACCCCTTCTGGCGAGACTGCCGCGCCAGGGTCATGTACGCCTCTCGCATCTCAGGGTCGGTGACCTCGTAGACGTCGAGGAGTTTTGCGATGTCTTCCGGGTCCGGCAACATCCACTCGTTGCGTTCCATGCGTGTGAGCTTGCCGCGCGAGAACCCCGCCTTCTTCGTGGCCTGATCTGACGTCAGGTTCGTCGCTTCGCGCAGCTCACGGAGCTTTCGCGCCAGACGCCTGCGCCTGACGGTCGGGCTGCCACCGGCCACGTCGTCACTCCCTGGGTTGGATGCTTGGACTTGTTCTGATCCTACGCGGGACGACACCGAATCAGACATTTCACGCACCTCTTAAGTCGTTGTTAGCGATTGGCAATGATTATAGCCATCAGATATACGTTTAGCATTGCAGATTTCGATGAGATGCGTAAGCATGGTCCTACCCGATGCACTTGCCGCCCACCCAGCGGCCCGATCCCAAGGGGGACCTATGCGGTATCTGTCCCTGTTCGTGGGTGCGGTGACGCCGATACTCGCCAGCTACGTCGAGCGGCACACCCGCCCCCGCCCTGCCCCAACCCGCAGCCGTGCCCGTGTTCGTGCGACGGCGCGGGTGCGTCCCTATGCCCCACCCCTGCCGGTCACCGAAGCCCCGCCCGCCTACGAGGTCGAGGCACAGGCGGGGATGGTCCGCCCCTACGTGCTGGACATGGCCCACTGCGCCCGGCGGCGGGCCGAGCGGCGGGCCACCGCCGCGGTGCGGGTGAGCCGCCCGCGCCGGGGTGTGGTCCTACGCCTCGACCATGACGGCACCACCGGGCACACCCCACCCAAGGACACCCCACCGGCCCCCTCGGCCCCACTGTCCACCCCGGAAACCACCCCGCCGGCGGGGCTGACCCTGACGGGAGTGCCCAAATGACGACACGTAAGCCGGGATCGTCGTCCTTGGTTCACGAGGCCGAACCGTTGGTCACGGTCAAGGAGGTCGCCGCGTTGTTGCACGTCTCCACCGAGACCGTGCTCACCTGGGTACGCACCGGGCGGCTCGCCGCCATCCGCACCCCCGGCGGCCACCCCCGCTTCCACGCCGCCCAGATCCGCGCCCTACTCCAGACGGGAGAACCCACACCGACCAGGGAGGAGGGCCAGCGGTGAGCCGGTGCCCACGGGAGGCCACCCTGTGGCAGCCCCACCCCGATGAAGTGGCCCTGGTCGATGCCCGTCCTCGGGCGATCACGCTGCGACTGGCCCCCGGCTTCGAGGTGGAACTGTGGCCCGGCGACACCGACCACGACACCCAACTCGCCTGGCTGGACACCGTGGCCGAACACCTCCACACCGCCCGACAGTTCATGCGTGAGCACCAGACCCGCCAGAACCCGGGGGTGGGCCAGTGACCCCCAACACCACCCCGAACACCACCCCGGCCACGGCCACGACCTACTGCGAGATCCGCCAGGTGGCCGACATGGCCCACCTCCGCGCCTGGGCCGCCGCCAAGGGGGTGGCCGTCCATCGGCGCGGGGAAACCCTGGAGGGCCATCCCATCCACAGCGCCACCTGCGGGGTTACAACGTTGGTCTGCGTGGCACCCACCCCCACCGCCACCCCACCCCCGGTGGTGTGGCGCAGCCCCTTCGAATAACCACCCCCGCGCGAACCCCGCGTGGCCGTGCCACCCCCGACACGGCCACGCGGGACCCCACCCCGCCGCCCACCACGTCCACGAGGTGCGGGTGGAGCCCGCCCCGGAGTTCGACCACTTGGGCACGCTCATCGTCACCGCACACCGCTCCCGGTAACTGACGTTGGGACCGGCACGGCCATCCCGACTGGTCGGCCTTCGGGGGTCACCGCGCCCCCAGAGCCAGCGAGTGTGGCCCTACAGCAGCGACAAGCCCGAACACCTGGGAACTCCCCACGTCGCGCCCCACTCTCATGAGCGCGCCGAACGCGTCGGAACGCTGACGCGAGCCGGACCCACCTCCCCGCCCGGCGCGATCCCCGCGCTCCACTACCCGGACTCCGGGTGACCTGCGGGAGATGGAGAAATTCGCCCTCCCCAGGGGGTTGCCCCGAGCGCTCCGATAGTGCTGCTATGCACCACGAGAACCGGATGTAGGCCACATTCCGGTCATGGGCCACAATCGCCCCAAGATCCCCCGTCAACCCAAGAGGAGAGCAGTGAACCGCCCGTCACCGCGCCAACCTCGGGAACCCATCCGCAAACCGTGGATCTGGGTCGTGCTCGCCGCCATCATCCTCGTCTCGGTCCCGTGGTACTGGCCGCCGGAAACCATCCACCCCATCGTGTTCGGCCTGCCCCTGTGGTCGCTGGTCACCCTGGCCGGCTCGGTCGTCCTGTGCGGCTTCCTCAGCTGGGTGTGCCGGACACAGTGGGAAACCCCGGACGACGGCGAGGAGGACTGAGACGTGGAACAGCTGACGTTCGCCGGAGCGCCCGGCATCATCGTGCTCTGCGTCTACGCCCTCATGATGCTCGGCATCGGGTTCTGGGTGAGCCGCCGCCGGCCCGGCGTACGCGACGACATGCAGAACTACTACCTCGCCGGCCGGCACCTGGGCATCCTCGTCCTCTTCTTCACGCTGTACGCCACGCAGTACAGCGGGAACAACATCGTGGGCTACGCGCCCTCCGCCTACCGGATGGGGTTCGAGTGGTGGCAGTCGGTCATGTTCATGACCGTCATCATCGGTGGCTACCTGCTCTTCGCCCCGCGCCTGAACCGGATCGCGCGGCGAGAGCGGTTCATCACCCCCACTGACTGGCTGCGCCACCGGTTCGCCTCCCCGGCGGTGTCCCTGCTCGCCGCCCTGCTCATGCTGTGGGCCCTGGGCAACTTCCTGCTGGAGCAGCTCATCGCCATGGGGCACGGCATCTCGGGCCTCACGGGAGGCACGGTGCCCTACCAGATGGCGATGCTCGGCTTCGTCGCCGTCATGCTCGCCTACTCCTGGCTCGGCGGGATGCGCGCGGTCGCCTTCACCGACGTCATGCAGGGGATCGCCCTGCTGTTGGGGGTGTTCGTCCTCGTCGCCGGTGGGCTCCACCTGGCCGGCGGCGACCTGGGGGACACGTTCGGCCACGTGATCTCCGCCGAACCCGACAAGGTGGCCACCCCGTCGACCGAAGGGTCGGTGAGCTGGCTGTCGATCCTGGTTCTGGTCGGCATCGGCGCGGCCGTCTACCCCCACGCGATCCAACGCATCTACGCCGCGGAGAGTGAGAGCACCCTGCGGCGCTCCCTGTCCCGCATGGCCTGGATGCCGCTGATCACCACGGCGGTCGTGTTCCTGGTGGGGATCATCGCCATCCAGCTGTACCCGGGGCTGTCCGAGGGCGAGTCCGAGCAGCTGGTGGGCCGGATCGCCAACGACGTCGCCGGGATCAACCCGTTCTTCTACGTGATGATGATCCTGCTGTTCGGCGGGGTCGTGGCGGCGATCGTGTCCACGGCCGACTCGGTCCTGCTCGCCTTCTCCGCCATCGTGTCCAAGGACGTCATCCAACAGCACGTCGCCCCGCGTGCCAGCGAACGAACCGCCCTGCTCGCGGGCAAGGTGTGCGGCATCGTCGCGGTCGCCGCGCTGCTGCTGATCGCCTGGAACCCACCCACGCTCCTGGTCAACATCTTCGTGCTGAAGTTCGAGCTGCTGATCCAGATCGCGCCGGCGTTCATCCTGGGGCTCTACTGGAGCCGGATGTCCGCCGCATCCGTGTTGTGGGGAATGGTCGTCGGCTCGGTGATCGCCGGAGGCATGGCCCTCTCCGGTGTCGACACGTTCCACGGGGTGCACGCCGGGGTGGTCGGTCTGGTGGCCAACGTCGCGGTCGCGACGGTCGGGTCGCTGCTGCGCCCCGCGCCGGCCTCCGGGGAACCGCTCCCCACCGACTCACCCGAGCGGCGACCCTCGCCGGAACGGTGACGAGAGGCGCGCGACCGTGAACTCCCGATCGCCGGTGGCACGCGGGGCCACAGACGTGCCCCGGGCGCGGTTCGTGTGCGGAGAACCCCCGCACCAGTGGAGCCGGGCCGCCGTGCCACCGGCGATCCGTCCCGCCCCTGGCCCCCGTGGTGATCTCGCGCGTTCCACCCCGGTACCGGCCGGTCCGGCTCCGACCCCGGCCCGGCCGTACCCGGCCGGGCGCGGTTGTGGTGGGTGGGTCCGCGCGGTCGGGAACCGGGGGCCGCGCCGTGCCGGGCACCGCCACGAAGCGTGGGTGCCCAGCACCACCAGGACGAACACCAGTGTCGCGGCGGCCGACTCGAACGCGGGTTCGTGACGTCCGGATCCGGCCAACGCCAACGGTGGAAGTCCAACCGGTTCCACGGGCACCGGAATGACCAGGGGCCGGTTCTTCCCGCCCCGCCGAACGCCCGCCACGGCCAAGATCGTGGGCCTTTCCCGGGGACGAGCCTCCCCCCATAAACTGTCGCCAACCGACCGCGGCGCGGTTCGTGGTCCCCCGACCGATTCCCGGGAGAGCGGCCTTGACGAAGCCGAACGAGTTCATGCGGCAGGCCACCGGCACCGAGACGGACCCCCCGACGGACATCCCAACGGACCGGCCCACCCCGGCCCGGGCATACGGGTTGTACCTGGGGAGCAAGGACAACTACGAGGTCGACCGCCAGATCGTCACCGGGGCGGTGGAAGCGTACCCGGAGTGTGTGGACATCGCGCGGCAGAACCGGCTGTTCCTGTACCGGGCGGTGCGTTACCTGGCCCGGGACGAGGGCCTCGACCAGTTCCTGGACCTGGGTTCCGGGCTTCCCACGGAGAACAACGTGCACGAGGTGGCCCAGCGGTTTCGCCCCGACGCGCGGGTGGTCTACGTCGACAACGATCCGATCGTGCGGGTCCACGGCTGTGCCCTGCTCGCCAACGACGCCTCGACCGCCTTCGTCCAGGCCGACATCACCGACCCGGAGGCCGTTCTCAACGCGCCCCGGACACGGGAGCTACTGGACCTCTCCCGACCGGTCGGGGTGTTGATGTTCTCCATCCCGCACTGCATCCCCGACGACACGGCCGCGCGCCGGGCGGTGCGTGGCTGCCTCGACCACACCCCCTCGGGGAGCTTCCTCGCGCTGTCGCACGTGACGACCGACGACCCCGCCGTGGCCGCCGAGGGCAACGCCATGGCCCGGGAACTCGGGGTCCCGTGGAAGACCCGCACACCCGCCGAAATCGATCCCTGGCTGCGGGACCTGAACCCCGTTGATCCCGGGCTGGGCGACATCAACGGCTGGCGGCCCGACCCCGACCAGCCGGCCCTGGCCGAGCCACACCCGCTGGTGGCCCCCTACGTCGGCGCCTCGCGGGAACGCCAACGCATCTACGAGTACGGCGGGGTGCTGCGCAAGCCCTGACCCCTCCGTGCCGGTGGGCGGGAAAACGCCCCGCCCCCATGAGGTGAGGAGGCCAGGCGGGAAGACCGGGGAGACACCGCACCGTCAGGCGTCCGGCAGGGACGTTCCGGCCCCGGTGAGCAACCGCTCGCTGGTCTCCCACAGGCGCCGGGCCGCGTGGTCGTCCGTGGCCGCGCGGGAAGCGCGGGCCGGTTTGGAGTTGGCCCAGTAGCCGCCGTTGGTGCCCAGCGCCTCATCGGAGACGGCCAGGTGGATCGAGGTCGCCGCGCCCTCGGCCGGGGACTTGGCGAACAGCCCGATCGCCGCCCCGGCGGCTCTCTCCACGACACCGCCACCATCGCGGCTGCGGTAGAGGTCGGAGCCCACGAACCCCGGGTGCGCCGCGTGGGCGGTGACGCCGTCGTCGCCGTAGCGGCGCGCGAGCTCGCGAGTGAACAGGATCTGGGCGAGCTTGGCGTGCCCGTAGGCTCTCATGATCCCCCACCCGCGTTCGAGGGTCAGGTCGTCGAACCGGATCCCGTTGACGAACCGGTGCGCGTCCGAGCTCACGCTGACGACCCGGCCCGGCCTGCGGAGGTGGCCCAGGAGCAGCCGGGTCAGCGCGTAGTGGCCGAGGTGGTTGGTCACCAGGGTCCTCTCGAACCCCTGTGCGGTGAGCTCACGCTCGCGCATCACCGCCCCGGCGTTGTTGACCAGCACGTCGACGCCACCGGTGGACGCGACCACCTCGCCGGCGCACTCCTCGACACTGCCCGGGTCAGCGAGGTCGAGACGCACCGTGGTGACCTCGTCGTTGCCGGTGGCGGTGCGGATCTCCTCCGCGGCTCGGCCACCCTTGGCCCGGTCACGGCACGCCAGGATCGTGGTCGCGCCGCGCCCGGCCACGCTGAGGGCGGTGGCCTTGCCGATGCCGGTGTTGGCGCCGGTCACCACGACGACCTTGCCCGCCATGGTCCGCTCGTTCACGGCTGTTCCCCTTCCTCGTCTCGGTGGTCGTCCTCACCCGGCCGGATGGTGTCCAGCGGAAAGAGCCGGGGCGTTGGCCGGCGAACCCGGTCCCGTGGTGCGGGCCTTCGGGGCTGACCCTAGCCCACGGCCCCGCCACGGGATCCGGGCCGGATCGGGGGCTTCCGCCGTCACCGGGGGCCGACGGCGCGGGGCACAATGGCGGAGTGCCCCCCGGGGCACGATCGGGCCGGTGGACAAACCATACGGAGGGCGGGCCATGAGTGGGTGGCGGCGTGTCACCGTCGGCGACCTCGCTGTCGAGAAGGGGATCACCGGCGGACCGTTCGGATCCTCCCTCGGCGGCAAGGACTACGAGAACTCGGGTGTTCCGGTGATCAGGGGAAACAACCTCGACCCGGACCGGAGGTTCAACACCGACGAATTCGTGTTCGTCAGCCCCGAGAAAGCCGATACCAGGTTCGCCGGGAACCTCGCCGAGCCGGGGGACGTCATCGTCACCCAGCGGGGAACCCTGGGCCAGGTCGGCATCGTGCCCCCCACCCCCTTCGACCGCTACGTCATCTCGCAGAGCCAGATGCGGCTGCGTGTCGACAGGGACCTCGCCCACCCCGAGTTCGTCTACTACTGCCTGCGGTCGCCGGGTGTCGTGCGCGAGATCCGTGGCCAGGCCATCAGCGCGGGAGTTCCGCACATCAACCTGGGCATCCTCAGGTCACTCGAGGTGGACCTCCCACCGTTGGCCGAGCAGCGGGCCATCGCCGCCGTCCTCGGCGCCCTGGACGACAAGATCGCGGTCAACGAGCGTGTCACGCGGGCCTCCAACGAGCTGTGCCACGCCCTCTACCGCGAGGCGACCAACCACCCCGGCCAACTGGTGGAACTCGCCGAGATCGCCGACCTCCACTATGGGAGGGCACTACCCAAAGCCAAGCGGGTTCCCGGCGACGTTCCCGTCTACGGCAGCAGCGGGCGAAGCGGCACCCACCACACCCCGCTGGTCACCGGGCCGGGCATCGTGGTGGGCCGCAAGGGCACGGTCGGGGCCGTCCACTGGTCACGGGACTCCTTCTTCCCGATCGACACCACGTTCCACGCCTCACCCAAGCACGGTGACGTGTCGTTGGAGTACCTCTACTACACGCTCGACACCCTGCCGCTCGACACCCTGAATTCCGACTCCGCGGTTCCCGGGCTCAACCGCTCCGTCGCGCTGTCCCGGACGGTGCGGCTTCCCCCACCGGAGCGGATCGCCGAGTTCACCCACAACGTCCGCCCGATGTTCGCCCACGTGTTCGCGCGCCGGGACGAGTCCCGCGCCCTCGCCGACCTCCGGGACACTCTGCTGGGCCAGCTCGTCTCCGGAAAGCTCCGGGTCGCCGACGCCGAACGGGTCGTCTCCGAGACGACGTGACCCGGGCGGGCCACGCGTCCCCTCCCACGCGCCGGAACCACCACGGCCCGGGTCACGGGCGCGCCTATCCTGGTCCCGCGGGTCGGCCGCGCGGCGCGCCACGGCCCGTCACGTACAGCCGCGTCCCCCGGGGAGACCGATGAGCACCGCGTCCCACAGCGCCGGACCCGAAGCCGAAACGGAACGTGAGCGCCGCGTCACCGACGCTCTGGCGACACTGGACCTGGAGGGCAAGGTCGCCCTGCTCTCCGGAGCGTCGGCCTGGGCGCTTCCCCCCAACCCCGACATCGGGTTGGGCCGGCTCGTCATGTCCGACGGTCCCGTCGGGGTGCGAGGCGAGTCCTGGGGGCCGGCCGACCCCTCGGTCCAGCTGCCCAGCCCCACGGCGCTCGCCGCGACCTGGGATCCCGACCTGGTGCGCGCCACGGGCACCCTGCTGGCCCAGGAGGCGCGCCGCAAAGGGGTGCACGTGCTGCTCGCCCCGACGGTGAACATGCACCGCTCCCCGCTGGGAGGGCGCCACTTCGAGACGTTCTCCGAGGACCCGTACCTGACCGGTGAGCTCGGCGTCGCCTACGTGCGCGGGGTGCAGGACGGTGGGGTGGCCGCCACGGTGAAGCACTTCGTCGCCAACGACTCCGAGACCGAACGGTTCACCGTGGACGTGCGCGTCAGCGGACGGGCGCTGCGCGAGATCTACATGGCGCCATTCGAGACCATCGTCACCCGCGCCCACCCGTGGGGGGTGATGTCCGCCTACAACCGGGTCAACGGCGTCAGCATGACCGAGCACGCGGACCTGAACACGGTGCTGCGCTCCGACTGGGGCTTCGACGGGGTCCTCGTGTCCGACTGGACCGCCGCCCGCGACACCGTGCGTGACTGCCTGGCCGGCCTGGACATCGCCATGCCCGGCCCCACCACCGTGTACGGGCGGCATCTCCTGGAGGCCGTGCGCGACGGCCGCGTCTCGGAGAAGGCCGTGGACACCCTGGCCCGCCGGGTACTGCGGCTGGCCGCCCGGGTCGGGGCGCTGGACGGCGCGCCTCCCGCCGTGCCCACCAGCCAGCTGCCCGCCCCGCTGGAGGGACGCGCGCTCGCCCGCGACGTCGCGCGCCGCTCCTTCGTGCTGCTGCGCAACGAGAACAGCACTCTGCCGCTGGACAGCACGCGACTGGACTCGGTGGCGCTCGTCGGGATGGCCGCCGCCGAGGCCCGCACCAGCGGCGGCGGCAGCGCCACCGTGTTCGCCGAGCACACGGTCAGCCCGCTGGAGGGGCTGCGCGCCGCGCTACCCGGGCACGTGCGCCTGACCCACTCGGCCGGGGTCGACCCACGTGTTCAGCTGCCGGCGCTCGCGACGCCGCTCACAGCGACCTTCCGCGCCGCCGACGGCGGGATCCTGGCCACCGAGGAGCTTCCCGACGGCACCGCCCAATGGATCGGCGAGTTCCCCGCCGACCTCGACCCCGACGACCTCGCCGGGGTCGAGGTCGCGGGAACGTTCACCCCCGAGACCACCGGCCGCCACACCTTCGCGGTCGTGGGGATCGGCCACTTCACCCTGACCGTGGACGGGCGGGAGGTCCACGACGGCACCCTCACGTTCAGCGGCGACGACCCGGCCGCGGCGCTGTTCGACCCGCCCACGGCCACGGCCGGGGTGGAGCTGACAGCGGGGCGACCCGTGTCGGTGCGGCTCGTCCACGATGGGGGCACGGCCACGGGTGAGTTCCCGATGGTCGCCTTCCGGCTCGCGCACAGCGAACCCCTGGCCCCCGACGAGACCCTCATCGGTGAGGCCGTCGACGCGGCGGCCGGCTCCGACGTGGCGGTCGTGGTGGTCAACACCACCGCCGAGGTCGAGTCCGAGGGTTTCGACCGGTCCTCGTTGGCGTTGCCCGGCCGCCAGGACGAACTCGTCTCCCGGGTGGCCGCCGCCAACCCGAACACCGTGGTGGTCGTCAACACCGGGTCCCCGGTGGAGATGCCCTGGCGTGACGAGGTCCCGGCCGTCCTGCTCACCTGGTTCGGCGGCCAGGAGGTCGGCGGCGCCCTGGCCGACGTGCTGCTCGGCACCCACGACCCCTCGGGCCGGCTGCCCACCACCTGGCCCGCCCGCGAGTCCGACGTTCCGGTGCGCGAGGTCGTGCCCACCGACGGCGCCCTCGTCTACGACGAGGACGTCTACGTGGGCTACCGCGCCTGGGACCGTGTGGCGACCACCCCGGCGTTCCCGTTCGGCCACGGGCTGTCCTACACCACCTGGCGCTACGACATCCTGGAGGTGCTGCCCGCCTCCGGCACCGCCCCGGAGGGCGAGCTGGCGCGCCTGCGGGTCACCCTCACCAACATCGGCGACCGCGACGGGCGCGAGGTCGTGCAGGTGTACCTGGCGCCCCACGAGCCAGGGGACCGTCCCACGCGGGTGCTCGCTGGCTTCGCCAGCGTCGGAGCCGGCGCCGGCGACAGCCGCACCGTCGAGATCGCGGTCGCGCGCCGCGCCGCGGAGATCTGGGCCAGCGACGCCGGCAGGTGGGAACTCGTGCCGGGCGACTACACCGTGTCCGTGGGTCGCTCCATCGCCGACCCACGGCTGTGGGGGGAGCTCCACGTGGGGTGAGCGGGAGAACGACGAGCCGCGCCGGGGCCGCACCGAAGGGGTGGGAGCCCGAGCGGAAGTGGCGGCCTCCGTCCCCCGGCCCGGCCGAGCCGCACGACTGCCGGCCCGAGACACGGTACTCCGACCATCGGGTGTTCACGGCCCTGACCGCGCCGGCGGGTCACCTCGAAGCGCTACGGTCGAGCACGGCCGGGACACCCCACCAACGCACTTCGGCGTCCTCCGCGTCGCCAGCGCGGGTACACCGGGTGTGACCGGGCCTCCCCGGTCCCGACGGGTCGGCCGGTCGCGCGCCGTTGGGGCCGGGGCGGGCCGGTCGACCACGGGAAAACGTGTGGATCGGCGCGGCCGGGCGTGCCAGTCTTGTCCCATGGTCGATGCCGCCGACATCCGCGACGTCTCGGACTTCCCGAGCGTCACGGGCCGAGTGAAGTTCCTGTTCTTCTGGGGGCACCACCCTCCCCGCTCGGGCGGGGAGGGACCCGGCTGCCTGTCGCAGTGGTGGCCGTCCCCCTTCACCGTGGACGGCGTCGAGTACCCGACGGCGGAGCACTACATGATGGCCGAGAAGGCGCGGCTGTTCTCCGACCCCGACGCCGAGTCCGCGGTCCTGTCCGCCCGGCACCCCAAACAGGCCAAGGACGCCGGCCGCGAGGTGCGTGGGTTCGACGAGGCGGTCTGGGCGCGCGAGCGCTACCGGATCGTGGTGCGCGGCAACCACGCCAAGTTCTCGCGGGACACGCTGCTTCGCGAATACCTGCTGGCCAGTGGTTCCCGGGTTCTGGCCGAGGCCAGTCCGAACGACCGGATCTGGGGGATCGGGTTGGCGGCCGACGACGAGCGCGCGCGGGACCCCGGCCAGTGGCGGGGGCGCAACCTGCTGGGCTTCGCGCTGATGGAGGCGCGCTCCAGAATCGCGCGCGAAGCGCGTCACCTCTGAGGTCGCGGGCGGTTCACGGTTTCGGCGCGACACGGGAATGACACGGGAGTACGGTACGCCCCCCGTCGGGGTGGTCCCCTCATTCTTGCGCGCCGGGACCACGGGCGCCACCGTTCACTGGTCTCCCTCGCCCCGTGCCACGGCCAGGTGGTGGCGGGCGGCCTGTTCCAGGTGCACCACGTCGGAGGCGACGGTGGCGAAGGTGTAGCCCTCGCCCAGCCGGCGCGCGGCGACCTCCCCGTTGGGGGTGTGGATGCCGGCGGCGATCCCGGACGCCGCGGCGGCCCTACTGATCCTGGACAGCGCGGCGTCGAAGGTCTCAGCCACGTCCGGGTCGCCCGGATAGGCACCGCCGATCGCCAGGCTCAGGTCCGAGGGTCCCACGTACACCCCGTCCAACCCGGGGGTGGCGCAGATCTCCTCGACGCTGTCCAGACCCCGGGACGTCTCGATCATCGCGATGACGAGCGTGCTCGCGTCGCTCTCGGCGGGGCGCGGACCGACCCGCAGCATCGCCCGCATCGGGCCGTAGGAACGTTGCCCCCGCGGGGGGTAGCGGCACGCCGAGACCGCGGCCGCGGCGTCCTGGGCGCTGTCCACCATGGGGACGATCACCCCGCCCGCGCCCGCGTCCAGTGCCCGGCCGATCGCGGTCGGGTCGTTGGCCTCGACCCGAACCATCCCCACCGACGTGCCGCCGGCGTCAACCGCCATCAGCCCGTTGAGGATGCCGGAGTACCCGAGCAACCCGTGCTGGGCGTCCAGAGCCACGTAGTCGTAGCCGAGATGTCCGAGCCGCTCGGTGGCGACGGGGGCGTCCATCACCACCCAGTAGCCGATGGCCGTGCGGCGCTCGCGAATCCCGCGGGCGAACTCAGCCGCGCTCATGCGCACCACTTCTCCTTCGTCGTCGCGTGCTGTGCGTGCGTCAACGGTTGTAGGCGGGCATCGGCCCCCGCAGGGACGCCCCGACCTCGTCGCAGGCCGCGACCGTCTCCGCGGGCAGCGGTCCCGCCGCTACCGCGGCCAGGTTGTCCCGCAGGTGCTCGACGCGCGAGCTGCCCAGCAGCAGCGCACCGGTGGCGGGCTTGCTCAGCAGCCAACGCAGCGAGAGGTCGGTCAGGGACAGTCCCGCCTCGTCGGCGACACGGGCGAGCGTGTTCACCGCGTCGAACAGGGCGGGGTCCCAGTACCGCTGACGGTACATCCCGGCGACGCGCGCGTCGCCGAAGCGCCCGGAGGAGGGGGTGTGGTCGTAGCTGTGGCGGCCGGTGAGCATGCCCCCGGCGAGCGGGTTGTAGGCCATCGTGAGCAGGCCGCGCGTCGCCGCGAACTCCGTGTACTCCTCCTCGATCCGGCGCGCGAGCAGGTTGTAGAGCTGCTGGGCGACCACGGGCCGGGGGGCGCCCACACTGTCGGCGACGTGGTTCACCTCGGCGATCTGCCACGCCGCGAAGTTGGACACGCCGAGCGCCGCGACCTTGCCCTCCTCCACCAGCTCGGCCACGGTGCCCAGGGTCTCGGAGAGGGGCGTGTCGCGGTCCGGCTGGTGCAGATAGAGCAGGTCGACGCGCTCGGTGCCGAGCCGGGCGAGGCTGCCCTCCAGGCTGGCGCGCAGGCCCGCCGCCGAGAGTGGGGCGTTCTCCCCCGCGTCGGGGTGGGGGATGCCGGCCTTCGTGGCGAGCACGACCCGGTCCCGGCGCCGTGGCAGCAGCTGACCGAGGAGCTCCTCGCTGCCCCCGCCGACGTACACGTTGGCGGTGTCAATGGTGGTGACTCCCGAGTCCAGCGCGAGGTCGACCATGCCCGCGGCCTCGGAGGCGGTCGCCGTGTCGGCGAACGTCATGGTGCCCAGCACGGCCCGCGACAGCGGGAGATCCACCCCGGGCAGTTCCACCGGCGCCAGTGCCGCACTGGTCGGGCTCGTGGTCATGGCCTCCCCTTCCGCTCGGTTGCGCGTGGGCGCTGTAACTCAGCTCACTGTGTCATGATTGCGCGTTTCACGCAATACAAGTAGTTTGTTTCGCGCAATAAGCTGCGCGTCCACGACGAGGAGACCCCGAGTTCCCCGCACGGTGTCGAGGGGAACGGTATCGCAGAGGAGGCCCCGGGATTCGATCAATGCGCGATTCACGCATTCTCGTCTTCGCCGACGACCTGTCCGGCGCGGCGGAGACCGCCGCGGTGGTGCGCGCTCCCGGACGTGCGACGCGGATCGCCCTCGCCCCACACACGCCACGCCACCACCCCGACGAAACCGCGCGAAGCGCGCAAAGTGGAAGTGGCACCACACGCCAGACCCTCGTCGTCGACCTCGACACCCGCCACGCGTCCGCCGGTGACGCGGCGCGCGCGCTCACCCGCGCCGCCCGCGAACACGCCACCGCCGAGACCGACACACTGCCACTGGCGAAGATCGACTCACTGCTGCGCGGCAACGTCGCGGCGACCGTGGCCGCCCTGCGCGACCCCAACCTCCCCGGTTGTCCACGCGGCCCCCGGACAACGGGGGCACCCACCGTGCTGGCCCCGGCGCTTCCCAACGGCGGGCGCACGGTCCTCGGCGGGGTCACCCACCTGTGGGACACCCCGTTGCACCACAGTGACGCCTGGGCCGCCGAGTCCGACGACCCTCCCACCTCGATCGCCGCCGCGATCTCCCCCGCCCCCAGCCGCACCCTCCCCCTGTCCGTGGTGCGCTCCGGGCGGCTGCTCGCCGCGCTCACCGACGCCACCAACGCGGGCGAGATCCCGATATGCGACGCCGAGGAGGACACCGACCTCGACACCATCGTGGCGGCCGCCGTTCGGCTGCCCGGTGTCCGGATGGTCGGCTCGGGCGGACTGGCCGCCGCCCTCGGCAGGGCCCTCTCCCCCTCCCGTCCGGGGACCACCACGCCCCCGCAGTCGCGACACCCCATCACCCCGGACCGGCCACTGCTCGTGGTCGTCGGCAGTGCCCAACCCACGGCCGCCGAACAGCTCGGCCGGCTACGCGAAACCGGTGTGCGCTCCGTGACCCTCGACGTCTCGGACCCCAACGTCACCGATGCGCGCACCGAGGAAGTCGAGCGTCTGGTCACCGCCCTCGGCCAGGGTCCGACCGCGTTGAGCGTCGCGGCCACGAACGGGGTCGACCCCCGCCACTCCCGGGCGATCGCGCGACGGCTCGCCACCACCGCCGCACGGGCACTCACCCGGCGAGACCACACCACGGCGGGCGCCGCCGGGAGCGCGGCCGACCTCGTACTCACCGGAGGAGAGACCGCCCGTCGGGTCCTCGACGCGCTCGGGGTCACCCACCTGGCCCCCGTGGCGGAGATCCACCACGGC
The DNA here is from genome assembly GCA_003725585.1 of Halostreptopolyspora alba. Taxonomy (GTDB): domain Bacteria; phylum Actinomycetota; class Actinomycetes; order Streptosporangiales; family Streptosporangiaceae; genus Lipingzhangella; species Lipingzhangella alba. Next base: position 220 of record RJMB01000012.1, on the reverse strand, counting down.
GCGGTCCACAGCCACACCCCCGACGGGGGCTCCGTGGTGACCCGGCCGGGCGGCTTCGGCCCGGCGGACAGCCTCGTCCGGATCGTCGAACACCTCCGCCCTCGGCCAGCGTCGGCGGCGAACCCACGTCCGGGGACGGTCGGGTGCCCGGACACCGACCCGAGGAAAGGGTGAGTATGACCACTGACATTCCCACGATCGCGGTCACGATGGGTGATGG
>RJMB01000011.1 GCA_003725585.1 Halostreptopolyspora alba | reverse complement strand
GGGCCGGGTGGGACCCTCCCACCACCAAGCCTCACCCCACCAATTGACATAGAAGGGTCAACACAAAGAGGAGGCGGCTAGATCCGTGGGAGGGGTGTGGGCTCGGCGGCCCGTCGCCGGTCGTGGAAGGCGTAACCGCCGGGGTCGCGGGCGAAGTCGTCGGCGTAGCGTCCCACCTTCTCCCGGTCGAGGGTGACGCCCAGGCCGGGCCCACCCGGGGCCGGAAGATGGCCCTCGGTGTACACGTGCGGCTCGATGATCACGTCGTCGGCCAGCAGCGAGGAGTACGCCTGGTTGGCCAGGACGAAGTTCGGGGTGGCCGCCATGACGTGCAGCGCGGCGGCCAGCCCCACCCCCAGCTCCCCGAGGCTGTGCTTGACCACGGGCAGACCGGCGGCGTCGCAGATTCCCGCCGAACGCTTCAGGTTGAGCAGGCCCCCGTCCATCTGGTTGTCGACCGAGACCACGTCGGCCGCGCCGTAGCGGATCACCTCGATCTGGTCGTAACGGGTCCAGGACGCCTCGTTGGCCAGCAGCGGCGTGTCTATCCGGCCACGGACGTAGGCCATCTCAGCCAGGTTCCGACCCGACACCGGCTGTTCGGCCAGCTCCAGCCCGTACTCCCACATCGCGCGCAACACCCGGATCGCGGTGCCCGAGGACCACGCCTCGTTGGCGTCGACCCGGATCCCCGCGTCGGGGCCCACCGCCTCGCGGACCGCGGCCACCCGGTCGATGTCGTCGCCGGGCCGCGACGATCCGACTTTCAGGTAGAAGGTGGAGAACCCCAGATCGGCGCCCTCGGCCGCCTGGCTGGCGGCCTCCTCCGGCGTGCCGCCGGGGACGTAGTAGAAGAAGCCGACCCACTCCCGGAAACGCCCACCGAACAGCGTGACCAGCGGCTGGCCGCACACCTTGCCGACGATGTCCCAACACGCCATGTCCACCGCGGCCAGGGCAGGGCTGTTCTGCCGCATGTGGTGCCAGGTGCCGACCACCTCGACCCGTTTGGTGAGCCGTTCGATGTCGCGGGGGTCCTCGCCCACGACCAGCGGTTCGAGGGCGCCCAGCGCGGCCTGGACGACCTCGGTAGACGGGTAGGCCGCGGCCTCGCCGATCCCGGTCATCCCCTCGTCGGTGTGCACCTCGACGAGCACCACGACCTGGCCGCGGCGACGGCCGAACGCCCACACCTCGTCGGTACGGAAGGGCACGGCGACCGGTGTGGCCTCGATGGCGGTGATTCTCATGCTCGGCCTCTTCAGTGTTCGGCGCGGGTGGCGGTCGGACCGGGTGGCTAAGTACGGCTAGACGACGGTGAGCTCTCGCGGTGCCCGGGTGAGCACCTCGCATCCGTCCTCGGTCACAAGGACGGTGTCGGAGATGACGTACCCGGTGGGCTCACTCACCCACGACATGGCGTGGAACGTCATTCCGGTACGGATCCTCCGGTGCGATCCGGGCCGTATACCCAGGACCTCGCCGCCGCCCACCCAGCTCGGCGGGAAACCGATCCCCACGAGGTAGCCACAGTGGTGCCGAGGCGCCCCCTGCTGCGGGTGGACCCGGGTGACCGCGTCCTGCCAGGCGCCGTAGACGTCGCTGGCGACGGCGCCGGGCCTCAGCTCGGCGGTGATCGCCCGCAGCCCGGAGAGGGCGGCCCGGTGCGCGACGACGGCCTCGGGGGGCGCCTCGTTCACGTACACGGTGCGGCTCAACGGTGCGTGGTAGCGCCGTACGCACGCCGACAGCTCCAGGAACAGCCCTTCACCCGGCTCGATCACACGCTCGTCCCAGGTGACGTGCTCCTGCTGCAGGATCTGGGTGGACCTGATCAGGGGCGCGAACCCGGGGGGCTGGCTGCCGCCGGAGATCATCGTCGAGTACACGGCCGCCGCCACCCGGGACTCGCTGCCGCCGGCCGCGATGGCGCCGATCCCGGAGGCCATGGCGTCTCCCGACAGCGACGCCGCGCGGCGCACGGACGTGATCTCCGCGGCCGACTTGACCTCGCGTAGCTGCTGCCCGAGGTCGCCGGCGCCCACCCAGACGAGCTCCGGCAGCTCCTGGCGCAGCCCGGCCCAGATCGCCGGCGGGAAGAACATCGCCGAGTCCTCGGCTCCGACCGCCTCGCCCGGCCGGACGTGGTCGCGCAGTGCCGCGGCGACGGTCGCCACGGGACTTTCGCCGTCGTGGAACGGGCGGTGCACGCAGTCCGGCGCGCGGGCGGCGATGGTCGGCCCCTCCATGGCCCGGGTGATGAGCTCGGGTGCCCCTTCGCGTGGCAACAGCAGCACACTGAACGCGAAGTAGCCCTGGTAGTCCAGGCCGAGCAGGTAGTAGATGTTCTCCGGGGAGACCAGGAGCAGCGCCGAGAGGTCGCGACGCGCCATCTCCGTTCGCGCGGCCGCCACGCGGGAGCGAAGTTCGCCGGTCCAGGTGCTCTCCGGGGCACCGGCCCGTGCCGTATCCACCAGCAACGTCATGTCTCCATGCTGCGACACCAGGCCCGATGCAGTCCATCGACATCTTTTACAAATAACCTTAAGCTAAGCTACATGTTTGAGATTCGAAGGCTACGGCTACTCCTGGAACTCGCGCAGCGGGGGACCGTCACGGCGGTCGCCGAGGCCGGATCCCTGACGCCCTCGGCGGTCTCGCAGCAGCTCACCCTGCTGCAACGCGAGGCCGGCCTCACCCTGTTCGTGCGCGAGGGGCGGGTGCTGCGCATCACCGACGCGGGCTGGGTCCTGGTTCGGCACGCGGAGCGCCTCATCGAGGGGATGAACGAGGCGCGCGCGGAGCTGGCCGAGCTGGCGGGAACACCCACCGGCCCGGTGCGGCTGTCGGCGTTCCCCACGGCCGCCCGCACCCTGGTTCCGTCCGCGGTGTCACGCTGCGGGCAACGCCACCCCGCACTGCGCGTCATCGTGGACGAGCGGGAGGCCCCGGAGAGTATGGCGGCGCTCCGTGGCCACGAGACCGACCTCGCGCTGGTGTACTCCTACGCCCTGCTACCCCCACTCGACACCACGGGTGTCACGCTGACCCGACTGCTCACCGAGACGTTCGTGATGCTCCTCCCGCCCGACCGGGCACTCGCCGAAGGCCCGGTCCAGCTGGCGAGCCTGGCCGAGGAGACCTGGATCAGCCCGTACGACGACACCTCCGGGCGCGCGGCGCTCGACCAGGCGTGCGCGGAGGCGGGATTCGCCCCCCGCGTGGACTACGCCAGCAACGACTACACGGTCATCATCGCCATGGTCCGCGCCGGCCTGGGGGTCGCCCTGGTCCCCCGGTTCGCCCTGGAACCCGGCGACACCGACATCGTGGTGCGCCCACTCGTGGGCGACCCGGTGAGCCGCACCATCTCGCTGGCGATCCGCGCCGGCACCGGGCGCGACCCGGCGCTGCGCGCCCTGTCCGCGGAGATCGTCACCACGGCCACCGAGGTGACCGACCTCGCGGCCCGGTAACGCGCCGCCGGGAAGCGCGCCGGAGCACGACGCCTCACATGACGGCCGCGATCCGCTCCTCGTGCAGCCGCTCGCCCCAGGACGCGGGCAGCGGGTCGAGCTGACCCACCCGGATGCTCAGCAGCAGGTCGGCCAGTGCCGGGTTGCGCGGCAGCGCGGGGCCGTGCAGGTAGGTTCCCAGGACGTTGCCCTGGTACGCGCCCTCGGTCGAGCCGTCGTTGCCGATGCCCAGCAGGGTCCGCGACAAGGGCCGGGCACTCGGCCCGAGCGCCGTACGGCCCTGGTGGTTCTCGAATCCCGTGATCGTGCCGCCACCGACCTCGGGGGCGACCTCGGCGACGATCTCGCCGACCGCCCGGGTCTCGCCGCGCCCGCTGCGGATGTCCAGGATCCCCACACCCGGCAACGGGTTGTCATCGTCGTCACCGAAACTCTCACCGATGATCTGGTAGCCCGCGCAGACCGCGAGCACGGCCGCGCCGCGCTCCGTGGCGCGCTTCAGCCCCCCGTCGGAGCGCAACCGTTCGGCGGCGAGGTTCTGTGGTCGGTCCTCGCCGCCACCCAGCAGGTAGATGTCCCCCTCGACCGGCACCGGGTCGCTGGAGTACACGTACACGACCTCGGTACGGATACCGCGCTGTTCCGCGCGCCGGCGCAGGATCAACGCGTTGCCCTGGTCGCCGTAGGTACTCAGCAGGTCCGGATAGATCCAGACAATGCGCAACACGCTACTGTCGTCACTCATATGGTTCTCCCCTCTCCCGGTCGCGGCGTGCCTACTGCACCCGGCCGTACGCGGCGCGGATCTGCTGGAACGCCGTGTAGTTGGCGATGACGTCGACCTTGGTGATCTCGGGCTGCTCCGCCTTGATCCTGGTTACGACACCGGCGACGTCATCGCCCACGTCGAAGGCGACCCCGTCGGTCTCCAACCGGAGCGCGAGGTCGGTGCGGCGCTCCCCCATCACGAACACGCGGCGGTCGCCCAGCACGCTGTAGTCGACATCCCACAGCCACGAGGTGTCCTTGCCGTCGGGAATCTGGGCGTTGACCGCCAGGATCACCGGTATCCGCGGCGGCCCCAGAACAGCGAACGACTCCAGCCACCCGGCCGGGTTCTTCGCCAGGAGCAGCCGCACCTCGACGCCGTTGGTGACGACGGAGGTGTAGCGCCCGGCGACCGAACGGATCTCCCGCAATCGAGGCAACGACTGTTTGGGGTGGATCCCGTAGGTCACCGCCGTGGCCATGGCGATGGCGGCGTTGGCGCGGTTGGCGCCACCGGGCAGCCCGAGGTCGAGCTTCATGCGCTGCCCGTCGGGGGTGATGACGACATCGGCGTCGTTGTCCACACTCCACGTGGCCTCGGGACGGGCCAGCCCACACTCGGGGCACTCCCAGTGCGGCTCGGGTTCGCGCTTGAGATGCCCGCCACAGTCGGGGCAGCACCAGGAGTCCTCCTTCCAGCGCTGTCCCGCGGAGACCCACGTGGCGTGCCGGGCGCCGAGCCCCGCCCAGGCCACCAGGGGGTCATCGGCGTTGGCGACCACGTGCGCCTCGCTCTTCTGCAGCGACTCGCGCCACTTCTTCGCGAGCAGGTTGATCTCGGAGGCACGGTCCATCTGGTCACGGCTCAGGTTCATCAGCACCACGACCGCGGGCGACGTCGCCTCCAGCACCTGCGGCAGGTACTTCTCGTCGGTCTCCAGAACGCCGTTGCGGGCCTCGGGTTTGGCCGCGAGCGCCGTGATGTGTCCGGTGGGCATGTTCGCGCCATGCTCGTTGGTCGCGATGTCACCGAGCTCACGCAGTGCCGAGGCGATCAGCCGTGTCGTCGTGGTCTTGCCGTTGGTGGCACTGACCAGGGTCAACCTCCGGCCCCGGGAGAGCTTGCCGAGCAGCCCCGGCTCGACCTTCAGCGCGACGCGACCGCCGATGACGGAACCATCGCCGCGCCGGGCGGCCCGGGACAGGCTGGCCGCGCCCTTGCCCAGGGCGGAGGCCAACTGGGCACGCAAGGGAAGTTCGCTCATAAATCCCCACTACAGCTGCTGGGAGTGATTGCCGCAAAGGAGGCACGGGGAACCTCCCCATTCGGAGAGGTGGAGACTTACAGCCTATTCCCCACGGGAAGCTCGGGCATCGCCGCCGCCGCGCGTCCCATCCCCGACTTCGGGGGTTCGCTGGCTCGTCCGCCAGTCCAGACGTTTCGGCGGCGGGCCCAGGTTCGGCGGTGGGTCCTCGTCCGGCTCCGACGGCGCGTCGACGTTCGCGAGGCCGGAACGTGCCTGGGCGACGGTGCCGAGCGTGGCGGTCGGCAACGTCAGGATGCCCGGATTGGCGTCGGCGAGCACCAGCTCACCACTGTCGGGCAGGATCATCGCCGTGGGGGGAAGATTCCGCAGCCCGAGCGAGTCGATCCTCAGGTCACGCACGCGGCCGGGGTCGCGCGGGGTGTCGATGTCGGCCGCCTGGATCGTGGCACGGCCCCAGCTGGTCGCCGAACGAACGTGTTTGACCAGATCGAGTGGGGCGACGGACTTCGCCGTGGGGCGCACCGTGACCGGCGTGGTGTCGGCCTCGGCGGGGTCGCCGGAACCGCCCGTGTGGTGACCGTCGGCGGCGGTGTCACGCAGCGCCTCGCCGATCACCTCGGTGAGCCGGTGCAGCCGGAGCCCCTCTCCTGCGGGGTTACTCTCGCCGGCCCCGGACTCACCGGTTTCGCCGGTGTGCTGGCCCGCTCCCGTCGTGCTCGCGGACACTTCCCCGGTACCGCGGCCCCCCGCGAGCAGCCGGGAGGCCGTTCGTTCCGCCGACCCGGCGTCGGGCTGGCGCATCACTGCGGTCAGACAGTGGTCGTCGGCGAACCGCTGCGCAACGCTCTCGTCCTCCCCACTGTTCTCGCGGAACATCAGGACCAGCCCGACACCGGCGCCGCGCGCCGCGCGTATCGCCCGGTCGACCTCGGCGGCGGGCAGCGCGTCGGCGCCGCACACCGCCACGGTCCGCGCCCACGGCACCGGACCGTCGGACGCGTTGGCCGACCGCAGGTCCAGCAGCTCGCTCAGTGCGCTCAGGGTGTAGGTGCCGAAGGCGCGCGCGGCCACCTCTCCGGACACCCGGTCGGTGGCGATCACTTTCACCTGCGCGTAGGGCTGCTCGGCGGCCCGGCTCCCGAGCCCCTCGAAAGGGGCGAGGTGGCGCTCCAACTCCCACGCGCGCTCGACCACGGCCTGGTCCGTGCCGCACTGTTCGCGCACCTCGGAGAGCCGCGCCGCGCCCAGTGGGCGCAGCGCGGGATCGTCGGAGAGGGCGCTGTCGGGCTCGGCGAGCGCGTGCAGCCCGCTGGTGAGTGTGGCGACACTGGCCCGCTCTCCCACCACGTCGAGCAGGCGCAGCAGCAGGCGCTGGTCGGCATCGGGGTCGGCCTTGGGGTCGCAGGCACGGGCCACGGCGGCGAGAACCCGGGAGCGCCGCCGAGCGGTGAGGTTGGTGCCGAGGTGCATCGTGGTGAGGTCGGCGGGCAGCACCCACAGCTTCGACGTCACCCCGCACTGCTCGGCCAGGGAGGTGAGATCGGCCGAGACCGCACGCCCCGACAGGTCGACCACGGTGAGGTCACCGCCACCCCGCAGCCGGGACGCCCCGATGGTGGTGAGCACGGCCGACCATCCCGCGTCGGTGCCCCCGGAGACCAGGACGGTTGTGACCCCCTCGGGGACAGTGACCCCGTACCAGTGGGGCTGCGCCTCGTAGGCCCGCTTGCGGCCCTGCCACTCGGTGTAGCGGCGGGCGTGCTCCTCCTGCTGTTCGCGGAGCCGTTCCTCGTCGTCGGCGCGGATCCGCTCGACACGACGCCGCTCGGCGGCCACCCGCTCGCGCATCACCCGGCGGCTCTGTAACAGCGCCATCAGGATGGGCAGCGCGATGGCCAGGCACGCCAGGAACACTCCGAGCACGAGGATCCCCGGGAGGACGCGCACCAGCCACAACAGGGCGCACAGCGCCACGAGCCCCACCAGTGCGTACAGCGCGTACCTCAGCGGCTGGTTGGTGCGCGCCTCCATCCGCCGTTGCCCGGCGATCCACTCCTCGCTGACCCGGTCCTGTTCGGTCGGGGCGGGGCGCTTCGGTGGTGGCCCGGGTTCGTCGAGGACGACCTCGTGACGCCAACCCAGGAAGGTCGTACCGAACTGGGCTCCTGATCGGGGGGCGACCACCTCGTAGCACCTCCTACCCGGTGATCCGCGCACGGCCGGGCAAGCTCGCACTGGTACGTGAGAATGTTGTCAGCCCGTAGCGGAGATGTCACGCCCGTAACCGAATTGACTCGGTTCGTCCGCTCACTCCCCAGCGCTCGCCGCGACACACGCCCCACACGAAAATCGCCGGCGTTGGCGGGGAGATCTCCCCGCCAACGCCGGCGATCACGTCCACAGCGTGGCTCAGGCGTTGTGGCTCAGGCGTTCACCTGCAGGTCGATGACCTTGCCCACCTCGGCGCGCACGGCGTACTCCTCGGAGAAGCCCTTCGAGGCCAGGACACGTACCTTCCAGTCGCCGTCGGTGGCGAAGAACCGGAATGTCCCCTCCGGGCCGGTGGCGACCTCGCCGACGAAGTCGTCGGAGGCGTTCAACAGCCGGGCGTACGCCCCACTCAGCGGCTCCCCGTCACGCTGCACGGTGCCCTGGATCACCGCCTGGTCTCCGGCGTCCGCGTCGGCCAGCGCCACGCCGCCGACCGGAGCTCCGCATCCGTTGTCGCTCACTTGGCCTCCCCAAGCTCCACCGGCACGCCAACCAGCGAGCCGTACTCGGTCCACGATCCGTCGTAGTTCTTCACGTTCTCCAGGCCCAGCAGCTCGTGCAGCGCGAACCAGGTGTGCGACGAGCGCTCGCCGATACGGCAGTAGGCGATGATGTCCTTGTTCAGGTCCACACCGGCCTCGGTGTAGAGCTCCCGCAGCTCCTCGTCGGACTTGAACGTGCCGTCCTCGTTGGCGGTCTTGGCCCAGGGGATGTTGCGCGCCGTGGGAATGTGCCCCGGACGCTGCGAGGTCTCCTGCGGCAGGTGCGCCGGCGCGAGCAGCTTGCCGACGAACTCGTCGGGCGAGCGCACGTCCACGAGATCCTTCGTACCGATCGCGTTGACGACCTCGTCGCGGAAGGCCCGGATCGAGGTGTCCTGCTCCTGGGCCGTGTAGTTGGTCTTGGGCCGGTCGGGTACCTCGTCGGTCAGCTCGCGGGAGTCGAGCTCCCACTTCTTGCGGCCCCCGTCGAGCAGTTTGACGTTCTGGTGCCCGTAGAGCTTGAAGTACCAGTACGCGTAGGCGGCGAACCAGTTGTTGTTGCCGCCGTAGAGCACGACGGTGTCGTCGTTGGAGATGCCGCGCTCGGAGAGCAGCTTCTCGAAGCCCGTGCGGTCGATGAAGTCGCGCCTGACCGGATCCTGGAGATCCTGCTTCCAGTCGATCTTGATGGCGTTGGGGATGTGTCCCTTGTCGTAGGCCGAGGTGTCCTCGTCGACCTCAACGAGAACGACATTGGGCTCGTTGAGGTGGGACTCCACCCAGTCGGCGTCCACGAGGACGTCTGAGCGGCTCATGGGGAACCTCCTTGGTTCGTTGTGCGACGGACGGTGTGGGCGTCTACCGCGGCACCTGCACGGTCATACGCCCCTGCAAGGGGGGTGGAAGACGGTTGAGCAGTACGTACACTTCGCAACCCGTGCAGAAGCCAACGGCGGCGTTCAGAAAGGCGGCCGAGAGCGCGAGCGCGGTGGCGGCGACCCCGAGCCAGGCGCCGACGAACAGGTACCCGACCAGCCCGACCACTGTGAGGGCGAGTCCCGCCCCTTGGGCGAACCGCGCCGGAGCCGCGTCCTCCAGTTCCCGGGGCCGGGCGAGTCGTGGTCGCACGAGGACCGTGTACAGCAGCCCGTAGGGAGAGTAGCGAATCCCGGTGACCGCGGCGACGGCGAAGACCAGCCCCTGAGCCGCGAGCAGCATGGCACTCCCGCTGACCAGCACCAGGGCGAGTACAGCTGTGCTGATGGCGGCGGCGAACCGCTGCCCTCGTGGGTCGACCTGCATTGTGGGTTCCCCTGCTGCGTGAGCGGTACGAGAAGGATCGTGGAGGGTCGGCGCACAACCGGCCGGCCCGAAGCCGGCTCGCGAAGGGGTGGCGCCACGACGCTGAGCTCTAGCAGTCAGCGGAACAGAGCGCGGTGGCGACGTGGCAGAAGTCAACCGCCCGCCGCTTCGTCAGTACCGGCCCTGTAGGAGAACTCACGTCATCGATCGTACGGGGTGCGCAGCCGGATGTCACGAGTGAGGGAGCCCACCCGTGGCCTCGGGGCTACCCCGCCCCGGTCGGCCACCCCACCGAAGGCACCCCAAGGTTCCCAGCTCCCGGACACCCGAGCCCGGCGAGCGGTAGCGAGTCGAGGTCGGGTGCCGCCGGGGTTCTGCAGGGTCCGCAGGCGCGGGAGCGAGGAACGAGCGACCAGCGCCGCAGGACCCGAAGATCCCCGGCACCCCGGACACCCGAGCAGGCGAGCGAAGCGAGCCCAAACAACAGGCACCCGAGCAGGCGAGCGCCAGCGAGCCCGGGAGACACCCCCTAATGGACGCCGATAGCCTCACCCAACGCGGCGATCACGTCGGCCTTGCGCGGCTGTCCGCTCGCCCGCCGGACGATGCGCCCGTCGGCGTCCAGCACCAGAACGGTCGGGGTCCGCGAGATGTTCAACCACCGCACCAGGTCCAGATGGGACTCGGCGTCGATCTCCACGTGCGTGACGCCGTCGACCATCGCGCCCACGTCGCTCAGGATCCGGCGCGTGGCCCGGCACGGCTGGCAGAACGCCGAGGAGAACTGCACGAGCGTGGCCCGCTCACCGAACTCCGTGGTCCCGACCTCGTGCGGACGCAGAGCTGGAACGCCGTCGCCGCCGGACATCCCGGTTCCCCCTTCGTCGGCGCGCACCGCAACGCCTCCGTCGCGGCCCCGCTCGACCACGGCCAACTGCCGGGGGGACCGCGTTCCCCACGATATCGGTCGCCCTCCCCGGCTCCACCGCTCACTGCTGCCGGTTCGCCCCGTTCACCAGGTCGACCTCGGACGCTTCGGCGCTGACCTCGACACCGTTGGGCTGTTCCTCGACACCGGTCACCTGTAGGTCGAACGGGAGCTGTGGGGCGGGGACGGAGACCGTCAGCTGCTCTTCGACGGTCGATCCGACGTCGACCGGAGACTCGCCCACGTCGATGTTCGACGGGGTGATCGTGAAGGAGTCCTCCTCGGCGGTGACCTCGATGTCGGCGGCGACCGCCACGCTGAACCCGAGGACGGCGAGGTCTCCGCTGACCCGCGGCTGACCGTTCTCGCTCTCGATCACGATGCCTTCGGGAAGCTGCTTTTGCAGCTCGCTGTACGGCAGTGTCACCTGCGCTTCGGCGGCGTTCGCGGTGATCTGTGGTTCGGACAGCAGGTCGCCCAGCGGTGCCTCGACGTCGTGCGCGGTGATGTCCACGCGCTCCAGCTGCACCTCGCCCACGGTCAGGGCACCCGTGACGATGCGTACCTCGGGGTAGTCGCCGCTGACCGCCTGGGTGAGGAACGGGATTCCGGAGATGGTGACCTCCGGCTCCGAGGCCATGTCGTACTGCTGACTCACCCGGTTGGCGATCTCGTGCTGCGCGGCGTAGTGCAACCCACGGTCGGCGACGACCAACACGACCACCAAGAAGACCAGTAGGACGAGAATCTTTCGCATCGGGCTTTCGCACACTCCCGTTCAGTCCCGGCGAACCGCGCAACCGACCTGGTCTCACGAACGCGTCGCCTAGGCGTTCCCGGTGCCGACGCTGGCACCAAGAGCCGGAAAGTTCCAGTGTGAAGCGTACTTGACGCCCACTGTCGCACTGCCCGCGGAGGAGTAACCCCCAGCGGATTCCAAGTGTTATCCCAGCCATCTCCTCGCCGGCGTGGAGGTTGGCCCCGAGTCAGCGCGGCATCAGCATCGCCGCGAGGCTATCGGAGGCTGAGGCGCCCGAGAGAGCCAACTCGATCACGTTGGTCGCAGCGACGCGTCCGTGGGTTCTGCGTGAGAACTCGACGATGTGGGGCTGCTGTTGGTGCTCCTCGAACGCGAGCTGGTCGCGATAGATCGCGTAGATGATGCGCTGCAGGGGCGCGCTGGGGACAGTATGGCAGGCGAACAGCAGGGTATCGGGTTCGCGTCGGGTCACCTCGGCCACCATCTCGGCCGCGAGGTCGTCGAAGACGTCCTGATGCCCGTCGACGATCGTGTAGATCGTGATCACCCCCCGCAACCGGGAGGACGAGCGCTCGGGTGGCCCCGCGTCGTTTCCGTGGTCGTCGGGTTCCTCCGCGGTCGCGCGTCGCCGTCGGGGCACGTCGTCCTCCATCCCGAAACTGTCGTCGTCGAACTCGTCGTCGACGTCGCTCCACAGCGCGTTCTGGGCCTTGACGCACGCGATCCACACGCAGGCGACCGCGCCCGCGGCCAACAGTTGCCCGAGGAGTCCCAGCCCGAACCGGCTGATGGCGATCTCCAGGAGGGCCGCGAGCCCGATCAGTCCGAGCACCGAAGCCCGCTGGCCGGTGGGCCGCGGGCGTCGCCGACCGCGGCTCAGCATGAGGAGCACGCACCCGACGAGCGTTACGGCCACCACCATGTGCACCAGGCCGAGTACGGCCATGGGGATGACGTCGTAGTGGTCGGACATCGGGGGCAAGCTACTGTCGAAATCCCCGCCCAACTGGTCGAAGACGAGGATCACCACCGGCACGATCGTCAGGGTCGCGACGACCAGCCGGGAGCCGAAGCGCACCCGGGGCGAGCGGATCGCGTACTCCACGGCCCCCCATGCCGCCAGCAACGGGCCGAGCAGCGCGATCCCGATCTGGAACAGACGGAACGTGATCTCGGAGAACCCGAGCAGCGCTCCCGGGAACGCCGCGCTCAGCGCGATCGCGACGCTCACCGTCGACACGACCCAGATCAGCAGGTAGCGCTGCTGTGTACGGGAGTACAGAGCGACCAGTGCGGCTGTGGCGCTCCATGCCACGAGTGCGCAGACGAATGCCAGACCTACCTCGACCATCCCGCCAATAATGCTGCACTTTCACCCCCTGTTTCGACCGCGGTGCGGGCGAACTGGAGCAGTATTGCCGGATTTATGGGAAATTGTGCAACTTGCCGCGATTGTTAGGTGATCTACCTCACAATACGCGCGCCGCCATGGACACGGGCCACGACGGCGGACCAGGAGTCGGCGGCACTCGCGCAGCACTGTCGAGCACCGCGACGGAGCCCGCCATCGGGAAACGGTCGCCCCACCGACACAACGCGGTCGCCACGCGTGCACTCCACCCCCACACAGCGGTCGTAGGCTCGAGACATGTGGCGCTACACCTTCCGCGGAGACGACGGCCGGGCGGCGCTGGCGGGCGAGGCCGCCGCGGCGGCGGCCGAGACCACGACCGAGCCCGCCGCGAAACCCCACCCCGGAAAGGCGGCCGCGTTCTTCGATGTCGACAACACCCTCATGCGGGGCGCCTCGATCTACCACTTCGCGCGCGGACTCGCCGCGCGTGACCTGTTCACCACCCGCGACCTGCTCCGCTTCGCGTGGGGCCAGCTGGTGTTCCGGTTCAGCGGGACCGAGCACACCGAGCACATCGACGCCGCACGGGAGGCGGCACTGGCCTTCGTCGCCGGGCACGACGTCGAGGACCTGGTACGGCTGTGTGAGGAGATCTACGACGACACGATGTCCGACCGCATCTGGGAGGGGGCGCGCGCCCTGGTGGACCGCCACCTCGCCACCGGCCACCCGGTCTGGCTGGTCACGGCCACCCCGATCGAGCTCGCCGACATCATCAACCGGCGCATGGGGCTCACCGGCGCGCTCGGAACGGTGGCCGAGACCGTCGACGGGGTGTACACCGGCCGGCTGGTCGGCGACCTGTTGCACGGTCCGGCCAAGGCCGAGGCGATACGCGCCCTGGCGGAACGCGAAGGGTTGGACCTCGCGGCCTGCACGGCCTACAGCGACTCCTACAACGACCTGCCGCTGCTCTCCATGGTGGGCCACCCCAACGCGGTGAACCCCGACGACGAGCTCCGAGAGCACGCCGAGGCGAAGGGGTGGCCCATCCACGAGTTCCGCTCGCACCGCAGGACACTACGCGTGGGCGTCCCCGCCGCTGTCGCCGGCGCGGTGGCCGGTGGGGTCACGGTCGGGGTACTACGCCGACGCGGGCGGCTCTGACTCAGCGGCCCACGCCGGCACGCACACGCGCAGCCGCCGGCCCGAACCGGTTCGGTGGGTCGGCCCGTTCCAACTGGTCGGAGGCGCGCCCGGCCGCGTCGGCGAACGCCTCGAACGCCTGCCGCGACGTGTGGGTCGGGGTCCACTCCAGGACGCGCTCCAGCTGTCCCGTGTCGAAAACCCGGTCGCAGCAGAGCCGGCGTAGTCGTTCCGGCGAGTAGTGCGCACCGCGTCGCCGACCGAGCCCGCCGAGCACCCGCAGTCCGCGCTCGGGGACCGGGATACCCGGGCGGCCGACCCGGCGCAGGCACGCCGACAGCGGCATCGCGCCCGGGGCCGCGACGTCGAAGAAGCCGTCGTAGGGGCTCCCGCTGCCAAGAGCCATGCGACGCAGGACCTCGACCCCGTCGTCCTCGTGGATGAACTGCATCCGCGGGTCGTGGCCCCGCATCGTGGGAACCACCCGCATCCCCAGATAGTGGGTCAGCGGGGTCTCCACCGAGGGGCCGATGATGTTGGCGAACCGCAGCACCGCGACCGACAGGTCGGGGCGTCGCCGCGCGAGTCCGCGGGTGTAGGTCTCCACTTCAGCGACGTCGCGCGCCTCGAGCGCCGACCCCGAACGCAGCACCAGCCGGCTCACGGCCGTGGAACGCTGACAGGCGGCGAGCACCTGCATGGTGCCGACGCGGGTGTTCTCCTGCACGGGCCCCCTGTCGGTGGACAGCAGGCCCAGGTGCAGCACCGTGTCGGCACCGGACTCGCGGATGACCCGGTCGACACCGTCGCCACACGCGTCGGCGTGGACGAACTCGGCCTCCCCGATCGGAAGGTGGGGAGGCGCCGAGTCGACCCCGAGGACCCGGTCCACTCCGGGATCGTCCTGCAGGGTCTGAACCGTGCGGGCACCCAGGTACTGGGAGGCCCCAATGACGAGCACTACACGAGGAATGGCCGCACGCCTCCTTGAGAGGGATCGTTCAGGATCGTGGTGGAGATTGAGCGCCGGTACCGGGTGCGACGGTCCGCGCCCACGTGAGAACTCCGCACCCGAGGCGTCAGCCTACCCGGTCAGGCGCCGGCGGTGGTCGTGCGCCCAGTGGGGTACAGCGACGCGGCGGGTTCGCTGTAGCCGACACTGACCAGCTTGCGCTCCTCGAACGTAAATGATGTCACACTCGCGAGCCCACACTGGCGGTGATCGGGCCGGTGCCAGAGCCGCTTCCTCTCGGCGGCACGGCGCGTGATCCAGATGGGAAGCTGGTGGCTGACGCACACGGCCTCGCGCCCCCACGCCTCCTTGCGGACGGCTTTGACCGTCTCGACCATCCGCTCGACGATCGCGGAGTACGGTTCCCCCCAAGAGGGACGGAACGGGTTGTACGCCCGGCGCACCACCTTCAGGTTCCCCAACGACCACGAGCCCAGGACCATTCCCTGCAGGTGGTTCTCCGCCTCGACCAGCCGCTCGTCGACCTCGGCGTCGAGGCCGAACGCCTTGCTCAGCGGCTCGGCGGTCTCTCGCGCGCGTTCCAGTGGCGAGGTGCGCAGCACGGCGATGTCCCTCCCGGAGAACCAGTCCACGGCGAACTCGGCCATCCGGACACCGTTCTCGTTCAGGTGGTAGCCCGGCAACCGGCCGTACAGCACACCGGCCGGGTTGTGCACTTCGCCGTGTCTGAGCAGGTGGACAACCGTCGTCGTGGTCATCGTGGTGGCGGATTCCCTTCCGGCTCGGTCACGCTCTGGTGGCTGCGGGGATGGCGCAGCGCACGCCGCCCGTGCCCGTTCAAAACTATCGACCGCGGCGTGCGTCGCGTCCATCGTGGCGTGGGCGGGTGGCGGCCATCCGCCCACGCCCACCAGCCAACATGGACATCGCGGCACACGCTGGCCGGAGGGGCGGTGCGACCACATCCGGCGGGATCATGCCGCGGGTCCGGCCGGGGCGGGGCGGTGGCCCACGGGAGAGCGTCGCCCAACACGCGGCCGGCGCGTCATTCGGCGAATCCGGCGGCGGGTGCCGCGGACGATCGTCAGGATCCGGCCCGGGCCGCCGCCCGAGCCGCCTTCGGCAACGCCGAGATCACCCGGTCGATGGCCGCGTCGTCGTGCGCCGCCGAGAGGAACCACGCTTCGAACGCCGCGGCCGGCAGGTACACCCCCTGCTCCAGCATCGCGTTGAAGAACGCCGCGTACTGGCCGGTGTCCTGCGCGCGGGCCCCGTCGAAGTCGGTCACCTCGTTCTCGGTGAAGAACACGGTGAACAGGTTCCCGCCGTGCTGGATCCGGTGGGGGACTCCGGCAGCGCTCAGCTCCTGGCCCACGGCCTCGGACACCCGAGCCGAGACCCGGTCGATGTGGGCGTAGACATCGGGGGTCGCGTTGCGCAACGTCGCGAGCCCGGCCGCGGTGGCCAGCGGGTTCCCCGACAGGGTGCCGCCCTGGTACACCGGGCCGGCCGGGGTGAGACGCTCCATGAGGTCGGCCCGGCCGCCGAACGCGGCGGCGGGCACGCCACCCCCCATGACCTTGCCGAACGTGACGAGGTCCGGGCGCACGCCCTCCAGCCCGAACCAGCCCGAACCGGTGACCCGGAACCCGGTCAGGACCTCGTCGAGGACCAGCAGGGCACCGTGGGCGGCGGTGATCTCGCGTAGCTTGGCGTTGAACCCGTCCTTCGGCGGGACGACACCCATGTTCGCGGGGCACGCCTCGGCGATCACGCAGGCGATCTCCGAGCCCGACTCGGCGAAGGCGCGCTCGACCGCCTCTGTGTCGTTGTACGGCAGCACCAGGGTGTCCGCGGCACTCGCCCCGGTCACACCCGGGGAGTCCGGCACCGCGAACGTCGCCACGCCCGATCCGGCGGAGGCCAGCAGCGCGTCGACGTGGCCGTGGTAGTTCCCGGCGAACTTGACCACCTTGGACCGCCCGGTGGCGGCGCGGGCCAGCCGGACCGCGGACATGGTGGCCTCGGTGCCGGAGTTGACCAGTCGCACCTGGTCAACCGGGGCGCGCGCGACGATCTCCTCGGCGAGTTCCACCTCGCCGGGCACCGGCGCTCCGAACGAGCTGCCCCGGCGTACGGCCCCCTCCAGCTCCGCCACGACAGCGGGGTGCGCGTGGCCGAGGATCAGCGGCCCCCACGAGCAGACCAGGTCGACATAGGTGTTGCCGTCGACGTCGGTGAGGTAGGGACCCTCGCCCGAGGCCATGAACGGGGGGGTGCCCCCGACCGCCCCGAAGGCGCGGACCGGGGAGTTCACCGCGCCAGGAGTGACCGTGCTGGCGCGCTCGAACAGCTCAGCGGAAGTCGTCTTGGTACCCACGGGCCCAGTCTGGCAGGTCCACGGTGCCGGTGGTGCCGCCCACCACGGGATACGACACCGCGCTCCCCCGCACGTCCCGCCAGCCCCGCTGCGCACCCCGCCGTGACGATCTTCTAGGTTTGGGGGCAGGCCAGCCGAGAGACGACAGGGAGCCTCAATTGACCGAGGTCTTCGCCACCGCAGACCTGATCGACCACCACGGGGACGTGCTCGGGAGCTGCGAGACACAGTTCCGGTCCTACGGTGGCCGCGACATGTTCCACGGACCGGTCGCGACGATCAAGTGCCACGAGGACAACGCTCTGGTCAAGGAGCAACTGAACCAGCCCGGCGAGGGCTGGGTGCTGGTCGTCGACGGCGGTGGTTCGCTGCGCTCGGCCCTGCTGGGGGACCTGGTCGCCAAGGCCGCCTTCGACAACGGGTGGGCCGGCGTCATCATCAACGGGGCCGTCCGTGACGTCGCCGAACTCGGCGAACTCGACCTCGGTATCAAGGCGCTCGGGTCCAACCCGCGCAAGTCCGGAAAGACCGGCGCCGGCTACCTGGACGTCCCGGTGGCGTTCGGCAATGTCCTGTTCACCCCGGAGTCGTGGGTCTACGGCGACCAGGACGGGGTCGTCATCAGCGACGAGAAGCTGGAGCTGCCCGCGTAACGCGCGTTGGGGCGCGACGCCGTCGCGAAAGTCGGTCCCTCACGTCGCACCGCGGATCCGGCCCCCGAACAACGACGCGAACACCGCACGCGGTGCCGACCTGGCGGGCATCGAGTACGGCACCGAGTCTCCCGCCGGAGCCGCGCCACGCGGAACCGAAACGCGCCCCGGGCCAGCGCCCGTCTTTCGTGGCGTGCGCCACCGCCCGCCTCGCGCGACCGCCAGCCGGCCACGCCACCAGGCGTCCTCCTCCGTGGACAGATCCTCCCTCGTCAGCGAGCTGTGCGGCGTCCTCACGTTCGGGCGGCCGACGGGCGCGACGGATGACATCGCTCGTAGGCTCACCCTCGCGCACGGCCCGCTGGATCATGGCCCCGCCCTTTGAGGTTGGCCGGAACTCGACCGGTGTTGCCACGCGCCGGAGGTTGGTGAACGGTACTTCCCTACTC
The DNA here is from genome assembly GCA_003725585.1 of Halostreptopolyspora alba. GTDB lineage: Bacteria > Actinomycetota > Actinomycetes > Streptosporangiales > Streptosporangiaceae > Lipingzhangella > Lipingzhangella alba. The sequence continues at coordinate 149,401 of RJMB01000011.1, read as the reverse complement.
GCAGGTGTCGGCCAGGACGTCGAGTACGACGATCGGGTCGGGCAGCGCGGCTCCGCGCTCGCCGCTGTGGGGGGAGCGGATCCATCCGACGCCGTTACCCGAGGGCAGGCGCGAGGGTGGGGCGACAACGTAGCTGTCGCGGCAGTGCCAGCGCAGCCCGGGGGTTTCGGAGAGGGTGTCGGGGACGCAGTCGAGATGGCAGGACCACCACTCGTCCTCGTCCGCCGGTGAACGTGTGGCCACGAAGAACAGGTAGCGCCGGCCGTCGACCGTGGCCACCGGGCCCACCTGCACACCGGAGCGGTCCATCCGGGCCAGCGCCATCACACCGGCCTCAGCGGGCACGTCGAACACGTCGAACACCCGGCCCGTCGGGAGGATGACGTTGGCCGCGGGGCTCTCCGACCACCACCGGCGGATCGTCTCCGAGGCGGTGGTGGCCTCCAGCGCCCAGGCCGCCGACACCGGATGCGCCGCCGGGTCGGGGCAGCCCATGCGGTCACAGACGCAGGCGCGGCCGACACCACCGGGCTCGACGCCACGACACACCGGCCATCCCAGCGCGGCGTACCCGAGTGCCGCGTCCAGCATCCCGCCTGCCGCGGGACGGCGTTTCCGCCGGGACATCACACCGGCCAAGATCACCCCTCCCCTCGCTGTCGGTCGCGGTCGGTTCCTCGCCTCCCCGACCTCGACCGCGCGACCGGGGAGTGTGTCCCCGTCAGCGCAGCAGGCGTGCCGCCTCGGTCGCCCAGTACGTGAGGATCTGGCTGGCGCCCGCCCTCCGGTGACTGAGCAGCGTTTCCAGTATGACGCGCTCGCGCTCGAGCCACCCCTGCAGCGCCGCGGCCTCCACCATCGCGTACTCACCGCTGACCTGGTAGGCGGCCACCGGTGCGGTGAACTCGCGGGCCACCTCGGCGACGACGTCCAGGTAGGCCAGGCCCGGTTTCACCATCACCATGTCAGCGCCTTCGGCGATGTCGAGCTCCACCTCCCGCAGCGCCTCGCGGATGTTGGCCGGGTCCTGCTGGTACCCGGCGCGATCGCCGAACTGCGGCGCGCCCTCGGCCGCGTCGCGGAACGGGCCGTAGAACGCCGACGCGTACTTCGCCGCGTAGGCCAGGATCGCGACGTCGGTGTGGCCGGCCTGGTCGAGCGCCGTGCGGATCGCCCCGACCTGGCCGTCCATCATCCCGCTGGGCCCGACGACCTGCACGCCCGCGGCGGCCTGCGCGACGGCGACGGAGGCGTAGCGCTCCAGGGTGGCGTCGTTGTCCACCTCCCCCGACGGGGTTAGCACCCCACAGTGCCCGTGCGAGGTGTACTCGTCGAGGCAGAGGTCGGCCATGACCACGATGTCGGTGCCGACGTCGGAGGAGAGATCGCGCAGCGCCCGCTGGACCACCCCCTCGGGGTCGTCGGCGGCGGAGCCCCGATCGTCCTTGGACTCGGGGATCCCGAACAGCATCAGCCCACCGACCCCGGCGTCGACAGCCTCCTCGGCCGCCTTGCGCACGCTCTCGCGGGTGTGTTGCACGACCCCCGGCATCGACGGCACCGGCCGCGGCTCGTCGATGCCCTCCTTGACGAAGACGGGCAGGATCAGGTCCTCGGGCCGCACCCGGGTCTCGGCCACCATGCGCCGCAACGCGGAGGTGCGTCGCAGCCGGCGGGGGCGGGCGGTGGGGAATCGCGCGGTCATTGGCCGGTGGCTCCTCTGTCTGCGATACGGCGGCAGGGCTCAGACGGTCTTGCGCCTGCGCCCGCGCCGCTTCTGGCTGGGTTTGAGCACGGGTTTGCCCGCGGCGACCGCCTCCGCCCGTTGGGTCGCACCGTACTCCGAAAGGGCCGACGCCAGCGCGGAAACCGACGTCTTCGGTGCGGTCACGTCGACACGCAGCCCGAACTCCTCGGCGGTCTTGGCGGTCTCGGGTCCGATCACCCCGATGACGGTCGCGTTGTGGGGCTTGCCGGCGATCCCCACGAGGTTGCGCACGGTCGAGGACGACGTGAACAGAACGGCGTCGAACTCACCGCCCTTGATGGCCTCGCGGGTGGGGGCCGGCGGCGGGGCGGCGCGCACCGTGCGGTAGGCGGTGACGTCGTCGACCTCCCAGCCGAGGTCGCCGAGGCCGGCCGCGAGCGTCTCGGTGGCGATGTCGGCACGCGGCAGCAGCACGCGTTCGATCGGGTCGAGCTCGGCGTCGTAGGGCGGCCACACCTCGACCAGCCCCGCGGCGGACTGCTTCTCGGGCGGTGGAGTGAGGTCGGGCTGGATGCCGAAGTCGCGCAGGGCGGCCGCGGTCTGCTCCCCGACGGCGGCCACCTTCACCCCGGCGAACGCGCGGGCGTCCAGCCCGTAGGACTCGAACCGTTCCCGGATGGCCTTCACGGCGTTGAACGACGTGAACGCGACCCACTGGTAACGGCCGGTCACCAGACCGCGGACGGCTCGTTCGATCTGCTGCGGGGTGCGGGGCGGCTCCACCGAGATCGTGGGCACCTCCTCGGGCACGGCCCCGTATCCGTACAGCTGCTCGGACAGGCTCGCCGCCTGCTCCTTCGTGCGGGGCACGAGGACCCGCCAGCCGAACAGCGGGCGCGTCTCGAACCAGGACAGCTCCCGCTGCCGTTCGGCGGCCTCCCCGACGATGACCAGGGCCGGAGTGGTGACGTTGTGGCCCTTGGCGTCGGCCGCCTTGATGTCGGCGGTCAGCCGGGACAGCGTGGAGACGACGGTGGTCTGTTCGGTGGTGCTGCCCATGCGGGTCGCGGCCACCGGCGTGGTACCCGGGCGCCCTCCGGCCACCAGCGACTTGCACAGCTGGTCGTAACCGGGGCCGCTGTGGCGGGCGTCCTCGCCGTCGGGCGCGTCGGGGAACATCACGACGAGCGTCCCCTCGCCCCGATGGCTCCAGTCGGCCCCGGGGTCCTTGGCGTTGACCACCCGGACATCGCTCACCCCTTCGGGCATGAGCGGGATGCCGGCATGAGTGGGAACCGCGGTCACCGCGGGCAGGCCCGGGACGACCTCGTACTCGACACCGGCCTCGCGGCAGGCGGCGGCGAGGTCCGCGCCCCGGCAGCCGAAGATCGGATCGCCACTGTACAACCGCACCACGCGGTGGCCGTCGCGCGCGTGGGTCACCGCGAGAGCGTCGATCTCTCCGCCGCACTCGGCCGGCTCCACGACCTTGACGTCCTCGCGGCAGTGCCGGAGCAGGGCGCCGCGGTACTTCGCCAGCTCAGGACCCGGCTCCCGTACGGTGAAGACCACATCGGCCTTGGCGAGAAGCGCCGCGCCGCGAAGTGTCAGCAGCTCCGCGCTCCCCGGTCCGGCCCCCACGAGGGCGACGTGACCGGCTGCGGGCGTGGCCGGGGTCTCGGCCCGCGGCTCCTGGTTCTCACTCTGCGGATTCAATGTGCGATCGCTCCTCATACTTCCGGACTCGGCGCCCCAGTCCGGGCACCGGCATCGGCGACGATGCGGTCGGCTCCTTCCTCGACCATCTCGCGAGCCAGCTGTCTGGCCAGTCCAGTGGCGGTTTCGGTGATGTCACCCGTGTCTCCACCCTCGATGGACACCACCCCTTCCCGGTGTATCGCCCGCGAGCCGTCGGTGGCGACCACGGCGGCGCGCAACCGCAACCGGTCGTCGTGGCACTCGGCGTAGGCGCCCACCGGAGCCGCGCATCCGGCCTCCAGCTCGGCGAGGACGACACGCTCGGCCGTGACGGCGGCCCTGGTCCGTCCGTCGTCCACCGCCCCGAGCGGCCCCAGGTCCCGCGGAACCGCGCGCTCGGTGCGGCACTCGACGGCGAGCGCCCCCTGCCCCGGGGCGGGGAGCAGCAGCTCGGGCTCGAACACGTCGGTGATGTCGTCGGTGCGGCCCACCCGGACCAGGCCGGCGTAGGCCAGCACGACCGCGTCGACCTCGCCGGAGGCCACCTTGTCCAGGCGCGTGCCGGCGTTGCCGCGGATGGGGACGAACTCCAGGTCCGGGCGCTGACGCGCGAGCTGGGCCGCGCGACGTGGGGATCCGGTGCCGACCCGCGCCCCGGACGGCAGGTCGGCGAACTTGAGTCCGTCGCGGGCGCACAACGCGTCGCGCGGATCCTCACGCTCGGTGATGGCGACCAGGCCCAACCCCTCGGCGGGAGTGGTGGGCAGGTCCTTCAGCGAGTGCACGGCGATGTCGATGGAACCCGAGAGCAGCTCATCACGCAGCGCGTTGACGAACACCCCGGTGCCGCCGAGTTGTGTCAGGTGGGCCCTGGTGACGTCGCCGAAGCTGGTGACCAGGACCAGATCGACCGGCGTCCCCGTGTACGCGGTGATCGCGTCGGCGACCTGTTGCGACTGCGCCGTGGCCATGGGGCTGCGGCGGGTTCCCAGGCGGACCGGTGCTGCACTCATGGCTAGTGCTCCTCCCCGAGCGCGCCACGCGGCCCCTGCTCGGGTTTGGAGACCGCGTCGGGGGTGCCGGGATCGAGGTCGAACAGCTCGCGCAGCGCCGCCTCGTAGGAGTCGCCGTCCGGCCCCGCGGCCAGCTCCTTCACCCGCACGGTGGGCTGGTGCAACAGTTTGTCGACCACGCGCCGCATCGCGTGGCCGACCTCGTCACGTGTCTTGTCGTCCAGGTCGGGCAGCCGCCCCTGGAGCCGGGCGAGCTCGGCGTCGAGAACGGTGCGGGCCTTGCTGCGCAGCGCGACCACGGTCGGGGCGACCAGTTCCGCGCGCCGGACCGACTGGTACTCGGCGACCTCCTCGTCGACGATCTCGCGGACCACGGAAACGGCCCCAGTGTGACCGGCGTCGTCCATCCCGCCGGTGTCGCCGTGAGCCACCGCGTTCCGCAGGTCCTCGATGTCGATCAGCCGGACGTCGTCGAGCTCGCGGATGTCGGTGTCGATGTCGTGCGGCAGGGCCAGGTCGAGGAAGACCAGCGGGCGCGCGGAGCCGCGCCGTCGCGCGGCGGCCTCGACGGTCTCGCGGGTCAGCACCAGTCCCTGGGCGCCCGTGCAGGACACCACCAGGTCCACCTCGGACAGCACCTCGGCCGCCCGCTCGAACGACACCGCCCGGCCGTCGATGGGCTCGTACGCTTCGGTGAGGCACTCGGCGAGCCGCGCGGCGCGGTCGTGGGTGCGGTTCGACACCAGGACGGTGCTCGCGCCCTGCCTGGCCACGGTGTTGGCCGAAAGCGCGCTCATCGACCCGGCGCCGAGCACCAGCACGCGGGTACCGGTGAGCGCTCGCGGTCGCGGCATGGCGGCCTCGACGTCGTCGGCCTCGCCGACCGCGTCCGTGGCACGAGCGGCGGTCGAGGAACCCATGGGGCAGCGGGCCCCCTCGGCGGGCGCCTCCGCCGCGCCGGCCTTGGTCTCCGTTTCGGCCCCCAGGTGGCGACCGGCGACGGCCAGCCCCAGACTCACCATGTCGGCGCCGGCATGGTCGATGTGGGTCTCGGTGTGCGCGCGCTTGCCCACCCGGAGCGCGCGCTGGCCGAGGTCGTTCAGCACGCGCCCCAACGTGCCCCCGTTCTGGGCGTCCTTGAGGGCGTCGCGCACCTGACCGAGGATCTGGCCCTCACCGACCACCATGGAGTCCAGACCGCACGTGACGGAGAAGAGGTGCTGGATGGCGCGTTCCTCGTAGTGCACGTAGAGATGGTCCGACAACTCGCTCAGCGCGACCCCGGTGTGCCACGAGAGCAGCTCGGTGACCGCCGTGACCGCGGGGTGGAACTTGTCGACGTCGGCGTAGATCTCCGTGCGGTTGCACGTGCTGACCATCATCACTTCGTTGACCGCTGAGGAGTTCGCCATCTGAGACATGGCTTTCCGGCGCGCGTCGTCGTCCAACGCGACACGCTCCAGCAGCGCCACGGGCGAACTCCGGTGGCTCACCCCGACGGCGAGGACACTCATCTGCGCTCCAATACAGGCACTACAACCGCGACACACATACCGCTAACCGCTCAGGTCAGACGTGCCGGCATCCCTCAGGCTTCCCGGCATCCCGAACCACTCCGACGCGCCGTGGCCGTCGGACTTTCGCTGCTCGTGGAAAGCCAGGATCTGTAGCTCGATGGACAGATCGACCTTACGCACATCCACGGCCGCCGGCACGTTGAGTACCACGGGCGCGAAGTTCAGGACGCTGGTGACGCCGCACCCGACGAGACGGTCGCACACGGTCTGCGCCGCGGCGGCCGGGGTGGCGATGACACCGATCGAGACGTCCTCGACTCCGACAACCTCCTCCAGGATCTCAATATGCCGTACCGGCAGCCCAGCGACCTTGTCACCGACGATCGAGGAGTCGGCGTCCAGCAACGCCGCGATCCGGAACCCGCGCGAGCCGAACCCGCCGTAGTTGGCCAGTGCGCGCCCCAGGTTGCCGATCCCAATGATGGCCACCGACCAGTCCTGGGTGAGACCAAGCTCACGCGAGACCTGGTAGATCAGGTAGTCGACGTCGTAGCCGACCCCACGGGTCCCGTAGGAGCCCAGGTGCGACAGGTCCTTGCGTAGCTTGGCCGAGTTCACACCGGTGGTGGCGGCGAGGTCCTCGGAGGAGACCGTGGGGGTCCCCTGGTCGTTCAGCGCCTGCAGGGCGCGTAGGTACACCGGGAGTCGGGCGACTGTCGCCTCCGGGATTCCCCTTTCCCGGGGCCGTGGAGTACGGCGGGTCACAGGCGTGCGCTCCTGGGCAGCGATGGTCGGTCTGACTCAGTGGAGGGTTCACACAGGTCCGATGCCCCCATGTGACCGTGCATCACACCTGTCAAGACCCTGGCCGGAACGGATTTTCGCCCCAGATTACGCCCTTGTGAAAGTGAGCACAAAGCGGGTTGGCGCTCCGGGAAACCCACTGTCACGGGCCTCATTCCAGGGCAGCCCGCAGGCGTTTCTCACTGACCCGCCAGAAGTCGTGCGGCCTTCCATCGACGAAGGTCACCGGGATCCGTTCCCAGTACTCGTCCCGCTCGCCCTGACTCGCCATTGTGATATCCCGCACGGCATAACCGACGCCGAGATCGGCGGCAACGCGCTCGATCACCCGGAGCGCGTCGTCACACAGGTGACAGCCGGGTTTACCGAGCATGGTGATCCGCTGCGCGGGTTCGGTGCCACTCATGGGTTCCCTCCACACTGCGCTCGTCGGGCCACAACGCGGACGTGGTCCGGGATCAACCGCCCGCGAAAGGCGGCAGCACCTCGACCGTGCCGCCCTCCGTCAGTGTGACCTCACCGTGCGCCCGTTTACCCACCGGGTACTCGTCCACCAGGAACGACGACCGGTCGAGCACCCGCAACAACTGGTCGTTACCGAAATGCCGGGAACGCACCGCTTTCAGTGCTTCGGCCAGGGTGCCCGCGTTGTAGGGCTCCGACTCCCGACCGGCGGCGTCCTTCGCCGCGGCCCAGTACCTAATGGTCCCACTCGCCATCGTTGACTATCCTTGATTTTCTCGGAGGCGAAACACTCGAAATTCATCCTTCACCGGGGGCGATGGTGCCTTCGACTACCGCGACACGCGGGGCGACGGGAAGAGACCCATGAGCCATCTCCTACTGCTTACGAACTCCAACGAACCGTCGGACCACGTTCTACCCGCCCTCGGCCTCCTACTGCACTCGGTACGCGTGTCCCCAGCGGAAGCCGGAGCTCTCCTGACACCGGGGACCGAGCGTTCGGCCACCACACCGGTGGACGCCGCGCTGGTCGACGCCCGCAAGGACCTCGTGGCCGCGCGCAACTTCTGCCGCCTGCTCAAAACCACCGGTCTCGACTGTCCGCTCGTCGCGATCCTGACCGAGGGCGGGCTCGCGGCGCTCACCTCCGACTGGGAGGTCGACGACTTCCTGCTTACCACCGCCGGCCCGGCCGAGGTCGAGGCGCGGTTGCGACTGGCACTGGGCCAGGCCGAGGCCAGATCCGACGATCCCGACGAGATCCGCCGTGGCGATCTGGTCATCGACGAGGCCACCTACATCGCCCGGCTGCGCGGGCGGATCCTCGATCTCACGTTCAAGGAGTTCGAGCTGCTGAAGTTCCTGGCGCAACACCCCGGTCGGGTGTTCACCCGTGCCCAGCTACTCCAGGAGGTCTGGGGATACGACTACTTCGGTGGCACCCGCACGATCGACGTCCACGTCCGGCGGCTCCGGGCGAAGCTGGGCGCCGAGTACGAGTCCCTGATCGGGACCGTGCGCAACGTCGGCTACCGCTTCGTTCCCGACCCCTCCGCCAAGGCCGCGTCCAACGACTCCGAGGACGAGCGGGAGGACGGGGATCCCACCGACCGCGCGAGGCCCGTCCGGTCACGCGCCTGAACAGTGTCTTCGTTCCCGGAGGGGAGAGCGTGTTGGCGGGACGGCGAATCGCCCGCCTCGCGGGGCTCGTGGGCCGATGGTGAACCTCCTATGATTCTGGGTGGCCGACTCTCCCCGTTCGCGGCCACCCCGGTGTTGGCGACAGCGCGACGGGGCCGACAGTAGGAGGACTGTCCCGATGCCGAGCAGCGCGGACGGCCGTCCCCACTGGTTTCCCCTCCGAGTGCTGGCCGGGGTGCCGCTGGGCGCCGTCTTCGTCGGATCGACCCTCGTGGGATTCGCGGGTTCCGCGTCTTCCGCCGCCGCCCCCGTGGTCACCCTGACCCCTGAGGCTCCCACCGTCGAGGCCGGTACCCCCATCACCCTGACCCTCCGGGTCGACGGCGGCCAGCTGGACCGAACGTGTGTGTATGACGCACAGGCCGACAGCGGTTTCACGGCCGAGGCCCTCGACTCCGAGACCCCGCCGGCCAGCGCCGAGGTCACCGGTACCCCCGAGGAGTCAGTCTCGGTCACCGCCACCGTGACCTACGCCGTTCTCGAGGACCGCTCCGACTGCGGCGAGGTCCCCGCGGAGGAGCGCGATACAGCGGAGTCCGTACCGCTGCCGGTCGAGGTGGCCCCTCCCGAGGATGACGAGGACCAGGACCAGGAAGAACCCCCCGACGAAGACCAGGACCAGGACCAGGAAGAACCCCCCGACGAAGACCAGGACCAGGACCAGGAAGAACCCCCCGACGAAGACCAGGACCAGGACGACGGTTCGCCCGGGGAGGGCGGCGGTACCGAGGAGGAGCCGGACCAGCCTCCCCGGGAGAGTCCCACCCAGCGGCCCACCAGCGGACCCGAATCCCCCAGCCCGACCAGTGCCGGATCGGACGAGGAATCGGATGACGGCTCCGGTGGCGGCTCCGGGAACCGTGGTGGTTCCGGAGCTGACGGCGGCTCCGGTGACGACTCCGACTCCCCGGGAGGGGACCGGGCGGCCCCACCTGGCGGCGCCCCCGCGCCACCGGACCCGCCGGAGGGGGGTGACACGCCCCGTGGCGACGGCGACGCGGACGTGCGCCCCTCCCTACCCTCCGGATCGGCCGAACTCCCCGAGGTGGACCCCTCGAGCGAGGAGGACCACGCCGACCTCCCCACCGTCGAGCCGGACGACGGCAGCGAGGAGACTTCGGCCGCCGCCACCACACCGGACTCACGGTCTCCCGTGGTCACCGCGGTCATGCTGCTCGCCGTCCTGGTGCTGCTTCTGCTCCTCGCCGCGCCGTTGGGCCCGGTGCGGCGGGTCCGTGCCGGCCCCGGCTACGTCGGCCAACGCCGCCGGAGCTGACCGGTCGCACGCGCAATAGGCTCGGATCATGACCAACGTGCACATCACCGAGTCGCTTCCGGCCACTCAGGCGGATGCCGTGACAGCGATGGCCGAGTCGGCGCGCGAACACGACGGGGTCGCCCCGTTGTCGGAACAGGCCCTGCTGCGTGTCCGGCACGGCGCGGCCGCCGGTACCGCACGGTTCCACCTGCTCCACGAGGACGGTGACGACGGAGGGCGCGTCCTCGCCGGCTTCGCGTTGGCCGACCGCGCACCCGGCGAGCCCGACTCGGCCGAACTGGTCGTCGCTCCGGGGCACCGCCAACGGGGACACGGCACGTCGCTCCTGCGCTCGCTGCGGGCGGACGCACCGGCCGACGGGGTGCGGGTGTGGTCGCACGGCCGGCTGCCGGGGGCGCTCGCTCTGGCGCGGTCGGCCGACCTGCACCAGGTACGCGAGCTCTACCGGATGTGGTTGCCGCTGCGCGAAACCGCTGACGGCGCGACGCTCGATCTGCCCGACCCCGCGCTTCCGGGGGCGGTGAGCGAGCGCCTCGTCGTCCGTTCCTTCGAGGTGGGCACGGACGAGGAGGAGTGGTTGCGGGTGAACGCGACCGCCTTCGTCGACCACCCCGAGCAGGGAGGCGTCACCCTCGAGGACCTCCGCCAGCGTGAGGCCGAGGACTGGTTCGACCCGAACGGGTTCTTCGTCGCCGAGGACACCGCGACCGGCGCCCTGGCGGGCTTCCACTGGACCAAGATCCACGCGGACGGCGCCGGGCTCACCGGCGGCGAGCCGGCGGGCGAGGTGTACGTGGTGGGAGTCGCTCCGGAGTGGCGCGGTACCGGCCTCGGCAGGGCGCTGACCCTGACCGGGCTCCACTACCTTCGGGACCGCGGGCTGCCGGGGGTGCTGCTCTACGTGGACGACGGCAACCAGGCGGCGGTGCGGCTGTACGAGTCGCTCGGTTTCGCGGTCCGCGACGTCGACGTCATGTTCGCGCCCAGGTGACACGTCGCGCCAGAGACGCCGAACAGCCACCGAACGATACGTGTCAGCGATGTGACCACGGGCAACGAGAGGCAGGTGAGGAAGCACTCCCTCGGTGGACGTCAAGGCGATTCATCCCACAGCCACCAGGGATCTTCCCTCTTTTCGACCAGTCTCGGCTGGCCGTTCACTCTACGTTCACCCTTACTGGGAGATCTGGTCACTTCCCCTGCTTACGTTCACATTTGGCGAGGTCCTCGACCGAACTCGCCCCAAGGTGACGACAGTCCAGAGGAAGGACACCGGAGCTGTGAAGCTCTCCAGGAATCGCCAATTCACGGGTCTGGCCCTCGCCGGCGCGCTCGCGCTCTCGGCGTGCGGGTCGGACCAGGCCGTCGATAACGAGGACGCCGCCTCCGCGGGCGACGTCAACTGTGTCGATGGCGGCGGCACGCTCGACGGCGCGGGCGCCAGCTCGCAGGAGAACGCGATGGCCACGTGGATCGCGGCCTACACCGGTGAGTGCGAAGACACCACCGTCAACTACGACTCGGTCGGCTCCGGGGCCGGACGCACCCAGTTCATCGACGGGGGCGTGACCTTCGCCGGCTCCGACGCGGCTCTGGACGAGAACGAGACCGAGCAGGCCACCGAACGGTGCCACGGTTCCGAGGTCGTCAACATCCCTGGCTACATCTCGCCGATCGCGGTCACGTTCAATCTCGAGGGCGTCGACTCGCTGAACCTCACTCCCGAGCTCATCGCGGACATCTTCAACCAGGAGGTCACCGAGTGGAGCGACGACGCGATCGCTGAGCTCAACCCGGACGCCGACCTGCCCGACACCGAGATCATCCCGGTGAACCGCTCCGACGAGTCCGGGACCACCGAGAACTTCGTGGCCTACCTGTCGGAGGCCGCCGGTGACTCCTGGCCACACGAGGTCAGCGGCGACTGGCCGATCGAGCCGGCCGAGGCCGGCCAGGGCAGCTCCGGTGTCGTCGCCGCGGTCGAGGGTGGCGAGGGCACCATCGGCTACGTCGACGCCTCCCACGTCGACGATCTCGGCACAGTGAACGTGGGTGTCGGCGATGACGAGTTCGTCGAGTTCACCCCCGAGGCCGCGGCAGCCATCGTGGACGCCTCCGAGCCGCGCGAGGAGAACACCGAGCACGACCTCGCCATCGACCTGAACTACACCGACGGGGGCAGCGACGCCTACCCGATCGTGCTGATCTCCTACGAGGTGGCCTGCCTGGAGTACGAGAACGAGCAGGACGCCGAACTCGTGAAGAGCTTCCTCAGCTACGTCACGAGCGAGGAGGGCCAGCAGGCCGTGGCCGACGAGCACGGTTCGGCCCCGATCACCGAGGAGACCCGGGAGAACGTCCAGAACACCCTCGACCAGATCACGGTGACCTCCTGACCACCGTCCGGACCTTGAAACACCAGGGTGGGGCCCGCACCGGCGTGTGCGGACCCCACCTTCGGGTGTGTCTTGGGCCCTGGTGCACGCTTTCCCCGTACGGGAGTGGTCGGGTCGTTTCCGGGGAGGCCCGACAGTACAACGGGCACCGCTGTGGCCCCGACCTCGAACGAACACGGAGGTGATTCGTTTGCCCCGGGCAAGAAACCTGCCCCATCTCAACCGGAGTCCAAAATGACCACTACCGACTCGTCTACGACGCCCCGGGCACCAAAGGGCAAGCGTCGTATCGGCGACGTCGTATTCGGTAATACCGCGCGGGGATCGGGAATCCTGATCCTGGCGATCCTCGCCGGTGTCGCAGCGTTTCTGATCATCCAGTCGTTCGACGCGCTGTCCGCGAACACAGCGAACTTCCTCACCACCACCGAGTGGGACGCCAACACCGACGCCGACGAGGAGCCAGCCTTCGGTGTCGCCGCCCTGGCGTTCGGCACCGTGCTCGCCGCCGCCCTCGCTCTGGTGATCGCCACACCGATCGCCGTGGGCATCGCGCTGTTCATCGCGTACTACGCGCCGCGCAGGCTGGCGTCGTTGCTGGGCTACATCGTGGACCTGCTCGCCGCGATCCCCAGCGTGGTCTACGGCCTCTGGGGCATCGGATACCTCGTCCAAGAACTCACCCCCTTCTACCAGTGGCTGAGCGACTACCTCGGATGGATCCCGCTGTTCGCCGGGCCGATCTCCACCACCGGCCGCACGATGATGAGCGCCGGCATCGTGCTCGCGGTGATGATCCTGCCGATCATCACCGCGATCTCGCGTGACGTCTTCCTGCAGGTGCCGCGGGGGCACCGTGAGGCCGCACTGGCGCTCGGGGCCACACGCTGGGAGATGATCCGGATGGCGGTGCTCCCGTTCGGCCGTCCCGGCGTCATCGGTGGCGCGATGCTCGGTCTGGGGCGGGCCCTGGGCGAGACCATGGCCGTGGCCATGATCCTCTCTCCGGCCCTGATCATCTCGCCCCACCTGCTACAGAGCGGGAACCAGACCATCGCGGCGCACATCGCGCTGCAGTACCCCGAGGCCACCGGACACGGCGTCTCGGCGCTGATCGCCGCCGGTCTCGTGCTGTTCGCGATCACTCTGGTCGTCAACATGGCCGCGCGTTATGTCGTCGCCCGGCGCAAGGAGTTCTCCGAATGACCACCACGACCAACAAGCCCTCCACCGGGGCGCCGGGCGACGGCCCCGACATCGCGGACCGGTCACTGCTCACCGGCTCGCTCCCCCGGTACTTCGCGCCGGCGCTGCTCGCAGGGGTCGCCGCCGTCGTGGCCGGCCTGCTGTTCGTCTCGGGCTCGTTCGGCCTTCCGCTGTTCGCCATCGGCACCGTTGTGGCGTACACGGTGCTCATCACACTCGCCTCGGCACGGGTGGAGAACGGCCGTAAGGCCAAGGACCGGCTGGTCACCACGGTCGTCTACACCTGCTTCGGGCTGGCCATGGTGCCGCTGCTGTCGCTGTTGTGGACCGTGCTCAGCATGGGTATTGAGCGGCTCGACGGCTACTTCCTGAGCGTGTCGATGAGCGGGGTCACGCCGACGATGGACGCCGGCGGCGTCTACCACGCCATCGTCGGCACCATCGCCATAACACTGTTCGCGTCGCTGATCTCCATCCCGATCGGGCTGATGACCGCCATCTACCTGGTGGAGTACGGCAGGGGCAGGCTCAAGAAGGCCATCACGTTCTTCGTGGACGTCATGACCGGTATCCCCTCGATCGTCGCCGGGTTGTTCGTCGTCGCGCTGTGGATGATGTTCTTCGGGCCCGGCAACACCAACGGGGCGGCGGGCGCGGTCGCGCTGTCCGTGCTGATGATCCCCGTTGTGGTGCGCTCCTCCGAGGAGATGCTCCAGCTGGTGCCCACCCAGCTGCGCGAGGCGTCCTACGCGCTCGGCGTGCCGAAGTGGCTCACCATCGTCAAGGTGGTGCTGCCCACCGCGATCGCGGGGATCACCACGGGAATCATGCTGGCCATCGCCCGCGTTATCGGAGAGACGGCACCGTTGGTGCTGACCGCGGGATCGTCAGCCGTGGCGATCAACTGGGACCTCTTCAACGGCCAGATGATGAGCCTCCCGGTGTTCATCTACTCGCAGGTTCGCATGGGCGACGCGATCAACTACGAACGCGCCTGGGCCGCGGCGCTGACCCTGATCCTGATCGTGATGCTGCTGTTCTTCGTCGCCCGGCTCGTCTCCCGGTTCTTCGCGCCGAAGCTCGGACGCTGACCATGCCGGCCCCCAACCGTTGTCCGCACGAACCTGAGGTAACGAGGATTCACAGTGGCCAAGCGAATTGATGTCTCCGGACTGAACGTCTACTACGGCGACTTCCTGGCCGTCGAAGACGTGTCGATGACCATCGAGCCCCGCGCGGTAACCGCGTTCATCGGCTCCTCCGGCTGTGGCAAGTCGACCTTCCTGCGCACCTTGAACCGGATGCACGAGGTCGCGCCGAACGCCCGGGTCGACGGCAAGGTCATGCTGGACGACCTCGACATCTACGCACCCGAGGTCGACCCGGTGGCCGTGCGCCGCGAGATCGGGATGGTGTTCCAGCAGCCGAACCCCTTCCCCACGATGTCGATCTACGACAACGTCATCGCCGGGTCGAAACTCAACAACCAGCGGATGAGCAAGTCCAACGCCGACGACATCGTCGAGCGCGCGCTGCGCGACGCCAACCTGTGGGACGAGGTCAAGGACCGGCTGGCCAAGCCGGGATCGGGGCTCTCGGGCGGACAGCAGCAGCGTCTGTGCATCGCCCGCGCCGTGGCCGTGCAGCCGGAGGTACTGCTCATGGACGAGCCGTGCTCGGCGCTCGACCCGATCTCGACGCTGGCGATCGAGGACCTGATCGCCAGCCTCAAGGAGAACTACACGATCTGCATCGTCACCCACAACATGCAGCAGGCAGCGCGGGTCAGCGACCAGACGGCGTTCTTCAATCTCGCGGGAACCGGACAGCCGGGCCGGTTGATCGAGATGGGCGAGACCAACAAGATCTTCACCAAGCCCGACAAGAAGGAGACCGAGAACTACATCACCGGTCGTTTCGGATAGCGACGACTGTCACGGTCGTGGTGGAAAGCGGCGACGACGGCGCGTCCGGTCGTCGCCGTTCTCACGCCACGCGCACGGTATGTAACCGAAGGTCCCGAGTCTCGTACACTCACCGTGATATCTTTCGGTAGTACTTCGGATCCCGAAACAGTGAGGGATGGTCATGCGAGGTCTCACAGCGACCGCCACCGTCGTGGGTACCGCCGTACTGTTCGCCCTCGGCCCCGCGTGGGCCGCGAGTGCCTCGGACACGGGCTCGCCCTCCTGCGCGGGCAAACAGGAGTGGCCCGAGCTCGTCGGAACCGAGGCCACTCGGGCCCAGGAGGTCATCCAGCGGGAGAACCCCAACGTCACCGACACGACCATCACGCCGTTGGGCAGCCCGGTGACGACGGACTACCGCTGCGACCGGGTCCGCGTCCCCGTCGAGGAGAAAGCGGACACCACGGTGGCCGCCACCCCCCGCGTCGGCTGACCACACGTACGCGCGCGACCCGCGCCTCGGGCGGAACCACCCCGTCACACACCCCGGCGGTCACGGTGCCCCGGACGTGACCACACGCAGCACCCCGTAGCAGGCCGCCGCGACCGCCGCCGCCCCCGGAAGCGTCAGCACCCACACGAGGACGATGTTTCCCGCCACCCCCCAGCGGACGGCCGAGAACCGTCGTGTGGTGCCCACGCCCACGATCGCCGACGTGATCGTATGGGTACTGGAAACCGGCACGTGCCAGATGAAAGCGGCGGCGTAGAGCACCAGCGCCGCCGTGGTCTCGGCGGCGAAGCCCTTGGGGGAGTCGAGCTGGATCACCCGGCGGCCGAGTGTGCGCATGATCCGCCACCCCCCGGTGACCGTCCCCAGCGACATGCTCGCGCCGGCCGCCACCACGACCCACGTCTCAACCGTGTAACTGTCCTGGTACCCGGTGAGAACCAGGGCCAGCACCACCACGCCCATGGTCTTCTGGGCGTCCTGTAGCCCGTGCCCCAGCGCCATCGCCGCCGCCGAGACGGACTGGGCCATGCGGAACTTGCGCGCCACACGCAGCGGATTGGATCGGCGGAACAGCCACAGGATTGCGACCATCACGAAGTAGCCGGCGACACCGCCGACCACCGGCGACAGCAGCATCGGCACCACGAAGCTGTCCGTGATGTCGGGACCGCTCGCCGTGCTCGTCGAGACCAACGCCGCGCCGAGCATGCCGCCCACCAGCGCGTGCGAGGACGACGAGGGGATACCCCGGTACCAGGTGAAGACGTTCCACACGATGGCGCCGACCAGCGCGGCGAACAGCACACCCAACCCGGGTGTCCCCGCTGGGGGAACGACGATGTTCTGGCTGATCGTCCGGGCCACACCCTCGCCCAGGAAGGCGCCGAGCATGTTCATCGCCGCGGCCATGATCACGGCCACCCGCGGCCCCAACGCGTTGGTGCTGATCGAGGTGGCGAGCGAGTTCGCCGCGTCCTGGAATCCGTTGGTGAACGCGAAGACGAGCGCGGCGCCGATGACCGCGACCAGCACGAGGTTCTCTGGCGGCATGTCCACCGGAATCAGCCCGCCCGGGCCGGACCGCGTCGCCGCCACGGAAGCGAAGGGATTCAGGACTCCTTCACCACGATGGTCTCGACCGTGTTGGCCACCTGCTCGAACGCGTCCGCGGCCTCCTCCAGCTCCTCGATGACGTCCTTCAGCTTGAGCACGGTCAGCGCGTCGTACTCACCGCTGAACAGGCGAGCCAACAGGCGACGGTAAATCTGGTCGGCCTGGTTCTCAAGCTGGTTGATCTCGATCCAGTACCGAGTGAGGTCCTTCATCGCGCGAAGCCGGGGCATCGCCTCGGCGGTGAGCTCGGCGGCGCGCTCCAGGACCTCCACCTGGTCGATGATGCCTTTGGGAAGGCGGTTCAGCTGGTACAGCCCGACGAGGTCGACCGCGGCCTCCATCGAGTCCATGACATCGTCGAGTGAGGAGGCCAGCCGGTAGATGTCCTCCCGGTCGAACGGCGTGACGAAGCTCTCGTTGAGCCGGCGCATGATGGCGTGGGTCCGCTCGTCACCGGCGTGCTCACAGGCGCGCATCTTCTCGGCGACAGCTTCCCGGTCGGCGCCGTCACTGATCAGCTCCACCAGCAGACGAGCCCCTATGACCAGGTTGTTCGCCGAGTCAGCGAACATCTCGTAGTAGCTCTCATCGCGCGGTGTTAGGCGCAGGCGCACATCTGACTCCTGAAGTGCGATGGTCGTCCGTGGGGGTGCCGTCGGCATCGTCGGGCGTACGGTCGGCGCGGGTCGACGCCGAGCGCCAGAGCGATGAGGGGCACCGCTCTCACGCCGGGTCTGGGGCTTCGTTTCGCGTTCACTGTGTCGGCACCATGTCAGCCATGCCTGACTCGGGAGATATTAACCCTATCCGCCCCGGTCAGGACGGCCGTGAGCGCCATGGCTCCGGCCGGGGGCGAGGGCGGTTCCATGGCCGTTCGGGGTGAACGCCGCGACCACGTCGTGCGCAGCCGTTGAGCGCGGAGCGGCCCACACTCCGTGTTCTCCGTCGCACGCGCTGGAAAGCATCGATTCACCACTCCGACGGGATCCGTTTCCCTCAACGGTCAGTTTCGGTGGATTCCTCCGCTATGGCAACCGTCCTCACGCAGATCACCGTGCCCGACTTTCGGGTGCGCGCGGCGAGCGCCCCTGGGTTAAGCTCACAAGCATGCCGGCCAACCCCACAGCGGCGCAGCGTCGCCACGCGGCCCTGCGCGCCGCGCTCGACGCCCAGCGCGGTGCCCTGGGCGAACCTCCCTATCCCGGCCCTGACCACCCCGCGACGGTGCTGACCGAGTGCGCCGCGGCCGTTCTGCGCGCGTGGGAAAGCGAGGACACACCCCAACGTGAGGCGATTCGCACCGTTGTACGCGGTTCGCTGGCCGAGTTCGCCCAGCGAGTCCCCGGCCGGAGCGTGGAGATCCGCGTGCCGCCGTTCGGCGCCGTGCAGGCCGTCGAGGGGCCGCGGCACACGCGCGGCACCCCTCCGGGCGTCATCGAGACCGACCCCCTGACCTGGATCGCTCTGACCATGGGACGTCTCACATGGCACAGCGCGGTCGCGGACGGCTCGGTGGACGCCAGCGGCGAACGCGCGGACCTCTCGCCCCACCTGCCGCTGTGGCACGGAGTCTGACCCCGGTTGGCACGTTCCCAGTGATCAGGCATTAGGCTGAGGGGTGTGTCGTACTCCGACGGCCGGGTCAACACCACCACCGATTCCCACGAGCGTGGCCCACGGGACGCGTGTGGAGTGTTCGGCGTTTGGGCTCCCGGCGAAGAAGTAAGCAAGCTCACGTATTTCGGCCTCTACGCTCTGCAACACCGCGGGCAGGAGTCCGCGGGCATCGCCCTGAGCAACGGCGAGCGGATCGTCGTCTACAAGGACATGGGGCTGGTCTCCCAGGTCTTCGACGAGGCGACACTGGAATCGCTCCGCGGTCACCTGGCGGTGGGCCACTGTCGCTACTCCACCACCGGATCGCCGGTGTGGCAGAACGCGCAGCCCACGTTCTTCACCGCCCGAGACGGCGGGCTGGCACTCGGCCACAACGGCAACCTGATCAACACCTCCGAGCTCGCGGCGATGCTCCCGAGCGACCATCTCGAAGCGACCACCGACACCGAGGTGCTCACCGGGCTTCTCGCGAACAGCCCGGATCGCAGCACCGAGGAGGCGGCCCTGGACCTGCTGCCCAAGGTCCGTGGCGCCTTCTCCCTCGCCTTCATGGACGAGACGACGCTTTACGCCGCCCGCGACCCCCAGGGCGTGCGGCCGTTCGTTCTGGGACGTCTCGGCGACGGCTGGGTGGTCGCCAGCGAGACCGCGGCGCTCGACATCGTGGGCGCCACGATGGTCCGCGAGATCGAGCCGGGTGAGCTCGTCACCATCGACGAGCGCGGGGTGCGCTCCCTGCGCTTCGCCCCGGCCGCGCCCAAGGGGTGCCTGTTCGAGTACGTCTACCTGGCCCGGCCCGACACCACGATCGCCGGGCGCAACGTCAACTCGGCGCGTGTCGAGGTCGGACGCCGGCTGGCCGGGGTCCGACCGGTCGAGGCCGACCTGGTCGTCCCGGTCCCGGAGTCCGGCACCCCAGCCGCGGTCGGCTACGCCGAGGGCAGCGACATCCCGTTCGCGCAGGGCCTGGTGAAGAACTCCTATGTGGGCCGCACCTTCATCCAGCCCAGCCAGACGCTGCGGCAGCTGGGCATCAGGCTGAAGCTGAACCCGCTGCGCGACGTCATCGAGGGCCGCCGGCTCGTCGTGGTCGACGACTCCATCGTCCGGGGCAACACCCAGCGGGCCCTGGTCCAGATGCTGCGCGAGGCGGGGGCGGCCGAGGTGCACGTGCGCATCTCCAGCCCGCCGGTGCAGTGGCCGTGCTACTACGGGGTGGACTTCGCCACGAGGTCCGAGCTCATCGGTGGGAACATGAGCACCGAGGAGATCCGCGCCTCCATAGGCGCCGACTCGCTGGCCTACATCGGGCTCGACGACCTCGTCGCGGCCACCGAGATCGGCAAGGACCGGCTCTGTCGCGCCTGCTTCGACGGTGTCTACCCGATCGAGGTCGACGCCGACTCCCGCGGGAAGTACCTGTTGGAGAAGACCTGCGGCACGCCCGAATCAGGATCGGTCCCCGCGAACGCGTAGCCGTTTTCCCTCCCGTGCCGCCGTCCCACTGGCTCGTGTGGCGGGGCGGGCACGCGACCGAGCAGCTGAGAGGTTCTTCCGTGGCAGAGGGCACCAGTACCACCGGCGCCTACGCCGCCGCCGGGGTGGACATCACCGCCGGCGATCACGCCGTGGAGCTGATGAAGCGGCATGTGGCCCGCACCCGCAGGCCGGAAGTGGTCACCGACGCGAGCGGGTTCTCCGGACTCTTCCGGCTGGACACCAGCGCCTACCGGGATCCGGTCCTGGCCACCTCCACCGACGGCGTCGGAACCAAGGTGCTGCTGGCCCAGGCCCTCGACAAACACGACACCATCGGCATCGACCTGGTGGCCATGGTCGTGGACGACCTCGTCGTCAGTGGGGCGGAACCGCTGTTCATGACCGACTACATCGCCTGCGGCGCGGTCGTGCCCGAACGCGTCGCGGAGATCGTGGGCGGTGTGAGCGAAGGCTGCCAACAGGCGGGATGCGCGCTCATCGGCGGCGAGACCGCCGAACACCCCGGCGCCATGGCACCGCACGAGTACGACCTCGCGGGAGCGGGAACCGGTCTCGTCGAGGCCAGCGACATCCTCGGCCCCGACCGTGTTCGTGTCGGCGACGCCGTCATCGCGATGGCCTCGTCGGGACCACACTCCAACGGCTACTCGCTGGTGCGCCGGGTCGTCGACGAGGCCGGGCTCGATCTCACCGCGCACGTGCCCGAACTCGGCGGCCCCCTCGGCGAGGTCCTGCTCACACCCACCCGCGTCTACGCCAGGGACTGCCTGGCGCTGGCCGCCGATGTCGACGTGCACGCGTTCGCCCACATCACCGGCGGTGGACTGGCCGCGAACCTGCGACGCTCCCTGCCGCCCGACACCGACGTCGACATCGACCGCGGCTCCTGGGCCCTCCCGCCGGTCTTCGGCTACATCGCCGAACACGGGCGGATCACCCGCGAGGACATGGAGGCCACGTTCAACATGGGTGTGGGGATGGTCGCGGTCGTGGGCGGCGACGACGCCGACCGCGCGCTGTCCCTGCTCGCCGAGCGCGGGCTGACCGCGTGGTCCCTGGGCAGGGTGGTCCCCGGGTCACAGGAGGTGCGGCTGCATGGCACGCACGCCTCCTGACCTCCCGGACGGAGGAACGCCCCCCTCAGACAGAGACAGCCGGCCCGAACCACCTGAGTGGTCCCAACCGGCCGTGTCTGTCTGTTGGTCTGCGGACCCGAGGGCGGCCCCCACCGCGTCCGGGAAGAAGCGTCTGCTGCGGACGTTCGATCGACGGCTCAGCGTGAGCCACCTGATCGACCGGACTCCTCCCCCGCCGGGTCTTCGCCTCCCGGATACTGATCAGCGAGGTCCGCGTAACGGTCGACCAGGTCATCGTAAGGGTCTTCGTAGGGGTCGTCCGGCTGCCCCGGTGACGACCCACTTTCCTCAGCGACACCCAGCTCTGCCCGCAGCCGGTCCAGGTCAGTGTGTCCGGTGTTGTACTTCAACCGCCGGGCGACCTTCTGCTGCTTGGCCTTGGCTCGGCCGCGCCCCATTGGCTCGACCCCCTCAACGATTGGGTTTCGAAGAAAACCCCAGATCAACTAGCAAAACCGCAATGCCGGGCTGACCGCCGTCACCGCACTGACGACAGGCGCCAGCTTACGTACGGGTACAACCGTACCCGGTTTGGGACCGGCCTGCCTACGTCGGTCGTGGCTAACGGAGGTTCGGCAAAGCGCCGCGAATGCCGACACTACCGGGCCGGACGCCGCCAGCGGCGACGGCAACACCCCGTGGCCGCCACCCGGACGGTACCGCTGTCGAACTAACCGAGGCACACCGCCCCACTCCACGGTCACCACGGCCGCCCCGTCCGGGACACGACCGGTTGGTGGGTGTGAGTGCCGCGGACCACAATGTATGCCACGATGCGTTCGTGCTGCCCTACACTGCCTACCTCCGCGTCTACCAGCCCATCACAGCGTTCTCCGGCAGAGACCGGGCCTATTGGAGAGCCTACGCGGAGTCACCGGACCGGCCAAGAAGGGTCCACGCCGTAGCGGCCGAGCACGAGGAGAGCCTGCGTCGCCTCGTGGCCACACCGCCAATCGTCGCGCCCGAGCGAGAGAGCGGGCACGCCTACATTCGACGCGTTGGCTCACAGCTCTACGTCTGCCCCTGGCAGACCCGGCTCCGGTCATGGCTGGGTTTCCAGGAGTTCCGTTCGCGGACCCCCGCCCGCCTCAGCACGGCCTTCGTGCCCGAGTCCACCGCGGCCGCCACCGATGAGGCGTTCCAACGCTGGCGGGAGCGCGGCGAGCCGCTCCGCACCCAGATCCTGACGACCACCTGGACAGTGCCGTTGAGCTGGTTCGCCCTGTTCGACGCGCAGGAACGTTGCCTGGTACTACAGTCGGGGACGAACCCCGCCACGACTCGGGGCGACAATGGGGGCACCACGTACGGCCTCCCCAGCGGTGACGCGGCGGGCGGTGCGAACCCGCCGGACGCGGCGTCGCAGCGAACGCTGCTCTACGTGACGGAGCTGAAGCGGGCCCGCGACCGCCTCGACCGGGCGATCCGGGTACTGCGCGAGAGTCTCGGCGAGGGCGCTCTGCTCACCTCGGCGGAGCGAATGGAGGACTGGCTGACCGGGACCGCCCACCCCAGCTCACTGCTGGAGCTCGACTACGGCGGCTTGGTGCGCCTGCTCGGTGACGACGCGCTGCGTGAGGACGAGTCGGCCGCGGAGGTCGCCGCGGCGATCACGGGGCTGGAACAGGGCCAGGACGAGCTGACGATGGCCATGTACACGAGGGTCACGCAACGCTGGAAGGCGGTTCAGGCCCTCGAGCACGCCAACTGAGCGTAATGGGATCGACACGACGAGCATGAGGGCGGGTCATGTTCGGTCATCGCCCGCCACGCCGAGCGGCAACCTGGTACACCAGGTTCGTCTTCCCACCGCGCGGTGCGCCAAGGAGTCACCGACGATCATGTCGGGCGATCTTCACAGTTGGCATCATCTTTGGCGAAACTGGGCATAACAGTCGATAGAGATCGACATAGGCTGTGCTTCGCCGATCACCGAGCGCACCCAGACAACCGGGAACGCCGGACACACCGCCAACAGAGGCGACACCTCAAGAGCGGCCGACGAAGGCGGAGCGATGTGGCGGTCACGCTGGAGCGGCGTACGGCCGAACCAGTGGACCACGCGTCGTTCGTGGCGTCGGAGCCGGACTCACCGTGTTTCAGTCATGACTTCAGCGGCACTTTCGGCGTTCCGGATCAAGAAAAGCAAGGCCGGAGCACGAAGTTTTGACCGAATACGCCACATGCCACTAAACGTGTCGCTAGAATCACTCAGCGTGACGCGATGCATGAGCGACTTTGGGGCCTCCCATCCACCGAAGTCGCGTTAAGTGGTCGCATAATCACCTCGGGTGATGCCAATATAGACCATGAGGGCAATATTGGACACATCCGGGCCAAGCGCCAGGATCAGGCTCAAGGATCGGCACACAGATCCGGGAGGAGAGGCCGTACACATGTCAACTCGCACGCCCGAGGCGGAGCCCCTGTTGACCCCTGCCGAGGTCGCCACCATGTTCCGCGTGGACCCCAAGACCGTCACACGCTGGGCAAAGGCGGGCAAGCTGACCTCAATTCGCACCCTGGGTGGGCACCGCCGCTACCGCGAGACAGAGGTCCGCGCACTGCTGGCCGGCATTCCCAGCCAGCGCGCGGAGTGATCTCCCAACAGATCACTCCCGGGAGAACATGTCCGGGGCCACCGGGGGCGGGCCGCTACTCCGGGCGGCCCGCCCCGTTCTCTCGTGGCCGTGGCCCCCGAGACCGCCCCACCGAGCCCGGCGAGCGTCCACCACGCGAACTCAGCCGACCACGTGGCCCTGGATGTAGTCGTCACCGGAACGCTCCCACTCGAGGAACCGCTCCGTCTCACCCATCAGCCCCGAGGCGAGCCAGGTGACGATGACCGCGTCGTCGGCCAGCCCGAAGATCGGAATGAAGAGCTCCGGAACAAGGTCGATCGGAGAGACGATGTACAGCGTCGCCAGGACGAACAGCACCAGCCGCGAAGCCGGGAGCTGAGTGTAGCGACCGCGGAGCCTGGCACCGAGCATCCGCGGGATCGCGCTCGCACGGGCCCACAACGAGGGCTTACCGGGCTTGACCCCCTCATGCACCACCTGCCACGCGGCGGCGCCCGCCGCGGCGCGGTTCGATCTACGCACCGGAATCACCTCGACAGTCGCGAATCGCCGGCGACCGCCCGGACGCCGGACACCAATAACCCTTCTTCACGATATGACGCGAGTCCGCTCGCTTGGGTTCCCCACAACGGCTAGGTTGTGGTATCCCGACTTCCCAGCGCCCAAGGACATCGTTGACGACCACACGCACCAGTCTCCCCACACGAGCAGGGGCGCCGAAGAAGCCCACCCGCCTTCTCACGGGTGTTCTCGCGTCCCTGGCGGCGGCCGCCATCCTCACCGCCACGACCGGATGCACGGGCATCTCACGGGGCGAGGCGGGCGACGACGGCGGTGATGGTGCCACACCCGACGCCGAACCGGACGAGGGGCCGCTGTCGGGCCGAACCGTCGTCATCGACCCCGGCCACAACGGAGGCAACGCCGACGCCATATCCGAGATCAGCGAACAGGTTCCGGCGGGGCCAATGGAGAAGGCGTGTGACACCGTCGGCGCAACAAGCGCCGACGGCTACTCCGAACACGAGTTCACCTGGGAGTTCGCCCAGGAGCTCCGCGCGGCGCTGGAAGCGGACGGGGCCACGGTCGTCCTCACACGCCAGGACAACGAGGGTGTCGGCCCGTGCATCAACGAGCGCGCCGAGATCGGCAACGACGCCGACGCCGACGCCGCCATCTCGCTCCACGCCGACGGTGCCGGCGACGGAAACCGCGGCTTCCACGTGATCGCGCCGGGTGAGGTCGAGGGCTACACCGAGGACATCGTCGACGAGTCCCGCCAGCTCGCCGAGGACGTGCGCACCGAGTTCCGGGACGGAACCGGCCACCCCTACGCCGACTACGTAGGCGAGGAGGGGCTCGACGTGCGTACCGACCTGGGCGGACTCAACCTCTCCACGGTGCCCAAGATCTTCCTGGAGGTCGGCAACCTGGGCGACGCCGACGACGCCGAACTACTGCGGGACCAGGAATGGCGCCAGCGGGCCGCCGAAGCCGTGGCCGCCGGCAAGAGCCGCTTCCTACTACGGGACTGACAACCGGCGCGGCGACGCCTCCCACACCCGGCGAATCCCCGGACCGTCCTCCGGAACGAGAGCCCACACTCCCCGTGAGCAACACCACGGGGAGTCGGCACAATGGACGTCATGGGCCTGACACCAGCGGATATCCGCAACAAGACCTTCCGGACAACCCGCCTGCGCCCCGGTTACAACGAAGAGGACGTCGACCTCCTGCTCGACCGGATCGACGCGACGTTCGCGGCGTTACAGGGCGGCCCCCTCCCCAAGCAGCTCATCACCGCGGAGGAGGTCCAGGCGTCAAGGTTTCGGGGAACCAGGCTGACTCCGGGATACCGCGAGGACGACGTGGACGAGTTCCTCGACACCGTGGCCGACGAACTGCGCGAGTACGGGCTCGACACCGTCGCCGACCGGCCGCCCCCGGGCACGCTTCCCGAACCCGCGGCCGTTCGCAAGACGCGGCGCGCGGACCCCGCGCCACCGCTACCGGTTCCCGCGCCGGAGGAGGAACAGGGCCGTCCCGCCATGCGGCCCGAGGACATCCGAGACTGGACGTTCGCCATGACACGGCTCACGACCGGCTACAACGAGCAGGAAGTCGACGAGTTCCTGGACGCGGCCGAGGCGACGCTGACGGCGTTGTGGAACGGAACTCCCGGGCAGGCCGTTCTCACCTCCGCCGACGTGGAACGGGTCCGGTTCGCCACCACCCGCGCGCGCCCCGGCTACGACCCCGCCGAGGTCGACGCGTTCCTGGACACGTTCGCCGCGGAGCTGCGCCGCTACGAGTCCTCCTAGACGGTGTCTCCCGGGCTCGCTCCCGCTCGCCTCGGGTGTCTAAGAACCGAGAACCTTCGGGCACCTCCGGTGGACTCGCTCGTCCCTCACTCCCCCACCTCCGGACCCTCCAGAACCCCGGCCACACCCGAGCCGTGTTTCCTGGGCTCGCTCCCGCTCGCCTCGGGTGTCTAAGAACCGAGAACCTTCGGGCACCTCCGGTGGACTCGCTCGTCCCTCACTCCCCCACCTCCGGACCCTCCAGAACCCCGGCCACACCCGAGCCAGGCTCCCTCAGTCCGGAAACAGGCCCCAAAGGCGCGGCGCCCCCGCCGGATCTCCCGCGGGGGCTGTCACGGCCGTAGCCCGGCGAGCAGCAGGTCCGCGTAGTACCCGCCGATCTCGGATCCGCCCAGCTCGCCATCGGGCCGGTACCACATGCCCAGATGGTTCACAGCGCCGAAGTACTGGCTGGCGACCATGTCGGCCGGCACGTCGGAGCGAAAGACGCGCTCGCGCTGTCCCTCCTCGATCAGCGCGCGAAACCGATCCTGGTACACGCGCCGTTCCTCACGAACCTGATCCTGACGTTCGTACGAGAGCACGTGCAGCGAACGGAAATAGATCACCATGTCGTCCAGGTTCGCCACGGTCGACTCCACGACGTCGACCGCCGCCGCGCGCAACCGCTCGGCCACCGGCCCCTCGGCGGCGGCGAACGCGTCGAGGTTGCGCATCTGCGTCGCGAGGACACGCCTGAAGACCGCGAAGAGCACGTCCTCCTTGGACGCGAAATAATGGTACATCGCGCCTTTGGTAACGCCCGCGGCATCGACGAGCTCCTGCACCGAGGTGCGCTCGAACCCCCGATCGGCGAACAGCCGCGTGGCCGCCGCCAGCAGCCGCTCGGGCACCGCCGGGCAGCCCCCCTCCGCCTGCCCGGCGGCCGCGCCCGTGTCCGCTGCCGATTCCGCCATGGCTCATCGCGTCCTCACTCGTCTCGTGGCCGTCCCGACCCCAACATACCGAGTGGTCGGCGCTCCCCGTACTGCCCCGGATTCCCGACACGCCCGAGCGCGCCCCGGCTACCCGCCCCCGCCAACCCACCCACCTTCCCACGTCAGCCGGGAACGCCGGCGCTCGTCCCCACCATCGGCCGGCACGCCCACCCCACGTGACCCACCCGTGACGGCTAGGGTGTGACGCGGCGGACACACCTGCATGACTACGATGAGATCGAACTACTGTTCGATATCCTCGCGGTGTGAGTCTCTTCAACGAACGGATCGACGTCAGATCGACCACTGGCGGACACCCCGCCCTCTTCGCGTGGCGCGGGCACGTGTACCGGGTGCGGCGCGTTATCGGCAGCTGGCGTTCCTCCCCGGACGCCACGGACACCAGGGGCACAGATTCCGAGTTCCACCTGGTTCGGGTGGCCACCGAGTCCGACCGGGGAGAGCACGGCATCGCCGACATCGCGTGCGACACCGCCACCGACCACTGGACGATGCGCCGACAGTGGGGATGAACATCCAGGCCGGACGGCCCGGGCGGGCGCCCTCGCCGTCCGGCCGGCCACGGCTCGCGTGCCCGACCCCCCTGTCAGCCTCTGGAACCAGCCGCCGAATCGGGGCTGACGTAGTAGGTCTCGCCCTCCTCGTGCGCGTGCCGGATCCTGCGGAGCAGGCGCGGGTTCAGTTCCGGGAGGGCGTCGGGGGCGAACCAGCGGATCTCCAACGACTCGTCCGCGTCGGTGCGCGGCGCGCCCCCGGCCGCACGACAGCGGAACGTGATGTCGAGGAACTGGACCCGGTCGCCGTTCGGGTAGGTGAAGGGCGGCTCGGTCACCACGCTGGCGACCCGCTCGACCGCGACGTGCACTCCCGTCTCCTCGAACACCTCACGGACGAGCGCCGCGGCCGGTTGCTCCCCCGGCTCCAGGATCCCGCCGGGAGTTGACCATCGGCCATCGTCGGCGCGGCGGTGCAGCAGGATCTCACCCGACGATCCGATAACCACCGCCGTCACTCCGGTCAGCCACAGCAGTTCGTGTCCGACACGCGCGCGCAGCTTGCGTATGAACTCCGGAGTCGGCATGACACCGACCCTACTTCCCCCCTCGGCACATCCGAGAGCGCGCGCCGAGCCGGACGTCGCCCGCACACGGCATCATGTCGTGGGTACCCCTCTCAACGCGGTCACCCGCGGCATGACGCCGAGATTCGGGTGCCGCGGCGGGGCCCACAGCCGCTAGCCGACTTCCTGCTGGGCCTCGAGTGCCTCCATGGCGTTGATCGCTGCGGGGACGGTCCGGTGCACCGCCACCTGCCGGTGCAGCCCGACGAGCCGCACAACCTTGGTGACCCGCTCGTTCGGCGCTGCCAGCGCCAGGCTCCCGCCGCGCTCCTTGACCGAGCGGTAAATGTTGATGACGACGTTGAGTCCGCTGGAGTCCATGAAGTCCAGCCCAGTCAGGTCGAGGATCAGCCACGGCCCGTGTTCCTCCACGGCTGACAGGACATGTTCTTGGAGGTCGCCAGCGGTAGCGATGTCGAGATCACCCTCGATCTCGACGATCACGCTGTGGTTGTCGACCCGGGTGTTCAGCCCAAGCCTATGCACGTTCACTCCTCCCAGCCCCGCATGGTGATGAGGGATCCCTCGCTTAAGCATACGGAGAACGGCGAAATCCGCCAGGGGTCTCTGGCCACGGATTCGCGCTCCGGCGCTCCGGATCCGTCCGGCCCTCGCCGGCCGGTGTCCCGGTGCGGCTCGACGTTACTCCGTGTGCCCGCCTCTCCCGTACGACACTGAACACATACGGTATTAGCTGAGCGAGCCAACGGGAATGCCGATCGGAAAAATATTCTCCGTCACGCGCGTCATAGCGGGCGGATCGGGTGCGCGGCGCCCCACGCGTCTCATCGACCCACCCACAACCCGCTGACCTAGGACGACTCCGCGGAACCGGTCTCTTGGGACCGAACCCTCACACCCCCGACGACTCCTCGCCAGTGAACTCCGTCAGCAGGCGTTCCGCCGCCAGCGTCGCCGGGATGTCGCCGGAGCGGACCCCGGACTCGATCTCCGTGGCGACGCTCCGTACTCTCCGGTCGCGCAGCAACCGGTCCATCAGCAACTCCCGCACCTGGGTCCACATCCAGTCGACCCGCTGGTGGGCACGTCGCCGGGCCAACTCGCCGGTCTCCTCGAACGTGTGGCGGTGCTCCCGTACCGCTTCCCACACGTCGTCCAGCCCGTCGCCGGTGTGGCCGCTGCACGTCAACACCGGAGGGCGCCATGACTCGTGCGCAGGACGGAGCATCCGCAGCGCGCGGGACAGCTCCCCGGCGGCCTTGCGGGCGTCGTCGGCGTGCGGGCCGTCGGCCTTGTTCACCGCCACCACGTCGACCAGCTCCAGCACGCCCCTCTTGATGCCCTGCAGCTCGTCACCGGTGCGCGCGAGGGTCAGCAGGCAGAAGCAGTCGACCATCGAGGCCACGGCCGCCTCGGACTGGCCGACACCGACCGTCTCCACCAGCACGACGTCGAATCCGGCCGCCTCCAGCAGCAGGACCGCCTCGCGGCTGCCGCGGGCCACCCCACCGAGAGTTCCCGATGTCGGCGACGGACGCACGTACGCGTTCTCCTCGGCCGCCAGCGACGGCATCCGGGTTCGGTCGCCGAGGATGCTGCCCCCGCTCCGGGAGGAGGACGGGTCGACCGCCAGCACCGCGACCCGGTGCCCCCGGCCGGTGAGCCGGGTACCGAGCGCGTCGATGAACGTCGACTTGCCCACGCCGGGCACTCCGCTGATCCCGACCCGGTGCGCGTTCCCACTGTGCGGGAGCAGCGCGGAGAGGAGCCGCCGCGCCCTCTCGGCGTGGTCGGGGCGGCGTGACTCCACCAGGGTTATGGCGCGGGCCAGGGTCGGGCGGTGTCCGGCGAGCACCCCCTCGACGTAGTCGCCGATGTCGGCGTCGTCACTCATCCGGCGTGTCCGAGGCGTCGGTCCAACTGGTCGAGCAGCCCCTCCGCGGCCTCGGCGATCACGGTCCCCGGCGGGAAGACCGCCGAGGCCCCTGCCTCGTGCAGCGCGTCGACGTCCCCGGGCGGGATGACGCCGCCGACCACGATCATGATGTCGTCGCGCCCCTGGGCGGCCAGTTCGTGACGCAGCGCCGGAACCAGCGTGAGATGTCCCGCGGCCTGCGAGGAAACCCCGACGATGTGCACGTCGCCCTCGGTCGCCTGGGCGGCGACCTCGGCCGGTGTCCGAAACAGTGGGCCGACGTCGACGTCGAACCCGAGGTCGGCGAACGCCGTGGCGATCACCTTCTGCCCACGGTCGTGACCGTCCTGGCCCATTTTGGCGACCAGGATCCGGGGACGGCGCCCCTCGTTCTCCTCGAACTCGGCGACCCGGCTGGCGACGGACCGGATGGCCGCCTCGTTGCGGTCGTCCTCGGACAACCCGGCCTCCTCGCGATACACCCCCTGGATGGTGTGGACCTGGCCGGAGTGTCGGCCGAACACGCGTTCCATGGCGGCCGAGATCTCACCCACGGTGGCCTTGGCGCGGGCGGCGTCGACAGCGGCGGCGAGCAGGTTGTTCCGCAGGCTGTCGCCCCCCGGCTCGCCGTCAGCGGCGGCGGTGAGCCGGTCGAGCGCGGCGTTGGTGGCGTCCTCGTCACGCTCGGCGCGCAGCTCGCGCAGCTTCGCCAACTGCTCGTCGCGGACGCGGGTGTTGTCGACCCGGAGCACGTCGATCTCGTCCTCGGCGTCGGGGCGGTACTTGTTCACCCCGATAACCGGTTGCCGCCCCGAGTCGATACGGGCCTGGGTGCGGGCCGCGGCCTCCTCGATACGCGTCTTGGGGATACCGGCGTCGATGGCGGCGGCCATACCCCCGGCCTGTTCGACCTCGGTGATGTGCGCCCAGGCGCGACGCGCCAGATCGTGGGTGAGGCGTTCGACGTAGTAACTGCCGCCCCACGGGTCGATGGTCCGGGTC
Organism: Halostreptopolyspora alba; assembly: GCA_003725585.1. Classification (GTDB taxonomy): domain Bacteria; phylum Actinomycetota; class Actinomycetes; order Streptosporangiales; family Streptosporangiaceae; genus Lipingzhangella; species Lipingzhangella alba. The sequence goes on along the minus strand of RJMB01000011.1, from coordinate 118,429 downwards.
GTTCCCGACTCCCGCTGCAGAACGAGCTGGGTGTTGCGGGCGATACGCGCCGAGAAGTCGCTCGGCAACGCCAGAGCCTCGTCGAGGGCGTTGGTGTGCAGCGACTGGGTGTGTCCCTGTGTGGCGGCCATGGCCTCCACACAGGTCCGGACGACGTTGTTGTACACGTCCTGCGCCGTGAGCGACCAGCCGGATGTCTGGGAGTGGGTGCGCAGGCTCAGCGACCGGTCCTTGGCCGGGCCGAACCCCTTGACCAACCTGGCCCACAGCAGTCGGGCGGCGCGCAGCTTGGCGACCTCCATGAAGAAGTTCATCCCGATCGCCCAGAAGAACGAGAGCCTCGGGGCGAACGCGTCCACGTCGAGGCCCGCCGCGCGTCCCGCCCGGATGTAGGCCACCCCGTCGGCCAGGGTGTAGGCCAGCTCCAGGTCGGCCGTGGCCCCCGCCTCCTGCATGTGGTAGCCCGAGACGGATATCGAGTTGAACCGTGGCATCCGCTGGGAGGTGTAGGCGAAGATGTCGGAAATGATCCGCATGGAGGGCTGCGGCGGGTAGATGTAGGTGTTGCGGACCATGAACTCCTTGAGGATGTCGTTCTGGATGGTCCCCGCCAACTGCTCGGGCGACACCCCCTGTTCCTCGGCCGCGACGATGTAGAGCGCCATTACCGGCAGCACCGCGCCGTTCATGGTCATCGAGACCGTCATCTGGTCGAGCGGAATCCCGTCGAACAGTTGACGCATGTCGAGGATGGAGTCGATGGCTACCCCGGCCATACCGACATCCCCGGACACCCGCGGGTGATCGGAGTCGTAGCCGCGGTGGGTGGCCAGGTCGAACGCGACCGAGAGCCCCTTCTGGCCCGCCGCGAGATTGCGCCGGTAGAAGGCGTTGGACTCCGCGGCGGTGGAGAAGCCGGCGTACTGCCTGATGGTCCACGGCTTGTTGACGTACATCGTCGGGTACGGGCCGCGCAGGTACGGCGGGATTCCCGGCAGTCCCCCGACGAAGTCCAGCCCATCACGGTCGGCGGCGGTGTAGAGCCGCCTGACCCCGATTCCTTCGGGGGTTTCCCACACCAGGTCATCGGGGTCCTTCCCGGTGGCCCGCCGTACCTCGCTGGCCCACTCGTGGCCTCCGTCGGCCGAGCCGGGAGCGGGCGCCCCGGGGGCGACCTCGCTGAAATCCGGAATTCCGGGTTCGGTGCCGTCGCTCATCAGGCCACTCCCAAGGCGTCGAGGAGTTCTTCCAGCAGGCCGGCCGCGTCACAGCCGTCGTACAGACAGGTGTCCACACCCTCCGCGTCGATCCCGGTGGACGGCGAGCCCGCGAGCAGCACCCGCTCGGCTCCCGCCTCCCGCAGCGCCCGAGCGGCGGCGCCGGCGTGCTCGGCGTACAGCTCGTCGCTGGCGCACAGGCAAGCGACACGGGCCCCGCTCTCGGCGAACTCCGCGACCGCCTCGTCCACCCCGGCGCGGGTGTCGCCGCCCAGTGGGGCGATCCCGCCAGCCCGCACCAGGTTGGCGGCGAACGCGGCGCGCGCGGAGTGCGCCGAAGCCGGGCCGAGCGTGGCCAGGAAGACCGCGGGCCGCGCGCCGGTCGCGAGCAGGTGGGCGTCGGCGCGGTCGCGCAGCGCCTCGAAATCCTCGGCGTAGCGGTGCGGGGTGAGCGCGTTCGGGGCGCTCGGCGCCGGCACGCCTCCGGGGGCGGCGGGCTGGCCCTCGTCCAGCTGATCCAGGTCCGGATACTCGCTGACCCCGATCACGGGGTCGCGGCGGTGGTCCAGGTGGCCCCGCCGCCGCTCCCACGTCCCGTTCACACGCTCGACGAGCATCCCCGAGGACAGCGCCGCGACGATGCCTCCCACGCCCTCGATCTCCCGGAGGAACTCCCAGCCCCGGTCGTAAAGGTCGGCGGTGAGCCGCTCCACGAAGAAGGAACCGCCGGCCGGGTCGATGACCCGGGCCAGGTGCGCCTCGTCCACCAGGAGCGCCTGGGTGTTGCGCGCGACGCGGCGCGAGAAGTCGTCCGGAAGGCCCAGGGCGGAGTCGAAGGGACGCACGGTCACCGTGTCCGCGCCCGCCACCCCGGCGCCGAAGCACGCGAGGGTGGCGCGCACGATGTTCACGTGGGCATCGCGGCGGGTCGTCATCGCCGCCGATGTCACCGCGTGCTGGCGCATGGCCCGGTTCTCGGGCGCCAGCCCACACGCCTCGGTGACGCGGTTCCACATGGCGCGGGCCGCGCGCAGCTTGGCGATGGTCATGAACTGGTCGACGGTCGCGGAGAACCGGAACTCCAGCCGCCGCGCGGCCTCGGCCAGCTCCATCCCGGCGTCGGTGAGCGCGCGCAGGTAGGCCACACCCGTCGCGGCGGCCACGCCCAACTCCTGGGTGTGGGACCCGCCAGCCTCGTGAACGGGGGTCGCGTCGACCGTGACCAGACCCAAACGGGGGTAGCGGGCCGCGTACCGCGCGGCCAGGCGCGCGGCCGGCGCGACCTCGGCTGGCTCCCCACCACGCGCGGCCACACCGACCGGGTCGATCCCCAGGGTGCCGCGCACCTCCTCCGGGGGAACTCCCTGGTCGGCCCACACCGCGAGCAGCGCCTCACAGGCGGGCTCGTAGTCGGACCCCGCGTCCAGCGCGACCGGTGTCCGGTCAAGGCGCACATCGGCGAGCGCCTCCGCGATCCCGGCGACGGGGACCCCCGCCTCGCCTGTCACCAGCCACAGGGAGCTGACCCCGTTCTCCAGGTCGGAGCGTGCGGCGCTACGCGTCCGCGCCGGGTCGGAATCCGCGTGCTGTTGGCGGACGTCCCATCCGGCGGCCGGCACCCCCTCGGGACGGGCGCCACGGGTGAACGGCGCCAACCCAGGGAGCCCGGAGTCGAGACCGTCGTCCGCCACGTACAGCGGGCTGAGCGTGACCCCTTCGTAGGTGTCGCTGGCCAGCAGCTTCTCGGGGGCGGACACGGCGTCGCCGACCCGTGTGCCGGAATCGGCCAGCACTCCCGCCACGAGCTCCCGCCACTGGTCCAGGGTGGCCTCGGGGAACTCCGAGGCCAGAGGAAACCGGCCACTCTCGGCCTCGCTCTCCGGCATGTTCATATTCCGGATGGTAGAGAACAGCGCTCGTGGCACACACCAGCGGGGTCGACGAGTCGTGACATGGCCGACACCGGGCCACGGGCCGTCTACTCGGCCGGGGGCGAGGACCCCGGATCCTCGCTCGCTCCGTCCGAGGGGCCGAAGACGAAGCGCTGCCGGTCCCACACCACAACGGCGTACCCCTCGTCGGTGGTCGCCTCGACGTAGGGGCCGAGGCCCTCGGCGACGATGTCCTTCGACTCCGCTTCCAGGACCACCTGCGAGCTGCCGTCGTCGGAATCGCGGGAGTCCCCGTAGACGTAGCCGTCCAGGGCCAGTGCCGGGGTGATCGCCCGTTCCGTGACTCCCTCGAACTCCCAGCCGATCTCGCCCTCGACCAGGTCGACACCGATCATGGGGGTCTCCCCGCTGGCCTGGGGCAGCAGCAGTGTCCGGGTCGCGGGGTCGTACACGGTTCCGGGGATCCGCTCGGTGCTGAAGTCGTGGTCATCGGGGTTGGCGCCGGGTTCGGTCAGGCTCCACAGCGGCTCGCCGCTGTCCAGGTCGTGCAACGACAACAGCGACGGATCCTCCGGAAGGGTCCACCGCACCAGGACGGTGTCTCGGGTCCGGCCGTCACCGGTCGTGTCGTCGCCGTCCTCCTCGACGGGAAGCTCGTAGGTGCCGACGAGCTGCGGGCGCGGTCGCGGGACGGCCGACCGCCCGGCGAGCTCCTCGTCGTCGGCGGCGACGCTCCACAGCAACTCGCCCGTGTCCTCACCGAGGTCGCGCGCCTGGAGCAGCCCGGAACCGTCGTCCAGGAAGAGCACGTCGCCCCGCGCGCCCACCGGAACTCCCATCCAGTCGGGCTCGGGTTCGGTGTCACCGTTCTCCTCGGGCGGGTCGTCCTCGCCGGCGGGCTCCGTGCCGCCGGCGTCCTCGGACGGCTCCTCGAACGTGAAGTCCCACACTTCGTCCCCGGCGGTGTCGAGGACGGTGAAGTCACCGTGGGGCTCCTCGGCGGACCACCCGTCGGGGCGCCGGAGAGCCAGGCCGTCGAGGTAGGTCTCCCGCCCGCCCCCCGACCAGACGGTCTCGCCCTCGTCGTCGACGACCGTGGTCGCTGTCTCGCCGTCGCTCTCCTCGGCGAGCACCAGGACCTCGGAGCCGTCGCGGTCGTGCCCGAACCGGTCGACCCGTTGCTCGCCCCGCCACAGGGTCTCACCGTCATTGGCGCGCTGCAGCACGTGCCGTTCCTCGCTGTTCGAGCTGACCAGGAACGCGTCCCCGAGGGACTCGATGCGTACCCCGCCCGAGTCGTCGAAGATCTCCGGGCTCCCGGCCCCGTCCCCGTGCAGGTAGCGCACGGGCTCGCCGGTCACGCCCGGGGGCGGTTCGGCGTCGTAGCTCGTGGGCAGGGGACGTGGGGACCGCTCGGTCCGATCGTCCGGTTCCTCACCCGTGCACGCCGCGAGCGATACGACCACACCAACACCGGTGACCAGCGCCAACGGTGCGCGCCGCCAGTGGGGCATGCCGGTGTCTCCCTTGGTCGAGTACGGATAGCTGAAATCCTAGAACGCGACGGTCGCCGTCAGGTACGCCCCTTCCCCGGCCCGGCTATCGGCCGACGCCCCGCCACGGGACGATACCGGCTCGCCGAACGCCTCAGGGTGAGGGTTCCACCTCCACCGTCATGGTGCCCCGAACCTGGGTCACCGCGTGGCCACCGGTCACCTCGGCGAGCCAGGAGAGGAAATCCGCGAGCCCGGACTCGGCCACCCCGACCTCGATCTCGACGTCGACGCCGTAGTGGATCCCGCGCACGTGGTACCGGGCGCCACGCAGGTAGCTCTCCACCCTGCCGGCCAGTTGGTGGTCGGCCAGTACGCCGACCACGGTGAGGTCGCGCCGTTCCAGCACCCCGGCCCGCTCGATCGCGGCGGCGACCGCGTTGCCGTACGCCCGGACCAGGCCGCCGGCCCCCAGCTTCACCCCGCCGAAGTAGCGGGTAACGACGGCCACGACATCGACGATCTCGCGGCGACGCAGCACCTCCAGCATCGGCACCCCCGCGGTTCCCGCCGGTTCACCGTCGTCACTGGAACGCTGGACACCGCCGTCGGCCCCGGTGACATAGGCCGTGCAGTTGTGCGTGGCGGCCCAGTGGCTCCTGCGCCGTTCGGCGATGAACGCCCGCGCACCGTCCTCGTCCGCCACACGCTCGAGCGCGCAGACGAAACGGGACCTCTTGATGTCGAGCTCGACCTCGGTGGCCTGTTTGAGGGTCCTCATGGTCGTTGTCGATCGTACGCCGGCCGTGCCGCGCTCCGGAGGTTCCCAGCTCCCCACCCCCGCCACGCGCGACTTGCACACGCGGGCCGCGGCCGCGGGAGCTCCTGGACGCGGCGCCACGGAGTATCGCCGGGGACGGCTGGGGTCCGCGCTCCTCCCGCTGTGGCAGCACAGGGGCACGCCGAGCGGTGCTCACCGGTCGCCGTCCCGGAGTGTGTCGGGGCGGTCCTCGCTCCTGGGCCCGGTACGGCGCGGTTCCTCCGTTGCTTCCCCGACGTTCGGATCCTGTCCGCCGCCGGTGGCGGTCCCGAAGTCCTCGCTGGACATCACATTGGTCTCCGCTGCCCACTCCGTCCACCCGGCGAGGGCGTCGTTGATCCGGATCCCGGCCTCAAGGGCGAGGCGCATCGCGCGGGCCTGGGGTCCCGAGCCCCACTCGCCACGGTCCTTGGACTCGGCGTAGCCGCGCAGCATCTCCGCTGCCCGCAGGTAGTGGTCGCGTTCGCGTTCCAGGTACGCCGTGAACTCCTCGGGTTCCATGAGCCAGCAGAAGTACGCCCGCTGCACGGTCTCCATTCGCAGCGTGTGGTCGATCTCCTCGGCCGCGAGCCATCGCCGGACCTCGTGGAGACCGTCATCGGTGATGCGGTACGCCTTGCGTCCGCGCGGCCCGTGGCTGTCCACCTCGGCCAGGCCGTCCTGGGCGAGGCGAGACAGCTCCACGTAGATGCGCGGATGCTGCGCGGGCCAGACCAGCCCGAGTGACTCCTGGAACCGGCGAGCGAGGTCGTAGCCGCTGGCTGGACCCTCCGCGAGCAGACCCAGCAGTCCGTGGCGCAACGACATGGACGCACTCCCTAGTGATCAACGACTCCGTTCCATCTTGACACATCACCCCACACAGTTATTCTCAGAGATGTCTGTATGTACATGTCAAATGATAGATATTGGTGGTCCTCATGCCAGATGCCGGAAAGTCGCGGGCGCCGGTGCTGCTCACCGGTGCGACCGGGGGAGTGGGACGTGAGACAACGCGCGCGCTGACGGAGCGCGGCTTCCGCGTCTACGCGGCGGCGCGCAATCCCGGCGCGTTGGCCGGCAGCGCGAACGTCCACCCCATCAGGCTGGACGTCAGCGATCCCGCCAGCGTCGCCAGCGCGGCCGAGGAGCTGCGAGCTCAGGGAGAGACCTCCCTCAGTGGGGTGGTCAACAACGCGGGAATCATCGTGCAGGGACCGCTGGAGCTGGTGCCCGACGATGAGCTACGCCGGCAGTTCGACGTCAACGTCCACGGCCCCGCCCGCGTCATTCGGGCGTTCCTGCCGTTCCTGCGCGAGAGCCGGGGCCGGCTGATCAACATCACCGCAGGAACGGCACGGCTCGCCTCACCGTTCCTGTCCCCCGTCTCGGCGAGCAAGGCCGCGCTACAGTCGATATCCGACGCCCTACGCGTCGAGCTCGCGGCCTTCAACGTTCCGGTGGTCGTCATCGAGCCGGGCGCACTGGACACCCAGATCTTCGACAAGGCGGCCACCGCCGCCGAGAAGGCCCGGGCCGAAGCCGACCCGCGCACCGTGCGGCTGTACCGGAACCAGATCACGGCCATGGACAAGGCACAGGAGAGCCTGAACCCGAGCTCACCGGGGATCGTCGCCGACGCCGTCGTCAAGGCGCTCACTGTTCCGCGACCCAAACCGCGCTACACCGTCGGTAACGACCTGCGGCTGCTGGGTCTGCTCACCTCGCTGCCGCTGCGTACCCGCGACCGCCTGATCTCCCAGGTGATGGGACTGAACAAGACCACCGCCGAGAACAGGTGAGATCCTGATGAGCGAGTCCTCCGCCATTTCGGACACGAGCCGCACGATCGTCCTCGTCGGCGCCACTTCGGGTATCGGACACCATGCGGCGCTCCAGCTCGGCGCGCAGGGCCACCGGCTGTTCCTGGTCGGACGCGACCGGCGCCGCGGTGAGCGGACCGCCGCGGCGGTCCGCTCCGTGGCGGGCGGGGATCAGCGGGTGGTGTTCATCGCCGGCGATGTCGCCACACGTGGGGGGATCGAGGCGGTCGTCAGCCGCATCCGGGCTCGGACCAGCAGTGTCGACACGCTGATCAACAACGCCGGCGTGATGCTGCCGCGGCGCCAGGTCACCGACGAAGGCCACGAGGTCAACTTCGCGGTGCACCATCTGGCGCCCTACACCACGACCGGCATGTTGCTGCCATTGCTTGAGCGCGGCGACGGCCGGATCGTCAACACCAACTCCGAGGGGCACCGCGCCTCACTGAGTGGCGGCGGAGTCACCCTGGACTTCGCTGACCTGCAGAGCGAGCGGTATGGCACGTTCCAGACCTACAGCCGCACGAAGCTGGCCAACCTGCTGTTCACCTACGAGTTCCACCGCCGCTTCCCTGATTACACGATCGCTGCGGTGCATCCGGGGATGGTCGCGACCCGGCTGCTGCGTGGGGCGGCGAACCCGTTCCTGTGGCTGCTGAACAAGGTCGGCCGGCCACTGCTGGCGCGGCCCGCGCAGGGTGCCAAGCCGATCGCCTACCTCGCCACCACATCCAACATCGTGAACGGCCGCTACTACGACCGCTTCACCCCCGCGAGATCTTCCGCGGCGTCGATGAACCGGACCGACGCACGGCGGCTGTGGGAGATCACCGAGAGCATGCGGGGCCCGTTGGTCCAACCCACCTCCGAGGAGAACTGAGCCGCCTCAGCGGCCACGGCCCGACCTCCTGGGTGGCGCAGCCGTTGCGGCCCATGCACCACCCGCGGATCAGATGCCGGCATGGCTACCGTCCCTGGACGGTCCGGAGGGACCGCGCGCGAGGGGTCGCGGTAGCTGGCTCGGCCGCGCGGCGGCTGTGATCCGCTCCGCCCGGTGCCTCGTGGTCAGCCCGCCTCGGGAGCCTCCGAACGCTTCGGCCCCGCCCGGTTCGGCCCTGTCCGCCTCCCCTCTTCGTGGCCCCCGGCGGCGTGCTGGTGGGCGCGCGCTGGTCGGATCGACGCTCGCGGTGAGTTCCTCGTCGCCGCTGGCGTGGATGCGCGGCCGGTCGGCGATTCTCCGCCCGGTGCCGTCGGTGAACCAGCGGCGGTGACGTCCGGCGGCGGGCTCCCAGGGGCGTGTAGCGCCCGGGCAGGTCGTGCCAGGGGATACCGGCGCGGGCTCGGGACAGCCCCACACGCTTGCGCACCAACCCGCCACTGTCCTCCTCCATCGTGGAGGGCGAGTCCTCGGAGGTCTCGGACACGGGACCGTCTGCCTCTCGGGGGACCCTCGTCGACATGAGCATCTCCTCGGTCGGTGGCGCTGACCCGAATCACACGCGAGTGCGGTCGTCGCGGCTCAGTCCGCTTCCAGACGTGGGGCACGGTACCGGACCGCCGGGGACCTCCCGCATTCACCCCAACCCGTGCGTACGCGGTGAGCACACACCCGCACGTCGCACAATTGGGGCATGACCGAACCGGGAATCGACGCGGCCGGGACCCTCGCCGAACCGCTGCGACGTCGGCTGTACCAGTACGTTGTCGACCAGGGCGGGGACGTCACCCGGGCGGACGCCGCCGAAGCGGTGGGCGAACGGCGCAGCCTGGTCGCTTTCCACCTGGACAAGCTGGTCGAGGTTGGCCTGCTGGAGGTCACGCGGCGCAAGGTGTCCGGGCGTGAGGGGCCGGGGTCCGGGCGGCCCGCGAAGCTGTACCGCCGGGCCGACCGTCAGCTCAGCGTGCAGCTTCCGCCACGCGACTACGAGACCGCGGCGCGTGTGCTCGCAGAAGCGATCGAGCGGCTCGGCGCGGACAGTGCGCTCCACTCGGCGGCGTGGGAGGAGGGGGCGCGTATGGCACGCGCTCTCGAGGACCGGCCGGAAGACCTCGACGGGCTGATGGCGCTGCTGGAGCGCCTCGGGTACGAGCCGGTACGCGAGGATCCCACCGTGGGTGGCCCCGTCAGGCTGCGCAACTGCCCCTTCCACGTGCTCGCTCGCGACTTTCCGGCGGTGACCTGCGGCATGAACCTGGAGCTGCTGCGTGGCCTGCTCTCCGGGATCGCGGATCTCTCCACCCACATGGCTCCCTCCCCGGAACGGTGTTGCGTCGCCATCTCCAAAAACAAAAATTGTTGACATAGAAGTTGGCGCGTGGTGTGCTCCCAGGCCATGACCGAACACCACCTGGCCCAGCTCAACGTCGCCATCCCCAACCACCCGATGGACGACCCCCGCATGGCGGGATTCACCGAGATGCTCGACCCGATCAACGCTCTCGCCGACTCCAGCCCCGGCTTCGTCTGGCGTTTCCGCTCCGAGGGCAGCAACGATGCCACGACCGAACGTCCGTTCGGCCCGGACCTGCTGATCAACCTCTCCGTGTGGGAGTCCCTTGAGGCGCTGTGGAACTTCACCTACCGCAGCGAGCACCTGGACCTGCTACGGCGCAGGCGCGAGTGGTTCCAGCACATGGAAGAGGTCCACACGGTGCTGTGGTGGTTGCCCGCCACCCGGCTCCCCTCGCTCGACGAGGCGGGCGAGCGGCTGGCACACCTGCGCGCGCACGGCCCGACAGCGCACGCGTTCACGTTCCGGACCTCGTTCGCACCGCCGAGCCACGGCACCACACGGCCATCCCCAATCCGTCCGTGACCCGACGACCACTTTAGGTAGCGTTACGGCGAACCCGAAGCCACCCCTATTCGAATCGGGAGTGCCGACGTGCCCAGTACGCGACTTGTCATCGGCGCGGCAGTGTCCTCACTGCTCCTCGCCGGCTGCAACGGAGACACCAGTGCGGAGGAGACCGACACCGCTGGTGGGAATGGACAGGACACGCAGGAGGAACGCGAGGGGCGGGACGAACTGGACTTCTCGGTTTCCGAGACGTTCGCCCCCTATTCCGAGGACGCCGAGGCCATCACCTACGACGAACAGGCCGTCCCTCCGCGGGCGACCGTCGAGGTCTCGATCACCGGGGACGAGGGGGGTTCGGTGTACTCGCTGGCCGTGACCGGGCTCGAAACCGACCGCGAGTTCGGCTCGCACCTGCACACCCAGCCGTGCGGCGAGGATCCCGGCGACTCCGGCCCGCACTACCAGGATGAGGTCGACCCCGAGGCCGACTCCGACAACCCCTCCACCAATCCCGAGTACGCCAACCCCGAGAACGAGGTCTGGCTGGACTTCACCACCGACGAGAACGGCGAGGCGGAGCAGGAAACCCGGGTCGACTGGACCCCACGCGAGGACGAGGCCAACTCGATAGTGATCCACGACGAGCACACGAGCGAGCAGGAGGGTACGGCCGGCGCGGCCGGCGACCGCCTGGCATGCGTGAACGTGGACCTCTAGAGCGCGGGCGACGTTCCGGTACCGCCCCGGGCCGGGGGTGGTAGGTCCCGGCCCGGGGCGTCTCCTAACCCGCGATGAGCTGCCGCAGCGCAAGGCGCTCGGCCACCGTCCACGCCGTGGTCGTCGCCAGGTAGACCCCCGCGGCGAGTGGCACGAAGGAGGCCACGACAACCGTGCCGAAGGGCAGCAACGTCACCAGACGGAAGCCCGGAACGGCGGGCCCGCCCTCGCCGCTGTTCGCGGCCAGCGCCGGCAACATCAGGAACCGGCGCGAGAGCCACGCCGTGGCGGCGATGACGGCCAGCAGCGCCCCGAACACCAGTGCTTCCACGCCGACACCGGAGGCCAGGCTCTCGGTGAGCGTCGCGCCCAGCGGAACCCCACCGAGGGTGTGTGTCAGCAGCGCGTTCGGCGCGTCCGCGATCGTCGCGCTGACGAACAGCCCGTACAGGGTGACGAACACCGGAATCTGGGCCAGCGCCGGGAGGCACCCGGCCAAGGGGGAGACGCCTTCGGCGGCGTAGAGCCGCCGCTGCTCACGGAGCAGCCGCTCCCGGTTCTTTCCGTGCTCGCGCTGTAGTTCGCGCAGTTTCGGGAGCAGCCGGGTCCGCGCCTTCTCGCCGCGGACCTGCGCGACGCTGAGCGGGAGCAGTACCAGGCGCACGGCGACCGTCAGGCCGACGACCGCGACCGCGGCGGCGGCCCCGCCGAGGACCGGGGACAGGGTGTCGGTGAGCGTCATGACGACGGTGAAAGCCGCCCCTATGGCGGCCGCGATGGGTGGGAAGCTGTACATGGCTGGACCCCTCGTCTGCGTGGGAATCTGAACACGAACGAGGCGGCCGCGTACCAGCGCGGCGATACGGGAGACCGGGTCCGGTCGCTGGTTGGGGCCCGCGAAAGCGGGGTTACGCGGCCGCGAGGGTCATGCCTGGCGCCCGAGGTCGGGGCTTCCCGGGAGCGTCGGGGTCGCGTACGGCGGCCGTGGCGGTGCAGGCGGACCTGTGCCGCATGGCGACACCGTGCGGCGGCCCGTTGCCCAGAACCGGCCAGGTCCACCTGCCACGCACGACCATCCAGGTCAGCGCGGCCGAGATCGCGACAACGGCCAGTACGGCGAAGGTACCCGCGGTTGGGGGCGTGCTCAGCCAGGAGAGATCGAACGTCCCGAGGAGCAGTGCGTGCAGCACCGCGTAGATGGCTGCCACGAGCACCTCCCCGGCCGAGCCGCGCCGCCCGAGCCCTGATCCATCGGGCGGTTCACAGTCGACGCCAGAGTACCGGACCCCCGGCGGGACGACACGGGGCACCCGGATGACGCGCCCGATTCCTCCGAAGCGGTCTCGTGGGTGGTTCGGCGCCCGGGCCGCTCGAGTTCGCGACACACCGGGACGAACTCCCGGAATCACTCAGAGTTCGAATGAACACTGGGAGTGATCAGCACTCGCTCCGACGGGGGAAGACAGCCGTGCCGATCCGTCCCGCGAACCTCGCCACCATGTCCGCTACGATCGCCGGCACTACGGGCACTGGTGGACCCGACGACAGTGAGCCCTCACGGGTCACCCTGACCTTCGAGAGCGGATACCAGCAGGTCGTCGAGGGAGGTGGCTGTCGTGCTCTCGAACCCGGCGAGGGCGGAGTCACCGCGGTCGACACGCCGGCACCGACCAAGTTCGCGCTCTTCACCGGAACGAGCTGTCAGACGGGGCGTGCGGTCGCCTCGGGAAACGGGTCCGTACGGTTCGGATCCCCCATTCTGGCCGGCGCCATCGTCCTCGGCTGACCACCACGAACTCCCCTCTCCACGGGCCTCATGCGTCTGGGTGACCCCCGGAAACGCGCACACTCCGCGACACAGGAAGGACGTGCGTTCCTAACGGAGCGAGCGCCCACGACGCCCGCTCCATGTCCGACCGTATCCCAAAACCTTTCAGGCAACGCGTCGGGCGCCCGAAAAATTGTTGTCCCAGTAGCCCGACATGTTCACCACCTCAACCGCGCGTCCAGGCTTGGGCGAGTGGACCATCGTCCCGTCCCCCAGGTAAATTCCCACGTGCCCGGGGCCAGAATAAAAGAAGACCAGGTCTCCCTTCTCGAGGTTGGACCGTTTCACGGCCCTCCCTTCGGCGACCTGGCCGTAGGTTGTCCGGCTGAGACTCTTCCCAGCCTGCTTATAAGACCACTGCACCAGCCCGGAACAGTCGAAAGATCCCGGCCCGGACCCCCCGTACCGATAGGGCTTTCCCACCTGCTTTTTCGCGTGCTCCGCGGCGTCGACCGCCACACCACTCTCCTGCCGCACCCGTTCCTCGGCGGCGACTGGAGCCGCTGTGACCAGCCCGAGTACGGTTACCGCCGCCATCGTCGATAAACTGACCGCCCCAATGGCAACACGCACCGGTCTTTTCCGAACACGGTTCTCCTGACCGAAGGCAGACATGTTCCCCCTTGTTAATCACCCAAAAGGGATCCGGACAATATCTCCCGGATCTCATTCGCCAGGAAAACACAATCGGCCGCGCGATCAAGCGCGCACGCCAACATGGGCGTGTCGTCTCCGAAACCAGCACGACACCGGTCCCACCCAACGGCATTGCCCATCGCGCCCGCCCCATGAAAGACCAAAAATGAAAATGATATTCCCCGCAATCCGTATCGCGAAAACGGATTACGCGATGCGGTAAGAGGGAACATCAATCCGCGCGGCCGAACAGCGGAAGACGAACACGCCGCCGTGGCGAATTCGACCGGGCGAGGCTCCCGTGGATATGATTCGTTGATCTTTTGGCTGCCGACACACTCCGTCGGTGGCACTCACGACAGCCACGAGACAAACGAAACCAGCGTCCTGCTCCAGCCCCGGCCTCGCGACAGCCGTGGTTGTCCAGCGGCGAGCGTCGTTGACGAAGGCACCGTCACAGGTAGCGGTGGAACCCCTCGGCGGAGTCGTGGAACCCCACCGAGCGGCAGAACGCGCTCGCGCCGTCGTCGTACTCGTGCGGGAGGAACTCGACCTTGTAGCAGCCCGCTCGTGCGGCACGCTCGACCGCGTCGTCCATGAGCGCCCGCCCGACCCCGCGTCGCCGCGTCGCCGCGTCGACCACGACGTTGTCGATGAGCGCCCACGACTGGGCGTCATGCGTCAGGTTGGCGACCACGAGCAGGTCCAGAGTCCCGATGATCTGACCACGACTCTCGGCTACGAGGACAGCGCGGTCCGGGTCGTTCTCGATACGGGTCCAGGCACGAACCGCGGCCGATGACATGCGTACGGTAGCGCCCGACGCCGACGCGGATGCGTTGAGGTCGCGGAGAAGCCGCAGAATAGCGCCGAGGTCAGACCGAATGGCCGCGCGGATAATCATGTCCTTCGGCATCGTAGCCGACCTGGCCGGACATGGCCGACGTCGCTCTACAGGCAGGGGCGGAAAGGGCGCCGGGGCTCGCACGAACCTGGTTCCGCGAGACCCGGCGTCCGGCAGCCCGACCTTCGATCCTCGTCCGCGGCGCGCGGATCGCGTGGGCACACCAGCGCCACCCGCGCCGCGCTCGCGTCAGGGCTTGATGATGTGAACGCCTTCGCCGGACTCCGGGTTCGCTGGAGGTTTCGACGCCGCGTTCTCCGGCCGCTGGTGGACACCCGTGACATCCGGGTTCTCGCCCCCTTGCGGCGCTCCCTGGTTGGCCGGTTCCTCCGGTGCGGGAGCGTCGACCCGCGCCCCCTGCGGCGGCCGTTGCGGGGTGTTGCGAATGGGCTGCTGGGTGGCGTCCTCCTTCTGCTCCGCCTGTTTTCCTCCCGGACTCGCCGCCGCGCCCGAGACGGACGTGGTCGGGGCGTCACCCCGCCCGGACGAGCCGGCTTCGAGCCTGACCGTCTCCTCATCCTGGTCCGCCGCGTCGGCGGAGCCCTGCTGGGACTGTGCCGGCGCACCGGACTGCCCCCCGGCCTGGGCACCGGACTGCGCGGCGGGTTGGGACGGCTGCTGCTTCGGGGCCTCCTGCTTCGACCCCTCCCGCTTGGACGTCTCCTGTTTCGGAGCGTCCTGCTTCGCCCCCTCCTGCTTCGGGGCCTCCTGCTTCGGGGCCTCCTGCTTCGACGTGTCCCGCTTCGAAGCCTCCTGCTTCGACCCCTCCTTCGCCGCGGGGGTCTGCTTGGCCTGGGCGCTGGCCTGGCCACCCTTGCCAGCCTTCTCGCCCTGCTCAGCACCGGAGGCTCTCTCGGCCGCCTTCTCGCTCTGCTCCTCCTCGACCTCCTGCTGGGAGAGGCCGGACTCCAACGGACCCGCGTCCTTCTCGGCCTTCAGCAGCTCGGCCAGGGTGCCGTGCATGTCGCTCAGGCGGCGTACGGCTTCTTCGTGGGTCGCGGTGAGCGTAGCCAGCCGGCGGTCGGCGGTGTCGTTGATCTTCTTGGCTCGTGCTTCGGCATCGTTGACGCGCCGTTCCGAGTCCTGCTTGGCTTGGGCGCGGAGCTGCTCCGACTCCGTCTTGGCCGTGCTGACCATCTCGGATGCCTCGGAACGGGCACTGCCGACCACGCGCTCGGCATGCTCCTCCGCCTCCTTGACGCGCTTGTTCGCCGCGTCCTCGGCCTTCTTCCGGATCGTCTCGATCTCGTCGTCGATCTTCGCGCGCTTGTCCTTGGCCTCTTCCTCCGCTATGCGCAGGATCTCGGCCATGCGTTCACTGATCTGCTCGTGTTCGGGCCTCTCGGCCGCCTTGTCCTTGGCCTCGGAGAGCTCGCGCCGCAGCTGTTCCAGCTCGTCGTGCGCCCGGGCAAGCCGTTCCTGGAGGTCACGGATCTGGTTGTGGTTGCGTACGACGAAGTCGTCGACCTGACGCTTGTCGTAGCCTCCCTTGCGCACGGTGGGGAAGGCGTCTTCTCGGAGTAGATTCGGCAGGATCTCGTTACTGTGTTCGTTCATATCCTAATCAACCAGGTCGGCTGCGAGTCGGGGAGATACCTCGACCCCCTACGTGTCATTCCCATGACACCCCGAACACACGTCAGCGGCCTCCATTTCTCGCAAATCCGGGGTGTCTCGGACAACGGCGACAGAAGCCCGGTTCGTGTGCGAACCGTGACATAGCAAACACAATGCCCATAGAGGTGGCCACGGTAGCGGCCGGAACACTCGGCTTCAATCGGCCGAAGACCCCTGTCGCCATGGTGTGACCACCCAGTTCGTACTCTTACAAAGGTATGCGCGATCAAGAACCGGTGTGGGGGAAGTGCGGGTCATTCTGGCCCCATTCCACGGCCCCACACAATGCTCCAGGAGGCACGATGACCGGTCCCCGCGTGGGCGACGCGCCGTTCGGCGAACCCGACATCCACCCCGACGCCTGGATCGCTCCCGGAGCGGTGGTCGTCGGCCGCGTCCGCGTGGGCGCGGCGACCAGTATCTGGTACGGGTGCGTGCTACGCGCCGACACCGAGGACATCGTCCTGGGCGAGTACTGCAACATCCAGGACCAGTGCGGCATGCACTCCGACCCCGGCGAGCCCGTGATCCTGGCCGATCGGGTCAGTCTGGGGCACCAGGCGATGGTGCACGGCGCCGTTGTCGACGAGGGGGCACTGATCGGTATCGGCGCGAACGTTCTCGGCGGCGCCCGAGTCGGCAGGGGCGCCCTCGTCGCGGCGGGGTCGCTCGTCCCACCGGGCAAGTCCGTCCCACCGGAGATGCTCTGGGCCGGGGTGCCCGGCAAGGTCGTGCGCGAACTCACCGACGACGACCGCGCGTCGTTCGCCGAGACCCCGGAGAAGTACGCGGGCTACGCCGCCGAGCACACGAAGGTGCGCTGGCGCTAGTGGGGACAGCGTCGTTGAGGCGCGGCGGAGCCCGGACGTACCCGGGTCCGTGGTGGCCGACCGGCACCCACGCACCGACCGCGCCACCCGAACCATCACATGTCGATGTCACGTGGTGACTACTTCGGCGGCGTTCCCAGAATGGTTCCTACGAGTCATGCGCCACTGAGCTACCGGAGCGTAGCCTTTTCCCATGAGGCGTGGTGCTGGGGCGGGCACCTCATCCAGAGCACCGGCAGTGCCGCCGGTGGCACGGGCGTTTCCCCGAAACCACACGTGAATCCGGGCCAGGTGTCCCCAAGCGCTGTCGTAAAAGGAGGTGGGCGCGATTGGACCGCGGTACCGACGCGCGCCTCCACCCCGCCACACGCTTCCACGACCAGGTCGCGCTGGCCGAGATCGAGCTCTACTCCGAGCTGCTGACCGCCGTCGCCACCGTCGACCACCACCTCAGTCTCGCCGAGATCGACCGGATCCTGGGAGTGCGTCCCGCACGGCCCGGGGCGGCTGACTCTCCGACGCCGGTGCCGTTCCCTTCGCGGTACGCGGCGATCAACGAGCGCGAACGCCCGACTCGGCGGGGCTGACGCCGTTCGGGGTCAGCCCCGCCGATTGGTGTGGCGCCGCTCAGGCCGTTTCCGGCTCGGCCCGCTCGGCGTCGGAGGGCTCCTCCCTCATCGAGCGGAGTAGCAGCTGGGAGACGTCCACGACCTCTAGGCTCTCCTTGGCCTCGCCCGCGGACTTCTTCTCGTTGATGGCATCGCCCAGCATCACCTGACAGAACGGGCACGCCGTGGAGACGGTGTCGGGGTCGGTGGTCAGCGCCTCGTCCACGCGTTCGGTGTTGATGCGCTTGCCGATGCGCTCCTCCATCCACATGCGGGCGCCGCCCGCACCGCAGCAGAAGCCCCGTTCCTTGTGCCGGTGCATCTCCTGGGTCTGGACTCCGGGCACCTGCGCCATGATGTCGCGCGGCGGGGTGTAGACCTTGTTGTGGCGGCCCAGGAAGCACGGGTCGTGGTAGGTGATCCGCTCCTCGACCGGCTGGACCGGGGTGAGCCTGCCCTCGTCCACGAGCTTGGCCAGCAACTGGCTGTGGTGGATGACGTCGTAGTTCCCGCCGAGCTGCGGGTACTCGTTGCCCAGCGTGTTGAAGCAGTGCGGGCAGCTCGCCACGATCTTCGTCACACCGGCCTCGTTCAGCGTCTCCACGTTCTGCTGGGCGAGCATCTGGAAGACGTACTCCATGCCCAGGCGACGCGCGGGGTCACCGGTGCACGCCTCCATCCCCCCGAGCACCGCGAACTTGACGTCCGCCATGTGCAGCAGTTCCGCGATGGCCTTCGTGGTCTTCTTGGCGCGGTCCTCCAACGCGCCGGCACAGCCCACCCAGAACAGGTACTCGGTTCCCTCGGGCAGCGTGTCCTCGACGACGGGAACCTCGAAGTCGAGCTCGGAGATCCAGTCGAGGCGCTTGTCCTCGCTCATGCCCCACGGGTTGGCCTTGTTCTCCAGGTTCTTCAGCAGAGTGTTGGCCTCCGAGGGGAAGCTCGACTCGATCATCACCTGGTACCGGCGCATGTCCATGATGTGGTCGACGTGTTCGATGTCGACCGGGCACTGCTCGACACAGGCACCACAGTTGGTGCACGCCCACAGCTCGTCGGGATGGATGACACCCCCCTCCTCCTCGGTACCCACCAGGGGCTTACCGAGCAGGGACAGGACGTCGGCACCGGCGTGGCTCTCGTCACTGTTCTCGTCGAGGCCCTGCATCATGTAGGGCGCCTTCTCGTAGGCGTGCTCCCGCAGGTCCATGACGACCTTCTTGGGCGAGAGCGGCTTGCCGGTGTTCCACGCGGGGCACTGCGACTGGCACCGGCCACACTCGGTGCAGGTGGTGAAGTCGAGCAGACCCTTCCAGGTGAAGTCTTCGATCTTGCCGACCCCGAAGGGGTCCTCGTCGGGGTCGGCCTCCTCGAAATCGAGCGGCTTCTCGCCGGAGGCGTCCATCATCGGCTTGGCGGCGCCGAGCGCGGGGCCGCCCTCGGCGTCGCGCTTGAAGAAGATGTTGACCGGCGCGGTGAACCGGTGCCAACCGATACCCATGGTCAGAACCAGGCCCAGGACGACGAAGAACGTCCAGGAGATGACCAGTTTGAAGGCCGCCACGAGGGCGAGCCCCGCCTCGGAGGCCGGCAGCACGGCGCCGAGCGCGTGCGAGAGGGGGGTGGCCCACACGGGGAACGGGAAGTCGTCCAACGCGACCTTGAAGCCGCGGATCACGAAGATGGCGGCGAGTAGCCCGAAGATGTAGCTCTCGACGTAGTAGGCGTGCCAGGCCCGGGAGTTGGTGAACCGGGAGTCCCGGCCCGCTCGCCGCGGCCCACGGACCTGGCGGTAGATCGCGAGGCCGGTGATCGCCGCCAGGCTGACCCCGGCGATGACCTCGATCGCCAGGCCGTAGATCGTCCAGTCGTGGATGATCGGCAGGTGGAAGTGCGGGTCCCACACTTCGCCGTGCGCCTCCGCCACGGTGAACACGAGTAGCGGGAAGGAGACCATGACGAACCAGTGCGCGACACCGACCCACCGCCACTTGAGCATTCGCGTGTGCCCGAGCGTCTCGATCAGCGTGGTCGTCAGTCGCTGCCCGAACGGCCCTTTGCGCTCGGATTCCACCGGACGGCCGATGCCCACGGTGCGCACCATATGGCGGATGCCATAGGCGAACACCGCTGCCCCGACCACGGCGAAGGCGGTCGTGATGACTCCGAGGATCACGTGGAGCATCGCCCGCGGCCTCCCATCCTGAAAACGTCGGTTTCCGGCGCGCCACACGCCGGAACTCGCTCTATGTTACTAGCGAGTAATCGTTACTGGTTCCACACTCCGGGGTCAGACCCGGCGCGACCAGGCGAACTCCCACGTTAGGCGCCCGACCCGCGCACCAGTGACCCCGGTCTCGATTTCTTAGAACCGTATTCGGTCGACCTCGATGATCCAACATCGGGGTCGCCCTATCGCCGGTCCCACGCGCACGACGCGGTCAAGCCACGCCCCCGATGCGGCAAGGACCTGGAAAAAGACCGCCGCGAGCGGGAACAACAGCCACCCCTTCCACCGTTCTCGTACTAGCTGAAAGATATTGAGTCAGCGAGACTCAAGTGATTTGACAGCGCCAGCGCCACGAAGCAAACTGGCGTCTGTAAGACTCAACCTTGACGGAGGACGTACTCATGGCACGAGCGGTCGGAATCGACCTTGGGACGACGAACTCGGTCGTCTCGGTCCTGGAAGGCGGCGAGCCCACGGTCATCGCCAACGCCGAGGGCGCCCGGACCACTCCGTCCGTCGTGGCCTTCGCCAAGAACGGCGAAGTGCTGATGGGCGAGGTCGCCAAACGCCAGGCGGTGACCAACGTCGAGCGGACGATCCGCTCGGTCAAGCGCCACATGGGCACCGACTGGTCGACCGAGGTCGACGACAAGAGCTTCAACCCGCAGCAGATCAGCGCGTTCGTGCTGCAGAAGCTGAAGCGTGACGCGGAGGCGTATCTGGGTGAGGAGGTCACCGACGCCGTCGTCACGGTGCCGGCCTACTTCAGCGACTCCCAGCGCCAGGCAACCAAGGAAGCGGGGCAGATCGCGGGCCTCAACGTCCTGCGGATCATCAACGAGCCCACGTCGGCGGCGCTCGCCTACCACCTGGAGAAGGAGGACGAGGCCACGATCCTGGTCTACGACCTCGGTGGCGGCACGTTCGACGTCTCCCTGCTCGAGGTCGGCGACGGTGTGGTCGAGGTGAAGGCCACCAACGGCGACAACCACCTCGGCGGTGACGACTGGGACCAGGCCATCGTCGACTGGCTGGTCGAGCGGTTCAAGAACGGCAACGGCATCGACCTGTCCAAGGACAAGATGGCGCTGCAGCGCCTGCGCGAGGCCGCTGAGAAGGCCAAGATCGAGCTCACCAGCTCCAGCGAGTCCTCCATCAACCTGCCCTACATCACGGCCTCGTCCGAGGGGCCGCTGCACCTGGAGGAGAAGCTCACGCGGGCCGAGTTCCAGCGGCTCACCAACGATCTCCTGGAGCGCACCAAGGCACCGTTCCACCAGGTCATCAAGGACACCGGGATCAGTGTCGACCAGATCAACCACGTGGTGATGGTCGGCGGCTCGACCCGGATGCCGGCGGTCGTGGACCTCGTCAAGGAACTCACCGGCGGCAAGGAGCCCAACAAGGGTGTCAACCCCGACGAGGTCGTCGCCGTGGGTGCCGCGCTGCAGGCCGGTGTGCTCAAGGGCGAGGTCAAGGACGTCCTGCTGCTCGATGTCACCCCGCTGTCGCTGGGCATCGAGACCAAGGGCGGCGTGTTCAGCAAGCTCATCGAGAAGAACACGACCATCCCGACCAAGCGCTCGGAGATCTTCACGACGGCCGACGACAACCAGCCCTCGGTGCAGATCCAGGTCTACCAGGGCGAACGCGAGATGGCCCAGTACAACAAGAAGCTGGGTGTGTTCGACCTCAGCGGCATCCCGCCGGCGCCGCGCGGTGTCCCGCAGATCGAGGTCACGTTCGACATCGACGCCAACGGCATCGTGAACGTCACCGCGAAGGACCTCGGCACCGGCAAGGAGCAGTCGGTGACCATCTCCGGTGGCTCGGCCATGAGCAAGGACGAGATCGACCGCATGGTCCGCGAGGCCGAGGAGTACGCGGAGGAGGACCGCAAGCGCCGCGAGGAGGCCGAGGTCCGCAACAACGCCGAGTCCCTCGTCTACCAGACCGAGAAGGTCATCAAGGACAACGAGGAGCAGATCCCGGCCGACGTCAAGTCCGAGACCGAAGGCGCCCTCAGCGAACTCAAGACCGCGCTCGAAGGCAGCGACATCGAGACCATCCGCTCGGCGAGCGAGAAGGTCGCGCTGGCCAGCCAGAAGATCGGCTCGTCCATCTACGGGCAGGGCGACCAGGCCGGCGCCGCGGGCGCCACGGGTGACGAGAGCACCGGCGGTGCCGAGTCCCAGGGCGACGACAGCGACGTCGTGGACGCCGAGATCGTCGACGAGGAGAGCGACAAGCGCGACGGCAACGCCTGAACGTCGGACGCGGAAAGCAAGGAGGCGTAGCGAATGGCGCTGCCGGAGAACGAGAACGGTCACGACCCGGAAGGGCCCGTGATCCGCGACAAGCGGCGCATCGACCCCGATACCGGTGAACTGCGCTTTTCGGAGGAGACTGAGGCGGACACCGGTGTCGAGACGGTCGACGCCGAGACGGCCGGTGCCGCCGACGCCGCTCAGCAGCCCGAGCTCGCGGAGGTGCAGCAACAGCTCGTCGAGCGCACCAACGACCTCAAACGGTTGCAGGCGGAGTACGCCAACTACCGCAAACGGGTCGAGCGCGACCGGGCGGCCGTACAGGAGCAGGCGCTGGCCCAGGTGGTCGGTGAGCTGTTGCCCATCCTCGACGACATCGGCCGGGCCCGTGAGCACGACGAGCTCAGTGGCGGGTTCAAATCCGTCGGTGAGTCGCTGGAGGCGCTCGTCTCCAGGCTGGGGCTGCGCAAGTTCGGAGAGACGGGTGAGGAGTTCGACCCCAACTTCCACGAGGCCCTGACGATGGTGCCTTCCGCCGAGGCCACCGTTCCCACTGTGATCGAGGTGTTTCAGCCTGGGTACCTCATCGGGGAGGAACGGGTGCTGCGCCCGGCGCGCGTCGTCGTGGCCGGCCCGGGTGAGGAGAGCGTCGAGACTCCCGCGGAGGCCGTCACGGAACAGGAACCGGAGCCACCGGCTGAGCCGGGTGAGTCCGCCACCGGCAGCGAGGCCGATGGCGAACGGAGCTAGCCGATGATCCGCCCCGGGCACGGTGCGTGCCCGGGGCGGACACTCCGGTCCGGACCGGGCCGGACCACAACACACGAGAGCGCGAAGCGGGAGAGGTCAGGCGTCGATGAGCACCAAGGACTACCTGGAGAAGGACTACTACAAGGTCCTCGGCGTCTCGAAGTCGGCCACGCAGGACGAGATCAAGCAGGCCTATCGCAAGCTCGCGCGCCAATACCACCCGGACGCCAACAAGGGAGACTCCTCGGCCGAGGACCGGTTCAAGGAGATCTCCGAGGCGTACAACGTCCTCTCGGACGAGAAGCGCCGCAAGGAGTACGACGACGCGCGCTCGCTGTTCGGTGGTTCCTACCGGCCCGGTGGGGGCACCGGCACCGGCGGGTTCGACCTGGGTGACCTGTTCGGCCAGAGCACCGGCGCCGGCACCGGAGGCGAGCGGCTCAGCGACCTGTTCGGCGGCTTGTTCGGGGGCCGCGGCCGGACGACGACGCAGGCGCGGCGGGGTGCCGACGTCGAGACCGAGACCCGCCTGACCTTCGCGGAGTCGGTCACCGGGGTGACCAAGTCGTTCCAGCTGACCAGCGAGGCCGCGTGCCAGACCTGTAAGGGCACCGGTGGTAAGGCCGGCACCGCGCCTCGGGTGTGCGCCCGCTGCTCGGGAACCGGTCACGAGAGCAAGAACCTTGGTGGGTTCTCTCTGTCGGAACCCTGCAGCGAGTGCAAGGGACGCGGCCTCGTGGTCGACGACCCCTGCCTCACCTGCAACGGAAGCGGGCGTGGTAAGAGTACGCGCACGATCCAAGCCCGGATCCCCGGTGGGGTCGACGACGGCCAGCGGATCCGGATCAAAGGCAAAGGAGCGCCGGGCGAACGCGGGGGACCGGCCGGAGACCTCTTCGTGGTGGTGCATGTGCAGCCGCATTCCCTGTTCGGCAAGTCCGGCGACAACCTGACGATCACCGTTCCGGTGACCTTCCCCGAGGCCGCGCTCGGCGCCGAGGTACGGGTGCCGACCCTCAACGGCCTCCCGGTCACCGTCAAGATTCCCCCGGGCACTCCGAACGGACGCACGTTCCGGGTCCGGGGCAAAGGGGCCACCCGCCGCGACGGGACGATGGGCGATCTCCTGGTCACCATCGATGTCGACGTGCCCAAGAACCTCAGCAGCGACGCGCGGGAGGCCCTGGAGAAGTACCGGGCCGCGACCGCGGACCAGGATCCGCGCCGCGGTCTCGAAGCGCGGGCGAAGGGGGCGTGAGTGCGATGACCAACCCCGCGTTCGGCGATGACACCCCGGTCTATGTCATCTCGGTCGCCGCTGAGCTCTCCGGGCTGCACCCGCAGACCCTGCGCCAGTACGACCGATTGGGCCTCGTCTCACCCGGCCGGGCAACGGGGCGTGGCCGCCGCTACTCCGTGCGCGACATCCAGATGCTGCGCGAGGTGCAGCGGCTGTCCCAGGAGGAGGGCATCAACCTCGCCGGGATCAAACGCATCCTGGAGCTACAACGCGAGGTCGCCGAACTGCGTGATCACATCTTCCACCTGCACAACGAGATGGAGGCGGCGCGCAGCGCGGTCTCCCGCCGCGAGTCGGGGCGCTCCCCCGGCGGCGAGATGCTGCCGGTGCGCCGCACACGCGTGACACTCTTCAACACTTCCCCGCCGCCCGACCAGGGCAGGTAGGTGGTGTGTCCCGTTTTCTGTTCTCTGGGCTCGCTGGCGCTCGCCCGGCTCGGGTGTCCGGACAGCCAGGAACCTTCGGGCACCTCCGGTGGGGGCACTCGTTCCTCACTCCCCCACCTCCGGGCCCTCCAGAACCCCGGCCACACCCGAGCCGCGTTCTCTGGGCTCGCCACCGCCCACCCGACCCGGGCATCCGGACAGCCGGGAACCTTCGGGCACCTCCGGTGGGGGCACTCGTTCCTCACTCCCCCACCTCCGGGCCCTCCAGAACCCCGGCCACACCCGAGCCGCGTTCTCTGGGCTCGCCACCGCCCACCCGACCCGGGCATCCGGACAGCCGGGAACCTTCGGGCACCTCCGGTGGGGGCACTCGTTCCTCACTCCCCCACCTCCGGGCCCTCCAGAACCCCGGCCACACCCGAGCCGCGTTCTCTGGGCTCGCCACCGCCCACCCGACCCGGGCATCCGGACAGCCGGGAACCTTCGTCCGGGAACCAGGAGGCCGGTCAGTCCGGAAACGGACCCCCGCCGGTTCCACCGCGGATCCGGCGGGACCACTCCGGGTCCACGGAACACGAACCTCACACGCCCGTATCCAGTCTCGCGCACGAAGGGGGCGGCGCAGTATGGACTACAAACTCACCCGCAAGAGCAACGAAGCACTGTCAGTGGCGATCAGACGCGCCACGTCGGAGGGCAATCCGCAGGTCGAGCCCGTCCACCTGCTCGCCGCTCTCCTCAACCAGGGCGAGGGGATCATCCGGCCCCTGCTCAAGGAGGTGGGAACCTCCGCCGAGGAGGTGAACACCAAGGTCGAGCGCGCCATCGCCGGCCTGCCCACGGTGGCCGGTAGCACCGCCAGCGCGCCGGAGAGCTCCCGGCAGCTCATCGTGTCGCTGAACACCGCCGCGCAGCGAGCCCGGCAGATGGAGGACGAGTACGTCTCCACCGAGCATCTGCTCGTCGGGTTGGCCGCCGACGGCGGCGAGGCGGCACGGATCCTCCGCGACGCCGGCGCGACCCCCGAGGTCCTGCTGGAGGCGTTCGAACGCGTACGCGGCAGTGGACGCGTGACCACCGAGAACCCCGAGGAGACCTACCAGGCGCTGCAGAAGTACGGTGTCGACCTGACCGAGCAGGCCCGCTCGGGCGCGCTCGACCCCGTGATCGGGCGCGACTCCGAGATCCGGCGCGTGGTCCAGGTACTCTCCCGGCGCACCAAGAACAACCCGGTCCTGATCGGCGAGCCCGGTGTCGGTAAGACCGCCGTGGTGGAGGGCCTGGCACAGCGGGTCGTCGCGGGCGATGTCCCCGAGTCGCTGCGTGACAAGCGACTGATCGCGCTGGACCTCTCGGCGATGGTGGCCGGGGCGAAGTACCGGGGCGAGTTCGAGGAGCGGCTCAAGGCCGTCCTGAACGAGATCAAGGAGAGCGACGGCCAGATCATCACGTTCATCGACGAGCTGCACACCATGGTGGGTGCCGGCTCCGCGGAAGGGTCGATGGACGCGGGCAACATGCTCAAGCCGATGCTGGCACGCGGCGAGCTGCGCATGGTCGGCGCCACGACACTGGACGAGTACCGCGAGCGCATCGAGAAAGACGCGGCCCTGGAGCGACGCTTCCAGCAGGTGCAGGTGGGTGAGCCCTCGGCTCCCGACACGATCGCGATCCTGCGCGGGCTCAAGGGGCGTTACGAGGCGCACCACAAGGTGCAGATCGCGGACTCGGCGCTGGTGGCGGCGGCCACACTGTCCGACCGCTACATCACCGCGCGGTTCCTGCCCGACAAGGCCATCGACCTGATCGACGAGGCCGCGTCCCGGCTGCGTATGGAGATCGACTCCCGGCCGGTGGAGATCGACGAGCTGCAGCGCACCGTCGACCGGCTGAAAATGGAGGAGATGGCGCTCGCCCAGGAGTCGGACACCGCCTCCGCGCAGCGGCTGGAGCGGATCCGCGCCGACATGGCCGACCGCGAGGAGGAGCTGAACGCTCTCCTCGCGCGCTGGGAGCAGGAGAAGGCCGGCCTGAACCGGGTCGGTGAACTCAAGGAGCGCCTCGACGAGCTGCGTACCCAGGCCGAGCGCGCCCAACGCGACGGCGACTTCACCGAGGCGTCCCGGCTGATGTACGGCGAGATCCCCAAGGTCGAGGACCAGCTCAAGGAGGCGTCCACCGCCGCGGAGGAGGCCACCGACACGGACGACCGTGAGGCGCCCACCATGGTCAAGGAGGAGGTCGAGGCGGACGACGTGGCCGACGTCGTGTCCTCGTGGACCGGTATCCCGGTGGGCCGGCTCATGGAGGGTGAGACCTCCAAGCTGCTGCGCATGGAGGAGGAGCTGGGCAAGCGGCTGGTCGGCCAGTCCAGGGCCGTGGCCGCGGTCTCCGACGCCGTGCGCCGGGCGCGCGCCGGCATCTCCGACCCGGACCGCCCCACCGGCTCGTTCCTGTTCCTCGGACCCACGGGCGTCGGAAAGACGGAGCTGGCCAAGGCGCTGGCGGAGTTCCTCTTCGACGACGAGCGCGCGATCGTACGCGTCGACATGAGTGAGTACTCCGAGAAGAACTCCGTGGCCCGCCTGGTGGGGGCGCCACCCGGCTACGTGGGCTACGAGGAGGGCGGCCAGCTCACCGAGGCCGTCCGGCGCCGCCCGTACACCGTGGTGCTGCTGGACGAGGTGGAGAAGGCCCACCTCGAGGTGTTCGACACCCTGCTCCAGGTCCTGGAGGACGGCCGGCTCACCGATGGCCAGGGACGCGTCGTCGACTTCCGCAACACGTTGCTGATCCTCACCTCCAACCTGGGGTCGCAGTTCCTGGTCGACCCCTCTCTGGAGGAGGAGGGCCGGCGGGAGAAGGTGATGTCGATCGTCCGCAACACCTTCAAGCCGGAGTTCCTGAACCGGTTGGACGACGTCATCATGTTCGACGCGCTGTCCACTGAGGAGCTGACCCGGATCGTGGACCTGCAGATCGACCGGCTGGCCGCGCGGCTCGTGGACCGCCGGCTGGAGCTGGAGGTGCCCACGGCGGCACGCGAGTGGTTGGCGCTCACCGGTTACGACCCGGTCTATGGCGCCCGTCCACTGCGTCGGCTGGTGCAGGCGTCGATCGGCGACCCGCTCGCCAAGGCGCTGCTCTCGGGAGAGCTGCAGGAGGGGGACACCGCCCTCGTGGAACTCGACGAGGCCGCCGATCGGCTCACGGTCCGCGCCAAGGACCGGGAGCCGGCACCCCGGTGATCCGCGGTGGCGCTCGCGGGGCACCACCGGCACCACCAGTTGAAAACGGTTATCGTTACGTGAGATCCTCGACGTGGCGCGCGATGCGGAGAACCGTGTCGCACCCGCCCGGTTTCGGAGCCGCTGGCCCGGGGCCGGGCGGGTGCGTGTCAGCACGTCGGACACGAGGAGGGAGGGGCTGGTGCGCGATCCCGCCGTGTCAGCCGTGCCGACGGGCGAGCCCGCGGACTCGTGGGAGTTGTGGCGGAGCCTGCCCGACCCGCTACCGGCGGAGGCCATCATCGCGGCGAACCAACCGCGTGAGGACGCCGCGTCCCACCGGAGCTACACCTACCGCGGCTGGGAGTTCGCCGTACCGCCGGGCGTGTTCTCTCCCGGACGTACCAGCGAGCTGGTGTTCGACCGGTTGCTCGACGGCACGATCGAACTCGCGGGGCGGTCGTACGTGGTCATGGGGTGCGGCCTGGGGGTCGAGGCGGTGATCGCCGCGAACCGGGGCGCGCGCGAGGTCCACGCGTTGGACGTTCACCCCGACAGTGTCCGCGCCACGGCCGGGCACTTCGCCCGCCTGGTCGGCGAGCCCTCCGCCACCACCCTGGTCCCGACCACGTCGGAGCTGTTCGACCGGTTCCCAGCATCGGCGCGGGCCGACGTCATCACGTTCAACCCGCCGGCGGTCAGCGAGACGGTCAGCGACAACCCCGACATCATCCGCAACATGTGTGTGGGAAGCGGTGTGGTGCTGCGCTTCCTCGACCAGATCGCCGAACGCGACCTGCTCACCCCCGGCGGGGAGATCTACGTCGTGCTCTCCACCACCGCCGAGCTGCGACGGATCACCGGTCACGCGATCGAGCGCGGATTCACCGTCGAGGTCGCCCACAGTCAGGGGTGGCGGGGCAGCGACGTGCGCACCTACCTGTTCCGGCTACGGCGGTAGCGTCCAGCCCGCTCCCCACCGGGAACCGGCGGAGTCGTCGGCGCGGTCACGACCGCCGCAGCAGCGCCGGCAGTTCGGCGACGGAGTCCACGACGTGGTCGGCCTCACCGGTGATCCCCTCGAGGACCTGGTCGGGGTACTTGCCGGTACGGACCTGCACGGTACGCAGGCCAGCCGCCTTCCCACCCGAGATGTCCGTGGTCGCGTCGTCGCCGACCATCACGCACTGGGCGGGGGTGAGCCCCGCGGAACGCGCCGCGGCCTCGAAGAAGCCGAACGAGGGCTTGCCGAGCACCCGGGCCGACACCCGTGCCCCGTACTCGACCGCCGCCACGACCGCGCCGGTGTCCAGGTGGTCACCGTCGGCCCGTTTGAAGTAACGCCCACGCTGTAGCGCCACCAGCTCGGCCCCGCCCCGCACGGCCCGGAAGGCGCCGTCCAGAGCCGCGTAGTCCAGCTCCTCCCGACAGTCGCCCACCACGACATGGGTGTAGGGCTCCTCGTCGGCCACAGCCGGTATCTCGGCGCGCAACTCCCGGGAGACCAGCGCGTACGTACGCGCGTCCGGGGTGTGCCGTAGCAGATCCCGTACCGCCGTCGCGGGTGTGAACAGCTCCGTGGAGTCCACCGACAGCCCGTACTCCGCGAGTTCGCCACGAATGCGCCGGGCCGGCCTGGAGTCGGTGTTGGTCAAGAACCGCAGGGGCCACCCCAGCTCTCGCAGTTCGGCCACGGCCCGTACGGCACCCGGGATTGCCGCCCCTTTGGCGTGGAGTGTCCCTTCGAGATCGAGCAGGATCCCCCGCGCATCCGCGTCGACCGTGTCCACGGGGTTGTCAGGTGAACAGCTCGTCATCGGTGTTCACGAGCCCGGCCCGGCCGACCCACACCTGGAGCTGCTCCAGGTCGGCGCAGCTGGTGACACGCTCGCGCGTGGCCTCCGACACCGGGACCCCGCGATTGTCCAACACCATGAGCACCGCCTCCGCCAGGCCCTTGGCCTCTCCCCTGGCCTCTCCCCTGGCCTCTCCCCTGGCTTCGCCCTCGGCGACGTACTTCCGAGCGATGTCACTCTGCCATTCGTAGGTCCTGGTGGCCATCAGTTTCTCCCAGTGCCGGCGGGCAAGGTCGGACAGGTGTCCGACCACGTAATCATGATAGATCGTGAGCTTCTCGGAATCGAGCGCGTCCAGTGCGTGACCGAAAGCGTCGAGCACCCCCGGCTCCTCGCCATGGGCGCACGCGGAGAGGACCGCCAGTTCGGGGTGCTGGGTGGCCTGGACGGGGTCGGCCACCACCGGAATCCGATCCGGGCCGATCACCAGGGGGTTCAGCACCATACCGGGGTGGCCGATGGTGATGGTCTGCGCGCACCACTCCGCGATCGACCGCTCGGGGCACAGCACCATCAGCACGGTCGGGCAGCCCAGCCGGGCACGAAGCGTGGTGACATAGACCGGCCAGCTCAGCCGTTTGTACCCGTCCCGGCCACGCTGAACCTCGACGATGATCGCCATCTTCACCCCCTCACGTGTCCGGAGGCTGACCGTGACGTCGGCGCGGTACTCGGTTGGGTCGATGTCGGCGAGGTCGCAACTCTCCAGGAGGGTCTCGGTGTGGTCGGGAACGTCGACCCCGAGGGCGCTACGGAGTAGCTCGGGGGCCAACTCCAGGTCCTCCCGGAACAGCTCGATGAGGAATTCGTGCTCGTACGAGGGCATAGGAGGAAACTACCGAACGGCGCGCTTCGGTTATCCAAAGTAGCGAAATACGCCATGATCGGGCATGACCGAAACCAACGACACCGCACCGGCTCCCGGAACGCCGAAAGGCTCCCGTTTTGTGAGTGTGGCCCACACCTCGTCGCCGCGAAGCGCTACCAAGTAGTAACATTGGTTTGTTACCAACGAGTAGAACGATCGCGTGCACAAGACACAGCGGCCACGACACAGCGGAGCGCGCGCCATGACGCACTACAAGAGCAACCTCCGTGACCTCGAGTTCAACCTGTTCGAGGTCTTCAAGCGCCAAGACGTGCTAGGCAGTGGCCCGTTCCAGGAGCTGGACGAGGACACGGCCCGCACCATTCTTGACGAGGTCAACAGGCTCGCCACCGGAGTCGTGGCCGAGTCGTTCGAGGACGCCGACCGCAACCCCCCGGTGTTCCACCCCGAGACCAACTCGGTCACCCTGCCCGAGAGCCTGAAGAAGTCCTACCACGCCTACATGGACGCGGGCTGGTACAACCTCGACCTTCCCCCGGAGCTCGGTGGGCTCGGCGCTCCCCGTTCGCTGGTGTGGGCCACCGCGGAGCTGATCCTCGGCGCCAACCCACCCGTCCACATGTACTCCGCGGGCCCCGGATTCGCCAATGTGCTCTGGCTGGAGGGCACCGACGCGCAGAAGCGGTTCGCCCAGCAGGCCATCGACCGTGGCTGGGGCGCGACCATGGTGCTGACCGAGCCCGACGCCGGCTCCGACGTCGGCGCCGGCCGGACACGCGCCATCGACCAGGGGGACGGCACCTGGCACATCGACGGGGTGAAGCGCTTCATCACCTCGGCCGAGCAGGACATGACCGAGAACATCTTCCACCTGGTCCTGGCGCGCCCCGAGGGTGCCCAGCCCGGAACAAAGGGTCTCTCGCTGTTCCTGGTGCCGAAGTTCCTGGTCGACGAGAACGGCGATCCGGTGGAGCGCAACGGCGTCTACGTCACCAACGTCGAGCACAAGATGGGGCTCAAGTCCTCCACCACCTGCGAACTGACGTTCGGCGCGCAGCACCCCGCAGTCGGCTACCTCGTCGGTGACAAGCACGACGGCATCCGGCAGATGTTCCTCATCATCGAGTACGCCCGGATGATGGTCGGGACGAAGGCGATCGCCACACTGTCGACCGGCTACCTGAACGCGCTGGAGTACGCCAAGGAGCGCAAGCAGGGCGCCGACCTCACCCAGATGAGCGACAAGACGGCGCCGCGGGTCGCGATCACGCAGCACCCGGACGTACGCCGCAGCCTGATGACCCAGAAGTCCTACGCCGAGGCGCTGCGCGCCCTCGTCCTCTACACCGCGACCCAGCAGGACGCGGTGCAGATCGCCGAGCACAACGGCGAGGACCACGAGGACACCGTGGCGCTCAACGACCTGTTGCTGCCCATCGTCAAGGGCGTGGGCTCCGAGCGCTCCTACTCGCTGCTCGCGGAGTCGCTGCAGACCCTGGGCGGATCCGGGTACCTGCAGGAGTACCCGATCGAGCAGTACATCCGGGACGCCAAGATCGACACCCTCTACGAAGGCACCACCGCCATCCAGGCCCAGGACTTCTTCTTCCGCAAGATCGTGAAGAACAACGGGCAGGCGCTCGGGCAGCTTCTCGGCGGGATCAAGGAGTTCGCCGCCAGTGAGGCCGGCAATGGCCAACTCAAGAACGAGCGCGCCGCTCTGGCCGAGGCCACGGCCGAGGTCGAGCGAATGGTCGAGGTCATGGTGGGGTACGCCACCAGCGCGATGGAGGACCCCAAGGAGCTGTACCGGGTCGGGCTGAACACCACCCGCCTGCTGATGTCCGTCGGCGACGTCGTGCTGGGCTGGCTGCTGCTGCGCCAGGCCGAGGTCGCGCTGGCCGCCATCGACGGCGCAAGCCCGGCCGACCGGGACTTCTACACCGGCAAGATCTCGGCCGCGCGGTTCTTCGCCGACCAGGTCCTGCCGAAGATCGCGGCCGAGCGCGCGATCACCGAGGACACCCCTCTGGACCTCATGGAGATTCCCGAGTCGGCGTTCTGATCCCAACGACCAGTGGGCCCGTGACCGACAGGGTCGCGGGCCCCACTCGTGCCGCACGGCGCGTACGGCGATCGTGGGGGAACCGGTCGTGTTCGTGGACGCCGGTCGCATACGGAGCACCGCGCGAACAACGAAGCTCCAAAGGGCTTTCCCCCTCCGGGCCGGTGTCCTAGCGTTAGGTCCGGGTACTGCGGAACCACGACAAGTCACGTCTTATGACGCACCGCGGAGGCAGTAGTGGGTATCGGGGTCGGGATCTTCCTCACCGTCATTGGCGCCGTCCTGAGGTTCGGAATCACCGCCGATGTCGCCGCTCTCGATCTGGACGCCATCGGGGTCATCCTGATGCTCGCCGGGATCGCGGTCGTCGTGTTGACACTGGTGTTGATGGTGCTACGTCGTGACCGGCCGCACCAGGAGAACGTGCACAGTGACAGCGACATCGTATAGTCCCCACTCCGGCGGGAGTGGCCTGGCACGGCCCCCGTTCCCCGCACCTACGGCCGCTCCCGTGGGTAGCGCCACAGCTGGGCGGTGAGGAGTACCGCCCCCACGGTGCTCGTCGTGGCCACGGGGAGGAAGGCCATCTGGTAGTCGACGCCGCCGTGCGGCTCGGGAAGCGCCTCCAGGATGGCCCCGGCACCCACCGTCGTCAGCACCACCACGGCGAATCCGCTCATGTTCACCAGGCTGGAGGCCACCCCGGTCCGCCGTGCGGGTATGCCGTCCCTGGCGAAGTCGAACGACATCGGCGCCGCCATCACCGTCGCCCCTGCGCCGACGGCGAAATGGACGATCACCAGCGGTGTGGGGGGTGGACCGCCCGGCCAGCCCACGAACACGAGCCAACCGAGGCTGACCAGTGTGGCCGTGGTGATCGCGATCGGTCGGCGGGCCGCCGGCCAGCGCCCGATGCAGGCCCCGACCACCGGCGCCACCCAGAGGGTCGCCACGCCGAGCACGGTGAGCGCGACGCTCGCCGTGGCCGAGGGCAGTCCCGCCCCCTCGACCAGGAACGGATAACCCCACAGGGCCGCCAACATGGTGTAGGGAGCCTGGATGACGGCATGGTTGGTCATCCCAACGCGTGGCCCCCGGGCCCGCACCGCCTCGACGACGCTGGCCCGGATCGATATGGGGGCGGAGGGCGCCCCCACGCGCGCGCCCGGGGGACGGTCGCGCACCACGAACAGGACGAGCAGCGTCATAACGAGGGTCACGGCACCCGCGCCGAGGAACGCCACGGTCCACCCGAACCCGGCCAGCGCCGCGGACAACGGGGCCACACTCGCCACCTGGCCGAGGCTTCCGAACACCCCGGTGAACGCGCTGACCAGTGCGTACTGTCCGCGGGGGAACCACAGCGCGGCGAGCCGGATGACGTTCAGGAAGATGACGGCGTCCCCGAGGCCGATGAGCATCCGGGCGGCCAGCGCCAGCGGGAATCCGGGAGCGACGGCGAACAGAACGACGCCGGCGGCCATCGCCAGTAGACCGATCAGCAGGGTCCGGCTGGGTCCCAGGCGGTCCGCCAACAGCCCCGCGGGCAGCTGCAGCACGACGTAGACCACGAGTTGGATGACCGGGAGCGCCGACAGCAGTGCCGGCCCCACCTGGAACCGCTCCTGCGCCTCCAGGGCGGCGACAGCGAGCCCGTTGCGGTGGAACATCGCCAGGAAGTAGACGCCCACCGCGACGCCCCACACGAGCCAGGCGCGGACCCCACCGGGAGGTTCCGCGTGACTATAAGTCCGATCATGGGAGGTCTTCGGACGTACCTGTCCACGTGGGGACGACGTGTCGAGGTTCACCGGCGCGCCCCCGGCATCGCGGCCACGGTGTCCAGGTGGGCGGCGACTCCCACGCGCACGGCGCTCAGGTCACCCACGCCGTTCGCGTCCGGAGGCGCGGCGCGCGTGTCGGAGGCTGATCGCGGTCTCCCCTCTCGCTGACGAGGTCGCCACCGGCGTGGTACCGGGCGAGGACGGCGTCCTTGGTGTAGCGGTACACGCGATCCGTGGCCGAGGGGCTCGTATTCATGGTGTATCTATGCTAGCGAGCGGGGTGCCGGATATCGCACCCACCCTCCCGCCATGCCCGAAACACCGGGCTCTCGCATGAGCTCGCGACACGCCGGACGTCCGCTCCCGTAACTCCCAATCTCCACTTTGACGTGCGATTATGTCGCCATTCGGGTCAATCTGGCTGTGGCACGTCCCAGAGGAGCGTTCCGTTGCAGGCGTCGCAAACCCCGACACCGCCCGACCGGACCAACCGAGCCTGGTCGCGCATCCTCCGCTACGGCCTCGTCCTCTGGGGAGCGACCGTGCTGGTCACGTTCGTGACGGGCAACACCAACCTGCTCCCGACGATCGTGCTCCTCGGCAGCTTCCTCGTCCCGGTGACCTTCGTCGCGTGGGCCTACGAGCACGCGCGCGGCGACAACGTGACGGTGGAGTTGCTTTTCTCCGCGTTCGTCATCGCCGGTGTCCTCGGCGTGCTCGGTGCCTCGCTGCTGGAACGCCTACTGGGCCCCTCCCCCGCGATGTTCATCGGCATCGGCGTCATCGAGGAAGGGGCCAAGGTCGCGGCGCTCGTGTTCGTCGCCCGGAGCATGGCCCACCGGACGCCCCGCGACGGCCTGGTGCTCGGCGCGACGGTCGGCTTCGGGTTCGCCGCTTTCGAGAGCGCGGGCTACGCGCTCAACGCGCTGGTGACCGAGCGGGGCCTGAGCCTGATCGCCCTGGTGGAGACCGAGATCCTGCGGGGCCTGCTGACACCGTTGGGGCACGGGTTGTGGACCGCGATCGTCGGGTGTGTTCTGTTCGCGGCCTCGGCCGGCCGGAAGTGGCGTGTGACGCTCGGGGTGGTCGCGACGTTCGTCGGTGTCTCCCTGTTGCACGCGCTGTGGGACTCGGCACACGTCATCGCGTTCCGCCTGACGATGCTTCTCACCAGCCAGCCCTGGCAGGAGCGCCTCATGCGGACCGGGAGGGTTCCCGAGCTGACACCGGCGCAGACGCACCTGATCACGCTCATGGACTGGGTGGGGCTGGCCGCGATATCGGCCCTGGGCGTGCTGTGGCTGCTGCGGCTGTGGGGACGCCACTCCGGGCGTGGGAACCGATCCGGCCCGCGCGACGAGCGGCCACGCGACAACGAGAATCCACCGGATATCGACGATACGTGACCAACCAGTCGCTATTCGCTACTATTGTCCTCTGTCACCCACACGAGTCCATTCATGCGGGTCACATGAAACACCCGACATCGTCTCAGGGTCCGCTCAGCACCAGGAGAGCCCCCGAAAAACGAACAGAATTACTAAAAATACACGCTGAACAGCGCAAACAACGAACACCGGGAGATTCCGCACTTCCAGAAATTGTGATGTGGGCTACATTGAGCAAACCCTCCCCCTAGGGGGCTGTTGCTGCTACGATCCGGAACGCAAAGAATAACTGCGAGGTAACGAAACCCTCGAAGTACTTCGTTCTTTGCCTGGATCGCGGAGCACTGCCAACCCCGCGGCGCCCTGTCCGTCCACGGCGCCCCGGAGCGGTGGGATTCCGCGTTCGGTCACGCGTGCGTGTCATCTTGACACGAGCGACACCCGGAGCGTGGCCTCCCCGAGCACCTAGGAGACGTTGTTGAGCCACTGGCGCCTGAACAACCCCCGAGCCGGCCGTGTGAAGACGGCCCTGGCCAAGCGGGTCAAGCACCAGCCACGCCATGCCTTCTGTGCCGAGCGCGCGATCACCGCCCTGTGGGACGAGCTCGTATCGGTGTCGACACGCCCGATGTACCGGGCCGGAACCACCGACCTCGCCGTGATGTCGGTCCGCCGAGGAATCAACGTCTGGTGTCGCGACGGCAAGTTCTTCTGGAACGACGTCTTCGGATCGACGGTCACGCACCCCGCCAGCGACCCCGCCGGCGCCGCGGCACGCCTCACCCCCGCGCCAGCCCGGCAAACCCCCGAACCCGGCCGGCACGCCCTCAGCCTCGCTCCGGCCTGAGACCAACCTCCCCGCGGCGCACGGCCCACGTGCCACCGGTTCCTGGCCGCGCACACGCCCCGACCGGCGCACGACCGGGCCCGATGGTGGCTCACCAGTGCCGGGAGAACACGCCTAACGGAACTAGCCGGAGTTCTCGTCCTCCCCGTCTCCGGGGTCGTCTCCGGCGTCCTGCGACGTGTCCTCGTCGCCGCTCTCCTGCCCGGCCTCCTCTTCCTCCTGCTCCTCTTCCTCCTCGCGCTGCTGCTCGGCGCGCGCGGCCGCGCGTTCGGTGCACGTCTCGGGGGAGGCCGCCGAGACGCCGTCCACGGCCACAACAGTGAAGCAGTACTCGGCCACCGTGTCCTCCGTCGTCACCCGGGCGACCTCCGCACCGGGACCGGTCCGGGCCAGAGTCTCGGGGTCGTGGTCGGCGATTCCCCCGACCACGAAGTAGGTCGCCGTTCCCCCGGAATTGTCGTTCCACCGCACCTGGACGCTGCTGAGACTGTCCTCCAACACGACCTCGTCGGGCTCGGCGACGTCGGGGCGCTCCTCCCGATCCGGCTCGGGAGAGGGCTCCTGCTCCCCGCCCGATTCGGCGCCGCCGGCGGCGTCCTCCTCGTCGTCCGCGCCCCCGCCAGCGGCGTCCTGCCCCTCGTCCTGACCCGCCGCGGCGGCCACGGACGCGGGGGCGGCGCCGTCCATCCCGGGACCGGGGCGCAGCGCCGCGATGACCGACGTGGCCCCCGCGATGAGGACGATGGAGGCGACCGCGGCGGCGATGTGCAGGTGCCGACGCCAGTGGGGCTCCTTGCCCGGCCGGAGGTCACCGTAGTCGGGCCAGCCCTCCGTTTCGGTCTCGTCCCGGTCCTCCGGCACGGGCAGGGACACGGAGTTGGCACGACCCGTCCACCCCTCCAACCGGACCCAGCCGCGTTGGGCGAAGTGGTCCCTGCTCAGGGTGACGCCGCGTAGCCGCGCGACCAGGTCGGCGGTCAACCCGATCGTGTCCTTGCCGTTTCCCCGCAGGTTTTCGAGGCTGGAGGTATAGAACCCGGAGGGCTCCGGGGAGCCGGGCTCGGCCCGACCGGGCTCGGCCCCGTGCGGTCCGACGACGGTCGGCGAGCGCCACTCGCCGGTCCCGGCGGTGTTCGGTTCCGGTGCGCGCCGCGGCGGGGGCTCCGAAGGGGGAGGCTCCGCGGGCTCGGTACCGGCCGGCCCCGGCGTCGGGGGCGGCGGGGACTCCGCGGGAGGCCGCGGCTCCGAACCACGACGCCTGATCCCGCCACGCAGGTTCGTCGCGCTGGTGTTCGGGTCCCGGTGGCGCGGCTCCGGTCGCTGTGGTCGGGGCTCCGTGTCCGGTTGGTCGGACACCGGGGGCGTGTCCGACCCGGTCCCGGCGGGACTTCGCAACGCGGCCCCCGGGGCACTGCCGCCTCCCGTGTCGGCCGGCGCCCAGTGCCCTGTTCCCGCGCGTTCCAGGGCGACCTCGAACGTGCCCGGTGTCTCGTACCGGTCGGCCGGGTCCTTGGCCAGGGCGCGCAGGAGCACCTCGTTGAGCTCCCGCGGCACGTCGGTTCGCGGAACCGGAGGGGCGGGGTTGCCAACCGATCGCTCCGCGTACGTCTGTGGGTCGACCGAGCTCCCGTCCTCGTCGTAGAACGGTGGTCGCCCGGCCAGCAGTGTCCACAGGGTGGAGGCGAGCTGGTAGATGTCCGAGGCGGGGTCGGGCGGGGTGCCACGCAGAATCTCGGGTGGGGCGTGGGTAACCAGGTCCGAACTGGTCCGCAGCCTCACCGGCGGCGCGCCGATCTCGGCGGCGGACCCGAAGTCGGTGAGCGCGGCGGTCCCGCCGGCCCGCAGGACGTTGCTGGGGACGACTTCGTTGTGCAGGACACCCTGCCGGTGCAGCACCGCCAGTGCGCCGGCGACGGCCCGTCCCACCCGGACCGCCTCGTAGACCTGGCGTAGTGCGCCCTGGGTGTTGAGGATGTCGACGTAGGAACCCTCCGGGTAGAAGGGCATGACCGCGACGGGCGCCCCACTGGAGGCACGCGCGATGTCCAGCAGGGGCACCACCCCACGGACACCGGCCAGCCCGCGCAGCCAACCGATCTCCTGACGCCCCTGCGTCTCCTCCATCACCTTCAGGGCGACGGTCGCCCCGCTGCGCTCGCTGACCGCTCTGTACACCCACGAGTGGCGGCCACGGTAGGCGAGCGCGAAGGAGTGGAAACCGTGCACTGTTGCGGTGGATCGCTCTCCACCGGACATGTGGGCGCTCTCTTCCCTCGTCGCCACCCGCCGATCCGTCCGCGCTCGGGCGCGTTGGGCGGGCGCTGTCTCAACGGAGGGCGGTGGCCGGATCGGGCCACCGCCCTCACTCGGCCGGGCTCTCCTCGGCCGTTTCCCCACCACCGCCGCCGGTGCCGGGGAAACGGCCTATCCCGCGTTCCTCGTTGACCTCCTGCTGCATCTCGAACGCCGCCGCCACGGCGATCCCGCCGCAGATGATCGCGATGAGGATCACGCCTCCGATCACCGCCGGCCACACGCGCTGCCGCCGGCGCCAGTACCGGCTCGAACCGTAGAGCAGGGCCGCGCGCAGCTGGCGACGCCGTAGCGCGTCGGCCTGTAGCAGGTACTGCTCGGCGTTGGGGGTGAAGCGGAACGCCTCCGGCATCACCGGATCGGCGTCGGACGTCGCGGTGTGCGGAGGTGACGCGGAAGGTGGGGAGGACACGGGGCGGGAGAGCCTAGAAGAGGTTGTTCAGGTGTTTGGACAGCTTCGCGTAGTTGTCCGCCGCCCCGTCAGTGGCGTCGATGAGCTTGGCGAAGGCGCTGTTCACCGCCTCGAACTGGCTGTCGAACTCCTCGGCCTTGGCCTGGAACTGCTCGTTGCCCGACCCTTCCCACTTGCTGACCGTGCTCTCGGACTGGGACTTGATCTGTTCCATGATGCCCTGGAACCGGCTCAGGTGCCCCTGCTGGTCGGCGGAGAGCCCCTGGAGTCCGCCGACGTTGCCGTAGACCTCGAAACCCGACACGGATGACCTCTTTCTCGGTGTTCTCGACTCGCGCGGACGGTGTCCGTGCGGGTCAGCCGTTGACCGGCCGGGCGAGCCCACCCAGCTCGCGGCCGGTCCCCCCGAAGTCGTCGCCGGAGGTGGAGTCGGCCCAGTTGACCTGCTGCTGACCCTCGTTCAGTTTGATGCCGTTGTTGCTGCACCAGTTCATGAGTTCGTCGAAGCGATTGGTCAGCTCGTTGCGCGCCTCGCGGAACTTCGCGAGGGCGTTGCCCTGTAGCGAGTCCGCGTCGCGCTCCATGTCCTGAATGAGGCTGTTGAGCTGCGAATACAGCCCCTCGGACTCGACGCCGAGTTCCTCACCGCCCTTGGACAGCGCATCCGCCTGTGTCAGACCAACGTGGTCACTCATCCGGGCTCCTTTCCCCCTGAGCAGCAGCGTTACCGGTAATAGCGAACGATCTCGAAGGCCGGAACACACCCCCGTTACGCGCGATAGGGCTGTGCCCCCGAAATCACACGGATTGGCGACGTTAGTATCCTCATGTCACCCGGTCAACGAGAGGCGACACACAGTTTCTAGATTCGACTGGAATCATACGGATTCGTGTGGTATTGCTACGGACCTTCGATACCAGTAGAGACGGGAAGCTGCGTGAGGACCTCCAG
Source organism: Halostreptopolyspora alba (assembly GCA_003725585.1). Lineage (GTDB taxonomy): Bacteria > Actinomycetota > Actinomycetes > Streptosporangiales > Streptosporangiaceae > Lipingzhangella > Lipingzhangella alba. The sequence continues at coordinate 78,658 of RJMB01000011.1, read as the reverse complement.
AGCACCGATATTTCCGCAGTTCACGACGGGAGTTGCGTAATGAGCGGCGACGAGGTTGGCATCAACGTCGAGAACGCCCACGGCAAAGGCGCGGACGCCGAGGAGTACGCGGCGGGATTCAAGGGCCTGGAGGCCGACTTCGAGGACATTCTCATCTCCGCGTCCAGCAACTGCGGAGACGACCCGGGGGTCGTGGGCTGGCAGGCGTTCCTGGACTCCCAGGGCGCCTACATGGACGACGTTTCCAAGCACGGCCAGGCCATCGGGAACAACACCCAGTCGGCGGCCAGCCAGGGGGCCCGCAACGACGAGGACTCCGGATCCGACTTCGCCGGGGCGTCGGCGGAAGGAGGTCTGTCCCGGGAGATCAACTAACCAACCTGGCGGAACGCGGGGATTCGAAAACCCGTTCCGTTGGTTCGCACGAATAATGATACGGGGGAACGCTGGTGGCCGAGTTCTCACCAAAGGAATGTGACGCCAACGTCGGGGGGCTGCGGAGCAACTCCGACGACATCGTTGGCCTGATGGAGCGGATCACCGGAAAGTCCGGGGACCTCAAGGCGAAGCTCAACGACTCCGCGATCGAGTTCTCGGAACTCATCGCCGACGACCTGAAGTCCGTCGCCGAGGAGAACCACGGCGCATGGAAGAAGACCCTGTTGGCCTGCGAGGTCGCCCGCGCTGTCATGGACAAGTGGGCCGACGACGTCGAGTGGTACCGCAACCAGATCGACTCGCTACAGGAACAGTGGGACGACGGACCAACCGTCGGCCGCGGGGATTCCGAGAGCGAAATAGAGGACAAGAAAGACAAACTCGCGGGTCAGCTCAATGATGAGGCCGACGCCAAGTGGCAGGAGTTGAAGCGCCGGGCCGACGAGAACAGCGAGATGCTCGAAGACGGCCCTGAGGGTGACCTCAGACCACTTTTCGAAGCGGGGGTCATGGGATGGTCCGCCTACAATCTCGCCAACGATATCAAAAAGCCACAGTACATGCCGGCGAACAGGGAACGCGCGGAGAAGTACGCGCGCGACCTACAGCCCTACCTCAACGGCGACAAGGAACCCGACGAGGACTACTACGAGATGGTCGCGTTCCTCGCGAGCATCAACAAGCGGGCCACGGAGAAGCAGGAGGAAGGGGGCAGGCTCAGCCACAGCGAGATCAATTTCCTGGAGACGCTGTACGAGGATCTCGACGGTTCGAGAGACAATCTGCTGGAAATTCCCGAAGAAACAGACACCGAGAACAGCGACTTCAGTGACGAGCAGAGAGAAGATCTCCTGTCGGCCATGGGCGGCAACCTCCTGGCCCTCTCCCACGAGGATCTCGGAGGCGACTACTCCCGCATGCCGGACAGTGTGCACAAGATCATGGAGGGTCCCGACTCCTACGGTTCTCCGGCCCCGGGAAACACCGAAGAACACGACGCGAACCGCTGGGCCCGCGACGCGGACAAGCTCGGGGCGCTACTGGGCCACACCTCCGAAATCAACGGCCAGCCGATGGAGGGCGGAACCGAGTTCTCCGCGCGCATGACCGGGGTGGTCGGCCACGTCGCGAACGGGATCCACGACGGCACCTATGACATCGGGTTCGGCGACCCGGAGTACCAGAAGCACGACTCGACCCTCGAATCACTGCTGGATGTCTCCACCCGCAACAAGGACGCCAACCACGCCATCCTGACCGGGGACGACAATTACGTGAACCCAGACTTTGGCCGTGGCGAGGTCATCGAAGGAATCTTCGCCTACGACTGGGAGGACGACGGCGAGACCGCGGCCGGACTCACCGAGTGGATCCACGAGGACTACTGCGGCCCACACGTCCCGAAGGAGGAGTGCGAGCACGACAGCGGTGAGCATGACCGCGCCGGGGAGGCGATGTACGGGCTCATCGAGGAGATCACGAGTGGCCAGACCGAAGAACACCTGCGCGACACCGGGATCGAGATCGACAGGGTCGACAACTCCGCGTTCACGAGGGTGAATCCAGAGATCGGCGAAAGCCTAACAGACGCCTATATCACCTTCCTCAATGACTTCTCTGTCCGCAGCGAGAATACCCAAGGCTATGGCGAACTCCATACCGACCAGGTCAACACAAGCCCATTCCACGAGGACGGAGACACATCCCTCATGCTCGATCCCGACCAGAAGCAGGGTTTCCTACAGTTCCTGGTCGCCGATGAGACACAGGCGACACGGGTTTCCGCGTTCACACAGGACCAAGAGCAGCGATTCATGGGAATCGCCATGGACAGCGAAGGCTCTACAACTCCGACAGCTGCCTCCCGCAGCGCGGGAGAACTCCGTGGAGCCCTGGATGGCGCCCTGTTCGACGAGTACAACTCTCAGCTAGATACCGTGCACGAGGCGCGCGCGAAAACGCGTACGGCCTTGGAAGCTGGCCGCATCGGTCTGTCCACGACGGCCTCTTCGTTCGGCGGCCCAGCGGGGGCCGGTAGCGCAATGACTATTGGGACCCTCATCAACGACCCAGTTGTGGAGCGTGGAGTCGAAATGCTCTCCGAGGATCCAAAGAACTCGGACAACTACTCCATCAGCCGAGACGAACTAGGAAACGCTGCCTTGGTCGACCGAGAGGCGGTCAACGACCACGTGACACTCCAGGCCGCGAACGCCATCGTCGCTCGAGAGGACTTGGACGCGTCCCAAATAGGTAACTTCGACGAGAACCTGATCAAAAACGGTGAGCTCGCTCAAGACATCTGGGTCCTCGAGAACAGCGGAGGAAGCCGAAGAGGACTGATTGACCAAATTCGAGGAATAATTACAGGACACCCGAACTCGGAACCGCCATCCCAGTTTCAAGAAAACATCCCACACACACAATGGAAGAATAGCCCCACAGGAGAAGATCTCAATAAATTTATAAACGACTACCAAGACTCCTATAGCGACGCTTACCATGACAGAGTAAACGCACACGAACCCGGAAACGAAGAAAATGACAAGGACAATTGATCATGGATTAGCGGTGTTAATTTAAATGATAAATATTGGGTTTGCGATGCGACGATGGCTTCTGCTATGTGCGATATTCGTGGTGTGTGCGGCACTGGTAACTGTAGAAATTTTCCTGCGGCGTGTGGACCATGAGCACGAGACCGCCGGCAGCTCGAACACCCGGCACCAACCGATTAGCGCAATGGCACTGGAACACGTCCGCACCACCCTGGAAGAGACCGGCGCAGGCCCGGTGGAAGAGATGGTGCCCAGTATGGGCGGCGCCCTCGCGATCCTCGACGACGGCGTCGTGGCCATGGACCCCGCCACCGGGGAGCAACGCTGGTCCTACCACCTGCCTGGAACCGAGATCGCCGTGGGAGTCACCCCGCTGGACACCACCGCCCCTGACGAAAACCCCACACAACTCGTCGTCCTCACCTATGACACCCCCAGCCTGCTGGGCTCGCGCGGCCACACCATCACCCTGGACGCACTCACCGGCCAGGAGAAACACTCTGCCTGGCACAACACCCAGGACCCACCCACCGACCGGGTCCAACTCCTCACCCAAAACACCTGGATCGTGCCCCGAGGAAACCGCACCCTGGAAGCTTTCTCCCTGGAGTCAGGTGACTCTGTTTGGGACTACCAAGCCCCCCAGGACTGCCAGATCGACATGCCCACCAACAACGACACCACCAGCGGCGTAGGAACCCTCCAAACCCAGGTCATCACCGCCTGGCACTGCCCCCAAAAAGAACACGCACAGGTCGTCTCCCTCGACTCCACCGCAGGAAACAAGCAGTGGGCCGATACAGACGTGGCCGCGAACCGGGAGGAACTCCCCCGGGTATGGACCATGGACGCCACCGCGCTGGCCGACACCGGCCAACCCCACGCCGCCCAGCGGATCACTAGCGGCGAGTTGGAACATTACTACGACCTGCTGGATGAGAACGGGCAGTTCACCAGAGCTCTGTGGGACGACGTCAGGGAATTGCGTCGCCACATCCAACACCCCGCCGGAGCCCCGCCCGACACGACAGACCCACCGGACATCGTGGTGGGCCATTCGGACGAGATCGACTACTCGCTGCGCCTGCACATCATCGACGAACTCCTCAACCAAGAAGTGCTCGACCCCGAGGATGTCCCCGACTACCTGTGGCAGGACACCACCGACGGCAAACGCCACCTCATCGAGAACCGCGACGGACAAATAATCCCCCGCGAACCCATCGAACAGGCAGTCGCTGAGAACGACGACCAGGACAACTGACCCAGGCTCCCCTGTATGACGCCACTCATGGCGACGACGGATTTGTTGAACTCGGCGGTTTCTGATACGGAAGAGAAATCCAATATGGGCTCGTGGATGAGTTCGGTGACGCCTAAGACGAGGCGTATGATCCCCGGAATCCGACGAGACAAATTAAGGGTGTCCGAGAGTGTCTCGATTTTTGACACGGTCGCTTCGCCCCGGGACCGCGTTGTGGAGGCGCCTGGATGGTGACACGCGGAATCTAGCCTGGGCCATGCGCTCGGCTGGCCTCCAAGCCCTGTTCCTGGCCGGGGTGGTGGTTCTGACGTCCTGCTCCGTCGGGTCCACGGTGCGGCACGAGTGGAGCGAGGACGAGCAATGGCGCCCCTTGGACTCCGATGAGGAGCTGGCGGTGGCCGAGCGGGTGGCCGAGCGGGAGACCGGCGGGGACGCGCAGGATGTGTCCTCCTCCGAGGGCGGTGGCCTGGTCTCCCTCGACACCGGGGTGGCCATGGTCGACACCGACACCGAAGAGGTCATCTGGTCCTACCTGACCGAGGATCCCATCGCTGAGGCGTGGCTGACCCCGCTCGACCGGTTCACGGATGTTCCGGGACAGTACGTGGTGGTGGCCCAAGAACAGTCCGGCTGGGGCGAAAAGACCAAGTTTGTGACGTTGAAAGCCCGAGGCGGCCAACAGGTCGCGGAATTCAGTCTCGCTGCCGAGGATGTCGAACGGTGGGCTGTCACCCATGGGGAACTGATCGGCACTGCCGCCGAGGACGTGCGGGCCTGGTCCCTGCGGGAGCTGTACGCCGAAGACCTGGAGGAGCGCGACAACCAGGAAACGGCCGAGGACCGTGAACCCGGCGAGGAGCTGTGGCACGAGCCCTTGCCCAACGGGTGCGCCTGGGATCCCGAACCGGTCACCGAGCCCGGAGACACGCTCCTGACCACCCAGCGACTGGTGGTCATGGGACACACCTGCGGCAGCGGTCAGGACAGCGAACCCGAACTCTTGGCGTTCGACTCGGCCACCGGGGATCAGGAGTGGAGGCACTCCTGGCAGGAGGGCGCCACCCCCGCGCTGCTGCGCGTGGACCCCTTCGGGCTGCCCGGCGACGAACCCCACGCGGCCAGCGCCATCGCCCGCGGTGAACTCGGAGAGGACTACATCCAAAGCGATCTGCGAGGCCGAGATTCGGACACCGGAATGTGGAGCAACCACCCACACCTGGAAGACCACGTGCCCCCTCCGGCCGAGACCGGAAACACGGCCCCGGATTATGTGGTGGTGAGCCACGGCGAAACGTTCGTGCACGACGTCGGACTCCACATCGGCAGACACCTGTTGAACCACGGCGTGATCGATCCGGAGACGATCGAGGAGCCCTCGAACTACGAAGAGGAAACCCTGGTTACCGAGAACAACGAGAAGACCCTTCCGCAGAGCAAGGCCGCATGGCCCTTGGATTCCACGCGAGATCTCGCGGGCTGGGTTTGGGCCGAGGTCAGCGAAGAGTTTGACTGAGAGAGGAAAACGAACCCAATTGACGGGTTGACGGGAGAGTCAACGGCGCTTCTGGTTTCGTCGAGGAAGTGCCGTACACTCGAATTCATATCCTGATTTTTGAGGAGGATGTTTTCCGGTGCGGAAGTGGCTTCTTCTCGGTGGTGTGGTCGTGGTCTGTCTGGCCCTGGTGGCCACAGAGGCGTTCCTGCGGCGTGTGGACCATGAGCACGAGACCGCCGGCAGCTCGAACACCCGGCACCAACCGCTCAGCACAACCTCACTTGAACACGTCCGCACCACCCTGGAAGAGACCGGCGCAGGCCCGGTGGAAGAGATGGTGCCCAGTATGGGCGGCGCCCTCGCGACCCTCGACGACGGCATCATCGCGCTGGATCCCGCCACCGGGGAGCAACGCTGGTCCTACCACCTACCCGCAACCGAGGTCGCCGTGGGAGTCACCCCGCTGGACACCACCAACGACACCGACCCCCAACAACGGGTCGTCCTCACCTACGACACCCCCAGCCTGCTGGGCTCGCGCGGACACACCATCACCCTGGACGCACTCACCGGCGACGAAATACACACCACCGCGCACAGCGCCCAGGACGCCCCCAACCAGCGGGTCCGATCCCTGACCCAGGACACCCGGATCGTGCCCCGAGGAAACCGCACCCTAGAAGCCTTCTCCCTGGAAACCGGCCACTCCATCTGGGAATACCAAGCCCCCCAGGACTGCCAGATCGACATGCCCACCAACAACGACACCCCCAGCGGCGTCGGAACCCTCCAAACCCAAGTCATCACCGCCTGGCACTGCCCCCAAAAAGAACGCGCGATGATGGTGACTCTGGATGCCGCCAACGGTGAGGAAATGTGGAATCACGGCCTGGCTGGATACAGGGACATGGCTCCTCAGGTGTGGGCAATGAACGCCACCGCGCTGGCCGACACCGGCCAGCCTCACGCCGCCCGCGCCATCGCCCAGGGCGACATTGGCAGGCGTTATTCACTGTTGGACGGCGAGGGCGGGGAACTGGATACCCAGCTATGGGATGAGGTGGACGATCTGGGCTACCTCGTGCCACCACCTGGCGGGCCGGTCTGGGAGGACCGGGATGACATCGTGGTGGGCCATTCGGACGAGATCGACTACTCACTGCGCCTGCATGTCATCCACGAACTCCTCGATCAGGGCGCGCTCGACCCCGAGAACGTCCCCGACCACCTGTGGCAGGAGACCGCCGACGGCGAGCAGCGACTCATCGAGAACCGCGACGGGCGCAGGATCCCCCGCGAACCAATCGAGCAGGCAGTCGTCGACAACGACGACCAGGACAACTGACCCAAACTCCCCCTATGTGCGCCGCACAAGGCGACAACAACCAACTTTATTGAACGCGGTGTTTCTGGTGCGGAAATGGCTTCTTCTCAGCGGTGTGGTCGTGGTCTGCCTGGCCCTGGTAGCCACAGAGGCCTTCCTAGGACGTGTGGACCATGAGCACGAGACCGACCTCGGCGACCATGACATTCCGCGGGCACGGTCGTGAGCTCCGAGCAACTATTCATGGGCGATACTGAGCGGCATCCCGGCCGGCATCATCGGCGCCGCCACCATCGCCCGCTGGCCACGCCAACGAACAGCGCCTCCGCACGAGGAGTAGGCGGCCCCACAAGCATCGAGTACCCCGGCTCCCCACGTCCGCGGAGAACTCCCGGACCGGGACAGCACCACCCTCGACAGCCGGTAGGTGGGAAGGCCGCCGTACACCCCCTCACCCCCGTCAACTCACCCCGTCAACGCCGCCACCCAGTGGAACAGGCCCATCGCCCAGGCGGTCGCGCCGCACAGGGCGATGACCAGGACGATCTCGACGGCGTTCAGGGTGCGACGCAGTGAGGCGCGCGGCACGTCGGCCAGCCGTACCCCGCTGAGCACGGCCACGGCCGTCCCCGCCACCAGCGCCAGGGCCGGCAACCAGGGGGCGATCGCCGGAAGCAGCGTGGTCGTGCCCAGTGCCGCCACGCCCAACCCGAGCACGCCGCCGATCCGCAGCGGCAGCACGTGGCTGATCCGGTCGAACAGTCGCGAACGGAAGACCAACAGCAGCGACACCAGAGCGGCCAGCAACAGGTCGGGCCAACCTCCGCCGACCAGCACCAGCAGCACCGAGGCGACGGTGACGCCGGTGGCTCCGCCCAGCACCATGCCCAGCAGGAGCCGGTCGCTGCTGGTGAGGTCGGCGTCGAAACGGTCGGTGTCCACCTGGCCGACGTGGCGCACCTCGTAGTCCAGCCCGGCGAGCCCGCCCATCGCCAGGGCGATCCGGGGCAGCACCCCCACACCGAGCACCAGCAGCGCCGCGACCGCTCGGACCCCCTGCGCGGCGTCCACGAACATCCCGACGGCGGCCAGCGCACCCGCTGCCACGGCCCCCATCCCGAGCACGGTCACATAGACCAGGCCCAGCTCGTTGATGACCCACCCCACAGCGGCGAACACGAGGGCGCCCACGCAGGCCACGGCGGCGACCACCAGTGGCTGGGGGGTGGTCACCACCAGGTCCAGGGTGAGTACGGCGGTACTCGCGCCCCACAGGCAGGTGGTGGTGAGCAGAACGTGGCCGATAGTGGCCATGGAGCGGTGGAGGGCGTACCACGTGAGGCCGAGTGTGACGAGCGCGCCGGCGGCGGCGACGCTGACGTTGCCCGCGCTGGGGCTCAGACGGGTCATGACCGCCAGAACCGCCAGGGGGCCGAGGGCGGCCAGTACCAGCCCGAACGCCAGGGTGGTGGACGGGTGCCAGATGCGGGCGGTCTCGTCCACCCGGTCCTCCACCGCCCCACGTACGTCGTCGACGTGGGCGGGGCGTTCCCGCGCGGTCTCACGGTGCAGCAGCAGCACGTCGCCGTCGACGATCCCCTGGCTCTCCAGGGAGACCTCGGAGCGCACGGGTTCTCCCCCGCCGGTGGTCAGGGTCCAGCCCGCGGGATCGGTGCCCTCGGTGTCGGGCGAGCACACCCCGATCACCTGCGGCAGGACCGTGGCCACCGGCACGGTTCCCGGCAACGCCAAGTCGGCCCAGCGCTCGGGGCCGGTGACCGTCACGCGGCAGTATCCAGTCACGTCCGTGGTCCTCTTCGACGGGGGGTCGGCACGGCGCACGCGCCCGCGGCTGTCAAGTTAGCGAGTTCTCCCGGTCTGCGGGACCATTACCGTAGCAATCCCCTCACACTTCGTTCTCAGGTGTACGAAAGAGCGCGTCTTGGCGACGACCCTGGTTCACCGTCCAGCACGACACTCCGTTCCCGACCCCGGTACCGACCCCCTCGTCATAGCGCCCCCGCCGCAGCTGCCGGAGAACCCGCCGGCGACCAGCTCGGTCGCGATGATCATCATGCCGGTCATCAGCGGCTCGGGGTCCCTGTTGATGACGATCACGCTCGGCCATCGCCCGTTGTACGCGGCGGCCGGGATGCTGGTGATGCTCGCCAGTGTCGCGGTGGGGATCGTGATGTTCGTGTCCCAGCACAACGGCCCCCGCAAACGGATCCGGGAGCAGCGGGAACGCTACCTGGACTATCTCGACCAGCTACGTGGGACGGTGCGCGACGTCGCCGCGACCCAGCGTCGCGGGAACGCGTTCCGCCACCCCGCTCCCCACCTGCTCATGGACCCCGCACGGTTGCCCGCCCGCCGTTGGGAGCGCCGCACCACCGACCCCGACTTCCTCGCCCTTCGGGCGGGGAGCGGCACCCGCCCCCTGGCCCGGTCGCTGACCCTGAAGGTGGACACCTCCTCGCCACTGATCGTCTACGACCCGGTGTGCCAGGGCCTGGCTGACCAGATCGTGGAACTCTACTCCCACGTACCGGAGGAACCACTGGTCGTTCCACTGCGTGACCTCGGGGTGCTCTCCATCGTGGGGGAACGGGGGCCCGGTCGTGAGCTGGCGCGTGCCCTCATCGCGCAGCTGATCACCTTCACCGCGCCCGAGGACGTGCGGCTGGGCCTGGTCCGGCACTCGCGGCTCCTACCCGAGTGGGACTGGCTCAAGTGGCTGCCGCACAACGAGTTCGCGGAGGCCGCCGACGGTCCCCTTCCGGCGCGACTGGTCACCGGAACCACCATGGAGATGGCGGAGCTGCTGGCCGCCGAGATCGAGCAGCGCACTCTCGACATGCAGCGCCGCCGCGGGCAGCCGCCCGGTCCGGGTACGCGGCATCTGGTCGTGGTGGTCGACGGCGAGTTCCAGTCCACCCTGTCCGGTTTGGCGGCCGAGCCTCCCGTGAACTCACTGGCCGATCTCGGCATCCACCTCATTGTGATGGTGGGTGAGCGTCGCGAGGAACCGGAACACGTGGACATGCGGCTACGTGTCTCCGCCGACGGCAGCGTGGCGGAGGACACCGGGCACGAGGAGACCGGCGAGCGGTCCGTGGCCCCGCTGAAGGGGCGGGCCGACCGGGCGAGCGTCGCGTTGCTCACCACGCTCGCGCGTACCCTGGCACCGTTGCGGCTGGCGGCGACCGACGGCGCCGACGCGCTGCACGCCACCGTCGACCTACCGGAGATCCTCGGGGTTCCCGACGTGGCCCGGTTGGACACCCGCAGCACCTGGAAGCCCCGTGGGGCCGGGGAATTCCTGCGGGTTCCGATCGGTATCGGCCCCTCCGGAAACCAGGTGCTGCTGGACCTGAAGGAGTCGGCATTCGGCGGGATGGGCCCGCACGGACTGTGTGTGGGTGCCACCGGTTCGGGCAAGTCGGAGATGCTGCGCACCCTGGTCGCGTCGCTGGTGATCGGGCACCCGCCGGAGCAGTTGGCGCTGTTGCTGGTGGACTTCAAGGGCGGTGCCACTTTCGCCGACACCGACCGGCTGCCGCACAGCGCCGGCCTGATCACCAACCTCGCCGACGATGACGGGCTCGTGGCGCGGTTCCGGGAGGCGATGTACGGCGAGCTGACCCGCCGCCAGCAGATCCTCAAGGACGCCGGGAACCTGCCGAACCTGCACGCCTACGAGGAGTTGCGGGCCTCCGGTCGGGGGGATCTGGAGCCGCTGCCCCACCTGCTGGTGATCATCGACGAGTTCTCCGAGCTGCTCACCGCCCACCCCGACTTCGCCGAACTGTTCGTGGCCATCGGTCGTATCGGCCGGTCGATCGGGGTTCACCTGCTGTTGGCGACCCAGCGGCTGGACTCCGGAAAGATCAAGGGGTTGGAGTCGCACCTGTCCTACCGGATCGGGCTGCGGACCTTCTCCGAGGCGGAGAGCCGCGAGGTCATCGGGGTGGGCGACGCCTACCACCTTCCCCCCGAGCCCGGATCCGGCTACCTCAAGGTCGACACCTCGGTGTTCGAGCGGTTCAAGGCCGCCATGGTGTCCCAACCCTACGTTCCCCCCACCGAGATCACCCGGGAGGACGACCCGGTCGCACCCGTGATCTCCTACAACGGGTTGGGGGAGCTGCTGACGGCGGTCTCCACGGACGACGAGGAGGAGACGGCGCCGAGTCCCGGTGGCCCGGAACGCAGCACGCTACAGGTCGCCGTGGACCAGCTGGTACAGGCCGGGGCAAGGCCGGTGCGACCGGTGTGGTTGCCCCCGCTCCCTTCGGCGCTGACGCTGGACTCGGCGCTGCGGCGGCTGGAGGGGGACAGCGGGGAGGAGGCGGTCGAGCCGCCCCCCACCGAGATGTTCGCCCTGCTGGGGCTGACCGACATCCCACGGGAACAGCTCCAGAAGCCCACCACGCTCGACTTCACCAGCGGGGACAGCAACATCGTGGTGTTGGGCGGCCCGCAGACCGGCAAGTCGACCCTGCTGCGCACGATCATCGCCAGCCTGTCCTGGCGGTACCCGCCCGGTCGGGTCGCGGTCTACGCCATCGACTTCGGTGGCGGCGGGCTGAGCGCGTTCGAGGAGCTGCCACACGTCGCCGGGGTGGCCGGGCGCAGTGAACCCGAACGGGTGCGGCGGGTACTCACCGATGTCCACTCCCAGCTCGACCGTCGCGAACAGGTGTTCCAGCAGGCGAGGCTGGACTCCCCCGCCGCACTGCGCCAGGCCCGGGCGAACGGCGCCGTCCCCAAGGGAGTCGTCGGGGACGTGTTCCTGCTGATCGACGGCTGGTCCGCGGTGCGGGAGAGCTTCGACGACGCCGACGAGACGCTACTGGACATCGTGTCACGCGGCCCTTCCCTGGGGGTACACACGGTGGTCACGGGGGCGGCGAGCTCGCAGATCCGTAGCAAGCTGCAGGCGCTGTTCGGTGGGCGTGTGGAGTTCCGGTTGACCGACACGTTCGACTCCGGGATCGGGCGGAAACTCAACGAGGAGCTTCCCAAGGAGACACCGGGGCGTGCGCTGCTCGCCGACGAGAACATGGCCCACATCGCCCTTCCCCGGCTGGACGGTGTCGCCGGTGACGAGGACCTGGGCGCGGGGGTGCGGGACCTCGTGCGCCAGGTCGGGCAACGCTGGACCCAGAAGCCGGTGCAGCGGGTGCGTACCCTGCCCGACACGGTCGGGCTGGACGAGCTGGTGCGCGCGCACAGCGGTCCGGGCCTGGTCATGGGAATGGCGGAACGGGACCTGGCACCGGCGGCGATGCTGCCCGACGAGGACCCGCACCTGGTGGTCTTCGGTGACCCGCAAACCGGCAAGAGCACCCTGTTGCGTGGCCTACTGCGTCAGCTGACCCAGCGGCCGGCTGAGGAGGTCGGGATCGTGCTGGTCGACTACCGCCGCGCCCACCTCGGGTTGGTCGGCGAGAGCCACCTGCTGGCCTACTGCACCGGGACGCAACACACCAAGGCCATCGCCACCGACCTCGCGAACTCGCTCGGGGAGCGGCTGCCGGGGCCGGACGTCACCCCGCAGCAGCTGCGCGAACGCAGCTGGTGGTCGGGCCTGGAGATCTTCGTCGTGGTGGACGACATGGATCTCATCGCGGGCCGTTCCAGCCCCCTGTCCCCACTGGCGGAGTTCCTGCCCCAAGGGCGCGACATCGGGCTGCACGTGGTCGCCGCCCGCCGTACCGGTGGCGCCGGCCGGGCCATGTTCGAACCGGTGCTTCAGGCACTCGGCGACATGGCCAGCCCGGGAGTGCTGTTCTCCGGGGAACGCTCCGAGGGACGACTGGCCAACGGGGTGGCGTCCCGACAGCTACCGCAGGGGCGCGCGCTGCTCGCCCGGCGTGGCCGGCAGCCGGAGCAGATCCAGGTGGGGTGGAGCCCTCCGCCGGAGTGAGGGCTCCTCGGATACCGCGGTGGGGCCGCGTGGACGATCGAACGGGGGTGAGCGTGGACGTGGCGTTGAGACGCCGACGGGGGCGCCGCGTGTGGCCCCTGCCCGCTGTCGTCGCCGGGCTCGTGGCGCTGGTCACCGCCTGTGGCCCGGCCACCGAGGACGAAGGCGACGGCGAGGCGGGCGAGGAGCGGGAGCCGGAGATGTCCGGCCTCGCGTTGCTGCACCGCGGCTACGATGGCGGCGACCCGGACGAGGACCAGGCTCTGGTCTTCCACGACCCCGAGACGGGGGAGGAGACCGCCGTGGTGGCGCTGCCCGAGGGTGCCGTCGACCCGATGGCTACCACGGTTCCCGCGCACGCGATGTTCTCCTCCGACTGGGGTCACTTCGCCCACGCGACCCCGGAGTCGGGCACGGTGGAGCTGGCCACGCTCACCGACGACGGTTCCCGTTACGAGGCGACGGCGACCCTCGATCCCCCGGAGGGCCAGGAGTGGGGCGATCCCCGCGTCGCCGGGGGCCAACTGTGGTTCACCGCCGAGGAGGCCGGCGCGGGGCGGTCCGACCCGCGGATACTGTCGGTGCCGCTGGAAGGGACCGAGGCTTCCCCGACCCAGGAGGCAACGCTGCCGCGCGGCGAGAACGGCCGGCCCACCGACTGGACCGTGGACCCGGACGGTGAGCTGTACCTGCGGGAGCAGCAGCGGACCGCCCGGATCCCCGGCGACGACGGTGAACTGGTGGTCCGCGAGAGCGGGGACAATGTCATGAACGCGACCCTGATCACCGGCGGCCAACAGTGGCAGGACCTGGGTCCCTCCCCCGTCTGGGGTGGCGGGACGGTCGTGGTCGGACCGGTGGGTGCCAACGGCGGAACCGATGAGGGGCGGGACGGCGCGCGCCTCGTCGCGGTCGACGAGAACGGGCAGGGGTTCGAGAGCACCCGGGTTCTGGACGGGGGCGACGGCCCCGTTCTGCAGTACGCACCAGCGCCCGACCGCGACGGTCTGCTGCTGCAGAGCGGCGGTGCCTGGCACCGGGTCGCTATCGACGACGCCGGGGCGGGCGAGGCCGAGGAGCTCTTCCCGGTTCCCCTTGACGCCTCGATGGCGGGGTACCCGCTGGTGGTTCGCTGGAGTGAACCCCGGGAGTGAGCGTGGCCGGTGCCCTCGCGCGGCTCCCGCCTTCGGTGGCTCCACCGGTGGCCCACTCAGCCGCGCGGTCCGGCCCTGGCGGCGCCGGCCGCCAGGGCGAGTACGAGGCACGCGAACCACAGTGCCCCCGCCGCTCCCAGCGCGCCGGCAACGGCGCCCGCTCCGGCCGGCAGCGCCACCTGGCCGATGCGGTTCGCCCACAACCGCAACGCCAACGCGGTGCTGCGGGCGTCATCGGGTACCGCCATGACCACGGCGGTCATGGTCAGCGGCTGGCCGATGCCGAGCAGGAACCCCCCGAGGGCCAGCGCACAGGCCATCGTTACCGGTCCGCTCCACGGTGTCGACACCACCGCGAGCGCGCCGGCCGCGCCGAGCGCGCTGGTGACGATGAGTGTCCTACGCGCCCAGCGGGAGATCAGGGAGGGCAGCAGCAGCCGCGACAGGATGGAGCTACCGGCGCGGATCCCGAGCAGCACGCCGACCGTCGCCGGCGCGATCCCGCGGTTCTCCGCCACGAGCGGCAGGTAGGCGGTCAGCAGGTCGACGGACGACAGCAGGGCCAGGCTGACGAAGAGCCCCGAGGGTACGCCGGGTCTGCGCAGCAGGCGACCGATGGGTTGCCGGGGCGCGTCGTCGCCGCCGCGCTGCCCGGCCGGCCGCCTGCCGCCGACCACCCACAGCCCGATCGCCGCGGGGATCCCGCACGCGGCGGCCCCCGCCGCGATCAGTAGGGCCAGCGAGGTGGCTCCCTGTAGCGCTTCCCCGGTCGCCTCTCCCAGCAGGAACCCGCCCGTCAGTGGGCCGGCCATCTGCCCCATCGCGGCGCCGGCGGTGAACCAGCCGAAGTTGCGGTCCATCTCCGACTCGTGCGAGAACCGCGCGACCAGTCCCTGGCCGGCGACCATGAAGATGATGTGTCCCAACCCCAGCACCGCGCTCGCGAGGGCGATCATGCCCAGTGACTCGGAGACGGCCAGCAGCACCGGGCCGAGGGCCATGAGCACGATCCCGCCCAGGAGGAATGGTGACAGTCGGGGCGTACGGTCGGTCAGTCGGCCCAGTGGAAGCGCGATGGCGAGGGGGAGCAGCGCGTACACGGCCGTGATGAGTCCGATCGCCAGCGCGTCCCCGCCCTGGGAGATCACACGGTAGGAGATCAGCGGCCGCGCCAGGTGGATGGTGGTCTGGGTGCAGATCACGCACCCGACCAGCCACCACAGCCATCGTGGGGCCGCG
This sequence comes from Halostreptopolyspora alba, assembly GCA_003725585.1. Lineage (GTDB taxonomy): Bacteria > Actinomycetota > Actinomycetes > Streptosporangiales > Streptosporangiaceae > Lipingzhangella > Lipingzhangella alba. The sequence continues at coordinate 63,254 of RJMB01000011.1, read as the reverse complement.
GGGCCCGCGGGCCACCGGAACCGGAGTCTAGAACCCATGGCGAACATTCATCAGGTCATCGGATAACACGGGCCTTGCCTCCCCCTCTGCCGCTTTCCCGCTGAGCTGTCGCGCGGGCCGGGATTCACGCCGGAGCTCGCCGCCTACCGTCGGCTGGCTCGGAGCCGACCTATTCGGGGGCGGACCACGCCTCGACCTCGACCTCGGTCCCGTGGGCCGGGCCGCGGGCGAGGGTGTCCAGGATGGTGCGCAGCGTGCGTTCCAGGTGGCGGGTCAGCTCCTCCACCGCGTCGTCGGGGCGCGCGTCGGCGATCGCCCCGCACATGCGCAGGTGCTCGTCCAGCGAGTCCGCCAGGTGTCCGGTGTCGCTGTGGGCGACGTTGCGCAGCCGGGTCGTCTGGCCTCGCTGGTCGGCGATCGTCTGGGCGAGGGGATCGTTGCGGTCGCGGGTGGCGGTGATCAGTTCCTGGTCGAAGCGTTCCGTCAGCGTGTAGAACTCCTCCCGCGAGGGCTGACTCCCGCGTGCCACCAGATCCCGCACCGCTTCGAACTCGGCGAGGAGGTCGTGGAACGGCCGCAGTAGCTCGGGCCGGGAACGCCCCTCACGGGCCACCATCCGCGCGGCCGCCGGCTCCAGGATCATCCGGAACTCGAACAGGGCGCGCACCCCGCCCAGTGAGATCGGCGCGACCCGGGCGACCTCGCCGGGAGCGGAGCGGACCAGCCCTTCACGCGCGAGGCGACGGATGGCCTCACGTACCGGTGTGCGGGAGGCGCCGATCCGCTCCGCCGCCACCACCTCGCTCAGCCGGGTTCCCGGCGGCAGGCGCAGTTCCTCGATCTCGCCCTTGAGCCGCCGGTACACGCTCTCGCTCTTGCTGGTCTCCCCGGCCATCCGCGTTCGCCCCCTGGTGGCACGAGTATCTCGACGTCGAGGGACCACGATACCGGAGCGGTGTCCCGACCGGGACACCGGCCTGTATACAGGAATGGCCGGGAACACGAGGGGCCGCCCGCTCACCGGCCCGAACGGCGAAAGCGGGCGGCCCCAAGCCCGACGAGGCGCGGCTACCGAATCGGCACGCCCTCGATCTCGCCGAACTCACCGGCGTGCAGGGTCATCTCCGACACGTCCTGCGGGGGAGCCGAGAAGATCGCGATCGTCCGGTAGTCCTCACCGGGCTGCAGCTCGTGCACTTCCTCCGCGAACCCCTCGTACTCCTCCTCACCGACCTTGACCTGGGCAACGTGTCGCACGACGTCGCTGTCCGGCTCGCTGAGCACGAACCCACCCAGGGTGCCCTCGCTGTACTGGTCGGGGCCACCCGGGATCTTCGCGTCCGCGCCGCCGAGCTCGGGCTCGACCGGGTCCTCGGTGGTGTTGCGGAACACGACCGTGCCGATCAGGTAGGCACCGTCACGCGTCAGCGGGTAGACGTCGAGCCGCACGTCCTCCTTGGTGACGCTCTCGTGAACCTCACCGTCGTCCTCGTTGAACTCCGCCGGCGCGGCGACGTGACGCTGCGCCGCGTCCAGCCCCACGTCGCCCGCGTCCTCGCTCTCCCCACCGGAGTCGTTGATCTCGTAGCTGAACTCGACGCGGCGGTTCTGCGCCCGCGCCTCCTCGTCGTCGGAGCCGCCCTCCTCGGCGACGGGCTCCTCGCTGCCCCGGCCCTCGGTGGTCAGGGTGAACTCAGAACCGAGATCGTCGGCCAGCAGCTCCTCCACCGTCTCGGCGCGTTCCTCGGACAGCGTCTGGTTGTAGTCGTCGCCGCCCTTGCCGTCCGTGTGACCGACGATGGTGATCTCCTCGACGTCCGAGGCGAGATTCGCCTTGATCGACTCCGCGGCCTGCTGCACGACCTCCTCGGCCTCGTCGGTCAGCTCCGACTCGTCGAACTCGAACATCACGTCGGCGTTCAGCGCGATGGTCTCCTCGTTGCCGTCCCTGGTGGTGGAGGCCACCTCGCTGTCGACGAACTGTTCCAGGCTCAGCGGCTCGACCCCGTGGTCGGCCGGTGGCTCGTCGTGGGGGTAGTGGACGTCGGCCCCCTCGGGGACGTCGTCGGTGTTCCAGTTGAACGAGTTGATGTACTCGTGGGCGTTGGGCTCCGGAAGCTCGGTGATCTCGTCGACGTGGTCCACCGGGATACCGCTCATGGCGCCCATGCCCTTCCCGGTGAACGTGAGGGTGTCGACGTCCTCCGGCACCGGCGGGAAGTAGCGGCGGATCTTCCGCGGCGACCCCTCGTGAATGGGGAACTTCGAGTCGTCCTCCTCGAAGTAGCTGCCGTAGGAGCGCTCCATCTCCTCGTTGTAGATCCGCTCGTACACCAGGCCCGACTCGGGGTCGACCAGCCGGGGTGGGGCGGACAGGGAGGTGTTCGACCCCGAGAGGGGTTCGAGGATGGTCATGTAGGCGTCGAGCACCATGTACTCGTCGGTGCTCTCCAGGCGCTCGATCCCGTACTCCCGCAGCACGTCGTTGCCCGTGTCGAGGAAGGTGCGTCCCTGCTTGACGTAGGGAAACTCCGGCTCCGGTGCCTGCTCCTGCTCCTCCTGCTGTTGTTCCTGCTCGTCGTCGCTGAAGCGCTCCAGGTTGTCGACCACGGCGCAGCCGCTGAGCAGCAGCCCACCGGAGGCCAACGCACTGACCGCTCCCAGAGGGGATCTCCGCGGCATGGGGGACTCCGAATCATGCTGTTATGGGGAAGTCACCCGGGTTCGACGCGCGCGGTAGTGTTCTGGTTCGTGACCGTGTGGGATGGTCGCCGGCCCGACGGAACCGGAGCCCTATCCCCGACCCCACCCGGGGCGACGCCCGGTGAAGGCGACCAACCGGTCGCTGGGGCCGGCCCCGCGTGGCACGCTCACCGGCGGGGCGAACCGCACGGGACGGTCGGCATCCGTGACGAGCAGTGGCGCCAGGTGGAGCAGCTCCTCGGCGAGCCGCGGCGGGACCGGCAGGTCGTGCCCGCAGGTCTGGGCGACGTCCCACCCGTGTACCGCCACCTCGATCGCCCCGGCGCTGGCGGCGATACTCATCGACAGCGGGTGGCCCGCGACCGACAGCGGGGCCGGCGTGTCCCGTTGGGCCCACGCCCCCAGCAGCTGGCTGGCTCGCCCGCGAACGGTCTCGGCGGCGCCGGCCGTTGGCTCCGTGCCCTGGGTTTCGGCGTCGGCCCGTCCGTCCTCGGCGGCCGCGCGCAGCGTCGCGAACGAGTCGCCCATGTGCCCCAGCAGCGCGCGCAGCTCCCACCGCGCACAGGGGGTGGAACGGCCCAGGGCCTCCGTCGTGACCAGGTTGAGGTTGCCCAGGGTGTAGCCAACGGCGCGTTCGAGCAGGGCGATACCACCCAGGAGCGCGCCGGGTGGCTCCGGAAGGGTCATAGCCGCCTCCGGTGGTCTGGGGCTGTCACCGCCGCGGTACCACCGGGGCGGTCATGGGTAGCCCGAAGGTGGGGAACAGGCGGGTGTCGAAGAACGCGGCCACGTGCGAGACACCCTCACGGGTCACGGTGAGCACCTGGAGGTGGAACGCCTGGTGCTCCCCGTTCTCGTCGCGCATGTACAGCCCGAACGCCGGCTGGCCGTTCGCCGTGGTCGGGATCAGCAGCTGGTCGCCGGGCCCTTGCGCGGGACACTGGGCCGCGATCAGCCGGCCGATGTTCTCCGCCCCCCGCGTCCAGGTCAAAAACGGCGGCATCTCCCAGACGGCCTCGGAGCTGAACAGCTCGACCATCGCGGCGACGTCGTAGTTCTCGAACGCCGCGACATAGCGGTCGAGCAGCTCGCGCCGCTCCCGCTCGTCGGGTTCGGTGACCTCGTCCTCGCTGGGCATGACGTTACCGATCTCGGCGCGGGCGCGCTGCAACAGGCTGTTGACCGCCGCGGTCGACGTGTCCAGCGCCTCGGCGACCTCGGCCGCGCGGAACCGGAGGACGTCGCGCAGCACGAGCACCGCCCGCTGCCGGGGCGGGAGGTGCTGCAGAGCGGCGACGAACGCCAACCGGACGCTCTCCCGCGCCACGACCACGGTTCCCGGGTCGGAGCCGTCGGCGCCGACCACCGAGTCGGGAACCGGCTCCAACCATGGCACCTCGCTCCGCTCGACCAGCTCTCCCTCCGGGTCGGGGGTCGGTCCCCCCAACCCGGTGGGCAGGGGCCGCCTACCGCGGCTCTCCAGCGCGGTCAGGCACGCGGTCGTCGCGATCCGGTGCAGCCAGGTCCGCAGCGACGAGCGCCCCTCGAAGCGCTCGTAGGCGCGCCACGCCCGCAGGTAGGTCTCCTGGACCAGGTCCTCGGCGTCGTGCACGGAGCCCAACATGCGGTAGCAGTGCGCCATGATCTCGCGCCGGTACGGGTCCGCCAGGGCGGAGAAGGTCTCCTCGGATGTGTCGTTCACCACAGTTGTCAACATTACGCGTCCTGGAGGACAGAAAGCACGTTTCCGGCGGGGTCGGTGAACCACGCGACCAGCGGATAGCCGTCGCGGACCACCCCCTTCTCGTCCTGCTCGAACGCGTCGTAGCGCAGGAACCGCACGCCCCGCCGGTCCAGCTCGTCGACCGCCTCGTCGATGTCGTCCACCGGGAAGTTCAGCACGGTGTAGGACGCGGCGGTGTGGTCCGGCTTCGGGTAGAGCAGGATGTCGCGCTCGCCCGCGATGTGCAGGGTGAGCAGCCCGTGCTGCTCCATCCCCGGGACATCGGACACCCGGATCCCGAGTGTCCGGCCGTAGAACGCGCGCGCGGCCTCGGTGTCGTCCACCGAGAGGCTGCTGAACGCCTTCGTCGCTGTGAACATGACCACTCCCTCGTTACTCGCTGGCGGCCATGGCCGCCTTGTGCTCCTCGCTGAGCTGGATCAGCTGGACATAGTTGCCGTCGGGGTCGATCGCGGTGGCGAACAGGCTGCCGTCCCGGTCCTCCAGCGGCGACAGCCACCGGGTTCCCATGCGGTCGAGGCGCTCGGCGATCGCGCGGGCGTCGGACACGTCGAAGTTGAGGATCACCCGGCCGGGCTCGGCGCTGCTGTCCCCGATGTCGTCGCGACTGTCGATGAGCACGTGGAACGTGCCGAACCTGAGCACCCGGTAGGTGCCCACCTCGGTGTCGTCCTCGGGGTCCAGCGCGCCGGCGTACCAGGCGCGCAACCGCTCGGGGTCGGTGCTGGCGAGCAGGAGACTGTCGAGTCTGGGGCGGGACATGGGCGGCTTCCTCTCGGTCGCGCGTCCCCGGCGGGAACGCTGCTCTGTTACCGGTACAGACTCACCGGCGAGCCGGAACTCATCGCTCGCGCGCGGGTCCTCTCACGGCCTACGGGTCAGGTCCCGGACGGGGCGTGCGCTCGCGCCGCCTCGTCGGGCTCCCCGGCACGCGCAGGAGCGCCGCCGTCCCGCCCCGCGCGCAGCAGAACCACGGCGAGCAGCCCGAAGACCACCATCGCCGCCGCGCCCAGCCCGGCGGTCACGTTCAGCCCGTGGGTGAACGCCTCGCGGGCCGGCTCGAGCATCCGCGCCGCGACGTCGGCCGGGAGCCCCTCGGCGGCGGCGACCGCGCCGGCCAGCGTGTCGCGGGCGGCCTCGGAGACCTCGGCGGGTACGCCGTCGGGGACGGTGACCCGGCCGCGGTAGAGCGCGGTACTCAGGCTGCCCAGCAGCGCCACGCCTATGGCAATCCCGAACTCGCCGCTGGTCTCCGACATCGACGCGGCCGAGCCCGCCTTCTCCTTGGGCGCCGACCCCACGACGATGTCGGTCACCAGTGCGGCTCCGGGGCCCAGACCGATCATCGCGAGCATGAGCCCACCAACCAGCAGTACCGTCCCCTCCGTGGTGACCTGGGTGATCATGAGGAACCCCACCGCGGTCACCCCCATGCCACCGCCGATCACGACCCCGCGGCCGACGCTTCGCGCGAGCGGCGCCGACAGCATCGTCGAGGTGATCATCGCGATCGCCGGGGGCACCAGCCACAGGCCCGCACCCAGCGGCGAGAGACCGCCGACCAGCTGCAGGTACTGGGAGATGAGCAGGAACATGCCGCCCATCCCCACGGCGCCGGCCATCATCACGACCAGCGCCGTGGTGATCGTCCGGTTGGCGAAGAGGCGCAGGTCGAGCAACGGGTCGTCCAGCCGGAGCTGCCGGCGCACGAACCACGTCCCGACCAGGGCGCCCGCGAGGAGCGTGGCGACCGGCCCGAGCGCGATCCCTTCCTTGGCCAGCTCCTTGAGGCCGTAGATGATCGGCAGGATGGCCGCCAACGAGAGGGCCACGCTGAACAGGTCGAGCCGGCCGGCCACCGGGTCGCGGTACTCGGGCAGCAACAGCGGGGCGCTGACCAGCAAAAGCACCATAACCGGCACACCGAGCAGGAACACCGAGCCCCACCAGAACGACTGCAGCAGCACGCCACCGACCACCGGTCCGATCGCGGTTCCGCCCATGAAGCAGCTCGTCCACACCGCGATCGCCATGCCTCGCTGCCCGGGGTGGGCGAACATGTTGCTGATCAGCCCCAGTGTGGCGGGCATGAGCGTGGCCCCGGCGACACCGAGCGCGGTGCGGGCCGCGATCAGCATCTCGGCGCTGGTGGAGTACGCGGCGACCACGGAGGCCGCGCAGAACGCCGCGGCGCCGACCAGCAGCAGCCTCCGGCGGCCGATCCGGTCACCGAGGGTCCCCATCGTGATCAGGAACCCGGCGATCATGAAGCCGTAGATGTCCATGATCCACAGCAGCTGGCTGCTGCTCGGCCGCAGGTCGGCGCTCAGGTGCGGCAGCGCGAGGTACAGCACGCTCATGTCGAGGGAGAGCAGCAGCGTCGGTAACGCCAACACCGCGAGCCCGAGCCACTCCCGCCGCCCGGCCCGCGGGCCCGGTGCGATGTCCGTATCGGTGTCGGTGGTCATGGGAATCCTCTCGTCGCGCCGTCGAAGACGAACACCTGTTCGCCTCGCCGGATACTAGGACCACTCGACGACACGAAACTCATCGGCGCTCACCGTGACGCGCGGCACACGAGTCGAGCCGGTCTCGGGGCGAGCCCGGGGCCGTCCCGCTGTGACGTGTAACGGTGCGGCGGGGGCTGGCCAAGTAGGGGGAAAGCCCAACGGTGGAGGAAGCCAGGTGAGCAACGATGCGGAACCAGATCCGAGACGTATCGCGACCGACCCGGCGGCGTTCGAACGCTTCTACCGGGAGCACGTGGCGGCCATCCAGCGGTTCGTGGCCCGCCGCGTTGCCGACCCGTACCGGGCCGCCGACCTGACCGCCGACATCTTCCTGCGGGTGATCGACTCGGCGCACACCTACCGCCCGGGACGGGGCGGGGCGGTGGCCTGGTTGTACGGGATCGCCCGCAACGTGGTCGCCGGAGAGTGGCGGCAGCGCCACCGGGAGCACCAGGCGAGGCGACGACTGTCCGGACGCCGCCTGCTCGCGGAGGAGGACCTGGCGCGCATCGAGGCACGCATCGATGCCCAGGCCCAATCGCGCCGGCTGTACGCGGCCATGGAACGGCTCACCGCGAAGGAGCGCGCCGTTTTGGAACTGGTCGCCCTGGAGGAGATGCCACTCCGGCACGTCGCCGACGCGCTCGACATCCAGCCGATGACGGCGCGAGTTCGGCTGTACCGGGCGCGCCGAACGATGCGGGAGTGGTTGGAGGACCACCCCGCGGAAGACGCCCCACCCCAACTCACCTCGGAGGTGCCCTCATGAGTCAGTCTCACCACCCCAGTGACGATTTCGAGGAACGTCTGCTGGGAGATCTGCTGCGCGAGGTGCGGCAACGGTCCGAGGCCGCACCGGAGGCGGCACCGGCCAGGCCCACCTCCCGGTCACTACGGCCGCGTACCGTGGGGGTCGCCGTGGCCGCCGCCGGTGCCGGTGCCGCCATGGTGGTGACGCCGGCCCTTCTGCCGGGGGACGGTGGCCCCCAGCCCGCGTTCGCCGTCGAGGAGGGAGGCGACGGCACGGTCCGGGTGGAACTGGACCGGGTGGAACTGGACATGAGGGATCCGGCAGCCGATGAGCTGGAGCGGACCCTGGAGGAGCACGGGATCCCCGCCGTCGTGGAATCCATTCCCGCCGGCCACATATGCGAACAACCGCGTTACGAGCGTGCGCAACGCCTCACCTCACATATCGAGATGGATACGAGGGTGGCGGAGAGCGGAATCCGGCACCAGCTCGTGATCGACCCGAGCGAGTGGTCCGAGGAGCACACACTCGTCCTGGGGCTGTGGGAGACGGAGGGCGATGTGGAACCCACCGCCAGCCAGCTCGCGCGCAACGACGGGGTCATGTACGACGTCGCCAAGGGTGAGGTGGACGACTGCGAGCTCCGGGAGGCACCGGGCATGGAGCGGGAGGAGCCAGTGGGGGACACCACGCGGGGCAACGGCGGATAGCCGTTGTCGTGGTCCCGCCGCCGGAGGCGGCCGGCGGCGGGACACCCGTCTCATCCCCAGGCCAGGGCGGTCATCTCCGGGTCCTCCAGCATCGCGCCGACATCCCGCAGCACCTTGGATCCCAGCTCGCCGTCGATCATGCGGTGGTCGAAGGACAACGACAGTGTCGTCACCTTCCTGACCGCGAGCTTGCCCTTGTGCACCCACGGCAGGTCCCGGATCTGGCCGAACGCCAGGATCGCGCCCTCGCCGGGGTTGATGATCGGGGTTCCCGCGTCGACCCCGAACACACCGACGTTGGTGACCGTGATCGTCCCGCCGCTCATGGCCGCCGGGGTGGTGGTCCCCTCACGCGCGGTCTCGGTGAGCTCGTTCAGCTCACGCGCGAGGTCGGGCAGCGGTTTGGAGTCGGCGTCCTTGATGTTCGGCACGATCAGTCCACGGTCGGTGGCCGCCGCGATCCCCAGGTTCACGTAGTGCTTCACCACGATCTCCCGGTTCTCGTCGTCCCACGTGGCGTTGATCCGGGGGTGCCGCTTCACAGCGGTCAGCAGCGCCTTCGCCACGAGGAGCAACGGGGATACCCTGACGTCGGTGAACTCCGGCCGTTCGCGCAGCCGGCGCACCGCCCGCAGCGCCTTGGTCGCGTCGACCTGCAGGAACTCGGTCACGTGCGGGGCGGTGAACGCGCTGTCCACCATGGCCGACGCCATATGTCGTTGCACCCCCGTGACCGGGATGCGCTCCTCTCGGTCGGCCAGATCCCCGGCCGGCCGCGGCTGCGGTTCCGTCTCGCCGGCCCCGGCGGCCTTTGGGACCGCGGCCGGGGGCGCCGTGTGGCGCTGGACGTCCTCGCGGGTCACCACCCCACCGGCACCGGTGGGTGTGACCTCGCGCAGGTCGACCCCGAGGTCCCGGGCGAGCTTGCGCACGGGGGGTTTGGCCAGCGGCCTCGCGGGGCCGCCGTTCGACGCGGCGGACGCCTCGCGGCCGGCGGAGGCCGCACCACCGTCCCGGCCCTCCTCTCGGGGTGGGGCCTCGGTTCGGGTGGGCGCCGGACGCCTGCGCCGGCGCTGGGTCGCCGCCGGTTTCTCCCCCGATCCCACGAGCGGCTTCTCTCGGGGCTCGTCCTCCTCGCCCGACTGCCCGGACGTGGACTCGTCTGAGCCGGTGGCGGCTCCGGCGGCGCCGTCTCCCACCCGGATGATCGGGGTTCCGACGTCGACCGTGGTTCCGGCCTCGACCAGCACCTCCAGCACGGTGCCTGCGTAGGGACTCGGAAGTTCCACCGCGGCCTTGGCGGTCTCGATCTCGCAGATGGGCTGGTTGACCTCGACCCGGTCACCGGGCCGCACGTACCATCGCAGGATCTCCGCGTCGACCAGCCCCTCGCCAACGTCGGGCAGTCGGAACTCCTGCGCTCCTTGCTCTGTCCTGGTCATCGGGCTCCCCTAGTACGCGAACGCGCGGTCGATACCGTCGAGAATCCGATCGAGGTCGGGTAGGTAGTACTCCTCCAACCGCGACTGCGGATAGGGGGTGTCGAACCCGCACACCCGCATGACGGGGGCCTCCAGGTGGTAGAAGCACTCCTCGGTGACCCGCGCGGAGATCTCACCGCCCACCCCGTTGGTGAGTGGGGCCTCGTGCACGACGACCAGGCGACCGGTCCTGCGGACCGAGTCGGCGACGGTGTCGTAGTCGATCGGGGCCAGCGAACGGAGGTCGATCACCTCGATGTCGCGTTCGGTGTCGGCCTCGGCCGCCTGTAGCGCCGTCTTGACCATGGGGCCGTAGGCGACGATGGTGGCGTCGCTTCCGGGGCGCGCGACGCGGGCGGCGTCCAGCGGGGGAGCCGCGGAGAGGGTGGCGTCCGTGTCCACCTCGGCTTTCTCGTAGTAGCGCCGCTTCGGCTCGAGGAAGATCACCGGGTCGTCCGAGGCGACCGCCTGTTGGATCGCCCAGTAGGCGTCCTCGGGGGTGGCGGCCGTGACCACTCTGAGGCCGGCGGTGTGGGTGAAGTACGCCTCGGGGGACTCGCTGTGGTGCTCGACCGCACCGATTCCGCCGCCGTAGGGGATCCGGATCACGACCGGGACGCTGAGCACCCCCGCGGAGCGCCGCCGTATCTTGGCGAGCTGGGAGAACGTCTGGTTCGCCGCGGGGAAGAAGAACCCGTCGAACTGGATTTCGCACACCGGTCGGTAACCGCGAAGCGCCAGACCGATCGCGGTGCCGACGATGCCGGACTCGGCGAGCGGGGTGTCGATGACCCGGTCGGCGCCGAAGTCCTTCTGTAGACCGTCGGTCACCCGGAACACGCCGCCCAGCTTCCCGACGTCCTCGCCCATCACGAGGACCTTGGGGTCGGCCTCCATCGCCTGGCGCAGGCCCGTGTTGATCGCCCTGCCGAGGGTGAGCTTGCTACCCATGTGCGTCACCGCCCCTCTGTCACGCCGGCGTCCTCGAACGAGGCGAGGTACTCGGCGAAGTCAGCGCGCTGTCGGTCGATGTGGCTGTTGGGCTCGGCGTAGACCTCGCGGAAGATGTCGAGCGGTTCGGGGTCGGCCAGTGCCCGGCACTCGTCACGGACCCGCTCACCCAGCTGGTCGGCCTCGGTGTCGACCTCGGCGAAGAACGTGTCGGTGGCCATTCCCTGGTTGGCGAGGTAGGCGCGCAACCGCAGGATCGGGTCGCGCTGTTTCCACTCGTCGATCTCGGCGGAGACCCGGTAGCGCGTGGGGTCGTCGTTGGTGGTGTGGGCGCCCATGCGGTAGGTGAACGCCTCGATGAGGGTGGGCCCCTGGCCCTCGCGCGCGCTACGTAGCGCCCGGCGGGTGACGGCGAGCGTGGCCAGGACGTCGTTGCCGTCGATGCGCACTCCGGGGAAGCCGTACCCCAGGGCACGCTGGTACAGCGGGACGCGGGCCTGGCGTTCGAGCGGCTCGGATATGGCCCACTGGTTGTTCTGGCAGAAGAACACGACCGGCGCGTTGTTCACCGCCGCGAAGTTGAACGCCTCGTTGGTGTCTCCCTGGCTGGTGGCGCCGTCGCCGAAGTAGCTGATCACGGCCGTGCCGTCGTCGCCGAGGGCTCCGTCGCGCTGCACGCCCATGGCGTACCCGGTGGCGTGCAGGTTCTGCGTGCCGATGACGATCGTGTACAGCTGGAAGCCGTGCTCGTTGGGGTCCCACCCGCCGTTGGTGACCCCGCGGAACAGTCCCAGCAGCTCCCAGGGGTCGACATCGCGGCACCAGGCGACACCGTGCTCGCGGTAGGAGGGGAAGACCATGTCGTTGGCGCGTAGTGCGCGACCGGATCCGACCTGGGCGGCCTCCTGACCCAGGAGTGAGGCCCACAGGCCGAGCTCGCCCTGGCGTTGCAACGCGACCGCCTCGGTGTCGATCCTGCGGACCAGGACCAGGTCGCGGTAGAGGCCACGGACCTCGGCGGCGCTGATGTCGAGTGGGTAGTCGGGATGCTCTCTCAGTTCCCCGTCGGGTGTCAGGAGCTGGATAAGCTCCGTGTCCTCGTGCGCGGTGGTGTAGTGCACCTGTCGCTCCTCGGGTGTTCGTGGCCGACGTGGCGGGGTACCGCTGGCCGGCCGATTCTCCACCCGCTCACCCGGGGTAACGGGTACGCGGGCAGCCCTCCCAAGCATCGTGACAGAACTCACCCTTCGCCGCGCAAGGCCCCAGCGACACCGTCCGCCCGCTGGCTATCATCCCCAAGTTCGACAAAAGCGCAACAACCTGGACTTCCTACAAAATCAGGGTGGTGGCGAGAAATCGGGGGCCAGGGATTCATCCGCCGAAGCGTGCCCCGCGAACGGAACGACAACGAGCGCAGAAGAAGCGAAGCGTCACTGTGGGTAATCAGGCTGGGCGGGCCGCCGTGCGCCGCGCGCCCGGCGTCAACGTAGCCATGTGCGCTGCCACACCTCGAACGCGAGGGTGCGCGGGGTGCGGGACACGGGGGATCGCGCGAGTCTCGCGGCTCCGTGACCGGTGACCGGGGCGGTCCGGCACCGAAACGCCGCGACGAAACCGGGCCGGCTCAGGCCGCGGCCCGGATGCCCCGCTCCTTGGCGTAGTCGGTCAGCGCCTCGCGGAGCTGCCGGCGGGCGCGGTGAAGCCGGGACATCACGGTGCCCAGCGGCGTACCCATGCGGGCCGCGACCTCCTTGTAGGAGTAGCCCTCGATGTCGATCAGGTACACGACCAGACGGAAGTCCTCGGGCAGCTGGGCCAGGGAGTGGCGGATCGTGGAATCGGGCAGGTGGTCGAGAACCTCGGACTCGGCCGATCGGGAGCCCGTCGAGGCGTGGGTGTCGGCGGCGGCGAGCTGCCAGTCCTTGATCTCGTCTGTGGAGTCCTGGCGCGGCTCGCGCTGCTTCTTGCGGTACCCGTTGATGAAGGTGTTGGTCAGGATCCGGTACAGCCATGCCCGCAGGTTGGTACCGGCCCGGAACTGGTGGAAGTTGGCGAACGCTTTCGTGAAGGTCTCCTGCACCAGGTCCTCGGCGTCGGCCGAGTTCCGGGTCATGCGCAGGGCGGTGGGGTATAGCTGCTCGGCGTATGGAGTCACGGCCGAGGCGAAGTCCAGGTGCTGATCCGACTCCTCGCTCGGGGTGCCGCGCTCCAGTTCAATGGTCGCCAATATTCCCCCTTGGTGAACGCGACCGGTGATTGCTACCAACCTGTTAGACGCTCGTTAGTCCACTTTATGGTGAGTTCGGCGGGAGTGAGGAGTGTCACGAAATCGCCAGCTCACCATCACGCACCCCCCACGTGTGGTCAACCACGCACCAAACCTCCGGCGGCGGTGACACCGTGGGTGCCGTACGCTTCGTCGTGCCCTCGCCACTGTGGCCAGGCGCCCGGCGAGTGCCCCAGATCCGTCAAGCAGTACGGCACACCAGTGGAGGACCCGTGGCCCGCGTCGTGGTAGACGTCATGCTCAAGCCGGAGATCCTGGACCCCCAGGGACAGGCGATCCTCGGGGCGTGCGGCCGCCTCGGATTCACCGGAGTCTCCGACGTCCGGCAGGGCAAACGGTTCGAGGTGGAGGTCGACGGAGAGGTCGACGACGCCAGGCTGGCCGAGCTGCGCAAGCTGGCCGAGACAGTGCTCTCGAACCCCGTCATCGAGGACTTCGAACTGCGGGTCGAATAGCTGACCAGCCGGAAATCACAGTTTCGGGCAACGCGCGCCGGGAACTCTAGACAATGTGGTGGACGGTCGCGAGGGGTCACGAGGGTTTTCGATGGGTGTGGAATTCTCGATGGTACTACCCCGACGATCGTACACCGTGAGTCTCGTACGGCAGGTTCTCGCCGAGGCGCTGAGGGTCAACGGTGTCTGTGGCGACTGCCGGTTCAGCATCCTGCTCACCGTGTCCGAGGCGTGCACCAACGCCGTCGAGCACGGCGCCCCCGCGGTCGAGTACGAAGTGACGGCGGAGGTGGACGACGAGTCGTGCCTTGTGGAGATCGCCGACTCGGGATCGGCGTTCACGCCGGAGAGGGTGTCCCTGCCAGACGCGGAAAGCGAATCGGGCAGGGGCATTTTACTGATGCGGTATCTCGCCGACGAGGTTCGCTTCCTTCCGGCCCAATTCGGCGGCACCACGGTGCGGTTGCGCAAGTGGCTGCACAACGGCGACTCCCACGAAGGTGTCGGCTGCGGGGCCGGAGCGCGTATTCCAGCGATGCTGGGCTGAGATCCTCGCCTCGCCCGCGTCTTGGGGCGCGGCGCACGCCGACACCGCGCGGCCGGCGGATCCATGCCCCGTACACCCGCGTGGTCGAGACCAGCGGGTAGCCTCGAAGTAACCTCGGCGGCGGGCCGCGCCGGTCGTCGCGACCGAACCGCGCACGCCCGTACTCCACGCAGACGACCCTTTCGGAGAGTGCCCATGACAGCCCGTGTGGGCGTCGTCACCTTTCCCGGCTCCCTCGACGACAGCGACGCCGCGCGCGCGGTCCGTATCGTCGGCGCGCGGCCCGTCTCCCTCTGGCACGACCACGCCGACCTCCATGGCGTCGACGCCGTCATCCTGCCCGGTGGGTTCTCCTACGGCGACTACCTCCGCTGCGGCGCGATCGCGCGCTTCGCGCCGGTCATGACCGAACTGGTTCCGGCCGCGGAGTCCGGCGCCCTGCCGGTTCTGGGGATCTGCAACGGCTTCCAGATCCTGTGCGAGAGTCACCTGCTGCCAGGGGCGCTCACCCGGAACCGCTCGCTCCACTTCGTCAACCGCGAGCAGCGCCTGCGGGTCGAGTCGGCCAGTACCGCGTGGACGGGCGAGTACGCCCCCGGCCAGGAGATCGTGGCGGTGTTGAAGAGCGGCGAGGGCAACTACGTGGCCGCCCCGGAGACCCTGGAGGAGCTGGAGCGTGAGGGCCGCGTGGTCGCGCGTTACGTGGGCGGCTCCCCCAACGGCTCCCAGCGCGACATCGCCGGCGTCAGCAACGAGCACGGCAATGTCGTCGGCCTCATGCCCCACCCCGAGCACGCGGTCGACGAGCTCACCGGCCCCTCCACCGACGGGGTTGGGTTCTTCACCTCGGTTCTCGCGCACCTCGGCGCCCCGGTGCCGACCCCTTCGGGGTGAGCCGGACGCCCCGCGACACCACGACGAAGGGGACTGACTCGATGTTGTCGAAGCTGCGCTCCCGCCGGCCCCTCGCCCTCCTGGTCGGCGTGGTCATCGTCGCGATGGTGGCCACGGGCGCGGTTGGCTTGTTCGACGCCATGCTCGCCGACGACTCCCCGCAGCGAGGCCAGGAGGAGCCACCACAGCGCGAGCGGGGTGGGCCGGACGCGACCACCGACCCCGAGCCAGCCCCGGACCTCGACGCGCTCGGCGACCCGCCGGAGGAGGTCTCCTACGAGGACGCGAGCGAGAACTGCGAGCTGGGCGAGTGCTACCGCGTGGTCGGAGTCACCGGTGACGGTCTCGGCCAGGAGGAGACGGTCGAGGCCGTCGCCAACCACCTGCTCGACCAGGGCTGGGGCCAGGTCGACCCCAGCGGCCGGGAGCCCTCCGGTGTTCCCGCGAGCGAGACCATCCTCTCCGACGGGGAGGTCATGATCCAGGGCACGCCCCAGCCGCATCCCGAGGCCCCCGACGCTGACGGCTTCGTGATCCTCGCCCACGCCGAGGCCCCGAACCAGTGACCCACCCGCGCCACGCACCACACAGCCCGAACGGAAAACCCTGAGATGTCCGAAGCACCGCACCTCGACACCGTCGCCACCGCCGAGACCACGCCCGACACCCCACTGCCGTACGCCGAGCTCGGCATGGCCGGCGACGAGTACGCGCGGGTGCGCGCGATCCTCGGGCGCCGCCCCACCTCGGCCGAGCTGGCCATCTACTCGGTGATGTGGAGCGAGCACTGCTCCTACAAGAGCTCCAAGGTGCACCTGCGCCAGTTCGGCGAGAAGGCACCGGACAGTGACGCGCTGCTGGTCGGCATGGGGGAGAACGCGGGCGTGGTCGACGTCGGCGACGGCTATGCCGTGACGTTCAAGATCGAGTCGCACAACCACCCCTCCTACGTCGAGCCGCACCAGGGCGCGGCCACCGGGGTTGGCGGTATCGTCCGCGACATCCTCACCATGGGGGCGCGCCCCGTCGCCGTTATGGACGCGCTGCGCTTCGGCCCGGTCGACGCTCCCGACACCCGCCGGGTACTTCCCGGGGTCGTGTCCGGTATCTCGTTCTACGGCAACTGCCTCGGTCTGCCCAACATCGGGGGCGAGCTGGGATTCGCCCCCGGATACGCCGCGAACCCGCTGGTGAACGCGTTGTGCGTGGGGGTCATGCGGCACGACGACATCACACTGGCCCAGGCGCCCGGACCGGGCAACAAGGTCGTGCTGTTCGGCGCCACCACCGGCCCCGACGGCATCGGCGGAGCCTCCGTCCTGGCCAGCGCGAGCTTCGACGACGAGAGCCAGGCCAAACGGCCCAGTGTCCAGGTGGGCGACCCGTTCCTGGAGAAGCTGCTGGTCGAGTGCAGCCTCGAACTGTTCCGTGAGGGGCTCGTGGTCGGGATCCAGGACCTCGGGGCGGCCGGTGTGTCGTGCTCCACCACCGAGCTGGCCGCGGCCGGAACCGGCGGTATGCGCATCGAACTCGACCGGGTGCCGCTGCGTGACTCTCGGCTCACCCCCGAGGAGATCCTGATGAGCGAGTCGCAGGAACGCATGATGGCGATCGTCGAACCCGGCCGCCTCGACGCCTTCATGGCCACCTGCGAGCGGTGGAACGTGCTGGCCACCGAGATCGGTGAGGTTACCGAGGTCACGGCCGAGGAGGAGAAGCGCGGCGGGCGGCTCGTGATGAGCTGGCACGGCGAGACCATCGTCGACATGCCACCGCGGACGGCCTCCGACGAGGGGCCCGTCTACGAGCGTCCCTACACCCGTCCCGTCGACCAGGACGCGCTGCACGAGGACGACCCCGCTCGGCTGCCGCGCCCCGAGACCGATGACGAGCTACGCGCGCAGCTGCTGCGGGTGCTGGCCTCTCCGGGGGTCTGCGACCCGAGGTGGGTCACCGAGCAGTACGACCACTACGTGCGGGGCAACACGGTCCTCGCGACACCGGACGACGGCGGCATGGTCCGGCTCTCGGACGACACGACCCGCGGAATCGCGCTGGCCACCGACGGCAACGGCCGCTACACGCGTCTCGACCCCTACACCGGCACCCAGGCCGGCTACGCCGAGGCGTTCCGCAACGTCGCCGCCACCGGTGCGCGGCCGCTCGCCGTCACCGACTGCCTGAACTTCGGATCTCCGGAGGACCCGGGGGTCATGTGGCAGTTCGCCGAGTCCACCCGGGGACTCGCCGACGCCTGCGAGGTCCTCGGCACCCCGGTCACGGGCGGCAACGTCAGCTTCTACAACCAGACGGGCGAGACCGCGATCCACCCGACCCCCGTCATCGGGGTCCTCGGTGTGATCGACGACGTCACCACCCGGTTGCGGTCGGCGTTCGGTCACGGCCTCGACGGCGCCAGGCTCTACCTGCTCGGTGAGACCCGCGCGGAGCTGGGCGGTTCGGCCTGGGCCGACGTCGTCCACGGCCACCTCGGCGGGCACCCGCCGCGTGTGGACCTCACCGCCGAGGCGTCCCTGGCCGAGGTGCTGGCCACCGCCGCCGAGGAGGGGCTGGCCACCATGGCGCACGACCTCTCCGACGGCGGGCTGGCCGCCGCCCTCGCCGAATCCGCGCTGCGTGGCGGGGTCGGGTGTGAGGTGCGGCTGGAGGACCCGTTCACCGAGCTGTTCAGCGAGTCCACGGCGCGGGCGGTGGTGGCCGCGCGTCCGGGGGCCGAGACCGCGCTCACCGGGCTGTGCTCCCGGCACGACGTGCCGTTCACGACGCTCGGCACCGTAGGCGGTTCGAGCCTGGTCGTACGGCACGCGAGCGGCGGTTTCGCGGTCACGCTGGACGAGCTTCGGGAGGCGCACGCCGCGAAACTGCCCGCGGTCTTCGGTGACGACGGTTAGGGGCAGTGCTGTGATGGGGGACGATCGTGAACACCGGCCCGGCTCCCGTCTCATATCCAGGCAAAAGTTCACGATCGCCGACCGCACCCCATCCCCGAATCAAACACTCCGCACGCTAGTTCGCGCTGCTCCTGTCGAACGAGCGCACCCGGAACTGGCCGCGGGCCGCCAGCAGGCCGACCAGGAGCAGGATCAGCACCATCCCGACCGCGCCACCCGCGCCGCCGGAGTACAGGACGGGGTGCGTGGGCGTGTCGGCGTCGGAGAGTGTGAGGAACCCGAGTGAGGTGACGCTGTTGTTGGCGCCGTGGGCGACGACCGCCGGCCACACCGACCCGGACGCCAGCCGCAGCCACCCGAAGAGGATTCCGGCGACCACGACGAAGGTGAGGAAGACGGCGACCGAGTCGGCACCCATCCATCCGGAACGCGCCTGGATGAGCAGCTGCGGACCGTGCCACAACCCGTGGATCACTCCGGTCAGCAGCAGTGCCGGCCAGACCCCCAGCGGGAGCAGGCGGGGCAGCAGGTAGCCCCGCCAGCCCAGTTCCTCGCCGAACGTCATGAGCAGTGTCACGGGCACCACGGTGAGGAGGAACATCCCCAGGGCGACGAGGTATGCCCGCAGCGGGAACCCGGTCGGGGTCAGGTCCTTCGCCGCACCGGGCATCCGCTCCTCGATCGCCGCGCGCAGGCCGGAGAACCCGGTGAGGTCCAACTGGATCACCCCCAGGGCGGCCGCGACCAGCGGCGCGATCACTCCGAGCAGGGTGAACACCAGGAACGCCAGCAGGCAGTAGCCGCCCACCCGGCGAAACGGACGCAACGTGAGGGCGAGGCCGCGCGCGACGCGTGCGGGCCGTCGCCAGACGACGAACCCAATGGCCAGCGCCGCCAGTCCGGGCGTGAACATGTAGAGCTGCGCGCTCATGCCGTAGAGCGGGTCTTCGGGGCCGATGCCGCTCAGCAGCGCGGGCGTGTGGACCAGCCAGGCCAGGCCGAACACGAGAGCGACGAAGGCGGCGATCTCCCGGAGCGGCAGCGCGCCACGGTCGCGGGACGCGACGAGAGGCTTTTCGTTAGTGGTGGGTCGCATACCGCCGAAGCTACGGAGCCGCGCCTCTTGGCGGTATACGGCCGGTGGCCGAGTTTCACCTGTGGTTTTCCGCAGCCCACAGGGTGGGGACGCCCTCTCACGCCGCTGTTGGCGCCGGCCAGGACACGCGGCCCCACCCGAGCCGCGTGGGCCGCACACGGCCACGAGCCGCTGGCCATGGCGGCTACCACTCCGCCTAGGATCGGAAACTGTGCGGGAGAACAGTGCGGCGGCGTGGGCGGGCCCATCCCGGCGCCGTACTGGACTCGGTGAGCTGGTACTGCTGGGAGCGCGGCAGGCGGTCGGCCTGGCCCTGGGAACGATGACGGGCGTCGCCGCCCTCGCCTGGCTGCTGGTGTCCGCTCTCGGCACCGCGGTGGCACTGCCCTGGCCGCCGGCCTTCCGAACGGCCCGGCGCCTCGCGACCGCGGGAGTCAGCGCGCTGGTCCGGGTGGAGCTGCGCCGACTCGCTTACTGGTTCGACTGGGATATCACGCCCACGCACGGCGCCAGCCGGCAAGTGGGGTACCTGGCCTGCCGATCGCTGCTGGGTCTGGTTGTCGGCTATCTGGGCTATGTGGCTTCCTTCATGGTGGTGCTGTTCTTCGGCGGCGTGGTGTGGAGCGCGACGCGCGGCGAAACCACCAACATCGACATGGACCTGCCAGGTGTCGGGATCGAAGCCGACCCGCGTGCCCTGGGCGCGACCCTGGGGCTGGTGATGCTGGTCCTCACGATCCTGGGCGCGAGTCTGATGTCCGCCGTGGAACGGCGGCTGGCCCGCTGGTTCCTCGGCCCCAGCCCGCAGGACCGGCTGCGGCACCGGATCAGCGAGCTCACCGAGAGCCGGGCCGGGGTGGTGCGCGCCGTCGACGACGAACGCCGCCGGATCGAACGCGACCTGCACGACGGGGTGCAACAGCGGGTCGTGGCGCTGGCGATGCTGCTGGGCCGGGCGCGACGAAGCGGGGACGCGACACAGCGCACCGGGAAGCTCCTCCGGCAGGCGCACGAGGAGTCCCAGCAGCTTGTGAACGAGATCCGCGACGTCGCGTGGCGCGTCTACCCGAGAACACTCGACGAGCACGGCCTGCGATCCGCGCTGGCCAGCATGGCCGAGGGCGCCGGTATCACGGTGACCGTCGAGGACAGCCGCACCGAACGCCCGGCCGTTGAGGTCGAGACCGCCGTCTACTTCCTGGCACGCGAGGCCGTCACCAACGCCGTCAAGCACGCGGAGGCCACCGAGGTGCGCCTGGTCCTCAGCGAGTGCTCTGATGCTGACACCGCCCCCGGCTCCCTGACCGTGCGGGTCACTGACAATGGCAAGGGCGGGGCCGTCCCGTCCGGTGGCGGGCTGTCCGGGCTGGGCCGGCGGGTGTCCGCGCTCGACGGCGAGTTCCGGGTGGACAGCCCGCCCGGCGGGCCCACGACCATTACCGCGACCCTGCCCAGGCACGGCGCCCGTCCGGCCTCCCCGTCCGAGCATGGCGACGCGACGTGCGGTCGATCCGGCCGCGCATCGGCACCGTAACCGCCGCCCCCGCCCGAGAGTGGAGACCCATGCGCCTGATCCTCGCCGACGACTCGGTGTTGCTCCGGGAGGGGTTGGCCCGCCTGTTGGAGGACGAGGGCCACGAGGTCGTGGCCGGGGTCGACGACTCCGAATCCCTGCTGGTGGCCGTACGTGAGCACGTGCCGGACGTCGCGGTGGTGGACGTGCGGATGCCGCCCTCCCACACCGACGAGGGGCTTCGCGCGGCGCTGCGGATTCGGGAGCAGCACCCGGGCGTGGGCGTGCTGGTCCTCTCGCAGTACGTGGAGGAGCGCTACGCCACCCAGCTGCTCACCGGTGAGCCCACCGGGGTGGGGTACGTGCTCAAGGACCGGGTCGCCCAGGTCGGGGAGTTCCTCGACGCGCTCGACCGTGTCGCGGCCGGCGGCGCGGCCTTCGACCCCGAGGTGGTGCGCCAGCTCCTGACACGAACCACGCACGTGGACCCGCTGACACGGCTCACCCGGCGGGAGCACGACGTGCTCGCCCACATGGCCCAGGGTTACACCAACGCCTCGATCGCCGAGCGGCTGGTGGTTTCGCGGAGCGCGGTGGAGAAGCAGGTGAACGCGGTCTTCGACAAGCTCGGCCTGGCGCACACCACCGGCTACAGCCGCCGGGTACTGGCGGTGCTGCGCTACCTGGACAGTTGACCCACCCCGGCGGCCGGCCCGCGGTCGGCCCCGCCTCAACCGCGCTCGTGCTCGACTACGGCGGCCCTGGACACCGTTGGGGTGTCCACGCTGGTACGTGCGGCAGTCACCGGTGGGACGACGTTCACCGGGGGTGGGGACAGCCCGGACGAGGCTGCCGGCGGGGCGGGGCGACGCCGCGTCCTACCATGGGAACGTAGCCGACGAACGGGAGGCGGCCATGCGCAGAGGACGTGTGAAGGGGCCGCTGGGAAGCCACGAGCGGCCCTACAGCGCGCTACGGTTCCGGCTCGTTCTCGCGTTGTTCGGCGCTGGCGTGCTGCTGATCGGGGCGGTACTCGCGGTGGCGCTGACCAGCTCCGCCCCGCTGATCATCATCCTCTGGGCCGGTTTCGTCGCGTCCTGCCTCAACGTGTACTGGGTGCGGCAACGTCTGCACCACGAGCAGCCACGATAGTCCCACACGGCCCGCGCGGTCCGGTTCCCGACGGGGCTCCACCCCTCTAGCCAACATCGGTTAGGTATGCCTAAACTTGGTTGAGTCGGAACCCCCGATCCCCCGGTGCCCGAACCACTCGGGCGATTGAGGAACCATGCTGCTTGAGCAGGAACGTAGGGATGTCTGCCTGACCGCCCGTAGGCTCGTCGACAGCGGTCTGGCCATGGGCGAGGGCGGCTCCGTCAGCGTCCGCTCCGGTGAACTCGCCGTCGTCACCCCCGAAGGCGTCGCGCTGGACCGTCTCGAACCGGCGGACTGTCCCGTGCTCTCGCTCGACGAGCGGGTGCTCGAGGGGCGGCGCGCGCCGGGCGCCGAGACGACCCTGCACATGGCGGTCTACCGGCACACCGAATCCCGGGCCGTGGTGCACGCGCACGCCGAGGCAGCCGCCGCGGTCGCCGCGACCCTGGCCGAACTGCCCCCCGTCCACCACGGGGCCGCCCGGCTGGGTGGCGCGGTCCCCGTCACCCGGTACGCCACCTACGGCACCGGAGAGCTGTCCGACGAGGCCCTGAAGGCGCTCAAGGGCAAACGCGCGGCGCTGCTCGCCAACCACGGCGGTGTCGCCACCGGCGGCGACCTGCCGCAGGCGTTCGAGAACGCGCGCCTGCTGGAGTGGTTGTGCGGCCTCTACATCCGCGCCCGCGCCCTCGGCGAACCACGCGTCCTCTCCGAGGAGGAACTGGCCGAGGTACGCGAACGCGACACCTACGGCTGGGCGGGTCCGGATATCTGGTGAGGCCGTGCCGCGATCCCGCGCGGTCGGCCGTCACCCGACGGGGTCACTCCGCGCCGCCCCCACCGCCGATCCGGGGGAACGGGGACGTCGAGAACACCACCTCCACCGGGACCTCGAAGTACTGGGCGATCCGCAGCGCCAGGTGCAGGCTCGGGCTGTACTCGCCCCGCTCCAGGTAGCCCACGGTCTGGTAGTGCACCCCGAGCGCGTCCGCGAGCTGCCGGCGGGAGATGCCGCGTTCCGTGCGCAGCACGGCGATGCGGTTGTAGATCCGCTCGCCGGAGGCGCCGGAACGCGCCCGCGAGGTGGTCGGACCGTTCTCACTCATGCGACTCTCTGGATCGCCTTCTCCTTGCGGGCCTGCACCGCGGAACCGGACTCGCGCCGGGCCATCCGGCGCAGCACGACGGGGGCGACGACGAGTCCCGCGGCGATCCACACCCCGAGGACCCCGACGGTCTCCAGGTGTCGCCAGGACTCGCCGATCTCCACCGTGGCCATCGCGTCCGGCAGCAGGGCCGCGCGCATGCCCAGCCCCAGCCAGTAGATCGGGAAAACCTGTGCGATCCACTGTAGGAACATCGGCAGCTGAGTGATCGGGTAGAAGATCCCCGAGATCCCGATCAGCCCCATCACGGGCAGCATCACGAAACCCATGTTGCGTGGGTTGGAGAACAGCGACCCGATCACCGCGCCGATCGGTAGCACGGCCAGCAGCCCGAACACGAAGACCGCCGTGAACTCCAGCCACGTGCCCAGATCACCCACGGCCACGCCGTCGAC
Organism: Halostreptopolyspora alba; assembly: GCA_003725585.1. Taxonomy (GTDB): domain Bacteria; phylum Actinomycetota; class Actinomycetes; order Streptosporangiales; family Streptosporangiaceae; genus Lipingzhangella; species Lipingzhangella alba. The sequence continues at coordinate 39,984 of RJMB01000011.1, read as the reverse complement.
CAGGAACAGGGCGGGTAGAAGGAACGCCAGCAGGCTCACCAGGGTCATCCCGCTCACGGTGACGAGCTTTCCGACCAGGTACCCCAGCATTCCGTCCGGGACCGCCTTGGCGCGGAGCAGGGTGCCGTCCTCGCGCTCGATGAGTAGCGAGTTCGCCGCTGTGACCATTCCGAACGCGACGAACATTCCCAGGATGCTGGGAAGCGCCATCACCCCCATCGAGAAATCGGTTCCCGGAACCGTGCTGTCCCGCATGAAGGCCAGCACCACCAGCATCACCACCGGGGTGAACACGTGGCTCCACAGGTCCTGGAGGTTGGTGAAGGTCTGACGGAGTTCGATCCCGCCACGGAGGAACCCGACACGGAGCGCGTACGGTTTCGGGTTCACAGTGACGCCTCCTCGAACTCCCGGACCGCCGCGTCCGCGCGGCCCGCCTCGAACTCCCGGACCAGCGCCATGTAGGCGTCCTCCAGGCTGGCCCGCCGCACCTCCAGTTCGGCGACGTCCTCGACGTTGTGGGTGAGCAGCTCCCGGACGTAGCCGGTGGCGTCACTCGTGGTGTGCACGTGCCGCTGGCCGTTCTGGGTCCAGCGCACTTCGGCCTCGGCGGAGACGCGGCGGGCCAGCTCGTCGGCGGAGCCGTCGGCGATGATCCGCCCGCCGGCCAGGATCAGGGTCCGGTCGGACAGCTTCTCCGCCTCGTCCAGGTCGTGGGTGGTCAGCAGGATGGTGGTGTCCTCGTCGGCCAGCCTGTGCACCAGGTCGTGGAACTCTCGGCGCGCCTCCGGGTCGAACCCTGCGGTGGGCTCGTCGAGGAACAGCAACTCCGGAGCACCGACGATCCCCACCGCGACGTCCAGTCGGCGCCGCTGACCACCCGAGAGCATGGACACCCTCGTGCGGGCGTTTCCGGCCAACCCGACGAGGTCCAGCAGCTCGTCGACATCGCGCGGTTTCCGCTCGCCCGGTTCCGCGTAGGGCACGTAGTACCTCGCCAGGTGCGCGAGCAACTCCCTGACACGCCACTTGGCGTGGTCACGCCACGACTGCAGCACGACCCCCAGTCGCGCGCGCCACCGTTCGTCCCCCTTGGTGGGGTCGACCCCGAGAACCCGGACGTGTCCGGCCGAACGCGCCCGGAACCCTTCGAGGATCTCGACGGTGGTGGTCTTGCCGGCCCCGTTCGGCCCGAGGAGGGTGACCACCTCGCCCCTGGACACGGTGAAGGTGACCCCGTCGAGGACGTCGGTGGTGCCGTAACGCATGCGCAGCTCACGCACGTCGAGCACGGCCGCTTCCGCGTCGCTGTCGGACGGCGCCCCAGGGTCACGGGCCGCCTGGATCGTCATTGGTGTCACCCTTCTCCTCGTTCTCCCAGCACGCCCCCGTTTATAGCACAAGTACTACATTTTGGCTAAGTTGTGCGATAACGCTGGTGAGCGCGCCTCCCGGGGACGGAGAACTGTCACCACCACAGGCGAGGATGTCGCGAAAGGCGAACCACAAAACCAAAGGAGTTCGGTCGTGCGCTGCAGTTACATCCGCCTGCTGGTCGAGGATTACGCCTCCAGTTTCCGCTTCTACCGTGACGTCATGAGGTTTCCGGTGTTGTGGGGCGCGGAGAGTACGCGCTACGCCGAGTTCGACGTCGGCTCCCCAACCCGACTGGCGCTCAACGAGCGCGAGGCGATGGCCGAGGCACTCGGCACTACCGGGCGAGACGCCGCACTGCCAGGCCAGGACCGTGTCTCGGTCATCTTCGAGGTCGACGACGTCGACGCCAGCGCCGCCGAACTGGTCACCGCCGGTGCTCCCCAGGTGTCGCCACCCCAGGACCGGCCCGTCTGGGGGATCCGCGCCGCGCATTTCCGTGACCCCGATGGCTACCTTCTGGAGGTCAACCGCCCACTCGAAACGTAGGGCTACAACGGCGACGCCCGCGCGAGTGCCGCACCGATGAGGAGGGCACCCAACCCGGCCGCGACCGAGGCCGCGACGTTGGCGAACGCCAGGAACCGGTCGCCGTCCTCCAGCAGCCGGAACGTCTCGTAGCCGAACGTCGAGTAGGTCGACAGCGCCCCGAGAAAACCGGTAACCAGCAGGGACTCCACCCAGCCGGGCAGCGCCAGCCCCGACACGCCCCCCATGAGCAGGCACGCCGTGGCGTTGGCCGCGTGGGTCCCCCACGGGAACACCGAAGCGTGCCGGACCCGCACGAACCGGTCCACGAAATAGCGCAGGGGGGCGCCGACCGCGGCGCCGAGCGCCACCATCAGCACCGTCATGACGCCCTCCGCGCACCACTACCGGGCACGCGGGCGCGGAACACCGCCCCGGCCACACGGACCCCAGCCCACACCGCCAGGAGGGCGCCGACCACCGTACCGGCGAGGTGGGCCAGCGCCGGGCCGGCGGCACCGGAGAGCAGCATGCGCTGGACGTCGTCGATGTGTGTGGCGAACGTGGTGTACCCGCCGAGCGCACCGACCCCGAAGAAGGGGCGCAGCAGCCGGCGCCCCGGCCAAACATCGGTGACCAGGACCATCAGGACGCCGATGAGGAAGCTGCCCGACACGTTGACCAGAAGGGTCGCCCAGGCGAACGTTCCGGACTCGTGGGGAACGGCGGCCCCGACCGCGTACCGGGCGAGAGCGCCGGCCGCGCCGCCGAGCGAGACGGCGAGCGGCACCGCCCAGGGAGCGCCGGACCACTCCCCGCCCCGGCGTGGCACGTGCGCGTCGATATCGGGGCCGCCCGGACTCGGCCCGGTTTCGTCACCCGGCACGGTGAACTCCCATCAGCATCGGATTCCTGCTGACAGGGACCGTTGGCGGCGTCCACGCCGCGGTTCCCCGCTCCGGGCGGGCTGGCGGGCCCCACCGCCGGTAACGAGCATAGCCGTCCACCGCGGCCGAGGCTCACCGGGCCACGTGACCCATGAGAAGTTCGTTCACCCGGTCGGGGCGTTCGATCCCCATCATGTGCGCGGCCCCGGAGACCACCTCGAACCGCGCTCCCGGGATTCCGTTGGCCAACTGCCGACCGTGGCTCGGCGGCACGAGGGGGTCGTGCGCCGCGGAGACGACGACGGCGGGGGCGCGCACCCGCGCCAGTGCGCCCCGCTGGTCGTGGTCGGCGACGGCGTCGCAGCACCCGGAGTAGCCGGCGGGCTCCACCGCCTCGAACTCCTCGACCATGCGCACCACGATGTCGGGACGCTCGTCGGCCCACGGGGGCGTGAACCAGGAGGTGGTCACCTCGGAGGACACCGAGGTCATGCCGCCCTCACGGGCCCGGGCCCCGATGTCTCGCCAGTGGTGGGCGATGGGGGTACAGGGGGCGGCGGCCACCAGCGCGATCCGGTTGACCCGGTCGGGGGAGGTCGAGGCGATCCAGGTGGCCAGCATGCCCCCCAGGCCGAACCCCACGATGGACAGCCGATCCAGCCCGAGCCGTTCGAGCAGGGCCAGGATGTCCTCCCCCAGCTCGGCCACCGTGTACGCGCCTTCGGGTGCCGGGGAGGTTCCGTGTCCCCGGTGGTTGATCCGCAGCACCCGGCTGGTGCGGGTGAGTTCCGGCATCTGCGGTTCCCACATCGACCACTTCGCCCCGAACTCGGGCACGAGCAGGACGGTCGGGGCGTGCTGGGGGCCATCGAACCGGTGCTGCAGCGGTACAAGGGTCATGCGCGACCTCCTGGGACAGCAGGGAAAAGCGTACCCGCCACGCCGGGACACCGTGCCACGTCGCGCCGAACGGCCATGCGCGATACGGGTAAGGGTCCGGGGGAGCCAGCCCCGGTCCGGCGCGGGCCAACACCCGCGTCGGACCGGAACCGCACCACCCGACGCTCGGAGACCACCGCGATTACCCAGGGGTGGGCGTGGCCCCACGAACGGGCGGCGTACGGCACTCCGCGGGCGGCGAGCCGGAGGTCCGGACGCCGACGTGGTTCGCCGCGGGAACGCGGCGTGTCCGTGGCGCGCGCCGGATCGGCTCAGGGAACGCCGAGCAGGCGCAGTCCGGCGGCGATGCCGGCGGCCGTGAGGACGACCACGGCGAACGGCGCACCGCGCCAGGCCAGTACCCCGCCGGCCAGTACCCCCGCTGGGCGCGCGACGCCCGCGAAACCCTGGTCCTCGGTCAGCGCGGTGGTTGCCACCACCGCGACGAGGAGCACGGCGGCGGACGTCTCCATCAGCCGCTCCAGCCGGGCGGGGACGGTGACGCGGGATCTCAGCAGCGGCCCGGCGGCCCGGAGGGCGAACGTCGCCCCGGCGAGCACGGCGACCGCTGCTGCCAGTACGAGTGGGTCGTTCACCGTTCCTCCGTGTTACCTACGGTAGCGAGCAGGCCCACCAGGGACAGCAGCACGGGAAGCCCCGCGGGCAGGATCGGGGACGTCGCCAGCGCGACGGCGGTTCCGACAAGCGCGGCGCGCCGGGTTTCCCGGGACCGCAGCGACGGCAGCACCAGCGCCAGCAGCACGGCCGGGAACATGGCGTCCAGTCCGAAGGCGTCGGGATCGGTGATGGCTGTTCCGGCGAGGGCACCCAGAAGGGCTCCGGCGGGCCAGAACACCAGGACTCCCAGGCCACACGCCCAGTAGGCGGCCCGCTGGCGCCGCGGTTCGCGCTCGCCGAGCGCGAGGACGACGCTCTCGTCGTTCATCAGGTGGCTGCCGAGCAGGCGCCGCCACCCACGTCCGAGCACGTCGGCGACCGCCAGACCGAACGGCAGGTGACGCGCGTTGACCAGGACCCCGGCGGCCACCGCCGAGACCGGACTCCCCCCGGCCGCGAGGATGCCGACGAACAGGAACTCCGAGGATCCGGCCAGTACCAGCACCCCCACCAGGACGGGGAACCAGACGGGGAATCCCGAAGTGACGGCGGTAGCGCCGTAGGACACGCCGACCACACCGACCGCGAGGCACACCAGCGCGATGGTGCGCAGCAGGGCACGGTCCAGTGTTCGCCATAACGTACGCACGACCTCTATAATGAACAAAGCAGGATTCGTTCGTCAAACCGAACTTGTGTTCATTGGAGCGAATGTGGTGCAGGACGGCAGGGCTCCACTCGACGCCATCGCGAGTGCGCTGCGGCGAGAGCGCAGCCGGACGGGAGTGACACTCACCGAGCTCGCCCGCAAGGCCGGCGTCGCGAAGTCCACGCTCTCCCAACTGGAGTCGGGCACCGGCAACCCCAGCCTGGAGACACTGTGGGCCCTGGCGGTGGCCCTCGACATCCCCCCCGCCCGGCTCCTGGGGCCACAACGCCCCCAGACCCAGGTGATCCGCGTCGACGAGGGACCCATACTCCACGCCGCCGAGGCCGACTACCAGGCCGTCCTGGTGGCCGCCTGCCCCCCGAACGCGCGGCGGGACATCTACCGCATCACGGCCGAACCGGGGCCGGCACGGGAGTCGGACGCGCACATGCCCGGTGTCACCGAGCACGTCGTGCTCAGCGTGGGCCGTGCACTCGTGGGAACGGCCGGTGAACCGGTCGAACTCGCCCCGGGCGACTATGTGGCCTACCCGGGTGACGTACCCCACGTGTTCCAGGCGCTGGAACCCGGAACCCGGGCGGTCCTGGTTTCCGAGCACACCTGAGCCGGAGCGCTCTCTCACGTAGGCCGCCCCTTGGACACCGAGCACACAGCCGAACCCGAGGTCGGTACCCGGAACCCGGTTGACCGTGTGGTGGAGCACCGGTTATTACGGTTCCGTGGACAGGCCCCCTCGTGGCCGCGGGGTGATCCGACCCACCGCCGCGCCCGACTCGGCCGCACAACCGAATGTTCACCACACATCGCCGTTTCCGGCGTGAGGTCCACACGACAAAACGCGAGGGCCGCCTCCGTGTCCCCCCTCAAAACCACGGAGGCAGCCCTCGCCTCGGGAACGGTCGCCTACTCCTCCCCCCTGGAGTCGCGACCTGCGAAAGTTCGCGAAGCGCGCTATCTGTGTCTCCCTAACGCGCTGGTACTCAGATTACCCACCCCCACCCCACCCCAACAACCCTCCGTCACTTAAAATTACTTAAAGTAATCTCCATTAGTGTGTCTACTCCCTTCCAAGTCCACGCAACAATCGTCAACGGGAGGCCACATGCTCTCCCTCCGCAAACGTGCATAACCTGGGAGGGTGCGCTACCCGTTGTTGCGGCTCCGATGGCTCGGTTTCCACGTACTGGCCGTGCTCGCCGCCATATGCTGCTTCGTCTTCGGTTACTGGCAGTTCGAACGCGCCCAGGACCCCTCACGCGGCGAGATCGTCAACCCGGTCGAGGACCCGGACGCCGCCAACCAGCTGCGCACCGTGCTCGACCCCGGCGCGTACATGCCGGAGAGCGAGGCCAACACCGCCGTTACCACGAGGGGAGAGTACGACACCGGGGCCGAACTGCTGGTTCCCGCGATCTCGCCCGCTGGTGAGGAGGGGTACAACGTTGTCGCTCCCCTCGTCACCGAGGAGGGCACCGCCGTGGCGGTGCACCGCGGCTGGGTCGACGGCGACACCGCGGACACCCCGGACGAGCTCGCCCCCCTCCCCGAAGGTGAGGTCACGGTCACCGGATGGCTACAGCCACCGCAGAAGAGCGAAGAGGGGTTCGTCCCCATGGACCTGCCCGAGGGACAGGCCGAACGGATCGCCCCGTCGCTGTTGCTGGACGACTGGCCCTACCAGCTCTACGAGGGCTACATTCTGTTGGCCGGGCAGGATCCCGCGAACGGCGGTGACCAGACCGGAGTGCGGCCACAGCAGGTCCCACCTCCCGAGCCCCCCGAAGAGATCGAGTGGAACTGGCGCAGCCTGAGCTACGCCGCCCAGTGGGTGGTCTTCGGGATCGCCGTCCTGGTGTTCTGGATCGTCCTGATGCGCAGGGAAACCAGGGGGGACCACACCGACCGCGGTTCCGGCGGCGCACCCCCCGACGGCCCCGGTGGTGAGCCCGGCGGCCCGGCCGACACTCCCGACGGCGCGAGCGGGAACCCCGCGAGGGCTCAGCCCTCGCCGACCGGAACCGCCTGAGCCGACTTTCCGGCCGCGGCCTTCTCCGCCTTCGCCAGGCGGTGCTCCACCACCAGCCCGACGAACGGGATCGTCCCGGCGATCGCGACCCCGAGCGTCCGCCCCGCTCCCCAACGGCGTTCCAGCGCGACCCAGATCACGACAAGGACGTAGGCCATGTACACGTAGCCGTGCGGGATCGCCACGAGCATCATGAGAACCGAGTCCTCACCGAACAGCCGTTCCGTACCAGCGGGAGCCGGCACGAGGGAGAACCGGGCGGTCTGCGACACCAGGTACTTCGCCGGCATGGCCACGAAGGTCAGCAGCAGCAGGAAGACACCCGCGACATAGGCGAGCACCCGGTACAGCGTGAACGCCAGACGCTTCTTTTCCACAGGGGCACCTCGTCCGTCGATCAGCGCGGCCTCCGGCGGCCCCACGCGCACGTCACCGGAGGTCCTCTTGCCCCTGCGAGCCTAGACGCCTCGGTGAACACCCGTTACGCGGGTTGGGTCACAGCTTCCCGGCTGCACGGACCGGACTCTTCCACTGGCCGTCGGACTTCGTGGTCCACGCCTGCGGAATGGTCCGCAGTGTGAGGTAGGAGTCGATCAGCCGCATCGGCAGGAAGAACAACCCGTAGAACAGGTAACTCGGTCGGCGCCGGATGGCCGCCATGACACAGGTGAGGACGTAGTCGGGGACGAACATGCCGACCGCGATCGCGGTCAGCGGCAACAACGCCGTCACCGCCGCGTACCCCGTCGCGTACCACCCGAGCCCCAGCACCGCGTCACCGGTGATCTCCGGTAGGAGGGTGAAGATCCCCAGTCCGACCGTGACGATGAGTAGCACCGAGACGAGCAGGATCTCCACGATGTAGAAGAAGAGCACGAACCAGAACAGGCTCGGCCAGATCCCGTGGAGCCGGACGGTCTGCCAGAAACCCAGCGTCCAGCGACGCACCTGCTTGACATAGTCACCGAGCGTGAAGGGATCCTGGCAGCGGGCCTTGGTACCCGGGTTCATCGATATCCGGCCGAGGCGGCGGTGGTGCACCTCGAACGTCATGTTGAAGTCCTCGATCACCAGCCCCTTGGGGTTGATGTCCAACTGGCGGAGCACACTGCTCCGGTAGACACTGGCGAACCCCGGGACGATGAACGTGGTGCTGGTGTACCGCCAGGTCTGGCCGAACCTGAGCAGGTACTGCAACATCCAGTAGAGCCGGTCGCGGTAGGCCGAGATCAACCGTCCGATGACCGTGCGCTCCTTGGGCTTCCACTCCGCCACGACGAACCCGGCCACCGCCGCCACCTCGGGGTCGGCCAGCTGCCGTTTGGCTCCCTCGACGTACTTCGCGTCAAGCTCGGTGTCGGCGTCCAGGATGACCACGCCGTCGTAGTTCTCGGTCAGGTCGAACTCCTGGATCACCGCCTCGATCGCCCCGGCCTTGCCCCGGTTACTGAGCAGCTCAAGGACGTTGATTCCGGTCTCGGCGGCGATGTCGGCGGTCGCGTCGTGCGAGCTGTCCGACACCACGTAGATGTCCCACCGGTTGAACAGCCGCAGAGCGGAGGTGATCGCGGAGTCGATGACCGGTTCCTCGTTGTGCGCGGGAATGATCACCGCGAGCCGCATCCGGTCCGTGTCCGGTGCCGGCGACGCGGAATCGTGGGGTTCGGCCCGGGCCTCGGGACTGTCCCCGTCCGCTGTCCCGCCCGTGTCGAGACCCGCGGAGCCCCCGCCACCGGCCGGCGCGCGCTCCAGGACCCGGTCCTCGGTTGACTCCCGCTCGCCGGCGTGGGCGGTCGCCACGGCCTTGGAGCGCTCCCGTGGGGCGCTACGCCGCAGCAGGGCTCGGGTGGAGTCGTCCACGAAACGCAGCCCGCCGATCGCGCTCCAGACGAGCAGGTTCACCCCGAACGCCATCCAGAGGAACAGCGAGGTGGGTCCAGCGGCCGTGCCCAACGCGAACCCGAGCCACTGGGTGAACAGAGTCACGGCCAGCGCCAGGGCGATCAGGCCCGCGAACCAACTCCCGATGAAACGTGCGGTGCGCACAGGGTAACCCTCCGGATGGAATGGTGTCGTGTCGACGGTAACGAGCGAAGTCGGCACTTGGTAGACGCCGCGCCCAGGCGAGAAGTTCACAGAACCAGGCGACCTATGTAGGACACCGCAAATCATCCGACCATGCTTGCGATCGATCCGTAACATTGATCCAATACCAGCGGAGGATGACTTGCTATGACTAGCCCGCCGAGATTCTTCATATTCCGACCATTGCGGCCCCACAGCTCACACTCCAGGCAAAAAAATAACCAAAAGTCCGGATCGGCCGCATGGTCACGCGATGTGAGCTGGTAAGACCAATATGCTCCAGGGGAGCTGCACCCACGACAGTCACAGAGTGCGCAATCCACCCCGGAGAGGAACCGAAGTGCGCGTAGCCATGCACCAGCCGCACTACTTGCCCTGGCTCGGACTCGTCGACAAGATCGACCGGAGCGACCTGTTCATCGTTCTGGATCATGTCCAGTACGAACGCAAGGGGTGGCAGAACCGCAACTACGTGGCATCCAAGAACGGCCCCGTGCTTCTTACCGTCCCGGTGATCCAGCAGAGCCGGGACGAGCGTGTTATGGACAAAGTGATCGATAACACTCAGTCATGGCGAGAAAAGCACCGAAGAACCATCGCGGAACACGGGTACCGGGAAGCGCCGTTCTGGGACGACTTCGGGGACTCAATTCTGGAGATCTACGGAAGAGAGTGGCACCGCCTGTCCGACATAGCCATGGCGACCACCCGGTTCGTGCTGGAGTCTTTCGACATCACCACACCGACCGTCCTCGCCAGCGAACTGGGGGAGTTTCCCGGCCAGAAGAGCGAGTTGTTGGCGCAGCTTTCCGCCAAGGTCGGCGCGACCACAATGCTCTCCGGTGACGGAGCCCGCGGTTACGTGGACGAAGGCATCTTCCAGCGTTACGGGATCGGCGTTGAGTGGCAGAATTTCCAGCACCCGGAGTACCCACAGCACACCGTCAAGAAAGGGGAGTTCCTGCCGCGCATGGCGGCGCTCGATCTGCTGCTGAACGTCGGGCCGGCGGGAGTCGACCTCCTTCGCGAGGCGCGCTCGAGGGGTCAGAGCGCTGGATAGCCACCCGGTCACCTCGCACGACGTGGCGATCACCACCCACGCGCGGACACCCGTGCCGCGTGCGGGCCTCTGGAACTGACACCACCCTGGTTAGGAATTGGCATGACGATTGACTGGTCCCGGGAGCGACTACTGATCTACGCGCCCCACCCCGACGACGAAACGCTGGGGTGTGGTGGTCTCATGGCCAAGGTCAAGAACGCCGGAGCCGAGATCTACGTGCAGTTCGTCACCGTTGGTGATACGGCGGACCTGTCGACCAAGGGATACTCGACCGCCGATGAGCGGTTCGCGGAGATCAAGAAAGTGGCGGACCACTTCCGTTGGGATGACTGGAACGTCGCGTTCCCCGGCGACGAGTACCACCTCAAGCTCGACGCCATCCCGCGTTTCGAGCTGTCCAACGCCTTCGAGCGCCACAGTCCGTTGTCGATCGCGGAGATAGAGCCCACAGTCGTCCTCGCGCCACACCGGACCAGCTACAACCAGGACCACCAGGTGACCGCCGAGGCCGTACACACCGCACTGCGCCCGTCGGACACGCGCAAACGCCACCATCCGAGGGTCGTGGCCGCCTACGAGGAAGCCGCCGACCAGTGGCGCTACGACGCGGCACCGTCGCCGAACCTCCTGGTGGAGCTGGCGGAGACCGATCTCGACACGAAGCTGGCGGCCATGTGCATGTACGGGACGCAGACCCATGAGCACCCGCACACTCGCTCGGAAGCCACACTACGTAGTCTTGCCGTACTACGAGGCATGCAAGGTGGCGTGGCTCTCGCGGAGGGTTTCCACACGATGCGGTGGCTCGCCTGACGGACGGCCCCGCTCGGCTCGCACATCCGCGTTCGAACCAGCGATTCTCACGTACCCACAGGGAGGGAGACGACTGTGAAGGCCGTTGTGACCGGGGGCGCAGGATTCATAGGGTCCCATCTATGCGACCATCTGATCGCCCATGGCCATCAGGTAACAGCCCTGGACGACTTCTCGACCGGGTCCAGTGCCAACCTCACGCAACTCAGTGGCACCCCGGACTTCGAGCTGGTGCACGGCTCGATCCTGGACAAGAGACTCGTGAACGAGGTGATCGAGGGGAGTGACACCGTCTTCCACCTCGCGGCGGCGGTGGGGGTCCACACCATCGTGGACAAGCCGTTGCAGTCACTGCGGACCAACCTGCACGGGACCGAGAACGTGGTGGAGGCCGCGGTCGCCCACAAGGCCCGGTTTCTCGTCGCCTCGACCAGCGAGGTCTACGGCAAGAACGACGTGGACGGCCTCACCGAGGACGCCGACCGGATCCTCGGCTCGCCGTTGAAGAGCCGTTGGTCGTATGCCGCGACGAAGGGGCTGGACGAGCTGGTCGCCTACGTCTACGGGGCGGAGTCGGGACTCCCCTGTGTGATCACCCGGTTCTTCAACATCGTGGGACCACGCCAGACAGGACGGTACGGCATGGTGGTACCCAGATTCGTCAGACAGGCGCTCGCCGATGAGCCCATCACGATCTACGGCGAGGGGACCCAGCGGCGCTGCTTCGGGTCGGTGTTCGATGTCGTCCCGGCGATGGTGCGGCTCCTCGAAACGCCCGCCGCTCACAACAAGGCGGTCAACCTGGGCGGCAAGGAGGAGATCTCGATCAAGGGGCTCGCCGACCGGGTTCTCGACCTCACCGGCTCGCAAAGCGAGATCAGCTACATCCCGTACGAGGACGCCTACGGGGAGGGGTACGAGGACATGCAGCGCCGCATGCCCGACACCACCCTGGCCGCGCGACTCATCGGGTACCTTCCCGAGCGCCGGCTCGACGACGTGATCCGCTCCATCATCGAGCACAACCCGACCACCACGGTCGCACCGCAGGCGGCCATGGCCTAACCGTGGCAGCCGGCCACTCCCGTTCGATCCCGCCGGGAACGCGCGGACTCTTCCTGGCCCGGCGGCCGGTCCCGCTCTCGGGTCCTATGTCAGGACCGCGCCGGCCGCAACCAGCGAACCGAACACGGCCACACCGGCGGAAACGAAGGACAACGCCCACGGCCGCGCCAGCGGCGCCATCACCCGACCCCCGGCCCCGTCACGCGTCTCCGCGTCAGCCCTCTTCCAGCGGCGCCGCACGTGGACGATGAGGACACCGGACATCGCCATCACCCCGACCGTCACCGCGACCCGGTACAACTGCTCGAAGCCCGCCATGGCCGGCTCTTCCGCCTGGGAGGGGTGCCGCAGGTACAGCAGCGCGACGACGATGGTCACAGCGATGGTGCGCTGCCAGGAGAGAAGGGTCCGTTCCGGCTGCAGCGCCGGGTCCCTCATTCTCATGCGCCGTAGTTCCCCAGCAGTACCACCACGCAGACCAGGGCCACCCCCGTGGCGATGACGACCGGGAGCACGCTCAGCGGCAGCGGGCGTTCCCGACGCATCGCGCGCTGCACCCGCATCCAGCGCAATGGTGCGTACACGGCGATGAAGACCGCGAGTCCCGCGAGGGCGAGACCCACGACCGTCCGCATCGCCGGAGCCCAGTCGAGCGGGACGAGATGCAGCACAGCGACCGCGCCCGCGATCAGCGCGAGCGCCGTCCGGATCCAGGCGAGGAACGTGCGTTCGTTGGCGAGCGTGAACCGGTAATCGGGCTCCACACCCTCGGTGTCACGCCCCCCGTCGGAGGCCGGCGATGTTGGCGCGTTCACAGCCACCCCTCCCCCCTTCTCTGGTCCTCGCAGCCCGCCCACCATCGAGGCTAGTGGCGAACGATCAAACCCCCCAAACCGGTATTGAACAGGAGTTTTGTAGGGAATCCGCGTGGCGTGCCAGGCAGATTTTCCCCGTGCCCGGGGCGCGTGTGGAACAAAACAGCGGGCACGACCGCTCTAGGAGGGACGAGTAAGCGATCCGTACCCAGGAGAGACTTCGTGGCGACCATCGAGCTCACCAAGGACAACTTCAACGAGACGCTGACGGAGAACGACTTCGTCCTGATCGACTTCTGGGCGTCGTGGTGCGGGCCGTGCAAGCAGTTCGCGCCGGTGTTCGAGAAGGCGTCCGAGGACAACCCCGACCTGGTCTTCGCCAAGGTCGACACCGAGGACCAACAGGAACTGGCCGCGAGCTTCGAGATCCAGTCGATCCCCACCCTGATGGTCGTGCGGGACCGGACCGTGATCTACTCCCAGCCCGGGGCACTGCCGGAAGAGGCGTTGCAGGACCTGATCAAACAGGCCCGCGAACTCGACATGGACGAGGTCCAGCGGGAGATCGCCAAGCAGCAGGCCGACGGGGACCCCGCCACGGAGGAGTGAGCGGCTCTCCCGAGATCCTCGCGTAGCGGGACCGCGCCCACCCGTGGTCGTGGTCCCGCGTCACCGAAAGTAACCAAACCCACACTCCTCGCCTCGTGTGGGCGGGATCGAGGAGGTCCGGCGGAGTTTCCGTCGCGGGCACCGCGCGTCAACCGGTCATTCACGTAACCGGCCTTGAATATCCCGTTAGCGTTCCCATCGCGGAGATTCATGAGGGTCGGTGCATGACGAGACGGGGTCAGGCAAGCGGCAGCACAACAACAGCGCAGGCCAGGGTGGAACCGTGACGCTGTCCACCGGCGCCGAGGACACCCCCCGACAGTCCGCCTCCGCCGGGGGATCGCGGCTCCTACTCGCGGAGTCCGACCCCGACGTCGGCAGCGACCTGCTGCTGCGGCTCGCGCCGCATCGTGTCGACGTCACGGTGTGCACCGACGGCGCCGAGGCCCTGTTTCGCGCCGGGCTCCTCCGTCCCGATCTGGTACTGGTCAGTGCCGATATCGAGCTCGTACGCTCGGACCGGGTCATCGCGCTGCTCCGCCGCGGGCTCGGCGTGCCCATCATCGCCGGAGTCCAGCCCGGTACCGCCGATGAGGGTGTAACCATGCTGCAAGCCGGCGCCACCGCCTGTGTCCTGCGGCCATACCAGACCGACGAGTTGCTCACCCTGATCCGCTCGGCCCACGCCAACGCCGCGACCGAGCCCTCCGACGGACCGTTGCGGACCGGCCCGATCAGCCTGGACCCGGTGCGGCACCAGGCGTGGCACGCCGACGAACCGCTCAGCCTTCCGTTGCGGGAGTTCGAGCTGCTGCACTACCTGATGCGCAACGCGGGTCGGGTGATCAGCCGTGACGAGCTCTGCCAACGAATCTGGAGCAACGACCGCCAGCTCGCCGCCAACACCATCACGGTGCACATTCGGCGACTGCGGCAGCGGTTGGGCGACAACGTGACCCACCCCCACCTCATCCGGACGGTGCGCGGGGTCGGGTACCTGCTCGACGTGTCCCCCACCGCGGTCCCAGGCCCGACACCGCCCACCGGGGAACCGGGTCCCACCCGAACTTCAGGTACGGGCGAGCCATGAGGCGCCCGCCCGTCTCGTCACCCGCACGGTTCCCGGCGAGATCTCGACACAGGGCGCACGAGACACTCGCCGTGACACTCGCCGTGCCCCTTGGCGCGACGCCGGTGGAAAACGCACCGGAAATCACCGTGACCCCCGGCGGCCCGAATGCCCTGTCCGGGTCCCCCACCGGTCGGGAGTCGCCGGCGCGATCGGGTCGATGGGTATCCAGCCCTCCTCGGCACGGGGCACAACGGTTGTGATGTCGAACACTGACGACTCGGCCCCCGCCGCGCCCCTGTCAGGGCCTTCGGGAGAGCACCGTGCCTCACCCCAGAATCTCGTCGCGCGACTTCTGGTCGATGACGTCGGAGTACTCGGGGTGCCGCCCGATCCACGAGCGCACGAACGGGCACACCGGAATCACGGTTACCCCGCGGGAACGCGCGTCCTCCAGGACTCCCCGCACCAGGCCGCCACCGACTCCCTGACCCTGGTGCCGGCTCTCGGTCTCGGTGTGGGTGAGTACGATCTTGTCCCCGCGGAAGTGGTAGTCGACGAAACCCACGAGCTCGTCCTGGTCGTTCCCCTCGTAACGTTTCCGGTCGGGTACATCGGTGACCTTGATCTCCATGGCTATCCAATCTCACACAGCGGATCCGTCACTCCGTGGGGGCAGTCCACCGCGTCGACATCCCAGCCGAGCAGGTCCGCCCCGGCGCGGTAGGCACTCTCGTAGAACGACAACACGACACCCCTCGGGTCGGGCTCCTTACGTACGTGCTCGTAACGGAGGAGGGCAAGATGCCCCTGGCCACTCGACGCCCATTCGGCCCGCGCGGGCTCGAGCGGACGCTCGGCGAGCCCATCGGGCTCGGGCACCACGTAGGCGTAGAAGGCGGGCTCCGCGACCGTCTCGTCACCGAACCAGAAACCGAAGCTGACCACGTCGCGTGAGTACGCCTCGCGGACGAGTGGCCCCGCCTCCCGGGGCTGGTCGAGCGCGCGGGAGCCGAACCGGGTCATCGCGATGTCGAAGGTGTGCCAGAAGTGGTGTACCGGGCTGGTCTTCCCGGAGAAGCCCGCCGCGTACTCCTCGAGCACCATGCCCACCTGGCTGAGGACGAACCAGTAACGGTGGGCCGCGTTCGGGTCGTAGGTGGCGTGCTCGGTGTCCTCCTCGAACGGCCGGTCCGCGTCGGGCAGGTCGTAGGGCCTGGGGTGTGGGATGCGCACGTGGACGCCCAATCCCTCCAGGGTCGCCCTCGTCTCCCGGTAGAACGACGACACGCTGTGTCCGGGGAGCGAGAACGAGGCGGAGCGCCCATCGATCGTGCGCGCCACCAGAAGGTGGGACACGAAGTCGAAGTCGACGGTGAACATGGCATTGCCGTCCACCAGACCCATCGGGCGTGTGGTGATCCCGTTTCCGGTGAGGTGGAACGGCACGTTCCACCAATGGTTGCGGCGCGGGCTGGCGGACAACCGGATCTTCCCGACGATCTGCAGGAACCGGTGCAGGGTCTCCTTGGTGTCGCTCCACTCTCGCAACGGAATCGGCGGGAAAAGCTCCATGACCGATCTCCCCTCCCCAGACGGGCTCCTCCTGATGGCCCGCACGGACGCGCGTCAACCACCCCCGTGAAGGCCGCTACCCATCATCCCCAGCGGGGGAACCGCGCACCCTCCCGGCGCCGCTACCGCAGGTCCCCGGCGCGCACCAGCACGGCCGCCCGGTTTCCGACACGTACCCGCTCGAGCGCGCGAACCCCTCGTGGCAGGTCGACCCTGCGGGCACGGGCCGTCACCGTGAGCACCGCCTCCGCCGGAAGCACGCCCGACAGCGCGCGCAGCAGCGCGTGCACCTCGTCACCAGCGGGACGCGCACCGGCCCAATGAGCGAGATTTCCGTACGGGACGTCGGTCAGGACGAGGTCGACGCGGCGTTCCGGCGGCACCGGGGCGAACGCGTCGGCCTCCCACACGCTGTGCCGCAGGTCTCCCCCACGGGAGCGCAACCACTCCGCCAGCCTCCGGGCTGCCTCCGCCCGGTCAGAGAACGCGGGCTTGGCGAACTCGACGGCACCGGCCCGCAACTCACGTTCACGCTCGGCCATGCCCCGCTCGGTCAGCAGATCGAGATTGCGCGCGGCGATCCGTACGGAGTCGCCGTCCACGTCGGAGGCGTGGACGTGCGCCAGGCGGTCACGGTGCAACAACGCCAGCACGGCAGCGAGGTGGCCGCCGCCACAGCACGGGTCCCACAGCCCGACCGGATCGGCGTCGAGGTGGGCGAGCGAACGTTGGAACAGCTCGCTCGCGAGCCGCGCGGGAAACCCCGGCTGGCCGGGCACGGAGCGCAACACGTACCCGCTCGCCAGGTCCGTGTGGTCAACGCGTTCGGTCGCGTAGCGGTAAGCCATCGCATCCTGTGAGGTCGTCGCTGGCGCGGCCGGCCGAGCCGGGGGTAGGGCGGGGCAGGCCCCGCGGTCGGACGGCACGCCGCCGTGGGATTCCGTGTCCTCTTTGTACCCGGCGCCGCTGGGTGGCGCGACGGTGTCGACCGTCTAAGCGAGCCTCCACTGGTAGACGTTCGGGACGAACTCCTCGAAACCCCAGGATCCGCGCGGTCGCGCTAGGGTACTGCCGGAGAGTGTCCGGGATCCGTGGCCCACGCGGTCTTGGCCCCATTGTTCGTGCCCGCGGACCACGGTCAGATCTTCACTCGACGGCCCAGGGACCTTGTGGGAAGGACGATGATGACAGCGATCACTGGCGAGCGCAGGGCGGTCGGAGAACTCGGAGCCTACGTGGCCCGCCCCACCGGCTCCGAACCGGCCGGTGGGATGCTGCTGCTCCCCATGATCACCGGCATCGGACCGCAGCTCCGCGCCTATGCCGACGCCATCGCCGCCACGGGCGTGACGGCCCTGTCCTGGGACCCCTGGCACGGCCACAGCATCGAGGACCGCAGTGGCGAAGAATTGTTCGAGCTCATGGCCCAGCTCACCGACAGCGGTGTCCACGAGGAGCAGAGCCAGCTCCTCGACCACATGTTCGACGAACTGGGCCTGGAAAGGGTGGGGGTCATCGGCTGGTGCATGGGTGGCCGGTTCGCCCTGCTGCTCGCCGCCCACGACCACCGACTCGCCAACTGTGTTGCCTACCACCCGACGATCCCGGCCGAACCCGCCCCCAACCACACCGAGGACCCCGTGGCGCTGGCGGCGCGAATCACCGCCCCGGTCTCGGTGGTCTACCCGGGCGCCGACCACCTCGTGCCGCGCTCCGTCTTCACCGCGCTGCGGGAGACCCTGGAGTCGCGTCCCGACGCCGCCACCAACGTCTCGCTCTACCCGCACGCCGAGCACGGTTTCATGGACGCCGCGCGGCGAGACCAGGACCACAACCGCGAGCCGGCCCGCCAGTCCTGGGCCCAGACGCTCGCCTTCATCGGCACCACCGTGGGCGAGCGGGCCACCCAGCGGGTGTAAGCCACCCGACCCAACGAAACATGGAGGCGCATTCAGCGCAGACACCCACCAGGAGCCGCCGTGAGCCACTGACGCCCACCGACCCACGAAAACGCCCCGTCGCCTGTCTTCGCAGGTGACGGGGCGTTTTTTATGTCCATTCGACGTGGGCAGGGACGGGGTCGAACCGCCGACCTTCCGCTTTTCAGGCGGGGAAAGGGCGCTGGGTCGATAAACCGGCCGCCGTCGTGCATGTGGTGCTGACCGGCTCCGGCCGCCCTCGGTCGCTGTCGTTGCTGTCACGGTCGCTGTCATTATTCCCACCTGGTTCCCACCCACGGACGGTAGGGACCACCGACCCCAGCGGCGGACGAACCGTGTGGCGGCGTAGCTCTGCGCCCTCGGCAACCACGAGCGGCGCGCGACCACGGTTGCGGTCCGAGGTGCTCGGTCGCGCTGGTGCCGGCAACCCGAGACAGGCGGGGTCGCGCGACCGAGTACCTCGGGAGCCAGAACGTCAGCAACCCGGGGGCGACTACGTCTGGTGCTCGGCGGTGGCGCCTCGGCGTCCCGGTGGTGCGCGACGGCGCGGGTCCGGCTGGGGCGGATGAGGCACACGGCGACGGCTCCCCGCGCGGCCCCGGCCGGCGGGCGCGCGCTCGGGACCGGGCGCCAGCCCGCAGCCCGAGCGGGCGCCCGGCAGGCCGCGACGGCGCGTGAGCGCCGTCGCCCTTGATCTCATATATCTCATATTGCCCAATTCGGCAACGGTTGGTGAGTCGATGCGGTGGTTTAGTCGCAGTGGAGGTGGAACCAGGTTTCTCGGCCGAACCAACTTGTGCAGGTGCCCCATCGGGTCGCGAGGGTGTCGACCAGTATGAGTCCTCGGCCGTGCTCGGCGTCGAGGTGAGGGGTGGTGACATGGGGCGCGGTCATGGTGGCTCCGGCGTCGCGAACCGTGATACGAACCTGCCTGTCTGGGATGTGCCAGATGCTGACCAGGAATCCGATGGACCAGTGGTGCGAGGGGGTGTGTTCGAGGACGTTCGTTGCCAGCTCGTCGGCGAGAAGGACGGCCTCGGGGGTCTGGGGGCAGCCGTCGAGGTGGTTGGCGACAAAGGTGCGGAGGCGTCGGAGTTCGGTGGTGGCTCCGGGAAACCAGCGACAGTGAGCGGTTTCGGTGCGTGCGACCTGGTTGATGTGGGCGGACATTGTGCTGTTTCACCTCACGATCTTGGCACCCATAGAGACAATGAGCTGCCTAACTAGTACTATTAGTACGGCTACCGTACTTGAGATTTCTGGTACGCGCACTACGTTTGGCGCACAATTAGTACGGCTAGCTCGATGTAGACGTGAGGTGAGGAGTCCCGATGTTCGGACTGGCCGTGCGGTTCACGCTCAAGGACGAGGAGAGCGCAGCGGGCTTTGACGCCCTGGTGGCCGAGACGCTGCCGCGCATCCGTGAGAATGAGCCGGGCACGCTCGTCTATGCCGTGCACACCGTGGAAGGAAAGCCGCTGGAGCGCGTCTTCTACGAGCTGTACCGCGACCGTGCGGCGTTCGACGCCCACGAGGAACAACCGCATGTGCAGCGGTTCTTGCAGGCACGCGGGCAGTACCTGGACTCCACTGAGGTGGACTTCCTCAACCTGGCTGATGCCAAGGGAGTAACCGGGTGAGCAATGAGTATCAGAAGGCGCTCGGACGCAAGATCGCCAAGCATCGTAAACGGCGCGGGCTTTCCCAACGGGAGTTCGCCCACCTGGTCGACCGTTCCGAAGCGTGGGTATCCCAGGTGGAACGCGGCGTGCGCAAGGTCGATCGCATGTCGGTACTGGAGTCACTGGCCGAAGTACTCGAAATCCCCGTCTCCGAGCTCGCCGCCGAGTCACCGATCGTGGCCTCGGCGGCTGAGGAGCCGGTGGGGGGAAGTCGCCTGCGGCTGGTGCTGAGCGGGGCACACGCGCTGAACGCGATGCTGCGCACCGAGCCCGAACAGGTCGAGATCACAGAGCTACGCGGGCAGGCCGAACAGGCGTGGACGCTGACGCACGAAGCGCGCTATCTCGACCTCACCGAACTATTGGAAACCCTGGTTCCCTCCCTGGAGGCCGCGGCGCGATCGGTGCCCAACGGCGAGCGCGCGGAGCTGTTCCGGTTGCTCAACGCCACCTATCAGGCGTGTTCGTCGGCGTTGAGCAAGCTCGGAGAGTTCGAGGCGGCCTGGATCGCGGCCGACCGCTCGATCACCGCTGCGGAACGCGCTGAGGACCCGCTACTGATGGCTGCGGGTGAGTTCCGGCTGTGCCTGACTTTCCAGGGGGCTGGGCACTTCGACCAGGTGGAAAGTACCGGGCGTACGGCGTGTGAGGCGCTGTCGTCACTGGTGGACCGGGGCCAACCTGAGGCGATGTCGCTGTTCGGCGCGCTGACCTTACAACGGGCGGTCGCCGCCGCGCGACGCAATGACGCCACAGCGGCCTACCGCAACATCGCCCAGGCCCGTTCGATCGCCGAACGCATCGGAGAGGAGCGCAACGACTACAACACCGAGTTCGGCGCGACCAACGTCGCGCTCCATGAGGTGGCCTGCGCGGTCGACCTGGGAGACGCCGGTGTGGCACTGCGGGCCGCTGAGGGGGTGGACGCCTCCGGGCTGTCACTGGAACGTCAGGGCCGCTTCCTTGTCGACGTCGCACGGGCGCACCTGCAACGGCGTAACGCTGATGGCGCCGTGGATGCTCTAGAACTCGCGGAATCCCTCACGCCCGAACAGGTACGTAGTCACCAGCTCGTTCGCCAAGCCGTCAGCGACCTGTTGACGATCCAGGACCCGCCTGGACCCGCGCTTCACGGCCTCGCGAGAAGAGTGGGCATACCCTGAGTCCCAGCTAGTACTTAAACTACTAGACAAAACTAAAAGTACGGGTTAGCGTGTGTGGTGTTGCTGCGGCCCTTCCACGTCTGGAAGGCGGCACCACCACACACGCTTTTTCGTATGACCTGGGCATCAGTCGAATAGAGGAGGAACGGACGTGGCGATTCAGGGTGCGTTGCCGGTGGAATTCGGGACGGTGTTCCCGCACGGCGCCTATGCGCTCGGGGTGGAGGCGATCACGGACTTCGAGACGAAGAAACCCCAGATGGACAAGCAGTCGGGCCTGCCGTTGTGGGCGGTGGACGTGATTGATGCCGACCCCGAAGCACGTGGGAAGGCCAAGAGCGTGAAGGTGAAGGTGGCCGCTGAGGTGTGCCCGACCCTGCCGGACGAGGTGCCCGGGCTGCCGTTTCGCCCCATCGAGTTCGAGGACATGTCGGTCATGCCGTATGTGGACGACTCCGGACGCCGCCCCCGCGTCGCGTACTCGCTGCGGGCACGCGGGGTGAAAACCCCCAGCAGTGGAACCAACGGGCGCAAGTCCGGTACGGCATCGGCAACCAAAGAGGCTGCCTAGTTCTCATGTAAACGGGGCGGCCTGGTGCGCCAACACCTACGGCCGCCCCTAACTCTCCTCCGTAGCTGCGAAACCTTGGGAAGAGGTGTATCTAGCCTATGTCGGAACACTCCTCACGGGCACGCGAGATCAGCGATTTCATCGACGCGTTGCGCCACCGGAGTGACAACCCCACTGGTGGCGGGGCCAGCGCTGACCTGTTGGCCTGGAAAGCCTCGCTACTGGGCCGCATCGCCGCCGACTCGGCGGACCCCGAGGCACAGCAGGTCGCCGACCACGCTCGCGCCCAGCTCGACCACGCCCGGAACACCACCACCGAGTCCGGGGGTGATCACTGATGTT
This sequence comes from Halostreptopolyspora alba, assembly GCA_003725585.1. GTDB lineage: Bacteria > Actinomycetota > Actinomycetes > Streptosporangiales > Streptosporangiaceae > Lipingzhangella > Lipingzhangella alba. The sequence goes on along the minus strand of RJMB01000011.1, from coordinate 18,150 downwards.
CACCGCGAGAAACGCCGGGGCCACCCAGGTACAACCCACCACCCCCGTTCCGGCCCATGCCATCCGGTTCACCACCCCGGTCATGCCCACCCCGGCGGTGTTCCTCCTCATCCGCTGGGTTTACCGGCTGGTGCGGCTGGTGGTGCTGGCGCCGTTGCGGTTCCCGGTGGGGGTGTCCACCCTGCTGGGCTCGGTGGTGACGCTCCATTACCTGGGCTGGGTGGGGCTGGCCCTGGGTGGGGTGCTCGCCGTCTCGGGCCTGGGCCTGTGGGCCTGGCGGTGGCCGCGGGTGTTCCACTGCTTGGTGGTGCTGCGGGTGCTGGCGACCTGGCGGTGGGTGTGGGTGTATCGGCGCCACTGGCAACCCGTGCTGGTCATCGCCGGGCTCGCCGAGTCCTACCAAGAGCGTCACCACCTGCCCCGGATCCGCGCGGTGACCTGCACCGACTGGGCTGATCGGGTGCGGGTGAGGCTGGTGGCGGGCACCGCCCCGGCCGACCTGGAACACCGGGTCTCGGAGTTGGCTCACGGGTTCGGTGCTCCCTCGTGTCGGGTGCGCGTGCGCGGCCCCCGCGATGTGGTCTTGGAGTTCCCTCGCCGGGACCTGCTCGCCCACCCCGTGGGGGCGCTTCCGGTGCCCGATCATCCCCAGGATGTGGACCTGGCCGCACTCCCGGTGGGCCGGTGTGAGGACGGCCAGGAATGGCGGTTGCGCCTGCATGGGACCCACGTGCTCACCGTGGGGGTGACCGGCTCGGGCAAGGGCTCGGTGCTGTGGTCGGCGATTCGGGCCATGACCCCGGCCATCGCGCACGGAACCGTGCGGGTGTGGGCCATTGATCCCAAGCGCATGGAACTGTCCTATGGCCGTGCCCTGTTCGCTCGGTATGCCGACTCGGCGGAAACCGCGGTGGCCCTGCTTGAGGCGGCTGTCGGTGAGATGCGCCAGCGCGCCTCCCGTTACGCGGGTCACCAGCGCGTTCACACTCCCACCACTGATGACCCCTTCATCGTGGTGGTCCTGGATGAGGTCGCCTTCCTGTCGGCTTATCACCCGGACCGGGATATCCGTCGCCGTGCGGAGAACGCCATCGCCACGTTGACCTCCCAGGGCCGGTCGGTGGGTGTCTGTGTGCTGGCCGCGTTGCAGGACCCGCGCAAAGAGGTCATGAACCTACGCAACCTGTTTCCCGACAAGATCGCCCTGCGGTTGGACGAAGCCTCCCAGGTGGACATGGTCCTGGGTGAGGACGCCCGCGACCGTGGAGCCAACGCCCACCTCATCGACCCGGAGGTCCCCGGGGTGGGCTTCGTGCGCCTGGAAGGCTCCCCGGCCCCGGTACGGGTGCGCTCCGCCTACGTCACCGATGACGACATCGCCACCATGGTCGATGGCTACGGGCGCTCGCCCTCCTCCCCTGAGGAGGGGGGCTGAATGCGGTTCCTTCCCCACAGGCGCTGGGCGACAAGTGGTCCCGCGACCCCTCCCGCGCCACCTCCGATGGCTGCCGTGATCACCGTGGGCCACTCGGTCACCAGATCGAGAGGCACCGAGACCACCACCACGACAACACCAGCAACCACGGCGACCGCACAGAAATACCTCACCAACGAAGGCTGTCCTCTCCTGAACCGAGGTGAGACCTAATGCCGACCCCGACCGGTAAGACCACCCGGGCTGAGCGCCAGGCCCAACCCCTGGCCCGGCAGGTGGCCGAACAGGTCGCCACCGACAAAGGCGTGTGCATCCGGCCCGTGTCCCTGCGCCGCACCAACACCGCCACGGGCGAGTCCGCGATCGTGGACGTGCCCTGTGGGGCCAGTCGGGAATCCCGGTGTCCGGCCTGCGCGAAACGTAAGCGTTCCCTCCGGCGCACCCAGTGTGAGGAAGGCTGGCACCTGGCCTCCGAGCCCACCGTCCCCCCGGAGGATCCCTCCACGGTGCAACGCGCCTGGGTGGAACACCGGGCCAGGGTCACCGCCCAGCGGGACGCGCTGGTGGAGGCTGGCAACGCCGATCCCGACGAGGTGGCCGCCCTCGATCAGGCCATCGCCGATTTGGATGCCGAGATCACCGCCTCGGGGCTACGCGGCTCCGTCTCACCGGGCAACTCCTCGGCGGGCTCACGCTCGCGTCGGGTGCGCTCCACCCGGCGGCGCCAGGACGCCCCCGCCTTGCCCAAACGCCCCATGACCCGGCGCACCGTGGGCCGCAGCTTCGAGGATCCCGCCACCGGCAAGACGTTTCGGCCCTCGCTGTTCGTGACCCTGACCCTGGACACCTACGGGCGCGTGAAAAGCGATGGCACCCCGGTGGACCCGGCCACCTACGACTACCGCCGCGCCGCCCGCGACGCGCTGCACTTCTCCAAGCTCGTCGATCGGTTCGTGCAGAATTTACGACGCGTGGCGGGCTTCGATGTCCAATACTTCGCGACCGTGGAACCCCAACGGCGCCTGGCGCCCCACCTGCACATGGCAACCCGGGGCACCCTGCCGCGTGCGGAGCTGCGCCAGATCGCCGCCGCCACCTACCACCAGGTGTGGTGGCCCTCCGCCGACGAACCCCTCTACACGGGAGAGAACCCGCCCGTCTTCGACGAGGCGAGTGGCCACTACACCGACCCCACCACGGGGCAAGTGCTACCCACCTGGGAACAGGCCCTGGACGCCCTCGACGAGGATCCCCACGCCGAACCCCACCACGTGATGCGCTTCGGCCCCCAGGTGGACGCCAAAGGCGTCGTGGCCGGTTCAGAGGATGCCGACCGGTGCGTGCCGCTACCTCGCGAAATACCTGACCAAAGACATCGCCGAATGCCACGCGATCGAGACTCAGGCGCAGGAACGCCACGTGGACCGGCTGACTGAGGCCCTGCGGTTCGAACCCTGCTCACCGAGGTGTACCAACTGGCTGCGCTACGGCATCCAACCCCAGGATCCCAAAGCGGGCATGCGCCCCGGGTTCTGCCGCTCCAAAGCCCACAACCGCGAACACCTCGGATACGCCGGACGCCGCGTTCTCGTGTCCCGAAAGTGGTCCAACAAGACCGTCGCCGATCACAAAGCCGACCGGCTCACCTGGGTCCTCGAACAGCTCGGCGTCGACCCCAACAGCGACGGCGCCGAGAACGACCAGGGCGGCGCTCCCGTACCCCTACGCGTTTCCTCCGGCACCCACGTCTGGGAGCTCGCCCGCCCCACCGACCCCGACGTCCCACCCCGCGAACACCGCCTACTCCGGGCCGTCGGCGACGCCTTACACCGCCGCGCCCAGCTTGACGCCGCTCGGCAACACCGAACCGACGACTTTCCGGCAACCCCACACCTGGAACAGGTGGTCTAACCATGAGTGATCTGGTCTTGACCGTCGACGAGGCGGCCGCTCGGCTCCGTGTGAGCCGGTGGACGCTGTACAACCTCATCCGCTCGGGGCAACTCCGCACGATCAAGATCGGGCGGCGTCGGCTCGTTCCCGCGGCCGCGCTCGCCGAGTGCATCGCCGCTCTCGGGGAGGTGGCCTGATGACTGGCAAGGACAGCGGCGGCAACCGTCGCAGGAACGACCGCTCCAAGCGCCCCAACGGTGACGGTAGCATCTGGCAGCGCAAAGACGGGCGGCATGCCTATGCCGCCTACGTGCTGACCACTGAGGGCACGTTCAAGCGCGTGCAAGGCTACGCCAAAGACCGTGACGAGGCCCGGTCCAAGTTGAACAGGCTCCTCGCCGACTCCGACCGGGGCATCCCGGTTGCCTCCGAGAACTGGCGCTTAGACGAGTACCTGGCTTACTGGCTCGAACACGTGGTCAAGGCCGAACGCCGCCCCAAGACTGTCCAGGGCTATGAAGGTGTGATCCGCCGTCACCTCGTCCCCAACCTGGGGAAGAAGCGACTCGGAAAGCTGACCGCCCGCGACATCCGCACGTTCATCACGCGGATTCGGCAAGAGTGCCAGTGTTGCAAGAACGGTACCGACTCCGCCCGCGAGCAACCGGAGTGCTGTGCCGCCACCCCCAAGGCATGCTGTGATTCGACTCTCTCACCACGCATGGTGCAGTCGATTCACGCGGTGCTGCGCAACGCCTTGGAATCGGCAACACGGGAAGAGATTATCCCGCGCAATGTCGCGAAGCTCGTCAAGGTCTCGCCGCCCCGCTACGCGGTGAACCGCGGGCTCGACGTCCCGCAGGCGAAACGGCTGCTCAAGGTCTCGGCAGACGACCGGTTCCACGCGCTCTACGTCCTGGCGCTCTGCCTCGGCCTACGGCGTGGCGAACTGCTCGGGCTCCGCTGGGAGGACGTCGACCTCGACGCCGGGCAACTGGAGATCGTGCACACCCTCCAACGGATCGGTGGAACGCTCCGCCTGGTGCCACCCAAGACCCACGATTCCTCCCGCACCGTCCCGCTGCCTGACCTGTGCGTGGACGCGCTACACGATCACCGTAAGCGGCAGTTCGCCGAACGCTCCGACGCGTGGCCGGACTGGGAGGAACACGGGCTCGTCTTCCCTTCCCGGCGCGGTACGCCGCTGGAACCGGACAACCTACGCCGGAGCTGGGAGCCGCTGCGTAAGAAAGCTGGCATCGACGGCGTACGCTTCCACGACCTGCGGCACACCTGCGTGACACTGCTGCTCAACCTCGACGTACCACCACAGATCGTCCGGGAGATCGTCGGGCACAGCGACATCGGCGTGACGATGACCATCTACGCGCACGCGTCCCTGGAGGACAAACGGCGCGCTCTCGGCCGCTTGGACGACGCCCTCGGGTGAGCCGCAGACCCCCCGTTGCTGTCACGGTTGCTGTCAAAAAAGTCCGGCGCCTCTTGGGCACCGGACTTCTTCACTGGTCATCCGACGTGGGCAGGGACGGGGTCGAACCGCCGACCTTCCGCTTTTCAGGCGGACGCTCGTACCTACTGAGCTACCTGCCCCAGCCACACATTGGGGTGTGACGAGCGGTCCTGACGGGATTTGAACCCGCGGCCTCCACCTTGACAGGGTGGCGAGCACTCCTAGCTGCTCCACAGGACCTCGTGTTTTGCTCTCACGTTCCGCTTCACACCTTAGTGGCTCTGAGGTGTTCCGCGTCCCGTTCGCTCTCGCTCTATTCTGCCAGACCTTCAGCAGTGGTTTGACCGGAGCCGTACCCCCAACCGGATTCGAACCGGCGTTACCGCCTTGAAAGGGCGGCGTCCTAGGCCACTAGACGATGGGGGCCTCGACGACGAACGAGTCGTCATTTCCCGCTTCGCCTGCCGTCGGGGTCGAGTCAAGCATAGGGGAGATTCCAGCCCCGCGCCAACGGATTACCCCCACACCCCCCTGCCGGTGGACCAGAGTCAGTCGGGTTCGCCGGGTGTCCTGGTCGGCGAACCCGGGGTGGGCGGGGTCGACCCCGGTGTGACCGGGGGGTTCTCCGGCGGTGTCACCTCGCGGTCGGGATCCTCCTCGATCTGCCGCTCGATCTGCGCGGACGAAAGGCCGACACCGCCGAGCGTGACGTCGTCCCACGCCTGCAGGCGCTTGGTCTCGGCGTCGAAGTAGAGCACCGACGCCTCGTACGGGGTCGGCTCATCGTCGTCGAGCCCCTGAACACCGGCCCCCCCGGTGGAGCCCTGCGCGAGGACACGCGTGCCGGTGTCCTCGACCTCACTCGACCGCTGGTGTCCCTTACCAGCGAGCACCAGCGGCACCTCACCGGTGAAGGCGCGCGCCTGGACGGGGTCGTGCATCACGGCGACGTCCACGGGCGGGTCCGCGTCCCTGACCGTCTCGACCCGCCTGGCACCAATGGCGGCCACCTCGTCGGAGTCCGGGTTGTCCGCCGCCTGGTCGGGTGTGAAACGGGGATCGCCAGTCCCGTAGATGGTGACCCCACCCACCTCAGCGATGTCGTCGTCCAGGACCACGGCGTTCGACTGCGCCTCCACGGCACGTTGCGTACCCATCGAGTCGTGGTTGCCACGCACCCACACGTAGGGCGTTTCCAGGTCGGAGATCTCGTCGGCGAACGTGTCCTCCGCGGCACTCCCCCGGTCGGTGAGATCCCCCGAGTCGATGACGAAGTCCACCTGGAACTGCTCCGACAGTGACTCGATGACCTCCCATGCGGCCGGGTTGAGGTGCAGGTCGGAGACGTGCAGCACCCGGATCGTCGACTCGTCGTCCTCGTACACCGGCAGTGTCGACGTGGCCTCGTAGACCCGGGAGACATTTCCCACGAGGCCGGCGAGCTGCTCCTGGTACTCGGTGAACCGCAGGATGGCGTCCTCGGCGCTGCCCACCACCTGGGGCGCGCCGGCGATCAGCCCCGTGTAGCGGGGTTCGGACACCGCACTGGGGGTGAAGGTGTAGAAGGCCATGCCTCCCGCGGCGGAGAAGGTCAGCAGCGCCGTCAGCGCGCTACCCGCGGCCCGGCGCCAGTCACGGAACAGCACCAGCGCGACCAGCCCCGCCCCTGTGACGGCCGCCACGCCGGCCTGCACGAACAGCTGGATGACCCCCTGCCGCAAATCTGAGCCGATGCTGGCGGCGATCTGGGTGATCGCCTCGGGGTTCTGGAACATCTCCTCGGCGGCGGCCAGCCGGATCTGGGAGATCCTCGCCTCGAACCGCAGCGGTGCCGCGTGGGTGTCGAAGGCGAGATTCCCCAACGGCGCGACGTTCACCACCGTCTCGCCGTGCAGGCTCGGGCCCAGCCGCAGGTTGACGTCGGCCGGGCCGACCGGTGTGACCACCTGGCCGCCCATCGCCAACCCCAGCCAACCGCCGAACAACCCGGCGAGGATCACCACCGCGATCCGCCATACGCGATGATGGCCCACCTTGGCGGCGCGGGCGGCCAGGGCACGCAGTGGGGCAACGTCCAGTACGGGTCTCAACCGGGAGAACACCCCTCCATGATGCCCACCTGTGCCCCATGGCCAAATAAGGCGTCCGAACTCCCGGGCGGCGACCAGGCGGCCCGGCGCCAACACGCCCCCCTGGAGTCACCATCCACCGTGGTGACGCACAATGCGAAGCGTGGTGGAACTCTCGCGCGTCCAGTTCGAGGAGCTTGTCGGGGACGCTCTCGACACCATCCCGAACGACCTGACGCGGTACATGGACAACGTCGTCATCGTGCTCGCCGACGAACCACCGGAGCCGGGACTGCTCGGCCTCTACGAGGGCGTGCCGCTGACCGAACGGGGCGACGGGTACGCGGGCTTCCTCCCCGACCAGATCTCCATATATTGGCTGGAGATCTGCGCGGTGTGCGACACCCCCGAGCAGGTCGTGGAGGAGGTGCGCATCACCGTGGTCCACGAGATCGCCCACCACTTCGGTATCGACGACAGGCGGCTGCACGAACTCGGGTGGGGATAGTCCGGTTTCGGACATCCGCCGATCTCGCCCCGAGGTGGACTGATTCCTGCTCACACCTTGGGACGCTGCTGGCCAAGCCCCCAATTCCGGTCACTCCCCGCAACGAATAAGAAACGAATCCCGTAGAACGACTTGCGGCCCGCCATCGGAGTCGGGAACGGTAGGTCATTGGATTGCGACCGAGAGTGATGCCACTGGGATTCTGCGAGGGAGTCGACGGGTGGGTAAGCCGCGAATGGAAAGCCGCAAGTTCCCCATCCCCACCCAGCGCCGGCCGCACCTCGGATCCCTGACCGCACGACAGCCGAGCGGTGAGGAGGCCGAAGCCGAGCCGTCACGACCACCGCCCTCGTCACAGGACTGGCGCAGAAGCTACCGCGAGATCATCCGGATCCGGGAGTTCCAGACGCTCTGGCTCGCGCACGCGCTGTCGATGACGGGCAGCTACCTGCTCAACATCGCGGTCACGGCCCTCGTCTACCAGCAGACCTCGTCGGCCCTCACCGCGGGGGTCACGCTCGCCCTCACCTTCCTCCCCCAGATCGTCGGCGGGCCGCTACTGTCCGGGCTCGCCGACATCTACCCCCGACGCCGGGTTATCGTCGCCAGCGACCTGGCACGAGGGGGGTTGATCGCCGCCATCGGCGTACCGGGGCTGCCCCTCTGGGCGATCTGGGGGCTGCTGTTCCTATCGATCCTGCCCATGGTCCCTTTCACCGCGGCACGGGCCGCCCTCCTCGCCGAGATCGTCCAGGGGGACCGTTACATCGCCGGATCGGCCATCATCAACATGACCTCCCAGGTGGGCACGCTCTTCGGGCTGGCCGCGGGTGGCTGGGTGATCAGCGCGATCGGACCGCACACGACCCTCATGTACAACGGTCTGACGTTCGTGGTCGCCGGCGCCGTCATCTGCCTCGGTGTCCGTGCCCGCTCAGCCCCCCTCCACGATGGCACCGCGAGTCCCACACTGTGGCGGGTCACCTGCGACGGCACGCGTCTCGTCTTCACTGACCCGCGGCTGCGCACGCTCGGCCTGTTCGCGTGGCTGGCCGGTTTCTACATGATCCCCTACGGCCTGGCCAACCCGCTCGCCGACGACATGGGTGCCGGCCCCTCGACAGCCGGGCTGATCATGGCGGGTCCCTCCATGGGCGCGGTAATCGGCGGGCTCGTCCTCACCCGGCTCATCAGCCCGGACACGCGTATGCGGCTCGTCGGCCCGTTGGCCGTCGTCGCCTCCGCCCCCTTGCTGCTGTGGACGGTGCACCCGCCCCTGTGGCTCATGGTCACGCTGCTCGCGCTGTCCGGGGCGGCCTCGTCCTACCAGTTCGTGGCCAACGCCGCTTTCGTGTTGTGCGCGCCGGCGAAAGGTCGCGGGCTGGCGTTCGGCCTGGTCGCCGCGGGCCTACAGGCCGCGCAGGGCATCGGGATCGCCGTGGGAAGCCTGCTGGCCGAGAGCAACGGGACGCACGCCGTGATCACGGGTGCCGGTGTGTTGGGGATCGTCGGCGCGGTGTCGGTCGCTGTCCCGTGGGCACGGCTCTACCCCGGAGCGGTCGCCCTGATGCACCGGGCCGAACGGTCGGACAGCGCTCCTGACCACGCACGGGACAGCGCCCAGTAGGTCTTCGTTGGGTTGCTGACTCCCGGCGGTGGTTTCCGGGACGCTGGTCGCCCTGACCCTGCTGAGTGTCTCCGCGGTACTCGTCTTCCTCCACCACGGGTTCTTCGCCCTGATGTTGACGGAGCCCCCGGAGTGCTTCATGACGCTCACCCCGATGGGGGAGGCGCGTTGTGATCAGGCACGTGCCCAGGGATGGAGCATGGTGCCCCCGACGCTGCTGGGTGGACTGGCGCTGCTTCCGCTCGTCGCGGTGTTCGCGGCGTGGGTGTGGCCTCGTGCGGCCGCGATGCGCTGGATCGCGGCGGCGGCCCTCGTCGCCTCCCCGCTCCTCGGCCTCCTCGTCCCGTGGTCATAGGACCGAGGCCGCGCTCTACAGCCCGGAGTTCTTGCCCTGGAAGTTGCGGATGGTGTGCTCCAGCAGCGACGCCTCCGCGCCTTCCTCCGGCATCACCAACCAGGCCACGACGTACAGCACGGCGCCGCCGAAGAAGAACAACGTGAGTGCCGCGAAGGCCAGGCGGACCAGGTTGGCGTCGACACCGAGGTACTCCCCGATCCCCCCGCAGACACCGGTGAGGATCCGTTGATGACTACTACGCCGAAGGGATTTCTTCTGGAAGTTCTCGTTCATACTCACAGCATGCCCACTTCACGGTAGCTTTCCCATCGGGAACGCCCCTGGAGATTCCCTGAAACAACCCTGACTCCGCCGCGGACGGGCCGCGCCACGACAACGTGGCGACAGGGGGGCGGGTCGGGGTCCACAGCTCATCAGTTCAAGCGTGCACCACGCGTGTCGATCCGGTAAAGCTGTCCCGACACACCACCGTTCCATCGTTGATGATGCCGGGTCCTCGCCACAGGGCGGAGTTTCGTGGTTTCTTCACCCCGCTCGTAGGGGCGCGGATGGTGGCTGCGCGTAGTGGGTCCGCCGGCTCGGGCGGCTCCCCGACCATCCACGCCGCCGTTGTTGGCTCCTCGGTCCCGCTGTCGCGTCTCGGCGTTTCGTCGCCATCACCCCAGGGCAGCGGACGAGCGCACCGGAACGCGGTGACGCTCCACCACACACGGTGACGGCCGCCGGGAGGCGGAGTTCGGGGAGGCACGATGGGCATGCGTACCTGGATCGAGTCGTGGCCGGTATACCGACAGATCAGGGAGCGCGACCCTTTAGGGCGCGCCACCACGGCCAAATCCGCGCGTAGCGCGGAACTGCGATCCCGCACCGCCACCGCGGACCGTGTCGTGAAGTCGGTCTGCCCGTTCTGCGCGGTGGGATGCGCGCAGAACGTCTATGTGCGCGACGAAGAGGTCGTACAGATCGAGGGCGATCCGGACTCCCCGATCAGCAGGGGGCGGTTGTGCCCCAAGGGAGCGGCCAGCCTCCAGCTCACCACGGGTGAGTCCCGTCGCCACACGGTGCTGTACCGGCCGCCGTACGGACGCGATTGGCAGGAACTCGACCTGGACACCGCGATGGAGATGGTGGCCGACCGGGTCATCCGGACCCGCCGGGAGAAATGGGAGGACGAGCAGGACGGCCTGCGCGTCGCGCGCACGATGGGGATCGCCAGCCTCGGTGGCGCCACCCTCGACAACGAAGAGAACTACCTGATCAAGAAGCTGTTGACCGCGCTGGGCGTGGTGCAGGTCGAGAACCAGGCACGCGTCTGCCACAGCTCCACCGTCGCCGGCCTGGGCACGTCCTTCGGGCGTGGCGGTGCCACCACGCTCATGCAGGACCAGCAGCACTCCGACTGCATCATCATCGAGGGGTCGAACTACGCCGAGGCCCACCCCGTCGGGTTCCAGTGGGTCATGGAGGCCAAGGCGCGCGGGGCCGTCGTCATCCACGTCGACCCACGGTTCAGCCGCACCAGTGCCCTGGCCGACATGCACGTGCCCATCCGCGCGGGCACGGACATCGCCTTTCTCGGCGGCGTCATCAACCACGTCATCTCCAACGAGAAGTACTTCTACGACTACCTGCGCACGTTCACCAACGCCGCGAGTATCGTCAGCGAGGACTTCCGGGACACCGAGGACCTCGACGGGTTGTTCTCCGGGTTCTCCGAGGACACACGCAGCTACGACAGCACGATGTGGCGCTACGAGGGGGTGGATGTCGCCCCGGCTTCCGGCAAGCGCGACCAGCACTACGAGGCCCGCGTCGAGGACGAGAGCGCGGTCCGCGCGTCCGAGACGTCCGAGCGCCCCGAGAAGCACGGCTCCGGCGGCGCGGTGATCGGGGGAGATCCCGCGGAGGATCCGACGCTCACCCACCCCCGCTGCGTCTTCCAGATCCTCAAACGGCACTACGAGCGCTACACCCCGGAGATGGTCGAGGAGATATGCGGCATTCCCCGGGACATGTTCCTCCGGGTGTGCGACCACCTGACCGAGAACTCTGGGCGCGACCGCACCAGCGTCTTCTGCTACGCGGTCGGCTGGACCCAGCACACCGTCGGCTCGCAGTACATCCGCGCCGCCTCGATCCTCCAGCTCCTGCTGGGCAACATCGGACGGCCCGGCGGCGGTATCCAGGCCCTGCGCGGCCACGCCAGCATCCAGGGCTCCAGCGACGTCCCGACCCTGTTCGACGTCCTACCCGGCTACATCCCGATGCCGCACGCCCACGAGGAGCAGACGCTGGACGACTTCGTCGTGGGCACCTCCCCCATCAAGGGATTCTGGTCCAACATGAAGTCCTACACGGTCAGCCTGCTCAAGGCGTGGTGGGGCGACAAGGCGACCGAGGACAACGACTTCTGCTTCGACTACCTGCCGCGGCTCACCGGGTCGCACAGCACCTACGACACGGTCATGGAGCAGATGGAGGGAGTGTGCAAGGGCTACTTCCTCATGGGGGAGAACCCGGCCGTGGGGTCGGCCAACACCCGGGCCCAGCGCCTGGGCATGGCCAACCTCGACTGGCTGGTGGTGCGCGACTTCTCGCTCATCGAGAGCGCCACGTGGTGGAAGGACGGCCCGGAGATCCAGTCGGGCGAGCTGCGCACCGAGGACATCGGAACCGAGATGTTCTTCTTCCCCGCCGCCTCACACACCGAGAAGTCCGGGACGTTCACCAACACCAACCGGACGTTGCAGTGGCACGACCGCGCCGTCCCACCCAAGGGCGACGCCCGCAGCGACCTGTGGTTCATGTACCACCTCGGTCGGATCATCCGGGAGAAACTGGCCGGATCCACCGACCCCATCGACCGCCCCGTACTCGACCTGACCTGGGACTACCCGCTGGAGGAGGGAGACGAGCCGGACGCCGCCGCGGTACTCGCCGAGATCAACGGCCACGACGCCGACGGTAACCACCTGAACCGCTACACCCAGTTGCGGGACGACGGAAGCACCAGGTGCGGCTGCTGGATCTACTGCGGCGTGTACGCCGACGGCGTCAACCAGGCGGCGCGCCGCAAACCCGCCTCCGAGCAGGACTGGCTCTCCACCGAGTGGGCCTGGTCCTGGCCGGACAACCGGCGCATCCTCTACAACAGGGCCTCCGCCGACCGCGACGGCAACCCGTGGAGCCCACGCAAGGCGCTGGTGTGGTGGGACGCTGAGAACGGGCGCTGGACCGGGCACGACACCCCCGACTTCGAACGGGACAAGTCCCCGGGCTACCGGCCGCCGGAAGGAGCGGGGGGAGTCGACGCGCTGAGCGGAACTGACGCCTTCATCATGCAGGCCGACGGCAAGGGGTGGCTGTACGCGCCGGCGGGGCTCAACGACGGCCCGATGCCCACCCACTACGAGCCCCAGGACACGCCGTTCGCCAACCTGCTGTACCACCAGCAGCGCAACCCAACACGGTTCGTCTACCCCCATGAGGCCAACCGCTACCACCCCAACCCGGGAACACCCGGATCGTCGATCTTCCCCTACGTGGTGACGACCTACCGGCTCACCGAGCACTTCACCGCCGGGGGGATGAGCCGCTGGACGCCCTACCTCTCCGAGCTCCAGCCGGAGTTCTTCTGCGAGGTGGGGCCCGAGCTCGCGGCCGAGCGAGGGCTGTCCCACGGCGACTGGGCCACCATCGTCACCGCACGCAACGCCATCGAGGCACGAGTGCTGATCACCGACCGGATGGCGCCGCTGCGGGTGCAGGGCCGCACCATCCACCAGATCGGGCTGCCCTACCACTGGGGGCCCAACGGCTATTCCGTCGGGGACTCAACCAACGAACTGTTCCCGATCGCCCTCGACCCCAACGTCCACATCCAGGAGGTCAAGGCAGTGACGGCCGACATCCAACCCGGCCGGCGCCCTCGCGGTGCCGACCGCCGTGGCCTGGTGCGTTCCTACCAGCACAGCGCTGGCATCACCGAGCGGACCGGTATGGAGGTCTAGGCGATGGCCATCAACGAAGAGGCCGGCGGTCAACCCGTCACAGCTCCCGGAACCGACCAGCCACGCATGGGCTTCTTCACCGACACCAGCGTGTGTATCGGCTGCAAGGCGTGCGAGGTCGCCTGCAAGGAATGGAACATGATCCCCGAGGACGGCCTGGACTTCACCGCCATGTCGTTCGACAACAGCGGCGGGCTGGGAGCGGACACCTGGCGGCACGTGACGTTCGTCGAGCAGCGGGAGCCCCTGGGCCACCAGGAGACCGGGGTGGGGCGCCCCGAGGGGGCGCCGGTGGATCTGGGAATGCCCTCCTTCGAACGCCCCGGCGACTCCACCGGCGCCGACGAGCGTGGCGAGTTCCGCTGGTTGATGTCCTCCGACGTGTGCAAGCACTGCACCAGCGCAGCCTGCCTGGACGTGTGCCCCACCGGCGCGCTCTTCCGCACCGAGTACGGAACCGTGGTGGTGCAGGAGGACATCTGCAACGGCTGTGGGTACTGCGTGCCCGCGTGCCCCTACGGGGTGATCGACAAGCGCCAGGACGACGGCCGGGTGTGGAAGTGCACCCTGTGCTACGACCGGCTCGGCGACGGCCTGGAGCCCGCGTGCGCCAAGGCGTGCCCGACCGACTCCATTCAGTTCGGCGAGCTCGACGAGCTGCGCGAGCGGGCCAACGAGCGGGTGCGGGACCTGCGGGAGGCCGGGGTCTCCTCCGCGCGGCTGTACGGGGAGGATCCGCGGGACGGCGTTGGTGGCGCGGGCGCGTTCTTCCTGCTGCTGGACGAGCCGGAGGTCTACGGCCTGCCCCCGGATCCGGTCGTGACCACCCGCGATCTGCCGTCGATGTGGAGATACGCCGGCGTCGCCGCCGTGACGCTGCTCGCCGGGGTGAGTGCGACGTTCCTGGGAAGGAGGACGCGGTGAGCACCTCGGATGTGACCCGGCACGGTGTTGAGGGCGCGCGCCCCGGCCGCGAAGCGGTGACCGGGTCCGCCGCGGTAATGGGCGGCGAGCGGCGCGGCGAGCCCGAGCACACGAGGAGCAGCGACACGCCGGAGGTCTCCGGAACCGAGTTCCGCTCCTACTACGGCCAGCCGGTCCTCAACCAGATCGTCTGGGAGGGGCGGGACATCGCTGGCTACCTGTTCCTGGGCGGGCTGGCCGGCGCGTCCTCGGGACTGGCGGCCGGGGCCGACCTGACGGGCCGGCCGGACCTGGCCAGGCCGCTGAAGTACACCGCGCTGGGCGCCGTCTCCGGGTCCCTCGTGGCCCTGATCCACGACCTGGGGCGCCCGACCCGCTTCCTCAACATGCTGCGGGTGTTCCGGCCCACCTCGCCGATGAACATGGGCTCGTGGCTGCTGGCCGGGTACGGGCCCGTGGCCGGGGTGGCGGCGGTCACCGAGGCCACGGGGCTGTTCCCGCGCACCGGCCGGGCGGCGGCGGTGGGCGCCGGTGTGGTGGGCCCCGCGGTCGCCACCTACACCGCGCCCCTCATCTGCGACACGGCCGTTCCCGCCTGGCACGAGGGATACCGGGAGATGCCGTTCGTGTTCGTGGGGTCGGCGGCCGCCGCCTCCGGGGGGATGGGGATGCTCACCGCGCCCCTCGACCAGGCTGCCCCCGCCCGGCGGGCCGCCGTGTTCGGTTCCGCCCTGGAGACCGCGGCGGTCGCACGCATGGAACACCGACTGGGCATGCTCGCCGAGCCCTACCAGTCAGGCCGCGGGGGCGCGCTGATGCGCACGGCCAAGGTACTGAGCCTGGCCGGGGCCGCTGGAGCCCTCCTGAGTGGCCGAAGCCGGGTGCTCTCGGCCGTGAGTGGGGCCGCCCTGGTGGCCGGGTCCGCCTGCGCGCGTTTCGGGATCTTCGAGGCCGGAGTGCGGTCGGCCGCGGACCCCAAGTACACGGTGGTCCCGCAGCGCCAGCGGCTGCGCGAGAAGAGGGCGGCCTCGGAGCGGTAGCGGTCCTGAAGCTCGTGGCCCCATGAGTCCCCGTGGGACAGCGGAAGATTCGCGGGACCGCCCGGGAGGGTGACGGGCGAATCCTGCGCTGTCATCCCGTCGTGCGACTGGGGTAAAATCACGAGCGTGCTTAGATCCCCTGTTCAGCGGGTGTATGCACTGGGCCCTTAGCTCAACTGGCAGAGCAACGGACTTTTAATCCGTGGGTTCAGGGTTCGATCCCCTGGGGGCCCACCCAAAATCCCAGGTCACGGCGGGGTCAGCTGGTTCGTCGGCCGAAAATCCGCGCTGTGTGTGCTCCATGTGCGCTCCCAAGTTTGGACTCAGTCACTCGCGCGGGTCAGCGGGGTAGAGGGCAACGCCGAACGCGCCACAGCCCTGGCCGGATGAGGGGTGATGGGGCGCGGAACACTCCGCCGAGCACGTGTGCACCAAATGCGCACCGCGCCTGGGGAGGCCGTTTCGCCGCCTCCCGCGCACCCGGGGCGGGTGACTGCGTCCGGGAGGTACCTCAACGGTCACCTCGCCACGAAGGGCTCTCCTCCCCGGTGGCGGTTGAACCGGAAGACCCCCATGATCAACGGTGCCCCTCGCTGCACCCGGCCCCACACACCGCGCCGCTTCGCCCGCGCTGCCACCCCCGAGGACCTGATGGCCCGGGTAAACGCCCCCGCCACGTTGCGGGGTATGACGCCTACCTACGCGAGCGCTTCGCCCACGGATGCACCAACGCTGCCTGGCTCTGGACCGAACTCCAGCAGCAGGGCTACCGGGACAACTACGCCAGCGTGCGTGACTACGTCCGCCCCTGGCGCTCTGGCTCCGCACTACCGCCAACACCGGCTGCCCAGCCACCCACGGTCCGCCAGGTCAGCGCCTGGGTCCTCAGCCACCCCGACCATCTCAAACACGACCAGCAACTCCAGCTCAAAGCGGTGCTGGATGCCTGCCCCGAACTTCACCGTCTCAGGGAACGCGTTCAGCGCTTCGCGCGCGTGATGATCCACCGGCAGCGCGACCGGTTACACGACTGGACGACGGCGGCCCGAAAAGAACAGATCCCTGAACTCGACTCCTTCTTTCGCGGCCTGGAGCGCGACTGGGACGCCGTCGTGGCCGGGATGACGCTGCCTCACAGCTCCGGCGTGGTCGAAGGCCACGTCAACCGGCTGAAGATGTTGAAGCGGCAGATGTATGGACGCGCCAATCCGGACCTGCTACGCAAACGGGTACTGCTCACCGCCTGATCGCAGGAGAGCAAAGCTTCACCAAATCCGCGCCAGAGCTTTGTCGAACGTCGTTGACGCCGCTTCGCCGAAACATTGTCGAACAGGTGCGCGGTCGCGAACGCGTCCGCCCGCACCCGCCTCAGCGCACTCACGGCCCGAACGCGCGGCCATGCGCCCTCGCTGTCCCGAGCCCTCCGACGCGGTTCCCGAACATCGCCGCAGGTCGCCGCTGGCAATCCCCACGGTAATGGCCCATCGCCCACCTATCAGGGCCGGGCAACTCCGCGGGCCGCCCGCACACCGAGACGCGTACACCAAGGAATATGGACACAGGAACCTACGGATGCTAAAAAGAAAGCCAGCAACAACGGCGCTGCAGGCGCCGACCCTGGTGGAGTCACCATAGCTGCTCTAGACCTCCGGCAGTTCAGCACCACACTTCTGCCATCCGAGGAGAGCACGCTCCATGCTGACGCTCCCACGCCGTCATTTCGTATCCGGACCTCAGCGAAGCACAGCCTCGCCGCTCCCCGACGTGGGTGTGCCCGAGGCCGTCAGCGAGCACGACCAAGGAACTTTTGCACCGTCGTCGGCCACCGACGCAAATGGGCTGCTGTCGGCCCGGGCACCCGGCCTGGACGACGAACTGCGCCGCATCCGTTGGCGGGGGAAACGCCCACGTGACCGTCGACGGCACGCTCATCGCCTGCGACCGCGCGGCCGACGATCCGCCCTTCCGCTCCGGCAAGCACCGCCACCATGGGGTGAACATCCAAGTTGTGGCCGATCCCGCGGGCGATCCGGTATGGGTTTCCGGTCCTTGTCCCACTCGGAGAAATGCCCCTGAGGAGGAGACGCGCCAGTCCACGGTGGCGCTCAACAGCACGGTGTTCCACACGGGCGGCCTGGTGGAAGGGGAGGTGGCCGAGTGCGCCGTCAGGACCAACAGCGGGAGCATCCCAATCCCGCGCTGGTCTCCTAGCGGCCAAGAAAGGTTCGCCACCTCGGATGATTGCGGGATAACCAGAGCCTCCCCGTGATTCAATTCACAGAGAAAATTCTTCAATTACCGTTTATATGTCTCTTGAATCGAGGGGACGAAGCTCCGGGGAACGGTGGTTCCCGTCGGGAACATCGCGAGTTGGCAGCATAACCTCCGCGGTGTACTGGGGAACCCCGGGAGGCATCGCCTCACTCTCTACATATACCTTGTAAAAGATCAATGATTTCCACGCAATTACCCACGATTTCCGGTTCTTCTGGAATAAGGTCAAATTGTTGTGCAGAGGTCCGGTAGTGCGGCCGACACGAACGCACGCCACTTCAACCGTCCACCACCCTAGGAATCTGAGCGGCGAACAACCCCATTCGTTGAGGGATGTCAACCGATGATCACATCGAGTACGCTTCGCAGTCGGACAGAGGCCAACCCGCGTCCCACATCCGCCCGTGATGGGAAATCGGATGAGGCCTACTACACGAGAACGAAGGAACTGTTCAAAGAGCTCCAGGACGCCGAGGAGCACCACAGGCGCAACGATGTCTACCGCGAGCTCGTCGAGCTGCACACACCCGTGGTCCGCCGT
>RJMB01000010.1 GCA_003725585.1 Halostreptopolyspora alba | reverse complement strand
CGCGGTGGTTCCCGTCGAAACCGCCGCCGACCTCTCCAGGATGAACCAATAGATCTTGTAGCTATCGACACGGAAATCGATTTCCAATCTCGACAGCTACAAGATCAACGGGAGTTCTTGAGTGCCAGCGCCGTGGGCGGGCCCTGGGATCTCCCCGGATCGCTCTCACCCGGAGGTGTCCGCCGCTTTCCAACGCGAGCGCATTCGGGACGTGTCGGTCTCGGCCCTGGCGGCACTCCCGCGCACCAGGACCACGACGGTCAGGGTGAGCGTGAATCCAAGCACGCGCAGGGCGAGCATGAGGGGATCGGAGGGCAGCTGTTCACCGAAGATGACCGTGCCCAGCACCACCATGAAGACGTTGCCCACGACATTGGAGACCGGCGCGGTGATCGAAGCCCGTGAACGCTGCAACGATGTCTGGAACAACACGATCCCCACGGCCCAGCCCAGCGCGTAGAGGTAGGGGTAGGGCGAGGCCAGGGCCGGGACGATCGCGTCGACCGGTCCCCGGTCCGCCAGCAACCCGCCGATCCCCTTTCCCTGCAGCCCGGCCACACCCTGGGACAACCCGGCGGCGGCCCCCATCGCGGCCGCCGACACGTAGTGGCCTCCCCTGCCGGCCAGCGCCACGGCGCCCACACACGCCACCACGGTGCCGAGGCTGACGAGCAGCAGGAGGCCGATATCGGCCGAGGTTCCCGGCCGCCCGCCGTCGCCCAGCGACAGGCTGAGCAGCAGCAGCGCGACCGGCATCAGCCCGAGCGCGACACGCTCGCCACGCGTCACCCGTTCCCCCAGAACCGTGCCGATGATCAGCAGCATCATGGCGATCCCGCCGGCGAACGCGGGTTGGACGACCGATACGGGGGCCAGCCCGAGCGCGACGACCAGGCCGACGCTGCCGAGGGCCGCCAGGACGCAGCCCGACACCCAGCGCCCGTTGCCGAGGAGGACCCGCGCCAGGTGCAGCGGGCGGTGCACACTGATCCCGGGGGACCGGTGCAGCGCGCGTTGCTCGATGGCCAACCCGAACGTGTACGTCGCGGCCGCCAGCAGCGCCACGATCAGGCCCGTCACGGGAAACCGCCTTTCCGTGGGCGGAGGGTTCGGTGAACGTGTCTCACGGGTCAGCCGCGGGTCGCGGCCGCGTCAGCTGGAACACTCCCGGCCAGCGCCCGCGTGGGCGCGAGAACGCGCGGATCGCGCGCGACGCGCCCCACAGGCGTGGTTGACCCGGATTGTATAACCGGTTCTAGTGTGGTGTGCGGCGGGCACGACGCGACCACCGAGGGGCGACATGGCCATTGGGATCACCGCTGAACACGACGCGCTGGCCGCGGCGGTGCGTGGGTGGGCCGAGCGCACCGTCCCGTCCGCCCACGACACGGGGGAGACCGGCACCGACCACGCCCGACCGCCGTTCTGGGACGGGCTCGCCGAGATGGGGCTGCCCGGGCTCCATCTCACCGAAGAGCACGGCGGCCAGGACGGCGGGCTGCTGGAACTGGCCATCGCGGTCGCCGAGCTCGGCCGCGGCCTCGTCCCCGGCCCCTTCCTGCCCACCGTGCTCGCCAGCGCCGCCATCGACCGGTGTGGCAACGCGAAGGTACGAGACGCGCTGCTAGCCGGGCTCGCCGATGGTAGCCGCACCGCCGCGGTGGCCCTCGGGGCGGGCCTGTCCCCCGACACCACGGCAGCGGGTACCGGCCAGGTCAGCGGCACCGTCGAGCCGGTTCTCGGTGGGGCGCTGGCCGACGTCATCGTGTGCCCGGTGACCGGACCCGACGGGGAGCACTGGGTCGCGCTCGAAGCCGCCGACCTCGACATCACCACCCAGCCGAGCCTCGACATCGGCCGCGGAGCCGCCCGGGTCGTCGCGGACGGTGCCACCGTGACCGAGGACGCGGTGCTCACCGGGCTGACCCGCGACGACGTCACGAACCTCGCCGCGGTCCTGATCGGGGCCGAGGCCGTCGGCGTCGCGGAGTGGGCCACGCGCACCGCCGCCGAGTACGCCAAGGTGCGCGAACAGTTCGGCCGCCCGATCGGCCAGTTCCAGGGGGTCAAGCACCGGTGCGCCCGCATGGCCACCGCGGTCGAGCGGGCACGCGCCGCCGTCTGGGACGCCGCGCGCGCCGTCCACCGGCGCGGCGTCCCCGAAGGTGACCGGGAGGCGCGGTTCGCCGCCTCCGTGGCCGCGGTGATCGCCCCCGACGCCGCTCTCTCCTGCGCCCGCGACTGCGTCCAGGTGCTCGGTGGGATCGGGTTCACCTGGGAGCACGACGCGCACCGCTACCTGCGCCGCGCCTCCACCCTGCGCGCCCTGTGCGGCCACGCCAACGACTGGGCCGTCACCGTCGCCGACCTCGCCCTCGCTGGCCAACGCCGTCCCGTGGAGCTCGAGCTGGACGACGACGCCAGCCGCGAGACGCGCGAACGCGTTGGCTCCGAGGTCGCCGCGCTCGCGTCGATCTCCGACGAACGCGAGCGCACGGTCGCCATGGCCGACAACGGCTGGGTGATGCCGCACCTGCCCGCCCCTTGGGGGCGGGACGCGTCACCGTTGGAGCAGGTCCTCATCCACCAGGAGTTCCAACGGGCCGGGCTGAACCGGCCCAGCCTGGCCATCGGGGCGTGGGTGGTGCCCTCCATCGCCGGGTACGGCACTCCCGAACAGCGGGAACGTTTCCTGCGTCCCACGCTGCGGGGCGACATGGTGTGGTGTCAGCTCTTCAGCGAGCCCGGAGCCGGATCCGACCTGGCATCGTTGTCGACGCGCGCCGAACGCGTGCCGGGCGGCTACCGGCTCACCGGGCAGAAGATCTGGACCACCCTCGCCGACGTCGCGCAGTGGGGTATCTGCCTGGCCCGCACCGACCCCGAGGCCGAGGGGAAGCACGACGGCATCACCTACTTCGTCGTGGACATGTCCTCGCCGGGCGTCGAGGTGCGCCCACTGCGCGAGCTCACCGGCGACACCATGTTCAATGAGGTGTTCTTCGACGGTGTGTTCGTCGGTGACGACTGCGTCATCGGTGAGCCCGGAACGGGGTGGCGGGTCGCCCGCGACACCCTGAGCAACGAACGGGTCGCCCTGTCCAGCGGGTCGGGGGTGGGGGCGGGCGTGCCCGAGCTGCTCGCCTTCTTCGGGCGAGAGGAGCCCACCGAGCGGGACGTCCGCGCCGAGCTCGGCCGGCTCGTGGCCCAGGGGCAGGCGGTCGAGCTACTCGGTCACCGGGTGACGCTGAAGCAGCTCTCGGGGGGTGCGACCGGCGCCGAGGCGAGCGTGCGTAAGCTCCTCGGTGTGGAGTTCAACCAGGCGGTGGCCGACTGTGTCTGGGAGCGCCAGGGGAGCGCGGCCGTGTACGAGGACATGACGGCGGCCAGTGGGATCTGGGCACGCTACATGCTCTTCGGGCGTTCCATGACCATCTACGGTGGCACCACCGAGGTGCAGTTGAACATCATCGCTGAGCGTCTGCTCGGGCTGCCGCGCGACCCGGAGGCGTAGCCGTAGACCGTGGCACGTGAGGACTCCGACGGCTGGTGGCGTGGGCGGCGAGGGTGGCTGCCCGCGCTCCGTCGGCTACGCCGCCCCGGCTGGCCGCGCCTCGCGTGGCTCCGTGACCCGCGCGGTGAGGGGGACGGCACCCGCCCACGAGCGCGCCCGCGGCCGACGCCCCTCGGTCTGGTCGCGGTCGCGCTCGCGGCCATGTTCGTCACCCTCCTGGTGCTCCAGCCGTTCGTGCCGGACTTCCGCGTCGGGGAGGAGCCGACCGGGGAGGAACGTACCCCGGCCGTGGAGGCGACCCCGCCCCCGGGTACCGCCCGGGTCATGGTGGTGGGCGACTCCACCGTGCAGGGCAGCTCCGGCGACTACACGTGGCGCTACCGGCTGTGGCGGCACCTGGACGATGGCGGCGCCGATGTGGAGTTCGTGGGTCCCCACGAGGACCTGATCGACGTCAACACTGATGAGGGCGGCAGTCTCGACTACGCCGATCCCGACTTCGACCGGGCGCACGCCGGCCGGTGGGGCGCCACGGCCGAGGACCTCGCCGAGGACATCGGTGAGCACGTCGCCGAGTACGAGCCCCACTACCTGCTGCTCGTGGCCGGGATCAATGACCTCGTCGCGGGCGGTTCGGTGCGGGACGCGCTGGACCACCTCGCCGAGGCCGTGGCCACCGCCCGGGTGGGCCGTGGCGACGTCCAGGTCGTACTCGGCGAGGTCACCCCCGTGTGGGACACCGGTCGTGACGAGTGGACGAACGAGCGCATCCACCGGTTCAACCGGAGCCTGCCGGCGCTCGCGGAGCGGCTCACCGGAGAGGAGTCCCCGGTCGTCGTCGCGCGCTCGGCCGAGAGCTACTCCCCGGTCGAGGACAACTGGGACACCACACACCCCAACGCCCGCGGCGAGCTCAAGATCGCCGCCGCGTTCGCCGACACCCTCGCCGAGTCACTCGGCCTGGGGGAGCCCTATCCGCGCCCACTACCCGAGGTCGAGGTCGGCCCGACGGGCAGTACCGAGGTCAGTGCCCGGGAGACCGCCGGCGAGGTCACGCTCACCTGGGACCCGATCCCCGGCGCCACCCACTACCGGGTACTGCAGAAGCGCGTGCGCCCGGACCCGGACGACCGGGTGCCGCTGCCCATGGAGGTCGACGGGGCTGGCGGTCGGGACGGACAGCCCCGCTCCGCCACCGTCGACAACCTGCTCAGCGGCGCCACCTACGAGTTCAGCGTCCGCCCGTTCAAGGGCAACGACGGCGGCGTCCGCACCGAACCGGTACGCGTCGACGTGGACGACGATCCGCCGGGCGCCCCGGAGTCCGTTCGCGTCGAGGGCGACGGCGCGACGCTGACATGGTCCCGGGTGGCGGGCGCGGCCCACTACGAGGTCTGGCGGCGCCCACTCGAGTGCGAACCGGGCGTGGACGGCGATCCGGAGTGTGAACCGCGGGACGCTCTCGGCCCCGACCGTGGGGAGGGGTGGACGGTCGGCGCGATCGTCGAGGACGGCACCGAGTGGACGATCAGCCCCGGTGGCGGATCGGGGCACGAGTTCGTGGTCCGTTCCCACCGCGACTACCTGGCGGGCGGGTACTCCGACCCGGTGGCGGTGGCGGCGACCGATTAGGAGATGTGGCAGCGGGTCCCGAGACCGAGCACGGAACGATCGGGTCGCAAAATGAACGCGATATCGTATGGTCCTCCCTTTACCATGGTGGTCTTATGCCTACGCTACGCCGACGCATTCTCGATCTCCTCCCCAGGCTCAACATCAACGTCACGAACGTGGAGCCGGGCGCCGCCCTGCTCACCCGCCGCGGCGGCTACCGGATCACCCGGGTGGGACCCCGGTCGTGGCTGGTCAGACGGGGCAAGGACGGCTTCGCCGACCAGATCTCCCGCATGGCCGGCAAGTCCCCCAAAAAGTGGTCCTCGGTCGCGCTGGGTCCGAGCGCGCGTCTCTTCCTCGACGGGCGCCTCGGCGACGAGGACGAGTTCCAGATGCACAAGGCCGCCCAGGACTACATGGGTGCCCGCCACGTCGCCGCGCTGCTCCGCCACCACCAGGTGAACTGCGTCTTCGACGTGGGGGCGAACATCGGGCAGTACGGCAGGCGACTGCGGCAGCACGGGTACAGGGGAAGGATCGTCTCCTTCGAGCCGGTGTCCGCCACGGCCGAGAAGCTTCGGCGTGTCGCCGAGGACGACCCCGAGTGGTGGGTGTATCCCTACGCGCTGGGCCGCGAGGAGCGCGTCGACACCATCAACGTCGTCTACGGCTCGATGAGTTCGATCCTCGACCCCACCATGTTCGGTAACGAGCGCTACAAGCGGTTCCGCAACACCCGCCCCGAGGAGATCGACGTCCGTCGGCTCGACTCCCTCATGGACGAGGCGCTCAAGGGCATCGACGAACCGCGCCCGTACCTGAAGCTCGACACCCAGGGCTACGACCTCGAGGCGTTCGCCGGCGCCGGCGTGTGGAAGAGCGAGTTCGTGGGGTTGCAGTCCGAGGTCGCGCTGATGCGGATCTACGAGGGAATGCCGCGGATGACGGAGGCCATCGAGACCTACGAGGCCGAGGGTTTCGAGATCACTGGTATGTACCCGGTGACCCGCGAGGAGACCACGGGCCGGGTTCTGGAGTTCGACTGTGTGATGACACGCGCCGACGCGCTGCCCGCGTGAACCACTCCTTCCGCCTTCGACGCGCCGACCGTCTGCGCTGAGACCCCGCCCGGGCGCGCGCTCACGCGTGGCGGGATCGTGGAGCGATGACGCCTGAGCGAACCGTTCGCGAGACAGCGGGCCCGTCCCGACCGTGGGGCCGCGTGTCCCGCTGGGCGCCGTGGCTCTCCGGCGCCGCCGCGGGGGCACTCGCCGTGGGACCGGGGTTGGCGCCGGGGCTCGTGCTCCGCTACGACATGGTGTTCGTGCCCGACCCGCCGCTGTCGGAGGTGATCCTCGGCGCGGGGAGCGGCTTCCCACGAGCGGTGCCGAGCGACGCCGTTGTGGGGGCGCTGGGACTGTTGCTCCCCACGGATCTCGTGCAGGCGTCGCTGCTGCTGACGATCTTCACGCTGGGCGCGGCCGGAGCCGCGCGGCTGGTCCCCGGGGGAGCCGTGGTGCCCGGCGTGGCCGCCGGGTTGTGCTACGTGTGGAACCCGTTCGTCGCCGAACGGCTGCTGCTCGGCCAGTGGGCGATGCTGCTCGGCTACGCCGGGTTGCCGTGGGTGGTCGCCGCAGCCACGCGGGCGCACCGCGCGCGCGACCTGCCGCGGCTGGTGGTGTCGCTGGTGCCGGCGGCGGTCGGTGGGTTCTCCGCGACGGTGCTGTCGGCCCTTGTGGCCGTGCCCACCACCGTGCTGCGTGGCCGGGCGTTCCCCCGGCTGTGGCGAGCGGCCTGTCCCGTCGTGCTGCTCGGTTCGGCACTGCTGGTGGTGAGCCTGCCGTGGCTGGTCCCGGCGCTCGGCAGCGACGCGCGCACCGATCCGGCCGCGGTGGACGCCTTCGCCGCCCGGTCCGACACTCCCTTCGGTGTTGTGGGATCGCTGTTCACACTCGGGGGGATCTGGAACTCCCACGCCGTACCGGCCGGCTACGGGCACCCGTTTCTCGCGGCGGGCCGGCTGGCGCTGGCGCTCGTCGCGGTCGCCGGGTGGGTGTGGCTGCTGCGGCGCTTCCGCCCTGACTTCGGGGCGGGGCTGACGGCGGCGGCCGCCACGGGGTTCGCGGTCGCGCTGGTGGGGGTGGTCGAGCCCGGCCGTGAGCTGCTGCGCGCCCTCATCGAGGGGTGGCCGGGCTTTGGCCCGCTGCGCGATGGGCAGCTGTACGTCGCCCCACTCGCCCTGCTCCAGGCGGTCGGTTTCGGCGGGGTGGCGCGTTGGCTGTGGGGCGAGCCGGCGAGGGCGAGCCTGAACGAGCGGGGGGCGCAAGGGGAGCCCCCGATGCCGGGTGTGGCCGAGGGAGTCCCCTTCCCGTCGGCACGGCCGCGCCGCCCGTGGGCGCGCTCGGACGCCGTGGCCGGCCCGGTGGCCGCGGCGCTGCTGGTGCTGGCGCCGGTGGTGCTGCTGCCGACACTCGCGTGGGGTGCGGCGGGGAGGCTGGCACCGGTGGAGTACCCGGCCGACTGGGAGCGGGTCCGCCACATCGTGGCCCAGGACTCCCGCCCCGGTGCGGTGCTGTCACTGCCATGGAGCGCGCACCGGGGGGTTGACTGGCGGGCCGACGGGCGTACCGTCGTGGTACTCGACCCGGCGGTCAAACTGTTCGAGCGCCGGGTCGTCTTCAACGACGATCTCCGGGTCGGCGCGGGCAGCGGGGTCCGCGTCGTCGAGGGGGAGGATCCGCTCTCACGGCGGGTCGCGCCGCTGCTCGATCCCGAGCGGCCCTATGAGGCCGCCCCCGACCTCCCCTCCCGCCTCGGTGAGCTGGGAGTGCGCTACGTGCTGGTCGAGCGCGCCGCCGCCGACGAGATCACCGCCGCCACCGGCGGCGCGGACCATTCAGGGAAGAACATGTTCTGGGGTGACCTCCCGGGAGTCCGTACCAGCCACCACGGGGACGACCTGTTGTTGCTGGAACTGCCGGATCGCCATGTGGACGCGGAAAGTGCGAACCTTTCAGGGTTGGAAGTTACCGGCTGGTTGGTTACAGTTGGGGCAATCATCTGGTCCCTGGTTGTATCAGGTTCTAGTCTCGTTCCGATGCGTCCGGGTCGAAGCGCCGGGGCGGTATCGCGGGAGGAGAGCTTCAAGTGATCAAGGTTGTCGCCGCGTGCCTCGTCGGCGTGGCCATGGCCGTCGGCCTGGCCTTCGTGGGCACGAACGTCGCCGCGAACGTCGGATCGACGACGGAGCCGGTGAACGAGCCTCTCTACAACTACGGCGACCGCTGAGGTCGCCCGGGCGGCTCCGTCGCGCGGCGGCGGGGCCGTGCGCCATTCGCTCCGGCGGCCGGGAAGGCGGCGCCGTGGGCTTGGGCACTCGCCGTTTCCCCGCCGGTCCCGTGTGTCCCGCCGTTCTCCGTCCCGTCCGGCACCACGTAACCACCCCCAGGGTCTTGGTCGAACCGGTCGGTGAGTGAACGCTCGCGGGGGCGGACAAGGAGAGCCAGTGGTCTTCCAACCGACACCCCGTATCCGCGGCGTCGGCTTCGGGCCAGCGGTGGTGACCCCCGCCGCGCCCGCCTCTCGCCCACGCGCGCCCGAGAGCGCGCCGAGCGAGGCGACCGTCCCCGCCGAGGAACCACTCGAGCCCCGTCTCGACGGCACCCGGGTGGTGTTGGTGAACTGGCGGGAACCGTGGCAGAGCGTGGCGGGTGGGGCCGAGGAGTACGCCTGGCGGATCGGGCGGCATCTGGCTCGCGCGGGAGCGAGCCTGACCTACCTCACCAGTCGGGAGCCCGGCCAGCCGCGTCGTGAGACGCGCGAGGGCGTCCTCATCCGCCGCATGGGCTCCAAGTTCACGGTCTACCCGCTGGCCTTCCTCTGGCTGCTGGCGCGGCGGTGGCGCTTCGACGTCGCCCTCGACTGCATGAACGGCATCCCGTTTCTCGCCCCGCTGGCGCTGTGCCGGCGCACCCGCGTGATCAGCGTCGTGCACCACGTTCACGACCTGCAGTTCGACGCCTACTTCAGTCGCCCGTTGGCCTGGTTCGGGAGGTTCGTGGAGAGCCGTGTCGCCAGCCGCGTCTACCGGTCCTGCCCCACGGTCACCGTCTCGGAGTCCTCGCGCCGCGCCATGCGGGAGAAGCTGCGGTGGCGCGCCCCGATCACGGTCATCCACAACGGGAGCCCGCCGAGGCAGCCGGTCCCGCCGGAGCGTGTCCCCCCGGCGGCTCGGATGGGATCCCCCGCGATCGTCAGCCTGGGCCGGCTCGTCGTCCAGAAGCGGGTGACCCGGGTGCTCGACATCGTCACCGACCTCGGTGCCTCATGGCCGGACCTGCGACTACACGTCGTCGGCCGTGGCCCCGAAAGCGAGCGACTGACCGAACGTATCGAGCGCGAGGGACTGCACGACCGGGTGCGCCTGCACGGGTTCCTCACGGAGGAGGACAAGAACGCCGTCCTGGCCGGCTCGCTGCTGCACGTCACCGCGTCGCGGTTCGAGGGGTGGGGGCTCACCGTGATCGAGGCCGCCGGACTCGGCGTTCCCACGGTCGCCTACGATGTCGACGGTCTGCGTGATTCCGTACGCCACGGTGAGACCGGCTGGCTCGTGCGCGAGGGGGACTCGTTGTCCGAGACCGTGGACAGGGCGCTGGTCGAGCTGAGCGATCCCCTCCGAGCCGCTCGGATCCGGCGCAACTGCCGCGCCTGGGCGGCGCGGTTCACCTGGCAGCGCAGCGGCGCCGCGATGGCACGCATGGTCGCGGGTTCCGGACACGGCCCCGGTGACCCAGAGGCGGGTCCGTGACCCTGTCGGGTAACGGTCGCGGCGGCGAAGGCCCGGCCACCGAAGCTGACAGCACACTGCCGCGGCGACTCAAACTGTTCGCGGTCTGCCTGCTGCTCTGCGGGCTCGCGCTCAGCCTCGACCCGGAGCGGATCGTCGGCGACACCAAGATCGACCTGGTGATCAACCCGCTCGGGTTCCTGGAACGCGCGCTGCACCTGTGGGATCCCGCCTACTTCGGGCAGTTGCAGAACCAGGCATACGGCTACTTCTTCCCGAACGGACCGTTCCACGCCCTCTTCGTCGCCCTCGACATGCCCCCCTGGCTGGTGCAGCGCCTGTGGCTGGCCACACTGCTGTGCGCGGCGTTCCTCGGCACGGTGCGGCTGGCCGGCGCGCTGGGCGTCGGCTCGCTGCACACCCGCATCCTCGCGGGGCTGGCCTACGCTCTCACCCCGCGCGTCGTGACCCTGCTGTCCTACAACTCCGCCGAGCTGCAGCCGATGCTGTTGCTCCCGTGGATCGTGCTGCCCCTGGTCCACGGTTCCCGGCGCGGCCGCAGCCCGATGCGCATGGCCATGCTGTCGGCGGTGGCGTTCCTGTTCTGCGGCGGCACGAACGCCGCGTCCGAGCTGGCGGTGCTGGTGGTGCCGCTGCTCTACCTGCTCACCCGGCGAAACGGCGCGCGCAAGTGGCGGCTGCTCGCGTGGTGGCTGTTCGGGCTGTTCCTGGTGTCCTTCTGGTGGCTGGTTCCCCTGCTGCTCATGGGGCGCTACGTCTTCTCGTTCATGCCGTTCACCGAGCACGCGGCGACCACCATGAGCGTCACCTCCCTCACGAACGCGCTACGTGGAGCCTCCAACTGGATGGGCTACGTCCCCACCCAGCAGGAGGCGCTCCAGGCCGGCGCGGAGCTGGCCACCTCGCCGTGGTTGGTCGTGGCGACCGCGGTGGTGGCCGGGCTCGGCCTGGCCGGAGTCGTACACCGCCGCATGCCGGAGCGGGTTTTCCTGACGGCGTGCCTACTCACCGGCACCGCGATCGTCGTGTCCGGCTACACCGGCTCTCTCAGCGGGCCGCTGGCGCAGTCGGTGCAGCCGATGTTCGACGGGGTGCTCAGCCCGTTCCGTAACATCCACAAGTTCGACGCCGCGATCCGGATGCCGGTGGCACTGGGACTCGCGCAGCTTCCGGTGGCGATCGGGCTGGACAACGCCGACCGCCGCGTCGGGCTCATGCGCGCCCTCGCGTTACCGCCCCGTGCGGCCCGTCGGACCGCCGCGGGGGTCAGCGCGGTGGCGTTCACCGCGACGCTCACCCCGGCCGCCACGGTCGGACTGGCGACAAACGGCTCCTTCGAGCGCATCCCGGAGTACTGGCACGAGGTCACCGACTACGTCGACGAGAACGCCCACCCGGGAATGACCATGGCGGTGCCCGGGTCCGCGCGCGGTGAGTACCAGTGGGGCCGGCCCATGGACGAGCCCATGCAGCCGCTCATGGAAAGCCCGTGGACCAACCAGCAGATCATCCCCTGGGGGTCGGCCGGCGTATCCCGGCTGACCCAGGAGATCGACCAGCGCATCTCCTCCGGCCGCGGGTCCGCGGGCCTGACCGCCACCCTGGCCCGCATGGGTGTGAGTCACCTGATCGTGCGCAACGACCTACAGCGAAGCAACATCAACGGCGGGTGGCCGGCCCGGGTGCACCAGGCCCTGGCGGCGTCGCCGGGCATCAGCCACGAGGAGTCCTTCGGGCCACGGGTCGGCTCCCTGGAGACGCACAGCGCGGCGGAGTACACCGACCAGCCCTACCGCGCCGTCGAGGTGTACAGCGTGGCCGACGCGGCGCCCACCGTGGGAACCGTCCCCGCCGACAGCGCCATGCGGGTCACCGGCGGCCCCGAGTCGCTGCTGACCATGGCCGAACGGGGCATGCTGCGCGACGACCGCCCGGTCATCGTCGGTGACGATACCGGCGCGGAACGCGTCGACGCCGAGGACACCGTCGTCACCGACACCTCGCGGCGCCGGGAGATCGTCTACTCCGACGTGCGGCGCCACACCAGCAACACACTCACCGCCGAGGAGGAGCTGGAACGCGACGCGCCCGCGCCCGACATCATGGATCCGGCCTGGGAGAACTACACCGCCGTGGCCGAGCACCGAGGAATCGAGGCGGTCACCGCCTCATCGTCGGAGGCCGGCGCCAACGCCAGCCCCGACGTGCGCGACCCCGGCCGCGCCCCGTTCGCTGCGCTCGACGGGTCCGAGGGAACCTCGTGGCGCTCCAGTGCCTACGGTGGCGCCGTCGGTGAGTGGCTGGAGATCGATTTCGGCGAGCCGCGCGAGGTCGGTGAGCTCAGCGTCACCTTCGAGCGGCTGCCCGGCGATCCGCCCCCGTCGAGGGTCAGTCTCATCACCGACGACGATCGCGCCACGGTGGCCGTGGCCGACACGGACGAGCCGCAGGAGCTCATGGCGCCAGCGGGGGAGACCACCACGCTGCGGATCCGCGTCGACGAGCTCGCCTGGGAACCGGAGTACCGGTTCGGCACCCGCGTCGGCATCAGCGATGTCTCCGTTCCGGGGGTGAGCCCGGAGCGGACGCTGCGCGTGCCCGGGGTCGCCGACGCCGACAACCTCCTGTTCACCGGTTCGACCGGCACCGTGCCGGCGTGCATGCGGGGGTCGCGGATGTGGGTGTGCGCCCCCGACATCGGGGTGCAGGGCGAGGACGCCCACAGCCTCGACCGCACGTTCGAGCTGTCGCGGGAGGCGGCGTCGGGGCGGCACACCATCAGCGGGGAGGTGGTCGTCACCGAACCCACCGACGTGCAGAACGCGGCCAACCGTGAAGGCGGGTACCCCAAGGTCAGCTCGACGTCGGCCGCCGTGCGGCACCCGGCGGCCATGGGACGCAACGCCTTCGACGGGGACGGGAGCACCATCTGGTACCCCGACCCGAGCGACGACACACCCTCGCTCGAGGTCGGCCTGGGCGAGGAGACGGAGATCGACGCCCTCGGTGTGGAGTTCCCGCGCTCCGACAGCGTCGTACGTCCCGTCCGGGTCACCGTCGAGACCGACTCCACGGTGCGCGAGGGCTGGCTCGACGGCGACGGGCGGCTGAGTTTCACCCCGGTCACCACCGATGAGCTCACCCTCACCTTCGAGCCCCCGGCAGGGCAACCGCTGGAGGTCGCCGGGATCTCGCTTCCGGGAGTGGACCCACCCGGGGAGATCGAGGGGGGCGACGTCAGTACCGCCTGCGGACTGGGCCCGAACCTGCGGGTGAACGGCGAACGGGTCGAGACCCGCATCACCGACGGGAGTGTCGAGGGGCAGCTCGAAGGCTCCCCGGTTCGTTACGAGAGCTGCGCCGACGCGGAGCTCCGGGCGGGCGAGAACCGTGTCGAGGTCGAGTCCGGCGACCGCTACCGGATCCGGTCGGCCCAGGTCGCGCCGGCCGGATCCGAGGAACCCGACGAGGTGCGGATGGCCGGCGTCGAGCGGGTCACCGGCTGGGGCGACAGCGAGCGCCGGGTCGAGGTCGACGTGGCCGGGGACACCGACAGCTACCTCGTCGTCAACGAGAACTTCAACGACGGCTGGGTGGCGACCCTCGACGGCTCGGACACCCCACTGGAACCGGTCCGGCTCGACGGGTGGAAACAGGCGTGGCTGCTGCCCGCCGGAACCTCCGGCACGGTGACCCTGAGTTTCGCCCCCGACGACACCTATCACGCCGCCCTCGGCATCGGAGCCGCCCTCGCGCTGGTGGCCGGGCTGCTGGCGCTGCGCCGACCGCGCGGCCGGCGGGCGGAGCGGGTGGCCGCGTCCCCCGCCACCCGGCCGGGACGGATACCGCGGAAAGCGCTGGTCGGGCTCGGAGTGGCCTACGGATTCTGGGTCGCCGGGGCCGCGGGAGCGGGTGTCGTCGGTGCCGCGCTGCTGCTCGTCTGGTGGCTGACCCGACCCCCCTCGAGGCGGATCCGCCACGCCAGACCCGACCGCCCGTTGCTGGGCGGGTGGCCCGTCCGCTGGCTCGCCAGCCCGTGGGCCGTGGCGGTGAGCCTGGGCTGTGCCGGACTGGCGATGGGCGCCGGCAACCACCTGGTGCTGAACATGCCGTTCCACGAGGTGAGCGAGTGGCTCGGGGAGGCGCTGCGTGGCTGGGTCGCGCAGCTGTGCTGTCTCCCCGCGCTCGCCCGGGTGGTGCTGGCCATGGGCGGTGTCATCGGCCCGGGCGGACGGCCGTCCACCCGGGCCGACGACACCACCGCGGCGCGTGCGGACACGGGGCGGGACGGCCACCGCGATGAGGTCTCCACCGGGGTGGGGCGGGGCGTATTGGAGCCCCGGGAGCGAGGTGGTGAGGAGGTGCGGGCGTGACGCCGGTCCGACAGTCCGTGCCGCGGCGCGACCCGGGGCCGGTACTGGTCGCGGTCGGGGCGTTCTGCGGCACACTCGCGCTGCTGCTGCGGTTCTACGTCTACGGTCAGCTGGCCGTGCTGCCGGGCGACATCGAGGAGCGGGTGCCGTTGGTGGACGAGTCCGCGACCTACCTCGACACCACCACCTGGGAGACGGTCGAGGACGCCGAGGTGCGGCGGACCACGAGTGTCGACGGCTCGGTGCGTCCCGGCGACACCTCGAGCGGCGCCTGGGAGGTCTCGGTCGACACCGCCACACCGGAGACGGTGCTCGACCACACGGACCGGCGGGTCATCGTGGACCGCTCCACCGGCCGCGCCGTGAACTGCTGCGGCGAGCACGTCGACGGTGACCGCGCCGTACGGCAGGCCGGGCTGGTGCTGTACTGGCCCGCCGGGGCCGAGGACCGGGATCGCACGTTCTACGACGCCGACATCCGGGCCGCGCCGTACATGGTGCTCGACGGGCACGAGAACATCGCGGGTGTCGCCACGAGGCGGTACGTGCAGCGGATCGAGACCACCCAGATCCCCGACTCCACGCGCCGGGTGCCCGCCTCCGCGCTCGACCCGGGGCGTAGCGGGACGGTCGAGGCGTCGCGGTGGCTGGAGGTGCGGCGCACCCTCTGGATAGAGCCGGTCAGTGGCTACCTGGTGAGCGCGGCCGAGGAACGGCGCGAGACCCTCCGCGCCGAGACCGACACGGGCGAGCGTGTGCTGCTGGAGGCCGACCTCACGATGTCGGAGGGCTCGGTCGCGGAGCACGCCGAGCGGGCCGAGAACCGCGCCATGGTGCTCAGCGCGCTGCGGACGTGGGCGCCCGTCGGGCTGGGTGCCGCCGGCGTTCCGCTGGTCCTGGTGGGCCTGGTGTGGGCGTTCCCGCGTGGGCGGCGCTCCGCCGGGCGGGACCCCTCCCGCGGGAGCACCGAGGAGGACGAGGAAGAGGAGGACGAGGAAAGGGACACCGCCGGGGACACCGCCGAAGCGCGACCGGCCACGGAGGTGGAGGACGCACCGGCCCGTTCGTGGCGCTAGCGTTTGCGCAGCACCAGGAGCAGGTTCCAGGTCACGATCTCGCGCAGGCCAGGAACCCGCACGACGGGCCGCGTCCAGGTCGGCAGGTAGCGCGGCAGGAGATCCACCACCTCGGCGTCGTCGCAGGAGCGGGCCCAGGCCAGCATCCGTGACGCCGACAGCGCGAACATCGTGCGGCCGAACTCGTTCTTGGGGCGGCGGCAGTACCGGCGGGCGAAGCGGTCGGCCGCGTAGTGGCCTCCCAGGTAGTGCCAGGGGGAGGTCTCGTGGCCGCCCCACGGGCAGAGCCACACCGTGTAGGAGAGGTAGACCAGCCCGCCGGGACGGGTGACCCGAACCATCTCGTCGGCCATGCGCTCGGGATCGGGCACGTGCTCCAGCACGTTGGAGGAGAGGCACACGTCCACCGAACCGCTCCGCACGGGCATGTCGAGCGCGCTGCCGAGCAGCGCGGTTCCGGGCGGAGCGCCGCGCAGCCCCAGCTCGCCGAGGTCGGCGTCCACACACACGCACCGGGCGCCGGCGGCGTTCAGCTCCTCGGTGAAGTAGCCCGGCCCGCCGCCGACGTCCACGACCACCGCCCCGTCGAGTGGGGTGTAGGAGCGCAGCTGGGCCACCGTGTCGCGGGCCAGCGTGCCGTAGAAGTGGTCGGGGTCGGTCTGCTCCCGGCGGAACGCCGTGAACAGCCGGTACGACCGGCCCAACGTCGCCCGGAAGGGGACGGCGCTCTCGGTTGTGGCGCTGCCCCGCCCGCTCACCGTTCCTCCTCGACGAGGGTGTCGACAGTGGCGAAGTGGCGCAGGTGCTCCCAGTGGTCGCCGCTGGAGTACGCGTCGGAGGCGACGATCCGGGCGCCGGGATGGAGCAGGCTGGCCAGCCGTTCGGGAGGCAGCGTGTGCATGCGCATCGGCGCCGGGTAGCGCAGCAGGACACGCTGGGCCACCCGGATCAGCGGCCAGGGGGCGTACCTGAAGACCATCCCCTTGAAGGTGGGGGCCTCGCGGGCGGGAGCCCCGATCACCAGGGCGCCTCCCGGCCGTACGACCCGGGTGAACTCGCGCGTGTACGCGGCCGCGAGGAAGGGTGGCAGGTGCTGTAGGACGAGGTCGCAGTACACGAGGTCGAAGGTGTCGTCGTCCAGGGCCGCGAGGTTCGGTTCGGCGTTGATCCAGTACTCGACGCGGCCCTCGCTGCGGTCCAGCCGCCGGGCCTCGGCCAGCATGGGCGCGGATATGTCGACACCGGTCACGGTGTCGAAGTGCGCCGCCAACGCGTTGCTCAGGCGCCCGGCACCGCAGCCGAAGTCGAGGGCGTGAGCGCGGCGCGGGGGCAGGATCCCCAGGTCGTCGAGGCGGTTGAGCGCGGCGTCGACCTCGTTCCGGCCGGAGGCCAGGAACTCGTCGTCGTCCCAGCCGCCGTCGCGCTTGGCGGGATCGACGCACACCGCCCACAGCGGTTCGGCCTCCCCGAGTCGTGTCCAGTCCCTGCGTACCTCTTCGAGCCCCACGGCCACCCCCCGAAGCGGGCGCCCCGGCCGGGTGGACCCGGTTCCACCGCCGCTGCCGTTAGCGCTGCGGACCTGCGGTGACGCCCACGCTCTGAGTAGAACGTGTTGTATTCTGGCACCTCCTCATCCGGTAGCGCCAGTTGCACCGCCAGGTCAGGAAGAGAACGCATGAGCGATTCCGCGGAGACCACGGACGCGACCGGAACGGGGGTGAACGGGACCCGGGACCGCGTCGCCGCGGACGCTCCCCAACCTCTCCAACGGGGGTGGGCCCGGGCGGCGACCGATGCCGTCGGCCGTGGGCTGTCGGACCGGATCGTGCTGGTCGGAGCCCTCCTCATCGCCGCCTCCCTCGCGATGCGGGGCTGGGTGCTCAGCGAGGCGTACTTCATCGAGGATGACTTCCTGTTCGTGGGGGAGGCTGCCACCGCGAGCCTCACCTGGGACTACCTGACCAGCCTGCACAAGGGCCACCTGATGCCGGGCGCGTTGCTCCTGGTCTACGCGCAGACGGCCATCGCGCCCTACGACTGGCCGCTGACCTCCGGTGTCATGCTCGCCGGCCAGGCGGCCGCGTTCGCGGCGACGTTCCGACTGTTCTGGGTGCTGTTCGGGCGGCGGTGGGCCATCCTGGCGCCGCTCACCGGGTACGTGTTCGCCCCGCTGACTCTGCCGGTACTCGCCTGGTGGTCCGCCGCGCTCAACGCGGTGCCGTTCCAGCTGGCGATCGCGCTCGCGCTGCTGTGGACGGTGCGCTACCTGCGCGACGGCGAGCCGCGGCACGGGTGGATGGCGGCGGGCGCCGTCGTGTTCGGCATGGCGTTCTCGGTGAAGGCGATGCTGCTCCCGCCGGTGCTGTTCGTCGTGGCCGCCGCCTTCCTGGTGCCGGGCCGGTTCCCGTGGGTGGTCAGGACCACCCTCGTGCGCGAGGCCCCCTTCTGGGTGGGTATGGCCGCGTTGTCCCTCGGGCACGGCCTGTTCTACCTCACGCGGGAGGACAGCGCGGGTGAGGGTGCCGCCGTCCCGGAGACCGACCCGGCGATCGCGGCGACACGGAACCTCCTCGGTGAGACGTTCCCCTCCGGCGCGGTGGGCGGCCCGATCGTCTGGGACCCGGTCACCCCGGCCGGAGGGCTGATCGACCCGCGCCTGGCCGTGCTGCTGGGGGCCTGGACGGTCCTCGCGCTGCTCGTGGTGGCCAGCCTGCTGGTGCGCCGCCGTTCCTGGCGGGCGTGGGCGCTCCTTCTCGGTTACCTGGTGGTCGTGGACGTCGTCCCCACACTCCTGGCCCGAGGGCGCTACGACGGGGCCGTGGGCAACGATCCGCGCTACGTGGCCGACGCCGCGCTGCTGTTCGCGCTCTGTCTGGCGTTGGCGTTCCTGCCGACACGGGAGGAAGCCGACGGCGGAGGGGTGTACCGCGCCCGCCGGTGGGGTTTCCCGGCCCGCTGGGCGCGCTCGGCCACCGCCTTCGCGACCGCCGCGTTCGTGCTGGTCGCGAGCTACTCGACCTACACGTTCGCCGGGACACTCAGCGGCGACCGGGTGCGCTGGTACCTCGACACGGTGCGCGCCTCCCTGGAGGGGGTCCCGGACTGGGCCGGTATCTACCCGCGCCCCGTTCCGGAGGACATCGTGCTGCCGTGGAACGGGCCGCGCCGGCTCAGTCACAACGTGCTCGGTCCGCTCGCCGAGGGTGAGGTGCGCGAGCGGGTGACCACGCCGCGTCAGGCGTCCGGGGCGATGGTGATCAACGACTCCGGGTACCTGGTGGCGGCGGAACCCGCGGAGGGCAGCGCGTTCTTCGCGCCGCCGGAGGACGAGGAGTGCGTGGCCACCTTCGACGGCGACGTGATGTGGGACGTGCTGTCGGCCGGCGGGGACACCTACGTCCTCGGGATGGGCTACTCCTCCGAGGAGCCCACCGTGCTGAACGCCGTGGTCGGCGACGCCTGGGTGGAGGCCAGCCTCCCGCCGGCGCCCAACGGCGCCAACTACTACGTTCCCATCGACGGGGAGGGCGAGCAGCTGCTGCTGAGCACCGACCCGGACGCGCTGTGCCTGCGGTGGGTCTTCCACGGTGAGTTGGACCCGGTGACGCAGGGGCCCCCGCTCACGGACGGGGACAGTGAACAGGGCGCGGAGGATACCGCGAGCGAGGACGGCGGCGGGAGCGGTGACGGCGCGGAGTCCGGAAACGGGGGCGACTGAGGCCCCTCGCGTCTCGCGCTAGGAGACGCGCCTTCCGGGGGTGGCGCGCCGCGCGCTGACCACGCCGTACCACCGGCGGAAGGGCTCCTCCACCCACCGGTGGGTCGCCGCGGCCAGCAGGATGGTCCCGGCCGCGACGGGCACCAGGTCGAACACCCACGTCCCGGTGAAGGCCGCCTGCCCGGTGAACTGGCGCCACAGGTAGAGCACCACGAACTGCCACAGGAAGATGCCGTACGATATCCGGCCGAGGAACCGGCTCACCCGGTGCCCCAGCACCGTGCCCAACCACGCCCCTCCGGTCCAACGGGGCTCTCCCGAAGTGGTGGTCCGGGCGGGAAGCATGGCGACCGGGGCGACGACGAAGAACGCGAACAGCGTCGAGACGACCATGCTGAACAGGGCCGTCCACGGGCCCTCCACTCCGAAGAAGCGGGGGCCGGCCGCCGGGGTCACCGCCAGCAGGTACAGGATGAGCGCGATCGTCCAGCACAGTGTGGCCGACCGGGGCAGGGTGCGGCAGAAACGGCGCACCGGCCCGTCGGTGCCCGGCTCGCGCCAGGCCCACTCCGAGACCACGGCCAGCGCCATCCCCACCGCGAACAGTCCCAGTGAGCGTGGCAGCCAGGAGTGCAGGTACGGCCTGGGCTCGGGGTAGAACTGCGGGATGAGCGCGAGCAGCGCGATCGCCGCCATTGTGGCCAGTCCGGTGAGCAGCCATCGCGCCCGCCGGTTCACGTCGTCGCCGCCGCGCGCGGCCAGTGCCGCGAGCACCAGCGCGAGAACCGGGAGCAGCAGGTAGAAGCTGACCTCGACGCACAGGCTCCACATCTGCCCCAGACCCCGTGGCCCGGTTCCGCTCCACCACGGGTCGAGGTCGTAGACGAACGTCAGCGTGAGCACCTCCACCCAGGCGCGCGCGTCGAGGTGCTCACGCGACCACAGCAGCAGCGCGGTGACGGCGACGAGCCAGTAGGCGGGGAGCACGCGCAGGGCCCGCCGCCACAGGTAAGCCAGCGCCCGGGGGCCGGCGGTGCGGTCGAGGGCGGCGCGGGCCCACGGACGGTACAGCAACAGCCCCGAGAGGGCGAAGAACAGCGGTACCGCGAGCTCACCGCCGGAGAGCAGCGCGCCCGGAACCCCGGGGGCGAGCGCGTCGCCGGTCTCCACGGCCACGTGGAATACCAGCACCAGCAGTGCCGCCAGGGCCCGGATGCCGTCGAGGGGCTCCTGGTGTCCGTGGACCTGGGGCAGGCGCGACGCCCGCGCGGGATCCGCCCGGCCGTCCTGGAAATGGGGGAGGGGGTCGAACGAGGCGGTCACCAGTGACCTTCCGGAGGCGGGTCGGGGGGCGACCGAGCGGTGCGCCCGGCGCATCGGCCCCAGAGTAGAACAAGTTATGAAAATTCCGCTGACGCCTGGTGACGCTGCCGGCTACGGGCGAGTAGTCTACCGCGAACTGAACCATGTTCCATTATGGGTCACGTTCCGTACAGTTCCCGCCGCTCCCAGGAGGGCTCATGCGCCGTACCGTCGCACTCGTCTGCATCGCGGTGGGGGTCTTCAGTATCGCGTTGGCTCCCATGCTCCGATACTGGGTGGCGGACGCTGTCATGAAAACCCCGATGGACTACTACGACAAGAAGGTCAACCGGGGGGAGAACGTCACCTACTTCAGCATCGAGGACGTGGAGCTGGTCGAGGGGGCCACGGTCGAGGCGATCACGACACTGCGCGGCGACGTGGCCGCCAGCGACGAGGAGACGGTGGTGTGGAAGCAGTTCACCTGGGTCGCGGACGTCGACACCGGGTACGGGATCCAGTCCACCGTCCGCAAGACCGGTCACGACCGGGTCAGCGGTGAGGCCGTCGACTGCTGCGACGCCTCCATCGAGGGCGAGACGGTGCGCCATGAGGGCCAGGTGTTCAAGTGGCCCTTCCTGACGGAGAAGGAGAACTACGAGTTCTTCGACACCACCATCCAGGAGGCTCGCCCCATCCGGTTCGACGGGGAGGAGACCATCGACGGCATGGAGACCTACCGGTTCGTCCAGGAGATCGAGCCGACCAAGATCGGCGAGCGTGACCTGCCCCGAGATGTCGCCGGTTTGAACGGGGAGGGCGACGTCACCGCCGACGAGATGTACTCGGTCACCCGGACGTACTGGATCGAGCCCACCACCGGAATCCCCATTGACCTGAGCGAGGAGCAGCACCGCGCCGGCCACGTCGACGGCGAGGAGGTGCTGACCTTCTTCGAGGGGGACATGGACTGGACCGACGAGACGGTGGAGTCCAACATCGAGAGCACCGAGGACAGTCTCGCCTCCCTGAACCTCATCCGCACCGTGGTTCCGGTGGTGCTGCTCATCCTCGGAGTGGGGCTCGTCGGCGTGGGCGTGGTGCCGCTGGCGGTCGCCGGACGCGGCACGCGTGCCCACTAGTGGGACCGGACCCAGTCCGTGTCTGATGTCACGCCTCACCCCCCGACCACGCCGGCCCCACCTCGGGAGCCGGGGGCGGCGGGAGCGACCACCTCCGGGAACGGGGGCGGGGCCGGCCTCGCTGCGCGCGGCTCGGGTTTCCTGCGCGCCTGCCGGCCCAAGCAGTGGCTGAAGAACCTGCTGGTCTTCGCCGCTCCGGGAACGGCCGGGGTGCTGGCCGAACCTCGGACTCTGGCGTGGACGGTGGTCGCCTTCGTACTGTTCTGCCTCGCGTCCAGCGGGGGGTACCTGCTGAACGACGCCCGCGACGCCGCCCGCGACCGGCGGCACGAGCGCAAGCGGCACCGGCCCGTGGCCGCCGGTGTGGTCCCGGCGCCGGTCGCCGTCGCGGCGGGCGCGGTCATGGTGGTGGCCGCCCCCCTCGCCGTCACGGTCACCGGCAACTGGGCCCTGCTCGCCGTACTCCTCGCCTACGTGCTGCTCACCAGCGCCTACACGCTGGTCCTGAAGAACGTCATCATCTGCGACATCGTCGCGGTCGCCGGGTGTCACGTGCTGCGCGCCCTCGCCGGCGGCGCCGCGGTCGGGGTGTACCTCTCGAGTATGTTCCTGATCGTGGTGTCGCTGGCGGCGCTGCTCGTGGTCACCGGCAAGCGGGAGGCCGAGCTGCGCAACCCCGACAACGGCGACGGCCGGACGACCCTCGTCGGGTACACCCGGAGTTACCTGACCCAGGTCCGCACCATGGTCTCAGGGGCGATGGTCGTCACGTACTGCCTGTGGGCGCTGGACGGGCGGGCCGGGACGGAGCCGTGGTTTCACGCGGCGAGTATCGTGCCGTTCATCGTGTTCGTGCTCCGCTACCACCTGCTGGTGGACCGGGGGGTGGGGGAGGAACCAGAGGAGATCGCGTTGCGCGACCGGCCGTTGCAGCTGTGCCTGGCGGCCCTGGTGTCGCTGGTCGCGCTGGGGGTCTACCTCGACTAGAGGCGCCAGGGAGGCCGAGTGTGCGCGTGACTCGCCGGATGCTCACCGGGTGGGGACGCACCGCCCCGACGGTGGCCACCGTCGCGCGGCCGCGTACGACCGACGAGGTGGCGCTGCTGCTACGTGAGACCGGCCCGGGCGGTATGGCACGACGCGGGGCGATCGCCCGCGGCCTTGGCCGGTCCTACGGCGACGCCGCGCAGAGCGCCGGAGGACTGGTGCTCGACTGCGCCGATCTCGCGCCCGGCTTCCGGATCGACCCGGCGACGGCGACGGTGACCGCCTCGGCCGGGACGAGCCTGGCCGCGCTCACGCGTCGGCTGCTGGCGCACGGCTACTTCGTCCCGGTGACCCCCGGGACCCGGCACGTCACCGTCGGCG
The DNA here is from genome assembly GCA_003725585.1 of Halostreptopolyspora alba. Classification (GTDB taxonomy): domain Bacteria; phylum Actinomycetota; class Actinomycetes; order Streptosporangiales; family Streptosporangiaceae; genus Lipingzhangella; species Lipingzhangella alba. The sequence continues at coordinate 148,316 of RJMB01000010.1, read as the reverse complement.
GCGCGATCGGGGCCGACATCCACGGCAAGAACCACCACGTGGCCGGCTCGTTCGGGGCGCACGTGCGGTCGCTGAGCCTGGTCACCCCGGACGGAACGGTGCGCCGCACCTCTCCGGAGAACGACCCGGAGCTGTTCTGGGCCACCACCGGCGGCATGGGGCTGACCGGGATCATCACAGAGGCGACCTTCGACCTGGTCACGGTGGACACGGCGAGCGTGCGCGTCGACACCGACCGTACCCGCGACCTCGACTCCGCGCTGGCGCTCATGAGCGCCGACGACGATGACTACACGTACTCGGTCTGCTGGATCGACCTGCTCGCGCGGGGCGCCTCGACCGGGCGCGGTGTGCTCACCCGGGCCACCCACGCGACACCGGCCGACCTGCCGGCCCGCATGCGCCGCGCACCGTTGCGCTACCGGCCCGGGGAGGTGGCGGAGGTACCACGGTGGGTGCCGCCCGGGCTGCTGAACACCTGGAGTGTGCGGGCGTTCAACGCCGCCTACTACTCCCGCGCCCCGCTCCGGGAGCGTGGTGCGATCAAGGGGGTGGGGTCGTTCTTCCACCCGCTGGACGCGGTGCGCGGCTGGAACCGGCTCTACGGACCCCACGGGTTGGTGCAGTACCAGTTCGCGGTGCCGTTCGGGCAGGAGACGACGCTGCGGTGGATCGTGGAGCGGTTGGCGGCGGCGGGCGTTCCCTCGTTCCTCGCGGTGCTGAAACGGTTCGGTCCCCAAACCCCGGCTCCGCTGTCGTTCCCGTTGCCCGGCTGGACTCTGGCGCTGGACCTGCCGGCGGACCTGCCCGGCCTGGCCGGGCTGCTGCGCTCCTTCGACGAGCGGGTGGGCGCGGCGGGTGGCCGGGTCTACCTGGCCAAGGACAGCAGGGCGGCTCCGGCGGCGGTGCACGCGATGTACCCGGACCTCGACGCGTGGCGTCGGGTGCGCCGGCGCGTCGACCCCAAAGGGGTGCTGCGCTCCGACCTCGCGCGCCGCCTGGAGCTGTGAGAGGGGCGGCGCCGGCGCGCTCGACCGGGTGACCGGCCGGTGTGGAGGGGTGTCCGGCCCGACGGCCGGTTCGGGACGCGGAGCTACCACGCGCACCGTGGCGGCCTGGGACACCTCCGTCTCGAAGAGAACCCGAGTGGCCCCGGCGGGGACTTCGACGCGGTCCTCCCGACGAGTGGAGTGGGGGTTTCAGGTCTTGTTTCCCGAAAAGGCCAGGGCGCCTCCCAGGCCGATCATCATCACACCGCCGCCGGCACCCATGTAGGACATACGCTCCGGCCTGCGAGTGAACCACGCCCGGGCGGTTCCCGCCGTGAGCGCCCACACCGAGTCCAGGGTGAGTGCGATGACGAAGAAGATCAGCCCGAGGAGGGCGAGCTGTAGTGGGATCGCGCCAGTCTCGTAGCTGACGAACTGGGGGAGCACAGCGACGAAGAACACCACCGTCTTCGGGTTCGAGATGCCCACGAAGAATCCCTCGCTCAGCACTCTCAACGACGACGCGCGGCTGTCCGCGGCGGCGTCCACGTACTCGTGGGTGTTGCGGTGGCGAATGGCCTGCACCCCGAGATAGACGAGGTAGGCCGCGCCGGCGAGTTTGATCGCGGTGAAGACCACCAGGCTCTCTGCCACGATCGTGCCCACGCCCAAGGCGACGCCGGCGATCGCGGGGAGCATGCCAAGGGAGTTCCCCAGGACGCTGAGAAGGCCGCCGCGTCGACCGAGCGAGAGCGAGCGGCCGATCACGAAGAGGACACTCGGTCCTGGAATGGCGATGAGCGCGAGGGCGGCGAGGGCGAAGGCCGCGGCGTTGGTCGCTGGAAGCATGAAGGCTCCGGGAGCTTGTGGGCGGGTTATCGAAGTTTAGTCCTCCGGCGGAACGAGGGCCGCCTCGCCGTCGTCGAGCGCCGGCACCAGCTCTCGCCCGGTTGACACTGACGTCACGATGCCCGCGGGAACCGGCTCCCCGGGCTCTCGGCCGCCGTGTGGTCCCCGTTCATCACGGGGCGGCCACGAGGGTGTTCGGGTCTTGGCCACGCCCTACTCGTGGTCTCCGCCCACGCGTGCCCGAACCACTCGCGCGGACCGGAGCCGCCCGCCCGGGCGGTCACCTCCACGATCACGGGCGGGCACGCCCCGCTTCCGCCGCGTCACGCCAGGCCCAGCGGTGTGAGGACGTCCTGGATCCGCTGGTCCTCGCGGGCCAGGAACGCGCCGAACTCCTCACCGGTGAGGTAGGCGTCCGACCAGTAGTTGTCCCGCATCGCGTCGCGCCACTCGGGGGTGGCGTGCAGTGTGTCCAGGGCGTCGACGAGTTCCTCGCGTTCGGCCTGGCTCGTCCCCGGCGGGGCGAGCAGCCCACGCCAGTTCGTGAACTCCATGTCGACCCCGAGCTCGCGCAGCGTCGGCGCGTCGACACCGTCGATCCGTTCGGGGCCGGTGACCGCGAGCACCCGGAGCTCGCCCGCCTCGATGGCGTGCCGATACTCGCTCACCCCGGCGGTGGCGATGTCGACGTCGTGCCCGAGGGTCGCGGCGAGCAGGTCGCCACCTCCGTCGTGCCAGACATAGTCGGTCTCACGGGGGTCCTCGCCGATCTCCTCGGCGAGCAGCACGGTGGCGAGGTGGTCGGGGCCGCCGGGGCTGGACCCGCCGCCGACCGTGACCTTGCGGGACGGGTCGTTCCACTCGTCGCGCAGGTCGTCGAACGTCTCGTACTCGGAGTCCGGTGGGACCAGGATGGCCTCGGGCTCCTCGATCAGCCGCGCCAGGGGCGCGGCGTCGGTGATCGGGGCCTCGGCCCCGTGCACCCGCGCCCCGGCGACCAGGCCCAGCCCCATCTGTAGCACCAGGCGACCGTACCCCTCCTCGTTCATCAGCCGGGACAGCGCCGAGACGCCGGCCCCTCCGGAGAGGTTGAACACGTCGATCTCCGTGGCCAGCCCGCTCTCGGTGGCCGTGGCCGCCAGGGTGCGGGCGGTGATGTCGTAGCCACCGCCCGGTGGTGTGGGCACCATGAGCCGTACCCCGTCGAGGGGACCGGCGAAGAGACCCCCGGGTGGTGCGCCGCAGCCGGCGAGCAGCAGCGCCGCGGCCGCCGCTGCCAGACCCTGACGCACCCCCCTCATGACCGCGCCTGTCCCCGCGTTTCCTCGGATTCGCCCTGACCGCCACCGTTACCGGGGCCGCCGGTGGCCGCGGCGGGACGGCGCTGACGCAGCGCGCGGAGCAGCGGCCCGGCCAGTGACAGTACCGCCAGCGCGAGCAGTGTCGCGGAGATCGGCTGGGTCACGAAGATCGACCAGGCGCCGTTGGAGATCTGTAGTGCCTGACGCATCGACTCCTCCATCAGGCCACCGAGGATGAGACCCAGGATGAGGGGAGCCGCCGGGAACCCGTTCTGCCGCATCAGGTACCCCAGGACGCCGAATCCGAGCAACAGCCAGAGGTCGAACACGCTGAAGCTCAGCCCGTACACCCCGACGACGCAGAACACCACGACCAGCGGGACCAGCAGTGCCTTCGGTGTCTTGAGGACCTTGGCGAACACCGGGATCAGGGGCAGGTTCAGCACGAGCAGCACGATGTTGCCAACGTACATGCTGGCCACGACGCCCCAGAAGACCTCCGGCCGGTCGGTGAGCATCAGCGGGCCGGGTTGCACACCGAGAACCAGCAGCGCGCCCAGCAGGATCGCGGTGGTCCCCGACCCGGGTACCCCGAGGGTGAGCAGGGGGACGAAGGAACCCACGGCCGCGCCGTTGTTGGCGGACTCCGGGGCGGCGATGCCCTTGATGTTGCCGGTCCCGAACGTCTGCGGGTCCCGGGCGATGCGTTTCTCCGCCGAGTAGCCCAGGAACGACGCAACGGTCGCCCCGGCGCCGGGCAACACCCCGGCGAAGAAGCCCAGAAGGGACCCGCGTCCGGCGGCCGGCGCCATCTGGCCGATCTCGCCGCGGGTCAGCCGGAGCGAGGTGACCGTTCCGTCGGAGCCGGCCGCGGTTCGGCGGGCCAGAATGGTGAACACCTCGGCGAGCGCGAACACGCCGAGCGCGACGATCAGGAACTCGACGCCCTCGTAGAGCTCGGGAAGGTCGAAGGTGAACCGCACGGTGGCGGTCTGGCCGTCGATCCCGACGAGTGCGATCATCACGCCCAGCACGGCCGAGATCAGCCCCTTGGTGAGGTTGTCGCCGGCCAGCGAGACCACGGCGGTCAGCCCGAGGACCATCAGGGCGAAGTACTCGGCGGGGCCGAAGCTCATGGCGACCCGCGCCAGGTACGGCGCGATCAGCATCAGCAGCACGACACCCACGGTTCCACCGAGGAACGAGGAGAGGGCCGCGATCGCCAGAGCCTTGCCCGCCCCGCCCTTACGAGCCATGGGGTAGCCGTCGAAGGAGGTCGCGACCGTCCCGGCGATTCCGGGGGCGTTCAGCAGGATGGAGGAGGTCGAGCCGCCGAAGACCGCGCCGTAGTAGACCCCGGCGAGCATGATGATCGCGGTCGTGGCGTCCATCCCGTACGCGACCGGGATCATCAGCGCGATCGCGCTGATGGGGCCGAGTCCGGGGAGCACGCCGATGACCGTGCCGGCGAGCACGCCGATGAAGACGAACACCAGATTCTCGGGCGACAGTGCGATGCCGAACCCGTAGCCGAGCAGGCTGAGAGTGTCCAAGGTGGCTCCGGTCAACTCAGAAGGGGAACGGCCCCTGCGGCAACGTCACGTTCAGGCCCTCGGACATGCCGAAGTAGAGGAGCGCCGCCACCCCCACGCTGAGGAGGGCGTTGACGAGGTGACGGCGGTAGCCGAGATAGGCGGCGCTGCCGAAGACGTACAGGGTGGTCGTCACCAGGAACCCCAGGGGCACGAGCAGGAGGATGTAGCCGGCGACGGACCCCACGAAGGCCAGGAGCTCCAGGCGGGTGTCGGACAGCCGGCCCAGGCGCGCCTCACCGGTGGTGTCGTCGGCGCTGTCCGCCGCGCTCGCCGGAGACCCGCCGCCGCTCGCGTCCTCTCCGGATGCGGCGGTCTCTCCGGTCTCCTCGCCACCCCCCGCCGCCGTGGGCGTCGCGGAGGGAGCGTCGGTGCCCGGCTCGTCCGGGGGTGTCCGCTGGAAGAACAGGGTGAGCGCCAGCAGCAGCAGGACGGCGCCGAGCCACTTCGGCAGGGTTGACGGCTGGACCGGCACGTCGACCGCGGTGAAGTCGGGCAGCCGGAACGCGAGGACGAGGTAGCCCGCCGCGACCAGTGCGATCGCGACGGCTACCGTGCGGTTGGAGAATCGGAACGGGACCACTGTCGATCAGCCCTGGTCTCCCCGCAGCCCGACCTCGTCCAGGACCTCGGCGGACTCGGCGTAACTCTCGTCCAGGAACTCGCCGAACTCCTCGCTGTCCATGTAGGACTGCTCCCAGCCGAGGTTCTCGGCCTCCTGCTGCCAGTCCTCGGTTTCGACCATCTCGGCGAAGATCCGGTCGTAGTAGGCGACCTGCTCGTCGGTCATGTCGCCCGGCCCCATGACGCCACGCCAGATGTTGAAGTCGTAGTCGATGCCCTCCTCCTGCAGGGTGGGGGTGTCGGGCAGCGAGTCGACCGGTTCCGGTGCCGTCACCGCCAGCAGCCGGGCGTCGCCGGACTCCACCATCGGGGCGGCCTCGGCGGCACCGGAGGCCACGGCGTCGACGTGACCGCCGACCATCTGGGTCATGGCCTCTCCGCCGCCGTCGTAGGGGATGTAGTTCAGCTCGGTGGGGTCGCCCCCGGCGGCCTGCACCGCTCCGGCCAGCGCGACGTGGTCCATGCTGCCCGGTGCGGAGCCGCCGGCGACGCTCACCGACTCCGGGTCCTCGGAGATCCGCTGCACGAGGTCGTCGAAGCTCTGCACGGGGGAGTCGTCGGGAACCGCGAAGGTCATGTACTCGGTGGCCAACCCGGCGAGCGGGGTGAAGTCGTTGTGGCCGTGGTCGGACTCCCCGGCCAGCGGGACGAGCAGGATCGGGGGGCTGGTGACGAAGAGCCGGTGCGGGTCGTTGGCGGAGTCGACGTAGGACCAGCCGATCGCTCCGCCGCCACCGGGCTTGTTCTCGACCTGCACGTCCTGTTCGACGAGCTCGTTGTCGACCAGCACGCGCTCGGAGGTGCGGGCCAGCTGGTCCCAGCCGCCGCCCGTCTCCGCCGGAGCGACCAGCTCGATGGGCTGCTCGGGAGCCCACTCGCCGTTGGCATCCTGGCCGCCCGTCTCGCCGCACGCGCCGGCGAGGAGGACGACCGAGGCGCCCGCCGCGACGGTGGCGGTCACGCGTGGTGTGCGGGGTGTGGACAACATCGCGTCTCCTCTGACGAAAAGGGGGAACACCACCCGGTGGGGCCGGGTGTGTGGTAACGCACAGGGAAACAGTCAGAGACACACGCGAGAACCGTTGTGTCGGTTGTGCGGACAATGGTGGTAGTGAACCTTGTGGTCGTAGTGTTCACGATCCCCGGGGACGCCGGTCACGTGCGACGATGACGCGGGGCGGGTCCGCACCGCCCACACCGCGTGTCCAGCGACCGTGAAGGAGGACCCCGGTGCGCCCCAGGTTCACACTGGCCGGGCAGTTCCTCGCCCTGCAGCTGGCGATCGTGGTGGCGGTGCTGCTCGCCGTCGTCGGAGTGTCCGTCGCCCAGGCCGACGCCCAGTTCCGGCGGGTCGAGGGCCAGGCGATGCTCTCGGTCGCGGAGTCGGCGGCGGCGATGGAGGCCGTCCGCGCCGGGCTGAGCGACTCCGACCAGCAGGGCATCCTACAGCCGACGGCGGAGAGCCTGCGCAGCCTCTCCGACGCGGACCACCTCATCATCACCGGGACCGACCGGCGCATGCTGTCCTCGGTGGACCCGCGCGAGATCGGCGAGGTGATGGACTTCGGCGAGAGCTCCGTGCTGTCCGGCAACACCTGGATCGGTGTGGTGCGGATCGGTGAGAAGCGCGTGCTGGCCGCCCACGTTCCGGTGATCGACGACGAGGGGCGGATCATCGGGGTCGCCGCCGCGGGCCGTGACTACCCCGGCCCCGTTGGGCAGCTCGCCACAGCCGCCCCAACCCTGCTGGTCTACGTCGGAATCGCGAGCCTGCTGGGAGTGGTGGGCTCCCTGCTGCTCTCGCGCAGGATCAAACGGCAGACCCTGGGGCTGGAACCCGGCGAGATCACCCGGCTCGCGGAGGACCGGACGGCGATGCTGCACGGCATCAAGGAGGGTGTGCTCGGCCTGGACCAGGGCGACCGCGTCACCCTGGTCAACGACAAGGCGGCCGAGCTGCTCGACCTGCCCGGTGACGCGGCGGGCAGGACACTGGACGAGCTCGGGGTCGCTCCCGACATCCGTGGCGTGCTCACCGACGAGGAGCAGGAGCCCGACCGTGTCGTTCTCATGGGTGACCGCCTCGTCACGCTCAACTCGATGCCGTTGAACCGGGACGGCCGCAACGTCGGGTCCGTCACCACCATGCGCGACCGGACCGATCTCGCCAGGCTCCAGCAGGAGCTGGACCTCACACGCACCACTACCGAGGCGCTGCGCGCCCAGGCGCACGAGTTCAGCAACCAGATCCACGTGATCACCGGGCTGTTGGAGCTGGAGGAGTACGACGAGGCGGCGCGGTACGTGAGCACCATCGGTGGGGCGCGAACCCGACTGTCCGACGACGTCACCTCACGGGTGGCCGACTCCTCGGTCGCGGCCCTGCTCATCGCCAAGGCGAGCCTGGCCGCCGAGCAGGACGTCGCGCTGCGTGTCTCCGAGAACACCGAGCTGGGCTCCCAGGACGCCGAACTCTCCGCCGATCTCGTGACCGTGGTGGGAAACCTCGTCGACAACGCCCTGGACGCCGTCCGGGGGCAGGCCGAACCGTGGGTCGAGGTGGAGCTGGCCGGCAGCGACGGCGCGGTTCGGGTGCGGGTGCGCGACTCCGGGCGCGGCGTCCCCCCGGAGCTGGTGCCAAAGGTGTTCCTGCGCGGGTTCAGCACGAAGGGGGCCGAACGGGTCTACCGGGGGGTTGGGTTGGCCCTGGTCCACCTGGTGTGCTCCCGCAGGGGAGGCTCCGTCGAGGTGAACGGCGCCGAGTTCACCGCGTCGCTGCCCTCGGAGGCGTCACGGCGCCCGCCGCCGGGGTGAGTGGCCCCACCCCAATCCCCCTATTCGAGCGAGGAGAGAGCCACATGATCCGGGTGCTCGTCGTCGACGACGACTTCATGGTGGCGCGGATCCACCGCCGCATGGTGGACCGGGTTCCGGGCTTCACCGCGGTGGCGGAGGCACACACCGGCGCCGATGCGCTCTCGCTGGTCGCCGAGCACCGGCCGGACCTCGTGCTGCTCGACATCTACCTTCCCGACATCAGCGGAATCGAGGTGCTGCGGCGGCTGCGTGGCGCCGGCGACCCGGAGGTGGACGTGCTCGTGATCACCGCGGCCAAGGACGCGGCGACCGTCCGCAAGGCGTTGCACGGGGGAGCGGTGCACTACGTGATCAAGCCCTTCGACGCCGAGACGCTGCGCGAGCGGCTGACCCGCTACCAGGAGATGCGTACTGTCCTGCAGGACAGTGAGGCACCTGGCCAGGCCGACGTGGATCGGCTGTTCGGAACGACCGGAAAGTCGGGCACCACCCCACCGCGCCGATCCATGCCCAAGGGCCTCACCCCGGAGTCGGCGCGGTTGGTCCAGGGGGAGCTGAGCCGCGCCGGTGAGGTGTCCTCGACCGAGTGCGCCGAGCTGACCGGGCTTTCGCGGGTGAGCGCCCGCCGCTATCTGGAGTTCTTCGTCGAGGAGGGCACCGCCGAGGTGCGGCTGCGTTACGGGACGGCCGGCCGCCCCGAACGCCGCTACCGGTGGACCGGCAAGCAACCCGAGGACTGAACACCCACATGGACGAGAGGAGAACGCAAAGCCCCGGAAACTCCGGGGTATTCGGGCCTCCAATTTGGGGGTGGTCAGGGGCGAGGGAGCCATTCCACCGCGTGGGCGAAGTCCACGCACGTGGCCTTGACTTGACGGGTCCGGAGCACACGGAAAGGGTCTGAGGCCCCCGAGGTGTTTCGCTTCGTTGGGCTGTTCCCCGGGTTCCCCCTGGGAGAACACGGGCCGTGTCGATTCTCGGGCGCGGATCCCATTCGTCGGGTGGTCGCTGGTGTTGGTGGTAAGTAGGCGCGAATTGGCTCCACTGGAGCTTGCCGCCTCCCACGAGAGCAACCCCGGGCGCTGACCGGAGTCGACCAAGGGATAAATTACCCTAAACGGTGTTGTTCACCAGTTCGGAGTAAAGCGTGGCTGCCCCGCGTGCTCTCATTGTCGCGAAGTAGCGGATATTGAGGCGAATGTTGGATCAATTGCTCGTTCGCGATGGTTAAATATTCGTTCGGCGTTCCCGGTGTCTCTTTTTGTTGTTTTGTTGTTTCCTGGCTCTCGCGGCAAAGTCCCGATCATGTGTGTGTATTTGATGCGTTCTTGTTGATTGCTCCGGGAAGGAGGAACTCGCCGCCGATTTTCCGGTTTAGGGCGATGGCGGCCCGAACCCGTCTTTAGGAGGATCAGTGCATTCACGCAGGATCGGCGTTGTCGCGCTCGCGATTCCCATGGCCCTGTACGCTCCCGCGGCTCCGGCATTGGCCGATGACACCACGCAGCTGCATGCCGACCTCACGCAGCTCAATGACACCGGCGCGACCGGCACGGCCGAGGTGAGCATCTCCGGCACCGAGGTCACCGTCGACATCACCTCGCACGGGCTGCTGGCCGGCCAGCCCCACGCCCAGCACTTCCACATCGGCGGCAGCAACACCTGCCCCGACATGTCGGCGGCCGGTGAGGACGGACGGCTGAACACCACTGAGGGCGCACCGTCCTACGGGCCGATCAAGACGTCGCTGACCACCGAGGGCGACACCTCGGCCGACAGCGGGCTCGCGGTCGACCGCATGCCCGCCGCCGACGCCGACGGAAGCGTCTCCTACAGCCGCACCTTCGAGGTACCCGAGGACGTGGCCGCCTCGGTCAAGGCGGGTGAGGCCGTCATCGTCCAGCACGGTGTGGACTACAACGGCAACGGCGAGTACGACTTCGACGGCGGTGGCGAGAGCGAACTCGACGAGTCGCTGCCCACCGAGGCCACCGATCCGGCCACCTGCGGGCAGCTGACGCCCGCCCCGGAGGGCGGTATGGCCGCCGGTGCCGGTGGAATGACCGCCAGTGAGGCGGACATGGCCCTGCTGGCCGTAGGCACCGGCCTGGTCGCCGCCGCCGGCACCGCCGCGGTCTTCGGCCTGCGACGCAGCCGAGCCGCTGAGGTGAGCGGAAGAGACGCGGTACTGTAACCCGCCCCATGGGCTCGGACTACCGCACGCCACCGCTGGGCCGTGGCCGCCGCGTACTCGCCGCGGCGGCCACGGTCACGAGCGCACTCGTGGGCGTCGCCCTGATCGCGGCCGGACTGCACGAGCCACTCGCCCGAGTGGGCGAGGATCCCGTCGCGTCCGCGCAGTCCAGCACATCCACCGTCGCGCGGGCGAACACCGAAACGTCGCCCACCCCGTCTCCCACCGAACCGTTCGGCCCGTCCCTTCCCCGTTCGGAGCCGACAGCCCTGCGCATCGCGGCGATCGAGTTGAACGTCGAGAAGTTCACCCGCCTGGGACTGAACGGCGACGGCAGCATCGAGGCGCCTCGCGCCTTCGACACCGCCGGCTGGTACGCGAAAGGGCCCTCGCCCGGACAGTCGGGTGCGGCGGTGATCGGAGCCCACGTTGACTCCACCACCGGCCCGGCACTGTTCTACCGGTTGCCGCAGGTACGAGAAGGTGATCACATCGAGATCGAACGAGAGGACGGGCGCACCGCGACGTTCCGGGTCTCCGCGGTGGAGCGGCACCCGAAGAACCGGTTCCCCACCGAACGAGTCTACGGCCCCACGGGCGGTCGCCCCGAGCTGCGGCTGATCACCTGCGGGGGCGGATTCGACGAGCGGCGGCGGAGCTACCGGGACAACGTCATCGTCTTCGCCCACGCGGTTGCCCGCGGGCAGGGGAACTGACCGGCGGGAGCGCGCCGGAGGCCCACGGGTGTCGGCACGGAGCGCGTCCCGACCGGCGCGGCCGTGGCGTCCCCGCCCCGTCCGGTCGCCCACTCCACGCCGGCCAGGATGGCGAGCAGCGCGGGCCCGGACCCGGGGTCGACGTGGGAGCCCATCAGCGTGAGGCCGAACCCGCCCGGAGGGGGCCACCCCGGGGCGGGCCGGTGGGGTCGGCTCATCCGTTGGAACAGTTCCCACCCCTCCGGTACTCGGCAAAGGACGCCACACGCACCCTCCACCGTGCACAGCCTGGTCCGGCTGTTCCGCAGTGCTCCCCGTACGACGTCTCCGGTTCCCCGGCGGCGTTCGGGGGTGGGGCGCGGTACTACCTGTGGGTAAGATCCCGTCATGCGGTCGACTCCCCCCGAGTGCCCCGTCCCGCGCCGGCGGGTGTCCGAAGCCAAGCGCGAGGTCGCGGTGACGCGACTGAACCGCGCTTTCGCGGAGGGGCGACTCACCATGGTGGAGTTCCACGAGCGCCTCTCCGCGGTCTGCGTGGCCACCTTCGACGACGAGCTGGACGTACTGCTGGGCGACCTTCCGCCTTCCGAGGACGGGCCGGACGACCGCGGCGAGACCATCGAGTTGAGCACCGGGAGCGGCACGGTGAAACGCAGCGGCGTCTGGGGTGTGCCCAGGCGGTTGCGGATCACCTCGGACTCGGGGACCGTCCGGTTGAACCTCACATCGGCCAGGATCGCCCACCCGGTGGTCGACATCGAGCTGGCCGTGGACATCGGGACCGTGGTCATCACGCTCCCGCGTGGCGCGAGCGCGAACGTCGAGGCGCTGACCACCCGCGACGGAGCCATCAGCTCCCGGGTCGCGGCCGCGTCCACCATCGGGGCCGTGCACCTGAGAGTGAGCGGGCACGTCATCCTGGGAACGGTGAGGCTCCGCTACGGGCTGCCGCGCTGTCCGCGCTGAGAGGCCCCCCGGCCGGGGATGGCGGATGAGCGGAGTGTGCCGGACCCTCCGCCGTGGCCCACTGGCCGCTCGGGGGTTACTCGGACAGCCCGGTGAGCACCGCCTGCTCGACCGGGGTTGGATCGGCCCCGGAGAGATCGAGCTCGCCGGTGGGCTCAAGCGGCGGTTGGGCCATGAACCGGGGAACCGTGCCGTGGTGCGGCTGGGCCGCGTGCACGAGGAAGGGGTGGCACAGCAGCACGTCGCCCGGCGAGCCGGTGGCCAGCTCCTCCGGACGGCCCGTCGAGGCCGGTACCGCGTCGCCGCAGAGTTCGAACCACTCGCGCCCCTCCTCGCCAGCGTCGGCCAGGAGTGGCGGAACATCGAGATGGGAACCGACACGAACACGGGTGGGGGCGTCGTCGGGGCCGATCTCGGAGAACAGGAAAAGCATCAGCAGTGCCCGTCCCCGGGAGCGCAGGCTCACCCGGTTCTCGCCCCCCTCCCCGGCGAAACCCGCCTCCAGGTGCCAGCCGTCGTCTCCCGGTTCCTCCTCGCTCGGGAAGCGGACCGGCCACGTCCCCAGCGCCTCCCGTGGCAGCCAACGCCCGTTGCCGACGAGCTGGTCGAACGCCTCGTGCAGTACCGGTTGGTTCGCCGCCGCACGGGCCGATTCCGTGGCCAGCTGACCCAGCCGTACCACCGGCGCGGACCACGTCGCGGGATCATCACGTTCACAACCGGCCGTCGCACGGACCGCCTCCCAGAGTTCGTCTCGGCACCGCTCCGCGAGCGGCGCTGGAACAGCTCTCCTCAGTGTCACGAAGCCTTCGCGGACGAACCTCGCCACCTGCTCCTCACTCAGCATGGAACCACTGTCAGGATCACCACCGGGTTCACGCAACCGAATTTGAGGCCGGTGGAGCGGTGGGGCCGTCCCGGAGCGGGGCGGCCGCCCCCTTCGGTCCGACGGTCGGAACATCCGGGCGGTCTTCCCCCGCGTGCCGCCCTTTGGCAGGCTCGCCTCACAAGGCCGTCACCGGTGCTCCGGCGGCACCGACATCGAGAGCGGGAGAAGGCGAATGCGGAACGCGGTGGGCGCGGTGGACTCCGTCCTCCTCCTTGGCGGGCGGAGCGAGATCGGGCTGGCCATCGTCGAGCGTCTGGTGCGTAGCGGGGCGCGCAGGGTCGTGCTCGCGGCACGCGAGGCCGCTGTGTCGATGCTGGAGTCACTCCCGGAGAAACCGGGCGCTGAGAGCGCGGGGACGATCGCCGACGCGCGCGACCGGTTGCTGTCCGCCGGCGCGACCGAGGTGCATCCGGTCGACTTCGACGCCGCCGCCCCCGAGTCGCACGCTGATGTGGTCGCGGCGGCCGTGAAGCTCGTGGGCGACCTCGACGTCGTCATCGACGCGTTCGGAGTGCTGGGTGAGCAGACCACCTACGACCACGACCCGGTGGCCGCCGCCGGAGCCGCGACGGCCAACTACACCGGGCACGTCTCCACCGGGATCGCCGTCGCCGCGCAACTCAGGGAGCAGGGGCACGGCACCTTCGTCGTGGTCTCCTCGGTGGCGGGGGTGCGGGTGCGGCGCGCCAACTACGTCTACGGCTCCGCCAAGGCCGGCCTCGACGGGTTCGCCCAAGGGCTCGGTGACGCGTTGCACGGCAGCGGTGCCCGGGTGCTGGTCGTGCGCCCCGGCTACGTGCCCACGCGGATGTCGGCCCATGTCCCCTCAGCCCCGTTCCCGGCGACCGCCTCGGAAGTGGCAGACGCGGTCGCCGATGGCCTCCGCTCCGGGGCGGAGGTCGTCTGGGTGCCCCGTAGGCTCCGATTCGTCTTCGCGGGTATGCGGCTGCTGCCTCGCTCGCTCTGGCGCCGCCTTCCCCGGTGAGCGGGGAGACCGCGCCCGGGCCGCCCCCACGCTCCGGGGTGAGCCCTCCGGGGCGTGTCAGGACGTCTCGCGGCTCTCGGGTGGGAGGGCCTCACCCTCGGCGGGTACCCGTGCGCCGGTCTCCGGGATCTCGACGGTGCGCATCCCGTGCGGAACGGGGCAGCCCTTGGGGAAGGTGCCGATCCGCTCGGGCTGGTAGCCGTCGGGGTAGCTGCGGATGTTCGGGCTGTTACGGGCCCACTGGGGTTCCCGGCGTGGCGACGTGAACCGCACCACCGTGGCGCGGGCCCGTAGGGCGAGCGAGGCCGCGCCCCGCACGAGGCGCGACGGCCGGTCGTAGTCGAAGGCGGTGGTGAGCCGGTCGTCGAGCAGCGCCATGGTGAACCGCCGCATCATCGGACGTTGCCACCGGGGGTAGAAGCTGACCATGTGGTCCAGGGTGGCGTCGGAGACCCTGCGCCCACCCTCGGAGTAGCCGAAGTACTCGCGCTCGTAGTCGTCGAACAGCTCGTGGAACTCCTCGAAGGTCTGGGGGATGTCCCGGATGGCCATGTGCGTGCCCAGGGTCCGGTAGTAGTTGGTGTGCGCCGTGATCTCGTGCTCGGTCATCCGGCGCCAGCCGAACCCCCATTCGTTGAGCCAACGTGGCGGCATCACCACGAACGTGCTCAGCACGTAGAGGTAATCGTCGTTGGGAATGTCGTAGGAATGGTGCATCTGGTTCAGCCGGCGCACCGCGTCACGGCCGCGGCCGGGCTCGAACCCGTGCTCCATGATGTCGTTCAGGATCAAGGCGGTGTCGTCGTATCGGCGCTGGGTGCGCTCCGTGAACTCGCCGGTGTGCCAGAGCAGCTCGCCGACGCTGGGCACGGCGTAGGTGCGGTACAACGCGAGCCCCAGCGCCTGCTCCATGTCCCAGGGGAACTCGTGGGTGCTGAGGATCTGGGTGATCCGTAGCCGGTCGCGGTCGGGATCCAGCCGATGGATCTCCCGGTACCAGTCAAACCGTCGCATGGGAGCACTCTCTTGGTCGCGGCTTCGGCGCGGGGCGCGACGCGCGGTGTGGAACAGCGAGTCGCGGTCACCCAGAGGATAGCCGCGGTCACTCAGAGGGGGTAGGTCCCGCGGCGGCTGGATTGCGCGCGTTCGCGGTCACGCGGGTGTCGCCGTGGTCTCGGCCACGTGGCGGATGAGCGTCAGCAGCACGTCCTTGCTGGAGTCGCGCGTGCGAGCGTCGCACAACAGCACCGGAGTCCGCTGGGAGAGGTCGAGCGCTTCACGGACCTCGTCGGCCGCGTAGCGGTGCGCTCCCTCGAAGCAGTTCACCGCGACGACGAAGGGCACGCGGTGGCGCTCGAAGAAGTCCACGGCCGAGAAGCAGGTCTCCAAACGCCGGGTGTCGGCCAGGACGACCGCGCCGAGCGCCCCCATGACGAGCTCCTCCCACAGGAACCAGAAGCGGTCCTGACCCGGGGTGCCGAACATGTACAGGACGATGTCCTCGCTGATGGTGATGCGGCCGAAGTCGAGAGCGACCGTGGTGGTCGTCTTCTCCTCCACGCCTTTGAGGTCGTCGACGCCGAGGCTGGCCTCGGTCATCTGCTCCTCGGTGCTCAGGGGAGGGATCTCGCTGAGTGTGCTCACCAGCGTCGTCTTTCCGGCCCCGAACCCTCCCGCGATGAGGATCTTGATCGCCGAGGGGATCGGGCCCGCGTTGTGTTCAGAGTCGTTCGATGCCATTGAGAACCGCCTGGAGTAGCTCCCGGCTGACCGGGCTTTCCGCTGTGTATGGGGCGCGGGCCAGTACATGGCCCCGACTGATGAGGTCGCCGAGCAGGACCTTGACCACCGCGACGGGGACGTCCAGGTACGAGGCCACCTCCGCCACGGACTGTGGTTCGCGGCAGATATCCAGAATGCGCACCTGTTCCGGCTCCAGGGAGAGCTCGTCCACCTCGGCGTTGGCGGCGATGACCACGCTGACGAGGTCCAGCTCGACGTTGCTGGGATTCTGCCGACCGTGGGCGATGACGTACGGACGGACCAGGGGCTCGTCCGCGTCGGGCTCGTCTCTGTCGGCCATGGGCACCTCCCGCTCACTGGGCCGACTGGCCGTCCGGAGCCTCGCTGTCCGGCCGTGGCGCCGCGTCGAGGAACTTGCCGACCTGCTCGACCATGACGTTCATCTCGTAGGCGACGAGGCCGACGTCGGATGTCTCCTCGGCCACCAGGGAGAGGCAGGCGCCGGACCCCGCGCTGGTGACGAACAGGTAGGCACGTTCCATCTCGACGACGGTCTGCAGCACCCTGCCCCCGTTGAACTGACGACCGGTGCCCCGGGCCAGGCTCTGGAACGCGGAGGCCACCGCGGACAGGTGTTCGGCGTCCTCCTTGCCGAGCTCCTGGGAACGGCCCAGGAGCAGGCCGTCGGCGGAGAGCAGGATCGCGCACCTGGCGCCGACGGCTCGTTCCACCAGCTCG
The DNA here is from genome assembly GCA_003725585.1 of Halostreptopolyspora alba. Lineage (GTDB taxonomy): Bacteria > Actinomycetota > Actinomycetes > Streptosporangiales > Streptosporangiaceae > Lipingzhangella > Lipingzhangella alba. Next base: position 131,913 of record RJMB01000010.1, on the reverse strand, counting down.
TCCAGCAACCAGTCCAGGTCCTTTGTGGCGTGGTTCGTCGTCACGGTCACGAATCCTTCTCGGTCTCGGTGGTGCGGGCTCGCCCTTCACGGCGCCCGCGTTGCGTTCCGTGCTGGAAGGCCGTCATGTTCCGGCGTAGTCGGTCCGAGCGTTCCTCCTGGGGCGTCTCGGTCGGGCTCCCCTCGGAGCCGTCGTCCACGGGCGCGGCCTCGGCGGAGTCGCCGCCGGGGGTGGCTGGAGGCGTGTCGTAGAGTTGCGGCGCCAGGTTGGCCTGGGGAGTGCGTTTGGGCAGCTCCGGGCGCGGATCACCGGAGTCGTCCGACGGTGGTTCGGGGTGGCTGGTGGTCTCGCCGATCGGCGGGTCCGGCTCCGTTCCGGAACCGAACCTGTCGCGTTTGGGCAGGCCGGATGCCGTGTATGTGCCCGTCACGATGTCCGGTGGGCTCTCCCCGGTGGGGTGGTGGCCGTTGGCGGAGGCCGGGGTGCCCGCGATGAGGTCGGCGCCCGCGGTGAGAGTGCGGGAGTCCGCGGGGTCGGTGGCACCGGACCCTTCGGTGGACCCTTCGGTCACCGAGGCGGGGGTGGGGTCGGGGACGACGAGTTCGCTGGGGATCAGGATGATGGCCTGGATCCCCCCGTAGGGGGAACCACGCAGCCGCACCCTGATGTCGTGCCGGTGGGCCAGGTGTGAGACGACGAACAGCCCCAGCCGTGTCCGCTCGTTGAGCCGCATGACGTCGAACTCGGGTGGCTCGGCGAGCAGCTCGTTGGCGGCCCGGAGCTCCGCGTCCGCCATGCCGATCCCGCGGTCCTCGATCTCCACAGCGACCCCGTTGGCCACCTCTTCGCCGCTCAGCCGCACCTGGGTGCTCGGCGGTGAGAACGCGGTCGCGTTGTCGACGAGTTCGGCCACCAGGTGGATGACGTCGGCGACAGCGGGACCCTTGAGCGAGACCCGCGCGATGTGCTCCCGCTGGACCCGGGTGTAGTCGCCCGACTCCGAGATGGCCCCGCGTAGCACGTCGATCAGTGGCATCGGGCGGTGCCAGGTGCGGCCCGGGGTCTCGCCGCCGAGGATCAGCAGGTTCTCGGCGTTGCGGCGGGATCGGGTGGCCAGGTGGTCCAGTTTGAACAGCTCATCGAGCTGGTTCGGGTCCTCCTGATCGCGCTCCATCTTGTCGAGCAGCTTGAGCTGCCGGTGGACCAGGGTCTGGCTGCGGTGGGCGATGTTCAGGAACACCCGGTTGATGCCCTGGCGCATCTCGGTCTGTTGGATGGCGGCGTTGACAGCGGTGCGGTGGGCCGAGTTGAACGAACGGGCCACCTGGCCGATCTCGTCGGCGTCGTCCTCGCCGGAGACCCGCAACGCTTCGGTGCGCACGGAGCCCTCCGGGGTCTCGCGCCCCTTCTCGAGAGCCTCGGGCAGGCCGCGTTCGGTGAGGTCCTGGGCCTCGTCACGCAGCCGGTGCAACCTGCCGACCAGCGCCCGGGCGGAACGGGTGGCGAACACGAGCACGCCGGCACCGAGCGCCGCGATACCGAGGGAGCCGCCCACGGCGAGCGCGAGGGCCTGGTTCGCGTGCTGCTGTTGGATGTCGGTGTACCACCGGGCCTGTTCCTCGCCGACCTCGGTGAGGGTCTCCTTGACCGGGGTGTAGGCGGCGCGCCACTCGTCCTCGCTCACGGGGAGCGACAGGTCCTCGGACCGTTCCCCGGTGGTGGGGTCGATGGTCGTGGTGACCGTGCGTTCGGCGATCGTGTCCCCGAACTCGGTCAGGGTGGCCCAGTCGGAGCCGTCCAGCAGGTCGCGCAGGGTGCGCTGCGGGGCGGGCCCCATGGCCTCGTCCAGCGAGCCGAGCGTCGTGCGGTACGAGCCCATCAGACGTGTGAACTCGGCCTGGTCGGCCGTGCTGAGCTCGCCTGAGGCGAAGCCGCGGGCGAGCCGGGCGTCGGCCCGGGCGAGGGTGTCGACGGCGCGGAAGATGGAGGTGGTGCTCATCCCGGGGCCGACGGCGTCCTGGGTGGAGTTGACGTGCGCCTGTTCGTGGAAGATGTCCGCTCCGACCGCGGAGAGCTCGTTGTAGTAGGTGAGAATCTCGGAGCGGGACAGGTCACCCCGGTCCACCTCGTCGCGCACGTCGCCGATCTTGTCGAACTCCCGCTCAAGCGCGTGGAGCTGGTCGTGGACATCGTGGGGGACGTTGAGCGCCCCCTCATCGAACCGGTCGAGGACATCGGTCATGTACTCGTCGGCCTCGGTACGGGCGGCCTCCAGCGTCTCCCGGGACTCCTCGGGACGTTCCAGGTAGGCGGCGGTTGCCGAGCGTTCGTCCATCACCGCGGTCAGGGCGATGGCCGTGGGGGTCAGCAGCTCCTGGTTGCTCTCGGCGACGGAGTACTGCGTGAAGGCGTCATGGGCCAGATAGCCGCTTGTCATCAGCCATATCGCGGCGACGGCCGCTATCGGCGCGAGGACGATCCCGCGCAGTCGGGATTCGATACTGCGGACTCGTCGTTGTTTCGCTTCCTGCACTGCTCTCCTTAAGCCCGATACGGCCCTCGGGCCCGAAGCGCGTCACACGCGCACACGGTCCTGTTACCGGGGCTGGGGTCATCCGAGGATGAGGGAGCGACGGTCGGGGGGAACTCGCGGGGCGACCGGCTCGCGCTGAAGGTATCGCATACCTCCATCAACAAGGAGGAATGGTTTGGATCGTATCCGCTACGTCGAGGTTCGTGGCCTGTCCTCGCGGCGCTGGCACGGCCGTGGTGCGGCCGGGTGTGCCCCGGAATATGCCATGAACTGGTGCAGCCCATGGCAAATGGTGCCGCGATACTCACTTACTACGAAAAGGGTGCGGCGCTAAGAATTATCAAAAAGTTACCGTTGGTAACAGTGGGTTAGGGTGCCAGGTGGAGCGACCCGAAAGACCGAGCGTCACCGACGGTCGCGGCACAGCCGTGCGCGACTGGGCCGAGCGTGGCGACCGCCGGACGGAGCCGGACGCCCGCGCGGGGGTGCGGAGGCCGCTCACCACCAGCTCAGATAGGCCAGGCAGCAGCCGATCACGATGAGCGACGCCCCCAGCCCAGCGAACATCCACTCCACCCAGTGGCTCTGCCACCGGGTGCGGACGATCCGCGCCTCCTCGGGGCGGTCCGGGTTGTAGCTGACGGTGACGATGTCGCCGTAGCGCGACGCGGTCCACGCGGTGTTGTCGTGCTTGGCGTGGACCTCCTCGCCGTCGTGGGTCTCGAAGCGCACGATCATCCGGGCCGCCGTACTGGTCTCCTGATACCCGATGATCCGTCCCTCGGTGCTGGCGCCGAAGCGGGCGATGAACACGGAGCGCGCGGCGTGTCGGCCCAGGTAGCCAAGGACGAGAAGCCCGCACACGATGGGAAGGAGGGGGTAGATGTAGACCACGGGAATCCACTTTCGACGTACCTGGAGGGCGGCCCCGGCCGGCACACGGCGATTCTCGAGGAAGGCTAGGGATCGAGTGTAACGATGGGGGCACGAGTCGGTCAGGGGGCAGGTGGGACCCGTGGTTCCCACGAGACCGGGACCCGCGACGCCCGGCCCGAGGCCCCCGAAGCGCCGGTCCCCGGAGACGGATCCCACGGCGGTGGCCGGAGGTCACCAACACGCCCGTGCCCCGCAGGCTAGCCCACGCCGTGTGCCCGGGGCACGCGCGCCTCACCAGCTCGACGGCACCGGCTGGCCCTCGTTGTAACCGGCCGCGCTCTGCACGCCGACGGTCGCGTACTCGTGGAACTCCTCCAGGGTGCGCGCGCCGGCGTAGGTCATGGCGCTGCGCACACCGGCCACCACCTCGTCGGTGAGGTCCTCCACGCTCGGGCGCTCCGGGGCCAGATACATCCGGCTCGACGAGATCCCCTCCTCGAACAGGGCCTTGCGTGCCCGCTCGAACGGGGAGTCGTCCGACGTGCGCAGCCGGACGGCACGCGCCGAGGCCATCCCGAAGCTCTCCTTGTACAGCCGCCCTTGGGCGTCGCGCTGCACGTCGCCGGGCGACTCGTACGTTCCGGCGAACCAGGAGCCGATCATCACGTTGGTCGCGCCGGCGGCCAGCGCCAACGCCACGTCGCGCGGGTGCCGCACACCACCGTCGGCCCACACCGACCGGCCGAGGGCACGGGCCTGTGTGGCGCACTCGAGGACCGCCGAGAACTGCGGGCGGCCCACGGCCGTCATCATCCTCGTCGTGCACATGGCGCCCGGCCCGACCCCCACCTTCACGATGTCGGCGCCGGCCTCGATCAGGTCGCGCGTACCCTCGGCAGTGACGACATTGCCGGCCACCAGCGGGACGCCGGGGTCCAGCGCCCGCACCTTCCGCAGCGCGCCGATCATCTTCTCCTGATGGCCGTGCGCCGTGTCCATGACGAGCACGTCGACACCGGCCTCCAGCAGCTGTTCGGCCCTGCCCGCGACGTCTCCGTTGATTCCCACGGCGGCGGCGATCCGCAGCCGCCCCTGGCCGTCAACGGCGGGGTCGTACAGCGTGGAACGCAGTGCCCCGGTGCGCGTCAGCACACCCTCCAGCGCCCCTTCGGTGTCGACGACCGGTGCCAGCCGGTGCCGGAAGTCGTGCAGCGTCCCGAACGCCTCCCGCGGGTCGGTCCCGGCCGGGATGGTCAGAAGGTCGGTCGACATGACCTCGTGCAGTTGTGTGAAGCGGTCCACGCCGACGCAGTCGGCCTCGGTGACCAGGCCGATCGGGCGTCGTTGGGCGTCGATGACGACGACCGCGTTGTGCGCCCGCTTCGGCAGCAGGTTCAGCGCCTCGCCGACCGTGCTGTCCGGGTTGAGGGTGATGGGGGTCTCGTGAACCAGGTCGCGGCGCTTGGTCCAGGAGATGACCTCGGCGACCACATCGATCGGAATGTCCTGCGGGATCACCGCCAGTCCACCGCGCCGCGCGATGGTCTCGGCCATGCGGCGTCCCGCGACCGCGGTCATGTTCGCGGCTATGATGGGGATCGTCGTCCCCGTCCCGTCGTGGGTCGCGAGATCCACGTCCAGCCGGGAGTCCACAGCGGAGCGCCGCGGGACCATGAACACGTCGCTGTAGGTCAGGTCCTGCTCCGGGACTTGGTCGTTCAGAAAGTGCACGCCGCTTCCTCGGTCGAACGCCTCGCGGGCCGAGTGGACGGGACGCGTACCCGTCCGTTCGAAACCCTCTTGTCTGTCAATTATGGCCTGGCCGATTAGCGCGTGGGGGGACGGTCTGGGATGATCATCCGGCCGTTGGCCACCTTCCCCGGACGTCAGCGACCGCACCGCATCACGGTATTCCCGCCTCCGCCGCGGTGGGATCACAGGAGATGACGATGACGAGCTTCACACTCGCGGATGTCCGCGAGAGGACCTACAAGAAGCGCGACGCCTGGTGGACGGTGTTCCTCGTCGACCCTCTGGCGTCTCGGATGGTCGTGTTGACCGCCAACCGCACCGGTATCACACCGAACCAGATCACCTTCGGCGCCGGGGTCCTCGGTCTGGGATCGGCGGTGTGCTTCGCACTGGCCAGCTGGCCGTGGCTGGTGGCCGGGGCCGTGCTGTTCCACCTGAGTTTCGTGCTCGACTGCATGGACGGCAAGATCGCGCGCCTGAAGGGCAACGGGTCCGTCTTCGGTGCCTGGGTGGACTTTGTGTTCGACCGCGTGCGGTTCTTCGGCTGCATGATGGCGCTGTTGATCGGCCAGTGGGCGGCCACCGGCCAGGTAGCCTACCTGCTCCTGGCCCCCGTGGTGACCTTTCTCGACCTGCTGCGCTACCTCAACGGAGCGCAGGTGGCCAAGACCCGCCAGAGCATGCGCGCCAAGCTCCGCGCCGCCGCGCAGGGCGCAACGGTCGACTCCATGGTGGAGGACGACCCGGAGAGCACCGAGACCCGGCGCGAGCCGGGCGCCGACGGTGACGCCGATGGCGAGGGCGAGGGCGAAGCCACGCCGGTCGTCTTCGTGGAGGAGGCTCTGCGCGACGATCCGAGCGCCACCCCCGACCAGGTGCGCGCCGGCACGAACGCCCCCGAGGACGCGCGGGTGATCGACGTCCATCGGGGCTTCGACCAGCGGTTCGGTTGGTACGGGCGACTGCGGGCCACCCTGTTGCGCAGTCGGGTGCGGCCGCACCTGTTCAGCGGCATCGAGTTCGAGATGTTCGTCTGCGTCGTCGCTCCGCTCACCGCTCTCGTGGCGCTCGTCACGGCGCTACCGAGCCTCATCATCGCGGTGACCGTGCTGTCGTGCGCGGCGCTGGCCGTTTTCGAGCTGCTGATCGTCTACAAGCTGTGGCTGGCCACGCGCGACTTCGCGGTGGAGCTACACCGACTGCGGCACGAGAACTGACCGGGACGGCCCGTGGCCCCCGTCACGTGCGGTGTCCGCGCGACCTCACCGCAGGGTCCGAAGGTTCCCGGTTCTCAGGCACCCGGGCCGGGCGAGCGGGAGCGAGCCCGGGAGACACTGCTCGGGTGCCGCCGGGGTTCTGGAGGACCCGGAGGTGGGAGAGTGAGGGACGAGTGACCTCACCGGAGGTGTCCGAAGGTTCCCGGCCCTTAGGCACCCGGGCCGGGCGAGCGGCAGCGAGCCTGAGGCACAGCGAGCCCGGGAGACACAGCGAGCCTGAGAGGCACCACACTAACCGCGCGCGCGTGCTGGGGTGGCCGGGGAGTCGCGGCCGGGGCGCAGCATCCACTCGACTCTCGGTTCCACGGCCCATCGGGTCGCGGATCGTACCCAGGGAGCGCACAGCACGAAGGTGAGCGTCACGGCGAGCGCGAGGTTCACCGCCAGCGACCCGTGGTTCCCGAGGTGGTCGCTGGTGAACTCGTACCAGCCGAACTGTTCGGCGATCCGGATGACCAGGCCGTGGAGCAGGTACACGTACATGGTGAGCGCGCCCAGCCGAGTGAACCGGGTGGTCCTGCGTGGCGTGAGTGACAGCAGGGCGGCGGTGAGTGAGAACGCCAGCACGAGGAAGACGACGCGGCCGGGGATCCCCAGCGGCAGGAGATCGACGTCGCGGTCGAGCAGGCTCTCGCGCCAGTACACCCACTCGCGACTGACCTGTTCCAGGTAGATGTAGGACATCGCGGCCGTCACCAGGACGACCACGGCGCTCCACGCGCGTACCCAGCCCGACTTGAGCATGTCGAAGTGGCGCTGCTCGAGTATCAGTCCGGCGACGAAGAACGGCAGCAGGCTGAGGATCCGCGACACTCCGAGGGCGTCTCCCGTTGCCACCAGGCCGCCGAGGAACGACACCCCCACCGAGACCGCGAACGGCCACCGGAGCCGGTTCCACAGCGGCACGGTCAACCGCCACACGAACAGGGCCGCCAGGAACCAGGTGACCCACAGTGGCTCCAGTGGGCCGTCGGGCAGATCTCGCCCGACCGAGAGCGACTGCAGCGCGTAGATCCCCCAGAAGACGAGGTAGGGGGCGACCACCGTGGTGAGCAGCTTGTCGACGCGGCGTCCCGAGCCGTCGAAGGACCGCGAGAGGTAGCCACTGATCAGGACGAACGCCGGCATGTGGAACAGGTAGATCCAGAAGTAGAGAGCCTCCGCGAGACGGGTCTCGGTGGTGGGCTCGATGGCGTGTCCGACGAACACCAGCACGATCAGCAGGAACTTGGCGTTGTCGAGCAGCGCGTCGCGCTTCTTCGGCGCGGCTCCGTGCCCCTCGCTCGCCTCGGAGGCGGCCCGCGCGTTTCGCGTGGGCACGTCATCGGCGGGGGCAACGCTGGACGTGGCCATGCCGTCCTGATGCTGGGTGGTCACTGAGGCCAACTGGGACTCCGGGTCAGCAGTAGCGGGCAGCGTTGGGGGAGGTCAGCCGGGGGGTGTCGGGCAGTGCGCGGGGTGCCGGACCGGGGTGGACCCCGACGAGGCCAAGGGTTCCATGAGTCGTGACTGAGTCCGACTGGGAATTCACTGAGAACCCTGGGAGGGCACACTACATGTTCGGACCGAATCCGGCCACGGATCGAACGTGACGGATGTCAATCCGTAGTAGGAGTGGTGGCCGCCTGGCGCCCGCATGCGGGGCCGCGGAGCCGTCCATGTCATCCGTCACTCTCGACCGGCGGCGGAGGGGCGGGTATTGTCCACGGGCGGTGTCCGGGTCGAAGATCCTGAGCACACCCGGCCCGACACCCCCGGGAACGCGACGAACCGCGCTCTCTGGCTACGGTGCCCACGCACCCGAATTCGTTCGGTGAGTGGGCAGTTGAGATTCACCAGTGCTAAAAGAGACAATCGCTCCGGTAGCTCCCCCGGTGACGTGGCCGGAGGGGACTACCGCGTACGTGTCACAGCAGACGGAGGCGGTGGAGCAAGTGCCGCACGCGGTCGATCCCCGGCGTGTCGCCGAACACGGCAGTGTGGTCATGCGGCTCGTCGACGAGGTCTTTCCGCTCGTTGAGGGGTTCTATGTCGACCTGCACAAGAACCCCGAACTCTCGCATCAGGAGCACAGGACCGCGCGCGCCGTGGCCGAGTGGTTGGGTCGCGCCGGGTTCGAGATCGAGACCGGCGTGGGCGGCACGGGAGTCGTTGGCGTGCTGCGCAACGGCGACGGGCCGACCGTTCTGCTTCGCGGCGACATGGACGCGCTCCCGTTGCAGGAGCAGACCGGCCTTCCGTACGCGAGCACGGCGCGCGGCGTCGACGACGGCGGCAACGACGTCCCGGTGATGCACGCCTGCGGGCACGACGCCCACACGGCGTGCCTGGTGGGAACGGCCGACCTGCTGGCCAGCGCGCGGGACCGGTGGAGTGGCACCCTGATGGTGGTCGCCCAACCCGCCGAGGAGACGATCGACGGCGCCCCCGCCGTGCTCGGCGACGGTCTGTACTCCCGTCACGGGCGTCCCGACATCGCCCTGGCCCAGCACCTCGGGCCGCAGCCGGCCGGGATGGTGTCGCACCGGGCCGGAGTCATCCTCGGGGCCACATCGACGTTGAAGGTGCGGGTTTTCGGCAGCGGTGGGAACGCCTCCCAGCCGCACCTGACCGTGGACCCGGTGGTGATCGCCTCGAGTATCGTCGCCCGGGTGCAGACCGTGGTCGGCCGTGAGATCAGCCCCAGCGAGATGGCGGTCGTGACGGTCGGGGTGCTGCGCGCCGGAACCCGCGCCAACGTCATCCCGGACGAGGCGTACCTGGAGATCAACGCCCGCGCGCTGAACGAGACCGTCGCGCGGCGGCTGCACGGCGCCATCGAGCGGATCGTCCGGGCCGAGGCGTCGGCCGCCGGCGCCCCCCGTGAGCCCGAGATCGAGGTGGTCGAGGAGGCGGGGGTCACCAGCAACGACCCCGAGGCGACCCGGCAGCTCGCGCAGGCGCACCGGGCCTACTTCGGCGACGCCTACGTTATCGACCTGCCCGAGCCGTTCACCGGCAGCGAGGACTTCGGGGCGTTCGGGCTGCCCGGCGACCCCAACCCGATCCCCTACGTCTACTGGTTCATCGGGGCCACCCCGCACGACGTCTGGGAGGCGGCCCCGGGTCGGACCCCCTACGAGAAGCTCGAGGCGGTGCCCGGCAACCACTCGCCCTACTTCGCCCCCGAACGGGAGACCACGCTCACCGCCGGGCTGGCCGCGATGACCGTGGCCGCGCTGACCTACCTGGGCCGGGGAGAGCCCGACGCCTCGACCGGGCAGCAGCCCGCGTTCCTCCGGGAGACCCCGCGGGGCACCCCGGTGGTGGACGCGCCTCCCCCGGAGGAGTTGGCCGAGCCCGTCCCCGGGCCACCCCCACAGGAGTACGCGGGGCCCGCCCCCGGGCCGCCGGAGGAGGGCGCACCGGTCTCGGAGGTGCCCGGGGAGGGAGCCGCGTTCGGCGCTGCCGTTGACGGGAGGTTCCCCGGGGCGGCTCCCGAGGCCGACCCGGGCGCGGGTGGCGCGACCGGTGGTGGGGCGTTCTCTGAGCCGGCGCCGGACCTCGACTCCCCGGCGTGGCCGGCCTACGACGCGTTCGGAGGAGCCGCGGCCGGGACCCGCCAGGACGGCGGCGACGGTGGTGTCGAGTCCACCCACGCCGCCGATATGGCCGACCTGTTGCACGATGACGACCCGTCCTCGGGGGCGTGGCACGGTGGGGAGCCCCAACCGGGCAGCGAGTACCCCGGCGGTCCCGCGTTCCCCGCGCCGCCGCCCCAAGGGCCGCCGGTCTCGGCGGCGCCCCCGCCGCCCGACGCCGAGCCGTATCCGGGGGAGCGGCCGTGGTCGGCCGACCACCCCTCGCGGGAGCCCCATGACCCCTACGAGGCTCCCGAGCAACCGCGGAACCCACCCGAGGATCCGCCCTACCGGCTCTGAGCGGGAGCCTGGACCCCCGGCCCGTATCGGTTCTCTCGTGTTCCGGGGGTCCGTGAGAGGTCGGGGGACCGAAACGTTCGATACCGGCGCGCGCGCCGCGTGAGCCACCCCACGAGTTTCGGCACGGCCGGATGTTCCGATCCGGTAGCCCCACCGGAGTCGTGCCGGGGACCCCGGTGGGGGCGCCCCCCAGAATGGGACCATGGCGTCCGTGAGGTGGGGAGACCGACAGAGGCGGCGAGCGCTGCGGCATCCCAGGGAGAACCGGATCCTCGCCGTGTGTGTCGCGGTCACCGCGCTCGCCGCCGCGGGGGCGATCAGCCGTGCCGTGCAGGGAGAGTCGGGGCAGCCACTGGTGCTACTCGCCGTCCCGCTGGCGGTGTTCTTCATCCGCGGGCAGATGTACGCCAAACAGCGGGTCAACGGCGTGCGCATCACCGAGACCCAGTTCCCGCAGGCGCACCGCATGGTGGTCGACGCCGCGCGACGGCTCGGACTGCCACGTGTGCCCGACGCCTACGTCGTTCTCGGCAACGGCCAGATCAACGCGTTCGCCTCCGGGCACGGGTTCCGCAGGTACGTCTCGATCAACAGCGACCTGTTCGAGATCGGTGACCGGCTCGCCGACCCCGAGGCGCTCAGGTTCGTCATCGGCCACGAGGTGGGGCATATCGCCGCCGGCCACGCGTCCTACTGGCGGCAGTTCGGGATCTCGGTGGCCAACCTCATCCCGGGAGTGGGCAGCACACTCAGCAGGGCGCAGGAGTACACGGCGGACAACCACGCCTACGAGTTCTGCCCCGAAGGTGTCGCGGGGTTGCGGATACTCGCCGCGGGAAAGTACCTCTACTCCGACGTCAGTTTCGACGACATCGCCTCCCGCGCCACCACCGACCAGGGACTTTTCGTGATGCTGGCGAACCTGCTGTCCAGCCACCCGGTGAACACGTGGCGCTTCGCCGCGCTGGCCGACCGTTCCCGGCCGGGCCGGGTGCTGTGAAGGAGCGCGGCGCCGGCCGGCGGGATGGGGGCGGGTGCCCTCGGTGCCCCGGCTTTCTCCGTGGGCCGGCCGACGTCTCCGACATCAGGTCTCGCCCGCTTGGGCGTACCTCTCCGCGAGCTGGCGCGGCAGCGGTTCGTGGCGCAGGTAACGGCGGCTGAAGGTGCCCGTGCCGTGCGAGAGCGAGCGTAGGTCGATCGCGTAACGGGTGATCTCCAGCTCCGGAACCTCCGCCCGGACCACGGAACGGCCGTCCGGCAGGGCCTCGGTGCCGATGACCCGACCCCGGCGCGCGGACAGGTCGCTCATGACGGCCCCCATGTACTCCTCGTCCACGATCACCGAGAGTTCGTCGACGGGTTCCAGCATCGACAGGTCGCCCTTCTCGGCGGCGTCCCGCAACGCGAGCTTGCCGGCCTTCTGGAACGCCATGTCGGAGGAGTCGACCGAGTGCGCCTTGCCGTCGTAGAGGGTGACCCGGATGTCCACCAGCGGGAACCCGGAGTGCACCCCGTGCTCCATCTGCGCGCGGATCCCCTTTTCCACGGAGGGGATGAACTGGCGCGGTACCACGCCCCCCACGATCTTGTCGACGAACTCCAGCCCCGAGCCCGACGGCAGCGGCTCGACCTCGATCTGGCAGATGCCGTACTCGCCGTGGCCACCGCTCTGTTTGACGTTGCGACCGAACCCCTGGGCGGGCACGGAGAACGTCTCGCGCAGCGGGATCCGGACGGTGTCGGTCTCGACCTCGACCCCGTACCGGTTGGCCAGCCGGTCGGTGATCACGTCCAGGTGCGCCTCGCCCATGCACCACACCACCAGCTGGTGCGTCTCGGCGTTCACCTCGACCGTGAGCGTCATGTCCTCGGCGGACAGCCGAGAGATCGCCTGGGACAGCTTGTCGTCGTCGGACTTCGACGCGGGGCGCAGCGCCACCGGGAGCAGGGGCTCCGGGAACGTCCACGGTGGGATGCGCATGGGGTTCTCTCGTGCCGACAGGGTGTCACCCGTCTCGGCCCGCGCGAGCTTGCCGACCGCGCAGATGTCGCCGGCCGTGACCTGGCTGACCGGCTCCATCCCCCTGCCCACCGGTACCGACAGCGTGCCGATACGCTCGTCCACGTCGTGGTCCTCGTGGCCGCGTTCGCTCATGCCGTGCCCGCACACGTGTACGACGGTGTCGGGGCGCAACGTCCCGGAGAACACCCGCATCAGGCTGACCCGGCCGACATAGGGGTCGCTGTGGGTCTTGATGACCTCGGTGAGCAGCGGCCCGTCGGGGTCGCTGGTCATCCCCTCGACCGGTTTGTCGGTCGCGGTGGTGACCTCGGGGAGCGGACGCTCCACCGGCGACGGGCACGCCCGGGGCAGCTCCGCCATGAGCTCGCCTACCCCGATCCCGTGGGTCGGGGAGACCGCGAGTACTGGGTGGAAACCGCCCCGGGCGACGGCGGCCTCCAGGTCGGCGACGAGCATGTCGGAGTCGAGGTCCTCGCCCGCCATGTACCGGTCCATGAGGGTCTCGTCCTCGCTCTCCTGGATCACGCCCTCGATGAGCGCGTTGCGCCTGGCCTCGATCTCGACGTCCAGGCTCGCGGGAGGCTCGGACTCCGTGCGTGACGCGCCCGAGTAGTCGTGGAAGCGCTGCGAGATCAGTCCGAAGAGCCCCCGCACCGTGCGTTTCTCACCCTCGCCCGAGGTGATGGGGAGGTACGCCGGAAGCACCCCCTCACCGAAGGCGACCTGGCACTGCTCCACGATGTCGCCGAAGTCGGCGCGCGGGTGGTCGATCTTGGTCACTGCGACGGCGCGGGGCATCCCGATCGCGGCGCACTCCTCCCAGAGCAGCTGGGTACGGCCGTCGATCCCGTCGAGCGCCGAGACCACGAAGAGTGCCGCGTCCGCCGCGCGCAGCCCGGCCCGCAGCTCGCCCACGAAGTCGGCGTAGCCGGGGGCGTCCAGCAGGTTGACCTTCACGCCGTCCACCATCATCGGGGCCACGGTGAGGTTCACGGAGCGCTTCTGTCGAACCTCGACCTCGTCGTGGTCGCTGACGGTGGTGCCTTCCTCGACCTTGCCCGGCCGGGACGTAACCCCGGCCGTGTACAGCAACGACTCGACGAGAGTCGTCTTGCCTGCTCCGGAGGGGCCGACCAGCACCACGTTGCGGATGTCCGCGGGCCGGTCGGCCTTGGGTGCCCTGCCGCTGGTCGCTGGACCGGATTTGTCCGCCATGCTTTGCCACCCTTCCCTGCCTTGAGTGTGACACGGGACACTCTCCACCGTTCCCCGTCGCGCCCTTTATCACAAGGGGTGACACCGGGAAACAGTGGGGGCCGTGTACCCCCGGTCCCCCGGGGAGACATACCCGGGCACGGAACATGTCCGTGGGGTGCGGCCACGCCGTTCCGACACGGTGCCTACGCTTCCGGGATCTTCTAGGCTGTTCCTCGTGCTGGTGCCACAGAGCGATCCCGAGTTCACCCTGACGGCGACGGCGCTCGCGACCCTTCTCCTGGTGTACGCGGCGGTCGGTGAGCCGTTGCTGGGGCGTCACGCGTTCGCGTGGCTCCAGTCCCACCGCTCAACCAACCCCCGTGCGCTGGTCCAGTTCTACGGCATGTCAATCGGGACGCAGTGGCTGTGGACCGCGGTGATCGTGGGGATCCTGCTGATCTCGCCCGGCCTGACCCCGGCGCACCTGGGGCTGCGAGCGCCGGACGCGTGGGGGCCGTTGCTGGCCGCTGTGATCGGGTTCTGTCTCGTGTTGCTGGTCGTGTGGCTGCTCACCCGCGACAACGGGAGCCGCGGCGACGAGAGCCAGCCCGGCGAGACGCAACCGGTGGCTCCGGGCACCGGAGGGCACGTCCTCACCGCGCTGGCCCCGCGCTCGCGCTCCGAGCGTCGAATGGCCGCGGGACTCGCGGTCACGGCGGGTGTCTGCGAGGAGCTGCTCTACCGCGGCCTCTTTGTCGCGCTCGGGGTGTCAATGGGGCTGCCGGTGCTGGTGGCGGCGGTGGCCTCCTGCGTGCTGTTCGCCCTCGCCCACATCTACCAGGGCTGGTGGGGACTGGTCGGGCCGGGCGTGCTCGGTGCGCTGTTCATGGTGGTCTACCTGGGAACCGGCAGCCTGTTCATCCCCATCGTGCTGCACATTGTCCTGGACCTGCGTTCGCTGCTGCTGACCGGATCGGGGCGTCGGCACCGCGCTCCGGATCTGTAGGATCCGGGGCACGCCCGCCCGACGCGCCCGGCACCGCGTCGCGGGCACCGTAGTGGAACACGCGAAGGCGGGATAGACCATTGCCCACCCCCACGGCCCCCGAGGCATATTCGTCCGATGATCCCCACAGTGTGGGTCGCCATGTCGGGCTCCACGGCCGGGCGTTCCGGCTGCTGGTGCTGGCCACGGTCACCAGTTTCTGCGGCTATGTGCTGCTGCTTCCGCTGGTGCCGCTGTGGGCGACGCGAGGCGGCGCGGGAGAGTTCGGAGCCGGGCTCACGACGGCGATGTTCATGCTCACGACGGTGCTCACCCAGCTGCCCATGCCCTGGCTACTGGACCACGGCGGCTACCGTTGGACGTTCCCCGTGGGAGCCCTACTCCTCGGCGTGCCCGCCCCATTGATGCTGTTGACGGTGGACCTCGCGGGGCTGCTCGCGCTCTCGGCGGTGCGCGGCGTCGGGTTCGGCATGCTCACCGTGGCCGGGACCGCCCTGGCCGCCCGGCTCGTGCGGCCCGACCAGATCGGGCGGGCCGCCGGATACTACGGGATGGCCGTCGGGCTTCCGAACCTGGTGCTCCTGCCCGGCGGCGTGTGGCTGGCGCTGAGTATCGGGTTCGACACCGCGTTCTGGGTCGCCGGAGTGGGGCCGGTGCTCGGGGCGGTGGCCGCGTTCGGCATCTGGCTCAGCGTCGGGGAGGGGCGACCTCCCGAGGACGACGACCGTGTCACGGCCGCACGCGAAGAGCGCCGGACCGGGCGCGTCCTGGGGCCGTTGCTGGTGATGCTGGTCGCGGCGGTCGCCTCCAGCGCGATCGTGACGTTCTTGGCCATCCCGCTGGAGCGGCGTCCATGGATCGCCATCATGGCGCTGCTCGCCTACAGCGTCCTGCTGGTGACCGGGCGGTGGGCCGCCGGATGGGTCAGCGACCGCGCCGGTCGCCCGATGTTGCTCGTCCCGGCCATGGTGAGTGCCGCGATCGGCATGGCACTGACCGCCGGGGCGATCTGGCCGGCCCGGGACGGATGGGACGGGCCCGGGGCCGTGGGGGGCGCGGTGGTCGTGCTGGGCGCGGCACTGTTCGGTGCCGGGTTCGGTGCCACCCAGAACGACACCGTCGTCGTGCTGTTCCGCCGCACCGGCCCGGCCGACTACGGCACGGCCAGCGCGGCGTGGAACATCGGCTACGACGCGGGCACCGGTGTTGGCGCGCTCGGGCTCGGCGTCGCGTTGCAGTATCTGGGATACGGGTGGGGTTTCGCGCTCACCGCGGTCGCCGTGGCCATGTTCGTTCCCGTGGCGAGTGCCCTGGCACGGGAACGGCGAACGGGACGGACACGGCGGTGACCTCCGTTGCGGTGTGCGCGCCGACACGCGGGGAACCGGGGGCCGGCGTCGGTTGTGGCTCCGGCCCCCAACGCCGCACCTAGAACGACGACACGTGCACGTGGTCGTAGTGGTTCTGGGTGATGCTGCCCCGGTCCTCCATCTGCTTCCAGCCGGCGCCCGGGTTGCGGCTGTCCCAGATCCGCTGCTCCCAGATGATGTACTTCACGCCCAGCCGGTCGGCGTTGTTCTGGGCGTAGTTGGCGATCTGCTGGCCGAGCTGCTGGTTCTCCGCCGAGGGGCTGGCACCGTTGCTGCTCATCATGAAGTCGCACGCCTTGCCGACGCCGTGGTCGTCGGAGCTCTGCCGCACGCAGCCGACCGGGTACGGGGCGCCGAACTGCTGGATGATCTCGTCGCGAATCGCGGCCATGCGCGGGGTCGCGCCGTCGAATCCCCAGCCCTTGGCCGACTCCGGCACGGTGCCGTTGCCCGAGGTCTCGGGGACTTGTTCCTCCTCGTACTTCTCGATCTTGTCGAGCACCTCGTCGCGCTGCGCCTCGAGGTCGTCGACGAGCTCCTTGGCTTCGGTGAGTTCGGCCTCGGCCTCGTCGGCGGCCTCGGCGCGCGCCTCCCGGAGCTCGGTGAGGTTGACGACGCGCTCACCGTTGGCCTCCGAAACGCGCCCGGCCATGGCGGCGTTGTCGAGCGTTTCGTCGGGTGAGCTGCTCATGGCGACCTCGATCGTGGGATCGAGGCCGGTGCCCTTGTACTGGGCGGCCGCGACCCGGGAGGCGTCCTCCTCGGCGGCCTCGAGCCGCTCCTCGACGTCGTCCAGCTTCTCCTGGGCTGTCTCCACGGCGTCCTTGGCGGAGTTGTACTGCGGAAGCTCTCCCTCGTACTCCTCCTCCAGGGCGTCGGCGCGGTCGTTCAACTCCTCGATGTCGACCTCCTCTTCCTCCGGCTCGGCGTGGGCCGCCGGAGCGCAGGTGAGGAGGGAGACCGCCGCGACCAGCCCGGCGATGAGGGGGGCTCGGGTGGTCGCGCGGCCGCGCGAAGGTCCTTCTGTTGCGTTCACTTCTGACTCGCTCCGTGGACGGGCCTGTGGCCTCGCCCGTCGTTGAGGGGGAGGGCGATCGGGACCCGGTGTCGAGCGAGGGGGCTCGAGGGGCGCTCGGGTCCCGTGGGCCACGAGATGCTTCGGCAGACGATACGAGATCGTGAGGGATATGCCTAGGGAGTCTACGGGCGAACCGGGGTGATAGAGACGAATTACGACAATCCGCCAAAGGCGCTCGGGAGCTTGGCCGTTTCGGGCTCGGGCCGCGAATCCGGCAGGAACCAGCTGGAACGCCGGACTTCACGCATCGCCGCGCGACGGTTCTCACGGTCGAGCCGGTCGAGATAGAGCACGCCGTCGAGGTGATCCGTCTCATGCTGCAAGCAGCGGGCCATCAACCCGGAGCCACGCACCGTGATCGGCTCGTTGCGACGGTCGACCCCGCGGACGACCGCGTGTTGCGCCCGCGTCGTGGGGTACCACAGCCCCGGTACCGACAGGCAGCCCTCCCCGCTGTCCTGTACCTCCTCGGAGAGCTCCACGATCTCGGGGTTGATGACGTAGCCGATCTCTCCCTCGACGTTGTAGCTGAACGCGCTGAGGCCCACCCCGATCTGCGGAGCGGCCACGCCGGCGTGCTCGGGCTCGTCGACGGTGTCGAGCAGGTCGCGCACCAACGCCTCGGTGTGGGCGTCGAACGTGGTAACGGGTGTGGTCGCGGTCACGAGGACCGGGTCGCCGAAGAGGACGATGGAACGCTTCGTCATGCCGTCCAGGTTAGCCGGGCACTGTGCGGCCCGTGTCAGGCCGTGCGCGGGGTGAGGGCGTCGTCGAGCACCATCTCGATGTAGTCGAGCGCGGCACGGCGGCGGGCGAGCGCGTTCTCGTACAGCGAGGGCACGGTGGTGTTGCGGCGTACCCGTAGGCACTCGTTGACGATGCGCTGCCAGCGGTCGGGAAACGCGTGCAACGCGTAACGCCCGGCCCCCGACTTCGAGGTGATCTCGCCGGTGCGCAGGGTGAAGTGCAGCCGGCTGACGCTGAGCACGCTCCATGAGGGCACGAGCGAGCCCAAAGCGGCCAGACCACGCGGTGTCACCAGCCACCCGGCCCTGGCGCGCCACCGGCGCCACTGTTGGTCGAGGTTGCCCAGGGACCACGCGCGCAGGCTCTCGGGCTCGTCCCAGACGTCCAGCTCGACCGGCAGTGGGCCGCGGATGGCGATACCCCGTTCGGCGAGCACGTGCCAGGTGACGGGGTTGACGTCGGCACTGGCGCGGTTGCGGAAACGCCCTCCGAGTACGGAGGCGACCGGACCGCACGACATGGGGTCGTTGGTGAGGTCGTCCCAGACGAGGTGGACACCGTTGAACTGCGGACGGGGGAGGAGCGCCCGGGTGCGGGCGTGGGCCCGCCGCAGCGACTCGCTGTCGGTGTCGGTGGGGCGTCGCGCGGTGATGACCACGAAGTCGACGTCACTCGCGTGCGGGTGGAAATCGCCCAGAGCGACCGATCCCGTGAGGTACAACCCCTCTACCAGGCCGGGAGCCTCGGTGTCCACGTTGCGCAGAAACACCTCGGCCAAGGCCTGCACGCGTGGATGTAGCGCCATTGAGTCTCCAGTCTGATCCAGTTACTGATCCTGTGGAGGGGCTGAATCCTGAGCTTACTCGACGCAGCCGAATCCGGGGGCGCGTGGGCCGGACGGGTCCCCGGAGGACCGGACACGAAGCCTGACCGGTCTCGCCTCGCCTTCGCTGCGCTCTGCGAGCGCATAGCTCCCTACCTTCGAGTCTGAGTGACGCCGCGGCCCATGGCAAGAACTCACGCTGGGTCCACTTGGGGCACGTCGCGACCACGATCCGGGCGCCGGCGGTAACGCGGTGGGTCGGCAACGGTGGTGCAGATGCACGAGCATTGTTCGTTTCATAATCCGGATTCCACCCCCAGAGTTTGTGGCAATGGCGGTATCGGGTATTTTTCTTATTCCTTGAAGGTTTGCCACGTGTCCATTCCCCGACCCCCGAAGCCCGACTTCTCTAGAGTGGGAATTGCGTTCCCCGAGGTGGTGCGCGCGTCTCCGGACCGGTTGGCGTGGCGTACGACACGGGCCGCGGTAGGAGGTGAGACGGTGGAACGCTTTCCGCGGGGCGGCGCTGTTTCGTCGCCGCCGGCGTTCATCCCGCCCGTTCGCTCCTTCGCGGCCCCCTGGCCGGGTGTGGCCCGCGAAAGGGCTGGAAATCCGGCCGACGGAACCGTTGGGCGGGTGCCGAGCCATCATCCTCCCCCGGAGAGGACGAATGGCATCCTTCTGGTGCAGTGCGGTTTTCGGATGCGTAACACGTGGTCATGTGAGTGAAATCGCCGGTTCGTAGGATCAGGTTCACTGGCCGGCGTTATCGAGGTGAAAAAAGGGAGAGGGATATGGTCCCGACGATGGTGCTGGTTGCCGATGATTCGTGTGATGCGCATCGCAGGGAGGCACTTCGCGATCTCGCCGAGGCGGTCGAGGGCCGGGGAGAGGCCCCTGTGGTACCCGCGTTCGGACCCACTTCGCGGGTGAACGACACGGTGCGGGCCGTCGAGGGGCCCATCGCCGTGGTACCCGCCTTCGTGGCCGGAGGTGACCTCGCCAGCGCCGAGGTGTTCGCCGGGCTCGACCTGGACGGTCGGGTCGACGCCTGCCCGACCCCGCCACTCGGCGCCGTGCCCTCGATCGTGGCCGAGATGGCGACGAGGCTGCACGACGCCGGGTGGACCCGCGGCGACGGCGTTGTGCTGGCCGCCGACGGAGCCAATGACCAGGAGGAGCGACAGGAGGTGACCGATGTCGCCCGCATACTGAGCCGTCGGCTGCGATCACCCGTGCAGGTCGGCTACATCAACGGCTGGGCCCCGACGGTGGCGGACGCCGTGGACCGGCTGCGTGACACCCAGGGAGCCCGGGTCTTCGTGGCGACCTGGCGTCTGGTGGGCGGGGCCGAGGTCGAGCGGTTGCGCGAGCTGGGTGCCACCTCGGTCACACCTCCCCTGTGGCCCTGTGAGCTCGTCGTGGACACGCTGCTCGCCCAGCACCGCGCGGCCAAGGCACGGCTCGCCGCCTGAGGGCGGGGACCACCCCGGCCGGTCGTGGCGGAGCTCCCGTGACCCGCTTCGCCCGTGACCCGGTGACTGACGACGTCTCGGTACCCACTACTCCGAACACGAAACAAGCCGACTACCCCCCATGCGCATGGAACCCGGCCTCTCAGGGGTAGGAGGTGGGTAACACCTCGCTGGCGGGACGGTGCCGTCGGCCGACGGGGGGCGGCCGGCACCCGAGTCCGGGCCGGTTGGACGGCGCGGCGGCACGGGCGACGAAACATCGCTCCCGCGCGACGGGGCGTCGCGGGTCGGGGTCCTCGCGGTGGCGAGCAAGGAGGCGACACAACGGCGGGGCGCGCGGGACACATAAGGTGGTCGAATGAGTGACAGCACAACGCAGTTGGTCGACAGCAAACAGCGACAGAGGCTGCTGCGTAGGTTCGGGACCGGGGCGGACAACTGGCTGGCCCGGCTCCCCACACTGGTCGAGGAGCTCGCGGCCGAGTGGAAGCTCTCGATCGAGGGACCGGCACCGCACGGCAGAACATCCGTGGTGCTGCACTGCACGACGATCGACGGCTCCGCCGGCATTCTCAAGGTCTCGCCCGACCCAGGGCTGGGTACCGAGGAGGCGCGGGTGCTGCGGCTCTGGGAGACCAGCGGACGCGTCCCCGAGGTGTGGGAGGTCGACGCCGGACGCGGGGCGGTGCTGCTGGAGGCCATCGGCACCGGGCGCACCGTGGCGTTGCAGGGGGAGGTGCCCCCCATGGAGGTGATCGGCTCTCTCATCACCGACCTGCACGCCGTTCACGTCCCACCCGAGGTGTGGCGTGAGCTGCGCCCCCTGTCCTCACGGATGAACTTTCTGTTCGACCAGTTCGGGTACCGGCGGGCGGTGGCTCCGGTGGCCGAACTGGTGCCGGCCGCCTACCTGCACCACGGTCACGCCCGCGTGCGGGCACTGGCCGAGGCGAACGACGAGGGCGTGATGCTGCACGCCGACCTGCACCCCGGCAACGTCCTCGACGGAGGTCCGGAGCGAGGGCTGGTGGCTGTCGATCCCCGGGCCTGCATCGGAGACGCCGCCGCTGACACCCCCGACTGGGTGCTGTGGAAGGCGACATCGGTCGCGGAGGTGGAGCGTCGCGCCGCGACCCTGGCCGCCGCGCTCGGCATCCCCCAGTCGCGTGTGATCGCCTGGGCGCGGGCCTGCGCCCCGATGTACGCGATCACCGAGGTCGAACGCGGCCGCGAGCGGGAGGAGCCCTTCGCGATGCTCATGGAGCTCTCGGCCTGCTGAGTCACGCGCCGCCATCCCGGCCCCCGATCAGCTGGACGGGGTGGTGGCACTGTCCCGGTACCCGGGGACCATCGGTCGAGGCCATCGGGCTTACCCGTCACCCGTCCCGCTCGAAGCGGTAGCCCATGCCCGCCTCGGTGATGAGGTGACGCGGGTGGGCCGGGTCGGGCTCCAGCTTGCGGCGCAGCTGCGCCATGTACACCCGCAGATAGTTGGTCTCGCTGTGGTAGACCGCCCCCCACACGTCGTGCAGCAGCTGTCGCTGGCTGACCAGGCGCCCAGCGTTGCGTGCCAGGATCTCCAGGATGTGCCACTCGGTCGGGGTGAGTCGGACCTCCCTCTCGTCGCGCAGCACCCGTTTGGCGCCCAGGTCCACGGTGAACGCGGGAGTGCGCACCACCGGGGCCTCCTCGGTGCGCACCGACCGGCGTTGCGCCGCCCGCATCCGCGCCAGCAGCTCGTCGACGCCGAACGGTTTGGTCACGTAGTCGTCGGCGCCCGCGTCGAGTGAGCGGACCTTCTCGCTGGCCGAGTGGCGGGCCGAGAGCACGATCACGGGGACCGAGGTCCAGCAGCGCAGTCGTTCGATGACGTCCATGCCCTCCATGTCGGGCAGCCCCAGGTCCAGAAGTACCAGGTCGGGCGGCTGCTGCGCCGCGATGCGCAGCGCGGCCCCGCCGTCGGCGCAGGTGTCCACCTCGTACCCGCGTGCCTTCAGGTTGATCCGCATGGCGCTGATGATCTGGGCGTCGTCGTCCACGACCAGAACCCGCATCATTTTCCCCCGACCCGCGCGGTGTGGTCGCTCCCCACGCTCCGCAGCGTGAACACCATGGTCAACCCACCTCCCGGCGTGTCCTCCGCGACCAGGGTCCCCTCCATCGCCTCGGTGAACCCCCGCGCCACCGCCAGCCCCAGACCGATCCCGGTTCCGCGGGGGGTGTCGCCGAGCCGCTGGAACGCCTCGAACATGCGGTCCTTGGCCTCGTCGGAGGCGCCGGGCCCGTGGTCGGCCACCCGCAGCTCCACGGTGTCACCGAGCGCGCTCGCCGCCACGCGCACCGGGCCGAAGGTGTCCCGATTGTGCCTGGTGGCGTTCTGCACCACGTTGGCCACGGCCCGCTCCAGCAGACCGGTGTCGACCCGAACGCGGGGCAGGTTGTCGGGGACGTCCACGATCACGTTGTTCTCCTGCATGCCGATGAGCGTCGCCGGAACCACCTCCTCCAGGCCCACGGACTTGAAGTTGGGCCGGACGGTGTCGGTCTGTAGCCGGCTCATGTCCAGCAGGTTGCCGACGAGGTCGTTCAACCGGTCGCTCGCGTCCTCGATGTTGGCCAGCAGTTCGCGCCGGTCGGCCTCGTCCAGCTCGATGTCGGTGGCGCGCAGACTGGAGACACTGGCCTTGATCGATGTGATGGGGGTGCGCAGGTCGTGGGAGACCGCGGCGAGTAGGGCCGTGCGGATCTTGTTGCCCGCCACCTGCCGGCGGGCCTCGGCCGCGTCGAGAGTGAGCCGCTGCCGTTCCAGGGCGATGCCGATGTGGGTGGCGAACACGCTCAACACCCGACGGTCGGAGGCGGGCAGTACCCGCCCGCGCAGTGCCAGCGCGAGCGTGTCGCTGACCGACACCAGCGCGTCGGCGTCGTCGGGAGAGCGGCACGGTGCGGGGCCGATGTGGTCGACCAGCCGCCAGCGCGCGTCGTCCTGCTGCTCGATGAGGGCCACCGAGCGCTGCCCGAAGTTCTCCCGGATCCGCTGTAGCAGTGACGGCAACGGCTCGTTTCCGCTGAGCACGCTGCCGGCGAGCAGGCTCAGGGTGCTGGCCTCGGCCCGCGCGCGGGCGGCCTGGAGCGATCGGCGGTTCGCCAGACCGACGACGATCGCCACGAGCACCCCCACCACGACGAACACCATGAGGGCGATGAAGTTGTCCACCCGGTCGATGGTCAGCCGGTACACCGGCTCTGTGAACAGGACGTTCAGCAGCAGGCTGCCCATCACCGCGGAGACGACCGCGGGCCACAGCCCGCCGACGAGCGCGACCACCACCGTCAGCGGAAGGAACAGCAGGAACTCGGTGGTGCGGTCGAACGGTTCGAGCGCGGGCAGGTGCAACACGGCGGTCAACAGCGGAGGGAGCAGCACCCCCAGTAGCCACCCCCAGGCCCGCCGCATCCGGCCGAGCCCGCCGCCTCTGGCCAGGGGCGGCAGCAGGCCGCGGCCGCGACCCGCCTCCTCGTGGGTGACGATGTGCACGTCGATGTCGCCCGATTCGCGGGCCACGATCGTTCCGACACCGGGGCCGAACACGTACTGCCAGCTCCGCCGGCGGGACGTGCCCAGGACGATCTGGGTGGCGTTGGCCCCACGCGCGAACTCCAGCAGGGCCGAGGGCACGTCGTCACCGATCACCTGGTGGTAGGTGCCGCCGAGCTGGGCCAGGAGCTGCTTCTGCCGCGCTATGACACTGGGTCGGGGACGGGTTGGGCGGTTGCTGGAGACGACGTGCACCGCCATCAGGTGGCTGGGCTGCGGCTGCCCGCCGCGCGCGCGGGCGGCGATACGCGCGGCCCGCCGGATCAGCGTCTCGCCCTCGGGGCCACCGGTCAGGGCGACAACGATGCGTTCGCGAGCCTCCCAGGTCTGCCGGATCTTGTGCTCGCCCCGGTAGCGGCTCAACCCCTCGTCCACGCGGTCGGCGACCCACAGCAGCGCCAGCTCCCGCAGTGCGGTGAGGTTGCCCTCGCGGAAGTAGTTCGACAGGGCGGCGTCGACCTTCTCGGCGGGGTAGATGTTGCCGTGCGCCATGCGGCGGCGCAGCGCGTGCGGGGACATGTCGCACAGCTCGATCTGGTCGGCGCGGCGCACGACCTCGTCGGGGATCGTCTGTCGTTGCCGGACCCCGGTGATCTGCTCGACGACGTCGTTGAGGGACTCCAGGTGTTCGATGTTCAGCGTGGAGATGACGTCGAT
This sequence comes from Halostreptopolyspora alba, assembly GCA_003725585.1. GTDB lineage: Bacteria > Actinomycetota > Actinomycetes > Streptosporangiales > Streptosporangiaceae > Lipingzhangella > Lipingzhangella alba. The sequence goes on along the minus strand of RJMB01000010.1, from coordinate 107,581 downwards.
CCCGGCGTCGAGCAGTTCGTCGATGTCCTGCCAGCGCTTCGGGTTGCGCGAGCCGGGGGTGTTGGTGTGGGCCAGCTCGTCGACCACCGCCACCTGCGGGCGCCGCGCGAGGACGGCGTCGACGTCGAGCTCGGCGGAGGTCGCGCTCCCGTTGTGGGGGAGGAGACGCGGCAGTACCTCCAGGCCGTCGAGGAGCTCGGCGACCAGCCGCCGACCGTGGACCTCGACGAAGCCGACGACGATGTCCGTTCCGCGACTGTGGCGCCGCTGTGCCTCGCTCAGGGCGTTGTAGGTCTTGCCCACCCCCGGAGCGGCTCCCAGGTAGATCCGGAGTTTGCCACGTGCCACGTATCCATTGTGGGGGTGTTTGTCCGCTCGCGTGGTCGGTTGCCCCCGAGTTCAACCCTGTGTCGCGAATTATTAACAACGAGTGTCTCCAGGAGAGGGCTCCCCGGGGCAGTGTGGTCGCGGGAGTGGCGGAAGACACCGGCCCCACCGCGCCCGGCACCATGACGCTCGTGCTTTTGCGGGGCCACCCGATCGGTGGGATAAACGAGGGGAACTCCGGCAGCCAACGCCGCCCCCCACGTTCGCGAGGAGCGCTTCGCCCATGGCTGGTCACCCACCCGCACCGCCCCCCGGCCAACCCGGTGCACCGTGGGGTCAGTACGGCCCGCGGGGGCAGCCCGGGTATCCCCAGCAGGACCATCCCCCGCCGGGGAGCGCGCGCCAGCCGTACGGCCCTCCCGGGGGCGGGCCTCCTCCCGGCCCGGGTGGCCCCGTGCCTCCCACGCCCAACCAGCCGCCCCAACGGCGCAACGGGATACTCATCGCCGGTGTCGCCGGAGGGGTGGCCGCTCTGGTCGTGGTCGGGGTGACCACCTGGGCGGTCCTCGGGCACGCGCCCCCGTACTCCTCGGCGGGCGAGTGCGACGAGCTGCTGACCGAGGACGTGCTCTCCTCGGTCGCGGGGGCGGAGGGGGCCGAGGTCGAGCGGCTCGACGGCCGCCCCGGGGACCGGGCAGCCCATGAGGAGTACGAGGACTGGGTGGCCTGCAGGGCGAGCACCGACCCGGACGAGCCGTGGACGGGGCGCGACACGGCGGTGGGGGTGACCACCTCCCTCCACGCACCCGATACCGAGGAGGACGACTACTCCGAGATGCGGCGGGACGCGGAACGGAGCTACGAGAAGGTCCTGGACAACTTCGAGGAGACCCGCGCGGAGGTGGACACCCGCGAGATCCCCACCGGGGACGGCGGTACCGCGTACTCGGTCGAGGACACCCACCGGGATGTGTTCGGGGGCGGGAGGGGAAACAAACGGGGAGGCGCGATGTTCACCACCCGCAACATCAGGGTCGTCATCGAGTACTCGGGGACGTCGGACGTCTCCGCCGAGGAGCACCTGGAGACCGTGGTCGACCTCGCCAACGCGATGAACCGGCGGATCTCCCGCACGGTCGAGACCGAGTGACCCTCCGGTGCCGCGTACCGGAAACCCGCGAGAACCGATCCCGCGTCGGCGACAGTCGAAGACCAACGGGGCATATTGGACGTTGGTCCGCGTTACTTCGGACGCGGTGCCCCCGTTAGCGAGGAGTGCTTGTCGACATGGCTGGTTACCCGCCCACCCCGCCTCCGCCGGGAGGCCCGCCCGGCCCGCCGGACCCCTATGGCGGGCGGCCGGGCCACGGCTATCCCCAGCAGTACCCCCCTGCCCCGCAGCAGGGACACCCGCACCAGGGCTACCCCCAGCAGCCGTACGGCCCTCCCGGGGGAGGACCTCCTCCCGGCTACGGCGGGCCCGTCCCGCCCTATCAGCCACATCCGCCCTATCCGCCCCAGCGGCCGCCGCGACGCACCGGAGCGATCGTCGGCGGGATCGCCGTTGGCCTGGTGCTGCTCCTCGGTGTCGGGGGTGTGGTGGCCTGGGTGCTGCTGCGGCCCCCGGCGGCGTACGCGGCGCTTCCCGGCTGTGACGACCTGGTGACCGGGGAGGTCACCGACATCGTCGGGCTGCGGAACGCCGAGGTCGAGGAGCAGGTCATCGAGGAGGAGGACTTCGCCGAGGACATCCACCGGGACGTGACCGAGATGGCCGACTGTGGGGTGTTCCGAGACGAGAGCGCGGGCTACGCGGGTGACGAGTATCTCGCTATCGGCATTTCCCGTTACGCTTCGGACACCGTCGAGGACGGCTACGAGACCGTGCGTGACCAGGTCGCGGACAAGCGGTCCGGGAACGGGCTCGACGAGCGGTTCGACGAGGTGACCTCGCCCGAGCCGATCCCGATCGGAGACACCGGATTCCAGTACATCGCCGAGTTCAACAGCGAGAACGCGTCGTACTACGGCGGGGACAGCGGCGGCAGCCTGTCCTACGTCCAGTTCGCCGACCGCAACATGGTCGTCACCCTGTGGTATCGGGCGCCGGACCGGACGGGTAACGACGAGAAGCGGGAGACCTCGCTGGAGGTCGCCGAGGAGGTGGTGCGCACCATCCCCGAGGTCACCGACGTCGAGGACTGAGTTTCGGGGACGCGAGTGCGGTGGGCGGCGCCACGGCCCGAGCCGGGCGCCGCCGTGACGCCCGCTAGTTGGCCGGGTCCAGGGCCAGCTTCCCGGTGCTGCGGCGACCACGCAGGTCCTCGTGGGCGCGCCGCGCCTCGGACAGCGGGTACACCCCACCGTTGACCGTGCGCAGGGTCCCCTGGCGCACCATGTCGAACAGCTCCCCCATGGCCCGGTGCACCACGTTTCCCGGAAGTGTGAAGGCGTGCGCCAGCCACATGCCGCTGATGCCCGTCGAGTGGCGCATGAGGGTGCGCGGCTTCACCGGGCTGGGCTCCTCTTGTGAGGCCATGCCGTAGAACGCCAGCCGCCCGAACGGGGCGAGCGCGCGCATGCTCTCGTCGGTGATCCGGCCACCGGTCATGTCCAGCACGGCGTCCACCGGCCGCCCCCCGTTGGCCTCGATCAGGGCGGTGGTCATGTCCTCGGCACGCGAGTCGACGGTGGCGTCGGCACCGAGCCGCGTCGCCAGCTCGCGCTTCTCCTCGCTGCTGGCCGTGGCGATGACCCGTCCCGCGCCGAAGACCTTGGCGAGCTGGACCGCGATCGAGCCCACGCCCCCGGCCGCGGCGTGCACCACGATGGACTCGTCGGGCTCCATCCGGATGCTCTTGCGCAGCAGCACCCAGGCGGTCGTGCCCTGGATCAGCAGGGCCAGCGCGCTCACGTCGTCCACCCCGTCGGGGACGTCGAACACCAGGTTCGGGTCGGCGGTGGCCTGCTCGGCGTACCCGCCGGTGCCGACGAGGGCCGCGACCCGCCGTCCGTCCGGGGTGCGACCGATGACCTCGCCCCCGGGGGTCATGGGCAACGTGACCTCGGTGAGATAGGTGTTCTCGGTCTGGTGGGTGTCGGCGTAGTTCACCCCGCTCCGGTCCACGTGGATCAGGATGTCGTCCCCGGTGGGTTGGGGGTCGGGGACCTCGGCGGTCTTCAGGACCTCGGGGCCGCCGAACTCGGTGATCTGGATCGCTCGCATAAGTCCTCTTCCTGTACCGACCGGATGGTATGCCTGTGAGGCTAGCTGCCTCGTGGATGTCACTGCGTAACGGGAGCGAACGTGCCCACCAGTGCGGTGGCGTCGTCGTGACGTTTGCCACCGGCGGGGGCACCGCCCGCGCGTTCCCGGTCGCGCACCCAGGCGACGAGCGATTCCGGCCCTCGTTTCTCCAGGTGCAGCCAGACGTCGGACCAGGGCTGCCCGTAACGCTCGACCAGCCGGGCGCAGCCGTCGGTCAGCAGCCCGAACCGAAGCCCCGGAGGGTGGGCGGTTCCGGCCACCGCGTGGCGAGCGGCCTCGGGCCGTGCGCCGGCCACCCAGAACCCGTCGGGGCTGTTGCGCGCGGCTCGCACGAGCGCCCGCGTGTAGGGTCGTCCGCCCGGAAGATGGTCCAACCGGTCGTCGCTGACGACGGTGACCTCACCGTCGGGTCGTGGCAACAGCACCGCGGAGTCGGCGAGCACCAGGTACTCCAGCCCGTGGTCACGGTGGCGCACCAGGGCCACGGTGCTCGACGGGCTGTCGGGGTTGGTGAGGTCGCACTCGTCATGGGCCTCGCGGGTGCGTTCCAGCGCCTGGCCGAGCGCGTCGGGCAGCCGCGCGTGCCGCCGTGGCGCCAGCTCGCCGGCGAGGGCGGCGGCCAGGGTGGCGACGAACCAGCGCACCCCGTGTCGGCAGCCGCTGTCGACGTCCGGGGGCGCCGTGGCGCCGTCGAGGACGAACGCCCAGCCGGATCCGGACGCCGCGAGGTCCTCGTTTCCGTCGCCGTCGCCGGGCACGCTCGCGTAGCTGATGCGCACGGGATCGAGGCTACGGCAGCCGGGCCGGGGCGGCGGGCCGCCGCGCGGTGGGATCACTCACCACCGAGATCAGGCGCCGGTACGGCTGCGCGGCTGGCCCTCCGCGCGTCGCTGCGCGTCGAGGATGGTGGACTCGGCGGCAGCCCGGTCCTGCCAGCCACGGACCTCCGAGCTCTTGAGGGGTTCCAGCCGCTTGTAGATGTCGAAGAAGTGCGTGATCTCGTTCAGCTGGTACTCGGGAACGTCGTTGAGGTCCTGGATGTGGTCGACCCTGGGGTCACCGGCGGGCATGCACAGCACCTTGGCGTCGGGGCCGCGCTCGTCACGCATCCAGAACACCGCGACCGGGCGGACGTGTACGGCGCTGCCGGGGTAGGACGGCTGGTCGAGCGGCACCATCGCGTCCAGCGGCTCGTCGTCCTCGGCCAGGGTGTTGGGGATATAACCGTAGTCGGCCGGGTACTGGGTCGCCGTGAACAGCGTGCGGTCCAACCGGAGCCGCCCGCGCTCGTGGTCCATCTCGTACTTGTTCTGCGACCCCTGCGGGATCTCGACCACCATGTCGAAGTCCATGTTGACTTCCCTCCGTGACGACCTGGTGCGCTTGCCAGGAAAACCTACCCGTGTCCGGGGCGATGTTGAGGTGAGTGTCAGTGGACGCGTGCTGGACCACCCGATGCCTGGGTCGTGCCGCCGGCCACGGTGCCCGCCCACGGTCGGGCCCCACTGACGCGGAACTCGTTCGCAACCTATCGGGAGGCGATACCTCTGGTGCCGGGTGGGTCGGGTCCAGGGGCGGTGCCGGCCACGCGCCGCCGCTGGACCCGCGCCCCCCGGGGGAGGAACGCGATGGCGTCCGCACCACCGAGGTGCTCGGGACGACGGGAGGTGCCGGCGCCGATGACGGAGCGCGTGGACACGGGACGCGCCGCCCCGGGAGCGGTACCGAACGGACAACCTCGGCCGCTCGTCGAACGATCCGTTGGGAGGCTTCCGGTGGTTGTCCCGGCCCCGCCACGACACCCCGCACACTGGGCGCATGGCACAACGAGCGCTGCGGCCGGTCGACCTGGCCCGTGAACACGGGCTGTCCACCCAGGCGGTCCGCAACTACGAGGACGAGCGGATCCTGCCCCCGGCCGGGCGCAGCGAGTCCGGATACCGGCAGTACTCCGCCGCGCACGCCCAGGCGCTGCGCTCCTTCCTCGCGCTTCGTCGCGGGTTCGGCCACCGCACGGCCACCGCGATCCTGCGCGCCGCCCACGGTGGCGACGACGACACGCTCTTCCGTCTCGTGGACCGAGCCCACGCGGCCCTGCTGCACGAGCGCGACACCCTCGACGAGGTGGCGGCCGCTCTCGACACCCTGACCACCGATCCACCCCCACACGAGGCCCCTTCCCCCTCTCTGAGCATCGGGGCGCTGGCGCACCAGCTCGGCATGCACCCCGCCTCGCTGCGCAAGTGGGAGAGGGCGGGCATCCTGCGCCCGCACCGCGACCCCGCGACCGGGCACCGCGTGTACCATCCCGACGCGGTGCGCGACGCCCGGATCGCCCGCCAGCTTCGCCGCGGCGGCTACCCGCTGCCACACATCCGAGGATTCGTGGACCAGCTGCGGGAGGCCGGAGGGCCGGCCGCGCTGCGGGAGCTGCTCCACCAGTGGCGTGCCCGCATCGCCCGGCGGAGCGGGGCGATGCTCGCCGGCGGGCGGGAACTGGAGGGCTACCTGGACCTGCGCGACAGGGGGCGGTGAGCGCGGCCGCGATCGGGCGACACCGGAGTCACTCGGGCGTCGGTGGGCTGGCCGGCAGACGCGCGCTGGTGGCCACCTCCGTGGGCGCCCGCGAGTCCGGTTTCGGGCCGCGCGGGGTGCACGGCAGTGTCGAGGAGGTGCTGTTCCCGGTGCTGCACGGAACCCTGTGGTACACGGGGATCGCGGCGTTGCCGCCGTTCGTGGTCTACGGCGCCGACCGAACCACCGAGGCCGACTCCGCCGAGCACGCGGCCGCGCTGCGCGCACGGCTGCGCGCGTTGCCCACCGCCGAGCCCATCCCCTATCGCCACGAGAACGGCGGGGACTACGACGACGGGCTCGTACTCAGGCCCCGTTTCGCTCCGGGGCGTAGCGGACTCGGGGTGCACACGCGGCCGGCCCCGTGATCCGGAGCGGTCCCGCCTCTCGCCGGGCGCTTGCCTGTGGCGCACCGGGGCCGCCGTGGTTGACCCGCCCCGACCGGATGGCTCGGTACGGCTAACCACCGTCGCTCGTCCGGGACTCACGCAGCCGCGTGTTCTCGTCCTGCAGGTCGAGTACGTGCCTGATCCCGGTCAGGTTGACCCCGTTTTCGGCCAGCTCGGCGGCGCGGCGCAGCCGCGCGATGTCGTTGTCGCTGTAGCGGCGCGTGCCCCCTTCGGTGCGCTGTGGAGTCAGTAGGCCGTGGCGTTCGTACAGCCGGATGGTGCGTGCGGGGATGCTCGCGAGCTCGGCGGCCACCGAGATCGTGTACAGCGGCTGGTCGGGTTCGGGGCGCCCGCTGCTCATGCGCGTGGGTCCTTCCTGGGTGGGTGGAGCACGCTGGAGAGGTGCCCGATAGCGGCGCGCTGCTCCCGGTCGAGTTCGTCCGGCACGTGGACCGTGACCTCCACGACGAGGTCGCCGGGCGCGTTCCCGCTGTGGGCGGGCACCCCGTGTCCCGGGTGGCGCGTCCGGTCCCCCGGGGAGGTGCCGGGCGGGACGCTGACCGGCAGTTCCTCGCCGCGCAGTGTAGCGATCGGGACCGTGGCGCCAAGGGCGGCCTCGGGATAGCTCAGTACCAGCGTGGTGTGCAGGTCGCGCCCGGATCGCCGGTAGGTCGGGTGTGGCCTGACGCGCACCGTGACCAGTAGGTCGCCGGGTGGGCCGCCGTGTTGTCCCGGCTCGCCCATGCCACTGACCCGCAGTCGGTGGCCGTGCGCGGTCGCCGGCGGCACCTCGACCGTGGCGCGCCGCTCGCCGCGAACCTCGACGGTCGTGGTGGTGCCGTACACGGCCTCGCCGAGCCCCAGCCAGAGGTCGGCCCTGGTGTCGGCTCCGCGACGCGGGGCGGCCCCGCGTACCCGCACCGGGATACGGGTGCCCCGGCGCGTGCGGGTGGCTTCCGGGGCACTGGGCCGCGCGGCGTACTCGGGTGATCCGGCCAGTGTCTCGTACGCCGCCCGCAGCCGGGCGAAGGCGTCGTGGTCCCCACCGGCGTCCGGGTGGTGGCGTCGGGCCAGCTCGCGGAAGGCGCGCGCGATCTGCTCCGGTGTCGCGTCGGTTGGGACGCCCAGTATCTCGTACGGGTTGTCGGGGACGGTCACCGTGACCTCCGTTACTCCGAACACCATGAAAAATTTTCTCCGTCTGAGGTGTTTATTCTCCCTCACGTATGGTATAAAACTTGAGTGAAAGCGCATCAGGATTGATGAGCGAGCTTGAGAGGTGAGGCATTATGCTGATGCGTACCGACTCGTTCCGGGACTTCGACCGGCTCACCCAGCGCCTGCTCGGTGACACCTCGCGCCTGGCCTCGATGCCGATGGACGCCTACCGCGAGGGGGACGCCTTCGTGATCCACTTCGATCTGCCGGGTGTGCGGGCCGACTCGATCGACCTGGAGGTGGAGCGCGACGTCCTCACGGTGCGCGCCGCCCGCGACGACGCCACCAAGGGGCGTGACGTCGTGATGGCCGAGCGTCCGAGCGGCAGCTTCTCCCGCCAGCTGTTCCTGGGCGAGTCCCTGGACACCGAGAACATCTCCGCCGACTACGCTGACGGGGTGCTGACGCTGCGGGTGCCGGTGGCGGAGCAGGCCAAGCCCCGCAAGATCAGTGTCACCGAGGGCAGCGGCACGGCCGGTGAGATCAGGGCGTAACGCGGGCACGAGACCACGAGAGCTCCCGCGGCCGATCGCGGGAGCCCGTGGCGGCCAACGAGGTCTCCGGCGCTCCCGTCACACGCTGTGTGGCGGGAGCGCTGTCGTCGGGGGTGGCGCGGAGAGGACGAAGCCCCCGGAACGTCAGCAGGCCCGGGACGTGGCCGCACCTCCCGGGCCCCGGTTCCACTCACCATCAACGCAACAACAGAGAGGAACCACACCCGAGGATACCCTCGACCCCCACACCTCCGCCCGAGCACAGGTCCAGAGCGGGTTAACCCCCTACACCGCCGGTGCGAAAATCACCCCCGCGATGGCGGCGGGCCGGGCCGGGTTCCCGCGTGGAACCACGGGGTCGTCCCGCGCATCGAACGCCGAAACATCCCCAAGTAAGGAGTCGTGATGGAAGGCCTCGATGGCGGACTTGTCGAGCTTGGGCTCATCGCCCTGGGAACAGCCCTGATACTCGTGCTCCGCTCCCGCAACGTTGCCGCGTCTCAGGAGCGCTCCGAGGCGCACGGGGCGTGGGCGCGGCGGTACGACTGGGAGCACACCGCCGACGGGGATCACCCGCGCGGCTACTCCCCTCGCCAAGGCGGCCGGACTGGCCGTGACAGCCCGTGGAGCTCAGGTAACACCGGAACACCTCCCGACGCGACGTGACGAAGCGGGAACCCACCCGAAACCACAGTGACACGCGCTGAGGTGGGCGGAAAATCGCCCTCCTTCGGAACGGCGAGGATGTCAAAGGGGAACCGTCCACCTGATCGATCCGCTCGACAGGACTCCCCCATTTCGCCGTCATCGCGGTGAGCGGGCACTCGACCCGTGGCGAGACGCGCTCACCGTGACGGCGGCGTGGAGTCAGCCCGAGGCGCCACCCTCACGCAGGGAGTGGAGCGCGATCCCGGCGGCCACGCTGACGTTGAGGGCCTCCTTGCGGCCGTAGGTGGGGATCCGCAGCAGCACGTCGCAGCGTTCCCGTAGCTCGGGCGTGATTCCGGAGACCTCGTCGCCGAGCAGTAGCGCGACCTTGGACGGTGGGGTGTATCCGGTCAGGGTGACCGCTTCGGGATCGATCTCCAGGCCGGCCACCGTGTATCCCTTGTGCCCCAGAGCGTCCAGCAGTGCGAACACGTCCGGGTGTCGCTCGAACGGCATGGTCCGCTCCGCCCCCGCCGCGGCCTTGGCCATCTGGCGGGTCTGGCGGTCCCGAAGCTTGGGGTCGCGCTCGTCGCCGGGGTGGGCCGGGTAGGGAGTGAACCCGGTCACATGGACCGAGTCGATCGCGAAAACCTCGCCGGTGCGCAACAGCGATCCGACGTTGTGCACCGACCGCAGGTTGTGCGCGATCACCACGATGCTGCGCCGCTGAAGAGTGTCCACAACGTAAGGATCCTAGACAACGGGAAGCCGTGCGCTGACCGGGTGGTGCCGCCCCATCCGGGCGCCCCCTCACCGAACCCCGCCGTGGGCCCGGGTGACCAGGTCGAAGAACCCGGCCTCGAGGTCGTTGTCGCCGGCGAGCCCGTCGAGAGGCCCCTCGTAGGCGGTGCCGCCGGCCACGAGCACGCCGACACGATCGCAGGTGCGGGCGACCTGGTCCAGCTGGTGGCTGGAGACCAACGTCGTGACTCCCACCGAGGCCAGGTCGCGCAGCAGTTCGCGAATGTCGCGCATCCCCACGGGGTCCAGACCGTTGGTGGGCTCGTCCAGCACCAGTAGCCGCGGGCGGGCGAGCAACGCCAGCGCGATTCCCAGACGCCACCGCATCCCCAGTGAGTGGGTCGAGGTCCGGCGGTGGGCCACGTCGAGCATTCCCAGGGAGCGCAGTGCCTCGTGACCCCACTCCTCGGGCACACCCCGAAGTTGGGCGTGCACCGTGACGTGTTCCAGAGCGTTCAGATGGGGCCACAGGCCCGGCCCCTCGATGAGCGTGCCGACCTCGCGGCGTGACCGGTCCGACAGCGGGCGACCGAACAGCGCGATCTCTCCCGCGTCGGGGCTCAGGAGCCCCGCGACCGCCTTCATCAGGGTGGTCTTGCCAGCCCCGTTCGGTCCCAGCAGCCCGTAGACCTCACCGGACCGCACGGTGATCTCGGCCCCGTCCAGCGCGGTGGTGCCACCCAGCGTCTTGCCCACCCCGGTCGCGCGCAGCGCCTCCGTCATCACAGTTCCCTCCGGTTCACGTAACGGGATCCGACCACCAGAAGGACGGCGGTCAGGGCAACGGAAAGGCCGACCGCGATCGGCAGCACACTCAGGTCGCGTAGCGGGTGATCGTCGGGCAGCGGTATACCCGACGCCTCGATCCCCGCCAGCGGGACCACCACACGCATCGGCCACGCGAGCGGGATCACCCACCACACCACCTTGTCGGCGAGCAGCGCGCCGAACATCATTCCTGCGACCCCGGTGCACATGGTCGCGGTGAACCCCCACGCCTGCGCGATGACCAGGCACAACGCCAGTGTCGCCAGGCTCGCCAGCCACGGCACCATGCCCCCCGCCACGACCCGGGCGAGGTCCCCGGTCTCACCGAAGAACACCCCCAACAGGCAGAGCAGACACGTGATCAGCGCCGCGCTCACCAGACTCATCAACGCCAGGGCGGTGAACTTGCCCACCAGTAGCCGGCTCGGGCGGAACCCGTAGGAGTGGAGCAACCGCCGCGCCTGGTTGTCCTGGCGCACCGACACCCCCGCGTAGAGGGCGGAGACCATGGGCAACAGGACGCCCCAGAACATCAGCACGACCTGGAGCCACACGTCCCACACGAAGCCCTCCCGCCCCTCCGGTGACAGGACCGCTATCAGCCCGTGCGGCAGGACCAGCCCGAAAGGCAGGCCAAACGTCAGCCACAGCGGAAACCGCCGCCACAACCGCCTGGCCTCGGTGCGGGCCACCGTGCCCAACGAGGGGGCGTCGGTGGCCCCCACCGGCGCGGCGACACCTCCCTCCCGGGTGCCTCGCTGCCGTGTTGGCTCGATCATCCGTCCTCCACTTCCGGTGCCCGCGCACCCCGCATCGTCGCTGTCCGTCACCCGAGTACGTAGCCGCCGCCGTCGGGCGCGGTTCACGGTTGGCCGGGGGCGGGGGGCGTTGTGGCGGAGACCACAGCGGTGTAACCGTCCTCGAGGTCGGCGCCGTGGGGCGCGGTCGTGGCCAGTCCGCCGGGTGAGCCCACGAAGATGGCGGTTCCCCCGCGCAGCACCGCCACCCGGTCACAGAGGAGCCGGACATCGTCGAGGTCATGCGTGGACAGCACCACGGTGGCCGTGCGGCCGATCTCGGCGAGAAGTGTGCGCACCCGGTGACGGTGCATCGGGTCCATCCCGGCCGTGGGCTCGTCGAGCACCAGCAACGGTGGCTCACCGAGCAGCGCGTGCGCGATGGCCACGCGCTGGCGCGTTCCCGTGGACAACGCGGCGATCCCGGTACGCGCCTCCAGGGTTAGCGCGAGCCGCTCCATCGCGTTCCCCGCCAGCTCGCTGCGCTGCCGGGCGTCGACCACCCCGTTCAGCAGGGCCGTGTAGTCCAGGAACTCGCGAACCGTCAGGTGTGGGTAGAGTTCCGGACGTTCGGGCAGGTAGCCCACCAGCCGCCGGATGCCGCGTCGCGCCGAGGCCCGCGCGAGGTCGTGGCCACCCACGACGAGCCGGCCCGAGCGAGGGCGCAGCGTCCCGGCCAGCAGCCGCAGCAGCGTTGACTTGCCCGCCCCATTGGGGCCTAGCAGCCCGAACACCCCGCCGCCGGTGTCCAGGGTGACCCCGGTAAGGGCGCGGGTCCGCCCGTACCGGTAGCCCACATCCGTGGCGGTGACGCGCACCACTGTCTCCCGTCCGTCTCAGCCGATGGGACGCTCCGCCGACCGGGCGGCCAGCCGGGCGGCCGCGGCCAGGGTGAGTGCCGCCAGGGTCAGCGCCACCCCGTTGTGTGTCCAGACCGCGGCCACGACCGAGCCCACGGTCGTGCCCACCAGATCGTCCCGCGTGGCGACCAGGGACATCGTCCAGGACACCGCCCCGAACGCCAGCCCCACCGCCGGGGAACGCCACACGGCACCGAACGTCGTCAGCCCCACCCCCAGCAGGGCGGGCCCCAGCCACGACCCGATGAGCGACCCGGCGGCGTGGCCGCTTCCCGGCAGCGCGGCCGCCAGGACCGACACCGCGGTCGCGGTGAGTACCAGCGCACCCAGCACGAACGTGAGCCGGGCCAGCCACACCGCCACAGGGGGTACCAGCATCGCGCGCATCGACTCCTGACGCGGGTCGCGCCTGGGGTCGCACACCGCCACCGCCCCGAGAGTGACCAAAGCCACACTCACCGGTCCGAGGTAGGCGGAGGCGACTTCCCCACTCTGCGGCACGAGAAGCACGGCGACGGCCAGCGCGGCGAATCCTCCCAGGGTCACCAGCCACAGCAGCCGCGGAACGAGCCGGGCCTGCCGCAGCGTGACCGCGAGAGTCAGCCGGAGCGCCCTCCCGAACCGCACCGTGGGCACGGGCACGGGGTCGGGCGCCGCTCCCAGACGCGGGGCGACCAGCGCGTCGAAGGAGGGAACGGCGGGCCGCGGCTCCGCCCGCCGAAGGGCCGCCGCGAGCCGCGCGTTCCCCTCGACCCGGCTCCGGCACGGCGCGCACGAGTCCAGATGGGCGCGCTGCGCGGCGGGCAACGCGTCGCGTTCGCGCGCTCCGGCCCGGGTCAGGGCCTCCTCGTCCAGATGGTCCATGTCAGTTCACCCGCTCTCGGGACAACTCCGCCGACAGGATCCCCCGCGCCGTGGACATTCGGCTCTTCACGGTGCCCACCGGGATCGCCAACACCTCGGCGATGTCGGCGTAGGGAAGCTCCTCGACCAGGGCGAGCACCACGACCTCCCGGTGCGCCCGCGGCAGCCGCCCTATGGCGGCCATGATCGCCTCGTGTCCCGCGACCGCCAGCACCCGTGCCTCCACGTCGACGGTGTGGTCGACGGGCTCGGGTGCGGCCTCGATCCCCACCGTGGGTGGTGTGGCGCGGCGCAGCCGGTTGTGCGCCTGCCGCCGGGTCACCCCGAGCAGCCACGCGCGTACCGACGCCGACGACCGGTAGCTACCCGCCGACCGCCACACCGCCAGCCAGGACTCCTGCAGGATCTCCTCGGTGGTTCCCACGTCGGAGGTCAACCGCCGCAGCAGCCGGAGCATGGCGGCGGAGTGCCGGTGGTACAGCTCGCGCAGTCCGTTCTCGTCTCCCGAGGCCACCCGCGCGAGCAGCTGCTCATCCGTTCCCACACCCCCTACGTAGCGTCCGGAGCGCGCGCGGTTCACCGCCCGGAGAGGATTTCCCACCGGGGCTTCGGGCGCTCATCCGGCCAGCCGGCGGCCCACCTCCCGCACGCGACGGGTGATCTCATCGGGGGCGTCCAGCGTGAACTCGGTGTCCAGTGTCGCCAACGCGGCGACGTAGCGCACCACCAGCTCGGCCGACTCCGCGCTCACCCGGACGGTGCAGCCGCCCGTGTCGTGGTCCTCGACCTCCCACGGCATTGGGAAGAACAACCGTTCCCGTACCTCCGCGGCGGAGATCCCCACGGTGACCAGTGCCGTGTGGCGATACGACGCGCTCGCGAACGAGCGGGCGAGGTAGCTGGCCGCGTCCGGCGCGGGCAGCTCGCGCGGGCGGAACCGTCGGGTGCTGGGGGAGGGGTCCGCGATCCGGTCCAGGCGGAACGTGCGCCAGTCGGCACGGCCCGGATCGTAGCCGACCAGGTACCACCGGCCCCGAACAGTGACGAGCCCGTGCGGTTCGACCCGGCGTGTGCTGCCCTCACCCGACCGGTCGCGGTAGTCGAACGCGACGAGCCGCTCCTCGTGGCAGTACGAGGCGAGCAACGCGACAACATCGGGGTCCACACGCGGCGCGTCACGGTGCCCGACCGCGGTGACCGCGCCGCCGAGCGAGGCCAGCCTGGGGCGCAGCCGGGCCGGCAACATCCGTCGCAGTTTGGCCAGCGCCCGCATCGCGCTCTCCTCGAGCCCGGCCGCGCTGGTGCCGGCCGCGCTCACCAGAGCGAGTGCCGTGGCGACCGCCTCCTCGTCGTCGAGGAGCAGCGGAGGCAGACGCTGGCCCGAGGCCAACCGGTAGCCGCCGGCCGTACCCGTGACGCCATCGACGTGGTAGTCGAGCGCGCGCAACCGTTCGATGTCGCGGCGCACCGTGCGGTCGGTGACCCCGAGACGTTCGGCGAGTTCGGCGCCCGACCACTCGCGCCGGTCCTGCAACAGCGACAGCAGCCGCAACAGCCGACCCGGCATGTCCCGTCGTGGAAAACCCACAGTCATCGACCACAGATTGGCACGCCTCACGGACACCTACTGTCCGCGAGGCTTTCTACCGTGCCGGCATGACGGAAACAACTGGGGACCTGAGCGGCGAGATCAACGAGCTGGCCGGACGAGTGGCGGGGCCGGTGCGCCTTCCGGGAAGCGCCGAGTACGACGACGAACGCACCGGGTACCAGCGCCGGGTGGTTCACCGGCCCGCGGCGGTCGTCGGGGCGACGGACGAGCACGACGTGCGCGCCGCCGTCGAGTTCGCCGCGGCGCACGGGCTTCCCATCGCGGCACAGGCCACCGGGCACGGGCTGGGGCAGGCGATGGCGGACGGTGTGCTGGTCACCACCAGGCGCATGTCCGGGGTTCGCGTGGACCCGAAAACGCGCACCGCCTGGGTCGAGGCCGGAGCCACCTGGCGACACGTGATCGACGCGGCCGCCCCGCACGGGCTGGCGCCGCTGTCGGGAAGCGCGCCGGGAGTGGGAGCGGTCTCCTACACCCTGGGCGGCGGCGTGGGGCTGCTGGCCCGGCGCTACGGTTTCGCCGCCGACCATGTGGGCCACCTCGAGCTGGTCACGGTCGACGGTCGACTCCGGCGGGTCACCCCCGCCGACGCGGACCTGTTCTGGGCGCTGCGCGGGGGCGGGGGCAACTTCGGGGTGGTCACCGCCATGTCGGTGGATCTGGTCCCGGTGACCCGGATCCTCGGCGGTGGACTGTATTTCGACGTCGCCCGGACCCCCGACGCGCTCGACGCCTGGCGGCGTTGGACCACCACGGTGCCGGAGGAGACGACCTCGGGGGTGACGATGCTGCGGTTCCCGGACCTGTCGGGCGTGCCCGAGCCGCTGCGGGGCCGCCACGTCGCCCAGGTACAGCTGAGCCATCTCGGCCCGGTGCGGGAGGGGGAGCGGCTGGTGGCGCCGCTGCGGGAGCTCGGCCCGGTACTGGACACGCTGCGCGAGTTGCCCTACACCGAGTCCGGGACGGCGTTCGAGGAACCCGAGCGGCCGGCCGCCTACCGGTCGGAGAACCGGCTGCTGGCCGACCTCGATCCCGCGGCCCTGACCGAACTGACCCGTATGACCGGCCCGGGGGCGTCGGTGGCGTGTGTCGTCGGGCTGCGCCACCTGGGTGGCGCGCTCGCGCGGCGGCCCCGCCACCCGAACGCGGTCGGCGGTCGGGACGCCGCGTACTCGCTGAGCGTCCTCTCACTGGTGGACCCCGGTGCGGAGGAGGCGGTGCGCGCGGCGCACCGCGAGGCTGTCGCCCTGTTCGAGGACCGGGGGGTCGGGCGATCACTCAATTTCAGCTTCGGTGCGCTCGACGCCGACGAGGTACGGGAGGCGTTCGCACCCGCCGACCACCGGCGGCTCGCCACGCTCCGGGCGCGCTACGACCCGCACGGCCTGCTCCGTCCCGCCCACCCCATCCCGCCGGTGACGGGGGATACCTGACTCCCGTGGGTACGGCGATCTCCGATGAGGGCTCTCCGCGGTTCGCGACGGCGCGACCACCGCAACGTCGGTGGGGTCAGCGGACCGACGTCTGGCCACCGTCCACCGGGATCAGCTGGCCCGTGATGAAGCGCGCCCCCTCCGAGGCGAGGAACACCATGACGGGGCCGAGATCCTGGTCGGGGTCCCCGTACCGCTGCCCCATGGCGATCGAGTACTCGTTGCGCCAGTAGTGCGCCGTCATCTCGTCCTCGGCCATGCGCTCCTTGGCCTCCTCGTACATCGGGGTGGCGATGGCGGGCAGGATCGCGTTGACCCGGATCCCGTCGGAGCCCCAGGCCGCCGCGGCGGTGCGGGTCCAGGAGTGCACGGCCCCCTTCGAGGCGGAGTAGGCGGGAGCCCCCGGCTCCGGGCGCAGCCCGGACACCGACCCGAAGTTGATGATGGCGCCGCGCCCGCGCGGCGCCATGTGCCGGTACGCGGCCTGGTTGGTCAGCATCGTGCCGCGGACGTTGACCGCCATCATCTGGTCCCAGTCCGCGACCGGGACCTCGGCGGCGTTTCCCGGACGTTGGATCGCAGCGGGGTGGGCGAGCACGTCCAACCAGCCCAGGGACTCCACCGCGCTGTCGAAGACCCGGGTGACGTCGGCGGCGTCAGCGATGTCGACCTGTCGGAACGAGGCCACCCCCGGGCCGGAGCGGGTCGCTTCCTCGGCCACCCGCTGGCCGCTCTGCGCCTCGAGGTCCATACCGACCACGTTCGCCCCGGCGGCGACGAACGCGCGGACCGTCGCCGCGCCCATGCCGCGCGCGCTGCCCGTGACGACGATCCGGTACCCGCTCAGTTCCAACGCTGTTCCCCCGCCCTTCGTCGATACCCGGCAGAACGCAGGCCTCGCCGCGTTCCCAGCGGCTCCACGCTACGGTTCTGGCCCTGACACCCCGGTGAGGCACGCCGTGGCGTCGTCGGTACCGTTCCGGCGCACCCCGGATGATCGCGTTTCGAGAAAGATTGGTGACTATTGGTAACCAAAGCGAGTTCACGTGGTTTGGGACTGGCAGGTAACGGGCACTACAATTCCGCTCTGTGACTGAAGAGACCGCCGCGCACGACACACCACGCCTGCCCACCCAGTACGCGCCTGGTGAAGTAGAGGACAGGCTTTACCAGCGTTGGAACGCGGCCGGTTACTTCGAGGTAGATCCCAAGAGCGGAAACCCCCCGTTCTCCATTGTCATCCCGCCGCCCAACGTCACCGGCGCGCTACACCTGGGCCACGCCTTCGGGCACACCATCAAGGACGCGCTCACCCGGCGCGCCCGCATGCGCGGGTTCGAGGCGCTGTGGCTGCCCGGCATGGACCACGCCGGCATCGCCACCCAGACCCAGGTGGAGCGGCACCTGGCCACCACCGAGGGCAAGTCCCGTCACGACCTGAGCCGTGAGGAGTTCGTCCAGCGGGTCTGGGACTGGAAGCACGAGTACGGCGGCAAGATCCTCGGCCAGATGCGGCGCCTCGGCGACGGTGTCGACTGGTCGCGCGAGCGGTTCACGATGGACGACGGGCTGTCCCGCGCCGTCGGCACCATCTTCAAACGGCTGTTCGACGACGGGCTGATCTACCAGGCCGAACGGATCATCAACTGGTGCCCGCGCTGCCAGACCGCCCTGTCGGATATCGAGGTCGAGCACCGCGACGACGACGGCGAGCTGGTCTCCATCCGCTACGGCGACGGGGACACCTCGGTCGTGGTCGCCACCACCCGCGCCGAGACCATGCTGGGTGACACGGGGGTGGCCGTCCACCCCGACGACGAGCGGTATCGCCACCTGGTCGGTCGGACGATCGAGCTCCCTCTCACCGGGCGCCACATCCCCGTGGTGGCCGACGAGCACGTGGACCCGGAGTTCGGCAGCGGCGCGGTGAAGGTCACCCCCGCGCACGACCCCAACGACTTCGAGATCGGCCAGCGCCAGAACCTGGACGCCGTGGAGATCATGGACGAGCGGGCCAACGTCACCGCGCACGGCCCCTTCGAGGGGCTGGACCGGTTCGAGGCCCGTCCGGCGGTGGTCGCGGCCCTGCGCCAGCAGGGGCGCATCGTCGACGAGAAGCGTCCCTACGTGCACGCGGTCGGCCACTGCTCGCGCTGCGACACCGTCGTCGAACCCCGACTGTCCCAGCAGTGGTTCGTCAGGGTCGCGCCCCTGGCCAAGGCCGCCGGTGACGCGGTGCGCGACGGCCGGGTGCGGCTGCACCCGCCGGACATGGCCGCCCGCTACTTCGACTGGGTCGACAACATGCACGACTGGTGCATCAGCCGCCAGCTGTGGTGGGGGCACCGTATCCCCGTGTGGTACGGGCCGAACGGCGAGATGGTGTGCGTCGGCCCCGACGAGGACCCCCCCACCGGTGAGGGCTGGTACCAGGACTCCGATGTGCTCGACACGTGGTTCTCCTCGGCACTGTGGCCGTTCTCCACCCTGGGCTGGCCCGACGACACCGACGACCTGCGGACCTTCTACCCCACCAGCGTCATGGTGACCGGCTACGACATCCTGTTCTTCTGGGTGGCCCGCATGATGATGTTCGGCCTGTACGCGATGGCCGACCGCGGGCCGGAGGAATCGGTGCCGTTTAGGGACGTCGTGCTGCACGGGCTCGTCCGCGACAAGCACGGCAAGAAGATGTCGAAGTCCCGCGGCAACGCCGTCGACCCCGTCGACTGGATGGACACCTACGGCAGCGACGCCCTGCGGTTCACCCTCGCGCGGGGCGCCAACCCCGGTTCCGACGTGCCCATCGGCGAGGACTGGGTGCAGGGCTCGCGCAACTTCTGCAACAAGATCTGGAACGCCACCCGCTTCGCCCTGATGAACGGCGCCAAGGTCAGCGCGGTGCAGGCCGGCGACGACTCCTCCGGGGCGCTGCCGCCGTCGGACCAGCTGTCCACGGCGGACCGGTGGATCCTCTCCCGCCTCCACCAGGTGGTCGCCGAGGTCAACACGGCCTACGAGGAGTTCCACTTCGCGCGGCTGTGTGACACCCTGTACCACTTCGCCTGGGACGAGGTGTTCGACTGGTACGTCGAACTGTCGAAGACCCCTCTGCAGCACGGCGGCGCAGAGGCGGAGAACACGCGGGCGGTACTCGGCCACGTCCTCGATGTCACGCTGCGCCTGCTGCACCCGGTGATCCCCTTCGTCACCGAGGAGCTGTGGCTGACCCTGACCGGTGAGGAGTCCATCACCGTCGCCCCCTGGCCCCGGGCCGACACCCGACTGACGGACGTGGACGCCGAGGGCACCATCGGTGAGCTGCGCGACGTCGTCACCGAGGTGCGCCGGTTCCGCAGCGACCAGGGCCTCAAACCCGGCCAGCGCGTTCCCGCGCGCCTCCACTTCGACCGTCCGCTGCTGGTCGGCTTCGAGGAGCACATTCGTAACCTGACGCGGCTGACGGAACCCGCGGACGGGTTCTCCACCACGACCGCCGTCGAGGTCGCCGGGGTGCGCGTGGAGCTGGACCTCTCGGAGGCGATCGACTTCGCCGCCGAACGCAACCGGTTGGAGAAGGACCTGGCCGAGGCGGAGAAGCACCGGGCCTCGGCCGAGGCGAAGCTCGCCAACTCCTCGTTCACCAGCAAGGCCCCGGAGTCGGTCGTGGCGAACGTCCGCGCCAAGCTCACCGAGACCGAGGCCGAGATCACGCGGATCAACAACCAGCTCGCGGCGTTGCCCAAGAGCTAGGGAACCAGTCGCCGTGAGTTCCGTGCCCCGCTGATGGTGTCGGGGATGGTCTCGCTCACCGGTACACGCTGCCGATGGCACGCACGTCCGCGGGTGGGGCGGTAGCCGGCCGCAGCCGCCGGCGTAGCTCCCGCTTCACCCGCCGTGGCACACCCGCCCCAAGGCCGACGTACTCCAGGTGGCTGTCCGGCCGAACCTCGCGGAGAATCCGGAGCGCGCCCCTCCCGGTGATGCCGGTGCGCTGGAGCGCGAGCCGCCGGATCGGGCTGTCCGGGAGTGCCTCGGCCAAAGCCGAGGCCCCCTCGTCGCCGGTGACGTTGTCCGGCGCTCCCAGCGCCCGCTGGGACGGGGGACGGCTGAGGTCGAGGGAGTGGACGCCGCCCAGCGCCCCGGCCAGAGCCGCGGCACCGCGGACGCCCACACCGTTGCCTCCCAGCCCCAGGCCCACGGTCCGTGCCGGGGCCGCGGCGGCGGCGATCCGGGCCGCCCCGTCATCGCCGAGATGGTTCGCGGCGAGGTGGAGTTCGCGCACCCCGCCGTCGGTGACGAGACCGGCCAGAATATCGGCGGAGTCCGCCCCGAGGCCGTTGCCGCCGAGATGGAGCCGTTCCACGGGCTCGGGGCGGCCGGAGAGCGCGTCCAGCAGCACGGCCAGACCGTGGCGCGTCACCCCCGTGTTGACCAGGTCGAGGGTGCGGATCGTGGTGTTGTGGCGCAGCGCGGTGGCGAGCGCGGTCACCCCCTCGTCACCGATGGGGTTGCGCTTCAGCCACAACGCGCGCACGGTACGGTCCGCCTCCAGAGCCGTGGCGAGCGCCTCCGCGCCCTCGGCGGTGATCCGGTTGCAGCCGAGGTAGAGCGTCGTCACGTGGTGCCGCGTGGCCAGCGTGGCCGCGAGGGCACGGGCACCGGAGTCGGCGATCGCGTTGGTGCCCAGCAGCAGGTGGCGGGCGTGGGCGGACGCGGGCACCGAGGGCAGCAGGAGTCTCGCCCCTTCGGGGCCGAGCCCCTGCTTGCACAGGTCGACCCGGCCGTCGGGTCGCAGCGTGCCCCGCGCGAACCCCTCGGTGGAGCGCACCGACGCCGGGTCGGCCAGGCGGTCCAGCAGCGGCCGCAGCTGAGCCGGATCCGCGGGCGTGACATCGGGAGCCGATATCACCGGGCACTGTACGGATTGCCGCTCGGTCACCATTCCACCGCCTGGTAGTCCTTGAGGAACCGCCCGGAGACCGGGTCGCCGTTCACGCCCCGCACGACCGGGTCGTAGACCCGGGCGGCGCCGTCGACGACGTCCAACGGGGGACGGAGCCCCGCCTCCCGGAGGCTCGTCTTGATCGGGTGCGGGCTCTCCTCGGTGACCCACCCGGTGTCCACGCTGTTCATGTGGATTCCCGAGGCCGCGTAGTCCACGGCCGAGGTCCGGGTCAGCATGTTCAATGACGCCTTGGCCATGTTGGTGTGCGGGTGGTGCCGGGACTTGTACCCCCGGGAGGAGAAGGCGCCCTCCATCGCCGAGACCTGCACCACGTACCGGTCCGGCCACGGTGAGGACTCCAGCAACCCACGGAGCCGGGCGGTCAACACGAACGGCACGAACGCGTTGACGACGTGGCACTCCAGCCATTCGGCCGGGTCCACCTCGTGTGCCCGGAGGCGCCAGCTGTTCCGGGGGCGCAGGTCCACGGGCTCGCCCGACTCGTCCACCCGGCCCGCGGGGAACCACTCCGGCGCCGGGGCGACCGTTCCGGCTGGCGTGCCGGTGTCCAGCCGATGGTCGGTGTCGGCCGAGGCCACGTCCACCTCGGCGGCGCTCCCGGTCAGGGGTTCCCGTTCCCCGGCGCGGACCTCCCGGTAGTAGGCGGTGGGCCGGCGGATCGTCTGGGCCGCGTTGTTCACCAGGATGTCGAGATGGTCGAACCGCCGGTGCAGGTCGGCCAGGAAGGAGTCCACGGCGGCCGGGTCGAGGAAGTCGACCCCGTACACGCGCAGCCGGGGGAGCCATTCGGCGGAGTCGGGCACGGCGGCGAACCTGCGCGCGGCGTCGCGCGGGAAGCGGGTGGTGACCACCACCTCGGCGTCGTCACGCAGCATCTTCACCGCCGTGTGGAACCCGATCTTGATCCGGCCCCCCGTGACGACCGCACGGCGGCCACGCAGCGAGCAACGGGCGTGCCGGCGCCGACGGTTGTACTCCGCGCAGTCCGGGCACAGCCGGTGGTAGTCCCAGGAGACCAGCCGGTAGGGCGCCCGGCACACGTAGCACGGTCGCGCGACGGCCAGCTCGCCGATGACACGGCGCGAATCGGCGTCCGCGTTCGGGGGCTCGGGGGGCGGTGCCTGCTCGCGGTGACGTTCGGTCGCCGCGAGTACCGCCCGGTCCCGTGAGAGGCGCTCGGCGCGCCGTTCGACCTTGCGGCGCTTCTTGTACGCGCGGTGCACGCGTGTGGCGGCGTCACGGACCTCGGCCCAGCGGGGGTCGTCCGGGGCGGCGCCCGCCTGCTCCAGCACCCGCAGACACGCCGCGATGTCGCCGGGTTCGAGAGTGTCGGGGAGCTGCTCCTCGGTGGCCTCGTGCCCTATTCGGGGCCTCCCAACACGGTCGGCATGGGGGGTGGGTGGCAAGGCTGGCCGGATTCGAACCGGCGTCCTCCCGAATGACGGTCGGGCGCGACGACCACTGCGCTACAGCCTTGCCGCGCGGCAGTCTAACCGAGATCACTAGGGAGGAACCAGCCGAAATCGGCCACCAGCCAACCCCGGAACACCAGTTACTGACCGCATGGTCATAGTATTGACCAAGCGGTCAGTACAGGAATGGGGTGCGATGAGCCAGAACACGCGAACCGACGACGGAGGCTCGGAAGGGGCGCCGGAGCGTTCGGAGCAGCGTCCGGGCCGACGCCGCCGGTGGCTCCGGTGGACGGCGATCCTCCTGGTGGTCGCCGTCGGAGCCTGGCTCGCGGTACGGGACACCTCGCCCGTGGGGCACTTCACCTCGGCGGAGGGGCACCAGGAGTACGTCCGGGCCTACGAGCGGGCGATGGAGGACCTCCCGGAGCCGGACGCCACGCTCGACCTGCGAACGGACTACGGAGTGGTCCGCGTCTACCGGTTCGACGGCGCGGCCCCCGAGAAGGCCCCGCTGGTGTTCCTTCCGGGCCGGTCGTCGGCGTCCCCGGTGCTTGCGGGCAACCTCGCTTCCCTGCTGGAGATCCGCACCGTGTACACGGTCGACCTGCTCGGCGAGCCCGGCGCCAGCATCCAGACGCGCCCGATCCGCGACGGGGCGGACCAGGCCAGGTGGCTGCACCAGGCGCTCGCGGAACTGCCCGAGTCCACGGTGCACCTGCTCGGGCTGTCGATCGGCGGGTGGAGTGCCATGAACCTCGCCATCCGGAAACCGGACACCCTCGCGAGCGTCATCGCGCTCGACCCGGCCATGACCTTCGCCGACATGCCGCTGGAGACGATGGTCCGGTCCATCCCGGCCTCGGTCGGCTGGTTCCCCAAGAGTTGGCGTGACCAGTTCAACTCGTGGACCGCGGGCGGCGCACCGGTCGAGGACGTGGCGGTGGCCGACATGATCGAGACGGGCATGCGGCACTATTCCATGAAGCTGCCCGCGCCGCGGCGGTTCTCCAGCGAGCGGCTGGAGACCGTCGACCTCCCGGTGCTGGCGATCATCGCCGGCGAGTCCGTCATGCACGATTCCGGGGAGGCCGCGCGGCGGGCGGAGGACACCCTGTCCCGGGCGACCGTGGTGACCTACGAGGACGCCTCGCACGCGATCAACGGTGAGTATCCGGAGGAGATCGCCGCCGACATCGACGAGTTCCTCGACGACGCGGACTGAGCGGCCCTCGGCTCCCGGTCTCGCTCCGGGAACCACCGGCGCGGTCCGGGCCGCGTCGTGGCCCGGGGCGGGGCCGCCTGCGACACTGGCCCCGGACCCCGGCGGCGCGTACGTCCACCACCACGGGGCAGGGCAGGCGAGGGGAGGTCGAGAGTGCCCACCGGATCACGTGACGTCGCTGCCGGCTCGGCCCGGCAGCCCACCATCACCGAGCGGGCCCGACGCGCGCAACTGATCTCGGTCACGATCGACCTGGTCGCCACGCACGGCTACGCTGGGTGCTCATTACAGCGCATCGCCGACGCCGCCGGCATCACGAAAGGCGCGGTGCTCTACCACTTCGCGTCCAAGAACGCGGTCATCCGGGCCGCCTACGACGCGGTCATCGCCGCCCTCACCGAGCGCGTCGGGGCCGCGCTGCGGGAGGCGTCGGGACCAGCGAACGCCGTGGACGCCTACGTCGAGTCGATGATCGGCCACATGGCCGAGAACCCGACACACGTGCGCATGATCGTCGAGGCGCTCAGCCCCGCGAACGACACGGGCATCGAGGACACCCCGGGGTCGGCCGCCCGCTGGCGACCACTCGCGGACCTCGTCGACGCGGCGGTGACGGCCGGGGAGTACCGCTCGGACCTGGACAGCGTGACGATGGCGGTCATCCTCACCGGCGCGATCGACGCGGTCGTCGCGCGAGCCCTGACGGAGGACGACCACGACCTCACCCGGAGCACGACGACGATTCTGGACATGCTGCACCGCACGGCCGAGCGGCGATCGTGAAGTTTTGCCTGATTTCGCGCGGGTGGAAGTCACACCAGCACGATCATTCACGAGAGAGAGGGGTCCACGCCACTGCCGGGGCGCGCGCGGTACCCGGTCGGGCTGACACCTCGGTGCCGCTTGAAGGCGACGCTGAGGGCGAAGGCGTTGGCGTAGCCGACCTGCCGGGCGATCGACTCGACCGTGGCGTCGGTGGTGCGGAGCAGGTCGCCGGCCACGGCGATCCGCCACCCGGCCAGGTAGCTCATCGGTGGCTCCCCCACCAGTGCGCTGAACCGCCGGGCGAACGTGGCGCGGGAGGCTCCGGCGTTCGCGGCCAACTTCGCCACGGACCACCGCTCCGCCGGGGCGTCGTGCATGAGACGCAGCGCCGTGCCGACCACCGGGTCGCTCTGCGCCCGGTACCAGCCCGGGGTTCGGGCCTCGGGGCGGTCGAACCACGCGCGTAGGGTGGCGGCCAGGGCCACGTCCAGCATCCGGTCCAGCACCACCTGCTGGCCGGGCTCGTCGTTCGTCAGTTCCGCGGCGAGGAGGTTCGTCGCCGCCCGGCAGGTGCCCCGTCCAGGAACGACGAGCACACCGGGAAGGGCGCTCAGCAGGCGGGCGCTGACCTCACCACTGACCTCGTAGGTACCGCTCATGATGACGGTCGCGCCGTCGGGGCCCTCGCCGCAGGTGCGCGTCGCCGTCCGCAGTTCGTCGGTGACGTCACTCCCGTCAGGTGTCGAGTACCGGCCGCCACTGCGCACAACCAGATCGGGTGCGAGCGCCGGGTCATCGGCCACCGTGTAGGGGGCGCTACCGCAGATGACCGCGATGTCGCCGCTGCGCATGAGCGTTGGCGCGGAGCCGTCGGGCACGATCCAGGCGTGCCCGCGCAGGGTCGTGGCCAGAGCGAGCGGCGCGCCGTCGGCGATCCGCAACGACCACGGCGGGTCGAGAACCGCCTGGTTGAGCAGGGCACCCTGTGCCCGGGTCCCGTCGATAAGCCCGCTGAGCGGATCCATGGAACCAGGCTAGATGAGACGCCGGGAAATGCAATGGAGCTTCGCGGCCATGGCACGTCTCACCGAAGTGCGGTCAACTGGGGATGTCCGGACGGTCTGACGCCTCCGGGGCAACCCTTGACCACCACGTCCACAGGAGAGCACAACCATGTATGCGATCGCGGGAGTGACCGGCCACGTTGGCGGCTACGCGGCCAACGAGCTGCTGGCTCGGGGTGAGCGGGTCCGGGTGCTGGTGCGCACCGAGGCGAAGGGGGCGGCGTGGGCGGCGCGGGGCGCCCAGGTGGCCGTGGCCGACCTGGGAGACCGCCTGGCCGTGGCGGAGGCCCTCCGGGGGTGCCGGGGCGCGTTCGTCCTGCTCCCGGCGGTCGAGCCGGAGGTGAACTTCCACACCGAGCAGCGTCGGATGGCTGACGCCCTGGCCGGTGGTGTCGGGGACAGCGGTGTCGGCCACGTCGTCATGCTGTCGTCGATCGGCGCCGAGCTGTCCGAGGGAACCGGCCCGTTGTTGCCGCTGCACCACCTGGAGAACCAGCTTCGCACCACCGGTGTGGTGCTGTCGGCGCTGCGGTCGTTCCACTTCCAGGAGAAGGTCGAGACCGTTCTCGGGGCTGTCCTGGAAGCCGGGATCTACCCGAACTTCGGGGAGTCGGCGGACGTGCCCAAACCGATGAACGCGACGCGGGACATCGGCGTCACCGTGGCGCGGACCCTGGTCACAGGGGCCGAAGCCAGCGAGGTCATCGACCTCGAGGGTCCGCACTACACGGAGCGGCAGGTGGCCGAGACGCTGTCGACCATTCTCGAGCGGCCTATCCCGGTGGTCGACATCCCCCGGTCGGACTGGGTCGACACGATCGTGAAGGGCGGCGTCTCGCGCCACTTCGCCGAGGTCCTGGCCGAGCTGTACGACGCGGAGGAGCGCGGGTTGCTGCGTTCCCGGGGAGACCGGGTGCTACGTTGCCACACCGAGCTGGAGCGCACCCTTCGCGACATCGTTTTGGTGAGCGCCTGACCCCGGGCCCGCGGCACGGCGTGCCCCTAGACCCGCTCGCTCCCGACCTCGGGGCGCGGGCTCTCCTCTACCTCGGGTTCGGGGCGTGCCGCGCGGGGCAGCATGGGCACCAGGGCCAGGGCCACCAGGAAGGCTCCGGCGTTGTACAGCAGCGTGGTCGCGGCCGCGTCGGAGAAGGTGGCGCGGCGGGCGAGCCCGGACGGGTCGGCGGGTGTGTTCGCCGTGACGAGCCAGAAGAAGATCACGCCGACCACGGCAACACCGAAGGCCGTCCCCAACTGCATGACCGCGTTGGCGATGCCCGAGGCCGCCCCCGCGTTGTCCTCGGGCACGTCGGCCAGCACCACGCTGGCCAGGATCGGCACGCACATCCCCATGCCCAGGCCGGTGACCAGAACCGGGAGGGCGACCTGCCCCCAGGCCACCTCGGGGCCGACAGTCGCCAGCACGCCGATCAGCCCGAGCGTGCCGGCGAGCATGACCGCCAGTCCGAGGCCGATTACACGGCGCCCGTGGGTCGTGGCGTAGCGCTGGGCGACTCCGGACATCAGGGTGATACCGATGGGCCAGCTGACGATGGCGGCCGCGGTGCGCAGCGGAGTCCACCCCTGGCCGAGCTGGAGGTCGTAGGTGAGGACGAGGAAGAGGGAGGCCAGCCCGGAGAAGAGCACGAACATCACCACGGTTCCGACGGTGAACGAGCGGTGTCCGAACAGGGCCGGCGGGGTCAGGGCCGATCCGGTGGTGCGGTCGCGGTGGCGCTGGTGCAGGACGAACAGGGCGACGAGCGGGGCCGCCGCGACGAGGAGGGCGATGGTCCACGCGTCCCAGCCGCGTTCGCGTCCCTGGATGAGCGGGAACATGACCGCGAACATCGCCAGGCTGATGAGGACGATGCCGACCGGGTCCGGGCGTAGCGGGTTGGCGGCCCTGCTCTCCGGCATGAGCCAGCGGGCGAGTGCGAGGGCGGCCACGCCGAGGGGAACGTTGACGTGGAAGATGGTTCGCCATCCCAGGCCGAACAGGTCGGCCTCGGTGAGGACGGCGCCCAGCAGCGGGCCGCTGACGTTGGCCAGGCTCAGCGTGATCCCGTAGAGGACGAACGCTCTGGCGCGGTCACGGTGGTCGAAGATCACGATGATGATCGACATCACCTGGGGGACCATCAGGGCCGCCGCGAGGCCCTGTACGAGGCGTCCGGCGATCAGTACCTCGGCGACGGGCGCGGCGCCGCACACCACCGAGGCCAGGGTGAATCCGGCCATGCCGACGAGGAACATCCGCCTGCGACCGAGGATGTCGCCCAGACGACCACCCGTGACGAGCGCGAGGGCGAAGGTCAGGGAGTAGCCCGCCAGGATCCACTGCGCCGCCGAGTAGTCGGCGTTCAGACCGCTCTGCATGCGGGGGAGGACGATGTTGACGATCGTCGCGTCCACGAGGTCCATGAACAGGGCGATGAGGACCACGCCGAGGACCACCCACCGGGTGGAGCCCTTGGTTGGGGAGGAGTCGGGTTTCGTCATGGTGGGCTCCGTCGCTGGAGGGTAGGATAAAGAGAGACCAAAAGAGAGAGTCACCAGATTAGATTCTCTCTAGTTTAGAGAGATTATGGGTGGGGTGAGCTTGGTGTCAACGCCCGAGGCACGGCCGCCGGCGAGCGTCGGTGCCCTGTATGAGGAACTGCGCGTGGGGGCGTCCCTGGCCGTGCGGTTACACGCCACGCTCGCCGCCCACGTCGGCATCAACATCACCGACGTCACATGCCTGGGGGCCCTGGACAAGAACGGGCCACTGACCCCCGGCGCGCTGGCGGAACACGCGGGCCTGTCGCGCGGCGGCGCCATCACGGCGATGGTCGACCGCCTGGAGAGAGCCGGGTTCGTTCGGCGCCGCCGAGACGACGAGGACCGCAGGAAGGTCATCGTCGAACTGGTGCGTGAGGGTCCCTACGCCCGGCTGGCCGCGACCTTCGACGCGCTGTACCGGGCCTATACCGAGGTCATCGAGGACTACGCCGAGGAGGAGCGGCGCCTGGTGCTGGAGTTCAACCAGCGCGTCAACGCCCGCCTCCAGGAGCGCATCGGTGGAGTCGACGGGCACGCCTGAGGACGAGGCTCCCACAGCGCCACCTGCACCCCGGTGTGGTGTTCGCGGACTACCTCGTGGCCGGGGTCGGGATCGAACTTGTCCAACGTGCCTGGTTCACCGCGGTCAGCGTGAGGTGGAGCCGGGCGGGCTCGCCCTGATCGCCCCGACGGGGAACTGTTCGGCACCGACGGTGCCGCTGACTCGCGTGGTACCGCGCGTCACCGCTCCCGCGCTGGCGGCCTTGGCGCCCGGATCCCGAACCTTCGGCGCACCGAGACGGTGAGACCAGCCCCTCGGGGACGGGCACGAGGAGGGGCGGCTCTTCCGCGGTGGGCGGTGACCGACGGCACGGTTCGGCCTCGCACGGCGGTGGCCCCGACCGTTACGGTCGGGGCCACCACTGTCTTGGGCCGGGGTGTGATCGACACCCCTGGTGTCACTCGGGCTTGACCAGGGGGAACAACACGGTCTCCCTGATGTTCTTGCCGGTGAAGGCCATCAGCATCCGGTCGATTCCGATCCCCACCCCACCCGTCGGCGGCATCCCGTACTCCAATGCCCGCAGGAAGTCCTCGTCGAGCTGCATCGCCTCGGCGTCGCCCCCCGCGGCGAGAAGGGACTGCTCGGTGAGCCGGCGGCGTTGCTCGACGGGGTCGACGAGTTCGGAGAAGCCGGTGCCCAGCTCCATGCCGAACCCGATGAGGTCCCACTTCTCGGTGAGTAGCTCGTCGTCGCGGTGGGTGCGCGTGAGTGGGCTGGTCTCCAGCGGGAAGTCCCGGACGAATGTGGGCTGAACCAGGGTGGGTTCGACGAGTTCCTCGAAGAGGTGCTCGGCCAGCTTGCCCGGCCCCCAGTCGGGGCTCCACTCGACGTGGCGCCCATCGGCCAACTTGCGCAGCGAGTCAACGGAGGTGCGCACCGTCACCTCCTCGCCCAGCGCCCGCGAGACCGCGCCGTACAGCGTGATGTGGGGCCACTGGCCGCCGATGTCCAGCTCTTCCTCGCCCTCACCGCGCGGGACCACCGTGGAACCGAACGCGGCCATGGCCGCCCCCTGGATCAGTTCCCGGGTGAGTTCGGCCATGTCGGTGTAGTCGGCGTAGCTCTGGTAGAACTCCAGCATCGTGAACTCGGGGTTGTGCGTGGAGTCCGCCCCCTCGTTGCGGAAGTTCCGGTTGATCTCGAAAACCTTCTCGATCCCACCCACGACCAGGCGCTTGAGGTACAGCTCCGGCGCGATGCGCAGGTACAGGTCGAGGTCGTAGGCGTTGATGTGGGTGGTGAACGGCCGCGCGGTCGCCCCACCGTGTACCCGCTGCAGCATCGGGGTCTCGACCTCGGTGTAGCCACGCTGGTCCAACCCGTCGCGCAGGGCCTTGATCGCGGCCGAGCGCCGCCGCACCATCGCGCGCGACTCCGGGTTGACGAGGAGGTCGACATAGCGCTGCCGGACCCGCGCCTCGGGATCGGTCAGCCCCCTGTGCTTCTCCGGCAGCGGGCGCAGGCACTTGGCCGTGAGTGTCCACCGGTCGACCATGATCGACAGCTCGCCGCGCCGGGAGGTGATGACCTCACCCTCGACCCCGACGTGGTCGCCGAGGTCGATGTCGCTCTTCCAGGCCGCCAACGACTCCGCCCCGAGCCGGTCCAGCGACATCATGACCTGGATGCTCGCGGAGTCGTCGCGGATGGTGGCGAAGCACAACTTTCCCCCGGTGCGGTACAGCATGACCCGACCGGTGATCCCGACCCGCTCACCGGTGCCGGTGTCGGCGGGCAGGTCGGCGTGTTTGTCGCGCACTGCGGCGATGGACGTGGTGCGGCCGAAGTTGACCGGGAAGGGGTCGACCCCCTCCGCGCGCAGCCGGTCCAGCTTCTCTCGCCGGACACGCATCTGCTCCGGCAGGTCATCGTAGGAATCATCCAGCACGTCACTCACGGGCCCGATCCTATCGGCCCGGGTGAGTTCCTGGACGCGTTCGCGCGGCGGCGACGAGCTGGAGCCCCGGTCAGCCCGTGGCTTCGTGAACAGTCCGGGTGGCCCGCCGCGGGAGGTCCTCGCCCCGCCCGCGGACCTCACCGGTGGTCTTTCCCAACGTCTCGGCTCACCGCGGACGTGGGTGGGTTGGGGTGGGGTGGCATCCCGTCTCACCCGGGCCGTCAGCGAGGGCCCGGGCGAGTGTGGGGTGGATCGTGAGGACACGCTCCAGCCCGGTGACGCGCAGTGTTCCACGCATCTGTGGCCGAGGCCCGACCAGCCGCAGCTCCATGCCGAGCCGCTCGGCTCGGTGGCGCGTCCCGACCAGCACGGCGAGGCCGGCCACGTCGCAGAAGGTGATCCCGGAGAGGTCGATGACCAGCAGTCTCAGCCCGGGGCGGAGCGCGGCGAACAGATGTTCGCGTAACGCGGGGGTGGTGGCGGAGTCGATTTCGCCGTACAGCCTGAGCACGGTGTTGGCGGAGCCGCCCGGTGGGGGCGGTTCGCCCTCGACGCGGATCTGGCCGTGCCGGGGCGCGGGCGCTGTGGTGGTCACGCCCCGGCCCGCGCCACGGGAACGCGTCTCGGGCGGTCCGGAGCGGCCTCCGCGGGACCCGGCCGCCCGCCTTCGGACTCCCAGTCGGTCTCTGCCGCGGTGTCGGGTGGCAGGAGCAGGCGGTCAGCGGCGGTGATGAGGTCGGGGGCGTGGGTGGTGTTGTCGTGCTGGGCGGCCATTCCGATGGCGGCCCAGGCCGTTGGCATGTTCACCCCGGGTGGGACGACCAGCAGGTCGACGCGAGCGCCGTTGGTGCTGATCGCGGTGAGCGAGTCGGCGGGCATGGAGGTGTACCAGGCGAGCCGGATCGCGCGTCCGGCCACTTCCAGCAGATGGGGCCGGCTCCTCCAGCCAGTGGCCCCCAGCATGATGTGGTGGACGGGGCCCCGGTAGTCGTCAAGGGCGAGGATGAGTCCGGGTAGCTCGGCGACGGGGTCGTTGGATCGCGGCCACCAGCCGCCGTCGAGCAGGGTGTGCCGGGCTTTCAGGGATTGCAGCAGGAGCCGGGGGACCGACGGCGGCGATCCGGAGATGACGGGTCGGTGTTGTGTGGGAGTCAACATTGGAGCAGTGCTCCTGTCTCCCGAGGCGCCGCACGCGCCGCGTGCGGTCCCGGGTGGGCGAAATGCGCGATTGATCGGCTACGGCCCGCGCATGAGGTGAGGTAGCCCGGCGATCCAGGACCGGATCGCCCCACGCGTCCACGGGCCTGGCTCTCGACGGCCACGGCACGGTGGAACGTACAGAGACTCTGTGGACGCGATACGGGATCGGCACGACATCTCCATCGGGACGGCCGGTGTGACAGGCGATCCTTATGAACGGGATGTCATCGTCTCCGGATACCACCATCCTACGCCCGCGAAGGTAAAGAGCGAGTCATGAAGGGCGCGTGCGCGGCCTGCGCGTCCTGGGGCCGGCAACGGACCGATGACGGCCGGGTGCGCCACAGCCGTGGTCTGAGGGGGCGGAGCGCGACGACTCGGTCGCGGTCCGTGCGCGGCTCGGCCCCCTGGCGCTACGCGCTCGATGTCAGGGGCGCGGTCCTGACCGCCGGCGATGATGGGCGCGCACCGCGCCGCACTGCCCGGGTGCGCCGGGACCGCCAACCGGCCATCCCCACAGCAGCCACCCGGGCCAACGGTGTGGGGACCGGTCGCGTCCGGCCGGAACTCCCTTTTTCCACGATTTTCCGTGAATATGATCCCATTTCTCGGGATCGGGCCAGCCGCTGAACCGGTCGTCGACCCTGGGGTGCGACCCAGATATTACTTCCCTTTTCTGGGTGCTCGCGTTCGGGGGTTCGAAGGTTGGGTACCAAACAACCGGAACCATTGTTCCAGAGGTGGGGGATGGCGTGCGTGATGCGATCCCGGCAGAGGTCCTGGCCGAGCCCGGCCGAGAGGGGCGTGCTGCCAAATCCCTGCGGTGGCTGGGTTTCCGTGTACTACACGTGGGGGCCACGATCAGCGTCAGCGGGTCGCGCGAGTTGTGGCTTCGTGTGTTCGGGATCTCGTTCACGGACGCGGATGAAGGCGCATCGCCGGGGCAGGAGGCCGGGTTTCCGAAGCCGTGGCCGGAAGAACCGGAGATACCGTCCGAACTGAAAGGAATCGTTAACGGCGTTTATTTCACCGAGCCTCCGGAGTTCTTCTAGGAACTTCCTGTTCCGTGTTCGGAAGAGAGGGGATCGAAATGCAGGCCACCGCGACGGAGCGTGCCACGGAGACCGTCTACTTCGAAGCGGCGGTGCGTCCACGGTCGGATATCTCGGTGTTCGAGGAGCCCTCCGCCATTCAGGCGGCCTCACTCGACGAACTCGCGCCCCCTGCGGGGCGCGCAACGCAGGCCGCGATCGAGTTCCAACGGCTCGGCCTGACAATCCGACACGTCGGAAAGTACTCCATCAGTGGGGAATGCTCGCGGTCCCTGTGGGAGGAGACTTTCCACACCCGGGTCACGCGACGTACGCAAAACCTGTACGACACGGAAGCCGGAGAGCCGTCCCGCGACAGGGCGGTCATCAGCTACCTCTCCCACGCCCCGGGAGAGCCGTTCACCATCCCCGACTCCCTGACCCCACTGGTCGAGCGGGCCTACCCGCAGCCCCCACCGCAGTTGCTCGGGGCGCCACTGCCCCCGCAACCCTCCTACTTCCACCTGCGCGTGCCGGACGACGTGGCGCTCGTACTGCGCGCCAGCGGGGCGCACGAGCACGGTGTCACGGGGCGCGGTGTGCTCGTGGCCATGAACGACACCGGCTTCTACAAGCACCCCTTCTACGAATGGCACGGCTACAACTACAACGTCACCCTCGCGCCTGACGCCGCGCACATGGAGCAGGACGAGAACGGCCACGGCACCGCGGAGGCGGCCAACATCTTCGCCGCGGCACGGGATGTCAACTTCGTTGGCGTGAAGATGGGGGGTAACGCCACCCTGGCCTTCAAGACGGCGGCCGACCTGTATCCGGCGGTGATGACCAACAGTTGGGGGTACCACCTCCCCGACAGGCGCGCACTGCCCAACTTCCTGAAGCCGCTGGAGATCGCGGTTGAGGACGCGGTCCGCGACCGTGGCATCACGGTGTGCTTCTCGGGTGGGAACGGCCAGGTCGCCTTCCCCGCGATGATGCCGGAGGTGATCGCGGTCGGCGGGGTCTACGCGCAGGCGACGCTGCAGGGGGCGGACCTCGACCTGATGGCCTCGGACTACGCGAGCAGCTTCGACAGCCTCATATACCCCGGACGACACGTCCCCGACGTGTGTGGTCTGGTCGGTCAGCAGCCAAAGGGCATATACATCATGCTGCCGGTACAACCCGGTTGCGAGATCGACGCCGGTCTCGCCGGTGGCACTTTCCCCACGGGGGACCAAACCACCCCCAGCGACGGCTGGGCGGTCATCAGCGGAACGAGCGCGGCCTCGCCGCAGATCGCCGGAGTCTGCGCCCTGCTCAAGCAGGTCCAGCCCGGCCTGTCGCCGGAGCTCGTCAAGGCCGTACTCAAGTCTTCGGCGCGCGACGTCCAGAAGGGCAACAGCCACATGGGTCAACCCGCGGGGCCCGGGCACGACGGTGCGACCGGCGCGGGCCTTGTCGACGCGTCGGCGGCCTGCGTGATGGCCCGGTCCATCACCCCGCGTGACCTGAGCACCGTGCCACCGCCGCGCTGACCACTACGCTCCACACGCCACGTGGACACGTACTCGGGCTGACCGAGAAACCGGGATTCAGAGATCGTTGTCCCCAGGGCGCCCACGGCGGCACCAGGCTGTCGACACGTGAGGCGACCTGGTGCGGTTACGGCTACGACGCGGGGGTCGCGGGTCTGGCCTCGGACGCGCACGCCGGGGGGACCTACCGGCTGAACCGCGGTGTGCCGGCGCCTCAAGTGGCGAAGTGGGCCGGGCACAGTGTCGAGGTGCTGCGACGCACGTATGCCCAGGTGTGGAGCGAGAT
Source organism: Halostreptopolyspora alba (assembly GCA_003725585.1). Taxonomy (GTDB): domain Bacteria; phylum Actinomycetota; class Actinomycetes; order Streptosporangiales; family Streptosporangiaceae; genus Lipingzhangella; species Lipingzhangella alba. Next base: position 73,032 of record RJMB01000010.1, on the reverse strand, counting down.
GGACGACGTGTGGATCGACCGCATGGGCGATCACTGGTGACATAGATCACACTCAGGTGAAGTGAATAGGGCGGGGACTCCGCGTGATTTCGGAGTCCCCGCCCTTTTTGTGTGTTATGCCTGCGTCCACGACTCGTCCACAGACATCCGGCGAACCTGGGATTCGATGGGGTCTCGTGACGAGAAATGACCAACGGCCGATGAGGTATCGCCGCTGGTCACTCACGAGGTTCGCGCTGTTCGCGTGAGGGTGCCCCCTGGAGGATTCGAACCTCCGCACACGGCTCCGGAGGCCGTTGCTCTATCCCCTGAGCTAAGGGGGCGCTGCGCCTCCCAACTCTAGCAGGGCTCACGGGGTGGGATGGACAGTTCCAGTGGTTTGGCGATACGCCAGCGGCGGGGCGGGCGAGCGGGTTAGTCTCGCGAGCGTGGGTGAAGCGCTGGCACGGGTACTGGTGGTCGACGACGATGAGGTGATCCGGCAGCTGATCGCCGTCAACCTGCAGCTCGAGGGATTCGAGGTGCACACCGCGGTTGACGGGCAGGAGTGCCTGGAGACTGTGGCCGAGGTCGCTCCTGACGTGATCACGCTGGACATCATGATGCCCCGGCTGGACGGTTGGGGTGCCGCTCTGCAGCTGCGGCAGGGTGAGGAGACCCGCGACGTGAGGGTCGTCCTCATCACCGCGCGGGCGCAGGGGGACGACATCAGGCGCGGGGAGGACATCGGGGTGGACGCCTACGTCACCAAACCCTTCGACCCCAGCGAGCTCATTCGCGTGGTGCGCGAGCTCGCCGGAATCGACGGGGCCGGGGTGGAGAGAAGCGAGGAGAGCTCCAGGACCGCCGCGGGGTGAGGCGCACGGCCCCTGGAAACGGAGCGTCATGCACGCGGACAGCGGGCAACAGCCACGTGGCGGGCCGCTGGACGGCGGCGCGACACCATGGTGGCTCGACGACCTGCTGCGGTCCGCGGCGGCGGTGGTCACCGGAGCGGCGACGGCCGGCGTTCCCGCCGCGGAGCCGCGCCGACCCCCGGCCGGCACGCGGGGCGACTACGCCACGGCGCTCGCCCTCCGGATCGCCGGTGCCGTCGGGCTGCCCGCCGACGAGCTGGCCGCCGACATCGCGGCGGAACTGAGGTCCACACCCCACGTGGTCAGCGCCGACGTCGAGGGGCGGGGGTTCGTCAACCTCACCCTGACCCCGCGCGCCCGTGTCTCCCTGGTGCGCGCGGCCCGCGCCCCCGGATACCTCACGGGGGACCGCCCCGCCCAGAGTCCGCCCCTGGCGGGGGGGCGTACGGCGGTCGAGTGGGGACTGAGCGCGCTGCACACGGCCGAGACCCTCTCCCGGGCGCGGGCCTGGGCCCGCGACGACGCCCGACGTCGAATGCTCCTGGCCACGGGCGCCGGCGAGGAGGAGAGCGGCGGGTGTCCGGCCTCCGGTGGGCCGGGCGCGGGCGGTCCACCGCCGAGCCGGGGACGCACCGGGAGCGAGGAGAACGGCGCGGAGGAGGTGACCTGGCGTGACCCCTGTATCGACACCCCTCCCGGCATGAGTGAGGCCGCACGACTCCTCGGCGTGGTTGGTGAGGCCAACGCGCGGATCGCGTTCTGTAGGTCGGTGCCCGAACGGCCACGCCCGGGTGAGGTGACGGGGCCCGACCTGCCCGCGCTGCCCACGGCCGAGGAGCCCGGTGACTGGGAGCGGCTCACCGCGGCCAACCCGGGGTTCGCGGTCCGCTACGCGCACGCGCACGCGGTCAGCACCCGCGGTTGGGCGGCCCGGGTCGGGTTCGCCCCACCCGGTCCCGCGCTGTCCGCGCGGCCTCGGGCCGGGGCGTGCGAGTTCGGCGACGACGCGGTCGCGGCCCTCGACGAGCCGCGCGCGGCCGCGCTCCTCGGGTGCCTGTTCGACGGCCCCGGGGTTCTGTCGGCGGCGGCCGAGCGTCGCCAACCACATATCCTCGTGCGATACCTGGAAGGTGTCGCCGCTGCGTACCATGAGTGGCGGGAGTCGTGCACCGCCGTGCCCACCTCACCGGCGACCGACGCCGCGGAGCGGGAGGTTGTCGGGGCGCGGTTGGAGCTGTGCGCCGCTGTGGCCGGTGTGCTCGGAACAGGGCTGTCCCTGCTCGGTGTGCCCGCGCCCACACTGCTCTAGCCGTCCGGGACGCCCGGCACGCATGTCTGCCACGAGCCGGAACGAGGAGTCCGGCCACAGCGGGGACTGTCCGCTCCGTGAGAGCCGAACCAACGCCCCCGTGCGGTTGGGGGCGTTCGTACCCGGGGCCGTGCGGTCCGGCCGAACCAGGAGCTGTTCCGTACGACACGTCGCCGGGGACAAGCCCGTGCCACAACCACCGACCAGCCGAGAGTGTCAGCCATGAGCCGTTACGCCCACCCCGCCGGCCCACGCCACGCGGAGGTGTTGCCCGAGGAGAACCCGCCGCGCCCACCGAGGGACCTGACCGCGCTCGATCCCCGCGTCTGGCCCGGCACGGCCGACCGGGTCGACGGTGAGATCACGCTCGGCGGGGTTGGGGTGTCCGAGCTCGCCGCCGAGTACCAGACACCGCTGTTCGTCCTGGACGAGGCGGACTTCCGCGCCCGGGCGCGCGACTTCCGCAACGCCTTCGGCGCCGGCGAGGCCGATGTCTACTACGCGGGCAAGGCGCTGCTGACCAAGGCGGTCGCGCGGTGGGTGCGAGAGGAGGGCCTCAAGCTCGACGTGTGCAGCGGGGGCGAGCTCTCGGTCGCGCTGGCCGCCGACTTCCCGCCGGAGCGGATCGGGATGCACGGCAACAACAAGTCCGAGGAGGAGCTGGCGCGCGCGATCGACGTGGGGGTCGGCCGGATCATCGTCGACTCGTTCGACGAGATCGAACGTCTGGAACGGCTCGCGGCCGAACGCGGCCGCGTCCCCGAGGTACTCGTCCGGGTCACCACCGGGGTCGAGGCGCACACCCACGAGTTCGTGGCCACCGCCCACGACGACCAGAAGTTCGGCCTCGCCCTGAGCACGGGCGCCGCCATGGAGGCCGTTCGCCGGGTGGCCGCGGCCCGCCACATCGAGCTCGTCGGGCTGCACTCCCACATCGGCTCGCAGATCTTCGACACGGCCGGGTTCGAGGTCGCGGCGCGTCGGGTCACCGGGTTCCTCGCCCGGGTCCACACCGACCTCGGGGTCACGCTGTCCGAGCTCGACCTCGGCGGAGGGCTGGGGATCGCCTACGTCGCCGATGACGACCCGCTGGAGCCCAAGAGTATCGCCGAGAGCCTGCTGGGGATCGTCCGGCGCGAGTGCGCCTCCGCCGGGCTTCCGGTGCCGCGCCTGGCCGTCGAGCCCGGGCGCGCCGTCTCCGGACCGTGCGGGATCACCCTGTACCGGGTGGGCACGGTCAAGGACGTGGAGGGGATCCGCACCTACGTCAGCGTGGACGGCGGGATGAGCGACAACATCCGCACCGCGCTCTACGGCTCGGAGTACACCTGCGTGCTGGCGTCACGGGTGAGCGAGGCCGAGCCCGTGCTGTCGCGGCTGGTCGGCAAGCACTGCGAGAGCGGCGACGTCATCGTGCACGACGTGCATCTGCCCGCTGACGTCCGCCCGGGGGACCTGGTGGCGGTGGCGGCCACGGGTGCCTACTGCTACTCCATGGCCAGCAACTACAACCACCTGCCGCGCCCGGCCCTGGTCGCGGTGCGGGACGGTGCGGCACGCACTCTGATGCGCAGGGAGAGCGAAGAGGACCTGCTCCGTCTGGACGTAGGCTGAACCCGCCGGGCGTAGGTCCCCGGCCCGCGACGGTACGGATAGACACGACGTGAGAGAAGTGGGAGTCACCCCCTTATGGCGATGAAGGTGGCGCTGCTCGGTTGCGGCGTTGTGGGCGCCGAAGTGGTGCGGCTGATCAACGAGCAGTCGGCCGAGCTTTCCGCGCGCGTTGGAACTTCCCTGGAGATCGGAGGGGTCGCGGTGCGCCGTGTCGGGCGCGCCCGCGGCACGGGGCTCGACCCGCAGCTGTTCACCACCGACGCCATGAGCCTGGTGACGCGTCCCGACATCGACGTGGTGGTCGAGGTCATCGGAGGGATCGAGCCGGCGCGTTCGCTGATCCTCGCCGCGGTGAAGTCCGGCAAGTCGGTGGTCACGGCGAACAAGGCGCTGTTGGCCGAGGACGGGGCCACGATCCACGCCGCCGCCCGTGAGGCTGGCGTGGATGTCTTCTACGAGGCGTCCGTCGCGGGGGCGATCCCGCTGCTGCGGCCGGTGCGCGACTCGCTGGCCGGTGACCGTGTGCACCGGGTGCTCGGCATCGTCAACGGCACCACGAACTTCATCCTCGACCGGATGGACACGCAGGGCGCGGGCTTCGCGGAGTCGCTGGAGGAGGCCCAGGAGCTGGGTTACGCCGAGGCCGACCCAACCGCCGACGTGGAGGGGTTCGACGCCGCGGCGAAGGCCGCGATCCTGGCCCGCCTGGCGTTCCACACCCAGCGGGTGACAGCGGCCGACGTGCACCGCGAGGGCATCACCGATGTCTCGGCGGGCGACATCGCCAGCGCCAAGGCCATGGGGTGCGTGGTGAAGATGCTGGCCATCTGCCAGCGCTCCGAGGCCGGTGACTCGATCGGGGTGCGCGTGCACCCGGTGATGCTGCCGCGCGAGCACCCGCTGGCCACGGTCAACGAGGCATACAACGCGGTGTTCGTGGAGGCCGAGTCCGCCGGGCGGCTGATGTTCTACGGCGCCGGCGCCGGCGGCACGCCGACCGCGAGCGCCATCCTCGGCGACCTCGTGGCGGTGGCGCGCAACCGGCTGGCCGCGACGTCCGTGGGCGAGGGGGGTCACGACACCGGGCTGCCCGTCCACGAGGTGGGCAAGACCGTCACCCGTTACCACGTGGCGCTGGACGTGGCCGACCGTCCCGGGGTGCTGGCGCGCGTCGCCGAGGTGTTCGCCGGCAACGGAGTCTCGATCAAGAACGTCCGGCAGGAGGGATCCGGGGAGGACGCCCAGCTGGTGTTGGTCAGTCACCAGGCTCCCGACGCCGCGTTGGCGACGACGGTCGAACAACTGCGCGCGCTGGACATGGTCCGCTCGGTGGCCAGCGTGATGCGGGTCGAGGCGTTCAGCGAGGACGGCTGACGGTACCCGCCGTACCCGGCGGTGCCGGCCTGTTACGGCACTGTGCGTGGCTGGTGTGAACTGTCCGCGCCACCTGCGCGAAAATGCCCGAGCGGCGTCTTCAACGGCGTCGGGAGGGTCGTAGACTCAGGGGTGTCCGGGCGGCCGCGTGCGTGCGAGCCGGCCGTCCGAGCCTTCATCGCCGGCGCCGTTCAGGGCGAGCGCGCCGTCATCGTCGCGGCGATACACAGAATGTCGTGTCCACACCATCCGAAAGGGCCCTGTCGTGAGCATGGCACGGGCGTGGCGGGGTGTCGTCGAGGAGTATCGCGACCGCCTGCCTCTCACCGCGAATACCCCGGTCGTCACCCTGTGCGAGGGCGGAACGCCACTGGTTCCGGCGACGCGGATCTCGGAGTTGACGGGGTGCGAGGTGTTCCTCAAGGTCGAGGGGCTCAACCCCACCGGCTCCTTCAAGGACCGCGGCATGACCATGGCGATCTCCAAGGCGGCCGAGGAGGGGGCGAAGGCGGTCATCTGCGCCTCGACCGGCAACACCAGCGCGAGCGCCGCCGCCTACGCCGTGCGCGCGGGCATGACCTGCGCCGTGCTCGTACCGCAGGGCAAGATCGCCATGGGCAAGCTGGCCCAGGCACTGGTGCACGGGGCCAAGCTGCTACAGGTCGAGGGCAACTTCGACGACTGCCTGGAGCTGGCCCGTAAGCTGTCCATCGACTACCCGGTGGGGCTGGTGAACTCGGTCAACCCGTACCGGCTCCAGGGTCAGAAGACGGCCTCGTTCGAGGTCGTCGACGCGCTGGGCGACGCCCCCGATGTGCACTGCCTACCCGTCGGAAACGCCGGAAACATCAGCGCGTACTGGATGGGCTACACCGAGTACGCCAAGGACGGTGTGGCCACCCGGGCGCCACGCATGTTCGGGTTCCAGGCCAGTGGCGCCGCGCCGATCGTCAGTGGGGAACCCGTGCCGCAGCCGCGCACGATCGCCACGGCGATCCGGATCGGCAACCCCGCCTCCTGGACCCACGCCGAGCACGCCCGCGACGAGTCCGGCGGTGGCATCAGCTCGGTGACCGACCGCCAGATCCTCGGGGCCTACCGGATGCTGGCGTCGCAGGAGGGGGTCTTCGTGGAGCTGGCCTCGGCGGCCAGCGTCGCGGGGCTGCTCCAGGAGGTCGCCGCTGGGCGGATCGAACGTGGTCAGCGTGTTGTCTGCACGGTGACCGGGAACGGGCTCAAGGACCCCGACTGGGCACTGGCCGGGGCGTCGTCGGCCACGAGCGTGCCGGTCGACGCGCACACCGCGGCCACCGCCCTCGGCCTGGCCTGATTCCCCCCGACCCGTGGAGGGCGGCGCCCGGTTGTCCCGGCCACCCGTCGCGGGCGTCCACCCGTACCCGACACCGCGGAGTGAGCCCATGTCCCAGCAGAGTCCCACGAGGGTGCGGGTGCGTACCCCCGCGACCAGCGCCAACCTCGGACCGGGGTTCGACGCGGCGGGTCTCGCGCTGGAGCTGTACGACGAGGTCGAGGTCGCCGTGCGCGGCGACGACCACGTCGCGGTGCGGATCGACGGCGAGGGCGCCGACGAGCTGCCGCGCGACGCCGCGCACCTGGTGGTGCGTGCCATGCGCGCGACCTTCGAGGCGGAGGGCGAGCGGCTGCCGGGGGTCGATGTGGAGTGCGTGAACCGCGTCCCGCACGGCCGCGGCCTGGGCTCCTCGGCTTCGGCCATCGTGGCGGGGGTGACCGCCGCGCGGGTACTGCTGGGCCGGGAGAACGGGGGCGACGAGCTGGATCGCGATCGGGTGTTCGAGCTCGCCGCTCGCATCGAGGGCCACCCGGACAACGTCGCGCCCTGCGTCTACGGGGGGTTCACCCTCGCTTGGCGCACCGGGGAGGAGTGGCGCGCGTTGCCGCTGGCCCCGTCGCCGCGGGTACGTCCCGTTGTGTGCGTACCCGAGGAGCGGCTGTCCACCGAGGCGGCGCGCGGTCTGCTGCCCGAGTCGGTGCCGTACGGCGCCGCCTCGTTCACCGCGGGGCGCGCCGCGTTGCTGGTGGCGGCCGTGACCGGTCATCCCGAGCTGTTGCTGGACGCCACCGCCGACCAGCTGCACCAGAGCTATCGGGAGCCGGCCATGCCGGCCAGCGTTCGACTAATCCGTGAGCTGCGCGAACGGGAGGGGATTCCCGCCGTTATCTCGGGGGCCGGTCCGACGGTCCTCGCGCTGACAACCTCACCCGGGGAGGCCGTGGCGGGGGACGCTGGCCGAATCAGTCAGGACCACGTTGATTCAATATCGGAGGTGGCGGGTACGAGTTGGCACATACGCCCCATAAAAATCGATCCGGCAGGGGTGTGGATCAGTTCTCCCCGTTCATTGACCTGTGTCGAGGAATAGCTGTGGGCTCCGGTGGTGTTAGGCTGAGTGAAGCACCAGATGCCCCATTGCGGGGCGCGTGCTCGTCCGCCACAGTGTTTTCCGCGTCCTCCTCGCCTTTGGCATTGGCCAAGCGAGCGCTGTGCACGGTTTCCACTGTGTCGAGTTCGCGGAGTGCCCGTCGTTCCGCTCACCCCACCGAGGCCGCTTTCGCGCACAGTGAGGGCGGAGGGACGGTTCACAGACAGCACTACCGAGCTCATCGCCCCTATGTCCGGTCGTGCCAAGAGCCTGCCGCGATTGGATAGGGACCTCGGTTCCCGATACCGCATGGGGCAAGCCCGACCCGGCCCCCGCCGGTTCGCACCACCGGGCCGGCCGTTCGTGAGACGATAACGGCTTCGGCCCGCTCCTTGGGAAGGACCCTTAGTGAGCGACACCACCGAACTCCACACGGACGCGGCGGTCAGTGCGCAGAACGAGCCAACCGTGTCCGGTGCGGAAGCCGGCGACCCGGCATCCTCATCAGACACGAACGCGTCCACGCGGTCGAGGCGCCGCTCCGGAGGAACCGGGCTGTCGGCGCTGAAGTTGACCGAGCTTCAGCGGCTGGCGTCGAGCCTCGGTATCACGGGTACGGGGCGGATGCGCAAGAACGACATCATCGCCGCCATCGAAGCCAAGCAGGGTGGTCCCGTGTCCGCCCAGTCGGGAACGAAATCCTCGAACGCCCCCGCCACGCAGGGCGATGAGGATAAGGTCGGCGGCACCGACGACGACGCGGCCACGTCGTCCCGGTCTGGTCACCAGGCCGCTGACGCGGGCGCGTCCGCGAGCAGAACCAAGGAAGGTGAAGCGGAGCAGGGCGCGGCCGGCGCCACCGCCACGAAGGGCGAGAAGGCGACGGGTCAGGTCGAGCGCTCCGAGAAGCCCGCTCGAAACCGTCGGACGTCCCGCAGGCGAGGCGACGACTCCGGTGACCAGAACCAGCCGTCGGATGGCAGTGACTCCTCTAGTTCCGCGAGCAGCGTGACCAAGACATCCAACACCCCCCAAAAGAGCGGCTCCGAGTCCCAGAATGGCCAGGGCGGCCAGGGCGGCGGCCGCGATCGCCAGCGCAACCGTCGCAACCGCGGCAGTCGCGAGGACGGCGGCGCCGAGACCCAGTCGCAGGACAGCGGCCAGGGCAACCAGCAGGGTGGCGGCCAGGGCAACCAGCAGGGTGGCCGTGACGACGACTCCGGCGGCGGACGCCGTCGCGGGCGTCGCCGCGACCGCCGCGACCGTCGCGGTCGCGACCGTCAGCAGGACAACGAGCCGGTGGTCAACGACGACGACGTTCTGCTCCCGGTCGCCGGCATCCTGGACATCCTGGACAACTACGCGTTCGTGCGCACCACCGGCTACCTTCCGGGATCCAACGACGTTTACGTCTCGTTGGCCCAGGTCCGTAAGAACGGCCTGCGCAAGGGAGACGCCATCACGGGCGCGGTGCGTCAGCCGCGCGAGGGTGAGCGCCGCGAGAAGTTCAACGCGCTCGTTCGGCTCGACACCATCAACGGGATGGCGCCGGACCAGGCGCGGGGCAGGGCGGAGTTCTCCAAGCTGATTCCGCTGTACCCGCAGGAACGGCTGCGGCTGGAGTCCGACCCCGGCGACCTGGGCACGCGCATCATCGACCTGGTCTCCCCGATCGGCAAGGGCCAGCGTGGTCTGATCGTCTCGCCGCCGAAGGCCGGTAAGACGATGGTGCTGCAGTCGATCGCCAACGCGATCACCGAGAACAATCCCGAGTGCCACCTCATGGTCGTCCTCGTCGACGAACGGCCGGAGGAGGTCACCGACATGCAGCGCACGGTCAAGGGGGAGGTCATCAACTCCACCTTCGACCGGCCGGCCGAGGACCACACCACGGTCGCCGAGCTCGCCATCGAGCGGGCGAAGCGTCTCGTGGAGATGGGCATCGACGTCGTCGTGCTGCTCGACTCCATCACCCGGTTGGGGCGCGCCTACAACCTCGCCGCGCCGGCGAGTGGGCGCATCCTCTCGGGCGGTGTCGACTCCACCGCGCTCTACCCGCCCAAGCGTTTCTTCGGCGCGGCTCGCAACATCGAGAACGGCGGATCCCTGACGATCCTGGCCACCGCGTTGGTCGAGACCGGCTCGCGGATGGACGAGGTGATCTTCGAGGAGTTCAAGGGCACCGGCAACATGGAGCTGAAGCTCAACCGACAGCTCGCCGACAAGCGGATCTTCCCCGCCGTGGACGTCGACGCGTCCAGCACCCGCAAGGAGGAGATCCTGATGTCGAACGAGGAGCTCAACATCGTGTGGAAGCTCCGCCGCGTGCTACACGCGCTCGACACCCAGCAGGCGCTCGAGCTGCTCCTGGAGAAGATGAAGGACACCAAGAGCAACCCGGAGTTCCTGATGCAGGTGCAGAAGACCACCGTGGGGCCCAACGACAACTAGCGAGTGCCGCCGCGCGCCCAAGGCGCGGCGGCACCCGTGTTGTGTCCCGGTGTTCGGCCGCGGCGGCGCCTATGGTCGAGACGTGGCCCTCCCGAGCGGGAGGGGAGCACCCTTGTGCGCCCTCCTCTGTTGTTCCCGGGACGTCGGTTCGTCTCCACTGTCGCGGGGCGCGCCCTCGGTTACCTGTTGGGCGCGCTGTGTCGGATTCACCGAAGTTCGTCACCTTACGGGGAGAAGTCTCCGTTCGTGGCGGTGTTCGTGGGTATTGTTCGCGAAACCTGGAGTTTCGTGCTTCGATTCCTCTCGATGCGGAAGAAACGATGGGCCGCCGGTACCGGTGTGCTGGTGGTGGCGGCGACGGCGGTCGTCGTGCAGACGTGGCCGAGCCCGGACGGCTCAACAGGGGACTCCGGCGCCTCACGTGCCCAGGCGTCGAACGACACCGCCCCGCCCCGGATCTCCACCGATGAGCGGAGCGAGCTACAGCGGGCGCTGGACGAGGTGGTCGAGGAAGGATCCAGTGGGGCCGTCGCCGAACTCGTCGAGAGCAATGAGGCGGGCCGCGACCGCTGGAACGGGGTCGCCGGGGTCTCCGACCGCGAGACGAACGCTCCCGTCGACCCCGGCGCGCACTTCCGTGTGGCCAGCCTCTCCAAGACCTTCGTCGCCGCTGTCGCGCTACAGCTGGTCGAGGAGGGGGAGTTCGCGCTCGACGACACGGTGGGGGAACTGCTGCCGGGGGTGCTCGACGAGAACGAGGACGCCACGCTGCGGATGCTGCTGAGTCACACGAGCGGGATCTTCAGCTACAACAGCGAGATGCCCGAGGTTCTCGACAGTCCCCACCGGAGCTTCGCCCCCGAGGAACTGGTCGAGATCGCCAACGAGGAGGGGCCGGATTTCGCACCGGGGTCCGAGGTCGCCTACTCCAACACCAACTTCGTGCTGGTGGCGATGGCCATCGAGCGGGCCACCGGAAACAGGTACACCGACGAGGTCGCCGACCGTGTCATCACGCCACTGGGGCTCGACGAGACCTCGGTTCCGATGTCCGAGGAGATACCACGGCCGGTGATGCGCGCCTACGTCGCCGACGAGCCCGAGCGCGGCGGATCCCCGGCGCCGCGCGACATCACCGAGTTCGACCCGACGCGGTGGTACGGCACCGCCCAGGTTGTCTCCACCGTCACCGACGTCAACCGGTTCTGGGAGGCGTTGCTCAACGGGGAGGTCCTCGGTGACGCCACGCTCGAGGAGATGCTCACGGTGGTGGACACCGCCTCGTCCGGCGAGGGGTACGCGCTGGGGGTCCGGCGGCACACGCTCTCGTGCGACCTCGACGTGTGGCTGCACACCGGGAACATCCCCGGCTACCGCACCTGGTCGGTCCACGCCGGCCGGGACCGGCACCTGACCATGTTCCAGGCGCGCTACGTCGACGATCCGGACCCGCCCGCGTGGGACCTCGTCGAGACCGGGTTGTGCCCGTCCGAGGCGCCGGAGGAACCCGCCCCCACACCCACCGACCGCCCCGGTGAGCCGGTGGAGGGTGCCGGGCGCGGCCACGACGGTTGAGGAGGCCGGTGGGGAATACGGGCTGGTCGGTTCCTGGTTGCGGGTCTGGCAGACTGGTAACGGAGGGGCCGCCCTGCCACACCGGCAGCGAACCCGGACACATCGACCGCCGCGGGACCGGTTCGCGCATGTCACGCACTTCCTCAGCGTCTCCGCTCGCCGCGGGGACGACCAGCGCGCTCCATCCACCGACATGCGTCCGGCGCCCGCCATGAGCGAGGAGAGCCACGTGAAAGCCGACATCCACCCCGACTACGTCGTGACCGAGGCGACCTGCACCTGCGGGAACAGCTTCACCACACGGAGTACCGCCGAGAGCGGCGTGGTCCGTGCCGACGTCTGCTCGGCGTGCCACCCGTTCTATACCGGGAAGCAGAAGATCCTGGACACCGGTGGCCGGGTCGCCCGCTTCGAGCGGCGCTTCGGTAAGCGCAGGTAGCGCCCTTCCGCGTTCGCGGCGCCGGTCGCGTACCCGCCGTCCGGGGAGTGTCCACCCATGTGGCCGGGCACGGTCCGGACCCGTGGCGTACGCGACCGGCGCCGCGGCAGTAGGTTCGACGGGCCTGACGCAGGCGAGAATCCACACGCATTCGATGGGGGCGGGCGAGACGTGAAGCTGGACGATCTACTGGGCGAGTACTACGAGCTCGAGCAGCAGCTCGCGGACCCCGAGGTGCACGCCGACCAGGCCCAGGCCCGCCGGCTCGGCCGTCGGTACTCCCAGCTCACACCGATCATCTCGGCGTACCGGCAGCTGAAGCAGGTCGAGAGCGACATGGAGGCGGCCCGGGAGCTCGCGGGCGAGGACTCCGCCTTCGCCGAGGAGGCCGACCAGCTCGCGGCGGAGCGCGAGCAGCTCACCGAGCGGCTGCACTACCTCCTCATCCCGCGCGATCCCGCCGACGAGAAGGACCTGATCATGGAGGTCAAGGCGGGCGAGGGCGGCGAGGAGGCGGCGCTGTTCGCCCGCGACCTGGTGCGCATGTACCTGCGCTACGCCGAGCGCCAGGGGTTCAAGACCGAGGTGATCCACTCCACCGAGTCCGACCTGGGCGGCTACAAGGACATCGCTATCTCCTTCAAGAACAAGGGGAATCCCGAACCGGGCCAGGGGGTGTGGCCGCAGCTCAAGTTCGAGGGCGGGGTGCACCGGGTGCAGCGGGTCCCGGTCACCGAGTCGCAGGGCCGCATCCACACCTCGGCGGCGGGCGTGCTGGTGGTGCCCGAGGCCGAGGAGATCGAGATCCAGATCCACGACAACGACCTGCGTATCGACGTCTACCGTTCCTCGGGGCCGGGCGGGCAGAGCGTCAACACCACCGACTCCGCCGTGCGCATCACCCACCTGCCCTCGGGCATCGTCGTCTCGTGCCAGAACGAGAAGAGCCAGCTGCAGAACAAGGAGCAGGCCATGCGGATCCTGCGCTCCCGGCTGTACGCCGAGGCGCAGGCCAGTGCGGACGCCGAGGCCGAGGCCGAGCGCAAGAGCCAGGTGCGCACCGTCGACCGCTCCGAGCGCGTGCGTACCTACAATTTCCCGGAGAACCGGATCTCCGACCACCGTGTCGGCTACAAGGCCTACAACCTCGACCAGGTCCTCGAGGGTGAGCTGGGCCCCGTGCTGCAGGCGCTCATCGACGCCGACAACAAGGAGAGGCTGGAACAGGCCCAGTCATGAACTTCCTGCTCGACGAGGTCGCGCGGGCCACGCAGCGGCTCGCCGAGGCGGGGGTGCCCTCGCCCCGTGCCGACGCCGAGGAGCTGGCGGCGTTCGTGCACGGCGTTCGTCGAGGAGAGCTGCACAACGTGGCCGACGCCGACTTCGACGCCCTTTACTGGGAGTGCGTCGCCCGGCGGGCGGCACGCGAGCCGCTGCAGCACATCACCGGGCACGCGTACTTTCGCTACCTGGAGCTGCGCGTGGGTCCCGGTGTCTTCGTGCCGCGCCCCGAGACCGAGATCATGGTGGGCTGGGCGATCGACACGCTGCGCGCCATGGACGTCGCCGACCCGCTGGTGGTGGATCTCGGTACCGGGTCGGGCGCCATCGCCATCTCCATCGCCCAGGAGGTTCCGCGCTCCCGCGTGTACGCGGTCGAGAGCGATCCTGAGGCGCTGGCGTGGGCCAAGCTCAACCTGGACGCCAGCGGCCACGGTGACCGGGTCACCGCGCACCTGGCGGATATGCGCACCGCCCTGCCGGAGCTGGCCGGGCGCGTGGATCTGCTGATCAGCAACCCGCCCTACGTCCCCACCGACGACGCCGCGCTGATCCCACCCGAGGTGCGCAACCACGACCCGGCGCCGGCGCTGTGGTCGGGCAGGGACGGCCTGGGCATGATCCGGGAGCTGGAACAGGTGGGCCGCCGGCTCGTACGGCCCGGCGGTGCCATGGCGGTCGAGCACGGCGACGGCCAGGGGATCGACATCCCACACCTGTTCCCCGAGGAGCTGGGCTGGTGCGACGTCCGCAATCGTAAGGACCTGGCCCACCGCGACCGTTTCGTGGTCATGCGCAGGGCCGACGACTGGTCCGGGAAGCTGGGAGAGGGGTGAGACGTAGGTGAGTCGCAGTTATGACTGCGCTGACGACACGCGTCGCAAGGAGGGCGTCTCCGATGCCGCCTCCGCTGTGCGGCGCGGTGAGCTGGTGGTGTTGCCAACGGACACCGTCTATGGCATCGGGGCCGACGCGTTCAGTCCCGGCGCGGTTAACGGGCTACTCACGGCCAAGGGGCGCGGCCGCGACATGCCGCCGCCGGTGCTCGTGGGATCGGTGCGGGCCGCCCAGGCTCTGGTGGAGGATTTCGGTCGGCACGGCCGTGACCTGATCGACGAGTTCTGGCCGGGTCCGTTGACCGTCGTCTGCGCGGCGACCCCGAGCCTGTCATGGGACCTCGGCGACACCAAGGGCACCGTGGCGGTTCGGATGCCGTTGCAGCCGGTCGCCCTGGACCTGCTGCGGGAGGTCGGACCCATGGCGGTCAGCAGCGCCAACGTCTCCGGGCGGCCGGCCGCCACGACCGCCGACGCCGCGGCCGAGCAGTTGGGGGAGTCCGTGTCGGTCTACCTCGACGGCGGCCCGTGCGACTCCGACATCCCCTCCACCATCGTCGACCTGACGTACGCGGTGCCGCGGCTGCTTCGCGCGGGGACGATCCCGATCGAGCGGCTGCGTCAGGTCTGCGGGACGGTACTGGGCGAGCCCAAGCGTCGCGCGTCGGGGACGGCCGATGACGCCGAGAGCCCCGGAGAGGCCGACGAGCCCGGTGAGGGGCGAGCGGACGCGGAGGAGACCACGGACCCGGCGAGCGGGGAGGTCTCCGCTGGAGGTGCCGGTCCCGAGGAGTCGGCCGGAAACCCGGGCACCCCCTCCCGCGAGTGAGCCACTTCCGTGAGTGCCCCGCCCGGTGGGCGGGACCGAGCGTCGCGTGCGCCCAGCGATCCGGGGCCGGTCCTCGACCGGTCGAGGACCGGCCCCGGATCGCGACGGGACGCGCGCCGAAGCGAGACACGGCCAGCCAAGTGCTAGATTCGGGGCGTCCCGAACGCCGGTGACACGGTGACACTGAACAGTGGCGCCCACCCTTTCGAAAGGCTCCTGAAGCACCCGTGCGTGAGTACGCGCTCACATTCGTCATCGCCGTGGCGGTCACGTACCTGCTGACCCCCTTCGTCCGGCGCGCCGCCATCACCATGGGCGCGGTCCCTCCGGTGCGGGACCGCGACGTGCACAGCGAGCCCGTCCCGCGCATGGGGGGCGTCGCCATCTACGGGGGTGTCGCGGCCGCCCTGCTGATCTCGGCGCAACTGCCCCACCTGCAGGAGGTCTTCGTCGCCGACACCTGGCAGGGGCTGCTGCTGGCGGGTGGGCTGATCACGGTGATCGGAATCGTCGACGACCGGTGGGGGATGGATCCGGTGAGCAAGCTCGCCGGGCAGACCGCCGCCGCCGGGATCCTGGTCTGGAAGGGTGTGCAGCTGCTGTGGCTGCCGCTGCCGGGCACCCAGCTGTCGCTGGGGCCCTGGCTCGGAGCCGTCATATCGGTGCTGCTGATCGTCGTCACCATCAACGCGGTGAACTTCGCCGACGGTCTCGACGGTCTGGCCGCGGGGATCGTGGCGATCTCCGCGTTCGCCTTCTTCGCCTACTACTACGTCGCCGCGATCGACCAGGGGTTCGAGCGGCAGTCGTACCCGGCGATGATCGCCATCATCCTCGCGGGTGTGTGCGTCGGCTTCCTCCTACACAATTTCAACCCCGCGCGGGTCTTCATGGGTGACACCGGGGCGATGCTGATCGGGCTGCTGCTCACCTCGATCACGATCACCGTCACCGGCCAGTTCGACGCCAACGCGGCCCGCGAGTTCAACGCCGGGGCGCTGGTGGTGTTCCTGCCGGTGCTGCTGCCGCTGCTGGTGCTGGCGCTGCCACTGGCCGACCTGGTGCTCGCTGTGATACGTCGCACGATGGCGGGCAAGTCACCGTTCGCCCCGGACAAGAAGCACCTGCACCACCGGCTGCTGGAGCTGGGCCACTCCCACGCGCGCGCCGTGCTGCTGATGTACCTGTGGGCCGCGATCATCGCGTTCGCCTCTGTGTCGTTGTCGGTGTTCAACGCGCCGTTCATGGTGTTGACCGTCACCCTGCTGGTGGCGATGTGCGCGTTGGGGCTCATCACGCTGCCCCGGCTGCGGCGCAGGCGCCGGCTCCGGAGGCCGAAGGGCGACGCAGCGGTCACAGAAGATCACAGCTGGCGAAGCGGCGAGTGAAGGGTCACTGAATACCCGAGATCACCGCCCCCGTGCCCCGCGATACTTCCTCACGTGCGAGGATGTCCGAAGTGACCGAGCCGACAACGTGAGCGCGGCCGGTGCGAGCTGGGTCTTCCGGCGGGATAAAGTGGCGGTAAACCCCCCACCCCGGACGGGGTGCCACATGCCTTGTGATAGCTTTCACGAGCAAGCACCCCACTGAACATCCAGTCGGAGTCCACACATGCAGGAACACGACGCCCGGACTTTCCGTGGCGCCGCGATTCCCACAGCCATAGTCGGGGCGATCGCCATGGCCGTCGCCCTCGCGCTACAGGGCGTGCCGGGCCTCGTCGGCGCCGCCATCGGCACCGCGCTGGTCATCGCCTTCTTCGCGGTCAGTTTCGTCGTGGTGAGTTGGGCGGGTCGTCACGGCCCGCACCTGATGTTCCCGGCGGCTCTGGCGAGCTACGTCCTGAAGATCGTGTTGCTCGGCGTCGCGCTCGCCCTGCTGCGCGATGTCGGCGGGTTCGACCGCGTGGCCTTCGGGGCGACCGCGATCGCGGGCGCGCTGGTCTGGGTCGGGGCGCACATGCGTGCCATGGCCACCGACCGGCGACCCATCATCGAAGACGAGTGGGACACCGACGAAACGGAGACCACCCCGACCGCCCCGGCCGGGCGGCGCCCGTGAGCGCGCTTGAACAGGGCAGGGTGCGCGGCTGTCAGACCACCTGCTACCTTCCGGAGCGAGATGAACGTTCGCCACGACGGCGACCGCGATCACGAGTCCCAGGTCGACCCCATGTCGCTCGTCGCGATGCTGCTGGGCGGGCTGGCGGCCTGGGGCGGGCTCGGCTGGCTGGTCGACTGGGCGCTCGGGTACCAGGGGTTGTTCCTGCCGATTGGACTCGTGCTGGGCGCGGTCGGTTCCGTCTATTTGATCTATGTCCGGTACGTCCGGTCCTGACCGTCCACTGTGGCGTCCTGCCCCGCTGCGGGGCCACCAACACCATGACGAGGTTTGAGTTGTGTCACGACGAAAGGATTCGCCGTGAGTGATGAGGCGTTTCACGCCGCGGCGGGCGAGGACTGCCATCTCTTCGGCGACAACAACTGCGGTTTCGAAGAGGTCGCGCCCACCGTCAGCGTGTTCTTCCCGGAACCGTTCATGGAATTCGGGCTTCCCCTGACAGCGGGAATCACGAAGTACACGCTGATGCTGGTGATCTCGGTCCTGCTGGTGATGGGGTTCTGGTATCTCGCCACGCGCAGGGCCGCGGTCGTCCCCGGGCGCCTGCAGAGTGTCGCGGAGATGCTGGTCACGTTCATTCGTGATCAGGTGACCCGCCAGCAGATGGGCCAGGCGGGTGACAAGTACCTGCCCATGATGGTGACCCTGTTCCTGTTCATTTTCGTGATGAACGCCATGGGCATCATTCCCGGTCTACAGCTTCCGGTGACCAGTCATATCGCCTACCCGGCCGCGCTGGCGATCTACGTCTACGTCATGTGGAACGCGATCGGGATCAAGAAGCACGGCGTGGCGGGGCATTTCGTGGGCAGGGTAGTGCCGGGCGGCACTCCCAAATGGATCCTTCCGCTGCTCGTGCCGATCGAGATCGCCCAGAACTTCATCGCCAAGCCGGTGACCCACGCGCTGCGGCCGTTCGCCGCGATGCTCTCCGGCCACCTGCTTCTGGCGGTGTTCGCCGCCGGCGGTTTCTACATGTTCAACCTCGGCGCCGACGGTTTCCTCAGTGTTGTCTCCGTGGGCTACTCGGGACTGGCGCTCGTCGCCTTCGTCGTCTTCACGGGATTCGAGCTGTTCATCATGGCGCTGCAGGCATACGTGTTCATCATGTTGGCCTCCAGCTACCTCGGTGAGGCCCTGGAGGGGCAGCACTAGCCGCTCCTTTCGGGGCCAGGCTCCTACGTTCACGTCAGCCGATTCGACGGTCACCGGTCGTCGAATGAGTTCTAGCAAAGGGATAATCAATGGACATCGAAGGCAACCTCAACATCATCGGCTACGGTCTCGCCGCCATCGGCCCCGGCGTCGGTGTGGGTCTCATCTTCGGTCTGGGTGTGCAGGCCATCGCCCGCCAGCCCGAGGCCCGTGGCCTGCTGCAGGGACAGATGCTGATCGGCTTCGCGCTGACCGAGGTGCTCGCCCTGATCGGCCTGGTTCTCGCCTTCATCCTCTGAGATAGGCGCACGGTTCAACGAACGCGAAGGGATCGCCGGCCATGATCTTGGCAGCCGAGCAAGAGAATCCCCTGGCCCTACACACGGACGAGCTCGTTTTCGGCTTCATCGCCCTCTTCGTCCTGCTCTTCGTCATGTACCGGATGTGGCCGAAGATCACTTCGGTGCTGGACGAACGCGCCAACCAGATCGAGGGCGGCATCGAGCGGGCGAGGAAGGCCGAGGCCGAGGCCGAGGAGATTCGCCAGCAGTACCGCGAGAAGATCGAGGAAGCGCACCGCCAGTACGCCCAGGAGCTGGAGAAGGCCAAGGAGCAGCGCGCCGCCATCATCGCGGAGGCGCGTGAGGAGGCCCAGGCCGAGGCGCGGCGCGTGATCGAGGCGGCACACGCCCAGATCGAGGCCGACCGCCAGCACGCGCTGGCCCAGCTGCGCGGCGAGATCGGGACTCTGTCCACCGATCTGGCCGAGCGCATCGTGGGCGAGACACTCAGCGACAGCGCGGCCCAGAACCGGGTCATCGACCGGTTCCTGGACGAGCTGGAGCAGAGCGAGTCCCAGGCCGAGGTGCGCTGATGCGTGGAATCAGCCTTTCCTCACTGAACGAGGTGGTGCGGCGTTTCGACGGGATCCTGCCGTCGGCCAACGCCGCCACACTCGGGCACGAGCTGTTCGAGGTCGTGGCCGTCCTGGAGGAGGAGCACTCGCTGCGCCGCTGGTTGGCCGACCCGGCCAACGAGGCCGAGAGCAAGTCCGCTCTCGTCAGCGAGCTGCTGGAATCCAAGGTGTCGCCGGCCACGATCCTCGTGGTCGGCGACATCGTCCAGTCCCGGTGGTCCGGGGCTCGGGACCTGGTCGACGCCGTCGAGCGGCTCGCCGTGTACGCCACGGTGGGCGAGGCCGAGGACGAGCAGCGGCTCAGCGAGCTGGAGGACGAGATCTTCCGGTTCAGGCGGGTCGTCGCCGCGGAGCCCGAGCTTCGCGCCTCACTCGCGATGGAGGGTGTCGCCACCTCGCACAAGCGGACCCTGGTGGAGAACCTGCTGTCAGGGAAAGTCAACGCGGCCACGTTGCGGCTGGTCACCGAGGCCGTGACACGTTCACGGGGACGTACCCTGGAACAGGGGCTGGAGTACTACGAGCAGCTGGTCGCCGAGCGCGCCCGGCGCTACATCGCCGTGGTGCGCACGGCCGTGTCACTGAGCGAGAACCAGCAGACCCGGTTGCGGGACGCGCTCTCGCGCGCGTACGGCCGGAGCATCCACCTGAACATCGAGATCGCCCCGGAGATCGTGGGTGGACTCTCCATCCGCGTGGGTGACGAGGTCATCGACGGCACGATCGCCGGACGGCTCGCCGAGGTCCGGCGACGCCTGGCCGGCTGACGGGATCTTTTTGGCAAGACGCACGGCGCCAGGGAAGTACGGCGCCATTCGAGAGCAAGGACATACGTGAGATGGCGGAGCTGACGATCCGGCCGGACGAGATCCGGAACGCGCTGCAGCGCTTCGTCCAGTCGTACGAGCCCGACGCCGCGGCACGCGAGGAGATCGGAACCGTCGCCTACTCCGGTGACGGTATCGCCCGCGTCAGTGGTCTCCCCTCGGCGATGGCGAACGAGCTGCTGGAATTCGAAGACGGCACCCTGGGCCTGGCCCAGAACCTGGAGATCGGCGAGATTGGCGCGATCGTCCTGGGTGACTTCACCGGAGTCGAGGAGGGCCAGACGGTGCGTCGCACCGGGGAGGTCCTCTCCGTGCCGGTGGGCGACAACTTCCTGGGCCGCGTCGTTGACCCCATGGGTCGCCCCATCGACGGCAGGGGCGAGATCGAGACGACCGAGCGCCGCGAGCTGGAGGTGCAGGCCCCCTCGGTGATGCAGCGCCAGCCGGTCGACGAGCCCATGCAGACCGGGATCAAGGCGATCGACTCGATGACGCCGATCGGCCGGGGCCAGCGCCAGTTGATCATTGGCGACCGGCAGACCGGCAAGACGGCGATCGGGATCGACACGATCATCAACCAGAAGGACAACTGGGAGTCGGGTGACCCCGACCGCCAGGTGCACTGCGTCTACGTCGCGGTGGGCCAGAAGGGTTCGACCATCGCGGGTGTGCGGGCCGCGCTGGAGGAGGCCGGCGCGATGGACTACACCACCATCGTCGCCGCTCCGGCCTCGGACCCCGCGGGCTTCAAGTACATCGCCCCCTACACCGGTTCGGCCATTGGCCAGCACTGGATGTACCGGGGGAAGCACGTGCTGGTCGTCTTCGACGACCTGACCAAGCAGGCCGAGGCATACCGCGCGGTGTCCCTGCTGCTGCGCCGCCCGCCGGGCCGTGAGGCCTACCCCGGTGATGTCTTCTACCTGCACTCGCGTCTGCTGGAGCGGTGCGCGAAGCTCTCCGACGAGATGGGCGGGGGCTCGATGACCGGACTGCCGATCATCGAGACCAAGGCCAACGACATCTCGGCCTACATCCCCACCAACGTGATCTCCATCACCGACGGCCAGATCTTCCTGGAGGCCGACCTGTTCAACCAGGGGCAGCGGCCGGCGGTCAACGTTGGCACGTCGGTGTCCCGTGTGGGTGGTGACGCCCAGACCAAGGCGGTCAAGAAGGTCACGGGGTCGCTGCGGGTGAACCTGGCCCAGTACCGCGAGCTGGAGGCGTTCGCCGCTTTCGGCTCCGACCTGGACGACGTCTCCAAGGCGCAGCTGGACCGCGGCCAGCGCCTGATGGAGCTGCTCAAACAGGGCCAGTACTCCCCGTTCCCGATGGAGCAGGAGACCGTGTCCATCTGGGCCGGAACCTCCGGCTATCTGGACGATGTCCCCGTGGAGGACGTCGGGCGGTTCGAGGCCGACTTCCTGGACTACGTCGGACGCGAATACCCCGGGGTACTGGAGAACATCCGCGAGAGCGGCAAGTTCGAGGACGAGACCGCGGACACGCTCAAGGACGCGATCGAGACCTTCAAGCAGGGCTTCGCCACCACCTCCGGTGGTCTCCTCGGTGGTGACGATGAGGAGGCCGAGGCCCTGGAGGAGGACCAGGTCGGCCAGGAAACCATCAAGGTCGCCAAGGGCGCCGGAGAGTAGCGGGAACAGGCATGGGAGCACAGCTTCGCATCTATCGGCGGAGGATTCGCTCGACCCGGTCGATGGCGAAGATCACCCGCGCGATGGAGCTCATCGCTACCACCCGGATCACGAAGGCACAGCGGGCGGTTCAGGCGGCCGACCCCTACGCCCGTGAGATCACGCGGGCGGTGTCGGCCCTGGCGGGCCGGGTGTCCGACCATCCCCTGCTGGCCGAGGCGGAGAACCCGACGCGGGCCGCTATCCTGGTGATCACCAGTGACAAGGGGCTGGCGGGTGCCTACACCACCAACGCCATCAAGGAGGCCGAGTCGCTGGCCGCGTTGCTGCGGGAGCAGGGCAAGGAGCCCGTGCTGTACGTGGTGGGGCGCAAGGGAGTGGGCTACTACCAGTTCCGTGACCGCCCCATGGAGCGGACGTGGGAGGAGATCACCGAGCGTCCCACGTACCCGCAGGCCAAGGAGATCGGCACGGCCCTGATGGACCGGTTCACCCAGGACACCGCGGAAGGCGGGGTGGACGAGATCCACGTTGTCTCGACCGAGTTCGTCTCCATGCTGACGCAGCGGGCGAGCTCACGTCGTGTGCTGCCGCTGGAACTGGAGAAGGTCGAGCCCAAGGTACTGGAGGCCGAACAGGGGCGGCCGCTCGCGCTCTACGAGTTCGAGCCCTCAGCCGAGGAGGCGCTGAACCTGTTGCTGCCGCAGTACGTGGCGAACCGGATCTACTTCGCCCTCCTGGAGTCGGCGGCCTCCCAGCAGGCGTCGCGTCGCAACGCGATGAAGGCGGCCACCGACAACGCCGAGGAGCTCATCCAGACCCTGACCCGCCAGGCCAACCAGGCCCGCCAGGCGGAGATCACCAACGAAATCAGTGAGATCGTCAGTGGTGCTGACGCCCTCACCGGTGCCAGTGCGGGGAGTGAGTAACAAAAAGTGACTGCGACTGCAGAAGGGACGGCCGAGGCCGGTACGACCTCCGGGCGCATCGCCCGGGTGACCGGCCCGGTTGTCGACGTGGAGTTTCCCGTCGGCTCGTTGCCGGAGATCTACAACGCCCTGAAGACCGACGTCACGATCGGTGGGGAGACCAAGACGGTCACCCTGGAGGTCGAGCAGCACCTCGGTGACAGCCTGGTGCGTACGGTCAGCCTCGCGCCGCAGGACGGTATGGTGCGCGGCGCCGAGGTGCGCGACACCGGCGAGCCGATCAGTGTCCCGGTCGGTGACGTGGTCAAGGGCCACGTGTTCAACACGCTTGGGGAGTCGCTCGACGTCAAGACCTCCGAGCTGGACGTCACCGAGCGTTGGCCGATCCACCGTTCCGCGCCGAATTTCGACCAGCTCGAGTCGAAGACCGAGATGATGGTGACCGGTCTCAAGGTCATCGACCTGCTCACCCCGTACGTGCAGGGTGGCAAGATCGGCCTGTTCGGTGGTGCCGGTGTCGGCAAGACCGTGCTGATCCAGGAGATGATCACCCGTATCGCCCGCGACTTCGGTGGTGTCTCCGTGTTCGCGGGGGTGGGTGAGCGCACCCGTGAGGGCACGGACCTCTTCCTGGAGATGGGCGAGATGGGGGTGTTGGACGACACCGCCCTCGTGTTCGGCCAGATGGACGAGCCGCCGGGAACCCGGCTGCGTGTGGCGCTGTCCGCGCTGACCATGGCGGAGTACTTCCGCGATGCGAAGAACCAGGACGTGCTGCTGTTCATCGACAACATCTTCCGATTCACCCAGGCGGGTCAGGAGGTGTCCACGCTGCTGGGCCGTATGCCCTCGGCGGTGGGATACCAGCCCAACCTGGCCGACGAGATGGGCCAGCTCCAGGAGCGGATCACCTCGACCCGGGGCCACTCGATCACCTCGATGCAGGCGATCTACGTGCCCGCCGACGACTACACCGACCCGGCGCCGGCGACCACCTTCGCCCACCTGGACGCGACGACCGAGCTCTCCCGCTCGATCTTCCAGAAGGGCATCTTCCCGGCGATCGACCCGCTGACCTCGACCTCCCGGATCCTCGACCCGCAGTTCGTGGGTCAGGAGCACTACGATGTCGCCCAGCGGGTGATCCAGATCCTGCAGCGCAACAACGACCTGCAGGACCAGATCGCCATCCTCGGCATCGACGAGCTGTCCGAGGAGGACAAGATCACGGTGAACCGGGCGCGGCGGCTGGAGCGGTTCCTGTCGCAGAACATGTACGTGGCCGAGAAGTTCACCGGCGAGCCGGGCGTGTTCGTCCCGCTTGAGGAGACCATCGCCTCCTTCAAGGCGCTGTGTGACGGCGAGTACGACCACCTGCCAGAGCAGGCGTTCCTCGGTGTCGGCAACATCGAGGCGGCCGTCGAGAAGGCCAAGACGCTGCAGGGCTAGTTCGCGCGGAGCGGGTGCCCGCGGGCACCCGCTCCGACCGGACGGCCCGTGAGCCTAAGGAGACTGTGGCAGTGTCGAACAAGCTTTCCGTCGAGATCGTCTCGCCCGAACGCGAGTTGTGGGCGGGTGAGGGCGACATGGTCATCGCGAAGACAGCGGACGGTGAGATCGGGATCCAGCCCGGACACGTGCCGGTGCTGGGGACGCTCTCCCCGGGGGCCGTGGTGCGGGTCATCGGCGCGCGGGAGACGGGCGAGGTCCGTGCCGCCGCGCACGGTGGGTTCGTGTCCGTGGCCCAGGACCGGGTCTCCATCCTGGCCGAGACCGCCGAGCTGTCCGAGGACATCGACGTCCAGCGGGCCAAGACGGCCCTTCGGGAGTCGGAGTCCGGTTCCGCCGACGAGAGTGAGGAGTCGCGCGAGAACGCCGAACGCGCCGAACGCGCCCGCAGTCGGTTGCGGGCCGTGGGCGAGGACGTGTGATCTAGCGCCCGCCAGGACTACGAGAGTGGGGGAGCAGCTGTCCAGCGCGACATGGTTCCAGATCGCCGAATGGCTGTTCTTCGCCCTGCTCACCATCGCCCTGCTGGCCCTGGTAGCCGTCACCGTGCGCAGGTACCTCCTGGAGCGCGAGGGCGGCGGGGTCGAGTGTTACCTGCGGCGCGGGAGCGGGGGCCGGAGCCCGTGGCGTATGGGTTATGGCCGCTACGGTGCCGGCGAACTGCGGTGGTACCGCGTGTTCTCACTGTGGCCGTGGCCGACAGCTGAGCTGTCGCGCCGCGGCCTCGTCATTATGGGCCGTCGTGCCCCCACCCCCTCGGACCTCACGGAGCTCACCTCCGACCTGGTCGTGATCGAGGTGGGATGGATGGCGCCCGACGGGTCCGACCCGGAGGAGCCGATCTACGAGATCGCGATGGCCGAGGGCGCCCTGACCGGGTTCCTCTCCTGGCTGGAGTCCATGCCCCCGGGGGACTCCTGGCAGCCCTGACCGGTCGACCGGCTGCCCCGGATCCCCCTGTCGCACGCCGTGCGGGCGTAGGCTGGGGTCATGATCGTTGCATTCTCCGTGAGCCCGATGGGTACGGGTGAGTCCGTGGCGCCGGCCGTCGCCCGCGCGGTGCGCGTGGTGCGTGAGAGTGGGCTGCCGAATCGTACCGACGCCATGTTCACCACCGTCGAGGGCGACTGGGACGAGGTCATGGACGTCGTTCGCCGTGCCGTGGCGGCCGCCGGCGAGGGGGCGGGACGTGTCAGCCTGACCCTGAAGGCGGACATACGGGAAGGCGTCGAGGAGGGGCTGACCGGCAAGGTCGAGGCGGTTGAACGTGAGCTGGGCGGCGAGGGCTGACGGGTTTCGCGGAGTCGTCTCGGCCGCCCGGTGGTCGGTTCCGCTGTGCCGCGAAGAGGCGGAGCCTAGCGCTCGCCACCGGGTTTCCAGAGGACCTCGGTGCCGTCCTGGCCAAGGACCCGGCACAGGACGAACAGTAGGTCGGACAGCCGGTTCAGGTATCGCGCCGTCAACGGGTTCACGGTGTCACCGTGTTCCTCGATCGCGACCCAGGTGCTGCGCTCGGCGCGGCGCGCGACCACACGGGCGGTGTGCAGTAGTGCCACCTCGGGGGAGCCGCCGGGCAGGATGAAGCTGCGCAGCTTCGGCAGGTCCGCGTTGTGGGCGTCGCAGGCGTCCTCCAGGCGGTCGATGTAGTCGGGCTCGATCCGCAGCGGTGGGTACTCCGGATCGGGGGTCACCGGTGTCGACAGGTCCGCGCCGAGGTCGAAGAGCTCGTTCTGCACGCGGCCGAGTAGGGCGCGGATGTCGTCGGGGATCCGTTCGCCGCACGCGAGCGCCGTCCCGATGGCGGCGTTGGTCTCCTCGACGTCGGCGTAGGCGGCGAGCCGGGGGTCGGTCTTGGTGGTTCGGCTCATGTCCCCCAGCGCTGTCTCCCCGGTGTCGCCGGTGCGGGTGTAGATCCTCGACAGCACCACCGGCGTCTCAGTGTCGCGTTTCGTCATGCCCCAACCCTACGTGTGGGGTCGTGGCGTGGGGGTGGGAGTCCGCGGTGGGCTGGTCGTCGGGGGTCGAGCACGTAGCATAACTGTTTGGTATCAGCGGGTGGGTGGTCCCTGTGGTGCTGATACGTTTAGAAACTAATAAACTACCTAGAGTAGTTGGACGCGGTGGCGCGTTCGGGCTCGGATGCGATGGCGGGGGCCATCCGAGTCCTGCCCGAGGGGGGACGGCAGCGCCCGTGGCCCGGTGGTTTCCGGGTCACGGGCGCTGGACCAGCTCGCTCCTAGCGTTGCCAGAGCTCGGCCTGGCGGAGGAGCGGGGCCTCCGCCGGATCCCGTGGGCTCGCGCTCCCGTCGAGCGGGGTGTCGGCGTAGGTCTGGACCGCGTGGGCGATCCCGCCGGACAGCTCGGCCACCGAGGTTTCGTTGATGTTGGCGAGGTCGTCGTCGGGTGTGTGGTAATTGGGGTCGAAGGGTTCACCCGCGGTGCCGCCGAAGAGCTCGGCCTGCTCCTCGGTCTTGAGGTCTCCGGCGCCGCTGAACAGGCCGCCGGAGGGGATGCCGGCGTCGAGGAACGGCGCGTAGTCGGATCTCCCGTCGAGGGCGGTTGGCTCGCTCGCCAGGCCCCGTTCGGCGAAGTAGTCCTCGAAGAGTTCCTGGATCTCGGCCGAGCCGGGCGGTGGCGGCATCGACTCCTCCAGCTCGCCACGGCCGTCGAAGACGAACCGGCCGTAGTTCGGGGATCCGATCATGTCGAAGTTCAGATAGAGCGCGATGCTCTCGCGTTCCGCCGCGCTCAGGTTCTCGACGTACTCGGTGGAGCCCACGAGGCCGAGCTCCTCGCTGCCCCAGAACGCGAACCGCACCCGGTTGGCGGGGTCGTCGAGCGTGCCCAGCTGTACGGCGGTCTCCAGGATCGCCGCGACGCCGCTGCCGTTGTCGTTGAGTCCGGGCCCGGCGGGAACGCTGTCGAGATGGGCGCCGACCACAATGGTGGTGTCGTCGGCGCCGCCGCTGGTGTCGGCGATGACGTTGTGGGAGGAGGCGCGGGTGACCCCGGCGTCGACGGTCAGGCGTACCTCGAGCCCCGCGCCGGTGTCCGCCAGCTCCTCGCCGACGGCAGTGCTCGTGCTGAGTACCGGGATGTCGGCCGGGGGGCCCACCGTGCCGGTGAAGACGCCGCTCTCCTGGTCGGACTCACCGCCGCCGTTGAAGATCACGGCGGCCGACGCTCCCGCCTCGACGGCGTTGTCGACCTTCACGGCGAAGGAACAGGTGCCGCGACGCATGATGGCCACCGCGTCCTCGGGGAAGTCGGCGAAGTCCGCGCTCCGACAGCCGCTGGCGTCGCTGTCGGGACTGACCGGGACGCCCGCGGCCGCGACGTCCCCGGATCCGGAGTGGGTCATGGTCCTGAAGTCCTCGTGGGGGACGAAGTCGCGTTGTTCCGGCGCCGTCCGGGCGAACTCGGGTGTGGAGTGCTCCTCCCAGTGGTCGAACTCGTAGGTGCGCTTCTCGGGCTCGTAGCCCGCCGTTTCCAGCTGGTCGATGACGTAGTCCGTGGAGGCGTCGTGACCGGGCGTGCCGTCCGCGCGGTTGCCCCCGTTGCGCTCGGAGATCTTCTGTAGGTTCTCCAGGTGTCCGAGGATGTTGTCGGTGGTCACGAGGTCGGGGAGCGCCTCGTGGGCGTTCGCTGGCGCCGGCGCCGTGGCGAGCCCCGTTGCCACGACCACGCCGACCCCGCCGGCGAGCAGCCTTCGGTGCGCGTCAGGGGCGCGCCGACCGGATCCTTCGGGAGGTGTGCTGAACACGTCCATCTCCTCCTAGGGCCGGGCAACGCACGGAGCGTGCGATGCGCGGAACGAGTTCGATGCAGCGTGTCACCAAAATATTCCGGAGTGTAGTCGACGCCGCGGGTTTTGCCACATCCAGCCACGTGTCTTACGCGGGACCCGCGGGGGTGCCCCTACGGCGGGTTCGGGGATCCTCGGGGAGGGGCTGGTCACTCGTCAGGGTCGGTCTCCGGCTGTTTCTGGTGCTTGCGCCTGCGGCGCTCCACGGCGACACCACCCATGACCGCTAGCCCGGTCACGTTCACGATGGGTGTTCCCGGGTCGGTCACGCTGGGCGCGTCGACCTCACCGCCGGACCCGAATCCACCCATGACGCCGAGCCCGTGTACCCGGACCTCGATGTCGTCGGGCACGATGATCTCGATGCCACCCATGACAGCGGTCGCGACGATGGTCACCTCCCGCTGGGTGAACCTCGCCTCGCGCAGGTCCAGACTGACCCCGCCCATGCCGGCGGTGGCGAGGTAGCGGGCGGGAACGGTCCAGTTCCCGCTGCGCTCGGCGGCCCCCATGAACGCCAGTGAGACGTAGCCACTGGCCCGGGTCTCCTCGACACGTTCCGCCCCGTAGACCGGCCGTGGCGAGGCCGTCATGGGCGGCGTGGCGCGCTCCGGACCCGTGCCCGCCGGCAGGTCGGCGGTGAGCGGCTCCAACTCGCCCAACGTCGTGGAGTTGTATATGGCGTCCAGCCGGTTACTGTGCTCCTCTGGAGTCAGCCGGCCGTCGGCGAGCGCTTCTCGCAGCCGCGCGGCCACGGTGTCACGGTCGGTGTCGGAAGCGCGCATCCGGTCGCGGCCATCGGGGCTCGGGGAGTTCGGGGTGTCGGCCATGGAAGCATTATGGCGTGGGCACCGCCCCCTGGCACCAGGAGCCGCCCCCGACTTCTCCCTGAACCGCCCCGGAGAGGAGATCGGCCTCTCGGGGCGCTAGAACAACCGCGGGACGTCGGGCTCGATCCCCCGGAGCTCGTCGTAGTCCAGGGTGACGCAGTCGATGTCGCGGTCGCCGGCGAGAACGCGGGCCTGGGGCTTGATCTCCTGGGCGGCGAACACCCCCCGCACGGGTTTCAGCGCCGGGTCGCGGTTGAGGAGCTCCAGGTAGCGGGTGAGCTGCTCCACACCGTCGATGTCGCCCCGCCGTTTCAGCTCAACCGCAACGGTGCCCCCCTCGGCGTCGCGGCACAGGATGTCGACCGGACCGATGGCGGTGGGGTACTCGCGGCGGATCAGGGTGTAGCCCTCGCCGAGGGTGGTGATGTGGTCGGCGAGTAGCTCCTGCAGGTGTGCCTCAACCCCGTCCTTCTGCAGGCCGGGGTCGGCCCCGAGCTCGTGCGAGCTGTCGTGCAGGAACTCCTCGATGCGCAGGATCAGCTTCTCACCGGACTTGCCGTGGGTGACCGTCCACAGGTGTGTGCCGTCCTCCTCGGACTCGCGCACTGTGCATGGCGGGTTCATCCAGTTCAGCGGTTTGAAGGCACGATCGTCGGCGTGTACGGAGACCGACCCGTCGGCCTTCATCAGGATGAGCCGCGGCGCCAGGGGCAGGTGAGCTGTGAGACGGCCGACGTAGTCGACACTGCATCGGGCGATAACAAGGCGCACGGGACCTCACGTTACCGGCCACACGGCCGTGGTGTGTCCGGGCGGCCGGTCACGGGCCGCCCCTCTCCAGGTCGACGGCCTCGCTCGTGACATAGACAACCGTGATCCGGAGCACGAGTACGGTCTACAGTGGTGCCCATGGTGCAGGAATTCGACAAGGTCGGCGTGGTCGGGCTCGGCGCGATGGGCGCCGGTATCGCCGAGGTGTTCGCTCGGGCCGGGTTCTCGGTCACCGGCGTCGAGATCGACGCCGCCGCGGTCGGTCTGGGACGCGACCGCGTGCACAGGTCGCTGGACAAGGCGGTGAGCAAGGGCAAACTCACCGACTCCGAACGCGACTCCATCATCGACCGCGTCGTGTTCAGCGCCGAACGGGAGGACCTCGCCGACGCCGACTTCGTCGTCGAGGCGGTTCCCGAGAGGATCGAGATCAAGCGGGACGTCTTCGCCGATCTCGACCGTGTGTGCCCGCCGGGCACCATCCTCGCGACGAACACCTCGTCGCTGTCCGTAACCGAGATCGCCGCACTCACGGGGCGCTCGGACAAGGTCGTTGGCCTGCACTTCTTCAACCCGGCGCCGGTGATGAAACTGGTCGAGGTCGTCAGCACCGTGGGTGCCTCGTCGGGGACGCTCGAGGTGGCCGCCGAGGTCGCCAAGCGTATCGGAAAGACCCCGGTCGTGGTTCCCGACCGGGCCGGCTTCGTCGCCAACGCGTTGTTGGTCCCCTACATCAACGACGCCATCAACGTCTACGAGCGCAGGATCGCCTCCCGTGAGGAGATCGACACCGCCATCACCAAGACGGCCGGACTCCCCATGGGGCCGCTGACGCTGGCGGACCTCGTGGGGCTGGATGTCTGCCTGGCGGTCATGGACGTCCTGTGGGAGGAGTTCCGCGACCCGCGCTGCGCCGCGACACCGCTGCTACGACGCATGGTCGCCGCCGGGCTGCTCGGCCGCAAGAGCGGCCGGGGTTTCTACGACCACACCGGAGCGGACAACCCCGCCGAGGAGCCCCCCGATGGTCGCGTCGCCCGGATCGTGCGGGATCGCGAGGGCGACTTCGACCTGGCCGACCTGCTCCTGGACCCGCACATCGACGACGCGATGCGCATGATCAGCGACGCCTACGCGAGCGACCGTGACGTCGACACCGCTATGAGGTTCGGCTGCGGTTACCCCAAGGGCCCCGCCGAGCTGCTCGTCGAACGGGGCGCGACACGTGTCGCCAGGACCCTGCGCGACGCGGGGTCCCTGGGCATCCGTCCACCCCGTACGCCCGCCCCACTGGTCACCGACATGCTGTCGAACGCGACCGGCACGAAGTGACGACTCCGCTCTCCTCCGAGGTGGAGGGCACGGCGCGGTTACTCGTACCCTGGTGCGGTGAGCCCGCGCCGAAACAGTTCCCGTCGCAAGGGGAACCGCAACCAGCAGGGTCAGCGACGCCAGGAGAGAGGCGAGGAATCGCTGTTCCTGCGCGTGACCGGTGCGGAGCGTCGCGAGGAGGGACCCGACGGCGAGTGGCTCATCCGGCGCGTCAGCGGCTCCGCCGCGACCAAGACCTACCGTTGTCCCGGCTGTTACCAGCTGATCGGGCCGGGCACGCCGCACATCGTCGCCTGGCGCCCCAATGGGGACGGCGCGGACCGGCGACACTGGCACTCGTCGTGCTGGGAACGGCGCGCCCACCGCGGCGTCCGTATGCCGCGGTACTGACCCCCACCCACCCCAACCACGCCGACATCCGGCCCGGCCGGAGGGACCCGTGACGACCATCGACATTCGTGCCAGTACCGTGCTGCCCGCTGAGCGCAGCCCCGTCACTCTGCACACCGCCGACGACCTGGAACTGGTCGGTGAGCTCGCGCTCCCGCCGGGTGGCGCCAAGCCGGTGGCGACCCTGGTGTGCCTGCACCCGCTGCCCACAGCGGACGGCATGATGGACAGCCACGTGCTGCGCAAGGCCGCCTTCCGGCTTCCGGCGCTCGCCAACGTCGCGGTGCTGCGGTTCAACACCCGGGGCACCACGTCGCGCCACGGAACCAGCCAGGGCGAGTTCGGCGGGGGCGAGGCCGAGCGCCACGACGTCGCCGCCGCCATCGAGTTCGCCGAGTTCGAGGGGCTGGTGAACCCGTGGCTGCTGGGCTGGTCGTTCGGCACCGAGCTGGCCCTGAAGTGGGGATGCGACCCGGAGGTTTCCGGGGCGATCCTGCTGTCGCCCCCGCTGCACCGCGCCACGGAGGCCGACATGGGTGTCTGGGCCGGCTCGGGCAAGCCGGTCGTGGCGCTCGTGCCCGAGTTCGATGACTACCTGCGCCCGGACGAGGCGCGCACGCGCTTCTCCGCGATCCCGCAGGCCGAGGTCATCGGGGTGGACAACGCCAAACACCTCTGGGTCGGCGAACCCTACGTGCGCATCGTGCTCAACGAGGTCGTCCGGCGTGTGGCGCCCGGCTCTCACCCGTTGCCAACGGAGTGGGACGGGCCCTATGAGCGCGACACCATGTAGACCCCACTCCTCCCGCCTCACCGCGCCGGGCTCGGGCCGCGCGCCGCCGGGTCGAGTGGGCCGTCGAACGCGCTCTCCCATGGTGACGGGCCCGGGCGTTCCCGTCGCGACAGCGACACGAAACGCGCGGCCGGGAACCCCCGGCCGCGCGTCGCGCGGAGAGTAGCCCGAGGCGCGTCGGCCTCGACGGCGCCGTGGTGCGTGGCACCGCCACCGCGGGCCGACTGGACTACCGCTGGACTACTCCTGCCACCAGTCCTCGTCGTCGTCGGTGGCGGAGCCGCCGGAGTTCGCGGCCACCGGCTGCTTGCCGCCGTTGGTCGCCTTGGAGCCCCGCTCCTCCTGCGGCTCGTTCTGTGCCTCGCTCGTCGCCTCGGCCTTCGGTTCGGCCTGCTTGGTCTCCTCGCCCTTGGTGTTCTCGATCGCGGCCGGCTCCTCCGCGGCGGGCGCGGCCGGGGCTGCCGCCGCGGGGGCCGCGGGGCCGTCCCCACCGAGCAGCTGGCGCAGCTGCTGCAGGTGCGACTGGATGCTGTCGCGCTGCCGGTTGAGCTCGTCGACCTGTTGCTGGGCCGCGGTCATGATCCGGTCGGACTCGGTACGAGCGTCGTTGACCAGGTGTTCGGCCTTGGTCCTGGCCTCGGAGGTGATCTGGTCGGCACTCTTCTTGGCCTGGTTCACCACCTGCTTGGCGTGCTGCTCGGCCTCGCGGCGGGTCTGCTCTGCCTGTGTGCTGGCCTTGGTCGCACGCTGCTCGGCACTGGCGGCGCGCTCCTCGGCCTCCGAGACCAGCTTCTGTGTGGCGGCCTGAGCGGCGGCGAGACGCTCGGCGTCCTGACGCTCGGCCTCCTCGCGCCGGTTGGCGAGCTGGATCTCGAAGTCGGCCTCTTCCTGGGCCCGCTTGGCCTCGCTCTCCTCGACCGCGCGCTGGGCCTGGGCCCGCATCTCGTCGGCCTGCCGCTTGGCGGTCTGCAGGGTCTCGTCGCGCTCCCGCTTGGCCGAGGCGCGGGCCTGGGCGCACTCGCGCTCGGTGGTGGTGCGCAGTTTCGCGATCTCACCCTCGAACGTGGCACGCTTCTCGGCGATCTCGTGGTCGACCGCGGACCGCTTCTTCTGGACCTCGCGCTCGGTGGTCGAGGTGAGCTCCTCGGCCTCGCGGCTGGCCGTGGTGCGGATCTCCTCCGCCTCGGACTCGGCGCTCTGGCGCATCTCGTCCGCTTCGCGCTGGGCGGTCGTCCGCAGTTCGGTGGCCTCGTTCTCGGCCGCGGCGCGCATCTCCGCGGCCTCGATCTTGGCCTCGGACTTGATGTCGTTGGCTTCGGCGCGGGCGCCCTGGACGAGCTCGCTGGCCTGCTCCTCGGCGAGACGGAGCAGCTGCTCGATGCGCGCGCCCAGGCCGGAGTAGGTCGGGCGCTCCTGTTCCTCCAGGGTGCGCTTGGTCTCGACGAGTTCGTTCCGGCTCTCCTCGGACTCCTCCTTGGCCCTCTGGAGCTCGGACTTCAGCTGCTCGATGTAGGAGTTGACCTGGTTCCGGTCGTAACCGCGCAGCACCACGTCGAACTCGGTGGCTTGATTGCCTTCCTCGAAGAAATTGCTGAGCTGGGATTCAATATCGGACGACATGTGGCGGAATCCTGAACGGGAGACGAGACGGCTACATTTCGGGTGCGTTCGTTCGAGTCGGGCCGCGGGCGCCGTGGCGTCGCTACGGGGGCGCTCCGCACTCCGGTCGGATCCCGCGGGACGCCTTCACCGAAGGCTACTCCGCGAGGCCCCGTCGCGTGCGGGAGTTCCCTCCATTGGTTCGGAGTCGTGACGGGCGGAGGCCGACGCCGTACGCGCTGACCTGACTCGGTCTGCCTGAACCGGCGGGACAGGGGGTACGCCGGGAATGATCCAGCAGCTAGCTGACTTTATCAAGCCTTGTCGGCGACGGAAGGGTGATTCCTGCGTCCAGTGGGCGAGAGCGTCCCGCTGGGTGTGCGGGGACGTGCGACGATACGGGATGAGTGACGATTGGGTCACGGGGGGAGACACGATGCGGGGCGGCACACCGTCACTGGCCGGTGGCCGGGTCACCGTGTGGAGTCGGGCCCCTGCACGATCTCGGTGAGGACACCGCCGCAGTCCTTCGGGTGGAGAAAACTGATCCGCGATCCCATCGAACCGGGGCGCGGCTCGGCGCTGAGCACCCGTACGCCCCGCCCGCGGGCGGACTCGGCGGCGCTGTCGACATCGGGGGTGCCGAACGCGACATGGTGCACGCCCTCGCCGTTGCGCTCCAGGAACTTCGCCACCGGGGAGTCGTCGCTGATGGGCTGCAACAGCTGGACGTAGCTCGCACCGCCGTCGTCGGTGCCGTTGACGCGCAGCATGGCCTCGCGCACCCCCTGCTCCTCGTTGGTCTCACTGTGGGTCAGTGCCAGCCCGTACGTCCGGCGGTAGAAGTCAACGGTGGCGTCGAGATCGTGGCAGGCGATCCCCACGTGGTCGATGCGTGTGAACATGGCCCGCGAACCTCCGGGTGGACGACTGGCAGGTGGGCGTGTGTGTATCGTGGCAGATCCGAAGCGTCGTCTTGGAGGCGAGTCATGCCCGGATCCGTCATCGTCAGTGGCGCCCGGACTCCCATGGGCCGGCTGCTCGGTTCCCTGTCCCCGATGGGTGCCGTCGACCTCGGCGCCACCGTCATCGAGGCCGCCCTGGAGCGTGCCGGGGTCGGTGGGGACCAGGTCGACTATGTGGTCATGGGCCAGGTGTTGCAGGCCGGCCAGGGCCAGATCCCGTCACGGCAGGCGGCGGTCAGGGCCGGAGTCCCCATGAGCGTGCCCTCACTGACCATCAACAAGGTGTGCCTGTCGGGGCTGGACTCCATAGCCCTGGCCGACCAACTCATCGCCGCAGGTGAGTTCGACATCGTGGTCGCGGGCGGCATGGAGTCGATGACCAACGCCCCGCATCTGCTGCCCAAGGCGCGGCACGGCTACAAGTACGGCTCCATCGAGGTGCTCGACGCCACCGACCACGACGGGCTCACTGACGCCTTCGACGGCGACTCCATGGGAGCCGCGACCGAGCGGCACAACGCCCGCCTCGATATTGGGCGCGAGGAGCAGGACGCGTTCGCCGCCCGCTCGCACCAGCGCGCCGCCGCCGCGATCAAGGACGGCCGGTTCGGCGCCGAGATCGTCCCGGTGAGCGTCCCGCGGCGCAAGGGGGCGCCCCTGGTGGTCAGTGAGGACGAGGGGGTGCGTCCGGAGACCACCGTGGAGAGCCTGGCCCGGCTGCGGCCGGCGTTCGACTCCGGTGGGACCATCACGGCGGGATCCGCCTCGCAGATCTCCGACGGTGCCTGTGCCGTGGTCGTCATGAGTCGCGAACGCGCCGAGGAGCTGGGATGCCCGATCCTGGCCGAGATCGGCGCGCACGGTAACGTCGCCGGCCCCGACAACTCGCTGCAGTCGCAGCCGGCCAACGCCATCAAGCACGCGCTGGGCAAGGAGGGCTCCACGGTTTCCGCCCTCGACCTGGTGGAGATCAACGAGGCGTTCGCCTGCGTCGCGGTGCAGTCCGTGCGCGACCTCGGAGTCTCCGAGGACATCGTCAACGTCGACGGTGGCGCCATCGCGCTCGGGCACCCGATCGGGGCGTCGGGCGCGCGTCTCGCCCTGCACGTGGTGCACGAGCTCCGGCGCCGCGGTGGCGGGAAGGGGGCCGCGTCCCTGTGCGGTGGTGGTGGTCAGGGGGATGCCCTGCTGTTCACCGTGCCCAACGCCTAGATGGACACCGCCGGTCTCGTCGCCCGGACGTTGCGTGGCGACCCGCGAGCCGTCGCGCGGGCGATCTCGCTGGTGGAGAACGCCGCGCCGGAGCTGGGCGAGCTCATGGCCGGACTCGCCCCACGGACCGGCCGGGCCCGACTCGTGGGGCTCACGGGTCCGCCGGGCGTCGGCAAGTCGACCTCGACCAGCGCACTGGTGACCGCCCTGCGTGAGCGGGGCGACAGGGTGGGGGTGCTCGCGGTCGACCCGTCCTCGCCGTTCACCGGGGGTGCGCTGCTGGGGGACCGGGTGCGGATGCAGGACCACGCCACCGACACCGGCGTGTTCATCCGATCCATGGCCAGCCGTGGCCACCTGGGCGGGTTGTCCTGGGCGACCCCGCACGCGCTGCGGGTGCTGGACGCCGCGGGCTTCGACGTGGTGCTGGTGGAGACGGTGGGTGTGGGCCAGGCCGAGGTCGACATCGCCCGGCACGCCGACACCACGGTCGTGCTGTGCGCTCCGGGCATGGGCGACGGTGTGCAGGTGGCCAAGGCCGGGGTGCTGGAGGTCGCCGACCTTTTCGTGGTGAACAAGGCCGACCATGACGGTGCCCACGCGACCGTACGTGAACTGCGCCAGATGGTCTCGCAGGCCGACCGTGGCGCCGCGGAGTGGCGCCCCCCGATCGTGAGCACCGTGGCCGCCTCGGGCACGGGTATCGAGGAGCTGGTGGAGCGGCTCGACGAGCACCACACCCACCTGCGCGACTCCGGCGAGCTCGGCCGGCGGCGGCACGTCCGGGCGCGTGAGGAGATCGAGGCGATCGTGCTGCACGCGCTTAGGGAACGTGTCGCCGATGTACACGGCCACGCCGCTCTGGACACGCTCGCCGACGAGGTCGCCTCGGGCGAGGGCGACCCCTACAGCGCGGCCGGCACCCTGCTGGCCGCGCTGGAGCGGTAGTGACGAGGGGTGCGATCGTGGTCACGGTTCGGGCGGCGGTGGCCACCGCTTCGCTACAGTGGCGGCGTGGGAAACCCGCTGAATCTCTCCTTCGACCCCATCGAGCGCGCCCATGAGAACTGGTCCCGCCGGTGGGGCGCGTCGCCGGCGATGGCCGCGGTCACCTCGATCATGCGCGCCCAACAGATCCTCATCGGCCAGCTCGACAACGCGTTGAAACCCTACGAGCTGACATTCGCGCGCTACGAGGCGCTGGTGCTGTTGACGTTCAGCGCGTCAGGGCAGGTTCCGCTGGGCAAGATCGGGGAACGGCTCATGGTCCACCCCACGAGCGTGACCAACACGATCGACCGGCTGGAGCGCCAGGGGCTGGTGCGGCGTAGGCCCAACCCCAACGACGGTCGGGGGACGCTCGCGGAGATCACGGACTCCGGCCGCGCGGTCGTCGAGGACGCCACCCGCGACCTGCTGGCCCTGGATTTCGGGCTCGACTGCTACGACGAGGACGAGCTGTGGCACATCCACTCGCTGTTCACGAAGCTGCGGGTGGATTTCGGGGACTTTCCCGGTGACTCGGAAGTAGCCGAGGACCCTACCGAAATTTAGTAGGAAGACCTAATATCGGGACCATGGGTGACGATATCGCGGCGGGCCGGGCCCGTTGGCAGGCACGGTACGAGGCCGCCCGCAAGCGGGACGCCGACTTCACGACCCTTTCCGGAGCGCGGGTGGAGCCCGTCTACGGCCCCCCCGAGGGGGCCGAACCGCCCGGGTTCGACCGCATCGGCTGGCCGGGTGAGTTCCCCTTCACCCGCGGACTGTACCCCACGGGGTATCGTGGACGAACCTGGACGATCCGCCAGTTCGCGGGGTTCGGCAACGCGAGACAGACCAACGAGCGCTACCGCATGATCCTGGAGTCCGGTGGTGGCGGGCTGTCCGTCGCCTTCGACATGCCCACCCTCATGGGCTACGACTCCGACGACTCCCAGGCCCTGGGCGAGGTGGGACACTGCGGCGTGGCGGTCGACTCGGTGGCCGACATGGACGTCCTGTTCGACTCCATCCCGCTGGGCGAGACCACCACCTCGATGACCATCAGCGGCCCGGCCATCCCCATGTTCTGCATGTACCTCGCCGCCGCGGAGCGCCAGGGCCAGGACATCACCAGGCTCAACGGCACCCTGCAGACCGACATCTTCAAGGAGTACATCGCCCAGAAGGAGTGGCTGTACCCGCCCAGACCACACCTGCGCCTGATCGGCGACCTCATGGAGTACTGCGCCGAGCACATCCCGGCGTTCAAGCCGCTGTCGGTGTCCGGGTACCACATCCGCGAGGCGGGGGCGACGGCCGCGCAGGAGCTCGCCTTCACCCTCGCCGACGGGTTCGGCTACGTCGAGCTCGGCCTGTCGCGCGGGCTCGACATCGACCGGTTCGCCCCGGGGTTGTCCTTCTTCTTCGACTCCCACCTCGACTTCTTCGAGGAGATCGCCAAGTTCCGGGCGGCCCGCCGGATCTGGGCGCGTTGGATGCGCGACCGGTACGGCGCCACCACTCAGAGGGCGCAGTGGCTGCGTTTCCACACCCAGACCGCCGGGGTCTCCCTCACAGCACAGCAGCCCTACAACAACGTGGTCCGCACCTCCCTCGAGGCGCTGTCCGCGGTGCTCGGCGGAACCAACTCGCTGCACACCAACGCCCTCGACGAGACCCTCGCGCTTCCCACGGAGCAGTCCGCCGAGATCGCGCTGCGCACCCAGCAGGTGATCATGGAGGAGACCGGGGTGGTCAATGTCGCCGACCCGCTCGGTGGCTCGTGGTACCTGGAGGCCCTGACCGACCAGATCGAGGCCGAGGCCGAGCGGATCTTCGAGAGGATCCTGCGCATGGGCGGCGGTACCGACACCGAGGCCGAACACGACATCGGCCCGATGACCTCGGGAATCCTCGCGGGCATCCACAACGGGTGGTTCAGCTCCGAGATCGCCGAGTCCGCCTTCCAGTACCAGCGGGCGCTGGAGAAGGACGAGAAACGCATCGTCGGCGTGAACCGCCACACCAGTACCGTCTCCGGCGAGCTGGAGATCCTGCGGATCAGCCACGAGGTGGAGCGCGAGCAGCGGGCGGCGCTCGCCGAGCGCCGGGCCCGCCGCGACCAGGCGAGGGTCGACGCCGCCCTGGAGCGCCTGCTGGCCGCCACCCGCGCACCGGAGAGCAGCGGTAACCTCATCCCGGTGATCCTGGACGCGGCCCGCGCCGAGGCCACCCTCGGCGAGATCTGCGCGACCATGGGGCGGGAGTTCGGTGGCTACGTGGAGGACCCCCGGTTCTAGGGACCACCCGAACCGGTCGTGTGCCGGGGCCGCG
The DNA here is from genome assembly GCA_003725585.1 of Halostreptopolyspora alba. Classification (GTDB taxonomy): domain Bacteria; phylum Actinomycetota; class Actinomycetes; order Streptosporangiales; family Streptosporangiaceae; genus Lipingzhangella; species Lipingzhangella alba. The sequence goes on along the minus strand of RJMB01000010.1, from coordinate 33,932 downwards.
GAGCCCGACCGGCCCGGCCGCGCGCCGGTTTCTTGGACCGTGTCCGTGTGCGATGCGGCAGGATGGAACCATGCAGCCTTCGGACTTCTCCACGCAGAGCGCGGTCGACCTCGGAGCTCGCAAGGCGGCCTTGGAACGCGAGGCCAAGCGGCAGGCCGAGGAGTCGTCCGGCAAAGCCAACCCGTACGCGCTCGACGTCGACGAACAGAACTTCCAGAGTGAGGTTCTCGAGCGCTCCATGAACGTTCCCGTCGTCCTGGCGGTCCTGGCCACCTGGTCCGAGCAGGCCAAGCAGGTCGAGACCGCCATCGACACACTCTGCGCCCAGGCGGGCGGCCAGTGGATCGTCGCCAAGGTCGACACCGACGCCAGCCCGCAGCTCGCCCAGGCGCTGCGCGCCTCGAGCGTCCCCATGGTGGCCATGGTCATCGGCGGCCAGGTCGTTCCCGGCCCCACCGGCGCGGCCACCCAGGACCAGCTGCGCGAGTGGCTCTCCCAGATCTTCGAGGGGCTCCGCCAGCAGGGCGTGCTGCCGGAGAACTACACCGGCCTGGGCCCACCGGACGCCGACGGGGCCACGGACGAGGAGGCCGCGGACACCCAGGAGCAGCAGGAGCAGGCCGGCGACCCGATGGACGTCGAGGCGCAGGAGGCGTTGCAGCGCGGCGACTTCGCGGCCGCCGAGGAGGTCTACTCCAAGGCCCTCGAGAGCGACCCGCAGAACGAGAACGCCCGCATGAAGCTGGCGCAGGTCCGCCTCGTCGGCCGGGTACGTGAGCTCGACGCCGACTCCGCGCGGCGCGCCGCCGCCGACCACCCCGATGACGTCGACGCCCAGATCAAGGTCGCCGACATCGACATGTACGGCGGCAAGTTCGAGGACGCCTTCGACCGGTTGATCTCGACCGTGCGCCGTACCGGCGGCGAGGACCGGGACCGGGCGCGTGAGCACCTGCTGGCGCTGTTCGAGGTGCTTCCCTCGGGCGACCCCCGGGTGGCCAAGGCGCGACGTGGCCTGACTTCGGCGCTGTTCTAGAGGGCGGGCGATACCGGCCTCGACACCCGCGCGTGGCCGGATCGCCGCTCGGGAACCCACTGGGATTCGGGGTGAACGGGTAAACCCCGGACCACACAACAGTGTTACGTGTGGCACGAATCGGTGGTACCCGCATGACCTACGTGGTGACGATCTCCGCGACCTACGGGGCCGGCGGGAGCGCCATAGGGCGCTCAGTGGCCGAGCGGCTGGACGTCCCGTTCCTCGACCGGGCGATTCCCAGCGAGGTCGCCAGGGAGATCGGGTGCAGGCTCGAGGACGTCCTGGAGCACGACGACCGAGCCCCCACGGGGTTCGGTCGGCTGCTGGCCAGTGCCGCCCGGCTGCCCAGCGTCACGCTGGGCAGCGTCGACCCCACCTTCATCGGCGCGACCGACTCTGAGGGGCGGCTGCTCTTCGACGAGGAGTTCGTCGAGCACACCGAGCGTGTGATCACCAAGGTCGCCTCGATGGGGGGCGTCATCCTGGGGCGCGCCGCGGCGATCGTGCTCGCCGACCACGGGCACGCGCTGCACGTGCGTCTCGACGGGCCGAGGGAGCGCCGCATCACCCACGCGGCCACCGTGGACACGGCGGGCCGTTCGGACGCGGCCGACGCTCGGGACGGCCCCGACACCGCATGGCGCCCGCCGACCATGCGTGAGCTCGACGACAACGACCGGGCGCGCACCGCCTACGTGCGGCGGTTCTACCGCGTGAACCCGGACGACCCGCACCACTACCACGTGGTTCTCGACCCCACCGTGCTCGGGCTGACCACGTGTGTCGACCTGATCGAGCGGCTCGCCAGGGAGCGCGCGGGCGAGGGGTAAGAAACCGCATACTTGACGCTGCGGAAATAAGCGCCACGATGGGACTCCCGCTCCCCGGCCCCACCACGCGTCGCCGGTGGGCAGCTGGCCCCTCCGTGAGAGCCCGGACCAGGCCGGTCGCGCTGGTCGTTCCGGAGCGGTGGCACTATTGAAAGCGCGCGTGAGCGCGGAACATCCGTCGAGCTGAGGAGCTTCACGTGGCCACCCTTCCGAGCGTGTCCTATTCCATAACGGTTCGTCTGGAACTGGACGGGCACGGCACCGCGGTCGGCAGCCTTACCAACGCCGTCGAGCACGTGGGCGGCGTGATCACCGCGCTCGACGTGGCCGCCGCCGGGCACGAGCGGATCCGGATCGACGTCACGTGCGCCGCCCGCGACACCGACCACGCGCAGGCCATCGTCGACGCCCTGGGAGCGCTCGAGGGTGTCGTCGTGCACAAGGTCAGTGACCGCACCTTCCTGATGCACCTCGGCGGCAAGATCGAGATGGCCTCGAAGGTGCCGCTGCGCAACCGGGACGAGCTGTCCATGGCCTACACGCCGGGCGTCGCGCGCGTGGCCCAGGCCGTCGCGGCGAACCCGGAGGACGCGCGTCGGCTCACCATCAAGCGCAACAGTGTCGCCGTGGTCACCGACGGTTCCGCGGTGCTGGGCCTGGGCAACGTCGGCCCCGAGGCCGCGATGCCGGTGATGGAGGGCAAGGCGGCGCTCTTCAAACGCTTCGCCGACATCGACGCCTGGCCCATCTCGCTGGACACCCAGGACGTGGCCGAGATCGTGCGCACGGTCCAGGTGCTCTCGCCGGGGTTCGGCGGGATCAACCTCGAGGACATCTCCGCCCCGCGCTGCTTCGAGGTGGAGGAACGGCTGCGCGAGCTACTGGACATACCGGTGTTCCACGACGACCAGCACGGGACCGCGATCGTCGTGCTCGCGGCGCTGAAGAACGCCCTGCGCGTGGTCGAGAAGAGGCTGGGCGAGGTCCGTATCGCCATGTCCGGGGCGGGCGCGGCGGGTACCGCGATCCTGAAGCTGCTGATGCACGCCGGGGCCAAGGACGTCATCGTCTGCGACATCCACGGCGCCATCCACGAGGGGCGCGAGGATCTGGACAGCAACCTCGGCTGGATCGCCAGCAACACCAACCCGGCCGGCTACAGCGGCGACCTCAAGGAGGCGGTGTCGGGCGCCGACGTCTTCATCGGGGTCTCGGCGCCGAACGTCCTCGGCGGTGAGGACATCGCCGAGATGAACGAGGGAGCCATCATCTTCGCGCTGGCCAACCCCGATCCCGAGGTCGACCCCGAGGTCGCCCACCTGCACGCGTCGGTGGTGGCCACCGGGCGCAGTGACTACCCGAACCAGATCAACAACGTCCTGGTGTTCCCCGGCTTCTTCCGCGGCCTGCTCGACGCGCAGAGCCACAAGGTCGACTCCGACATGATGGTGGCCGCCGCCGACGCGCTCGCCGACGTCGTCACCGCCGACGAGATCGGTCCGCACTACATCATCCCAAGCGTGTTCCACACCGACCTGTCGCAGCGGGTGGCCTCGGCCGTGCGTGACGTCGTGGTGCGGGAACAGGGTGGCCGCGGCGGCGTGGCGCGGTAGGGTTTCGGCGCGTGCTGTGGAGCCGTGCCGCGTCCCCGCAGTAACGTCGCCCCGACATGTCGCACTGTTGTAACCGCACGGACCACGGGTATTGGGAGGGGGCATGGACCAGCCACTCCTCACCGGGCTCCTGCTGGTGGCGACCCCCCTGCTGGAGGACCCGAACTTCCGGCGGGCGGTTGTCCTGGTGCTCGACGACGACACCGACGAGGGCACGATCGGTGTGATCGTGAACAGGCCGTCCGAGACAGCGGTCAGCGACGTGCTCTCCGGCTGGGGCGGTTACGCCAGCGACCCCGCCGTGATGTTCTCCGGCGGGCCCGTGGGCGCCGAGTCCGGTCTGGCGCTGGGCGTGCCCGAGGGCGACGACGCCCCGCTGGGGTGGCGGCCACTGGAGGGGCTGGGAGATGCCTCCCGGGTCTCCCGCCTCGGGGTGGTCGACCTGGACACCCCGCCCGAGGTGCTGGGTGGCGCGCTCGGCTCGCTGCGGGTGTTCGCGGGGTACGCGGGTTGGGGCAGGGAGCAGCTGCGTGGGGAGATCGACGAGGGCGCGTGGTATGTCCTCCCGGCCACCGACGCCGACGTCTTCGCGGCCCATCCGGAGTCCCTGTGGTCGAGTGTGCTCCGGCGTCAGGGGGGAGATCTCGCCTTGGTATCGACCTTTCCCGACGACCCGAGACTGAACTGAGGCTGGCGTGCCCCGGATACCGTGGGATGAGACGTAGGAGGAGTGAGGTCACGATGTCGATGGACTTGAACCGGGTCGTGGACACGGACACGGACACAGACACGGATGCCGGTACCGGAACCAAGGTGCGTCCGGATACCGACGCCCGGCCGGACACCAGTTACGACGATGGTGATCGCGAGCGGTTCGCCCATTACGTGCAGAAGGAGAAGATCACCGAGAGCGCCGTCACCGGCAGCCCGGTGATCGCGCTGTGCGGCAAGGTGTGGGTGCCCAACCGCGATCCCAAGAGGTACCCGGTGTGCCCGGAGTGCAAGGACATCTACGCGGAGATGACGAAGTAGACGTCACTCCTGGCCACCGCCGTTCGCGCGTCCCGAGGCCGGGCACTGCCGGCCTCTTCGGGTGTCCGTGGCGCATTGGGGGCGGTACGCTCCGGTGGAACGGATCGCTGAATTCTTTGGCATTCGGCCCACCAGCCAAGAGCCACGTCGCGGACGCGCGGCACTCATCGGGTCCCGCGCTCCGACGCGCCGGCGCCCGGGACCCTCTCTCCCCCCGAGTGTCGTCGTGGCGTGCGTGTCTTGCCCTGAGGGCCATCGACAGGTAGGTCAGATGGACTCCACAACCGAACGCCCCGATGCCCCCGCATCCCGGCGCAGGGGGCGCGGTCGCCGCCGCAAGCCCACCCGGCGCTCGCTCACCACTGGCGACGTCGTCCGCGGCACCATCCGCGTCTTCGGTGAGCTGCTCTTCACCGCCGGGATTCTCATGCTGTTCTACGCGCTCTACGAGGTCTACGGCGGGCAGGGGGAGACCAACCGCGAGCAGGACGAGCTGGCGCAGAGACTCGAGGAGCAGTGGGACCGGCAGGAATCCGATGAGGAGCACGAGTCGGAGCCGCTCTCCGGTACGGCGAACAGCCGAATGTACATCCCCGAGATCGACCTGAACTGGATCGTCGTCAACGGCGTCAGCCAGGAGGACATCAGATACAGCCCCGGCCACTACCCGGGCAGCGCCAACGCGGGCGAGGACGGCAACTACGCTGTGGCCGGGCACCGGACCCCGGGGATCTTCTGGGATCTCGACCAGCTCTCCGACGGGGACGAGATCGTCCTCGAGGACGCCAACAACTTCTACACCTACGAGGTCATCGAGACCGAGGTGATCACCCCGGACCAGGTCGAGGTGGTCGACCCGGACCCGTTCGACCCCGAGAACAACGACGATCCCGAACGGGCACTGCTGACGCTCACGACCTGCCACCCCAAACTGCAGAACGTGCAACGGTTCATCGTGCACGCGGAGATGAGCGAGAGCCAGCCCAAGGATGACGGCATGCCCGAGAACATAGCCGACATGGCGCCCGCCGACAGCGAGGAGGGGTGAGCCACCGATGTACGGTCTGATCTGGCGCGTCCTGCCCGGCCCGTGGTTCGTGAAGCTCATGCTCTCGTTCGGGCTGGTGGCTGGCGCCGCGGCGCTGCTCTGGTACGTCGCGTTCCCCGAGATCGCTCCCCACATGCCGTTCCGGGACAGCGCCGTGGAGGTCGATGAGCCGCGGAACGGCGGCGACGCCGGGCAGCCCCAGCAGGACGCCGACGACGCCGGCGGGGGCGAGAACGGCGATGGCGGCGGAACCGAGACGAGCGAGGGATCCGGCGAGAACGGGAACGAGGCGCCGTCCGACGAGGAGGGCATCGTCGGCGTGGACGTCCCGGTTGGCGACAACGACTCGTGAGCGCGGCGGCGCGACGCCGGGGCATGACGATCGCCACCGCCGCGCCACCTGCGCCCGGCCTCGGCGGCCCGATACCCTCATCCGGGTGAGTACCAGGGGAATCGAGGCATGACGCTTCTCGCGAGCAGCACGGAGGAACGGCTGAGTGGCCTGCGCCAATGGCAGCGCGAGGCATTCGAGGAGTACTTCCGGCGCGACCCGCGGGACTTCCTCGCGGTCGCCACGCCGGGAGCGGGCAAGACCACGTTCGCGCTGACGCTGGCGAGTGAGCTTCTCGCGCGGCACAAGGTGCGGGCGATCACCATCGTCTGCCCGACCGAGCACCTGAAGAAACAGTGGGCCGAGGCCGCGGGCGAGTTCGGGATCGCGATCGACCCCGACTTCAAGAACGGCCAGGGCGCTCTCGGTCGGCAGTACGCCGGCGCCGCCGTCACCTACGCCCAGGTCGCCGCGCACCCGATGCTGCACCGCAACCGCACCGAGGACCGGCGCACCCTGGTGGTGTTCGACGAGGTGCACCACGCCGGTGACGCGCTCTCCTGGGGGGACGCAGTTCGGGAGGCGTTCGAGCCGGCCGCCCGCCGGCTCTCGCTGACGGGCACCCCGTTCCGCACCGACGTCAACCCGATCCCGTTCGTCGACTACGTGCAAGACCCCACCGGGGTACGCCGGTGCTCGTGGGACTACAACTACGGGTACGCGCCCGCCCTGGCCGACGGGGTCGTGCGCCCGGTCATCTTCATGGCCTACTCGGGTGAGATGCGCTGGCGCACCAAGACCGGCGACGAGCTGGCCGCGCGGCTGGGCGAGCCACTCACCCAGGACGCGCTGGCCCAGGCGTGGAAGGCCGCGCTCGACCCGAAGGGCGACTGGATCTCGCGAGTGTTGCAGGCCGCCGACCGCAGGCTCACCGAGGTCCGCAACTCCACCCCCGACGCCGGCGGCCTCGTGGTCGCCACCGACCACGAGCACGCCCGCGCCTACGCGCGGATCCTGCGCGGGATCACCGGACGCTCGGCGACCGTCGTCCTGTCCGACGACCCCACGGCCAGCACGAAGATCAAACGGTTCGCCGAGAGCGACGACCGGTGGATGGTGGCGGTACGCATGGTCTCCGAGGGAGTGGACGTACCCCGGCTGATGGTGGGGGTCTATGCCACCTCGACCAGCACCGCCCTGTTCTTCGCCCAGGTCGTGGGGCGCTTCGTGCGTATGCGGCAGCGCGGCGAGGTCGCCTCGGTGTTCCTGCCGTCGGTGCCGACCCTGCTGGAGTACGCCGGCGAGATGGAGCGCGAGCGCGACCACGTGCTCGACCGGCCACCACGGGATGACGACTTCGACCCGGAGAAGGACCTGGTCGACGAGGCGCGCAAGAAGCGCGACACACCCGACGCCGGCGAGGAGCTCCCCTTCGAGACGATGGAGGCGTCAGCGGAGTTCGACCGGGCCCTTTACGACGGCTCCGAGTTCGGCGGTGGGGGCGCGCCGGGGTCACCCGAGGAGGAGGACTTTCTCGGGCTTCCCGGACTGCTGGAACCCGAGCAGGTATCGAAGCTCCTGCGCAAGCGCAAGGCCGAACAGCAGGCCAACGAGCGCAAGACACCCCGGGACGGCGGAGCCGAGCGGGAAGCGCCCACACACGAGGTGCTGGCCGAGCTCCGCAAGGAGCTCAACAGTCTGGTCGGCGCCTGGCATCACCGCACGGGCAAGCCACACGGTGTGATCCACACCGAGCTGCGCCGCGCCTGCGGCGGCCCGCCCATCGCGCAGGCGTCGGCCGAGGAGATCCGGCAACGGATCACGAAGATCCGCGCATGGGCCACCGGCGGGCGATGATGGCGTGTTCGTGGGCTCGCTGTCGCTCGCTGGGTCGGTCGCCCGGGTGACCGGGAGCCTTCGGACCCTCGGGTGTGGGCACTCGTTGCTCGTGGTTTCGCTTCGGGGCCTGCGGGACTCCGGCGGCGCCCGATCGGTGTTCTTGGGCTCACCGCGGGGCGTTGGGTCGGATGGCCGGCCCACCCCGGGCTGACCGGCACTCCCGCGCCGATAAACTCGACCGCATGGCAGCGACCACGACCTACCTCACGGGTATCCAGACTTCGGGCGAGCCGCACATCGGCAACTACATCGGCGCGATCAAACCGGCGCTGACCGCCGCCAACTCGCACGACACGCTGTACTTCCTGGCCGACTACCACTCGCTCAACTCGACCAAGGACCCCGAGAAGCTCCGCCACGACATCCGGTCGGTCGCCGCCGCGTGGCTCGCCTGCGGGCTCGACCCCACGCGTACCCTCCTCTACCGGCAGTCGGCCATCCCCGAGGTGTTCGAGCTGACGGTGATCCTGACCAGCGTCACCGCCAAAGGGCTGATGAACCGTGCCCACGCCTACAAGGCCGCGCGCGACCGCAACGAGGCGGCGGGGGCGGCCGACCTCGACTCCGGCGTGAACATGGGACTGTTCAACTACCCCATCCTCATGGCGGCCGACATCCTGATCATGGAGACCGACTACGTGCCGGTGGGGCGTGACCAGCAGCAGCACATCGAGTACGCCGCCGACATCGCCGGGGCGTTCAACCACCTCTACGGCGAGCACTACAGGTTCCCCATCCCGCAGGGCGTCTACCCCGAGGGCGAGGCGAGCGTGCTGCCCGGCACCGACGGCCGCAAGATGAGCAAGTCCTACGACAACCACATCCCGATGTTCCTGCCGGAGAACCGGCTGAAGAAGGTCGTCCGGCGCATCCCCACCGACTCCACCCCCGTCGAGGACCCCAAGGACCCCGATACCTCCGCCGTCTTCCAGCTGCTGAGCCAGTTCGCGAGCGAGGAGCGGGCGGCCGAGACACGCAAGCGTCTGGAGGCCGGCGGCATGGGCTGGGGCGAGCTGAAGAACGAGCTTTTCGAGGTGCTCAACACGACCTTCGGCCCCATGCGCGAACGCTACGAGGAACTCCTGGCTCCCGGCAGCGACCTCGACGACATCCTCGCCGATGGCGCGGAGCGCGCCCGCCAGCGCAGCCGCGCCACACTGGCCAAGGTCCGCGCGGCGGTGGGGATCGACTAACCAGCGCCCCGCCCGACCATCGGCCCCGTGGCCAGCCGAGTCGGCACTCCTGGGGAGATCGGTGCGGCGGGTCGGCGAGATTCCGGCCCGCCACCGCGTCCCGGTTTCCCGTGTGGGGCGCGCCCCGGACCTCAGCGGCTGTCCGGCCCCCGTCGACGCGCGTAACCATTCATGGACAGTACCGATGACCGGTGCCCCGGGCACCGGCCGTCGCCGCCGCTCCCAGCGTGCCGGTCACCGGTGTCCTGCTCATCGTGGTGACAAATCCGGCACGTGATTTCTGCGCACCGTGCACAGCCCCCGACGCGGTGTCACGCATAGGTTCCCTGGTGGCCGCCCCGAGACCCCGGTGGCGACCGCTCCCCGTCCCGTGTGTCCCGTCGGCGGCAGTGGTCGCGAACCGGCCCAGCGGCGGCGACGTCCGTTGACACCCCACCGCGTCCGGGAGAGCACATGTCATCGCCCCATGGGCAGCACCCGCCCGACCCCACGTCCCTCGCGTCCGGGGAGCCGTTGATCGCGCGGCTCGCGCGGTGGAGCGCCGAGCGGCCGGACGCGCCCGCCTACGGTTTCACCGACCACGCGCGGGACAGCGCCGGAACCCCCCACACCCTGACCTGGGCGCAGATCGCCCGCAGGGTCGCCGTGCTGGCCGAGCGCCTGTCCGCGTCGGTCGCCGACGGAGAACGGGTGGCCATCCTGGCGCCCCAAGGGCTGGACTACGTCGTCGGGATGCTCGCGACACTGCACACCAGGGCGATCGCCGTCCCGCTGTTCTCCCCCGACCTGCCTGGCCACGGCGACCGCCTGCGGTGGACGTTGGCCGACTGCGCCCCGGCAGTGGTCCTCACCACCAGCGAGACGCGCGACCAGGGAGAGCGGCTGCTCAACGACGGTCCCCACACCGCCGTCCGCGAGGTCGTGGCCGTGGACGAGGTGGTCGAGGGCGCCGACGCGGCGGGCGCACCCGCCCCGCCCGACCCGGTCACCGACCCCGCATCGCCCGCCTACCTGCAGTACACCTCGGGATCCACCCGGCAACCCACGGGGGTCGTGCTCACCCACGGCAACCTGTCGGCCAACGTGCGCCAGCTGTGGGAAGCGGCCGTTGGCCGCGGAACCGAGGCGGACACCACGATCACCACCGTCGGCTGGCTTCCGCTCTTTCACGACATGGGCCTGATCCTGACCGTGGCCACCCCGCTGCTCACCGGTAGCCGCGCGGAGTTCATGGACCCGGCCGCGTTCGTCATGAGCCCGGTCCGCTGGCTGCGGCTGCTGTCGCGCCACGAGAGGGTCTACAGCGCCGCCCCCAACTTCGGCTTCGAGCACTGCGTCAAACGGGTCCGGGAGGCCGACAAACCCGCCCTGGACCTCAGCGGCGTCCGGGGTCTGCTCAACGGGGCCGAACCGATACGCCCCGAGACGATGCGCCGGTTCGTCGCGGCGTTCGAGGGTCACGGCCTGCGCCCCTCGGCGCTGGTCCCGGCCTACGGGCTGGCCGAGGCCACCGTCTACGTCAGCATGGACACCGCCAACCGGGAGCCCCGCACGCGTGTGGTCGACCGCGACGCGCTGGCGGACGGCGTCGTACGCGAGTGTCCAGAAGAGGGGGAGCGCACCTCCACCCTGGTGTCGTGCGGCGCGCCGGTCGGCCAGCGGGTGGCCATCGTCAACCCGGAGGACCACACGGAAATGCCCGAGGGCGGCGTCGGTGAGATCTGGGTGTGTGGCCCCAACGTCGCCGCCTCCTACTGGGGAGCCCCGGAACGAGGCGCCGGCGTCTTCGACGCGAGGCCGCACGGCCAGGAACGCGACGGGACCTGGTTGCGCACCGGGGACCTCGGCACCCTCATCGACGGTGAGCTGCACGTGACGGGCCGCGCCAAGGACCTCATCATCGCCGACGGGCGCAACCACTACCCGCAGGACATCGAGGCCACCGTCGCCGCGACGCACCCGCAGTTCCGCGACGGTCGGGTCGCGGCGTTCGCGGTCCCCGGGGACGACGGGGAGCGGCTGGTCGTCATGGCCGAGACCGGGGCCAGCGGGCCCGACACCGAGCAGCTGACCCGCCTGGTGCGCCAGGAGATCAGCAGAGAACACGGCCTGCACCTGCACGAGCTGGTACTCGTCAGCCGCGGAAAGGTGAAACGGACCTCCAGCGGCAAGATCGCCCGGAGCGCGTGCCGAGACGCCCACCTGAAGGGCATGGGCGTCGCGGTCTGAGCCGGGCGTGGGCCGCAGTGGAGAGGGCATGTTCGACGCGCTGGGGCGATTCGCCCACCGGGGCAGATGGGCCGTTCTGCTACTCACGGTCGCCTTTGTCGCCCTCTCGCTGAGCTGGGGCAGCGGTGTCTTCGGCGAGCTCGCCGACGGCGGATTCGAGGACCCAGACACCGAGTCGAGCCGGGCGGACTCCCACGCACGCGACTACTTCGGCGACGGTGGCCAGCTGGTCGTGGCCGTACGCGGCTCCGACATGACCGTGGACTCCCCGGCCTACGAGCGCTCGGTACGCGCGATGCTGGCCGACCTGCCCGAGGAGACGGTGTCCGGGGCCGTCCACCACTGGAACAGCCCGAACCGGGAGGGCCTGGTCACCGAGGAGGGGCGGATCACCTACCTGCTGGTCTCGCTGCGTCCGGGAGCCCTGGACGAGGAGGGCGCCTACGAGGAGCTCCGGGACGCCCTGGAGCATCCCGACCTCTCCGTCCGCCTGGGAGGTAGCCCGGCGGTGGAACACGACCTCAACACCTGGACCGAGCGGGATTTGCAACGCGCCGAACTGATCGCGATGCCCGCGCTGCTTGTGCTGCTCCTCGCGGTCTTCGGAAGCGTGTTCTCCGCAGTGCTGCCGCTGGTGCTCGGGATGGTGTCGGTCCTCGGATCACTCACGCTGCTGCGCGCGTTGACCCTGGTCACCGACGTCTCCGTGTTCGCCGTCAACATGGTCACCATGTTGGGGCTCGGCCTGGCGATCGACTACTCGCTGCTCATGGTCACCCGCTACCGCGAGGAGCTGCTCCGGCGCGGCCCGGTCGACGCCGTCGTCGCGACCGTGACCACGGCCGGCCGCACGGTCGCGTTCTCCGCCCTGACCGTGGCCGGTGCGCTGGGCGGGCTGCTGCTGTTCCCGCAGATGTTCCTGCGCTCGGTCGGCCTGGGCGGGGTCTGTGTCGTGCTGTTCGCCCTGTTCACCACCCTGACGCTGCTGCCGGCGCTGCTCGCTCTGCTGGGGCGGCGCGTCGAGTCGCTGAGCATGCCCTGGCGACCCCGGCTGATCGTGCCCCGACACCGCCGCTACCGGCCCGGGCCGTGGCGCAAGGGGGCCCGGCTGGTGATGCGGCACCCGGGAACCGCCATGCTGCTGGTGACACTGGTGCTGGCGCTGCTGACCCTGCCGTTTTTCGACGCGCGTTTCGGTACCGTCGACGCCCGGACCCTGCCGTCGCAGGCGGAGAGTCGGCAGGTGACCGAGGAGATCGAGGACGGCCCGTTGGGGGACAGCATCAGCGCCCTCGACGTGATCGTCACCGGTGCCCCGCCCATGGACGCGGTGGAGAGCTACGCCGCCCGCCTGGCGGAGCTGCCCGGCGCGACCGGCGCCCACATCAGCGACCACTCGCCCGACGACGGCGCCGTGCGGATCTCGGTGCCACACGGTGGGGACTCCATGGCCCAGGAGACCCGCGACCTGGTCAGCGAGGTGCGTGCGGCCTCCGAGCCCGAAGGCGCCACCAACGTGTTCGTCGGCGGCACCACGGCCGCCCAGATCGACCTGGAACAGAGCCTGGCGGACCACCTGCCCGGGGTGATGCTGGCCGTGGTCGCGGTCACGCTGGTGCTGCTGTTCGCCGCGTTCGGGTCGGTCGTGCTTCCGCTGAAGGCGGTGCTGATGGCGGCACTGTCGCTGGGCGCGTCCTTCGGCGCGATCGTGTGGGTGTTCCAGGAGGGAAACCTCGCCGGGCCGCTCGACTTCACCCCGACCGGGACGGTCGAGCCGACGATGCTGGTGCTGGTGCTGGTGGTCTCCTTCGGGCTGTCCACGGACTACGAGGTGTTCCTGCTCAGCAGAGCCCGCGCGGAGTGGCTCGCCGGGCGGGACAACACCTCCGCGGTCACCGAGGGGGTGCACCGCACTGGCGGGGTGATCACCAGCGCGGCGCTGCTGATGTGCGTGGTGTTGGCGGCCTTCTCGACGGCGGAGATCACGATCGTGAAGCTGCTCGGGGTCGGCCTGCTGGTGGCGATCGTCATCGACGCGTCGCTCGTGCGTATGGTGCTGGTCCCCGCGACCATGCGGATGCTGGGCTCGTTGAACTGGTGGCTGCCGCGCTCCCTGCGCGCGCTGCACGACCGGATCGGCTTCAACGAGGAGGAGCGCGAGACCCTGGTCGAGGACGCCCCCACCACGGAGGCGCCGTCGCAGCGCCCCTCCACCCACCACCGCCCTGCTGGGCGGAACAACCGCGGTACCCCCGCCCCACCGCCCCCGCGCGGTCCACGCCGTGACCGCTCCCGCGGTGCCGTCCGCTCCGGCCGGGGGAACACGCGTGGCCGGGGCCGCCTCCGCGGCCGGGACCGTCCCCGAGTGACCGGTGAGGAATGGCTCGACGAGCGTACGGTCGACATCACCGTCGACTCTCCCGCCATGGGCGAAGCCCTGCCGGTCCGGCTGCTCGGGCCACCCGGGTGGGACCCGCACGCGGACCCCCGCCGAACCTGGCCGGTGCTGTACCTGCTGCACGGTGAGCACGAGGACTACACGGCGTGGACCCGCCACACCGACGTCGCCGATCTCAGCGCCCGGAGCCGGGCCGTCATCGCCATGCCCGAAGGGGGGCGGGCGGGCAACTACAGCGACTGGTACAACTACGGCCGCCATGGCGCCCCCGCCTGGGAGACCTTCCACCTGGAGGAGGTCTGGTGGGTGCTGCGTACCATGTACCGGGCCCGTGATCGGCGCGCCGTCGCAGGGGCCTCGTCGGGCGGCTACGGAGCGGTGATCTACGCCGCGCGCAACCCGGGGACGTTCACCGCGGCCGCCTCGTTCAGTGGGTTGCTCGCTCCCCGCTCGCACGCCGGGCGGGAGCTGTTGATGGCGACGCTGCGTTCCGAGGGGTTGGATCCCTACGCCCTGTGGGGCTTCCCGGGGGTGCACGAGCGGGTGTGGCGCGAGCACGACCCGCTGCGGCGGGTCGAGGGGCTGCGCGGCACCGCCCTCTACCTGTCCAGCGGCACCACGGGGCCGCCCGGTGACCGGGCCGTGCGGGAAGCGGTCGGGGACACGCTCGGCAGCAGCGAGGCGCTGTGCGCGGCCAGTCTGCGGTCGGTGGCGGCCGAGCTGGAGAGGCGCGGAATCCCGGCGACCGTGAACCTCTACCAGGGCGGTACCCACTCCTGGGCCAGTTGGGAGCGGGAGCTGCACGCGTCCTGGCCGATGCTGATGGGTTGCCTCGGCGCCGCCGCCACCCCCGCGCGTGCCTGAGGGCCGGTGCCGTGGCACGGCGCGGTGACCGTCACGCCTTTCGTCCGGGGAGCGCCCATAGGCTCAGCACCGCCCCGGCCGCGACGAGTGCCGCCGCGGTGAACAGTCCCGTGGAGTAGCCCCGCATGAACGCCTCCGCCGGGGGGCTGCCGGCCGCGAGAGCGGAGTCGCGGCCCAGGGTCACCAGCACCCCCACGGCGGCGATACCGAAGATCCCCGAGACCTCGCGTGACACGCTGAACACCCCGCTGGCCACCCCGGCGTAGCGGTCCGGCATCGCGCCGAGCACAGCGTCGCCGAGCGGGGTCGTCAGCGCGGACCCGACACCGATCGTCGCCATCACCGGAACCAGTTCGCCGTAGCCGTGGTGCGGCTGGAGCAGCGTGACGCCCGCGATCCCCGTGGCGACCAGCACCAGCCCGACCGCGACGACCACGTTCGCGCCGAACCGGCGCGCCAGAGCGGGCGCGCACGGCGCGACGGCGACGATGAGGGCCGCGAGCGGCAGGAACGCCATCCCGGCACCGGTGGGGGAGAACCCCATGACGTCCTGCAGGAAGATCGAGGTGAAGAAGAAGACGCCGTTCACCCCGAGTCCCCACAGCACCTGGGAGGCGACGCCCCCGCTGAACGCGCGGTGGGCGAATATCGCCGGAACGACCATCGGGAACGGCGCGCGCCGCTCGACGGCGACGAACATCACGGAGGCGGCCATGGCCACACCCAGCGCCAGCAGGGTGCGCGGCGCCGCCCAGCCGACATCGGGCACGTGCACCAGCGCGAAGGTGAGCGCCGCCAGGGCGATCGAGGACGTCACCAGACCGGGCACGTCCATCCGTCGCTCGTCCTCGGCCCGCGATTCCGGGATGGCCACCCGACCGACCGCGACCGCCGCCACACCCACGGGGACGTTGATCAGGAAGATCCAGCTCCAGTGGGCGTGCTCACTGAGGAGGCCACCGAGTACCGGCCCGAGCGCGAGGGCGGCCGCCGCCACCGCCATCCACACCGCGACACCCAGCGACCGTTGGCGCTCGTCCCGCCCGGTGGACAGGATCGCCAGGGTCGCGGGCAGCAGCAGGCCGGCGCCGAGCCCCTGGACCATGCGGGCGGCCACGAGAGTCACGGCACCGCCAGCCAGACCGGCGGCCAGTGACGCGACCGTGAAAACCGCGAACCCCACGAGAAAGATCACGCGCCGGCCGAGGACGTCGGCCAGCCGCCCCCCGGTGAGCATCACGCTGGAGAAGACGAGGATGTAGCCGGTGGCCACCCATTCCAGTGTGGTCAGCGACAGCCCCAGTTCCGCCCGGATGGACGGCAGGGCCACGGTGACGATCGTGTTGTCCAGCATGGTCAGAAAGGCCGCGAACGCCACCACGAGCAGGATCAGGCCGCGGCGCGGCGCTGGGAGCGAAACGGATGGTGACGCGTTGGCGGTCCCTACCGGTTGCGCGTTCATCGGGCGTCCTTTCGGGAGGCTCCCGGGTCCGGCCGCGGGAAGGGAAACGGACCCCGCGGTTCCCGGACGGGAAGGTCGAAAAGCGGGGCGGGAAACCCAACCCGCGGGGGTGGAACCCCCGGCACCAGCCGTGGGGCCACAAAGTCAGCCGGCCCAGTACGCCACACGGACGCCCTCACTGGCTTGTCAGCGCACTAACAAAAACACACCGAGGAATCGTGCGGAAATTCGTAGTGTGACTGTTTCTGGGGATGCCGATACTTTCACGCTCGATGGAATTGGTGGAGCGTTTCGTTTCCCGTGGTGTTTGGTCGCGTGGAATGGGTCTCTCACCAGCGAAAATCGTTCTCTTGTGTTTTGGAGTGTTGTCTAATGGCGTCCGACGAAGGTTCCCCAGGCCCTGGTTCGCGAGAAATCGGGGGCTCCACTGTCCGGGAAATTCTGGTGACGCGCGTCGCCGAGGCGTGCGGAATCGAGCGGGGCGAGGTGCGAACCGACGTGCCGCTCGGGGACTACGGAGTGACCTCCACGGACGCCGTCTCCGTCGCGGGTGAGCTGGAGGAGGTCACCGGCCGGCCCATGCCGCCCACCCTGCTCTGGGAACACCCCACCATCGACCGGCTGTGCGACGCCCTGGCCGACGGAGACCCCAGTGAGCCCGCACCCGTCGCCGCGCGGTTGTCACACGAGGTAGGGCCGGACGCCGACGCGGACCACAACGCGGTCGCCGTGGTCGGTGTCGGCTGCCGGTTCCCCGGCGCGGCCGGTCTCGCCGACTTCGGCGCCCTGCTCCGGGAGGGGCGGGACGCCGTCCGTGAGGTGCCCGAGGGGCGATGGGACCACTACGACGACGGCTCACCGGACGTGACCCGGCTCCTGGCCCGCACCACACGGCGCGGCGGATACCTCGACGACATCCACGGCTTCGACACCGAGTTCTTCCGCGTCGACCGGGTCGAGGCCGGGGCGATGGACCCGCAACAGCGCATCCTGCTGGAGGTCGCGTGGGAGGCGCTGGAGCACGCCGCGATCCCGCCGGCGCGACTGGGCAGTGGGCGCACCGGCGTGTTCGTCGGGGCGTCCTCGACCGAGTACGGGCACCTGACCATGGGTGACCTCACCCGGATCGAGGGGTGGAGCGCACCGGGGGCGGCGCTGAGCATCATCGCCAACCGGCTCTCCTACCTGCTGGACCTGCGCGGACCCAGCATGACCATCGACACCGCGTGCTCCTCCTCCCTGGTGGCGGTGCACACGGCCGTCCGCGCCCTTCGGGCGGGCGAATGCGACACCGCGCTGTCGGGGGGCGTGAACGTGCTGCTGTCGCCCGCGGTCACCATCGCCTTCGACCGGGGCGGCGGCACCTCGCCGGACGGGACGTGCCGGGCGTTCGACGCCGCGGCCAATGGCATGGTGCGCGGCGAGGGCTGTGGCGTGCTGGTGCTCAAGCGGCTCCGCGACGCCCAGCGCGCCGGCGACCGTGTGCTGGGGGTCATCCGCGGGTCGGCGGTCAACTCCGACGGCAGCTCCTCCGGGCTGGTGGCGCCAAACCCGGGCGCACAACAGGACGTGGTGCGCGCGGCCGGAGCCGACGCCGGGGTCGATCCGACGGACATCGGCTACGTGGAGGCGCACGGAACCGGGACCTCGCTCGGCGACCCCATCGAGGCGTCCGCCCTCGGCGCGGTCCTGGGCCGACACCGTCCCGCGGAGCACCCGTTGCTCATCGGATCCGTCAAGTCCAACCTCGGCCACCTGGAGGCCGCGGCGGGCAGCGCCGGGCTGATCAAGGCCATACTCGCCGTCCGTGACGGCAGCATTCCCGCAACACCGCACTTCACCGAGCCCAGCCCGCACATCGACTTCGCCGGCGAGCGCCTGGAGGTCGTCGACCGCACCCGGCCCTGGCCGGACCACGCGGGGAGTCCCCGCATCGCCGGTGTCTCCTCGTTCGGGTTCGGCGGCACCAACGCCCACGTCATCGTCGAACAGCCCCCCGAGGAGCCCTCCGCGGCGCCGGAGCCCGCGCGGTCCAGCGCCGACGTCGGCGACGGTCCCGGCGTGGCCACGGTTCGGACCCTGCCCCTCACCGACGTATCCGGCGAACGTGTCCGGGCCTACGCCGGTCACCTGGCCGAATGGCTGGAGTCGTCCGCCGCCGACGGGGTGGCGCTCGACGACGTGTGCCGCACGCTCTCGCGGCGCGCCGGGCGCGGACCGGTGGGTTCGGCCGTGCTCGCCACCGACACCGACGAGCTCGTCACCGGCCTCCGCGACCTCTCCGAGGGCCGGGACAACCCCGACGTGGTATCCGGCCGTAGGCGCACGGGATCCAGAACCGGTCCGGTGTGGGTCTTCTCCGGGTACGGCGCCGGACTGTCCCCGTCGGCGGGCCGGCTGCGCGCCGAGGAACCCGCGTTCGCCAGAGCCGTCGACCACCTCGACCCGATACTGCGGGAGGAGGCCGACGTGAGCCTGCGCACCGTGCTCGACACCGGCACCGACGGGCTCCCGCTGCGGGTGGCCCAGCCGGCGATCTTCGGGGTACAGCTCGCCCTGGCACGGTTGTGGGCCGAACACGGGGTGCTCCCGGCCGCGGTCACCGGACACTCCATGGGCGAGGTCGCCGCCGCTGTCGTCGCTGGCGCGCTCACCGAGCGCGAGGGAGCGCGCGTGATGGCGGTCCGTTCCACGCTGTTGCAGTCCCTCGCCGCGGAGGTCGACGACGCCGGAGCCATGGCCCTGGCCGAGATCTCGGCGGCGGAGGCCCCGGAGCTGCTGTCGGCCTACTCCGACGCGCACGTGGCGGTGTACTCCGCACCCGACCAGACGGTGTTCACCGGCGACGCCGAACAGATCGCCGACCTGGTCGAACGCTGCGGACGGCAAGGGCGTTTCGCGACGGTCCTGCGGACCCCCGGCGCCGGGCACTCACCGGGGGTCGACCCGGTGCTCGCCCCGTTGCGTGAACGACTGGCCTCGCTGGTCGCTCGCGACGCGGCCGTGCCGTTCTACAGCACCGTGCACGAGGACCCCCGCAAGGCACCGGAGTGTGACGCCGACTACTGGGCCGCGAACCTGCGTTTCCCCGTCCGGTTCACGCAGGCGATCGCCGCGGCCGCGGCCGACGGGCACGCCGCGTTCACCGAGGTCTCCGCGCACCCCCTGGTCACCCACCCGATCGGGACCACCGTCGAGGACGGGAGCGTACTCGTCACCCCCACACTGCGGCGCGACAACGGGCACCGGGAGTTCCACCGTTCGCTCGCCCGGCTCCGACTCGCCGGCCACGCGCCCCACGAGGTCACCTCGGGGAGCATCGTGAGCCTGCCGCGGCCCCCGTGGCGGCACACCGAATGCTCCCCGCCCGCCCCGGCGCGCCGCGAGGTCACCGGCGCGCACCCGCTGCTCGGCACCCCGACCGAGGTCCCCGGCGAGGGTCGGCTGGTCGCCCAGGCCGAAATCGGCACCGCGGTGCTGCCGTGGATCGTCCCCGACGTACCGGGCGGACCGGAGGAGCACCCCCCGATCCTGGAGCTCGGGCACGTGGCCGAGACCGCCGCGGCCGCCGGTGCCCACGCGCTGTGCCGCGAAACCACCGAGCTCGCGGTCACCTCCCTGGAGCTGGACCGTCTACTCCCGCTGGGCGAGCACACCACCATCACCACCACCGCCCAGTCCACCGGGGAGGGAACGGCGCGCGTGGAGATCCACGCCCGCGACGCGGCGGGCACGTGGCAACGCCACGCGTCGGCCCTGGTCACAGCCGACACAGCCGACACCGGTACCGGGTCCCACGAAACCGACGGGGAGGGCGCCATCGAGGTCGTCGTGGGCCAGGCCCCGCCCGTGAGCCGCGACCCCCGGATCCCTCCGGCGCTGCTGGCGGCCTGCGTCACCGCCGCCGGACCAGCGGACACGCGGGACGAGAGACACCTCGCGGTGGCGGCGGCGGGGGTCCGCCTGTGGCCACACGAGCCCGCGCGTGGCGACGACGGATCGGTCCGCGCCCGGGTGACCCCCGGCCCCACCGGGGGCGACCTCACGGTCACCGACGAGGAGGGCCGCCTGCTCGCCCGGATCGACGGCGTCACCCACCGGGCCGTGCCCCCCGACGCCGTCCCCACACCGCTGGACCCCAAGCTGTTCGCCACCGAATGGGTGGCCACCCCACCACCCGAGCCCTCGGCCGAGGAGACCACACCCCGCTGGAGCGTCGTCGCCCCGTATCCGACCCCCCTGGCCGAGCACCTGGAGGCCGAGCTCGCGCCCCCCGACCCGGGTGACGGCCCGCCCGAGCACGTGGTGGCGGTCGTCGACCTCGCCAGCGGAACGTGCGATCCCACCGAGGCCGAGGACGTCACCCTCCGCGCCACCCGGCTGGTACAGGACGCCCTCGCGCGCTCGCCGCAGCCGCGACGGGTGTGGATCGTCACCCGCGAAGCGCTGCCCTCCGACACAAGCGCGGGGAGCCCGGCCGTGGCCTGCCTGCGCGGGCTGGTGCGGGTCATGGCGCTGGAACACCCCACCCTCAACGTGACCCTGGTGGACATCGACGATTCCGACCCGGCCGTGGCCGCCTCGCGGGCCCGGCTGGAACTCGTCGCCAACGCCACCGACGACGAGGTCTCCTGGCGTGAGGGCACCCGGCACGTCGCCCGGCTCGTTCGCGCCCCCCTCACGGAGGAGACCCCGCCCTCCGTGAGCACCACCCCGAGCAGAACTGTCGTGCGACCCGGCGCCGCCTACATCGTCACCGGCGGCTACGGCGGTCTCGGGCTCGCCGTCGCGGACCTGCTGGCGCGCCGGGGTGCCGGACGGGTGGTGCTCAGCGGGCGCTCCGGGCCATCGGCCGAGGCCACGGCCGAGCTCGCGCGGATCCGCTCCACCGGATGCGCGGTCGACGTCGTTCTCGGCGACATCGCCGAGAACGGCACCGCCGAGGCCCTCGTGTCCGCGGCGGAGGTCGACGGCACGCCCCTTCGCGGTGTCGTGCACGCCGCCGGCCTCCTCCAGGACCGGCTGGTCACCGACATCGACGACACCGACCTGCGGCAGGTCTTCGCCCCGAAGGTGCGCGGCGGGTGGCGGTTGCACGAGGCCACCGTCACCGCCGGCGCCTCCCTGGACTGGTGGGTCGCCTTCTCCTCCGCGGCATCCCTGGTGGGTTCCCCCGGCCAGGGGAGCTACGCCGCCGCCAACGCCTGGCTGGACGCGTTCACCGCGTGGCGCCGGGCGCATGGGCTGCCCGCCACCACCATCAACTGGGGCGTGTGGTCCGGCGTGGGCGGCGCGCCCGGCGACGTGCGCGCCCTGCGCCCCTTCACCCCGGACGAGGGGCTGGAGGCGCTGGAGGCCCTGCTGGGGGCGGGACGCGACGCCACCGGCGTCGTCGGGTTCCAACCCGTCCGCTCCGCCGCGATGTTCCCCGAACTACTGCGGATCCCGTTCTTCAGCGATGTGGTCAGCGCAGCGGACAACACCCCCACCGGTTCGGACTGGCCCGGCCCCCAGGCGTTGCAGGGGCTGGAACCGGCGCGGGCGTGGCGGCTCGCCGCGACGCGGCTGCGCGAAAGCGTGGCCGGAGTCATCGGGTGCGACCCCGAGACGATCGACCGCGCCATGCCCCTCGTCGACTACGGCCTCGACTCGTTGGCGGCGATCCGCGTCAAGAGCATCATCGAACACGACTTCGGTGTCGCCGTCCCCACCAGGGACCTCCTCAGGGGGCGCACACTCGCCGACGCCGAGACCCTCCTGGCCGGCCTCCTCGGTCTTGAAGCCGTCGCCGAGGAGGAGCGCGACCCGGCCGGCGACACCACGGCCCCGCGCACCGTCGGGCCGCGCGACGCCGCCGAGCGGCTCGCCGCGCGCGTCGCCGGGGAGGTGCTCGACACCGCCCCCGAAAGCGTGTACGACGACCTCACCGCACTCGGCGCCACCCCCACGCAGCTCGACCGGATGCGTGAGCTCCTCGAAACCGAGACCGGAGCCCCGTTCGACACCCGCGAGCTGTTCGCGACACCGACCGTCGAACGTGTCGCGGGCGTGCTGCGTGACGTCGACGCCGACGCCGCGGCGACCCCCACGGGCCTACGCACCATCCAGGCCGGTGGCGACCGGCCGCCGCTGTTCCTGGCCCACCCCGCCGGAGGAACAACAGGGGTCTACCAGGGGCTCGCCCAGCTACTCGGTTCCGACCAGCCCGTCTACGGGCTGGAGCGCTTCACCGGCCGGGTGAACGTCCCCGAGCGCGCGGCCCGCTACGTCCAGCTGATCCGCGAGTTCCGGCCCAACGGCCCCTACCGGCTCGGCGGGTGGTCGTTCGGTGGGGCCGTGGCCTACGAGATAGCGCGCCAGCTCGTCGACTCCGGAGCGGAGGTGGACCTGCTGGTGTTGCTCGACGCCGGCCTACCGCGGCCCACCGAGGGCGAGGAACGGCGCCGCATCTCGGCGCGACGCTACGCCGACTTCGTCGACTACCTGGAGAAGACCTATGGCCGGTCCGTCCCCCTCGAGCACGCCGAACTGGCCGGACTCGACGAGGACGACCAGCTCGCCGCGGTGCTCGACGGCATGGAGCGCTCCGGCGTGAACGACCTCCTCGGCCCCGCGATCCTGGAGCACCAGCGCACCTCGCACGAGGACACAAGAGCCCTGGAGGACTACCGCCCCGACGACACCCCCTATGTCGGAAGGACGGTGCTCTACGCCGCCACCCAGCCCACACCCTGGGCCGTGCACGATCCCCGCTACGACAGCCCCGACGAGGCCCGCGGCTGGGATCGCCGCTGTAGCGACCTGCGGATCGTGCGTGTCGACGCCCATCACCTGAACCTGCTGGACCCGCCCGCGGTGCGCGAGGTCGCGCGCGACCTCGCCCCGCGCCTACAGCGGATCGACCACAACGAAAGGTGACAAGTCATGTCTGAACTGATTGATGCCGTACTCGCCGGCGCCTCGGGCGAGGAGCTCGCGCGCCTTCCCCTACCCGACGCGTACCGTGCCGCCTACCTGCGCAAGAAGGACGCCGGGATGTTCGGCGACGAGCCCACCCCCGACGTCCGCCGCTCCCTGCACGTGGGCGAGGTCGACGTTCCCGAGGTCGCGCCCGACGAGGTCGTGGTCGCCGTCATGGCGTCCTCGATCAACTACAACACCGTCTGGTCGGCCATGTTCCGGCCGATGTCCACCTTCCACTTCCTGGAGCGGTTCGGCAGAGAGGATCGCTGGGCGGCCCGCCACGACCTCGATTACCAGGTGGTGGGCTCCGATGCCGCCGGGATCATCGTTCGCACCGGGGCGGGCGTGTCCCACTGGGAGCCGGGAGACCGGGTGGTGGTCCAACCCTCCACGACCGACCCTGAGGGTCCCCGATACTCCGAGGAAGGAAGAATTCCAAGGGCATGGGGGTACGAGACCAATTTCGGCGGCCTCGGCGACCTCACGGTGGTCAAAGCGGACCAGTTACTGCCCAAGCCGAAACACCTGAGTTGGGAGGAGGCCGCGGTCAACACACTGTGCGCCATGACCTCCTACCGCATGCTGGTGAGCCCCAACGGGGCCGGGATGAAGCAGGGCGACGTCGTGCTGATCTGGGGCGCGGCCGGCGGATTGGGCAGCTACGCCGTGCAGCTCGTCAGGAACGGGGGTGGTATCCCGGTTCCCGTCGTCAGCTCCGACCGTAAGGCACGCCTGGTGCGCGCGCTGGGCGCCGAAGCCGTGCTGGACCGTCGGGAGTTCGGAGACGGCACCCTCGACGAGCCCAAGACGCGGCGGCGCATCGGTAAGGCGATCCGCGACGTGGCGGGAGAGGACCCACACATCGTGTTCGAACACACCGGGAAGGAGACCTTCGGCGCGTCGGTGTTCCTGGCCCGTAGCGGAGGAACCGTGGTGACCTGCGGTTCCAGCAGCGGTTATCGGCACGAGTACGACAACCGTTACCTGTGGATGAACCTCAAACGCATCGTGGGCAGCCACGGGGCCAGCCGCGCGGAGGCGATCCAGACCAACCGGCTCCTCTCGCTGGGCATGCTCCTCCCGGTGCTGTCGGCCTCGCACCCCTTGGAGGAGGTCGGGCAGGCGTCCCGTTCCCTCCAGCTCGGCGAGCACCTCGGCAAGGTGGCGGTGCGCTGCCTGGCTCCCCATGACGGTCTCGGTATCGAGGACCACGAGCTGCGCGCCCGTATCGGCGAGGAGCGGCTCACGCTGTTCCGTGACCCGTGAGGCGCGCCCGCAGCACCATCTCCAGCTCGAACCGCTCGTCGGGGTCGTCGAGCCGGTCGGAGAAGAGGCGTCGCAGGTTCCGCAGCCGGTAGCGCACGGTCTGCGGGTGCACGTGCAACCGGGCGGCCACCTCGTTGGCGTTGAACCCGTGCTGCAGCAGGGCGAGCAGGGTCTCGGCCATCCGCTCGCGTTGGGCCGGGCGCAGCTGCTCCAGCGGGGCGAGCCGCATGCGCGACATGGCGGTGATGAGCCCGGGGTCGTGGAACAACAGCACGGTGCTCAGATGGTCGCTCCACCGAGTGACCCCCTCGCGGGGCAGCTGTCCGGCGCTCACCAGCGCCAACGTGTCCCGCGCCCGTCGCAGCGACTCCGCCGCCCGGGTGACCTCGACAGTGGGGCCCGCCGCGGCGTCCCAGTCGCGCAGCGCCGTGCCCAGCGACCGCAGCCTCCCCGGCCCGTCGGGGTCGGGGATCACCAGGCAGGGGTCGGGCCGGTTGAAGTCGGCGAGGACGTCCGGGGGTAACGCTGGAGTGCCGGTGGATTCGGGGTCGCGGCTGTGCAGCGCCACCACCGCGACCTCGGCGGGCAGCCGCCACTCGGCCGCCCGTGCCAGCCCGTTGATCGTCTCCGGGGCCGGTGAGGCGTCGGCGAGCAGCAGGTTGAGCAGCCGGCCACGACGCCGTTGCAGCTCACCGGCGACCTGGGCCTGAACGCTGTTGAACCCCTCCATCGCGGCGGTGGCGAGTTCCTCCAGGTACAGGAATTTGGTTTCCGCCAGCGGCCCGAGGTAGCGACGGGGGAGCGTCAGGGGCTCGGCCATCTGGAGCTCGTTGATCCGCCGCCAGGTGATGGCGGCCGATATCCGCATGGCCGCCTGCAGGCTGTCCAGGCTGCGCCCCTCGTACGCCTCGCCGGCGCCCAGCTCGCGGAACCGTTCGCGCAGCTCCTCATCGGGCGGCTCGGGGTTGCCGATACGGTCGAGGAACCCGTTGAGCGCGTCGGCCACCGCGGCGCGCGTGGCGCGGTGGTACTTGGGGTCGTGGGGACGCGCGTAGTCGGCGACGCGGGACTGGACCTCGTGGACGATCTTGTCGATGGTCTGGTCGAAGTACGGGCGGAGACGTTCCGCGATCTCGCGGGGAACCGTCGCCAAGGGGTTGATCTCGGACGGTGTGGCGCTCGCTGCGGTGGTCATGTCCACCTCCGTCGAACCGGGGCAACGAGATCCTCACCGTAGTGAAATCGTTCAGTTACGCAATTGGTCAAGTGGTAAAAGATCATGCCGTGTTCTTGTCACCCGGGTGACAAGAACACGGCATGAGGTCCGCACTCGGGTCAGGCCACCACGGGCTCACCCTCCAGGGCCACCTCCGCGCCGCGCAGCTGCTCCAGCGCGGAGTCGACCGTCTCCCGGGAGACCCCCGCGGTCAGGCCGAGCAGTACGCGGGTGTCGAACCCGGCCGCGGCCGCGTCCAGCGCGGTCGCCCGGACACAGTGGTCGGTCGCGATCCCCACCAGGTCCACCTCGGTGACCCCGCGCTGGCGTAGCCAGTCCGCCAGCGGCGAGCCGTCGGGGGTGGCCCCCTCGAAGCCGCTGTAAGCGGCCGTGTACTCGCCCTTGCTGAAGATGGCGTCCACCACCGAGGCGTCGAAGTGCGGGTGGAACTCGGCGCCTGAGGTGCCCACGACGCAGTGTCGGGGCCAGGAGTTCACGAAGTCCGGCTGGTCGGAGAAGTGCGAGCCCGGGTCGATGTGGTGGTCGCGGGTGGCGACCACGTAGGAGTAGTCACCGCGGCGCCGCTCGATGAAGCCAGAGACCGCCGAGGCGACGTCCGCGCCGCCCGTGACCCCCATACTTCCGCCCTCGCAGAAGTCGTTCTGCACGTCGACGACAATCAGTGCCCTCATTAGCGGTCTCCCTTCGTACGTGTCAGGTGTGAGAGCGTTGCTCGAAGTGGGTGGGGATCGCGGGCTCGCCGCGTGACATGCGCTGCGCGGTCGCGGGCAGCTCCCGCAGCGACCGGGCGTGGCGCTCACGGGCGTCGTCCAGCGGTTCGTCCCCCACGATCTCGCCGCCGGCCACGAGGCGGCGCATCAATGGGCGCGCCAGCGGCTCCGGTTCCGGTTCCGCGTCGTAGACGACCTCGGCGGTGGCCGTGCCGTCGTCGTCCAGCCGGCGCACGCTCCACTTGCGCCCACCCCTGCTGGGTTTGCCCACCGACCGTTTGGCGACGGGCTCCAGGGGAGTACCGGGCTCCGTGCCGCGCGCGCGGGCGACCAGCTTGTACACCAGGGAAACGGTCGGCTCCCCGGAGCCGGTGACCAGGGCGGTACCCACGCCGTAACCGTCCACCGGTGCCACGGCCAGTGCCTGGATGGCGTACTCGTCCAGGTCCCCGGTGACGACGATGCGGGTGTCGAACGCCTCGTGCTCGTCGAGTAGTTTGCGCACCCGCGCCGCGGTCATGGCCAGGTCCCCGGAGTCGAGTCGCACCCCGCCCAGCTCCGGGCCGGCGAGTTCGAGCGCGCAACGCACGGCGCGGTCCACGTCGAAGGTGTCCACCAGCAGGGCGGTACCCGACCCCAGCGCCTCCAGCTGTGACTCGAACGCGTGGCGCTCGTTGTCGTGCAACAGGGTGAACGCGTGAGCCGAGGTCCCGGCGGTGGGCACCCCGTACAGGTGTCCCGCCCGCAGGTTGGAGGTGCTGCTGAACCCGCAGAGGTAGGCGGTGCGCGCGGCGGCGACCGCGGCCATCTCCTGGGTGCGGCGTGACCCCATCTCGATCAGTGGCCGCTCTCCGGCGGCGGTCACCATGCGCGAGGCGGCCGAGGCGATCGCGCAGTCGTGGTTGTAGATCGAGAGCGCGATCGTCTCGAGGATCACGGACTCGGCGAACGTGCCCTCGACGGACAGAATGGGGGAACCGGGGAAGTAGCAGTCGCCCTCGCCGTACCCCCAGATGTCGCCGGTGAACCGGTAGTCGGCGAGCCAACGCAGGGTGTCGTCGTCCACGATTCGCGCGTCGGCGAGATAGTCGAGGGTGTCGGTGTCGAACCGGAACCGTCGCAGGGCGTCCAGGAAACGCCCCGTGCCTGCCACGACGCCGTAGCGGCGACCGTTGGGCAGGCTGCGCGCGAACATCTCGAACACGGTCCGCCGGTGCGCAGCGCCGCTTCGGAGCGCCGCCTGCAGCATGGTCAGCTCGTAGCGGTCGGTGAGCAGGGCGCTGCTCCAATCGTCGGTCATGTGAACCAGCCTAGTTTGTGTCTCCCGGTATCAAAATTGTTCGGGAACACGCGAACGGATGTCGTTCGTCGCGATGGGAGAATGGGAACACGGTGCGCCCACGCATCCCGCGAGTCGCGGGGTGAGACGGACCTAGGAAGGTGAGCGAGTAATGTCGACGGCGCCGGTCGAGCTGGAGCGGCCGGACATCGAGGAGGATGTGCGGCCCGAGCTTCCCTGGGTGACGATCGTCTGGAACGACCCGGTCAACCTGATGTCGTACGTGACCTACGTCTTCCAGACGGTGTTCGGCTACTCGAAGGACAAGGCGCACAAGCTCATGCTCGACGTCCACCACAAGGGGCGCGCCGTGGTCTCCAGTGGCAGCCGCGAGGAGATGGAGCGCGACGTCACCGTGCTGCACGAGTACGGCCTGTGGGCCACCCTCCAGCAGGACAAGTAACCGAGTAGTCCCGGACCCGTCACGGACGACGGTAGGCGGAGCTGACCGATGACGTTTGGATTCCGGCCCACCGGTGACGGTGGGGTCACCGTTGAGCTCGACAGTGACGAGGTGGCGGTGCTGCGCTCCATGGCCAACCTGGTCCTGGAGCTCGTGGAGCCGCCGGCACCCAAGGACGAGTTCGCCGAGCTCGTCGGAATCGGTAGCAGCGACCAGAAGTCCGACGACCCCGTGCTCGCCCGCCTGTTCCCCGACGCCTACGGCGACGACAGCGAGGCGGCCAGCGACTTCCGCCGCTACACCGAGGACGACCTGCGGCAGGGCAAGCGCGCCAACGCCGAGACGATCCTGGGGGCGTTGCCGGAGGCGAACGGCGGCCGGGTCACCCTTGGTTCGCGAGACGCCCACGCCTGGATGAAGGCGCTCAACGACGTCCGCCTCGCGCTGGGCACACGCCTGGGGGTCACCGAGGAGAACTATGACGCCTTGGCCCGGGGCGACGACTCCGGCAGCGCCGCCCTCCACCTCTACGACTGGCTCGGTGGCCTGCAGGAGAGCCTGGTGCAGGCACTGTTCCAGACAGGGGCCCCGGAACAGGGCTCTGAATAGAGACCTACCCACCGAGTGGGTAGGGATAATTTCTCCGATACCCTGAGAGCCATGCTCAGGATTGACCGCTCGATCCACGACAGGATCGTCGCGCACGCCCGACGTGACCACCCCGACGAGGCGTGCGGCGTGGTCGCCGGCCCCGAAGGATCCGACCGGCCAGAACGGTTCATCGAGATGGTCAACGCGGAACGCTCCCCGACGTTCTACCGTTTCGACTCCATCGAGCAGCTCAAGGTCTGGCGCGAGATGGATGACCGGGACGAGGAGCCGGTGGTGATCTATCACTCGCACTCGGCCACCGAGGCGTACCCGTCGCGCACCGATGTCTCCTACGCCTCCGAGCCGGGGGCGCACTACGTGCTCGTCTCCACGCGCGATCCCGAGACGGTGGAGTTCAGGTCTTATCGGATCATCGATGGTGAGGTGACCGAGGAACCAGTCGAGATCGTCGACCCCGCCTGACCGGCCGGAGGCCACCCGGTGGGAATCAGCGGCGGGCGGCCCATGTTGGAACCGGACGTGGCTGGTCGTGCTGCCACGCCCCGCGAGAACGAACCGCGGTTCACGCCCCTAAGAGATGTCACGGAGAGACGTTCATGGCCATCGAGGTCCGCATTCCCACGATCCTGCGCAACCTTACCGACGGCGCCAAGGCCGTCGAGGGCGAGGGCAGCACTCTCGGTGAGCTGATCACCGACCTCGACAAGCGGCATCCGGGCCTCGCCGAACGCATCGTCGAGGACGGTAAGCTGCGCCGGTTTATCAACGTGTATCTGAACGACGAGGACGTGCGTTTCCTTGGCGGTATCGACACCGTTGTCTCCGACGGCGACACCGTGACCGTGCTGCCGGCGGTGGCCGGCGGTACGCGCTGACCGTCATGCGCTACGACTCGCTCCTCGACTCCCTCGGCGGGACTCCCCTCGTGGGTCTCCCGGGGCTGTCCCCCTCACCCGGTGTGCGGTTGTGGGCCAAGCTCGAGGACCGCAACCCCACCGGCTCGATCAAGGACCGTGTGGCGTTCGCGATGATCGAGCAGGCGGAGAAGGACGGCCGGCTCAGCCCGGGGTGCACGATCCTGGAACCCACCTCCGGGAACACCGGCATCTCGCTGGCCATGGTCGCCAAGGTGCGCGGCTACCGGATGGTCTGCGTGATGCCCGAGAACACCTCGGCCGAGCGTAGGCAGCTGTTGGAGATGTGGGGCGCCGAGATCCACTTCTCCGCGGCCGAGGGTGGGTCCAACGAGGCCGTGCGGGTGGCCAAGCAGATGGCCGAAGACCACCCCGACTGGGTGATGCTCTACCAGTACGGCAACCCCGCCAACTCCCGCGCGCACTACGAGACCACCGGTCCCGAGCTGCTGGCGGACCTGCCGAGCATCACGCACTTCGTGGCCGGACTGGGCACCACCGGAACGCTGATGGGCGTGGGGCGCTACCTGCGCGAACACCGGCCGGACGCGCAGGTCGTGGCCGCCGAGCCGCGCTACGGCGAGCTCGTCTACGGTCTGCGCAACCTGGACGAGGGGTTCGTGCCCGAGCTCTACGACGAGAGCGTGCTGACCACCCGGTTCTCGGTCCCGGCCGACGCCGCGCTGCGGCGCACCCGCGAACTGCTCACCCACGAGGGCATCTTCGCCGGGATCTCCACGGGCGGTGCGCTGCACGCGGCCATGGGAGTGGCGCGCAAGGCCGAGAAGGCGGGCGAACGCGCCGACATCGCGTTCGTCATCGCCGACGCCGGATGGAAATACCTGTCGACCGGCGCCTACGAGGGAAGCCTCGACGAGGCCGCGCAGCGGCTCGACGGCCAACTCTGGGCGTGACCGAGGCCGGTCCCGCGCCGCGCCCCGCGGTGCGGGACCCCGCCCCAAGGGCTGTGCGGTGCCGTTCGGTTCAATGGGCACCATGACGCGATTCGACACCGCAACAGCCGTAACCGCGGTCGGGAACGGCCACTACACCGCCGAGCTCGACTCCGGTTACCTCATCGGGAGCGCGATCAACGGCGGGTACGTCATGGCGACCATGCAACGTGCCGCGCTGTCCGGCTCCACTCACCCGCACCCCGTCTCCTCGTCGTACGTGTTCCTGCGGCCGGCCGCGGCGGGCCCGGCCGACATCGCCGTGACCCCGATCAAGACGGGACGCACCGTGAGCACCGTCCAGGCCACGGTGAGCCAGAACGAGACGCTGCTCATCTCCGGCACCATCGCGGCGGGAACCCTGGACCCGGCCGCCACCCCGGAGTACGAGACCTCACAGCCGGACATACCACCCATGGAGCGTTGCCACCGGTTCGACCCGCGTGAACACAGCGGTGCCCCGTCGGGCTTCCCCGACCGTGTCGAGCAGTACTTCACCCCCGACTCCATGCGGCGCATGGAGGGTCGGAGTTCGGAGCGGATCCCGGAACTCGCCGGCTACATTCAGCTCAGCGCCCGCGACGGCGGGCCCAGCGCCGACCAGAGCCGTTTCCTGCCGTTCGCGGTGGACGCGCTGCCGCCGGTGGTCACGGTGCTCGACTCCTGGCGGTGGGCACCGACCGTGGAGCTGACGTGGCTCATGCGCGCCGTTCCCGAACCGGGCCCGCTCATGTTCGTCTCGCGTGCCGACTCGGTCAACGACGGGTGGTTCGACGAGACGGTCGACCTGTGGGACGTGAAAGGGCGGCTCGTCGCGCAGTCGCGGCAGCTCGCCCGGGTTGGACGCTAGGTGTACCGCCCCGGAGCGCGCCCCCGTGTGAGTGATGACGCGTGAGAGGCACCCCACATTCGGTACCGCCGAAGCGATCATTGGGGTAGACCCGTAACACGGAGAACTCGGAGACACCCATTCCGCGACATTCGGTCACCGCGCTCTCCGCGGAGGCACCTCACCCGAAAAGGCGTATGCGACGTGCGACTCACCATCATTGGCTCATCCGGGAGCTTTCCCGGCCCCGACAGTCCCGCCTCCTGCTACCTCGTCGAGGCCGACGGGTTCCGCCTGGTACTCGACCTGGGCAACGGAGCGCTGGGGGCGTTGCAGAGACACGTGGACATGTACGGCGTGGACGCGGTCTATCTCAGCCACCTGCACGCCGACCACTGTTTCGACCTGTGCTCGTACTGGGTGGCCCGGAGGTTCGCCCACGACGGGCCCAAGCCGCGCATCCCCGTCTACGGCCCCGTCGGAGTGGCCGGGCGGATGGCACAGGCGTACGGTCTCGATCCGGACCCGGGAATGACCGAGACGTTCGAGTTCCGCGAACTCGCCGCGGGCGAGCTGCGCATCGGGCCGTTCTCGGCGCGCGTCGACCTGGTGAACCACCCGGTCGACGCCTTCGGGATCCGGCTGGAGCACAACGGAAGGGTACTCACCTACTCCGGAGACACCGGCGCCTGTGACGAGATCGTGCGGCTCGCGCGCGACGCCGATCTGTTCCTGTGCGAGGCGTCGTTCCACGACCACCGGGAGCACCCCAAGGACATGCACCTCACCGGAAGCGAGGCCGGGGAGGTCGCCCAGCGAGCCGGCGTCGACCAGCTGGTGCTGACCCACCTGGTGCCGTGGAACGACGACGGGTGCACCCTGAACGAGGCGCAGGGCACGTTCGACGGCCGAATCGAGCTGGCCCGACCGGGTGCGGTGTACGAGCTCGGCTGAGCGGAGGTAGCCCCTGGCTTGGGGAGTCTCGTTGTCTTCCACAGCGTTGGGAGACAACGATTTCCCCAACATGGGCGGGGAGGGGTGCTGTCACCGATAGGCTCTGCTCATGGCTCGACCCGATGGACGCGCTCCGAACGAAAACCGGCCCGTAACGATTACTCGCAACTGGCTTCGCCACGCTGAGGGGTCCGCCCTCATCGAGTTCGGCGACACCCGCGTGCTGTGCGCCGCGACCGTGGAGGACGGTGTGCCCAGGTGGCGCCGTGGCACCGGTGAGGGCTGGGTCACCGCGGAGTACGCGATGCTTCCGCGCTCGACCGACACCCGCGGGGCGCGGGAGTCGGTGAAAGGCAAAATCGGGGGGCGCACGCACGAGATCTCCCGGCTGATCGGCCGTTCCCTGCGGGCTGTCGTCGATTTCAAGGCGATGGGAGAGCACACGATCACGCTCGACTGTGATGTGTTGCAGGCCGACGGCGGGACCCGGACCGCCGCTATCACGGGCGCCTACGTGGCGCTCGCCGACGGAATGAAGTACCTGCGCAAGAAGCGTGGTCTGAAGAGCAACCCGCTGGTGGGCTCGGTGTCGGCGGTCAGTGTCGGCATCGTCCAGGGGCAGTCGCGTCTGGACCTGAACTATCTGGAGGACTCGGTCGCCCAGACGGACATGAACGTCGTGGTCACCGGTGACGGCAAGTTCATCGAGGTCCAGGGAACGGCCGAGGGGGAGCCCTTCGAGCGTGAGAGGCTGGACGGACTGTTGGACCTCGCGGTCCATGGGTGCGGCGAGCTGAGCGAGATCCAGACGAAGGCCCTGGCCTGAATGAGCGATTCCACCACGGTCGTCCTCGCGACGCGCAACACGAAGAAGGTTCCCGAGATCCAGGCGATCCTCACCGGTGCCGGTTGGAGCACGGAAGTGGTCGGGCTCGACGGGTACCCCGGGATGCCGGAGGTCGCCGAGACCGAACCGACGTTCTCGGGAAACGCGTTGCTCAAGGCGCGCGCCGTGGCCCGGTACACGGGGCTGCCAGCGCTCGCTGACGACTCCGGGCTTCGCGTTGACGCGTTGAACGGGATGCCGGGGGTTCTGTCGGCCCGTTGGTCGGGTCGGCTGGGGGAGCGGTCCGGTGACATGGATCGGGCCAACCTGGAGCTGGTGCTCGACCAGCTCGCGGACACCCCGGAGGAGCGTCGCGGCGCCGAGTTCGTGTGCGCGGCCGTGTTGGTCGTCCCGGACGGCGCGGAGAACGTCGTCGAGGGGGTGCTGCGCGGCTCGCTCATCGGTGAACGGCGCGGGGACCGCGGGTTCGGCTACGACCCGATCTTCGTCCCCGAGGGGGAGTCGAGGACGACCGCTGAGATGAGCGCGGCGGAGAAGAACGCGATCAGCCACCGGGGCAAGGCGTTTCGCCTGCTGGCCGAACGCGTTGCCCGAGCACGGGGATGGGCGGATGCGGGCACCGACACGTTGTCGTTGGACTGAGGATCCGACCCACCTGGCCAGACTGACCTCCGCTCGATTCGCGTGGACGAGCTTCGTGGGGTAAACTGGGTCGAGTTGCCGCAGCCGGTAGTGGTCGGGGCGTTACAGCCCCACCGAGAAGGACCGGTCAGAGCACTGACGCGGGTCCGATAGGCTGGCACACGGTTTCGACGGCAGAAGGAATTCGAATCCGAGTGCCCTCGAAACACAGGGGAATTTCGCGAGGCCGGTTTGGTGAACGCGTTCGGATCCTGGTATTCTGGCTTCAGAATTGAATGAATTGCCGCTTCCTCTGAAGAGTGGGTGCCCGGGTGGGTGGCTGCTT
>RJMB01000001.1 GCA_003725585.1 Halostreptopolyspora alba | reverse complement strand
CACGCGTCCTGCCCACAGCCACCCTCGCGTCTTTTATCGAACCCAATCACCCGGCCGTCGTCCGGTAGTAACAGTATGACCTCCCAGAGAAGAGAAAAACCGAGGTCGCGCGTTTCTTTTTCCTGGCCATCACTCCCAGAACTGGAGATATTTCAGTGAGCGAAAAGAAAACGAGGAAACTCTCCCAAAACGCGCACATCCGGCATGCGAACCATTCATTCTAACTCCCAAAAGAAGTGATCTCGGGAGATGACGGGAGCCTGACGTGCCCGCCGAGCACCCGTGGAGCGGGGAGACCGAGGCGACGATGGCAGTTCCACGGAAGAAGTCACACGGTCCGCGAGCGTTCGGCACGTCCACCGACCTCAAGCGCTGTTCTGGTCCCGGTAGCACCGGGCCTTCCCCGGTACGTGACACGTGGCCCCCGGAACCGACCCTTTGATGAGTTCTCGCCTATTATCCCAACCACCCCCTGAAACCCCGAAAACGCGATGAGCCTGTATAGTCCGTTTCATATAATTAACACGTCCTCCGAAATATCCACTTCCGTCGTCCGGCCCACACGAGGTGAACTGGAGTCGTTTCCAGAGCGCCTCGAACGAGTTCGGGTCGACGTACGGGGAGACCGCCGGCCGGCTCCGGTCCCTTTCACGGGCAACGGACGGGAACGGCCTCTTGGCTTCACACAACGGCGCCTGCCCTCTGTCGGAATCGAGGCCGGGCGCGCGTTGCCAGCTCAGCAGACTGTGAGAGGAATCAGAGTGGTTGACGTATCCGCACAGGTCTCCAGCGCACTGAGTGAAGAGCTCGATGTCCCCTCTGGGGAGATAGCCCCGGAGAAAACCCTCGAAGAGCTTGGCGTCGATTCCGTCGCCGCCGTCGAGCTCGGCGACGTCCTCCAACAGAGGCTCGGCATCAGGATTGGTGAAGACGAGCTGAACACACAAAACACCGTCGCACAGGTCATCAGCGTCATCACCGGGAAGGTAGGAGCTGAACACAGTGGCAACTAACGCTCCCGCCGCGGTTACCGGCATCGGGCTCGTCACCCCGGCCGGAATCGGACGCGCCCCCAACTGGACAGCCGTCTGTTGCGGGGTCCCGACCGCCGATGCTCTCGACACGCTCGCGCGATCCCCTGTCGGGTTCGCCAGTACCGTGCCCGACGGGTTCGACGCCGTCCGCCTCACCGGCCGACGCCTCTCCCGCCGGTACGACCGCAGCACGCAGTTCGCTCTCGTGGCCGCGCAAGAAGCCCTCGACGACGCCCACCTCACGCCGGCTGCGATGGAAGAGGCTCGCGTGGCCGTCGTCATGGGGACCGCGTTCGGCGGGGTGCGGACGCTCGAAGACAACCACGCACGGCTCATGGCCGAGGGCCCCGACGCCGTCAACGCCCGGTTCCTGCCCAACGCCCTGGCGAACATGGTTTCGGGCATCCTGTCGATCGAACTGGGCACCACCGGCCCGGCCGTGGTCGTCTCCACCGCCTGCGCCTCGGGCGCGACCGCGATCGGCACCGGACTGGGGCTCCTGCGCTCGGGTGCCGCCGACGTCGTCGTCGCCGGCGGCACCGACGCCAGCGTGACACCACTGCAGGTCGCCGGATTCGACAAGCTGCGGGCGTTGTCGCGGGCGAGCCGGTTCCCGCCCGCCCAGGCTTCGCGGCCCTTCGACGCCGAACACGACGGGTTCGTCATCGGTGAGGGGGCCGGAGTCCTCGTGCTCGAACGCGAGTCCGATGCCGCCGCCCGCGGCATCAGCCTCTACGCCCGGCTGGCCGGGTACGGAACCACCTCCGATGCTCACCACATCACCTCGCCCGCCCCTGACGGCCGCGGCGCCAAGGAGGCGATCGGCCAAGCGTGTCGCGACGGCGGACTCCTCCCACGGGACATCGCTCACGTCAACGCCCATGCCACGTCCACCCCCACGGGCGACACGGTCGAAGCCGAAGTCGTGGCCGCCACAACACCGACCGCCGTGGTGACCTCCACCAAGGGAGTCACAGGCCACACCATGGGGGCGGCCGGCGCGATCGAGGCCGCCTATACCGCCCTCGCGCTGCACACCAGAACCGTGCCCCCCGTGGCGAATCTCGGAACACCGTGCGCGGGGGCCGAGGACCTCGACCTCGTCATCGGCGACGCCCGGTCACAGACGCTGGCAAACGCTGTCTCCAGCAGCTTCGGCTTCGGCGGCCACAACGCCGTCCTCGCCTTCACCACCGCCTAGTCTCACAAGGGAGCCGCTCCGATGGGAAACGTCGCAGTCATCACGGGTGGCACGGCAGGGATCGGGCTCGCCTGCGCGGAAAAGCTTCTCGCCGACGGTGCCACCGTCATCGTCTCCGGCCGGTCACCCGAGCGCGGCCGGAACGCGGTCTCCGCCCTGGGGGGAAGCCGTGTCCGCTACATCGAGTGCGACGCCACCGACCCCGCGCAGGTCGCTCGTCTCGTCGAGGAGACCGTGGACGAGCACCGCCGCATCGATGTACTCGTCAACAACGCCGGAGGCGTCACCGACGACGGACGTCCCGTCACCGAGCTCGACGACGACGTCCTAGACCGCGCCTTCACTCTCAACGTCAGCTCGGCGTTCTGGGCGTGCCGCTCCGCGTTGCGGCACATGCTGCCTCGGGGCTACGGGCGGATCGTCAACATGTCCTCCATCGCGGGCAAGACCGGAGTCGCCGGACTTCCCGGCTACACCGCCTCCAAACACGCGCTCATCGGATTCACCAAAACCCTCGCCAAGGAGGTCACCACCCGCGGCGTCAGCGTCAACGCCGTCTGTCCCGGCATTACCGACACAGAGATGATCCCCCGCGAACTGCAAGGCGCGATCGAAACCGCCGGCGCCGACTTCACCGCCGCCGCCCAGCACTACACCGGCGACCTCGGTCGCATGGTCGACCCCGCCGAGGTCGCCGCCCTCGTCGCCCTTCTCGCCTCTCCCCAGGGCGCGGCCATTTCGGGAACGGCGATCAGCGTCGACGGCGGATTCAGCCAGTTCTAGTCTCGCCCGGAAAGGATTCGGCCGTGCCGTCGACTCCGTGGCTCGCACACGACCCCGACCCCGCCGCCGACCTGCACCTGCTCTGCTTTCCCCACTCGGGCGCGCCACCCTCCCTCTTCGCGGATTGGCGTGTTCTCGGGGTAGACGTGCTCCCGGTGCTGCTGCCCGGGAGAGGCCCGCGGCGGCACGAGCCGCTCGTCACATCCCTGCGTACCCTCGCCGAAGGCGTCGCCTCCGACGTCATCCCCCTCCTGAACGGGCCCTACTGCCTCCTCGGCCACTCGATGGGAGCGTGGCTCGCCCACGCCGTGGCCGCCCTGCTCGGCGAACGGCACGGCACCGGCCCCGAACGGCTGTTCGCCCTCTCCGCGCCGCCTCCCCACCTGCCTCCCCGCCGGTTCTCCTCCCAGCACGAACTGTCCGACGACGACATGGTCGATGAGGTCATCCGGCTGGGCGGCGCCCCCGAATCCGCTCGCGACGCGGTCCGCGCGAACGTCGACGCCATCCGCGCCGACGCCACGGCCGTGGGGGACTACCGACCCGCACCGCACAGGCTGGCCTGTCCCATCACGGCCGTCTGCGGCGCGCGAGACCCGCTGTTCGAGCCCGGCAGCCTGACGGCCTGGAGCGAGACGACACACGCCGAGGTCTCCGTCGATCTCGTCGACGCCGGCCATTTCCTCGTCACCGAACGACGCGACGAAACGGTCCGCGTCGTCGCGCGCGACACCGCCGGCGCGCCCCAGGCCGATCCGGTCGCCGTGATCGGTATGGCCTGCCGGTTCCCCGGAGCCGCCGACCCCGCCTCCTTCTGGGAGCTGCTCCGTGCCGGCCGTAGCGCCGTCGGCCCCGTCCCGGCCGACCGCATCCGCGACGAGGAGCAACAGATCATGAGCGCGGGCGGATTCGTCGACGGCGTCGACCGGTTCGACGCCCGGTACTTCGGGTTCGGCCCCCGCGAGGCCCACCGCTCGGATCCGCGCCTGCGCCTGCTACTCATGACCGTCCAGGAGTCCATCGACGACGCCGGGCTCTCGGTGGCCGACATCGCGGGCCCGCGCAGCGGGATCTGGGTCGGCGAGTCCCACTCCGACTACTGGGACCTTTCGACCGCTACTGTGCCGCCGAACATGTACACACTGTCCGGCGGAGGGCTCAAGAGCTTCCTGTCCGGACGGGTGTCGCACTTCTTCGACCTCCAGGGGCCGAGCACCACGCTCGACACCTCATGCTCGGCGTCGTTGACCGCCGTCCACACCGCCTGCCGGGCGCTCCGAAGCGGCGAGGTCGACACCGCGTTCGCCGCTGGAACGCACCTGATCCTCAACCCCCACGGCGGCCCCTCCCACGGCCTCGCGAAAGCCCTTTCGCCACACGGGCGTTCCGCGTTCGCCAGCGTCGACGCCGACGGCTATCCCCGCGGCGAAGGCGTCGCCGCCGTCCTCCTGCGGCGCCTGTCCGACGCCCTGCGCAACGGCGACCCGATCCACGCCGTCGTCGAAGGCAGCGCGGTCAACGCCAACGGCCGGTCCGGGCGCAATATCGTCGCCACCAGCGGCCCCGGCCAGGTTCGCATGATGCGGAAAGCCCTCGCCGACGCAGGACGCCGCCCCGGCGAGATCGCCTATGTCGAAGCCCACGGTCCGGGGACCAGAACCGGCGACGAGATCGAACTCGCCGCCCTCAACGAGGTCTACGGCGGCGACCCGCGCCCGTGTCTCGTCGGATCCGTCAAGACCAACATCGGCCACCTCGAACCCGTCGCGGGACTCGCGGGGTTCCTCAAAGCGGTCCTTGCCCTCGAACACGGCCAGGTGCCCGCTTCCCTGCACCTCACAGCCCTCGCTCCCGCCATCGACTGGGACGACTCGGCACTTCGCGTGCCGACCGCCCGCGAACCGTGGCCCGTGGACGGCCACCGTCGGGCGGCCGTTTCCTCCTTCGGGCTCTCCGGAGCCAACGCCCACGCCGTCCTCGCCGCCCCGCCCGACCAGGCCGCGGCGCGTCCACGGCTCCCCAAGCGCACCTGGAACCTGCGGCGCTACTGGTACACCGAACTGGTGGACGGGCACTCCCCGCCACCGGACCGGGAAACGGCGGTGAACTCCCCAACACATACCCGACTTTCACCACAACCGGTACAGCGAGGTGGTGAAATGCCTCCGCATCCACTCTTTCGCGACCGCATGCCCGTGTGGGCCGAACTCGACGAACTTCTCGACCTGCCCGAGTTCTCCTGGAACCTCACCGGCGTCAGCGCCGTCTACCGTCGCCTCCGTGCCTTCGGCCGAGCCCTGGGGCCGGCCCGGGACCTGCACGGCTCCCCCATGCGCCTACTGGCCGGTATGGAATGGGCCGGAATCGTCGATCCCGCCATGATGCACGCCG
Organism: Halostreptopolyspora alba; assembly: GCA_003725585.1. Taxonomy (GTDB): domain Bacteria; phylum Actinomycetota; class Actinomycetes; order Streptosporangiales; family Streptosporangiaceae; genus Lipingzhangella; species Lipingzhangella alba. The sequence continues at coordinate 494,597 of RJMB01000001.1, read as the reverse complement.
CCATGGTGCACTACGGTGTCGCCACCACCGCCCTGGTCGAATGCGGGCACACCGACGACGATCTGGACGCCCTTACCGCCAACCTCGACACCATGGACGCCCCCGGGGCGATCGTCGCCACCGAACTCGGACGTGGCGGATCCCAGACCACCATCCGCACCGAGGCCCGCTACGACCGCGAACGCGACACCTTCACGCTCCACACGCCCGACGACGCCGCGCTGAAGATCATGCCCAACGTCGGCTGGACCGGACTCGGACGCACCGCGGTCGTCAACGCCCGCCTCGTCGTCGACGACTCCGACCACGGAATCCACGCGTTCGCGTTCGGCTTCCCCCATCCCCGAGTCGATGTGACGATCCTGCCCGGAGGAGCCCCGGTGCCGCTCGACTACTCGGTGATCCGTTTCCGGGACGCCGAGATCCCGTTCGGCTACTGGCTCCGCGACACCGCCGCCATCACCGGCAGCGGCGTCGCCGATCCCCTGACGCCGACGCAGCGACTCGCCCGGTCGCTGGGGGGAGTCAACTCCGCCGTCGTTTTCGCCGCCGTCGCGCTCGCTTCGGCCGTCCGCGCCGCGGTCGCCATCGCCTTCCGCTACAACGCCCAGCGGATCATCGGCGATCCGGGAACCCCCGCGCTCGCGTTCGCCACCCACAGGAGCGATCTCGCCTCGGCGGTCGCACGTGTCTACGCCACGGGCTCCTATGTGGAGAGGGTCCGTCGCGACTTCGTCGACGAACGCCTCGGCACGAACACCGCCGAGCCGCGCCGGGCGGACAGCGACGCCGCATACGCGCCCTGGATCGCCGCCAACCGCGATCGCACCCTCGCCAAAGCCGCCGCGGCCACCACCCTGGAGTCCGTCACCTCCACCTGCCGGCGGCTCTGCGGCTTCCAAGGCGTACTGCACGCCAATCGCATCACCGTTTACGAGGACATGGCCAAATCCTTCCACGCGGCAGGAGGCGACACCCGGCTGTTGCTCCTTGAGGCTGGGAAACAACTCCTCGACGGAACCGACACCTCGCCCACCCCCACGCCTGACGGCCCTGGAACGGGCGACGCGCGCTCGACACTGCGCCTCGTGTCCCTGCACGAGCGTGTCCTCGCCGACCAACTCCGCCACCGCGTCGACCTTGACGATCCCAACCCCTACCTCGCCGAGATCGAGGAGCTCGCCCGCGTCCACCTCGCACGACGCACTCTCGAGGAGTTCGACCGCCTCATCGCCGCCACGAACGAACCGTGGCGAAGCGCGCTCGAATCGGCCCGCCGCCTCCATGGGCTCGACCTCGTCCTCGACTCCGCCGCCTGGCACCTCAACCAGGGGTCGCTACGCCCCGGCGACGCCGACGTCCTGAGTACCGCCCGCACGAACGCGGCAGAAGACGTCGCCGGGCGACTCGGCGCGCTCGTCGACGGACTCGCCGTACCGCCCGGTCGCGCCGGCGGGTTCATCGGGCGCGACGACTACATCAGCCGCGTAGCCACCCTCCTCACGTGATCTCAGGAGCCTCGGCAACCGCAGGGCGCCACGACGGTTCCCTCGCGGAATCGCGGACATGGGCCCCGAGGAGGCGGTATACGCGCCAGGACTCCCTGGCCTGGTCCGGCTGCTCCTGCCCGTTCGGGACCGTGGGAAGGAGCGGCCGGACACCCGCGGCGGACGGGGCCGGCCGGGCGCACCAACAACGCGGCCTTCGAGTACCTCGAGATCTGGCACAACCGGCCAACACCGGCACAGCCGCCTCGACACGCTCACGCCGCTCGGGTGCTGTTCACACCGTGGCACGAGATCCACAAGTCCGACCCCGCCAAAGCCGGGACACACCACGGGCTCTACGAGACCCGAGGCACGTCAGGTCCCGAAGGGCGGGACTCGTTGCGCCGCGGCAGGGCCGTGCGCGCGGTGAGCCAGCGCAGCAACCGCTCGGTCGGACCGCGGTGGCCACGGCGGGCCATGAACTCGGCCACGACGAGGGAGCCCAGCCAGGTAGCCACGGCGATGCCGAACGCACCCGCCAGTCCGACGTCGTCGTACAGCCCCAGACCCCAGGGATGGAAGCACACGATGAAGACCGGAGTCTGTAGCAGGTAGAAGGTCATCGAGCGCTGTCCGAGCGCGGCCGTCGCCGCGGTCATCCGGCCACGACTCCACGCCGCCCGGATCGCGACCAAGGCGACGATGCCGGCCAGGCCCATCCCACCGAAGTAGCCGGTCAGCGGCTGGACCAGCGCCGTTCCCCACAGCGCGGTGTCCCCGGGGTCGGCCCACGCCCTGGTCAGGATGAGGACCGCCGGAAGGGCGCCGAGGGTCGAGACCGTCATCGTCGCCACCACCGCGCGCACCAGGAACCCGCAGTGCCGCTTCGGGGCCTCCAGCACGCGCCGACGCGCCGCCCACATCCCGAAGACGAGGGGCGGTGCCACCGACAGTCCACCGAAGACCAGCGCGAAGGGCCAGGTCTGCACCCTCTCCACGAACGCACCCGCCCCGTACATCTCGGTGACGCCGACGTTTCCGGTGTCGAAGGTGGTCACACCCTCCGACAGCGACTGCCACATGCCCATTCCCGTGGAGAGCGTGGCCGGCACCAGCAGCAGGCCGCCGACCACGAGCAGGGTCGTGTTCCTGGCCCAGAGCAGCCCCACGAGTAGCACGGACACGATCCCGTAGAGCGCCAGGACGTCGAGGGGAACCAGCAGCGTGTGCACGGCTCCGAAGACCACCAGCCACCAGCCGCGGCGCCGCAGCGACCGGCGCACGTCGGCCCGGTCGGATCCCTTCGCCGTCCACCGGTCCAGCATCTGCACCATCGCGTAGCCGAGCAGGAAGGCGAACATCGGCCGTGCGTGGTTGTGCACGAAGAGCTGGTGGAAGACCAGGGCGGCCTCGTTGGCGAGGGTGGGCCCGTGGTCCACGGCGAGGACGAACAGGGGCGCGTGGGCGAAGGCGATGGCCAGGAGCATGGCACCCCTGGCCAGGTCGGGGGCCAGCGCCCGGCCTTCCGTGGCGATGGTCGGCGACGTCATCGGGAGACCTCCTCTGTGAGCCGTCGCGGACACTATACATGATATATCGTGTAAATCACGGAAACATGTTCTCACCTGCGCAAACCGAGCGAGACACGAGCCGCTTGATATCCTTTACGGACCAGATGAGAGCCCGGTCATCCGGCGAAGGAGATGAGGACGGCGTGGCCGCTGACGAGAGCACACCCCATTACGGCCCCGGTGGACGCGGTTTCTACGGTTCGGTCACCGTGAGCGAGCGCGGTCAGATCGCGCTGCCCGCCCAGGCCCGACGCGATCTCGGCATCGCCGCGGGGGATAAGCTCCTCGTCCTCGGCGACCCGGAGCAAGGGTTGGCCCTCATGACCACCGACAAGCTCATGCGCATGCTGCAGGGCTCCTCCGGCCTGCTGGCCAAGGTCCAAGAACACCAGCAGCAGGAGGAGGACGACCCCGCCGAGGAGTAGCGCGGCGCGCCCGGAGTCAGCGCCAGCTGGGGGCGTTCCTGTGGCCGCTCCCGTTCGGCGGGATAGTCACCGCGGCGCGGAACGCGCTCATCGGCGAGCCGCGCCTCGTCGGGTCGGCCGAGTCCACGGAACGCGAAGCCGTGGGTGAGGTGTACCAGGGACGTGGCGAGCGTGCTCGCCCACCACGCGAACACGCTCGGCCTCGGGTACCTCACGGCTCACCGGTGACCTTCGTTCGTTCCACCGGTAGGACCCTGGCCCGGGACAACCCGGCCAGGTCCGGGCCAGGCGCGGGGCTTCATCGAACTCGGTGCGAACTCCTCGGCCTGTACGAACAACAGTACGTACTTCGCCCGCCCACGCCCCTCCCGTGTCCGGGGTTTCCAGGCGCCGCCGACCCGCGGAAAACAGACCGGCGGCGCTTCGCGATGGCGTATGGTCGGCTACTGCCGGCTTACGGACGGGATCAGGTTCGTACGGCGGCCAATGTGGAATAACGTGATGCTGTGGGGTCGGGAGCCATCGGACCCTTCCCCCACACGACGCCGTGCCGGCACACCCGTCCGGGTGCCGGGCTCACCGCCAGGACAGGAACCTTGGTCAGATCGTTCGTGAAACCGACGGGCCCCGCGCCGCTCCCGTCACTCGTGCCCACTCCCTCGACGCTCCGGGTCCCTTTGGTGGTCAGCGCGCTCCCCCTCCTCGGGCTTCTTCTGGTGGCGTGCGCGCCCGATGGCGCGGTCAGTGCGGAACCCAGGAACGATGCGGCCGGTCAGGAGCGGGAGGTACCCGAGGGGCCGGACAACGTGACGTGCGTGGGCTCCGAGGAGGAGCTGCTGGCGCCCTTGGATGAGGCCGAGGGGAGCACCGACTGGTCCTCCGAGGAGTGGCCCCCCGCCGGGGCACCGCCGGACCTTCCCCCGGAGGAGGAGGCGTTTCCCTCCCCTGAGGAGTTCATGGCCGCTGTCGCCGACAGCTACGCCGGTGCGGCCGAGAACGAACAGCGGGAGGGCGACCAACGCTTCGAGGTGCGCCTGCTCTGCGCCCCCACCGGCGAGGAGACCCAGGGGGCGGTGTTGGAGTGGGGATTCCTCGACGACAGTGTCGCCGGTGCCGACGTGCGCCTCACCCTGGTCCAGGAGGCGGAGGGTTGGCAGGTCGCAGAGACCGAGCGCCGGTCGCACTGCCGCCGTGGCCAGTCCGGCGAGATGTGTCTCTAGCGTGATGGTCGCCGACCCGCGTTGGTCACCCGACGGCAGCGCCGAGCGTGTCGCCACGTGAAACGGCACTTCCCATTCTGGCCGGGGGACGCGACGGGACCCAGCGGAGGCGGTGTGCCGCGCGCCGAGAACGAGCCCCGGCTCAGACCGGCTCAGAACCGCCAGCGGGTGGGGGTCGAGCTCTCGTCGGTGGGGAAGCCGAACACCACCGTGGGAACCACCGCGTACACCCGGTACGGCGGCGGGCCGGCCGTGGGGGCACCCTCGGCCCACAGCGCGCCGTCGCGGGCCGTGGGGCTCCACCCGTACTTCGTCGCGTAGCTCCCGGCGACGTCGCCCAGTTCGGCCGCGCCGGTCAGCGGCGCCGCCTCGCCCTGGACAACCAGATCCAGCCCCGGCCCGCTGGTGGTGATGACGCAACGCGCGTCGGCGTCGAGGTTGCGGGCCTTACGGGAGCGTCCGCTCGCGCAGAAGTGCACGGTCCCACCGACGACGACCGCCAGCAGCGGGACGGCGTGCGGCCGGCCCTCCGGGCACACCGTGGACAGCCAGTACGTCTGCGCCCCGGCCAGCTCGGTGAGCGCCCGCTCCCAGGGTTCGGGGGTTCCGCCCGCCGGGTCGAACGGCTCGGCCCGTGCGACGTTCGTCATCATCGTCGCTCCCTTCCGGTTGCCCGCCCGTTCCGGGCGGCGAGGTGTGCTGACCGGATTGACCCGGTGGCGGACCAAAAGTCATCGCGCGCGGCGGGAGCACCACGCCTGGCTCGCCGAGATCCCGGCCGATGGGATCGGCCGCCACGATCGCGGTCGTGGCGCCGATTTCCCCCGATCACGAGGGCTCGGGATCGTGACCATTGGGGCGAATCGGCGTGATCAGGCCGGAGGGAGGGGAGGAGTTCACCACGGCGTGCAGGCGCTCGCGGGCTAGGCGCTCCACGACCACGGGAGCCACGTCGTGGCCGAGATTCGCCAGGCACCGCCCGGTGTCGGTTACGCAGAGATCGACGCGGGCGCGCGAGAGCGCAGCGAACTCGTCGCGCAGCCGGACGGCGACATCGTCAAGGACACGGACACTGGTGCGCTGCGACATGCTGGGCTCCCTCCAAGGTTGGCCCCATTTCACATCGTCGCCGCACGGGGCCGTCAAGGAGATCCCGGAATACCTGGTACAGGCTTTACACACAGGGCGCGGGTGGCCGAGGCTCGCCGGGCGCTCGCCGACCCCGACGCCACGGAGATGGTGGAGGGTGTCACACGCGGCTTCAGGTGGGGCCACCAGGTCGAGGAACGCGGGTGGTTCTTGACGTCGCTGGTGGCCGCCCCGCGTATCGACCTCGCCCGGACCAGCGCCACCGACCTTCCGGATCCGCCGGACCGTTGGGGCGCCGACACGGCGTGGCTCCCCTGGGGACCCTCGAACTGAGCGTGCCGCGGACGTCCCGGGCGCGGTGACGTGGGGCCGTGGCCGCGCCCGGCACACGAAAACCGCCCTTCGCCTCGGCCGAGGCGAAGGGCGGCGAAGTAGCCACGGGCGCACAACCGCGCCGAGGCGGTCACGGTTCCGTCAGAGGGAACGGACCTGCTCGGCCTGCGGGCCCTTCGGGCTCTGCGTCACCTCGAACTCGACTCGCTGGTCCTCTTCGAGGTCGCGGAAGCCGGTGCCGTCGATGCTGCTGTAGTGCACGAACACATCGGGGCCACCCTCGTCACGGCTGATGAAGCCGAAGCCCTTCTCGGTGTTGAACCACTTCACGGTTCCCTGAGCCATGTCTATCTCCTGACAGGGTCGATCGGTATCGGACCCGCGGTCACGGGTCCGTGATCGCACTTGAGACGTGGCGCCCCATCGCCGCTCAGGGCAGCAGAGAACGCCCGCATCAAACTCCGCGAGCGTTGAACACAAAGCCAAACACAAACACAGAAAGCTACGATCTCCCCGTACAACAACGCAGCCGGCGAGCTATTCCCGCAGCGGCCCCCAGATTCAAAATCGTCGTGTGGACCTTGGCTGAGACGCGTTTACTCGCCCCAGGCGGGGATAGCCGACCCGCCAGCAGTGGGCACTCGGGTGTCCACCGGCACCGCGAGACCGCCCACACCGTGCGACCCGGGGGAAGTGACCGACCGACCACAGGAGCGCACATGGCGGAGCACAAGGACGACGTGATCACTGTTCTCAGCCAGGACCACCGCGAGGTGGAACAGCTGTTCAGCCGGCTCCAGGAGGATTCCGCTCCGACCGGCGAAGAGCGCCGACAGCTCACCGACGAGACGATCATCGCGCTGGTCCAGCACATGGTCGCCGAGGAGATGTACGTCTTCCCGGCCACGCGGGAACTCGTCCCCGACGGTGACGCGATCGCCGACAAGGAGCTGGAGGACCACGCGGAGGTCGAGCGGCTCATGAAACGGATCGAGGACCTCCCGGTGACGGACCCCCGGTTCGAGGCCGTCCTGGAGGAGATGATCACCGGCGTGCGCGGGCACGTGAGGGACGAGGAGAGACACCTCTTCGTAGCCCTGCGGGCCAACGCCACCCCCGAGGAGCTGCGCTCACTGGGCGGCAAGGTCGCCAACGCCAAGCGGATCGCTCCGAAGTACCCGCGCCCGAACGCTCCGGACACCCCACCGTTGAACAAGCTCGTCGCGCCCGGCGCCGGCCTGGTCGACCGCGCCCGCGACGCTGTGGGTGCCCGGCGGCGGTAGGCCGGGCACCATCGACCGCTCCGGGCCGGTGACGCCGGTCGGCGGTGGATCGGCTCGACCGGTGGGGTCACTCCCAGACCAGGCAGAAGGGGTGACCCGCGGGATCGGCGTAGACACGGAAGCCTCCCTCGTCCTCCCCGCGCAGCCCCTGCGCCACCTCCCGCTCCGAGTCCCAGGCGAGCCGGCTCGCCCCCAGCGCGAGCGCCCTCGCTTCGGCCTCGTCGATGTCGTCCACCTCGATGTCCAGGTGCAGCTGCATCGAGGAGGCGGGGTCCGGCCAGCGGGGTTCCCGGTGCTCGGGGGCGCGCTGGAAACTCAGATAGGGGGTCGAGGAGGCGCCGACATCCACCCACTCGTCATCCAGCCGGGTGATGCGCAGCCCCAGCAGTTCCGCGTAGAAGCGCGCGAGCGCGTGTGGGTCACGGGCCTCCAACACGACGGTCTGCAACCGGATATTCACGTGGCTCTCCTCCTCAGGGTTCCTCAGGGTGGGTGGGGCCGACAATGATGCCGCGCGGTTACGACAATGCGCGGGCAACACCCGCGAGCGGGGGTCGGCCCTGAGGGGAGACGACGATGAAGGCGGGCGGGACGTCGTCGTCCCGCCCGCCACGTCTGCCGCGCTTCCCGACGGGTCAGCGGGGAGCCCGAGCCCGCCGGCGGCGGGTTTTGCGGGTGGCCCGCAGCATGGTCACACTGGCGCGGTGGTAGCACGGCACCCGGTACTGGCCGGCCTTACAGGTACAGCCGTCCGTGGTGCTCAGGTAGGTTCGCGAGCCGTCGCTGCTCACGGCGCGGTAGACGTTCGGGTGGTCGGTGGGCACGAGACCGCAGGTCTCGAGAAGCTCGGACGCCTTGTCGGCCTGCCAGGGGTGGAACTCGCTGAGGTCGGCGTTGTCTCGGGCATTGTGGAGGTAGCTGACACAGGTGGGACCGTAGCCGCGCCTGACGGAGGAGGAGGCACGGAGCGAACGCCCGCACCGTGTACAGAATTCGTTGAGATCGCCCGGGGCGACCGTCGCCGTCATCGCACTTCCCTTCGCATCGCCGTGCTTCCCACATTGTATTCCGGGTCGTGCGTCCAGGTCAATTATTCGTCGTCCTTTCTTCCCCCGACGGAGCACCCCATACCGCCCGACGAGACGAGGAATTCCACCCGACAACGGAAACCTCGGTCCCACCGGATCCCATGGGTCACCCTCCCACCACGGCCACCGCCCAGCTCAGCGAAGGATCATCCGTGCGCTGGGAGTTCGAAGTGGACGAGCGCGCCCTCACCCGTGGAGGAACCCGGAGAAGAAAACGGAGAGCGAAAAACCGAGAGTTGAACAAATTCCACAGACAGTCGTCACAAAAAGCCACTGAAAAGAGTCGCCACGATTCGTTTTCCGGGTTCCGACAAGTGGTTGCTTCCGGCCGCCGTGGGCGAAATTATTCGGCGAAATCGACGCTCGACAACCGCGATCCCCGATACTGGGCGAGCTTTTCCGCCTGCTCCTCCACGGCCCCGCGCAGTGACGTGGAATCCCCGGTCCACAGCTCGACGCGCACCGCGAACGACTTTCCGGCCTTGCGCGGCCGCCACGTCCCGACGATCTCACCGTCGGAGAGCACGGCCCCGGGTCGTCCCAGCACCGGCCACAGCTCCTTGGCACGCCGCGGCTCGGCCACCAGCAGGGATCGGTCCCTGGCCTGTAGGAACAGGTCGTAGGGGCCGAGCAGCCGCGTCGTCCGCACCGGGCCGGCCTCCAGCAGGTCCGCGTCCTCCGCGAGCAGCCACCTGGTCTGCCCGTCGAGGGACACCTCGACGGTGTCGGCGGGCCAGTGGGCCCTGACCTCCTTGACGGGCGCCTCGAGGTACTCCGCGACCTGTTTCGGGGTGGCGGGGCCGTACACGCGCAGATACCCCCGGATGACGTCGTACCGCCGGCCCGCCCCGCCGGCCCACTCGAATCCGGGGACGGGCCGCAACACCGGGGGCGATGTCCGGGGCCGCAGCTCCAGCCCGGCGTGCAGCGCCGCGAGCCGAAACGGCATCTCGTAGAGGTGGGTCGCCTGGCACGGGCGGCAGTACCGCAGGTAGGGCCGGCCCATCAGCGCGGTCATCCGGGTGGAGACCTCGCCCTTGGCCATCGGCTCGGTCACCACCGAACGCATCGTCCGCGCCACCTCGCCCAACGCTTCGAGGGCGCCGATACCGGCCTCCTTGAGTGGCTTGGTCGCGTCGAAGACGCGCTTCGCGGCGTCGGCCTCGGAGTACGGCCACACCGACGTGGCCACGTGTGGCAGGTCCGAGCGGCGGTAGACGTGCGGCGCGCCGCGGATGGTCCAGGCCATGGCGAGGTCGTCGTCGGAGACCCCGGACACGTCCACGCCACGTATCGCCAGTGCCCACAGCGCACCGTCGGGCCCGGTGTCCTGCGCGCCCACGTCGAGGACGGTGGTGTCGGCGAGCTCGCCTTCCTCCCGGTCGAGTTGCTGGGCCCGAACCCGGTAGCCGAGAACCTGTTCACGCCGGAGAGCGGTGGTCATACCCGTCATCGTAGGCCCCGATGGTGACATCCCCGGGCGACGAGAGGGGCGGGGCGGAACGCCCCACCCGCCCGGCGGTACTTGCGGACCGGGCTCCGGTACGTGTACGAATCGGGTCATGTTCGACTGGAAAGGCGGCACCGCCATCGCCCGATGAGCGGGCCTCTCGGGCCAGGAAGCCCGACCTCCGACACCGACCTGCTGCGGCGGGCGACACAGATCCGGGACGAGTGGCTTGGGCACGCGCTGTCCACCCTTCCCGCCGACCGGCCGGCCACTGAGGCGGCCATCACCGAACTGTACGAAACCATCGGCCAGCGACCACCCCGTTTCCGCTGGGTCGACTCCCCCGCGGCCATGGCGCGTCTCGCTCCTGAGGAGTCTCCCGACCCCGCTCCGGTCCGGCTGAGGGCGGCCGACTCCCGGAACCGGGTGTCCGAGTGGCCCACCGCGTCCCGGCTGGCCACCCAGATGATGGACCTGCGGCGTGGGTTGGACCGACTGGTCAACGCGCGCCTGGCGGGCGCGCCGGTGCCGCCGGGGCTGCGCAGGACGGCGCGGGATATCCCGCCGGAGGACGCCCTGGGTCGCGGGATGCCGCTTCGCCCGCTGTTGGAGATCGCCGTGGGTGACCCCCTCCAGGCCAGCGTTGGCGACGCCGTGGCGGGACCGTTACGTACCGCCTTCACCACCCTCGCGGGAAGGCCGGTCGGCCCGGTCTGGTCCGGCCAGCACGAGGCCCCGTGGGTCGCGCGCTATGACACCTGGCGCCGGCTCGGTATGCTCCCCGTCTCCGCCGACAGGGGGCGCCGGCTCGACCTGTGGGCGAGCCTGGCGCGGTCCTGCGGCTGGTGGTGGCCCGGCGAGGAGGTGTGCGTCGTCGCCGAGCGGCCGCTGGCCGTGCACCACGAGCCGCTGCCGCACGCCCCGAACGGACAGCTGCGGTTGCACCGCGACGACGGCCCGGCGGTGGTGTTCGGCGACGGGTGGGGCGTGCACGTGCTGCACGGCACCCCGGTACCGGAGTGGGTGCTGACCGCGCCCACGGCGGAACGAATCGCCGCCGAGCGCAACGTGGAGGTGCGCCGTACCGCCATCGAGCGGCTGGGCTGGGACACCTACATCGACCAGGCCGGGCTGCGGCTCCTGGCGACCGCGCCCGACCCGGGAAACCCCGGCTGTGAGCTGCGGCTCTACGACACGCCCCGCGACGTTCGACTGCCTCCCTCGCGGCTGCTGCTGGCCGTCAACGGCTCGGTGGAGCGCGACGGCCACCGACGCCGCTACGGCCTGTCCGTGCCCGACGGCATCGACGACCCGGTCGCGGCGGCCGGGTGGACCTACGGGCTCCCCGGTGAGGTGTACGCCCGGCTCGCCCGCCGCACCTGAACCACCACTCCCGGAACACCGCCCGTCCGCACCACGACCACACCACGGTGATATCCATGACCATGACCCTGGCCCAACTCGGTGAGCGCAGCGGCCAAAACATCCCCGACCACCTGGAACGCGCGACAACCGTTCCCGTCATCGACGCCCCCCAGGCCCAGGGCGACCTGCTCGTCATCCCGTACCGCCTCGTCGAGGACGACGTCCACCTTCCACCAGCTCAGTGGACCGCCGTACCGCCCGAGGGGATCGAGCTGCTGCGCAGCACCACCGGCGGGAACCCGCACACGCTGGTGGCCGATCCCGGCACCTGCCACTGGGCGAGCGGCGGTGTCGAGGACCGCACCCAGCTCGCCCTGGGGGCACTGCGAACGACCGGCCCCGCCTATCTGATCCACGCCGAGCACGGCGGCACCGGGATCGCCCCCGGGACCTACGTGGTACGCCGCCAGCGTGAGGGCACCGGGATCGCCGGACGCCGGGCGTCACGGGGACGCGGCGTCGCCGACCGGTTCGGGTACGTCCACACGCGCGTCGTCGCCGACTGAAAACCGGGCGGCCGGGACCGGGTGGGCCACCCGACCCCGGCCGCCCGGCCGCCCTCAGCCCGCGGGGGTGAGGCGCACGGGGGACGACACCACTCCCACCTCGGGCATCCGTGCCCCCTCGACCTCGCCGGAGATCGCGAAATGCCGGGTACGGGCGAGCAGGGTGCGCAGGGACACGAGCAGACCCAGCCGGGCCAGGGGCATTCCGGCGCAGCGGTGCCTCCCCCGGCCGAACGCGAGGTGCTCGTGGATGTTGGGCCGTCCCAGCCGGAACGTGTCGGGGTCGTCGAACACGGTCGCGTCCCGGTTGGCGGAGGCGTACGACAGCGTGACGGGCTCACCCGGCCGGATCGTGCGGCCGTGCAACGTCTGTTCGGTACTCACGGTGCGCGCGAACCCGCGGTAGGGGGTGTAGAGCCGCAGGAACTCCTCGACGGCGTCCGGCAGTAGCTCAGGGTGCGACCGGAGCCGCTGCTGCAGCTCCCGGTCCGCGGACAGGTGCGCGCAGATGGATCCCAGCAGGATCGGCGGCGCGACCATCCCGACCACCAGCGACTGCCGCAGCGCGCCAACGATCTGCTCCCGGTCGAGGGGTTGCCCGTTGGGACGTTCCGCGAGCAGCGAGCTCGCCGGGTCCCGTTCCACGGGCAGCGGCTCGCGTTCGCGCGCCGCGACGAGGTCGCGGGCGATCCGGTACATGTGCTCGCTGTGCTCGTTGACCGCGGCGGCGTCCTCGTCGCGCCAGGCGTTGACCCAGCGCGTGGCGTGCTCGGCCAGGACGGGGGCGGTGTCGTGGCTGAGGTTGAGCCACTCCACGGTCACCCACGCCGGGAACCGGGCGCCGTACTCCTGGGCCACGTCCCCGCCGCCCCGTGCCAACAGCGGTTCGAGCTCCCGCTCGGCGTGGCCGGCGAGGGGACCTTCGAGCCGGGCGACCCGTTGCCGCTGGAGGGTGCGGTCGAGGGCCCTGCGGAACGGGGTGTGGTCGGGGGCGTCGTAGTTCAGTGGCGGGCGGCGCAACCCCCGGGGATCGCTGGGAACCACCGCGCGCACCGACGATATGAAGGTGCGCGGGTCGCTGGCCGCCGCTTTGACGTCCTCGTACCGGCTGAGTGCCCAGTGCCCACCGTAGGCACTGCTGTAACCGAGGGGGCAGTGCTCGCGCAGGTGCTCATACATCGCGTGCACGTCGTCCGGGTGCTGGCTGCGCGTGGGGTCGAAGTCCTCGGCCGGCGGCCGGTGGGCCGGCTCGGTCATGGCCGCTCACCCGTGTTGTGTTCCGAGGGGGTGAAGCGCAACGGGACCGAGTTGGTGCCCCACTCGGCCCACTTCGCCATCTCGACCGGCCCCGTGACCTCGAAGTCGGTGGTGCGGGCGAGTGCCTCCTCCAACGTTACGGTCATCATCATGCGGGCCAGGGGCGCGCCGGGGCAGCTGTGCACCCCGGCGCCGAAGGAGATGTGCTCGTTCAGGTTGGGGCGGTCGAACTGGAAGGTCTCCCCGTTGGGGAAGACCCGCTCGTCACGGTTGGCCGAGGTGTAGACCAGCGCGATCGGCTCGCCCGCCTTGATCCGCCGCCCCTCGAAGACGACGTCCTCGCGCGCGGTACGAGCCATGCCCCGGTACGGCCCGTACATCCGGAGGAACTCCTCGACCGCGGCCGGGATCCGCTCGGGGTTCTCCCGCAGGGTTCGCGCGAGTTCGGGGTCGCGGTCGAGGTGGACGAACATGTTCCCGATGAACACGCTGGGGGCGACCATGCCGGTGACCAGGAGTTGGCGCACGCAGCCGAGCACCATCTCCGGTGGCAGCGGCTCCCCCTCGTAGGTGGCCTGCATGAGCGCGGTCGTGAGGTCGGTGTCGGGGTCCATGGGCGCGGCCCGCCGCTCGTCGATGACCGCCTGGGCGATCTCGTACAACCGTCCACTGAGTCGTTTGACCGTCTCGTCGTCCACGGCCACGATCGCGGCGACGTAGGCGGCACTGATCTCCTTGATCAGCGCCGCCTGCTCGCGCTCCAGGTTGAAGAACTCAGCGAAGACCATCGCCGGGAACCGCTGGGCGTACTCCTTGGAGATGTCGCCCGCCCCGGAGGCGATCATCGGTTGCAACAGTTCGACGGCGGCCTCGCGTACCCGGGGATGCATCGCGCGCATCTTGGTCGGGGTGAAGAACCGGTTGATGACCCGCCGGTAGGCGGTGTGCTCCGGCGGGTCCAGGTGTAGCGGAGGACGCCGCCCGGTGAACGCGAACTTGGGAACCGTGTTCTGCACCGAGGTGGTGAACGTGTCCGGGTCGCGCAGGACCCGGTTGACGTCCTCGTGGCGGAACAGTGCCCAGAACCCGCCGTCGAACCCGTAACTGTGCGCGACGGGGCACTGTTGCCGCATGTCGGCGTAGAGCTCGTGGGCGCTGGTGAACGTCTCCGGAGCCTTCGGGTCGAAGTCGTCGGTCAGGACGCGGTCCTCGGTGGGCTGGTCGTCCGCGGTCTCGCGGTGGGTCATCACACGCTCCTTCTCGTTGAGCGGGTCGAGCGGTCCGTATCGACGGGCTCGCGATCACTCGGCTCCGAGCAGCTCGGAGATCTCGGCCTCCTGCTCGTCCGAGACGGGTTCCGGCCGCTGGAAGTCATCCAGCCCCAGTCCGTACGGGGAGGCCGCCTCGGAGATCTCGGCCAGATGCGTGTTGCCCTCCTCGGAGAGGATGTAGTGGGCGAACAGCTTGGCGGCGTTGGGGTTCTGCGCGCCCTCGGTGAGGCCGAGCGCGATCTCCGGTCCGGTGGTGGGGCCGGGAACGGTGGCCTTGACCGGGGCGTCGGACTCCCGGAGGTTGTCCACGATGGCCTGCACCCCGGGATGGCCGAGCGTGGCCTCGCCGGCGGCGACGGCCTGGGTTCCCGGAACCGCGCTGTTGTGCCAGGTCGGGTCGTTCTCCGCGATGCCGCGCAGGAAGTCGTCGCCGTACTCGTCGCGCATGATCTGCCAGAAGGCGAGGTTCGCCGGCGAGGTGGCCGGGTCGGCGACCGCGAGCTTGCCCTCGTACTCGGGCTCGGCGTACTCCTCCCACGATGTGGGCGCCTCGGACACCTCGTCGGTGTTGTACACCATGCTCGTCGGGACGAGGCTGACCAGTGGGACGTCGCCGTCCTCGACCACGAAGTCCTCGGGGTAGGAGTCGGGGTAGTCGGGGACCTCGGCCTCAGTGAGGGGGGTGAGCCAGTCCTTGTCCAACGCCTCGGCGTAGAAGGGTGAGTGGGTCAGCAGGATGGCGTCGCTGGCCGGCTCCCCCGCGCTGGCCTCCGAGGAGAACCGCTGCGACAGGTCGGACGACACCAGGCGTACGGGCTCGACCTCGATCCCGTACAGTTCGGTGAACTCGTCGGCGACGCTGCGGAGCAGATTCTCCGCGGGAACCCCGTAGAGGGTGAGCGTGCCTTCCTCCTGGGCGGCCTCCACGAGCTCCTGGAGCTCGGGGTTGTCACTGACGTCGGCCGAGCCCGAGCCGACGGAGTCGGAGCCGCACGCGCTGAGTGCGAGAGTGAGAGCGAGGCCCGCTCCGATCGCCGATAGGTTGCCAGTCCTCATGGTTCCTCCTCGTGGTCCCCGAACGGTGTCAGGGCAGGTCGGGATGGTCGTGGGTGGTGTGGGAGCGGTGTCGCGGCCCGCTCCGGTCGCGGGCGCGCGGTCTCGTCGGGGTCCGGTGTGGTGTTGGGTGGTCCGGCATTCACATCCCACCGATCTGGGTCGAGCCGGAATAGCGTGACGCGCGTCGGGTGTAGGCGAGTACGGCCGTCAGCACCACGCCCGTCACCAGGACCAGGACCGTGGACAGCGACGCGAGTAGCGCGTAGGAACCGCTGTTGAACACCTCCAGGACACGGAAGCCCACCACGGTGTTCCCCGTTCCGGCGAGGATCGCCGACGCCGTGAGGTCGCCGACCATCCGGATGAACAGCAGCGCCCACCCCGCGACGAGCCCCGGCATCATCAGCGGGAGGTGGACCTTGCGGAAGGTCCTGAACGGGGTGGCGCCGGACACGGCGGAGGCTTCGGGAAGCTCCTCGCCCACCCCGCTGACCGCCGCGTCCGCCGCGATGGACGCCTGAGGGAGGTACAACGCGAGGTAGCCGATGAGCAGGATCACCAGGGTCCCGGAGAGCATGAACGGCGCGCCGCCGAACACCAGCAGGATCCCGACCGCGATCACCATGTTGGACACCGCCGCGGGCAGCTTGATGCCGGCGTCCACGGCCCCCGCGAGAACGGTGCGGCGCCGCGCGACGTACAGCGATACGGCCGCCGCCGCGAGGATGCCGATGAGCCCGCCGGCGACGCCGAGACCGAGGCTGTTGACCAGGGCCTGGCGGGTCACCGGGTCGTCGAGGACGGACTGCCGCAGCGCCTCCAGGCTGAGGTTGCTCCAGGCGATGTCCGGGGTCCAGAAACCGTTGAGCGAGACCAGCACCAGCGCCAGCATCGGCAGCACGGTCGAGGCGAACACGTAGCCCAGCACCAGCAGGCGTATCGGCCACTTCCAGACGCCGAGATCGATGCGTCGCACGCCGCCGCCCTTGCCCGACTGCACCGCGTAGCGGCCGCTGCGCAGGATGCGCGCCTGCAACCAGTAGGCCAGTCCCACGAACCCGACCACGAACGCGCTCAACCCGACGGCGACCTCGGTGTCGGGCGGGTAGGTGAAGGTGAGCAGCTCGACGATCCGAACCGCCAGCACATCAATGTTCGCGGGAGTTCCGACGATGGAGGGCAGTGAGAACATCCCGGCGCCGAACCAGACGCTCAGCAACACCCCGGCGCCCAGGCTCGGAGCGACCAGGGGCAGGGTGACCTTGCGCAGGGTGCGGAACATGCTGGCGCCGCTGAGCCGGGACGCCTCCTCCAGTGAGGAGTCGAGGTTGCGCAGGCCGGCCGCGGCCGTCATGAACACGAATGGGACGGCGTAGACGGCGTAGACCAGGATCAGCCCGTACCAGGAGTGGATGTCGAAGGGGCCGGTCTCCAGGTTGATGCCGACGAACGAGAGGACGTCGCGGATCCAGGAGTTCAGCAGGCCGGCGCGCGGCGAGAGCAGCATGACCCAACCGATCGCGCCGGCCACCGGGGGAAGCAGGAACGGCAGCAGCGGCATCGAGTCGGTGAGCAGCCCCATGCGGGCGTTGGTGCGCTCGTTGAGCCAGGCGAGGCCGACGCCGATGACCCACGCGACGGCGCTGCTGGCGATCACCACGATCGCGGTGTTGAGCAGCAGCTCGTCCAGGTCGGGTAGGGCGAGGGTGCGGGTGATGGGGCGCGCGGTCAGCTCACCGTCGACCCAGAACAGGCCGACCATCACCCGCAGCAGGGGGATCATCACCAGCGCGATGAGCACCAGGCCGATCCCCAGGCTGGCGGTCTCGAACGGGCGTCCGAAGCGCGCGCGGAACCGGCGGCCTTTGGTGGGTCCGGTGGGGCCGGTGGGCTCACGGGTCAACGTGCCGGTGCTCATGTGTCCTCCACCGGCATGACCAGGAGGTCGACCTCGGGGACCTCGACCCAGACGTCGGCGCCGGTGTCCAGCACGTTGGGGCCGGGCACCTGTACCCGTAGGTCCTGGCCCGCCACGTCGACGACCTGCTCGGTGTAGGCGCCGACGAACATCGAGGCTTTCAGCGTGCCCCGCAGCCGGTTGGCCGCGACGGGGTCAGTGTTGGTCATGGTGCCGCTCTCGGGCCGCCACATGGCCGCCACCCGGTCGCCGACGGCGATCGAGTCCCCGTTGAGGCGCCCGGTCAGGGTGCCGATGCCGGTGTCCACCTCGGCCGTCTCGCCCTTGATGGCGGTCACGGTGCCCAGGCTCTCGTTCATCGTTCCGACGAACTGGGCCACGTACCGGTTGGCCGGGCGGGTGTAGACCTCCAGGGGGGAGGCGAGCTGTGCCAGACGGCCCTCCTGCAGAACGGCGATCCTGGTTCCGAGCTGCATCGCCTCGTCCTGGTCGTGGGTGACGAAGATGGCGGCGAATCCCAGGTCGCGTTGCAGGGCCAGCAGCTCGATCCGTAGCTGCTCGCGCACCTTGGCGTCGACGTTGGAGAGCGGCTCGTCGAAGAGCACCAGCGAGTCGTTGCTCACCAGGGCACGCGCGAGGGCGACCCGCTGCTGCTGGCCGCCGCTCATCTGGGCGACGTACTGCTGTTCCAGCTCCCCGATCCCGACGAGGGCGAGCGTCTCGCGGACCCGTGTGGCGATCTCGGTCTTGTTCCGCTTGCCGGACCGGCGGCTCTCCAGCGGGTAGGCGACGTTGGAGAACGCGGTCATGTGCGGCCACAGGGCGTAGGACTGGAACACCATGCTGACGCCCCGCTTCTCGGGGGCGACATTGATCTGACGGTCCCCGGCGAACTGGGGGCGCCCGTCGAAGCTGATCGCTCCCGTGTCCGGGGTTTCCAGTCCGGCGATGGAGCGCAGCAACGTGGTCTTGCCGCAACCGCTGGGGCCGAGCAGCACGAGAAAGTCACCCGGCCCGACGTCGAAGGAGACGCCGTCGATGGCCGGGACGGTGGATCCGTCCCGGCGCCGGAAACCCTTCTCGAGGTTCTCGACCCGCACGACAGGATCGCGGCCCTCGTGTGGCGCGAGGTCGGACATGTCCGGGGGCCTCCTAGGTCCAGTGTGAAGGGCGCAGCAAGCGCGTGTGACTCCGCACACTATCGTCTAATTTCCAGCGACCGTCAATATTTTGACGCGTTTTTGTCGCCAGTTGATATGTGCGAAATACGAACACACTGTGAGAGAACGCGACGTCACCAGCACGAGCGGGATAGGCGTGAATCCGGAGTGAACGTGTCCCGCGACGGTCGTTGCCGTGCGCGCGTTACTAGTCGCCTCCGCCGGAACGCGGCTGGCGGTCGCGCGCGGCCTCGTTCAACCGGCGCGCCTCGATCGCCTGCTCGAACGGGGTGTCGCCCCGCGCCCGGTCCCCGAGCGACTCGTACAGCGCCTTGATACTCTCCCAGTCGTGACGCGAGGCGAGCTTGGCCAGCTCCGGCGCGACCCGCGCGACCACCTGCTGGAAGCGCAGCTCGGCCACCGGGCCGAGGCGCTCGTAGATCTCGGTGAACACCCGCCACGCCCGGTCGCGTTCCCAGTCGGCCGGCAGCAGCTCCGCCGGCAGGTCCGGGTCACTCTCCTGGAACTGCCGCCAGTCCGCGCCCACCTCGGTACGGATGCGCAGCGCCTCGGCCGGCCCGACCTGGCCGGCGTTGGCCCGCTCCAGAAGCGGCTCGTAGTGGTCGGCGAAGCGCCGGTAGGCTTCGGCGTGCTCGCTGAGGTCGAAGGCCGCGCGCGGTCCTCCCTCACCCGAGCCCCGGTCCACCTCGGTGGAACGCAGCACGGTCGCCGCGGTCACGCCCAACTCGGACAGCACCGCGAGGGCGGCCTCGGTCTGGTCGTGGGGTGTCACCCACACACCGTCGTACAGGGCGGCGAACCGCAGCACACGCAGCCGCGTGCGCAGCTCGGAGCGCAGCCCACGCTCCTCCTCGGGCACCGAGAACGCCACCACGGTCCACATCCCGTCCCAGTCCGGGGTGGTCGAGCCGAACGTCAGCATCCTGTAGGCGTGCTCCACGATCACCGCCACCGTCCGCGGGGGGATGCCGTAGGCCGTCATCCGGCCGTTGCGCTCGACGGTGAGCAGGCCACGGGCGGCGAGCCTGCGCATCGCGGACCTGGCCCCGGCCGGGGTGATGTCGAAGTCACCGAGCAGCTGCACCAGCGCCGCAGAGGGGATGTGCTCCTCACGCCAGTACCAGAAGTCCCCGAGCAGCGAGGTCAGCAGCTCCTGGGGCTTGGCACCGTTGGGCCGGCGCGGCGGAGGAGTCGGTGTCATCGAGTTCGTGGCCCCTGTCGGTGACGAGTCGGACGAATCGAGGTTACTGGGTGGTGCTGACTCGCGGCATCCCGGGGCGGAACGACGCCCCGAACCCCGAATAGGAACCCCATCATCCCACGACCGTCCTCACTTTGAATTATATACTCCCGAAGCGGCCCACACCGGCGGATGCCGCGGGTCGGGCTCAGGGGCGCGGCGCCACCTCCTCGTCCAGCCAGTCGGAGACGGCGCGGGTGAGCGCCTCCCCGTCCGCCCCGCGAGAGTCGACGTTGTCGGCGCGTAGCTCCAGAACGGGGATACCCGCCGCCCGCAGCGCGCGGGTGGTGAAGTAGCTACCCCGCGCGTCGTCGGAGACCAGGTGCACCACCCCATCGACCCCGTGGTGACGGGCCTCCTTGACGTACCACTCGGCCGACCACGGCGGGGTGTAGAGCTGGTCCGAGAACGCGGCGAAACGCGCGGCGAGCGCGCGCAGCGGGTCGTCGCCGTAGCGCAGGTACCCGTCGGCCGCGATCGCCAGGTACATCGACCACACGAACACGGCGCCGTGGGTGCGCTGGAAGCGACGGTAGAAGTCCAGATCGAACCAGAGCCCCCGCCCCACCCACATCAGCCGGACCCGCTCGTCGGGGCACACGGCGGTGCCTCGCGCGACGCGGTCGGCGACCTCGTCGTGGAGGGCACGCGCGGCGTCACGCGCCCATGTGGTGCCCCGGTGCCACTGCGGGATCATGACGCCGGGAATGCTGTCCGTCACGCCGAGCGGGCACGGCCGCGCCCGGGCGATGAGGTCGCGCGTGCGCCGGTTCCACTCCTGCTGCTCGTTCGCCAGCGCCATGACCTCGCGAAACCGGGTCTCGGAGAACTCCCGGCCGGTGGTGGCCTCCAGGAACCGGATCAGCCCGGTCAGCTCCTCCACCATGAGGTCCAGCCGGTCGGATCCCACCGCCTCCTCCCAGCGCCGCGGCATCAGCTCCCACCAGCGCGGCGGGACCTCGTCGCGCGCCGCGCTCTCCAGGGGGTAGAAGGCGGTCCCGAGATGCTCGGCCGCGACGTCGAAGATCTTGCGTGAGGCGTCGCCGGTGGTCTCGGCGAGCATGAGGTCGGGTCGCGGCAACCCGCCCCACGGCGCCGAGCCGGGGTCCGGGTCGAACAGCGAGCCCAGCGCGATCGCGCTGTACTGCTCCGAGTGGTCGGGGTAGCCGCGCTCGCGCAGCAGCGCCAGGTAGTCCTGGGCCCGCCCCTTGGCGGTGACGATCGAGGCCCACCACTGGTTCACCACGTAGCTGATGCCCATCGTCCGCAGGATCTCGTGCGGGGTGTCCGCGTTGACGAGCGCGAGGGGCGCGCCGTCGGCGACCTCGGAGCGCAGGTCGGCGAACCAGCGCCGCTGGTGGGCCAGTGCCGCCTCGACCGAGGCGAGTCGGTCACTCATCGGGTACCTCCCTCGTTGTACGCCAGCCCGGCCGCGGAGGCGCGCGCCTCGTCGGTGAGCGCGCCATAGGGTTGGCGCTCGACCATGACGGCCGGCAGACCGGCGGCGGCGCGCTGCTCCGGGAAGTCCCACAGTGGGCCGTCGTCGTGGTCGCGTACGTACGACAGCAGCGCCTCGGCCCCACTGGCGCGGGCGGCGGCGGCCGTGTGCGCGGCGCGGCGCTGGATCGACGCGCGCGGCGCGGAGGGGCCGTTGCGCTGGTAGCGCTCGGCCAGCGCCAGCTCGGTCGGCTCGCCCACCCGGCGGTGGTGTCCCAGGTCGCCCCAGTCGTGGTCCTCCCCGACGACGAGCAGCCCGGCCTCCTCCAGCGCCGCGTAGACGTCGGTGGTGTCGTGGCCACTGCCGGTCACGAACACCCGAACCCCCTCGTCGGCTCCGGGGAGCGCGTCGGCGTGCGCGCGCACCTCCTCCAGCAGCTCGACGGCGCGGTGCGCGGGCAGTGTGGTGGTGGCGGCCACGGCCGCCAGGACCGTCGTTCCCCGAAGGCGGGCCGGCCGCCGCCCGCGCAGCTGGGAGATTTCGGACAGCAGCTCCCGGAGCCGGTCGTGCGTCTCGATCGCCTCGGCGAACTCGGTTCGGGTGATGGTGCGGCCCGCCCAGGTCTCCACCGTGGCCCGCATCTGGGCGACCTTGGCGCGCACGTAGCGGGTGGTGCTGCGGTGCGGCAGGTGCAGCACGTCCACGAGGTGCGCCGGGGGCAACGCCATGGCGGGCTCGACCCGGCGCAGTTCCCGCACCGCGTAGAACAGCCGCGCCGAGGCCTCGCAGTCGCGCGAGACCACCAGCCCGTCGAGGGGGCCGTAGTCGCCGTTGACGAGGCGCGTGAGCACGGACCGGGCGGCGAGGTCGACCCCGTGTCCCAGGTAGCGGTCCCCGGCCGTCGTGTCGGCGCCGGGAACGCCGGCCAGCCGCACCGGAAGCGCCCCGACGGCGGTGAGCAGCTCGACGGGGACGTCGGCCCCCACGTACCCGATCACCGGCCGCCCCGAGGCGCGCCACTCGCGGGCGGCGGCCGTGCGGTCGGCGGCGTGGGCCGTGAGTCGGGCCAGCGCGCCACCGGCGTCGCTCGGGGCGGTGGCGGTTGTCGCTGCGGGCATGGTCGTGTCCTCCGTGGGCTCTGGGTCCTGATCTGTTAGCAGGTGTGTCGACGCCCGTGAACTTTCGCCGGAACAGGGGGCCGGGCTCCCGGTCGGAGTTCACGATCATCCCCCCTGAGCGCGGCCCAGGGGATCAACCGGTCAGGACCGCTAGATCACCTTGTCGGCGGCCAACTCGGCGATCCGCTCGTCGCTGTAGCCGAGCAGGCCGCGGTACACCTCGTCGTTGTGCTCGCCCAGCCCCGGGGCCGGACGGTCGAACCCGGCCCGCGCCTCCGAGAACCTGATGGGCACCCCGGTGGCCATCAGGTCGGGGACCGGGCCGTGGCGCGGGTGGTCCACGGGCACGGCCTCCTCCCGGTCGAGGACGAGCGGGTCGCGCACGGCCTCACGGGGTCCGCGCACCTCGGCGGCCGCCACGCCCTGCCCGGTCAGCGCGTCCAGCGCCTCGGCGACCGTGCGCTGTCGGCACCAGTCGCGGATCAGCGCGTGCAGCTCGTCGGCGTGCCGCACGCGCTCGTCACGACCGTGGAACCGGGGGTCGTCGACGAGGTCGGCGCGGTCCATGGCGCGCAGCACCCCGTGGGCGAACTCGTCGGTGGGGGCGCACAGCGCGATGTGGCCGTCCGCGGCCGGCAACAGCCCGAAGGGCGCGAGCCGCGGCAGCATGGACCCGGTTCGTTGCGGCAGGTCCACCGCGTCCAGGGCGTCGAACGGTTCGCACGCCACCAGCGAGGTGAGGGCGCCGAGCATGGACACGTCCACGTGCTGGCCCACGCCGGTGCGTTCCACCTGCACCAGGGCCGAGACCGTGCCGATGACCCCGAACAACGGGGCCAGCGTGTCCGCGATCGGCAACCCGAAGCGCACAGGGTCCTCCCCCGGCTCGCCCGCGGTCATCATCAGCCCGCTCAGGGCCTGGATGATCGTGTCCATGGCCTTGCCCGAGCCCGGGC
Organism: Halostreptopolyspora alba; assembly: GCA_003725585.1. GTDB lineage: Bacteria > Actinomycetota > Actinomycetes > Streptosporangiales > Streptosporangiaceae > Lipingzhangella > Lipingzhangella alba. The sequence goes on along the minus strand of RJMB01000001.1, from coordinate 471,285 downwards.
CGCCGCCCTGCGCGCCGAAGCCGCTGATCGAGGTGTAGACGATCGCGGGGTTGATCTCGGCCACGGTGGCGTAATCGATACCGAGCCGCCGGGTGACACCGGGACTGTAGTTCTCCACCACGATGTCGGCGTCGCGCACCAGATCGGCGAAGACCTCCCGGCCGCGTGGGTCCTTCAGGTTGAGTGTGACACTGCGCTTGTCGCGGCCGCGAACGAGCATCGACACCGACATGTCGTCGGATTCGTTTCGGTCGAGGGAAATTCCGTCGCCGGTGACGTAGGGCGGGTTTCCCCGGGCGGGGTCGCCACCGGTGGTGGGGTTCTCCACCTTGATGACGGTTGCGCCCAGCCCGGCGAGCAGCAGGGTGGCGTAGGGACCCGCGAGCGCGTTCGTCAGGTCGATGACGGTGCGCCCGGCTAACGGCTGCTGGTCGGTCATGCTTCCCCTTCGGTGCTGGCGGCGGCCCTCCAGCGGGTCACGTTATCGGTTTTATCGACGGTCGTCGGAAAACTGACGCCTATCGTAGCCAATCAGTGCCGCCCGTGACAGCCCTCGGTCCACGAGAGCGCCCAACGGGGGAGCGTCGCCGCCCGCGCGGGGCACACCGGCCGCCGGTACCGGTGCCCGCCCTTGGTGTGGGAGCGCGACCGGTCGGGCGGGGACAGCGCACCCGCTCCCGTTCGGGGACGGTGCTCCCCGTGTCCCGCGAGGCGCCCCGCAGTCCCGAGATGTGCCCCGCGCAACGGCCAACCCCCGGCCGGGCCGACCCGACCGAACGATGTTGATCTTGTCGCTGTCGTCACTCTCGAACACTGACAGTGACGACAGCGACAAGATCAACGAGAGAAATGGGGAGAGAAAAAGGAAAAGGGGGTGGTGTGCGGGCAGAACCCAACAAATCCCGAAACCGCACCAAAAAGGCCCCCTCTCACCACGAGAGGAGGCCACAAGGGCGGGCGCGGGAAGGAGGCCCAGCAGGATACCTAGAGGTCACCCGCCTGGACATCCGCGAGAAACGCCGACCACTCGTCCGGGGAGAACGAAAGATACCCGGCCGAACGGTTCTGGGTGTCACGAACGTGCACCCGGGTGTCGGCGGCGCGGCACTCCACGCAGTTGGTTGCGCCACCCTGGCTGTAGGTGCTCTTGTGCCACTGGTCACTGATCATCGTCGAACTCTCTCCTAATCGCAGCTATGAGGCGCCGGGACCCCTCCGGGGGGAGCGCCACCATACACAACTCCCCGAACACCCCCACGTAACCACCCACGATGTCCCGGTCATCCGTTGGGGCGCCGCTGACACGCGTCTCCGTGTAGGCCACGACATCCTGGTCGGGCACCGTGAACAACAGGAACGGCCCGTCCTGGCCGGGGTGGGTCTCCGTGGACATGGGAACCACCGAGACCCCCACGTGTGGCCGGGTCGAGACGTCGAGCAACTGGTCCAACTGGGCTCTCATCGTGGCGCGACCCCCAATCGGGCGCCGCAGCACGTGCTCCTCGATGACCGCCCGCAGCAGCGGGGGGCGCTCCGCGGTGAGTATGGATTGTCGCTCCATCCGGGCGCGAACGCTCTCGTCCAGCTGGTCCTCACTGTCGGTGGGCCTACCCTGTCGAAGGCTGGCATGGGCGTACTCCGGCGTCTGAAGCAGCCCCGGAACGAGCAGTGGTGCATATTCCCTGATCTCGGACGCCTGTCGCTCCACAGCGACAACGCCAGCGAACCAGGACGGGAATCCTCTCCCGTCCTGCTGTAGATTCTCCCACCTCCGAACAAGCGCCCCACTGGTGGTAAGCACCTGGTCGAATCGTCGTATTTGGTCGAGTGTGGTGCCTTTGTGGCCGGTCTCGATAGCGCTGATCTGGGACTGCGACATGGGTACGGAACGGGCCAGCTGGGGTTGCGACATTCCGGCGTGCTCTCGCCATTTACGAAGCTCGACACCGAACCGTCGCCGCGCGTGTTCGGGGGTTATCGCCATAGAAATACCTTCCACCTCCACACCGCCGTCAGGCAACCCCACCTATTCGGAAGTCTTTCCTCACCCGCGTTATCCCTGTCGTTGATTCACCAGCGATAGGACAGTGGTCATCCGAAACAGAATCCCCGGCGACGCGTGGAATCCGGCGCCGGTCGTCCGGGGCGCAACCACCGACACGTGAGGACGCTGGTGACGATGCCCGAGCCCACCGTTCCCTCCCCGGCACCGGCGGTCGAGCGCACCGCCGCGACGATCCCGCCCGAGCCGCAGCTGCCCGAGGAGTCGCTCTGGCTGCACGAGGAGTTCGGCGGCTGGTGGCGCATCGACTACGAGCCGATGTGTGCCACGGCCCCCTACACCGCCCGCCCCCGCTTCGCCGCCGGACGCACCCTGCGCGCCGACACCGCCCGGCTGCTGGGGCGCGTCCTGGCCCTGGCCACCCCCGACGAGGAGGACGAGGACCCCACCGAGACCGGCCGCCCCGTGCCCGCCCCGGCCCCAGCCCGCCGGGTCCGCGATGAGCGGGGCGGCCCCGAGTGACACCGAGGCCCTCGGGGTGTCAGTGCGAAGGGTCGAGGAGGCGTCGCACGGCGGCCGGGGGACGGCCGGTCTCGGCCCGCATGACCCGGGTGAGGTGCGCCTGGTCGGCGAAACCGAGGTCGGCGGCCAGGGCGGCGAGGTCCGACTCCCCGTCCTCGATCCGGTCCAGGGCGCGCTCGACCCGCACCCGAGTGCGGAACCGGCTGAGGGAGACCCCGGTGTGGTGCAGGAACGTGCGGCTGAGGTGGGACGGCGACACCCCCAGCAGGCGCGCGAGGCCACGCAGGTCGTGGGAGTCGGGGTGGTCGGCCAGCACCGCGTCACGCGCCAGGCGGGCCAGGGCGCGCCGCCCGGGTCCGCCGCCCGGTGACGGTCGCCTCCCCCGCAACGTCCGCGCCACCAGGGACAGCAGCCGCTCCAGGCCGGCGAACCCGTCACCCGCCGTGCGCAGCAGGAGGCGGTGCTCCAGGTCGAGCCGGCCGTCGACCGGGACGGCCGGCGGCAGCCCTCTCCCGTCACTCAGCTCCTCCCACAGGGAGGGAGCCACGGTGATGGACGTACACACGTCACCACCAGCCGGATGGGCGAAGCGGCGCTCCTGGCCCGGCAGCTCCAGATAGCCCGTCCTCCGGTCCACGGTGACCCGCGCGCCGGCGCTGCGCAGCACGAACGTACCGCGGCGCACCAGCACGATCCGAACGTCACCCGACGTCTCCGGCGCCGACCAACCCGGATGGTCCTCGGCGCAGACCACCGTGTTCACGGCGAAATGGGGGGTGCTGTGGAGGAGGCTCGACCTCAGCATGGCGCCAGGCTATGCGCAACGATGTTCAATACGCGGCGGCGGCCGCGCCGCGACCCTGAGGGCCATGACCGAGACAACGCGATCCCGCGCCACCATGGGCGCCGGCGGGCTCGCCGTACTGCTCATCGGGCAGACCATGGCCTCGATGGACGGCTCCATCGTGAATGTGGCGGTCCCGACCATCCGCGCGGAGCTCCGGGCGAGCGACGCCGCGATCCAGCTGGTCATCGCCGGGTACCTGCTGACCACGGGTGTTCTGGTGGTCACCTGCGCCCGCGTCGGCGACCTGGTCGGCCACCGGCGGGCGTTCCTCCTGGGGCTGGCGGCGTTCACGGCCGCCTCGCTGCTGTGCGGCCTGGCCCCGAACGCGCCGACCCTTGTGGCGGGACGGATCCTGCAGGGGTGTGGCGGCGCGCTGATGGTGCCGCAGGTGCTGTCGCTCATCCAGCTCGGCCACGACGGCCCGCGCCGCGACCGCGCGATCGCCCTGTACTCCATGGTCCTGGCCCTGGGGGTGGCCCTCGGGCAGATCGCCGGTGGGCTGATCGTGAGCGTCGACCTTTTCGGCCTGGGGTGGCGCCCGGCCTTCCTGATCAACGTCCCGGTGGGCCTGGCGCTGCTCGGAACGGGCCCACGTCTGCTGCCCGGCGACGAGCCCGGCCGCCACCAGCGCCTGGACGTCTCCGGTGTGCTGATCCTCACCACGGCGATGACGGCGATCCTGCTGCCCCTGGTGTTCGGGCGCGAATACGGCTGGTCCCTGTGGGCGTGGCTCGGTCTTGGTGCCGGGCTCCTCGCTCTCGCCGGGTTCGCGCGCCACGAGCGACGAGCTGCCTCCCCCCTGCTTGACCTGGACGTGCTGGGGCCTCGCGGGATCAAGCCGGGGCTGACGGCCTGCTTCATCGTGATGGGTTGTTACGCGGCGTTCCTCTTCTCCCTCACCGTGCACCTGCAGTCCGGGCTGGGGTTCTCACCGCTGGGGGCCGGGCTCACTTTCGTGCCCTACGCGGCGGGCTTCGCCACGCTCAGCCTGACCTGGGCCCGGCTCCCGGAGCGTTGGCAGGGGCCCCTGACGGTGCTGGGACCCCTGGCCCTGGGAGGGGCGCTCGCGGTCCTGGTGGCGCTCGCCCGGGACGGTTGGCCGACCCTCGTGTCCGTGCCGCTGCTGCTGGTCGCCGGGGGTGGCCACGCGGCCGGGTACAGCCCGCTCATCGCACGGCTGTCGGCCAGGGTGGACGCCCGTCACGCCTCCGGGCTGGCCGCGCTGAACTCTACCGGGACCCTGCTGGCCAGTGTCACCGGGGTGGCCGCGCTCGGCGGTGTCTTCCTGGCCGCGCCCGACACTTCCGGTGGCCTGGCCAGCGGGGTGGGGCTCACGGTCGCGCTGCTGCTCGTGGCGGCGCTGTGCGCCTTCGCGGCCCGACCGGCCGACAGGTCGTGACCGGCCCCGTGGGCCGATCCGGTGCGCGTGGCGGGCCGGGGGCCGGCCCATCCCCAAGGTCAGCCCGCCAGGTCCGCCATGAGGGGGTCGGCCACCGTCTCCTCGTACACGGCGCGCTCCCACTCGGTCATGGCCTCGGCCAGGGTGGGGTCCCACGGGGTGGGCGCCTCCCGACCGGTCAACGCTGCGTGCTCCCCCTCGGTGGTGGCGGCGTCGAGGTAGTCGGCCGCCGACATCCGCCACGGCGCCGCGCCGTGGCGGTCGATGACGTCGGCGGCGATGGCGACGCCGGCCCAGTCGAAGTCGCCGTGGTAGCGCAGCCGCCCGCCACCGGCGGTGACCGCCGCCGCCAGCCGGTGGAACGCCGCCGACGGCCGCCCCTCGGCGCACAGCAGCGGCCACGCCGACGATCCCAGCTCGGCGGCCGCGCGACGCAGCACCGCCGGGTTCTCGCAGGCGTACACGCGCGGGCTCGCCACGGTGACCGGCATGCTGGTGAGCTGGTGCAGGGTGACATAGAACGGTGTGCCGTACCGGGCGGCGCCGGTCAGCCACTCCCCCAGTCCCTCCCCGGCCGCCGGGAGGTTGAGGACCAGCACCCGGCTGGCCAGGTCGTCGGGCACGACCCCGAAGCGTTCCCACAGGTCGCGGCGTTCCTCGGCGGTCGTTGGCCGCGCGGTTCCGGCGCGCAGCGCCAACGCCCGCAACACCAGGGTCGACAGGGTCGTGCCGTTGTTCAGTGCCTTGGTGTCCGAGGTCGCCGACGCGGCCAGCGCGGGCAACGTGATCGGCGTGTCCTTGGCCGCGCGGGCCTCGATCAGCTCCAACACCCGGCCGGCCGTGGCGAGACTGCCGCCCTCGTAGCGGGAGAGCAGCCGGCCCACGGTGCCGTCGCGCCGGATCTCGGCCAGCCAGGTGCGGTACCACTCGGTGGACTCGTACAGCGGGCTCGACGCGGCGGCGGCCATCGCGGCGGCCCGGGAGTTGATGGTCGCCGCGTGCTCGGCCGGCCGGTCGCGCAGCGGGGGGCCGATCTCGGTCAGCAGCCCGGCCAGGGAGTGGCCGGTGGCCCTCCGCACGGCGTCGTCGAGCGAACGTAGCCCGACCTTGATCTCCCGCCTGCCCGGCTGGCGGTGCGTTCCGATGATGCCCACGATCGCCCGGCGTTCGGCGTCGCTGGGGGCGCGCACCGTGACCGTGCGGCCGAGGTCCCCGCCGGTGCGCTCCAGGGAGCGCCGCGCCGCGTCGAGGAGCCGCCGGCAGGAGGGGTCGCGGAACCGGTCGGCACCGGCCGGGCTCACGCCGGGTCCCCGACGGTGTCGGGGGGCACCTCGATGCCCGCGCGGTCCTCGTGTTCCCCACCGTTGTCATCGCCGACGGGCGCGGCCAGGAGGGTGCCCTCGTCCGAGTCCGGGACGTAACGGCGGGGTGTGATGCCCAACAGGCTCGTGGCCAGTTCCTCGTTGCCGGCGAACCCGGCGTCGGCGTCGACGGTCGCCTCGCCGTCCCAGAGCATCAGCATCGCCGAGACGGCGTGGGCGGACTTGTCGTGGTGCATGTCGTAGTGGGCCGCCATGGGCACCGTGTCGTAGTGCACCCACAGGTCGTGTCCGGTCATGAACAGGTCCAACTCGAAGGTGACGGTCAGGCCCAGCAGTTCGGGCTTGTAACGGTCGTCGATGCCGGCGAACGCCTCGTCCAGCGCGATCACTCGCGGGCAGCTGGGCCTGGCCGAGCCGTACAGCGCGTTGGCCGCCGCGAACAGCGGCAGGTGGATGGCGGCGGACTTCTCCCCACCCGACATCTCCTCGTGTTTGGCCTTGGTGAGCTTGACCTCGCTCTGCCCGGGAACCGCGAGGCGCAGCTCGAAGGTGTACCAGGCCCGGTAGTCCAGCACCTCGGCCAGCGCCTGCCGATAGGTGGCGCGCGGGTGGGTGGCGCGGTAGTCACGGATCATCTCCCGCAGCAGCCCGCGCAGCTCGGCCAGCCCGGACGGTCCGAGGCCACGCGCGTCGCGTTCCAGCAGCGAGGCCGCCGCCCGCTGGTTGTCGGAGAGCCGGTCGGAGCGGCCCCACCGGATGCCGATCTGGGTCCCGGAGGACATCGGCCGGGACCGGGTGTCGCGGTTCATCTGGGCCACCAGGTCCCTGGCGGTGAGCACCCGGTCGTGGATCTGCTGGGCCAGGCCGCTGAGCAGCTCGTCCTCCAGGACTGTGCGCTCTCGCTCCTCCAGGAGCTGTCCCTGCTCCTCGACCCGGTCGGCGATACGCCGCGCGAAGGCGGCGACCGGGCTGCGCCCGGCCTCGTCGTGCACGTGGACCGTGACGACCCCGGTGGGGTCGTGGTCCAGCCGGTAGTCCCCACTGCAGGAGTCGAGCGCCTCCTGGAACGTGCGCAGCGCGGTCGACATCGTGCTGGAGGCGTTCTTGAGCGCGTTCTCGCTCACGGTCCGCTCCGCCGCGCCCAGCTCGTCGCCGAACGTGTCCAGTAGCTCGGCCACACCGTCGGGCAGCACCGCGGTGACCCGCCCGGCGGGATCGGGCGCGTTCCCCGGATCGGGGTCGGTGAGCGCGCCGGCGAGGGCGGTGGCCGCCTCGCGCGGCTCCGGCCACTCGGCGCCCGCGGGCCAGGCCAGCTCCGTGCTCACCCCGAGCAGTGGCCGTAGCTCACCGTGGGCGTAGGGGGCGAATGTCTGGGCGCGCTCGAAGAGGTGGCCCAGCGCCTCGCCCAGTGCCTCCCGCTGGCTCTCCACGACGGTCTCGGCCCTGACCGCCCTGTCGTGCTCCTGCGACGTCCGCCGCTCGGCGTCGCGGACCCGGGTGCGCGCCTGTGGGATGCGCTGCTCCTCGATCTCGGTGACCTGGGTCAGCACCTCCCGCACCGAGGCTCCCATGGCGTGTTCCCGCGCGGTGAACTCCTCTTCGGCGGCCCGGTGGTCGCGCTTCTTGGCCTCCAGGGCGGCGGAGTCCTCGTTGTGCCGCTCGCGCTGCCGGGCGATGGCGGTGCGGCGCTCGACCAGGTCGCGCTCCCCGGCCGCGGACCGGGCGCGTTCCCCGTGCAGCCGCTCGGCGGTGGCGGCGAAGTCGTCCACGGCCCCCGCGACGGTGTCGACGCCTTCGGCGGTGGCCGGCATGGCGCGCTCGGTGGCCACCTGCCGCAGCCGGCGCCCTCGCGCGTCGACCTCGGCCACGCTCGCGTCGAGGTCACCACGGCGCTGCTCCTGGGTGTCGCGGGCGGCCCTCAGGAGTGTGGCGGCCTGTGCGACCTGGTGGACCGCGGTGAGGACCGGTTCGGGGGAGGGGAGTTCCTCCCGGGCGTGGTGGAAGTCGGTGAGCAGCGCGCCGAGCCGTTCCAGCTCCGCGTCGGCCTCGCTCTGGCGCCGCGTCAGCTCGGCGATGGCGGAGTCATAGGTCTCCAGGCGGGCGCGGCGCCGGTGGGCGCGATTGGTGGCGCCGATGTACTCCGGGGCCGGTTTGGGGCGGGCTCCCAGGTGCGGCCCGTAGCTGAACTGGGCCCGTGGTGTCACCACCGGGTGGCGGCTGGTTCCCGGGTCGAGCAACTCCTCGCCCTCCTCGGCCAGGGCGATGGAGGCCAACACGTCGATGACGGTCTGGCGCGGAACCAGGTCCTGCTCCTCGGGTAGTAGGACGTCGGCGAGGCTGGGCCCCTGAACCCCGCCGGTGGCGCGCAGGTATCCGTCGGCCTCCGCGGCGGCCACGGCGGCGCGGGTGTGCTCGGGTTCGGGGTGCACCCACGCGGTGAGCAGGCCCGCTCCGTACAGTGCGCCCTCGATGCCGGCGGCGGTCTCGTCGTCGACGCTGTCGGCGAAGCGGACCAGCTGCCACAACGGGGCACCGGGCCGGTCGGAGCGGTCGGCGGTACGCAGGTCGTTGGCGGCGGGGGCGTCGTCACGCTCGGCCGCGACCTCGTCGCGCTCGCGCCCCAGCCGCTCGCGCTCCTCCGCGATCCGCGCGCTTTGGGCCTTGGCCTGTTCCCGACGCGCGGCGACGCCGTCGCGGCGGTCCTGGGTTCGCCGCGAGAACACCTCCGCCAGTGTCGGGGTTTTGGGCTCTCCCACCCGGTCGAGGGTCTCGGTCAGCGCCTGGCCGTCCTCGGGGGCGGCCACCGGGTCGGATCCCGAGGTCCACCTCTCGACCCAGGTGCCCAGCGCCTCCCGCGCCCGGGCGCGTTCTCCGGCCAGCCGCTGTTCGGCGTCCTCGGCCTCCCGCTCGCGCTCGGTGGTCGCCTCCCGCGCCTGTTCGAGCTTGGTCTCGGCGGTGGCGCGCTGCTGCTCGGCCTGGCGCACACTCTGTAACTCGGCGGAGACCGCGGCGACGTCGTCCCGGCGCGCCCGTGCGCGCGCCTTCGCCGTGGTGGGCAGGTCCTCGCCGGTGTCGACCGGGCCGTCGCCGTCGTTGTCGATGCCGGCGAGCTCGGCCGCGTCGAGGAGCGCGCGGGCGTTGCGGTCGACCGAGGCGCGCAGCTCGTCGAGGCGCTCCTCGGCCTCGTCGGCCTCGGTCTCCAGCTGTCGGATGTGGTCGTCGACGCGCTCCAGGCGCTCGGTCTCGCGGGTGATCTCCTCCTTGGCGGTGGCGAGCTGGCCGCGCTGGAGCTCGATCTCGCCGTGGGCGCGGTAGGCGTCGTCCTGTTTCAGGGCCGCCAACTGGCGCCGCAGCCCCTCCAACTCGGTGTCGGCGTGGCGCTGCTCCTCGGTGGCCTGCTCCCGCTCCCGCCGCGCGGCCCGCAGGTCGGCGCTGGCCTCGGCGATCTTGTGGGCGTGGCCCGCCGCAGTCCGCCTCGCCTCCCGGACGCGCCGGAGCTGGGAGGTGGCGTTGAGACGCAGGTACTCGGTGTAGTCGGCGAGGAAGGCGCGGACGGCGGTGTCGGCGGCGGAGACGTCGTCGAACTGTTGCTGCACCTCCGCGAGGTTCTCGAAGTCCCGGGCCGCCTGGGTGACGAGGTTCTCGTGCACCGGGCTGAGGCCGGAGGTGAGGGTGGCCGAGACCCGGTCGGGGTTGAGGTCCTTGGCGAGCAGGGGGCGCCGCAGCGCGAGCAGCAAGTCGAGCAGCTGGGTGTAGCGCTCCCGGCCCAGCCCGAACAGCTGGGTGTCCAACGCGTCGCGGTACTCGGCGGCGGTCCTGGTGAACGCCCCGGGCTCCAGGGAGGCCCTCAGCTGCTTCTCGGTGAGGGGGCGACCGTCGGGGGCCAGCAGCCCGAAGTCGACGCCCAGCCGCCGGTGGGTGACGTAGAACGAGCTGCGCACCCCGTCCTGGTGCCGGTGGGCGCGCAGCCCGATGACCGCGGTGACGGTCTCGGTCCCGGTGGGGCCGCCGCGGGCGAACTCCATCCAGACGTAGCCGTACTCGGCCTCCTGTCCCCGGTAGAGCAGGTTGGACTTCATGGTCCGGTTCTCGCCGCTGAACGGGTCGAGCCGTCGGGCGTCGGCCACCCCGTCCAGGACGAACGGGAACAGCACCTCCAGCGCCTTGGTCTTACCGGAACCGTTGTGCCCCCGCAGTACCAGGCGGCCGTCGGCGAAGACGAACTCCTCGTCGGCGTAGTCCCAGACGTTGATCACCCCGGCGCGGCTGGGCCGGAACCGGTCGCTGGGGGCGCTCATCGCGGCTCCTCGTCGGTGGGCGGGGGGTCGAACAGAGCCAGGTCGAGCTGGTCGGGGTCACCGGGCAGTGCCCCCTGGATGTTGCGGTAGCGCAGGGCCGCAGGCAGCACCAGCGCCCCACCGGGCACCGGGCGCAGCAGCGCGAGGTCGGCGAGGAACTCCACGACGGTGGCCAGCAGACCGTTGGGGTCGGCCTGCCAGGTGCTGGTGAAGGAGGCGGCGCCGAACTCCTCGTAGAGCTCGGCCATCATCGCCTCCAGCCGGCTTTGAGCCACCAGGGGGAACTCGGCGGTGCCGCCCTCGTCACGGTGGTCGGGCTCCTCCGGGGCCGACCAGGCGAGCTCGGCCACGACCCCCTCCTCGGGAAGCCCGGAGTCGACGCGCTCGGCCAGCCGGGTGTGCTCCTCGGCCGGGGTGGGCGCCGGGTGGTACGCGGGTGGCGACCACGGGTCCTCCAGCGCGTCGGCGATCTTGGCCAGTAGCAGGCCCGCCGCCCGGTTCACGGCGCCGCCGCGGCCCGGGAAGGGCCGGTCGGTGAACCCGCCGCCGGGGTCGGCGAGCATGACCCCCTCCGCGCGCCGTTCCACCACCAGGCCGGTGCAGCGGGCCACGTCCTCGGCGGGTCCGGGGGCGCGCAGCGCCTCGGCCACCTCGGGCTCGACCCCGGAGAAGTAGACGACGGGCCGCTCCACGAGCAGCCGCCGCGCCCGCAGGGCGGCGGACTCCCGGGTGGTGGCCCGCCCCGGCTCGTGCAGCAGGCCGGTCGCGCTGCCGAGGTGCTGGACCGGCCGAGCGGGGCGAAACAGCGCCGCGCACACCTCGTGGTCGATGTCGTAGAGCGCGTCACCGTGCTCGGTGTCGCGCGCCCACGACTCCAGGGATCCGTCCGACAGCCGTAGCGCGTCCCGTTCGACCAGCCAGTTCACCACGTCCACGAACGCCGCCTTGTGCGCCGAGACGGTGGGGTCGAATCCCAGGCTCGGGATCGCGTTCGCGCTCGGGGAGAACGTCCGCACCAGGTCGGCCAGGCTGATCTCCACGCGGGAGCGCTGGAACGAGCCCAGGACCAGGCACAGGTAGGCCAACCTGCGCCGGTCGAACGGTTTGCCGCCACGCGCGAACACCGACCGCTGGGTCTCGTCCAGCGCGTCGAGCCGCCGGACCAGGCGCGCCTGGTGGGTGGTGGCCACGAGGGTGTAGCCGAACAGTTCCCGGAAGTCCCGGGTCATCTCGTCGGCCCAGCGCAGTACCTGCTCCAGTACCCCGGTGCGGGGGCGGGTCGCCGTGATGAGGTCGTTGGTCAGCACCCGGCGCACCGCCTGCTGGTAGGAGCCGAGGTCACCGGCCTCGACACCGCGGGCCGAGCGGGGACGCCGCGCCATCAGGCACTCCCCCGCTTCGTCCGCCCGGCGGGGCGCACCTCCACCCGCACCCCCGGCAGGTGCAGCAGCCCCTCCTCGGTGCGCACCGTGGACCCTGTGTCGCTGGGAACCAGCCTCACCAGCATGGCGTCACCGGTTCCGGAGGAGTCCCGGAGCTTGCCGTCCACCACCGTGCGGCCCTCCAGCGCCCTGGTCAGCAGCTTGAGCAGCACCCGGGTCTCGGCCCGGTCCAGCTGGCGCCCGTGGGGGCCGAGGTCCAGCAGCCCCGCCGCGGCCTCGCGTTCCGTGGCGCGCTCGGCGGCCTGGGTGTCACGCAGCCGTGCCCGCGCCCCGGTGTTGCCGCGCACCGGCTTGGGCACCCCGGGTGTTGGGGACTTCCCGGTACGGAACAGGGTGACCGAGACCTCCACTCCCGGGGCGTCGTGCCAGCTCGCGCGGGGTGAGATCTGCTCGTCGTCGTCATGGGCGACGCCGAGGTGGCGCGCGCGGCGGAGGTTGAACGCGGCCCCCATGAGGGCGTGGGCGGCTCTCTCGTCGGGGCTGGACCACACCCATTCGGCCAGGTGCGCCAGCTGACTCGCCCGGTTCACCCCGCCCCGCTGGGCCTCGGTGATCTGGCGTAGCAGCGCGATCACCCCGGAGACGGCGGTGCGGGTGGCCGAGCGTAGCTCGTCGGCGCGCGAGGCCGTGGAGGTGTCGTCCTCGGGGGCGAACCAGGCGCGCAGCGCCGACCAGCGCCGTTGCCACTCGGCCAGGCGGTCCTCGTATCCCAGGAACGGCCGCTCGTCGGCCTCGGCCGCGCGAGCCAGCAGCGTCGCCAGCCCGGTCGCCTCCACGTCGCGTACGGCGCGTTCCAGCCGGGGCAGGTAGCGGTCCAGTTCGGACATGAACTCCGACATGTGGGTGAGCAGCGCGTTCTTGTGTCGCAGGAACGTGTCCGGCGAGGCGTCGGTGGTGCGCATGATCTCGCCGAGGGTGACGTGGAAGTGGGCCGAGCGGCGGCCCATGTCCTCCAGCACCGTGTCCAGCCGGGACAGTCGCCGATACACCTGCTCCGTCTCGCCGGCCCGGTTGGCCGAGGCGAGCGCCTTGAGGTCCTCCAGAATGTCGGAGAAGACCAGCCGGGAGAGATTGGCGTCCTCGATGCGGGCGGCGAGCACGCTCTCGACCGCCGTGTAGGCCCAGTAGCCCAGCTCGCTCAGCTGGTAGACGGACTGGCGGTTGCGGTAGCGCGCCAGGCTGCCCGCCCGGGACGCGTCGTCGAAGCGGTGCAGCACCCCGTCCTCGTACAGGGCGTCCAACCGGTAGCGCAGGTTGGCGTCGTGGGGTGGCACGTCCTCGTGGGAGCGCGCCAGCTCGGCGAGGACGGCGGCGACCTCGTCGACGTCGACCTGCACCTGGTGCACCTCGCGGAGCCGGTCCATGGCCCGCAGCACCCAGAGGTAGGCCACGTGGTCGTCGCGTCGGGTGAAGTTGAACAGCCTGAGGCGGTCGCTGACCGCCAGGGCGTCGAGATCCAGCGCTCTACGTTGTGCCACCCGGCTGTCCCGCCTCGCCTGTCCGCGTTCCGCAACGGCGCGGGGGTTCCCGTCGCTCCCCCGGCCCCGCCATTATGCGACGCCACCGGGCCACCACGGCAACTCGCGCGGTGGCGGGTTCCCCGCCCTCCGTGCGCGCCCGGAACCTCCACGCTCCCCCTGGACAGCGCGCGGCATACCATGATCCCCCGTAGCCAACCTGGGCCGCTGTGACCGGTCGGGCCGCCAGGAGCGGCCGGGGCCGGCCCCGGAGAACGGAGGAACGGTGGACACGCACGAACGCGACGCCCGCGGCCTACTGGCGGAGCTGGTCGAGCTGGACACGGTCGGCGGCGGTGAGGGGGCCGCCGCGTCCCTGGCCGCGAGGGTCCTGGAACTCTCCGGACTGCGGGTACGAACGGTCGGTTGGGAGCCGGGGCGCGAGCAGCTGCTGGCCACCACCCCCGAGCCGGCCGACTCCCCGCCCCTGACCTTCACCGGGCACCTGGACACCGTTCCGGCCACGGCCGCGGACTGGAGCAGCGACCCGTGGCGGGCCGAGATCGACGGTGACCGGATGGTCGGGCGGGGCACCAGCGACATGAAGTCCGGGGTGGCGGCGTTCCTCGTCGCGTTGCGCCAGCACCGCGCCCGCCCGCACCGCTGCCGCGGGGCGCAGGTCGTGCTGACGGCCGGCGAGGAGACCGGCGCCGAGGGCGCGGCCGGGTTGCCCACGGGCCTTGCCCGCACCGGTGGTTGGCTCATCGTCGGCGAGCCCACCGCCAACCGGCTCGTCCCGGCGCACAAGGGCGCGTTGTGGCTGCGCCTGACCGCGCAGGGGGTCCCGGCGCACGGTTCGGCACCGGAGTCCGGGCGCAACGCCGTCGTCACGCTGGCCCGGGTGGCAACGGCGCTGCACGACAGGGCGGACTGGCCGGCGCAGGACGGGTTCGGCGCCGTGACGGCCAACGTGGGCAGGATGAGCGGCGGCACCCAGGTCAACGTGGTGCCGGACGCCGCCGAGCTGCACCTGGACCTGCGAACTGTCCCCGAGGTCGGCGCGGAGGCGCTGCGCGAGCGGGTGCGTGCGATCGCCGGCCCCGAGATCGAGGTCTCTGACCTGGTGAACCTGCCCCCGGTGAGCACCCCGCCAGACGCCGCGGTCGTCACCGCGGCGCGGGAGGCGCTGCGCGGGGCCGGGTTGGAGGAGCGCCCGGCGCCACCCGCGCGGTTCTTCACCGACGCCTCGGTGCTGGCCGAACGGCTGGACGCGGCCGGCACCGTGATACTCGGCCCGGGCGAGCCCGAGCAGTGTCACGTCGTCGACGAGTGGTGCTCGCTCACCCGGCTCTCGGAGGCCGTGGACCTCTACGACCGGCTGCTCGACTCCTGGTGCTCGGCACCGGTGAGGTAGCGGGCCGACCGTTCGGGCGAGGCGGTGCTCTGCCTCGTCACCAGGGAGGGGGCGAGCGCGGTGTGGGCCGAGGTGCCGCCCCACGTCTCGGCGGTCGCCAGCAGCCGCACCGCCTCGGCGGCGATACGGTCGCGGGGTTGGTTGACGGTGGTCAGCGCCGGGTCGACGAGGTCGGCGAAGTCGATGTCGTCGTACCCGGTGATCTGCATGTCGTCGGGAACGGCCACTCCCCGGGCGCGGCAGGTGCGCAGCGCCCCTATGGCGATGAGGTCGTCGGCGCACACGATGGCGTCGGGTAGCTCGGCGCCGTCGAGCAGCTCGGCGGTGGCGCTCCGGCCCCAGGCCATCGAGTACTCTCCGAGCAGGATCCAGTCCGGCCGGGTGCGAATCCCGAGCCGCTCGGTCTGTCGCCGGAACCCCGCCAGCCGGAGTTCGGTGGAGGAGTTGGTCATCGCCGAGGAGACGAAGGCGGCCGACCGCGCCCCCGTCGCGTGCAGGTGTTCCAGCACCAGGCGCATCGCCTCGTGGTCGTCGACGCCGACCCAGTCGGTGCTGGTGTCGGCGACGTGCCGGTCGAGCTGGACCAGGGGGATCGCGTCGGCGGCGGCCTGCACCGCTGACGCGCTCTCGCTTCCGTGGCAGGGGCTGATGATGATGCCGTCGACCTGCCGCGCGATCATGGAGCGCAGGTGTTGTCGCTCCACCTCGGGGTCCTGCCGGGAGTCGCACAGGAAGAGTTGGCGGCCCTCGGCCTGCAGGACGTGCTCCACGCTCTCGACCAGCGAGGTGAAGAAGGGGTTGCCGATGCTCGGGACGACCATGCCCACGGTGTCGGTGCGGTTGCGGCGCAGCGCGCTGGCGATCGAGTTGCCGGAGTAGCCGAGCTCTCGGGCCGCCGCGAGGACGCGCCGCCGGACCTCCTCGGAGACCGGACGGGTGCCGGACAGTGCCCGAGACACCGTGGCCGTGGACACCCCGGCCCGGTCCGCCACCTGCGCGATCGTCACTCGCTGCAATCGGTTGCCTTCCACTGAGCTACACAGCCTCTCTATTTACAGCGGGTTTACAGCATAGGTATTGACCTTCCGGGCCGCGAATCCGTACCTTCAACGGAACTGCTCGGCAAACGATTACACGCAGCGAGAGGCCCATGACCAGCGATCGCCCCGGCGTATTCCCCGCCAAACCCGACACGATCCGGGAGCTGTTCCACGGCTCGCCCGCGATCATCGGGGCCGTACACCTGCCGGCGCTGCCCGGCAGCCCGCACTACCGCGGGCGGTCGCTCGACGACATCTCCCGCTTCGCCGTCGAGGAGGCCAGCGCCTACTGCGACAACGGCTGCCACGGCGTGATCGTCGAGAACCACTGGGACATCCCCTTCCTCAAACCCGGCGAGCACGGCTACGAGACCGCCGCCGCCATGGCCGTGGTGACCGCCCGGGTACGCGAGGCGGTCAACGGCGCCGTCGGGGTGAGCGTGCTCTCCAACGCCGCCGAGTGTTCGATCGCCTCCGCCTGGGCGGCCGGATCCGGCTTCGTGCGGGTCAACCAGTGGGCCAACGCCTACGTCGCCAACGAGGGCGTCATCGAGGGGCAGGCGGCCCAGGCCACCCGGTACCGGCACCGGATCGGCGCCGAAGGGGTGCGGGTGTTCGCCGACGTGCACGTCAAGCACGGTTCGCACGCCATCGTGGCCGACCGCACGCTCGCCGAGCAGACCGAGGACGCCGAGTTCTTCGACGCCGACGTCCTCATCGCCACCGGCTCCCGCACCGGCGACCCCGCCTCCCGGCACGAGATCGAGGGAGTCACCGCGCACACCCAGCTCCCGGTCGTCATCGGGTCCGGGGTCAACGCGGACAACGTCGGCGACCTGCTTCCCTTCTGCGACGGCGCGATCGTCGCGTCCTCCCTCAAGGACAACGGGCGCTGGTGGGGCCGGGTGGCCCCCGACCGGGTCCGCGCGCTGAGCAGGGCCGCCGAGAGCGCGGGGGTGGACCCGAGATGATCCTCTTCTGCGGGTACGCGAACGTCGACGTGGTGGCGCGCATCCCGGTCATGCCGAACGGGGGCGACCGGGTACACGCCACCGCGATCGACTACCACCACGGGGGGATGGCGGCCAACGCCGCCGTCGCCGCGGCGCGCATGGGCGCCACCGCGGCGTTCGGCGGCGCGGTCGGCTCCACCGCCCTGGACGGGGAGTTCCTCGCCGCGCTCACCGCCGAGGGGGTCGACACCGCCTGGTGCCACACCGACTCCGAGCTGTCCACCTGCGTCATCCTGGTCACCCCCGATGGCGAACGGTCGGCCATCAGCCACGACGACGGACTGGACCACACGCGCGTCGCCGCGGGCGTGCGTCGCCTCGCCTCCAGCGGCGGGGGCTGGTTGTACCTCGACGGTTACCGCTGGCCCGGCGTCGCCCGCGCCCTGGCGGAGGCGGAGACGGACGGCCGTGTCCACGTCTTCGTCGATCTCGACGGCTGCGCCGACCCGGCCGCGGCCCGGCTCGCGCTCACCACCGCCCACCACGTCGTGGCCGGGCGCGCGCAACTGGACTCGCTGTTCGCCACGACCGGCGAGACCGTCTCCGCCGAGGCGCTCGCCACCCAGCACGACGTCGTCCTTCTGGTCACCGACGGCGCCGACGGCTGGTGGCTGGCGACTCCGGACGGCCACGTCGAGCACGGCGCGGCACTGCCCGTCGAGGCGCTCGACACCACCGGCGCCGGGGACTGCTTCTCCGGCGCCTACCTCGCTGGTCTCGACGCCGGTCGGCCGCCCGCCGAGGCCGCCCGAACAGCAGCGGTCGCCGCTGGCCTGTCCTGCACCGTCGCCGGGGCCCGCGGGGCTCCGGACGGCCGCGCCGTCGAGGCGGCGCGGTCACGCGCGGCGAGTCCGTCCACCGGGAGCACACCGATGAGGAGTACGCGATGACCACGAAACCCTGGATCGCCGCCTTGGGCGTAGCGCTGCTGGCCACCACGGCCTGCGACAGCGACGTGCGCGAGCAACAGGCCGAGGAGGAGTCGGCCGCACAGGACATCCCCGAGCCCACGGAGGTGCCCGAGGGCTGCGAACCCGACGGTGAACAGCTCGAGATCGGTCTGGTCACCATCAACCTACAGGCGCTCTTCTTCAACCAGATCAACAGCGGTGCCGAGCGCATCGCCGAGGAGACCGGCGCCGACCTGCAGATCGTCGACGGCGACGACGACTCCGTCACCCAGGCCAACGCGGTCGAGGACCTGGTCGCCAGCGGCGTGGACGCCATCATCGTCGACGCCGTGGACACCGAGGGCATCAAGCCCGCCGTCCGGGACGCCGAGGAGGCGGGGGTTCCGGTGGTGGCCGTGGACGCCGTCGTGGACGATCCGGCGGTGGCCACCCAGGTGGGTGTGGAGAACACCGAGGCGGGCGCGCAGATGGGCGAGTTCCTGGTGGAGGAGTCCGGTGGCGAGGGAACCGTGCACATCGTCAGCGCCCTCAACAGCACGATCCAGCTCCAGCGGCAGGACGGCTTCAGTGAGGCCGTCGAGGACGGCGGGATGAGCGTCGGCTCGGTCGTCGACGGCCAGAACGTCCAGGAGGAGGCCGAGGACGAGGCGCAGAACCTGCTCACCGCCAACCCGGACGCCGAGTACATCTACGCCACCGGCGAACCCGCCCTGATCGGCCTCGCCTCCGCCGTGCGCAGCCAGGATCTCACCGACCAGGTGACGGTTGTGGGGTGGGACCTCTCCGAGCCCACCGTTGACGGGCTACGCGACGGCTGGATCGGCGGGATCGTCCAGCAGAACACGTTCGAGCTCGGCTACCAGTCCATGTCCGCCGCCGTCCAGCACGCCTGCGGAGAGGACGCCCCCGAGGACATCCCTGTGCCCATCAAGATGCTCACCCCCGACAACATCGAGGACTACCTCTACTTCCTGGAGAAGTGACCATGGCCGACGAATCACCCCTGGTGGAACTGCGCGGCATCCGAAAGTCGTTCGGCGCGGTCACCTCTCTGGCCGGGGTCGAGCTGACCCTGGGCCGCGGTGAGGTCCTCGGCCTGGTGGGTGACAACGGGGCCGGCAAGTCCACGCTGATGAAAGTGCTGGCCGGAGCCATCCAGCACGACAGCGGCGAGATCCTGGTCGACGGCGAGAGCGTGCGCTTCGCCAGCCCCGCCGCCGCCCGCCGTAAGGGAATCGGCATCGTCTACCAGGACCTCGCCCTGTGCGACACGCTGGACGTCGCCAGCAACCTGTTCCTGGGGCGCGAGCCCCGCAGGGGACCGTTCATCGACCGCGCCGCCATGCACGCCGAGGCCGGTCGTATCCTGCGCGACCTGCACGTACGCGTGCCCTCCACGCGCCAGGAGATCGGGCGGCTCTCCGGTGGGCAGCGCCAGACCGTGGCCATCGCGCGGGCGGTGTCCACCCAGCCCGACGTCCTAATCCTGGACGAGCCCACCGCGGCACTGGCCGTGGCCGAGGTCGAGCAGGTGCTGCGGCTGATCGCCGACGTCGCGACGCGCGGCGTCGGCGTGATCCTCATCACCCACCGGCTGCAGGACCTCTTCCGCGTCTGCCACCGGATCACCGTCATGTACGAGGGGCGCAGCGTCGACAACGCGCTGGTATCCCAGCTCGACACCAACTCCCTCGTCGACATGATCACCCGCGCCAACGCCACGGACGCGGACAAGGAGGCCGCCAGTGACCACTGACACCGGCAACGAGACGGGCCGACCCCCCGGCTCCGCCGGGGATGAGGCCGGCCCCGACAACGAGCGCGGCGGCGCTCCCCCGGTCGATCCGGACGGCCGCCTCGCACGGCTCTGGAGCGACGCCAACAAGCCGACACTGCTCATGGTCGGCGTCACGGTGCTGCTCTTCGCCATGCTCGGCCTCGCGTCGCCCGACTTTTTGACCTTCGCCAACCTGAGCAACCTGGCCACCCAGATCGCCCCGATCGTGATCGTCGGGGTCGCGATGACCTTCGTCATCACCTCCGGTCAGATCGACCTGTCCGTGGGGTCGACGATCGCCTTCGTCGCCGCCATCAGCGCCGAGCTACTGGTCGCCGGCCTGGACTCGTCCCTGGTGATCGTGCTCGGCGTCCTCGCCGGAGCGGGCTGGGGGCTCGTCAACGGCTGGCTGGCGGCCTACAACAACATCCCGCCGTTCATCGTCACGCTGGCGACGATGTCCATCATCCGCGGCGTCGCCCTGCTGCGTACCGAGGGGTTCTCGGTGCCGATCGACAACCGGCTGCTGCTGGCCCAGATCGGCTCGACCGACGTGCTCGGGTTCTCGATCGCGGCGTGGCTCGCCCTCGTCGTCGCGGTCATCGGCGCGATCCTGCTGAACCACACCCGGTTCGGCCAGTACGTCACCGGCATCGGGTCCAACGAGGAGTCGGTGCGCCGGGCGGGTGTCAACACCCGGCGGGTCAAGATGTTCGCGCTGGTCCTCACCGGCGCCATGGCCGGGCTCGCCGGGCTGCTCATCGCCGCCCGCCTGGGCTCCGGGTCGGCCAACTCGGCCGAGGCGTTCGAGCTCACCGTCATCGCCGCGGTCGTGCTGGGCGGCACCAACCTGTTCGGCGGGCGCGGGACGATCGTGGGAACGGTCATCGGCGCCGTCATCACGGGGGCGATCGCCAACGGTCTCACGCTGCTGGGCATGAGCCCCTTCCTCACCCCGATCATCACCGGTTGTGTGCTGATCCTGGCGATCTGGCTCAACCTGCGCGGGCGCGACATCGCCCAACTCACCGGTCACCTGCTGGGGAGGCGGGAGTGAGCGGGCCCGTCAGCGTGCGCACCGTGGCGGGTGAGCTCCCAAGCGACCGGTTGGGTCTCACCCTCACCCACGAGCACCTCGCCAACGACCTGCGCGCCAGTGTCGCCACCCCCGGCCCCGGCCGGGAGTTCCTCACCTCGGCGCGGGTGGGCCCCGACCTGGCGTGGCTGCTGCGTGAGGACCCCTACGCCTGCCGCGACAACTGCGTCCTCGACGACGTCGACGCCGTGGTGTCCGACCTCGCCACGTTCGCCGACGCCGGCGGGCGCAGCGTCATCGACCTGACCCCGCCGGGCATCGGCCGCGACCCCGCCGCCCTGCGCGAGATCGCCGAGCGCAGTGGGCTGAACGTCATCATGGGGTCGGGGTGGTACCTGCAGCGGTTCCACCCCGACCACCTGGCGCGGGCGAGTGTGGACGCGCTGGTCACCGAGCTGTTGGCCGACCTTCGGGAGGGGGACGGGCCCCGCCCCGGCGTGATCGGCGAGATCGGGGTCTCCCCGGACTTCACCTCCAGCGAGCGCACCGCGCTGCGCGCGGCGTGTGTCGCCCAGCGTGCGGCCGCCGTCCCCCTGTTCGTGCACCTGCCCGGCTGGCAGCGCCGCGGTCACGAGGTGCTCGACATCGTGCTGGAGCAGGAGGGGGTCGCCCCGGGCGCCGTGGTGCTGTGCCACATGGACCCCTCCGGTGGTGACCCCGGGTACCAACGCGCCATCGCCGAGAGGGGCGTGTGGCTGGAGTTCGACATGGTCGGTATGCCGTTCCGGTTTCCCGGCGAGGGGCAGGCGCCACCGCCAAGCCGAACCGCGAAGGCGGTGCGCGCGCTCGTCGACGCCGGGCACGCCGGCCAGCTGCTCCTCAGCCACGACGTCTTCCTCAAGAGCATGCTGACCCGCCACGGCGGCAACGGCTTCGGCTACGTGCCGGTGCTGTTCGCCCAGCGGCTACGCGAGGAGGGGGTGGCCGAGGCCATCGTGCGCCGTCTCCTGACCCAGAACCCCCGCGGCCTGTTCGAGGCCGCGGCCGAGGGCCGGCCATGACCGCGCCCCGACCGAACCACCACCGAGTCAGATCCGGATTGGAGCTTACGTGAGCCGCGTCCTCATCGCAGGAGAGAGCTGGGTGACCCAGACGACCCACATCAAGGGGGTCGACTCGTTCTCCCTGCACTCCTACACCGAAGGGGTGGGACCGTTGCGCGACGCGCTGACGGCGGCCGGGCACACCCTCACCCACCTGCCCGCGCACCTGGTCCCCCAGCGGTTCCCCGACGACGACACCGCCCTGGCCGACTACGACCTGGTGATCCTCTCCGACATCGGCGCGAACTCGATCCAGCTCGCACCGCGGGTGACCGACCACTCCGAACGCGGACACGACCGCCTGGCGAACCTCGCCACGTGGGTCGCCGGCGGGGGCGCGCTGCTGATGGTCGGTGGCTACCTGTCCTTCACCGGCTTCGAGGGCAAGGCCGCCTTCCGGCAGAGCCCCCTGGAACCGGTGTTGCCGGTGGAGATGCTGGGAGAGGACGACCGGGTGGAGCTCCCGGCGGGCGCCACACCCGCGGTGCTCCAGGAGGGCCACCCCGCCGTCGGCGGCGCCGGAACCCAGTGGCCCCACCTGCTCGGCTACAACCGGGTACGCACCCGGCCCGGCGCCACCACGCTGGCCGAGATCGCCGGCGACCCCCTCCTCGTCGTGGGTGAGCACGGGCGGGGCAGGACCGCCGCGTTCACCTCCGACTGCTCCCCCCACTGGGCACCCCCGGAGTTCTGTGAGAGCTGGGAGGGCTACCGGAGCCTCTTCGACGGGCTGGTGCGATGGCTGACGGGCTGAACGAGGCCACCCGCAGCGCGCGGCTGCTCGCCGCGGCCGGCGACCACCTCGACGAGGCCGCGGGGGTGCGGTTACTCACCGAGATCGCGGACGGGACGGTGGCGCCGGCCACCTACGCGCGTTACCTCCGCGTCGAGGAGGAGTTCGTGGGCACCGCGGCCCGTGTTCTGGGCGCGGCGGTGTGGCACTCCCCTCGCTGGGAGGCGACAGTGGGGCACGCCCGGTCCCTGTTCTCCCTGGTGACCGAGCAGCGGGAGTACTTCGCCCAGGCCCGCGCGCGCTGGGGCTCCGACGCCGCGATGGGGCCGGCCGCGCGCCACGCGGCCGGGGGGTTGTCGGAACACGTGCTGGGCGTCGCCGGCGAGTACGGCTATCCCGCGATCGTGACCTCCATGTTCGCCGCCGAGTGGCTGTACCTCAGCTGGTGCACGGCGGCCAACGCCCGGGACGTCGCGCGCGAGCCCACCGTCCAGGAATGGGTCGGGCTGCACGCGCGGGCGCCGTTCACCGACCAGGTGGCGTTCCTGCGCTCCGAGGTCGACGCGCTGTCCGACGACGTCAGTGACGCCCACGTGTTCGAATGGTTCACTACCACACTCCGCCGGGAGTGCGTGTTCCACGACTCGGTCTATCTGTGACCGTCCTCTCCGCCGGGGCCCGCGACGGTGGGTGCCCGCCCCGGCGGAGGCGTTTCCCCGTTCCCGGTGGAGGTAGGCTCGGTGGGGAGCCGGGTGAGTGTCACCACGCAAGGCTCCTATTTCGACCAGCAACGTCGCTCGAGCCTCCACCCTCCCGGCGTCACGATCTTTGGTTCACGGCCCGGCCACACCGAAGGTGTCGGCACGGCCGGTAGCCATGGCCGGCGGCGGGCCGACGCACCGGCCCCGCGGCCGAGCGTTCGTGCCCGGCCGTCAACGGGGCGGAGAGGTAGCGAGGAGCGCGACGTCGCGGCCGTGACACCCCGTCAGTACGCGTACTGAGCGTTAGCGCTCTGCAACGAAGGAGTCCGAATGTCGGCCAACGCCACCGAGGGCGCGGTCAGCTTCGCCGACCTGGAGCTTAGGCCCGAGCTGCTGCGGGCGCTCTCCAGCCTCGGCTACGAGGAGCCCACACCGATCCAACGCGAGGCCATCCCCCCGATCCTCACCGGAAGCGACGTCCTCGGCCAAGCCGCCACGGGGACGGGCAAGACCGCCGGATTCGCGCTCCCGGCACTGCAACGGATGCCCGAGGGAGAGCGCGGGCCGGACCCGATGACGCTGGTGCTCGTGCCCACCCGCGAACTCGCGATCCAGGTCTCGGAGGCGACCCACCGCTACGGCCAGGAGCTGGGCGCGCGTGTCCTCCCGATCTACGGCGGGCAGCCGATCGGCCGGCAGATCCGGACCCTGGAACAGGGCGTGGACATCGTGGTCGCGACACCGGGCCGCGCGCTGGACCACATGAGCCGCGGCACCCTCTCGCTGAGAGACCTGTCGATGGTGGTTCTCGACGAGGCCGACGAGATGCTCGACATGGGATTCGCCGAGGACATCGAGGCGATCCTGAGTGAGACCCCACAGGACCGCCAGACGATCCTGTTCTCGGCGACGATGCCCGCCCGCATCGACGGGTTGGCGCGGCAGCACATGAGCGAGCCGATCTCGATCCGTCCCGCGCACGAGACGTCGACCACCGACGAGTCCCCGCTGGTGCGACAGAGCTCCTACATCGTGCCGCGGTCGCACAAACCGGCGGCCCTGGGCCGCATCCTCGACGTGGAGTCCCCGTCGGCCGCGCTCGTCTTCTGCCGCACCCGCGAGGAGGTCGACGAGCTGACGGTGACCCTGAACGGGCGCGGCTACCGGGCCGAGGCGCTGCACGGCGGCATGGGCCAGGAGCAGCGCGACCGTGTCATGGGCCGGCTCCGCAACCGGGCCTCGGACCTGCTCATCGCGACCGACGTCGCCGCGCGCGGGCTCGACGTCGAGCATCTCAGCCACGTGGTGAACTACAACGTGCCCTCCGCCTCCGACGCCTACGTGCACCGCATCGGGCGTGTGGGCCGGGCGGGTCGCGAGGGGGTGGCCATCACCCTGGTGGAGCCGCGTGAGCACCGGATGCTCAAGGCGATCGAGCGGGCCACCAACAGCCAGGTGACGATCGAGAAGCTGCCCACGGTCGCCGACCTGCGGGCCCGGCGCATGGAGCTGACCCGCGCCGCGCTCCAGGAGAGCATCATGGAGGACGACCTCGACCATTACCGGGTGGTGGTGGAGGCGCTCTCCGACGATTTCGACGTCATGGACATCGCCCTCGCGGCGGTGCGGCTGGCCCACGAGACCAACGCGACGCCGGCCGACGAGGAGGAGATCCCCGAGGTCAGTCTCAAACAGCCCAAGCGCAACGAGCGCGGCGCCCGGCGTTCGACCAACAAGGGCCGCAACGGGGGCGGGGAGCGGCAGAGCCGCGGCCCGGCCGGCGGCATGGCGCGTATCTTCGTCGGTGCCGGGCGCAGCGCCCGGATCCGGCCGCAGGACCTGGTGGGCGCGATCGCCGGCGAGACCAGCCTCGCCGGGCGCGACATCGGGGCGATCGACATCGCCGACCGGTTCTCCCTGGTGGAGGTCCCCGAGTCCGCAGCCGAGGACGTGATCAGGGCGTTGCGCGGCAGCACGATCAAGGGGCGTAAACCCGTGGTGCGCCGCGACGCCCGGTAGCCCACACGTGGCGGCCTGACCCCCGGGCGCGCCCGGGGGTCAGGCCGGCGGGTCGTCGCGCCCGGTGGTGGCGCTACCCGCCGGCACCCCACCCTCCGGTCGCGTCTCCCGCGAGGGCGGGGCCTCCGACGTGGCCTCCCCAGGGGCACCGTCATCAGGGTCGCCGCCCTCCCGCGTCTCACCGTCCGTGCGGGGGTGGCCGGTCTCGGGAGCGAACAGCCACGTCGCCACGATGACGAGGGCACCCACGGCCAGGCCGACCAGACCGCTGGTCCGCTCCGGGGCCAGCATCGCCACCCCGGCGAGCATGCCGACCGCCCGCGCGACCCAGTGCATGCGCCGGTGGATGCCCACGATCCACCCCTCGAAGCTCCACGCCATGAGCACGACACCGGCGAGGGCCAGCGCGAACGCGATCCCGACCTCGGCCGGGCTCGCCTGGGCCACGAGTGCCGGGTTGACCGCGAAGCAGAACGGGATGATGTACTTCACCATCCCCAGCCGCATGGCGGTGAGACTCGTCGGCATCGGCCGGGTTCCCGCGATGCCCGCGGCCGCGAACGACGCCAGCGCCACCGGCGGGGTGATGTAGGAGACGGTCGCCCAGTAGATGACGAACAGGTGCGCCGCCATCGGGTCGACGCCGAGCTCGACGAGCGCCGGGGCCATCACGATCGCCAGGAAGACATACACCGACGACACCGTCATCCCCATGCCCAGCACGAACGAGGTGACAGCTCCGGCGACCAGGATCAGGGGGAGGCTGCCCCCGACGAGGAAGGTGAGCTCGCGGGCCAGCGACAGCGACACCCCCGCCATGGACAGCCCACCCACGATCAGGCCGACACCGGCGATGATGCCCAGGATCTCGGCGATGGTGCGGCCCGCCCCGAACAGCAGGTCGAGGAACCCGCGCGGCGTCATCCGGTCCCTGGGCCGCACGAACGCGATCAGCAGCAGCGCGGCGACGACGATGAACGGTGTCTGCTGCTCGTTGCGGTACACCACGAGCAGGCCCACCAGCGCCGCCAGGGCCAACAGGAACGGCCAGCCACCCAGCAGCACCCCGCCGATACGCGGCAGCTGGGCGCGGGAGAGCCCGCGTAGCCCCACCTTCGCCGAGTACGCGTCGATCTGGGCGAAGACACCGAGGTAGTACAGCACGGCGGGGATCACCGCCGCCAGGGCCACCTCGCGGTATGTCACCCCGACGAACGACACCATCAGAAACGCCGCGGTCCCCATGATGGGCGGGGTGATCGAGCCACCGGAGGCGGCCGTGGCCTCCACGGCGGCCGCGTACCGGCCGCGGAACCCCCCATTCTTCATCGCGGGGATCGTCATGGGTCCGGTGGTCAGTACGTTCGACACGGCGCTCCCGCTCATCATGCCCATCGAGCCGGAGCTGACCACCGCCACCTTGGCCGATCCGCCACGGGAGTGGCCGAACACGGCCTGGGCGAGCTGGTAGAAGAACGTCGCGCCGCCCGTGTGTTGCAGCACCACGCCGAACAGCAGGAACCCGATCAGGATGGTCCCGGCGGTCTGCAGGGGCAGCCCCAGAATGCTCTCCACCCCCATGGCGTGCATCCGCGCGGCGCCGTCCAGCGTGAACGGGATTCCCTGCAGAAACGTGACGGGGATGACGCCGGCGAACAACGGGTAGACCGAGAACAGCAGCGCGATGACGGTCACCGCGGTACCGGCGCAGCGCCGCAACGCCTCGAGCACCAGGGCCCACAGCGCGAAGCTGAACGCCACCGACTCCGGCGGTCCGGCGTAGTCCCACCCGAGGTTGACGATCCGCTCGGCGTTGTACCCGAAGTAGACGTTGACACCGAACGTGGCCGCGAACAGCACCACGTCGTACCACGGGACACGCGAGGCGGCCCCCTTGTGCGCGGGGAACACCACGAACACCAGGGGCAGGAACAGCGCCAGCACGAGGTACAGGAACTGGTGGCGCAGCAGGGACCCGAACGGGTTCCAGAAGAACACCTGGCTCACGGTCAGCAGCAGTCCGCAGACCGTGAGGAGAACGACCACCGCTCTCCAGAACCCGTTGCACCGGTCGTTCATCTCAGCGCTTCCTCTCGGGGACGACGTTCCCCACGTGTGCGGGTACGGCCGCTACTCCTCGGGGACGTTGGCTTCCTTCCACGCCGTCCACTCCTCCTCGACGTTCCCGCCCTCGGTGTCGGCCTCGGCGACGAACTCGTCCCAGCCGTCGCGCAGCTTTTCGCCGCGTTCGATCAGCTCGTTGTTGCGGGCCTCCTTCTCCTCGTCCCACGCGTCGTTCTCCTCCAGGTAGCGGACGAGGCCGGGATGGAAGGGGACCGTCTTGGGCTCGGTGTCGGAGTTCTCGAGACTCCACTGCTCGGTGTTGGCGGTGTCGTCCCGATAGTCCTCGTAGGTGTCGTTGATGGCCTCGACCGTCTCGTAGACGAGCGTCTCGTCGGTGTCCGCGTAGGTCATGAACGGCAGCGGATACACCAGGCTCCGCGCGGTCTCCCCGTCCTCCTGGCCGGGCCCGCCCCCGAACTCGCCGATCTCGACGCCGGGCGCGACATCGGTGACGGCGTCGACCCTCTCCTCGGAGTCGTCGTCCATGCTGAGCCACCGGACGTCGAAGGAGTTCTCCAGCTCGTACAGGTCCGGGCCGTAGATCTGGTGGAACAGCACGTCCAGCTCGCCCGTCTCCAGGGCGTTGGGCTGCTCGCTGTAGTCGACCTCCACAACGTTGACGTCGTCCCAGGTGAGTCCGCCGTAGGCGAGGAACGCCTCGAGTTTGTTGTTCACGGAGGGGTTGGCGGTGATGCGTGGGAAGTCGCTGCCCTCCAGATCCTCGAAGGACTCGATTCCGGAGTCGTCACGCACGAGCATCCCGTGCGGCGCGATCGGGCCCCACACCACCCGCACGTCCTGCGGTCCCCATTCCCCGGTGGCGAAGTCGTGGTCCCCCTCGAAGGCGAAGATGAACTCGTCGCCGGTGCGGGCCATGTGCGCCTGTCCGTCACGGACCGGGGTGACGCGGCCGACCGCCGTGTCGGAGGTGATCACCCGGATGTTGGGGCCGCCGGCCGAGGTGACGGCGTCGGCGACCGCGGCGACGTCGGCGTAGGTCGAGGTGCCGGTGCCGTAGGTGCTCCACACCATCTGGTCGGGCATGCCCTCTTCGTCCTCGTTGGTGCTGCCGCAGGACGCGAGGCTCACTGTCGACACGACGGCGATGCTGGCTGCAAGAACTCGTTGCTTCACAAGGCTTCCCTGGTTGGTCTGTGGCGGCTGGGGGCTGGCTGGGTTCGGTTCGGGCCCGAACTCGGTCGACCTCATGACGCTGGTCGCGGCCCGAACGGGGGCGCCACGGAGGGGGCCGTCGGGAACGGGCCGTGGCCAGCGGGTTGTCGGGAAGTGGCGGCCGAGATCCCCGTTGACCGGTGGCTGCGCACGGTCAGCGGCACCGCGCCTCGGGGGACGCGAGGGGACCGCCATTCGACGCGTCCCCCTGCGGGTCATGACGTGGGTCACAACCGCCAATCTCG
The DNA here is from genome assembly GCA_003725585.1 of Halostreptopolyspora alba. GTDB lineage: Bacteria > Actinomycetota > Actinomycetes > Streptosporangiales > Streptosporangiaceae > Lipingzhangella > Lipingzhangella alba. The sequence continues at coordinate 442,707 of RJMB01000001.1, read as the reverse complement.
GTACACGGTGGCAGGCCAGGCGTAATATCGTCCAATACCGAGCTTTTACCCGAGAAAGACGAATCCGCTATCAATCAAGACCGGGCTGCAGCCCCCGTACCTCACCGCTCGACGGGGTCGGCAGCACCCGCTCGGCCACCCGCAGTACCGTGTGCAACGCCGCCGAGGCGTTGTCCTCACGCCAGGCCAGCGCCGAGCCGATGGTGGGGACGTCACCGCGCAGCTCCCGGTAGACCATCCCGGAGCGCCGGATGTGCTGCACCGACGACACCGTGATCGTCACCCCGACCCCGGCGGCGACCAGGTCGAGAATGGTGTAGGAGTCGGGGGCCTCCTGCACGATGCGCGGGGTGAAGCCCGCTTCCAGGGCCAGGCGCACCATGTTCTCCCGCACACTGGATCCCTCGGTGCCCGGGAACGCGACGAAGGGTTCCTCGGCGAGGTCGGCCACCTCGATGTCGGGCTCGTCGGCCAGCCGGTGGTCCGAGGGCAGCGCGGCGACCAGGCGCTCGTGCTGGATGACCCGGGTACGCACACCGGACCGTCGCGCGGGCAGCCGCACGAACCCGATGTCGAGCTCGCGGTCGGCCACGCGCGCGAGCGCCACACCGGCGTAGGTCTGCCCTTGCAGGCGCAGCTCGATTCCGGGGTGCGCGGCCCGGACAGCCTTGGTCAGCTTGGGGATGGCCTCGTGGCTGCTCGCCCCGGCGAAGCCGATACTGACCCGACCCACCTCCCCACTACCGCCGGCGACCGCGGCTCTGCGGGCCAGATCGGCGTCGGCCAGGACCTGGCGGGCGTGCGGCAGGAAGCCCTCGCCAGCGGGTGTCAGCCGCACCGAACGCGTGTTGCGCTCGAACAGGCGCACGCCCAACTCCCGCTCCAGCCCCCGGACCTGCTGGCTGAGCGGAGGTTGGGCCATGTTCAGCCGCGCCGCGGCCCGCCCGAAGTGCAGCTCCTCGGCGACGGCGACGAATCCGGCGATGTGACGAAGCTCCACGACACCCCAACTTTAAGTCGGAATCAGTATCAGTGCGGTGTTGATCCAGTATTGGACCATACTGAGTGCGCCGTGTCACGGTGTCGGCGGTACTCACTCCCGTAAGGAACACCGATGGCCCGATCGAAGCTGGCGACGATGCGCGACGCGATCGCCGAGCACGTCAACGACGGCGACACCGTGGCGCTCGAGGGGTTCACCCACCTGATCCCCGTCGCGGCCGGTCACGAACTGATCCGACAGCGCCGGCAGCGCCTCACGATCGTCCGCATGACACCCGACATCGTGTTCGACCAGCTCGTCGCCGCCGGCGTGGCCACGAAGATGATCTTCTCGTTCACCGGGAACAGCTCCGTGGGCTCGTTGCACGCGATCCGGCGGGCGATCGAACACGGCGACCCGCGCCCCCTGGAGATCGAGGAGTACAGCCACTACGGGCTCCTCGGCCGCTACATCGCCGGCGCGTCCCACCTGCCGTTCTACCCGGTGCGCTCCTACGCGGGGGGCGACCTGCCCGCGCGCAACCCCAACATCCGCACCGTCACCTCGCCCTTCCCCGCTGCCAACGGCGGCACCGAGGAGGTCTACGCGGTACCGCCACTGCACCCCGACGTCGCGATCGTGCACGCCCAGCGCGCCGACCGTGCCGGCAACGTCCAGGCGTGGGGGATCCTCGGGCCGCAGCAGGAGGTGGCCTTCGCCGCGCGCCGGACCGTCGCCGTCGTCGAGGAGGTCGCCGACGACGAGGTCATCCGCTCAGACCCCAACCGCACCACGATCCCCGGCCTCGCGGTGGACGCCGTGGTCGAGTGCCCGCGCGGCGCCCACCCCTCGTTCGTGCAGGGCTACTACGACCGCGACAACGAGTTCTACCGGTCGTGGCCCGACATCAGCCGCGACCCCGACGCCCTACGGGAATGGCTACGTGAGTGGGTCTACGACCTCCCGGACCACGACGCCTACCTCGCCAAGCTCGGCCCCGGCTACTTCGACCGGCTGCGGCCGGTGCCCGCCATGTCCACCCCGGTCGACTACGGGAGCGCACTGTGACGGCCACGAGCGAGCCGAACCTGACCGGATGCACCCCCAGCGAGCTGCTCACCGTCGTCAGCGCCCGGTGCCTGCGCGGCAGGCGCCGCGTGTTCGCCGGGATCGGGCTACCCACGCTCGCCGTGGCACTGGCGCAGGCCACCACCGAACCCGGCATCGAGCAGGTCTACGAGTCGGGCGTGACCGGGGCTCACCCGCCGCGGCTGCCGCAGACGATCGCCGACGCGCCGCTCGCCACCGGTGCCGAGTGCATCCTGGGCATGCACGCGCTGTTCGGCTACGTGCTGCAGGGCGGCCGCATCGACGTGGGGTTCCTCGGCGGCGCCCAGATCGACCGCTGGGGCAGCCTCAACAGCACGGTCATCGGCGACTACGCCCAGCCCACCGTCCGGCTACCGGGCTCGGGAGGGGCCGCCGAGGTGATGGCCAACGCCGCGGAGGTGTTCGTGGTGCTGCGCCGGCACACCCCCACCTCCCTGGTCGAGACGCTGGACTTCTGCACCAGCCCCGCCCCGCTCCGCGCCCGCCGGGCCAACCCGAACGTGGGCACCACCGGACGCGGCGTGACCACGGTGGTCACCAACCTGGGGGTCCTCACCGCGGCCGACGACGGAGAGCTGACGCTCAGCGCGGTCCACCCCGGCGTGGAGGTGGCCGACGTAACCGCCGCGACCGGCTGGCCCCTGCGCCTGGCCCCCGAGGTGGCGGTGACCGAACCGCCAACCCGCGCCGAACTGGAGCCGCTGCGCGAGCGCATCGACCCGACACGCGTGTACCTGCGGTGACCGTGCCACCTCCGGCGCGCCCGCCGTTGCCCCCGCCCCACACCCGCGCTGTGGACCGCCCCGGCCCCACCCGACCCCTGATTGGCTGACGATGGACCTGACACTGAACGAGGAGCAGCGCGGCATCCGGCAGATGGCCGCGGAGTTCGTGGACGCCGAGATCGTCCCCCACATCCGGGAGTGGGACCGCGCCGAGTCCATCGACCGGGGCCTGTTCACCCGTCTGGGCGAGCTCGGCTTCCTCGGCCTCACGATCGACGAGGAGTACGGCGGCACCGAGGTCGACATGCTCAGCTACGTGCTGGTGTGCGAGGAGCTCGGGCGCGGCGACTCCTCGGTACGCGGGGTCGTGTCGGTCTCTCTCGGGCTGGTCACCAAGACGATCGCGACGTACGGATCCCCGGAACAGCGGCGGTACTGGCTGCCCAGGCTGACCTCGGGCGAGGCGCTCGGTTGCTTCGCGCTGACCGAACCCGACAGCGGTTCCGACGCCGGCTCGCTACGCACCCGCGCCACGCGCGACGGCGACGACTGGGTTCTCAACGGCGAGAAGATCTTCATCACCAACGGCACGTGGGCGTCGGTGGCGCTGGTGTTCGCCCGCACCTCCGACGACGGTGGCAAGGGGATCACGGCCTTCCTCGTCCCCACCGACACCCCCGGCTTCACGGCCACCACCATCCACGGCAAGCTCGGGCTGCGCGGCCAGGCCACCGCGTCGCTGTCGTTCCAGGATGTGCGGGTGCCGGACTCGGCGCGCCTGGGCGAGGTCGGCAAGGGGCTGGCGATCGCGCTGTCCGCCCTGGCCAAGGGCCGGATCTCGGTCGCGGCCGGCGGTGTCGGGGTGGCGCGGGCGGCGCTGGACGCGGCGGTACGGTACTCGACCGAGCGCACCCAGTTCGGCGCGCCGATCGCCTCGAAGCAGCTGGTGCAGGAGCTGCTGGCTGACTCGGCCGTCGACGTCGAGTCGGCGCGGATGCTGACGTGGCGCGCCGCGGCCATGGTCGACGCGGGGGCCGGATCCAAGGAGGTGACCGCGCCCGCCTCGATGGCCAAGCTCTCCGCCAGCGAGACCGCGGTACGGGTCGCCAACAACTGCCTGCAGGTGTTCGGGGGCTACGGGTTCATCGACGAGTACCCGCTCGGCAAGTACCTGCGCGACGCCCGGGTACTCACCCTGTACGAGGGCACCAGCCAGATCCAGAAGCTCATCATCGGTCGTTCCCTGACCGGGGTGGACGCCACCTGAGCCCGGCTGACCACGGCGTTGGTCTTGTCGTCGTCGACACGGAAAGCGGCTTGGTGCCAACCGGTGAGCGCGATTCGTCGCTCGTGGGGCTACCGGCTCGATACGTCGTCGGCGCTCTCGTTAGCTGCGCGATCAATGGGACTGTGGCGCTCGACCGCTCCCGTCGACCCGTTCACGGTGATCCGCTGGCCGGTTCGGATCACCCGGGTGGCCGCGTCGATTCCGATCACCGCCGGGATACCGTACTCCCGCGCCACGGTGGGGCCGTGGCTCACCGGTGAGCCGGTCTCGGTCACCAGCCCGCCCGCGGTCATGAACAACGGGGTCCATCCGGGGTCGGTGGAGGGAGCGACGAGGATCTCGCCCGGGCGCACACTCGCGCCCGCGGGGTCCAGGACGACCCGGGCGGTCCCGGTGACGGTTCCGGGGGCGGCCGCCATCCCGGTGAGGGTCCCCTCACCGTCGGGCTCCGGCGCGAGCAGGGTCTCCGGGTCGGTGCCGTCGGAGAGCACAACGTTGGGGACGGCGCTCCGCCGTGTCTCCCGGTCGTGGGTGGCCCGCCGCTCGGCGACGCGGTCGCGCAGGTCGGTCCCGGCGACGGCCGTGTACGCCTCGCGCACGTTCAGGAACATGATGTCGTCGGGCCGGTCCAGCAGCCCCTTTCCGGTGAGCTCCTCCCCCACCAGCAGCAGCTGCGCGCGGATCTGCCCGAGCCCGTGCAGCCAGCAGAACTTGGGCAGCTCGCGCAGGCCCGCGAGGGCGCGCGCCCGCCCCATGAGCCACCCGGCGGCGCGTGCCCGCAGCGGCCGGCTCGGGCGCGCCCGGCGCACCAGCTCGGCGAGCTTGGCCTCGGCCTCGGACACGGCCCGGGCGAACCGCCGGTCGGGGGCCTGCTCGGGGTCGGTGAGGCGCAGGTAGCCCGCGATGGCCGCGAAGACCGGTGTGGGGTCCTCGGCCCAGCGGGGCACGCCGACGTCGATCTCGGCGACGGCCCGCCGACCGTACTGGGCGAGGAACTCCTCCAGCCCGATGTCGGGCAGCGTGCCGTCCCCGTAACGCGCGGCCAGTTCCGCGGGCGGAGTGGTGGTGAGGAGCTCGCGATGCTCGCCGGCCTCGCTCGCCAATCGCCACAGTGCGAGGTCCATCTCGGTGGTGGGGTTGTGCGGCATCCCGCGCAGCACGGTCTCGACCTCGCCCTCCTCGGCGATGCCGTCGAGCAGCCATACCGGCAGGTAGCTGGCTATCATCGCCGGCCACAGCGGCCAGACCATACGCAGGAGGGGCGTTACCGTTCGGCTCGCCTCCTCCACGAAGCGCAGCCGCCGCTCCATCGTGGTCAGGGTGGCGGGGGCGGTCATGGCCCGCTCGAACTCGGCTCCCACCCGGTGGGTCCGGGCGCGCGCCGCCTCTGGGCGAGCCAACGCCCGCAGTACCGCGGCCGTGGCGGGTGGCCCGAACCGCAGCGCGCCTCTCGCGGCCGTGCTCACCCGGAACGGCGGACCGGGCCTCGGGGAGAACCGCGGGTCGGCGAGGACCCGCCCGACCGCGGCGGCCACGCGCGGCCCGTAGATCTCCATGCGCCCACGCAGGTTCCTCCGGGTGAGCTTACTGCGCACCACGCTCGTGAAGTCGATGAACATGCGTCCGCCAACGTCGACGAAGCCGGGCGGGCCGTCGATCGGGTCGACCCGGATGCCGACCGCGCGGCACATTCCGGCGCCCGCCAGCTTCATCACCGCCATCCCCATGGGGGTCAGGGGGTGCAGCACCCCCTGAACCGCGCTGGCCGACAGGTACACCCGCGGTCCCGGCCGGTCGGTGTCGGGAAGTGGGAACAGCGTGGTGATCGCCCGGGACTGCACCAGCCAGAGCCGCCCGGAGGTGTCGATCGCCCACTCGGCGTCCTGGGGAACGCCGAAGTGGCGCTGGATCCGCTGTCCGGCGTGGTAGAGCTCCGCGAGCTGGGTGGCCGTCAGACAACCCTCCCGTACCGTGTCCGGCTCCGGGGCCGCGTCGAGCACGTAGTGGTCGGGGTTGACCGTTCCGTCGACCACCGCGGTGCCCAGACCAGGGGCGGCGTCGACCACGGTCTGTGGGCGGCTCCCGGTGACCGGGTTGGCCGTGAACAGCACCCCGGCCACCTCGGCGTCGACCATGCGCTGCACCACGACGGCCATGCGGACCGTGGCGTGGTCGATGTCGTTGTGCTCGCGGTAGCGCATCGCACGCTCGGTCCACAGCGAGTCCCAGCACTGGTGTATCGCCTCGACGAGCGCGTCCTCGCCGTTGACGTTGAGGAGGGTCTCCTGCTGGCCGGCGAAGCTGGCCTGGGGCAGGTCCTCGGCCGTGGCGCTGGAGCGCACGGCCACCGCTCCCCCGCCGAGCCGCCGGTAGGCCCCGATGATCTCGTCGCGCAGCGCCTCCGGGATCGCCCCTGAGGTGTCCCGTACCCGTTGATGGGCCTCGGTCGTCACGCAGAATCCCGGCGGCACCGGCTCGCCCGCGGCGATGAGCGCGCCGAGGCCGGCCGCCTTGCCGCCGACGAGGTCGACCCGTGCCGTGTCGAGTTGGTCCAGTTCAACCACGTTCATCGCGGTACCTCCGTGCCGCCTTCGCCAGCAGTTCCATGGCGTGGAGCACGGTCGCGCGCTCGTCGGCGGCGAGATGCTCCCACAGCTCCAGTTGCGCCGCGACCCGCATGCGCTGGACCTCGTCCAGCACGGCGCGTCCCGAGGCGCTGATGCGTACCCGTCGGACGCGGCGGTCGTCCGGGTCCTCGCGGCGTTGGGCCAGCTCACGCGATTCGAGCTGGCCAACGAGCCGGCTGGTGCGCGACACCGACCGGCCGATCAGGTCGGCGAGCTCGCGGACGGTGGGCTCACCGCCGCGGTTCAGCGCTTGCAGCAGCGCGGCGTGCAGCAGGGTGATGTCGTGCTCTTCGTGGCCGCGGACGAGGGATGGAATGACGCTGGACTGGATGGTGCGAAGCAGTTCGAGCAGCCGCTCCCGGTCATCCATTGCCACCTCGCAATAGTTGCTTAAACGCAACTATATGGGGGACACCTCCCCCCGACAACCCCGTCGTGTGCCCGAACCGTGCCCGCTCGTGCCCGTGACTCGCGGGCGATACGGAACGGGGGAACCGCCGGACACGTTGCTCGGGGCATGGACCACGCACAGCAACAGCGCTTGGGGCGACGGCTACGCCGCATGCCCGGGGTGCGCACGCTATCCCGGCCGGTGGAGCGGCGCTCCGGCGAGTTCGACCTGACCTATGTCCGCGAAGGCACGCCCGGCGACACCCCATTGCTCATCATCCCCGGCGGTCCCGGGTTGGCCTCGGTGCTGCCGTACCGCGGGATACGCGGGGCGGCGGTCCGGCGTGGTTTCGACGTGGCGATGGTCGAGCACCGGGGTGTGGGCCTGTCCCGCACGGACCGGACAGGGGCCGACCTGCCCATGGCGGCGATGACCGTGGAGTCCGTGGTCGGCGACCTGGTGGCGGTGCTGGACGACTGCGGCTGGGAACGGGCCGTGGTCTACGGCTCCTCCTACGGCGGATACCTGGCCCAGGCACTGGGAGCCTGGCACCCCGAACGGGTGGCGGCCATGGTCCTGGACTCGGCGAGCAGCGGGGCCTCCGGCGAGGATCTGCGGCGTAGGCACCTGCGCCGCCTGTTCTGGAACGGCGACGCGCCCGACACCGCCGCCGTGGCCAGCGCGCTGCGCTCCCTGGTCGCCGACGGCACGGTCTCCGTGGCCGACACCGGCCTGGTGGTTCCGGTGGCCTACGAGTTGGGCGGCACCGGGCTGGTGGAGCGGCTCCTGGCGGCGGTGCGCCGGGGCCGGCCGCGGACCTGGAACCGCATCCGCCAACTCGGCGAGAGCGAGGTCCAGCGCCGCCACCCCTACTACATGGAGTTCGACCTGGCCGGGGCGATCAGCTATCGCGAGCTCGGCCACGTGCGCCCCGACGGCGATCCGATGGATCCGCACGTGCTCTTCGATCGGCAGGCGGAGGGGTTCCCCGAATTCGCCGGCCAACCGGTGGACCTTCCCGCTGTTCTGCCCACCTGCACCTGGCCCACTACGGTGCTGTCCGGCGCGCGGGACACGCGCACCGTGCGGCCGGTGGCGCGGCGCACCGCCGAGGCGTTGCCCGAGGGCGTACTGGTGCCATTCGAGAACTCGGCGCACAGTTTCCTGGACTTCCACCCGCGGGTGGCGCTCACGGCGGCCCGGGCCACCGCCAACGCCACCCATCGCCGCCTTCCCGCGCTCGCCGCCCGTATGGAGGGCCTTCCCCGTCCCGCACGGTCGCGCGCGCTGCCCCTGATGCTGTCCGCGAGCGTGACCGCCGACCGCGCTCTGGCCGCCGTCCCCGTCACGCGTCCGAGCTGACGGCCTCGGGTTCCGAGGGTCGCCCCGTGCCCCCGGATCGGCCAGGTCCCGCCCGTGGAGCGTGACCGGGTGGTGTCGGGGACGGTCGGCTCTCCCGACGAGGTGCGGCCGTGCCCGACCGCGGGGTGAGCGCTCCAGCGGCGGTGCGGTGGGGCAGCGGCACCGCCGCTGACGGTGGCGCCGGCAGCGGATGGGCGCCGTGGTGGTCGACGCCTTATGTTCGGCGTTCTCGGGGGTCACCCGAGTACAGGCGGCTGGGTGGGCACGCGCGTGCCCACCCAGCCGCCGGCCCCGGACAAGGCCACACCCGGGGTCATCCCCGGTATCGCTCACTCCACCGGGTCCAGGGGCCGTACTCGCCGTGCAGCAGGTGGTGGGCGGTGAATTCCCACACGAAGTCGTCGGCGAGCTGCAGCATGGTGCCGCGCCCCTCGACCTCGAAGGTGAGCTGGGGCGGCAACGCGGTCTCGCCGTGCAGCGCCCCCAGGATGTTCCCGCAGACCGCCCCCGTGGAGTCACAGTCGCCGGAATGGGTCACCGCCAGCGAGAGCGCGTCGAGGAACTCCTCGGGACGTGGCCGGGCCAGGGCGCAGTAGACAGCGATCGCCAGGGCCTCCTCGGCGACCCAGCCGCCGCCGAGCCGCTCCACGGTCTCGGGGGTCGCGGGCCGGGTCGCCGCGGCGTCGCGGGCCCGACGCAGCGCCGAGGCGGTCTCCTCGTGGTGGTCGTGGCGGGCGAGCTCGGCCATGACGGTGTCGAGCGCGGCCGTCAGGTCCGCGCCGACGACCAGGCGGTGCACGAGCAACGCGAGCGCGCCGGAGGACAGCTTGCCCGTGGGGTGGCCGTGCGTGAGTCCGGCCGCCTCCGCCGCCCAGGAGAAGACCGCGCTGTCGACGTCGTTCCAGGTCGGTGGCAGTAGCCCGAGGGGTGCGCTGCGCATGACACCGCCGCATCCCTTGGAGTGGTTCTCGGCCGGAGCGCCGTAGCGCTGCCACTCTCCGTTGGGCGCGACACTCGCCGCGAGGGCGTCCAGGCAGGTGTTACCCGGTGCGCGCTGGGCGTAGAGCCAACTCTCGCCCTGCAGCCATCCCGGCCAATCCCCGCTGGACCCACGCCGGGTCTGGGTCTCGTACCAGGTCAGATAGCTCTGATGCAGCGGGCCCACCGGGTTGAAGCCGATTCCGCGGTCCCGTCGCAGCCCGGCGCGGATCATCCCCTCCATGGTGAACAGTGTCATCTGGGTGTCGTCGGTGACGAGGCCGTGACGGTTCTGGCCCCGGTCGGCGACGTACTCCTGTATCCCCTGGTCACCGTGCTCGGAGCGGATAGCCGACAGGGTCATGAACTCCACCGGCGCGCCCAGGGCGTCACCGACGGCCCCACCCAGCAGGCAGCCCCGCACCCGGGAGCGGTAATCCTGCTCCTGTTCCCTCGTCAACTCCATCGCCTCTCCTCGTGGGGGTTTCAGTGGACCCGACACGAGTGTGACGAATCCGCTGGCGCCCGAGTTTCCACTCCGGCGCCGCCGATGGCCGGCGGCACCTGATTTCGGCGCGCACCGGCGTGCGCCGTAAGCTGCCGATCATGACTACACGGGTCGCAGTGCTCGACGACTACCAGGACATCGCGCGGCGCTACGGCGACTGGGGCACGCTCCCCGAGGACGCCGAACTCACCGTATTCACCGACCACCTCGACGAGCACGACGCGCTCGTCGAACGGCTGGAGCCGTTCGAGGTCGTCTGCGCCATGCGGGAGCGCACCCCGTTCCCGGGTGAGCTGCTCGCCCGGCTGCCCAACCTGCGGCTGCTCGTGACGACCGGCAGGGCCAACCAGTCGATCGACATGGAAGCCGCCCGCTCCCTCGGGATCACGGTCAGCGGTACCGCCAGCCTCACCACACCGACCGTGGAGCTCACCTGGGCGCTGATCCTGGCACTGGCGCGGCGGATCCCCCAGGAGGACCGTTCGGTGCGTTCGGGAGGCTGGCAGCGCACCGTCGGCGCCGACCTGCACGGCGCCACCCTGGGAGTGATGGGGCTGGGCCGGCTCGGCGCGCGGGTCGCGGCCATCGGATCCGCGTTCGGCATGCGGGTGCTGGCGTGGAGCCCCAACCTGACCGACGAGCGCGCCGCCGAGCACGGTGCCACCCGGGTGGAGCGGGAGGAGCTGCTGCGCCAGTGCGACATCGCGACGATCCACCTCAAGCTCGGCGACCGTTCCCGTGACCTGGTGGGCGCCCGCGAGTTGGAGCTGCTGGGACCCGACGGGTTCCTGGTCAACACCTCGCGCGGACCGATCGTCAACGAGGACGCCCTGGTGGCGGCGCTGCGCTCGGGCACGATCGCCGGTGCCGGCATCGATGTCTACGACAGTGAGCCCCCGCCCGCCGACCACCCGCTGCGCACGGCGCCCAACTGTGTACTGACCCCGCACCTGGGCTATGTCACGCGCGACAACTACGAGGTGTTCTTCCGCGAGACGGTGGAGGACGTGGTCGGTTTCCTGCGCGGCTCTCCGGTGCGCGTGCTGAACTAGGCACCGCTCGGACTCGTCGCCGGCACTGCGGCGGAAGTGCGCGACGCCGCTCGTGACCCCGGCGGCACCCCGCGCGGCTCCAACACCCGCGGACTCCTGGCACGATGGGACAGGTGCGCTACTACGCCGATCTGCACATCCACTCGAAGTACTCGCGCGCCTGCAGCAAGGACTGCGACATCGAGCATCTGACCTGGTGGGCGCGCAGGAAGGGCATCAGTGTCGTCGGCACCGGCGACTTCACCCATCCCGCGTGGCTCGCCCATCTCAAGGAGGTGCTCGAACCCGCCGAGCCCGGGCTGTACCGGCTGCGCCCCGACCACGAGCGGGCGCTGCGCCGCACGATGCCCGCCACCCCGCCGACGTGCGGCCACGACGTGCGTTTCATGCTGTCGGTGGAGATCTCCACGATCTACAAGTACGGCGACCACACCCGCAAGGTGCACCACCTGTGCTACGTCCCGGACTTCGCGGCCGCCGAGGAGTTCAACCGGCGCCTCGGCAAGATCGGCAACCTCGGCTCCGACGGCCGCCCCATCCTCGGCCTCGACTCCCGCGACCTGCTGGAGATCACCCTGGAGAGCGGCGAGGGCAGCTACCTGGTCCCCGCCCACATCTGGACCCCCTGGTTCGCCGTACTCGGGTCCAAGGCCGGGTTCGACGCGGTTGACGACTGTTACCGCGACCTCGCCGGCCACATCTTCGCGCTGGAGACCGGGCTGTCCAGCGACCCGGAGATGAACTGGCGGGTTTCGGGGCTGGACCGCTACACCCTGGTCAGCCACTCCGACGCGCACTCCCCTCCGATGCTGGGTCGCGAGGCCAGCGTCTTCGACACCGAGATGGACTACTTCGCCATCCGCCGCGCCCTGGAGACCGGCACCGGGTTCGAGGGGACGGTCGAGTTCTTCCCCGAGGAGGGCAAGTACCATCTCGACGGGCACCGCAAGTGCGCGGTGCGGCTCGACCCCGGCCAGACCCGCGCCCACAACGGGCGCTGCCCCAGCTGCCAGAAACCGGTCACCGTGGGGGTACTGCACCGCGTCGACGCGCTCGCCGACCGCGTCGAACCCGCGCGACCGGAGGGGGCGGCCGGGTTCCGCAGCCTCATTCCGCTCCCGGAGATCGTCGGTGAGGTCGTGGGGGTCGGGCCCAAGAGCAAGCGCGTCCAGCGGGAGATCGACGCGTTGACCGCCGCTCACGGCCCGGAGCTGGCGATCCTGGACGAGGTCCCGCTGGACGACCTCCGACGCGACAACGAGCCACTGGCCGAGGCCATCCGCCGGCTACGCGAGGACCGGGTCATCCGCGAGTCCGGCTACGACGGCGAGTACGGCACGATCCGGCTGTTCGACCCCGGCGAGCTGCGGGACGTGCGCGCACGCAACACCCCGGCGTTATTCGACGACGACACCCTCGGGTCCGTGAGTCCCCCACCCGCGCCGGGGTCCGGCCCCGCGACCCCCGCGAAACCGGCCCCCACATCCGTGGGCGGCCCGGACGGCAGCGCACTCGACACCACGTCCGACACCGCGCCCGCCGCCGGCGACGACACCGGGGAGGCGGGCGCCGACACGGCCGACCACGGCATCCTGGCCGGCCTGGACTCCGAACAGCGCGCGGCGGCCTCGGTGCCCGAGGGTCCGCTGCTGATCGTCGCCGGTCCCGGAACCGGCAAGACACGCACCGTGACCCACCGCATCGCGCACCTCGTCCTCGAACGGGAGGTGCCCGCGCGCGAGTGCCTGGCTATCACCTTCACCCGCCGCGCCGCCCAGGAGATGACCGAGCGGCTCGACACCCTGGTGGGGGCACCGGCCCGCGACATCACCGTCGCCACGTTCCACTCGCTCGGCCTCTCCGTGCTCCGTGAGAAACCCGAGCTGCTGGAGCTGCCCGCCGACTTCGGGGTCGCCGACGCAGCGGAGCAGCACCGGGTGCTCGCCGAGGTGACCGGGGACGAGCGGGCGGCGCGCCGGCTGCGTCCGGCCATCTCCCGTGACCGCCGGGCGAGCGCACCGGCCACCCCGGACAGCGCCGAGGGTGACAGGGACGGCGAGGCCGGGGACGTCCTGCCCCGCTACCTCGCCGCGCTGCGCGAGCGCGGCCTGGTGGACTACGATGACCTGCTCGCCCTGCCGGTGCACCTGCTGGAGTCCGACGCGCGGGTGCGCGAGGAGTACCGGCAACGCTTCCGCTGGATCACCGTGGACGAGTACCAGGACGTCGACGACCTGCAGTACCGCATGTTGCGCCTGCTGGCTCCCGGCGAGGCCAACCTGACCGCGATCGGTGACCCGGACCAGGCGATCTACGCCTTCCGCGGTGCCGACGTGCGGTTCTTCCTGCGATTCACCCAGGACTATCCGCGTGCGCCCGTCGTCTCGCTCACCCGCAACTACCGCAGCGGGACCCACATCGTCGCCGGCGCGCTGCGGGCGATCCGGCCCGGCACGCTCGTGGCCGACCGGGACCTGCGCGCCATGCGCGACGACGCCAACGCCACCCAGCGGATCCAGCTGCACCGGGCCGCCGACGAGCGGGCCGAGGCCGCCTACGTGGCCCGCACCATCGACCAGCTGTTGGGTGGGACGTCGCTGCACTCACTGGACAGCGGACGCGTCGAGGGGGACGGCGACGGCCGGCTCGGGTTCGGCGACATCGCGGTGCTGTACCGCACCGACGCCCAGTCCCGCGCTGTGCTCGACGAGCTGGCCCGGTGCGGGTTCCCCGCGCAGAAGCGCTCCCACGACCCGTTGACGGCACGCGGCGGTGTCGAGCACATCCTGCGCGAGCTGACGCGCGCGAGCACCACCGTCCCCTCGGATGGGGTGGCGGTGGTCGAACGGGTGCGTGGCGCCGCCGAGGCGTTCCTGGCCACCCTGTCCGAGTCGGACCGCGCCGAACACGCCGCCGCCGTGCACGGCGCGGTCGAGCTGCTCACCCCGCTCGCCGAGCGGTACGGGACCGATGTCGCCGGGTTCTGTCACGAGGTGCTGCTGGGGGCCGAGGTGGACGCGGTCGACCCGCGCGCCGACGCGGTCTCGCTGCTCACGCTGCACGCCGCGAAGGGGCTGGAGTTCCCCGTGGTGTTCGTCGTGGGGTGTGAGGACTCGCTGTTGCCGTTGCGCTGGCCGGGCACCGAGCTCAGCGACGACGCGCTGGCCGAGGAGCGTCGGCTCTGCTTCGTGGGGATGACCCGGGCACGGGACCACCTGTACCTCACTCGGGCGGTTCGGCGCACCCGGCACGGCGAGGCGCGCGACACGCGTCCGTCGCCGTTCCTCAACGAGTTGCGGGACTCCTCGGAGGCGATCACCAGCGACACCGCACCCGCCCGACCCCGCCGGTCGGCGCACCAGCTCAGCCTGCTCTGAGTCCGCCGCGCGCGGGGCGTGGCGGGGGCCTGAGGCTACGCCCACACCTCCCGCACTCCCGAAACGCACTCCCGCAACGGCGGGAACGCGACCGCGGGAGGTTAGCCGGGCGGCCGTAGTGGGCAGCGCACCGAACAACGGCAACCTGAGGAGGTCGAGCTCCCGTGGAGATCACCGGCATTATCAGCGCGCTCGTCGTGGGTCTGATCATCGGCGCGCTGGGACGTCTGGTCGTCCCGGGCAAGCAGCACCTGCCGATCTGGCTCACGCTGGTGCTCGGCATCGTGGCCGCCTTCGTCGGCGGGGCGATCGCCGCCATATTCACCACGTTCTGGCTGTTCGTGCTGATCGTCCAGATTCTCGTCGCCGCGGCGGGTGTGGTGCTCGTCGACGGCCTGTACTCCCGCCGCCGCTGAGTCCCGCCGCCCACGGGCCGGGCGGCCTCGTCAACGTCCAACACAGCGGACACGGCTCCCTCGCGTGAGCGCGGGGGAGCCGTTCGCGTGTGGGCGCCGACACCGCCAACACCTTGGATTTCAGAATTTATTGAATACCCAGTAATATCTGACTAGACTGGGTGATCAAAATTCGGTCCAAGGAGGCCACGTGAGTGACGACACCACGGCTACGGCCGGAGTCGCGGCGACGTCCGGTCGCGCCCCGGACACGGCCGGGAATGAGAGCGGGGCATCCGTGGTGGTGGAGGTCAGCGACCTCGCCTTCACCTACCCCCGGTCCAACACGCCCGCCGTACGGAACATGAGCTTCGCCGTCCGGGCCGGCGAGGTCTTCGGGTTCCTCGGCCCCAGTGGAGCCGGCAAGTCGACCACCCAGAAGATCCTCATCGGGCTACTCACCCAGAGTGAGGGCACCGTGCGCGTGTGGGGCGACGCGCCCCGCGACTGGGGCAACGCCTACTACGAGCGGATCGGCGTCTCCTTCGAGCTGCCAAACCATTACCAGAAGCTCACCGCGCGTGAGAACCTGGAGTACTTCGCCTCGCTCTACACGAGCGCCACCGAGGACCCTCTCGGGCTACTGCGGCGGGTGGGGCTCGACGACGTCGCCGACACGCGGGTGGCCGCGTTCTCCAAGGGGATGCAGTCGCGTCTCACCTTCGTACGCGCCCTGCTGAACCGGCCCGAACTGGTGTTTCTCGACGAGCCCACCACGGGCCTGGACCCCCGCAACGCCCGCGCGGTCAAGGGCATGATCGCCGAGCTGCGCGAGCAGGGCCGGACCGTGTTCCTGACGACGCACGACATGGCCACCGCCGAGGAGCTGTGCGACCGGGTCGCCTTCGTCGTCGACGGCGAGATACCCATACTCGACTCCCCCACGGAGCTGAGGCTCGCGCGTAGCAGGCGCACCGTCCGGGCACAGTTCCGCGCCGGACCCGGCCACGACCTCGAAGGCGCCGAGTTCGCGCTGGACGGGCTGGCCGACGACCCCGACTTCCACGCCCTGCTACGCGAACGGCGCGTGGAGTCGCTGCACAGCCAGGAGGCCAGCCTGAACGACGTCTTCGTCGAGGTCACGGGAAGGAGCCTGGTGTGAGCGCACTGGCGAGCACCCTGCGGCTAGAGCTACGGCTGCAGAAGCGGTACGGGTTCCTCTACGCGGCGGCGTTCTCCGGCGCGCTCTGGCTGGCCCTGATGTTGCCGCTCCCACACGACCTCCGCGACGTCGTCGCGCCCTACGCGGTGTTCGGTGACCTGGTCATCGTCGGTTTCTTCTTCATCGCCGGGTCGCTGTTCTTCGAGAAGGGCGCGCGTACCGTGTTCGCGTTGGTCGTCACGCCGCTGTCGTTCCGTGACTACCTCACGGCCAAGGTGTCCAGCCTGACCGCGTTGAGCACGGTGATGGCCCTGGCGATCGTACTGGTCACGCACGGAACCCGGTTCAGCGCGCCGGAACTGGTGCTGGGCGTCGTTCTCGCGACCGTACTGTTCCTGCTCGTGAGCTTCGCGAGCGCGGCTCCCTACCCCTCGATCACGGACTGGATTATCCCCGCGACCCTGTGGATCGGCGTGCTCAGTGTGCCCTTCCTGAGCTACTCGGGGCTCTGGGAGCACGCGCTTGTCCACCTCGTTCCGACCATGGGGCCGCTGCTCCTGCTCGGCGCGGCGTTCGGGCAGCACGACCTCGCCGGATGGGAGTGGGCCTACGCTCTCCTCTACCCGGTGCTCTGGATCGCCGTCCTCGGCCTGGTGTCCCGCTGGGTGTTCGACCACCACATCGTGGCGGGAGAGGGGAGGTAGCGATGGTGAACACGGCCCTGGCCTTCGGCCGCGGCGACCTGATCAACGTCCGGCGCGACCCGATGTTCCGCTTCCTGCTGGTGGCACCGCTGGTCTACGTCGCCCTGGTGCGCTTCGCTCTCCCGCCTGTCACGGACATGCTCGCCGGCAATGTCGGTTTTGACCTGACGCCGTACCACCCGCTGGTCCTCAGCCTCTTCCTGGTGCTGGGTCCCGCCATGATCCTCTCCGCGCTCGGTGGACTGCTACTCATCGAGGAGAAGGACACCGGCACGCTCGCCGCGCTACGCGTCACACCCGTGTCGGTGTCGGCGTTCGCCACCTACCGGAGCGCCGTCTTCGGCGGGGTCATCCTGGTCTACGTGGTGGTCATGATGTTCCTGAGCGGCTACGTCGGGGCGGGAATGCTGGTCGCGGTCCTGGCGGCCGGCCTCTGCGCCGCCGCGCTCGGCGCCACGGCCATGCTCCTGATTGTGCTGGTCAGCGCGAACAAGCTGGAGGGTCTCGCGGTCATACGCGCGCTCGGCCTCCTCGTGACCGCCCTGCCGATCCTGCCGTGGTTCGTCCCACCCCCCTGGGAGTACGCCTTCGGGGTGCTCCCGGCGTACTGGCCGGCCAAGATCTACTGGGTGGCCGCCGAGGGTGGCACCTACTGGCCGTACCTCCTCATCGGCCTCCTCTACAACGGAGCGCTGATCTCCATGTTGACCAGGGGATTCAGTCATCGCCCGCGGTAGGGCGCCATCCCCACATTGACACGCAAGAATCCGCTTGCATAACGTCCGGTGTATGAGCGACGTGTTCAAGGCACTCGCCGACCCGACGAGACGAACGATCCTGGACGAGTTGGCCGAGCGCGACAGCCAGACCCTGTTCGAGATCTGCTCCCGGCTGGCCATGCGACACGGGCTCACCTCGTCGCGTCAGGCGATCTCGCAACACCTCGACGTGCTGGAGGTGGCGGGGCTCGTGCGCACGGAACGGCGGGGCCGTAACAAGTTCCACGTCCTCGACACCACGCCCCTGCGCGCGATCGTCGAGCGCTGGCCGATCCACGACTGAACGGACCCAGACATGCGCATCACCCTCGCCAACGTATTCGTCGACGACCAGGACAAGGCGCTCGCCTTCTACACCGACATCCTCGGGTTCGTGAAGGCGAACGAGATCCCACTGGGCGAGGCCCGGTGGCTGACCGTGGTCTCCCCCGAGGCGCCCGACGGGCCCGAGCTGGTCCTCGAACCCGACGGCCACCCCGCTGTGGGACCGTTCAAGAACGCCCTCCGCGAGGACGGCATCCCCTACACCTCGTTCGCCGTCGACGACGTCCACGCCGAGTTCGAGCGGCTACGCGGGCTGGGGGTACGCTTCACCCAGGACCCCGTGGAGATGCCCGGCGTCACGACCGCGGTCCTCGACGACACGTGCGGCAACCTCATCCAGATCGCCAGCGGATAGCGCTCCACCGGCCCGGTCACCGCCGTAGCCACACGGCGGCGTTCCCGGGCAGCACCGCCCCCTCCAGAGCCGTGCTGGCCAACACGACCTCGCCCTCGGGCAGCGGCACGGGCGCCGACCCCGTGTTCACCAGCACCAGCCAGTCGGCGCCGCGTCGGAACGCCAGGACGTCGCCCTTGTCGAGAGCGGGGTCCCAGGCGAAGGACTCGTCGGCGGCGAACGCGCGACGCGCGCGGATCGCCCGCCGGTACAGCTCCAGCGTCGAGTCCGGGTCGCCGGTCTGGGCCCGCACGGACAGCTCGCCCCAGTCGGCGGGCTGGGGCAGCCAGCCAGCCACGTCGCTGAACCCGAAGGACGGCCCCTCACGCTCCCACGGAATGGGAACGCGGCAGCCGTCGCGCCCCTTGGTGGCGCCCCCGCTGCGCTGCCACGCGGGGTCACGCAGCGTCTCGGGCGCGAGGTCGGCGACCTCGGGCAGCCCCAACTCCTCCCCCTGGTAGATGTAGGTGGACCCGGGTAGGGCGAGCTCCAGCAGCGCCGCCGCGCGCGCCCGCCGCACCCCCAACTCGGTGTCGGCGCGCGGCCGGGTGCCCCCGCTCAGCAGCCAGGCGTTGGTGTCGGTGCCGGACGGCAGACCCAACGCCGAGGCGGGCCGTACGACGTCGTGGTTGGAGATGACCCAGGTGGCCACGGTCCCCACGGACGCGGCACCGGAGATGCTCGCGTCGATCACCCTCCGGTAGGCGTCGGCGTCCCACGCGCAGCTGAGGAACTCCAGGTTGAACCCGGTCTGCAGCTCGTCGGGGCGCAGGTAGCCCACCAGGCGATCTCCGGGAAGCCACGCCTCGGCCACCGCCATCCGTGGCGGGTCGAACTCCTCGAACACCGCGCGCCACTCGCGAAAGATCTCGTGGGTCTCGGGACGGTCCCAGAACGGGTGGTCAGGGTTGGCCGCGATCTCGTCGAAGTCGTCACCCCCCGGGGTGGGAACCACCTCGCGCAGCGGCTCGGAGAGGTCCTTCATCAGGCCGTGGGCGACGTCGACGCGGAACCCGTCGACACCCCGGCGGCTCCAGAACCGCAGGATGTCGGTGAACTCCGCCCGCACCTCGGGGTGCTCCCAGTTCAGGTCGGGCTGCTCGGGCGCGAACAGGTGCAGGTACCACTGGCCGTCCTCGACCCGGGTCCACGCCGGACCGCCGAATCGCGACTCCCAACCACTGGGCGGCAACTCCCCGGCCTCTCCCCGGCCGTCGCGGAAGATGTAGCGCTCGCGCGCCGCCGATCCGGGACCGGCGGCCAGTGCCTCCGCGAACCACGGGTGCCTCTCGGAGGTGTGGTTGGGAACGATGTCGACGATCACCCGGATGCCCCGGTCGTGGGCGGCCGCGACCAGCGCGTCGAAGTCGTCGAGCGAACCCAGCCTCGGGTCGACGTCGCGGAAGTCGGCGACGTC
Source organism: Halostreptopolyspora alba (assembly GCA_003725585.1). Lineage (GTDB taxonomy): Bacteria > Actinomycetota > Actinomycetes > Streptosporangiales > Streptosporangiaceae > Lipingzhangella > Lipingzhangella alba. The sequence continues at coordinate 423,132 of RJMB01000001.1, read as the reverse complement.
ATAACCACCGTCGGCCAGCGGTGACGGGTAGAACGGTGAGAGCCACACCGCGTCCACCCCCAACGCGGCGAGGTGGTCGATGTGGCGTGTGACCCCGGCGATGTCGCCGACCCCGTCCCCGTCGGTGTCGGCGAAGCTGCGCGGGTAGACCTGGTAGACGACAGCGGTGCGCCACCACGTGTTACTCATGAGCTCCCTGCGGATCGAAACGACGCTTCTCCGGCGGGGCCGACCGGCGCCGGTCGGCCCGCCACGGGGGATACCCGCCCGAGCGTGGATCACGCGCCGCGGCGGCCCCAGGGGCCGCGCGCGCCGGGAGGGCGGGGCACCGTCCAGCCGGGAACCCGGCCCCTCCACTGCCGGAGCGCCGGCGGCGGAGGGGCCTCCCACCGTCAGGTCGGCTCGATGGACTGCTCGTGGTGGAACACGTTGTGCGGGTCCCACATCTTCTTGACCTCGCGCAGCCGCGGATAGTCGTCGTGGTAGTACAGCTCGGCCCACGACACACCGGAGGTGTTCCAGGTGTGGTCGTTGAGGTCGACGTCGGGGTAGTTGATGTAGCAGCCGTCGGTGACCGCGTCGTGGATTGGCACCCCGCCCTTCGAACGGTACATCGCGTAGTAGAGCTTGCGGATCCACCGCAGTTCGTCCTCGCCGGACTTGTTTCGTGGCCAGTAGACCTGGTGTTGCACCTTCATGATCGAGTCGCGTTGCGCCACCGCGGTGTCCCCCGTGTGGGTGTTGACACGGGAACCGTAGGCGTCCACCTGCACGACCCCGTCGCGATCCACGCCGGGGTGGGCGGTCAGCCCGTCCCACAGGGCCTCGACCTGCTCGTCCGGGAACGGTTCGCGCATGTAGGCCGACTTGTACTTACCGGACAGGTCGTTGGTGAGTACCGGAACCTGCTGCAGCTTCGACCAGGGGACACGCACGGGCTCGTGGGAACCGGTGATGACCGGGTGCTCACCGTGGGCCTCGGTGCGGTGCTCGATGTCGGGGGTGACCGCGGAGTCCATCTCCCGCACGAACTCCTTGACCAGGTTCTCCGCGTTCGGGACGGCCGCGTCGACCTGGGCCGTGAGCCCGATCTGCTTCTTGTTGCTGGGGGTCAACAGCAGAATCCCGAACAGGTCGCCGTAGGTGTCGCCGGATTGCCCCTGATGCTCGGCGAAGAAGTGACCGAATCGGCTGACGAGTCGTTGGAAGTCCTTCTTCGTCATGCGGTCCCAGGCCCATCCCGCCTCGGCGCGGACGATATCCGAGGGTGCCCAGGGCAGCCCCCGGAACCAGAAGCGGGTGACCACACCGAAGTTGCCGCCACCGCCACCCGTGTGGGCCCACCACAGCTCGTGACGCTCTTCGACGTCGTCGTCGGCTCTGGCGGTCACCAGCCGAACCTCGCGCTTCTCGGTGACCACGGCGACCTCGACCGCGTGAAGGTAGTCGACCGTGAGGCCGAACTGCCGGGAGAACAGCCCGAATCCGCCACCGGGGATGTGTCCGCCGACCCCGACCGTGGGGCACGAGCCGCCGGGCAGCATCAGCCCCAGCTTCTTCATCAGCTTCTCCTGGATGTCCCAGTTGCTGGCGCCGGCCTCGACGCAGACGGCCCCCATTTCCCGGTCGTAGAAGATCCGGTTCATCAGCCCGACGTCGATGATCACGCGCACGTCCGGCGAGCTGACGAAGTTCTCGTAGCAGTGGCCGCCGGAGCGGACCGTGATGCGGGAACGCTTCGGTTCGGAACGCTCGGCGAGCGCGAGCTCCAGCGCCTTCCTGGTCTCCTCACGGCCGCTCACGAGCCGGATGTAGTCGGGGGCGGCTTCCCAGCGCGGGTTGAAGCCGCGCTTGAGGACCGGGTAGTTGTGGTCGTCCGGGGTGATCTTGATGCCGGCCTCGTCGGCTACCTGAGTCACGAGTCGCGCCTTTCACTCGGGGGTGGTACGCGGGTGACCGGCACCGTGGCCGGCCGCCCGCCGACGATCTACCCCACCGAGGAAAACACGAAAAGCATTGGTTCAAGCACGCACGGTTAAGGTTCGCCGAAACGCGGAGCACCACCCCGGTACCACGTCGGTGGGTCCGGGCGCGCACGGACCCACCGACGTTCCCTGTTCCGTTGTGGGCGGCGCCTACCGGTTCCGGCGCCTGCGCCTGCGCCTGATCGCGAAGAGGACGGCTCCGGCGGCCGCGGAGGCGAGAGCGTACGGGGCGAACCTGCGTGCCTTCTCCCGAACGCCGGTGACCTCGAAGAGGTCGATGGGCCGCACATCACGCCCGGCCTCGTGCTCCCCGGAGCGGGCGGGCTGTCCGGAACCGGTGGGCTCGGCGGAACCGGCGGGCGTCGCCTCGGCACCGCCCGCCGCCTCACCCGCCGCCTCACCGGAGCCGGCGGCACCGCTGCTCTCACCACCGGTGGTGTCGCCCTCCCCCGCCAGCTTTCGCGCGAGGCAGTCGGCGAACTGGCCGATCAGCCGGGCTCCCACATCGGAGAGCATCCCCCGACCGAACTGGGCCGGCCTGCCCGTGATGGTGAGGTCGGTCCCGACATCGACCCGGGTGCTCGACTCCTCCTCGGCCACCAGCGTGGCGGTCACGGTGGCCCGCGCCGTGCCCGAGCCGCGGCTCTCCTTGCCCGACGCCTCGATCACGACCCGGCGGGCCTCCTCGTCGATCTCGACGAAGCGGCCCGACCCGCGGTAGGTGAGCGAGACCGGGCCGAGCTTGACCTTCACCGTGCCCGTGAACGTCTCGCCGTCGAACTCGGTCAGTGTCGCGCCCGGCATGCAGGGAGCGATCCGCGGCACGTCCAGCAGCACATTCCATGCCTCGGAGACGGACGCCGGCACGGTGAAGTCGTGGTCAAGCCGCACGGCAGCTGCTCCTTTCGTCGTCCGCCACTGTCAGAGGCCCCCCGCCGCGGCCACGGCCCGACCGGTGAGCACCCTGGCCAGGTGGAGGCGGTACTCCCCCGAGGCCGACACGTCGCTGCTCGGCTCGGTACCCTCACCGGCCCGATCAGCGGCCGCGTTGACCACCTCGGCTGTCGCGGGCGCGCCGATGAGCGCCTCCTCGACCCCCCGGGCCCGCACGGGGGTGGGACCCATGCTGGTCAGTGCCACCCGGGCGTCCTCGATCGTCTGACCGGACCGTCGGACGGCCGCGGCCACCCCGACCAGCGCCCACGCCTGTGCCACCCGGTTGAACTTCTCGTAGTGGGTGCCCCATCCGGTGAGCTTGGGCACCCGCACCGAGACCAGTACCTCGTCGGGCGAGACCGCGCTGGTCAGGTAGTCGACGAAGAACTCGCCGGCGGGGACGGTACGCCGGCCACCGGGCCCCTCGATGTCGAAGGTGGCGTCGAGGGCGACCGCGACACTCGGCAGGTCCCCGGCCGCGTCGGCGTGCGCGAGCGACCCGCCGAACGTTCCCATGTGCCGCACCTGGCGGTCGGCCACGGTCGAGGTCGCCTGCACCACCAGCGGCGCGTGCTCGTGCACCAGCGGGTCGCGCAGCACCTGGTCATGGGTGGTCATCGCACCGATGACCAGGGCGTCGCCGTCGTCACGCACGCCGCGCATCTCCACGACCCCGCCCAGGTCCACGACCAGGGACGGCACGGCCAACCGCATGCGCAGCATCGGGATCAGGCTCTGCCCGCCGGCGAGCACCTTGGCGTCCTCGCCGCCCTCGGCGAGAGCCCGTACGGCCTCCTGTACCCCGGCGGGCCGGCTGTACTCGAACTGGGCCGGGATCACGACCGCTCACTCCCTTCGGTGGATCGGGCCGCCCGCCAGACGCGTTCCGGCGTACACGGCATCGGGACGTCGGTGACCCCTGAGGGCCGCAGCGCGTCGACGACCGCGTTGACCACGGCGGGGGTCGACGCGATGGTGCCGGCCTCCCCCACCCCCTTCGCGCCGAGCGGATGATCCGGCGCCGGGGTCTCGGTCCGGTCGGTGGTGATGGTGGGCAGGTCGGTGGCGCTGGGAACGAGGTAGTCGACGAACGTGCCGGCGAGCAGGTTGCCGTCGTCGTCGTAGCTCGCCTCCTCGTAGAGCGCCTGGGCGATGCCCTGCGCGATTCCGCCGTGGACCTGGCCCTCGACGATGGTCGGGTTGACCACCCGGCCGACGTCGTCCACCGCGACGTAGGACCGGATCCGCACCCGACCGGTCTCGGTGTCCACCTCGGTGGCGCACAGGTGGCTGCCGTGCGGGAACGAGAAGTTGGCCGGGTCGTAGGTGGCATCGGAGTCCAGGCTCGGCTCCATACCCTCGGGCAGGTCGTGGGCGTTGAACACCGCCAGAGAGCAGTCGGCGATCGTCTTGGCGGACTCGGGGCTGCCCCGCACCCGGAACGCGCCGTCGGTGAACTCCAGGTCGGCGGGGTCACACTCGAGCAGGTGGGCCGCGACCGGGCGCGCCTTGTCGACAACCTTCTCGCAGGCGTGCACCAGAGCGGCGCCCCCCACCGCCAACGACCGCGAGCCGTAGGTGTCCAGCCCCTTGTGGGAGCTGCGGGTGTCGCCGTGCAGCACCTCGATGTCCTCGAACGGCACACCGAGCTGGTCGGCGGCGATCTGGCTCCACGCGGTCTCGTGCCCCTGGCCGTGCGGGGAGGTGCCGGTGACGACCTCGACCTTCCCGGTGGGCAGCACACGCACACTCGCGGTCTCCCAGCCGCCGGCCCCGTAGTTGAGCGACCCCAGCACCCGCGACGGGGCCAGCCCGCACATCTCGGTGAAGGTGGACACGCCGATCCCCAGCTGGACGGTGTCGCCCGCTGCCCTGCGCCGTTCCTGCTCGCGGCGCAGCTCGTCGTAGCCGAACAGTTCCTTGGCGCGCTCGGTGGCCGCCTCGTAGTTCCCGGAGTCGTAGGTCAGCGTCGAGACCGTGGTGAACGGGAACTCGTCGTGGTTGATCCAGTTGCGGCGGCGCAGCTCGAGCGGGTCCATTCCCAGCTCCGCGGCGAGCTCGTCCATGGCGCGCTCGATGGCGAACGTCGCTTCGGGCCGGCCGGCGCCCCGATAAGCGTCGGTCTTGGTGGTGTTGGTGAACACGCCCGTGCACTCGAACCGGTACGCGGGGAACTTGTAGATCGCGTTGTACATGAACGCGCCGAGCACCGGCACACCGGGGGTGACGAGGCCCAGGTAGGCACCCATGTTCGCGAGCAGTCTCACCGACAGGCCGGTCACGCTGCCGTCCCGGCGGGCGCTGATCGTGACGTCCTGGATCTGGTCGCGTCCGTGGTGTCCGGACATCATCGTCTCGGACCGGCTCTCGGTGAACTTCACCGGCCGACCGATCCGGTTCGCCGCGACGAACGCGATGAACTCCTCCGGGGTCACCTGCAGCTTGCCGCCGAACCCGCCGCCGACGTCGGGCGCCACGACCCGCACCTTGTGCTCGGGGGTGCCGGTGACCATGGCGAGCATCAGACGCAGGATGTGCGGGACCTGGGTGGCCGACCACATGGTGATCTGGTCCCCGGTGGGGTCGACCACGATGCTGCGTGGCTCCATGAAGGCGGGGATGAGCCGCTGTTGCGAGAAACGCCGCGTAACGACGACCTCGGCGTCGGACTCCGCCCGGGTGACGTCGCCGCCGGTACCGGCCTCGGCGGAGTCGAACGTCCACGTGTAGCACCTGTTGCTGCCCTGGTCCCGGTGGACCAGCGGCGCGTCGTCGGCGAGCGCGGCCTCCATGTCGAGCACCACGGGCAGCGGCTCGTAGTCGACCTCGATCAGCTCCAGGGCGTCCTCGGCGCTCGCCTTGTCGCGCGCGGCGACCACCGCCACCGGTTCACCGGTGTGCCGCACCTCGTCCACGGCGATCGGCGGGTAGTCGGGGACCACGGTGTCCTCGGTGACGGGCCACGCGCACGGCAGGCTGCCCTGGACATCGGCGACCTCGCGCCCGCTGAACGCGGTGATCACACCGGGAGACTCGAGCGCGGGCGTGACATCGAGGTGCGTGATACGGGCGTGCGCCATCGGGCTGCGCAGGATCGCCAGGTGCAGCATCCCTGGCAGCGTCACGTTGTCGGTCCACATGGTGCGACCGGTGATCAGCCGGGCGTCCTCCTTGCGGCCGAGCGCGGCCCCCACGCTCGTTCCCGGCCCCGCTTCGGTGGCGGTCATCGCGCCACCTCCCCGGTCGTGGTGGGAGCGGTGCCCTCCACCGTCTCGGTCGTGGACTCGCGCGGTGCGGGTACCTCGGCCCGCATGGTCGCCGCCGCGTCGCGCACCGCCCCGACGATGTTCTGGTAGCCGGTGCACCGGCACAGGTTGCCTTCGAGCCCCTCCCGGACCTCGTCCTCGGTGGGGTCGGGGTTCTCCGACAGCAGGTCGACCGCGGCCATGATCATCCCCGGTGTGCAGTAGCCGCACTGCAGCGCGTGGCGCTCGTGGAACGCCTGCTGCACCGGGTGCAGGGTGCCGTCCTCACCGGCCAGGCCCTCGATCGTGTCGATCGTGCGGCCGTCTGCCTGCGCGGCCAGGACGGTACAGCTCTTGACGCCCTGGCCGTCCATGAGGACGGTACAGGCGCCACAGTTGGTGGTGTCGCACCCCACCACCGTGCCGACCTTGCCGAGACGTTCGCGTAGGTGGTGAACGAGAAGGGTGCGGGGGTCGACGTCATCGTCGTAACGGACTCCGTCGACCGTTAGGTTGATCCGGCTCATGGGCACTCCCGCGTATGACAGCGCTTGTCTGGCCGTGGATGGTTCGGGTCGTCCAATCGGCGCTCCAACTACCCACCCGGTGCCGGCGGCCTGGCCCGTCGGCACGTCCCCAGCACGCCACCGGGGCGCCGCGGCGTGCTCCATCCCCCTCGTAACGTGACTTCGTGATCCACCGAGCGGCGCGAAGTCCGGGTGCGCACTGGATATCCAGCAAAGTCGTCCGCGACGGCACGCGCAAGGGTGTCGCCGCCTGGATCACGAATTGATTTTTCTAAATCACGAAACGGTTACGACGCTGGGCATGACCTGGTATGGCCGCGGGATGCCACCGGCGGCGCCGGGTCCTACGCTCTCGCGATGACCCCGACCAGTTCCTCGAGGCTCGCCAGGCTGTGGCCCGCGACGAAGTCGTCCAGGTACGGCAGCACCGCGGCCATGCCGCCAACCAGGGGCGCATAGCCGGGTTTACCCCGGTGTGGGTTGGCCCACACCAACCGGTGCGCGAGCCGCGAAAGATGGGCCACCTGGTCCCCCAGCGCGGTGGGGTCGCCGCGCTCCCAGCCGTCGCTGCAGATCACCACGACCGCTCCGCGCGCCGTGCCGCGCCGACCCCAGCGGTCGAGGAAGGCCGTGACCGAGTCGGCGAGCCGGGTACCGCCGTGCCAGTCGGGGATCGCGCGGCTCACCGCGCCCAGCGCCACGTCCGGGTCGCGGTGGCGCAGCGCCCGAGTGACGCGGGTGAGCCGGGTTCCCACGGTGAACACCTCGGTCAGCGTGGGGCGTCGGCGCACCGCCGCGTGCGCGAACCGCAACAGCGCGTCGGCGTAGGGAGCCATCGAACCGGAGACGTCCAGCAGCAGCACCAAGCGGCGCGGCTTGGCTCCCCGGCGTCGGCGCGCGAGCCGCGTGGGCTCGCCCGCCTGGCGTAGCATGCGCCGCACCGTGGCGCGCGGGTCGACCGGCCCGCGCGCGGCCGGGCGGAACCGGCGGGTCCGGCGCGGCGCCGTACCGGGGGCGAGCAGCGCCAGCATCCGCCGCACCTCCTCGCGCTCGGCCGCGGACAGCGCGGCGATGTCACGGTAGCGCAGCACCTCGGTGTCGCTGGCCATCGAGGCGACCGTGGTCTCGTCCTCGTCCGCCTCGCCCGTCCCCGGCCTGCTGGGAGCGAACAGGAGGGTCGGCCGCCGGGTCGCGCGAGGCGGTGTCTGAGGGGTCGGCGGCAGTGCCGGCGCGTCGGAGAAGTACGCCGCGAACGCCGCGTCATAGGTCGGGATGTCGTCGGGCTCGCCGCACAGCGTGAGCCGGCCGGCCCAGTACGCGCTCTCGCGGTCGGTGACGCCGATCTCCCCCGCCGCCGCGAGCATGGCCTGGACCCGGTCGGGCGTGGCGTCGACTCCGGCCCCGCGCAGGGTGCGAGCGAACCCCACGAGGATCTCGGTGATGTCACGCTCCCGGCCCGCGTCCGCCACCGCTCACTCCCCCAACAGGTTCGCGATGTCGGCCGACCGCGCCCGCTCGGCGTCCTCGCGGTACTTGAGCACGGCCCCGAGCGTGGCCGCCGCCAGATCGGGATCCATCGTGCGCGCGCCGAGGGTGGACAGGGCGTTGGCCCAGTCCAACGCCTCGGCCACACCGGGCGGTTTGATCAGGTCGAGCTCGCGCATCCGGCGGATCGCCGTGGCGACGTCACGGGCCAGCCGCTCGGTGATATCGGGCAGTCGTCGGCGCAGGATCGCCACCTCGCGGTCGAAGCCGGGGTGCTCCACCCAGTGGTACAGGCAGCGCCGCTTGAGCGCGTCGTGCACCTCGCGCGTGCGGTTGCTGGTCAACACGGTCAGCGGCGGTTCGGCGGCGGCGACGCGGCCGAGTTCGGGGATGCTGATCGCCGCCTCGGAGAGCACCTCCAGCAGGAACGCCTCGAACTCGTCGTCGGCGCGGTCGATCTCGTCCACGAGCAGCACCGAGGGTGTGGTCTCCAGCGCTTCGAGCAGCGGCCGGGAGATGAGGAACCGCCGGTCGTACAGGCTCGCCTCCAGCTTGGCGGTGTCGGGACGTTCGCCGGTGGCGTGCGCCGCCGCCTCGACGGTGCGCAGATGCAGGATCTGGCGGGTGAAGTCCCAGTCGTAGAGCGCCTGGGCGGCGTCGAGCCCCTCGTAGCACTGCAGGCGGACGAAGTGCGCCCCGGTGGCGCTGGCCAGCGCCTGGGCGAACGCGGTCTTTCCCACCCCCGCGTCACCCTCGAGGAACAGGGGGCGGCCCATCCGCGACGCGAGGTAGCCGGCGGTGGCGAGCCCGTCGTCGGCGAGGTACTCGACGTCGGCGAGGGCGGAGGCCAGATCCGCCGCGGAGGAGGGGCGGCGCGGTGTAGCGTCCACGGAGGTCATACCCCAACTATGCCGCCCGTTCCGAGGGCGGGGCCAGCGGTGACCCCGCGTGGCCCGAGCGCGTCGGCCACGGCCTCGCGCTGGGGCGTGGGATCGGGTACACCTGGTGTCCATGGGCCATACACGGATCGTCTACGACCGCAAGGGCGCCGGCACCCCTGTTGTGCTGCTGCACGGCCTCGGGCACCGTCGCCAGGCGTGGAAACCGGTGATGAAGCGCCTCAAGAGGCACCACGAGGTGATCGCGCTCGACCTGCCGGGTTTCGGCAAGTCCGCGGAGCCGGCCACCGACGAGCGCTACGACCTCCACTCCCTGGTCGACACGGTCCAGCGCATGTGCGCCGAACTGGGGGTGGAGCGCCCCCACGTCGCCGGCAACTCCCTGGGCGGGGCGATCGCGCTGGAACTCGGCGCGCGCGGGGCCGCGGCCTCGGTGACCGCGCTGTCCCCCATCGGGTTCAACTCCGCTCCCACCAAGGCCGGATTCCGGATTCTCGCGCGCGGGGCCAGGGTCGCGGCACGGATCCCGGAACCGGTGCGGCAGGCCGCCGCCGGTTCCCCTCCCGCCCGGGCCGCCGCCCGCCGGATCCTGCGCGGTAACCACGCCGCGGCGTCCGCGCGCCACATCCGGTTCGACGCGCGCAAGCTCGCCGCCGACTCCCCGTTCGTGCGGTTGGCCCCGTTGGCCGCCCGCTACTCGTTCTCCGCGTCGAGCGTTCCCTGCCCGGTGACGATCGCCTGGGGCGACCGCGACCGGCTGTTGCCGCCCGGCGGCGCCCGCCGCGCCCTGGGCCGGATCCCTCACGCCCACCAGGTCACGCTGCTGGGCTGCGGCCATATCCCGATGGCGGACAATCCGCGCGCGGTCGCGGCGGAGATCATGCGGACCTGCCGGGCCGCCGCGTTGGACCGCGGCCAGCTCGCCGTCGGGGCGCAGCTGGCCTCCTGAGAGCCCTCGCGCGGCGCGGCACGGTTTCCACCGGTCAGCCGCCGGTCGACCCCCCAATGGCGTAGACGTTGGACAGCCCGTCCAAAAACGCCGAAAGCGCGAGCTCGAAGCTGGACTCGTCGATCTCGACGGCGTGTTCGGACAGCCGGTGGGCCTGGGACAGGTTCGGGTAACGGTCGCGGTACACCCGGACGTCGGCGTCGAACCCGCGCGCGAACGAGTTCATCGCGGCCCCGACCACGAGGTACTTGGTGGAGGCGCCGATCAGGGTGGCGTACCTGGGCGACCACCCGGCCGCGACCAGGGCGCCGTGCACGGCGTCGGCGCGGCGCAGCGCCTCCTCGCGGCGGCCGGGGCCGGCCGCGATGAAGGGGACCAGGTTGGGGTGCGCGGCGAGGGCGTCGCGGTAGGAGCGCGCCCAGACCGTGAGCCCGTGCCGCCAGTCGCCGTGGTCGAATCCGGAGACGTCGATGCTGAGCGTGACCTCGTCGGCGATCTCGCTGAGGAGGTCGTCCTTGGTCCGGTAGTGGCTGTAGAGCGAGGCGGCCTGCACGTCCAGCTCCTGGGCGAGCTTGCGCATGGACAGGCCCTCCAGACCGTCGCGGTCGACGAGGGCGAGCGCGGTCGCGCGAATCCCCTCGCGGCTGAGGATCGGCGTCCTGGGTCGTCCCACCTCTGCTCCCTTCGCGGGCCGAATGCCGTTCACCAGTGATCTTTGCACGATCGCACGTGCCGCGCAGGAGGTTGCCTCGGTTCCCTGTGACCACCTACGCTCTAAACCAAACACCGTTAGGTTAATTGTGCACCGGCCACCGGGAAATGGGGTTAACCAACCATGGTCGACTTTTCGCTGACCGATGAGCAGCGAGAGATCCGCGACTGGGTCCGGACCTTCGTCAAACGCGAGCTCATTCCGCTGGAGAACGAGGTTCTGCTCCGTGAGCGCCGGGGTGAGGAGCCCGGCCTGACCGACAAGGAACGCAACGAGCTGCAACAGCTCGCCAAGAAGTCCGACTTCTGGGGCGTGCAGACCCCGGTCGAGTACGGCGGCATGGGGCTCGACGCGATCAGCGCCGCGATCATCGAGACCGAACTGGGGCGCTCGTTCGTCTCGTTCCGCTTCGGGGGCGACGCCGACAACATCCTCTACCACGCCAACGAGGAGCAGAAGCGGCGCTACCTGCTGCCCACCATCGCCGGCGAGCGCAAGTCCTGCTTCGCCATCACCGAACCCGGCGCCGGCTCCGACGCCAAGGCGATCCGCACCACCGCCGTCAAGGACGGCAACGAGTGGGTGATCAACGGCGAGAAGACCTTCATCACCGGCGGCAACAAGGCCGACTTCGCGATGGTGTTCGCCGTCACCGACAAGGAACTCGGCGCCGACGGCGGCGTGACCTGCTTCCTGGTGGACCGCGACCACGGCTGGACCTCCGAACCCATCGACACCATGGGCGAGAGCCGGCCCGCCTCCATCATCCTGGACGACGTCCGCGTGCCCGAGGACGCCGTGCTCGGCGAGGTCGGCAAGGGCTTCCCGCTGGCCATGCAGTGGATCGGCAAGGGCCGCTTCCAGCTGCCCGCCCGTGCCCTCGGCGGCTGCGAACGCATGCTCGACATGGCCATCGAACACTCCAAGAACCGCGAGACCTTCGGGGCGCCCATCTCCGAACGGCAGGCCATCCAGTGGAAGATCGCCGACTCCCAGGTGGAGATCGAGGCGCTGCGGCTCCTGGTGCTGCACGCCGCCTGGCAGGTCGACCAGGGCTACGACTCCCGGCACGCGCAGTCCATCGCCAAACTCTTCGGCGGCGAGAAGGCCAACGAGATCGTCGACCGCGTGATGCAGATCCACGGCGGCATGGGCTACACCCGGGAACTGCCGATCGAACGGTGGTACCGCGACCTCCGGCTGCTGCGGATCTTCGAGGGCACCGACGAGATCCAGCGCCGCACCATCGCCCGCGACCTGCTCAAGGGGCACGTCAGGGTCGGCGCCACGCTCAACTGAGCGGTCGCCTCCCACCGCTGTCGCGGAGGGGCCGGTGAGAGGGGCACCTCAGTCGTCGCCCACGGTCGCGGCGACCAGGTGCCCCTCACCGTCGATCCTGAGCCCACCGGACTCGGCCGGGACGAAAACCGACTCACCCCGGCGCAGGGTCGCCGTCATTCCCCTGCCGGTGCGGAGCTCGGCCCGCCCCTCCAGGACGAGCGCGACCGTCGGCACGTCACCGGGCAGCTCGGTGGCCAGCGCTCCCGGCCCCGCCGTGATGAGCGCGAACTCCGCGACCCCCGGCCGGAACTCGCTACGTCCCTGGGCCGGGGTACCCCGCGGCTGGCTGTAGGGAATCGGTAGCACCGAGAAGTCGACCACCTCGAGCAGCTCGGCCGGGTCCACGTGCTTCGCGGTCAGCCCGGCGCGCAGCACGTTGTCGGAGCTGGCCATCACCTCCACCGCGACTCCACGCAGATAGGCGTGCACGTTGCCGGCGGGGAGAAACAGCGCCTCGCCCGGCATCAGGGTGATCCGGTTGAGCAACAGGGCGGCCACCGCCCCCGGATCGCCGGGATAACGCCGCGCCAGCTCGATCGCGGTGCCGATGTGCGGTCCGGGCGCGCCTCCGGCGGCGCGCGCCTCGCACTCGGCGACGAAGGCGCCGACCAGCCGCTCACGCCCCGGATCGGGCAGCGTGAGCAGCCGGGTCAGCGCGGCGCGCAGCGCGGTTTCGGGAGTGTCGCGGGTGAGGTCGCGCCGCAGCGCACGCGCCAGTTCACAGTCGAGCTCCCCCAGGTCAGCGCGCGCGTCATCGGGGGCACGGAACCCGCACAACGCCTCGAATGGCTCCAGCGCGAGCACGAGCTCGGGCTTGTGGTGCGGGTCGCGGTAGTTGCGGTGGGGAGCGTCGACCGGGATCCCGGAGCTCTCCTCGGCGTCGAACCCGGCGCGCGCCCGCGCGGCGTCGGGGTGCGCCTGCAGAGACAACGGCGCCTCGGCCGCCAGCACCTTGAGCAGGAACGGCAGCCGTTCACCGAACCGCTGGACCGCCCACTCGCCCAGGGCCTCCTTGGGGCCGGCGGCGATGTAGGAGTCGAACGGGACCGGCCCGTCCTCGGTGCGCAGCGTGCTCGGCGCCCCGGGGTGGGCGCCGAGCCACAGCTCCGCGTGGGGCCGACCGTCGGGTTCGTGGCCCAACAGACGCGGGATCGCCGCGGTGGAGCCCCACGCGTACGGACGTACTTGGTTGGTCAGCCTGTGCATCCGCCCTGCTCTTCTCGATCCCCGGACTCGCTGACGCCGCTGCGGGGCAGGGCGCGGGGAGGGTCGCCGTGGCCGAGTCCCCCGCGGCCTTCCCCGGCGCCGTAGCGGCACCCTTCGCGCATCCAGTCGTATCGGGACTCCTGGGACGAAGTTACCGACTGGTTTACCTGGCGGATCGAGGCCCTGTCCAGTCGCCACGGTCCGGGTAACGATTTGCGAATGGAGGGATTCGAAGGCCGCAGCAATGGTATTACCATTGCGCTCATTGTCACGAGATCGCACGTCAACCGTGCGTTAACACCAACCCGGCCCCGGAGGCACCGTTGGAAGCCATCGAGCCCACCTATGGCACCGGTCCACTCCTGCTGATCGCCGGCGCCGCGATCGCGCTCCTGCTGTTCCTCGTCATCCGGGTGCGGCTGCACCCCTTCGTCTCGCTGGTGCTGACCAGCCTGTTGGTCGCGCTGGCGACCCGGATCCCCCTCGACGAGATCGTCCCCACCCTGCTGCAGGGCTTCGGCGAGACCCTGGCCAGTGTCGGCCTGCTCGTCGGCCTCGGGGTGATGATCGGCCGGATGCTGGAGGTCACCGGGGGCGCGGCGGTTCTCGCCCACGCCCTGATCTCGGCGTTCGGCCAGCGGCGCGCGCCACTGGCGCTCGGCGTCGCCTCCCTGCTGTTCGGCTTCCCGATCTTCTTCGACGCCGGCCTGATCGTCATGCTGCCGATCATCTTCAGCGTGGCACGACGTCTCGGCGGCTCCGTACTGCTGTACGCGCTCCCCGCGGCCGGCGCGTTCGCGACCATGCACGCCTTCGTGCCGCCACACCCGGGCCCGGTGGCCGCGGCCGACCAGATCGGCGCCGACATGGGGATGACACTCGTCGTCGGCCTGGTCCTGGCGATCCCCACCTGGTACCTGGCCAGCTACCTGTTCGCCCTCTACGCCGGGCGCCGGATCGAACTCCCCGTGCCCGAGGACTTCACCTCGGGCGGTGAACTCGCCTACGAACACCCTCCGCGCCTGTTCACGGTGATCGGGATCCTGTTGCTGCCGATGCTGCTGATCTTCGGCAACACCGGCACCACGACCCTGGTCACCACCGGCGCGCTCAACGAGGGCGCGGCCTGGGTGCGGGCGCTCACGTTGGCCGGCGAGACACCGGTGGCCCTGCTCGTCACCGCCCTCGTGGCGATGGTCGTCCTGGGGCGCGGCCGGTTCCCACGCGAACGGGTCGAACGCATCTGCAACGACGCGCTCGGTCCCGTGTGCGCGATCATCCTGATCACGGGCGCCGGCGGGATGTTCGGTGGAGTGTTGCAGGTCAGCGGGGTCGGCGCCGCGCTGGAGGAGACACTGGCCGCGACCGGGCTGCCGGTGATCGTGGCGGCGTTCGTCATCGCGCTCGCGCTGCGGGTGGCCCAGGGGTCGGCTACCGTGGCCCTGACCACGACCGCCGCTCTGATCGCGCCGGCCGTCGAGGCGTCCTCGGGGCTGTCCAGCGTGGACCTGGCGCTGATCGTGATCGCGATCGCCTGCGGCTCCACGGCACTGTCCCACGTCAACGACTCGGGGTTCTGGCTGGTGGGCCGGTTCCTGGGCATGGACGTGCCCACCACGCTGCGCACCTGGACCGTCATGGAGACACTGATCGGCTTCATCGGTTTCGGGCTCGCCTGTGTGGCCAGCCTGCTGTTGTGAGTTCGGCCGTGGAATCCCGGCCGCGGGGCCCGGCCGTGCTCAACGGTCGGGTTCCGCGGCCTCGCTGAGTGCCTCGTCGACCTCGCCGACGATGGAGCGCATGGCCGCCTGGGCCACGTCGGGCAGGCCGTCACGGATCGCCTCGGCCACGTGGGCGTGCAGCCGCAGGGCCTCGGCCCTGGGCGGCCGCGGCATCAGGTGGTACTCGGTGCGGCCGGTGAGAACCTCGGCGACGACCCCCGTGAGACCCACGAACATCTCGTTCCCGGAGAGCCGCAGGATCCGCCGGTGGAACTCGATGTCCAGCCGCAGGAAGGAGTCCTGGTCCCCCTCCTGGCCGGCGGCCGTCATCCGCTCGCAGACCTCGACGAGGGGCTCACGCCACTCGCGCGGGGCGTTGCGGGCGGCCGCCGCGGCCGCGGGAGGCTCGATGGCCGCGCGCAGCTCGGTCAGCGAACGCAGCTGGGCCATGCGTCCCGAGCCCGCCAGCCGCCAGCGGATCAACTGCGGGTCGAACACGCTCCACTCCTCATCCGGGCGGACCTGGACACCGGTGCGCGGGCGGCTGCGCACGAGCCGCATCGACTGCAACACCCGCACGGCCTCGCGCACCACGGTCCGCGAGACCCCGTACTCGCGTTCCAGGCGTTCGAGCGTGAACACGTGACCGGGTTCGTACTCACCGGCGACGATCGCCGGGCCCAACACGGCGAGCACCCTGTTGTGCAGGGTGTGGCGGTCGGCGTCGCCGCTCATGGGCCTCCTTCACTCGGGTGGGGGCGCTGGGAACGCTAACGGACATCATTGGTAACACTATTCTTGCCACGAGGGATCCGAGGCAGGCTCCGCACGTGGCCAACCAGGGGGGAACACCACAGCATGCACTTCGTCTTCATGGGCGTCTCGGGCAGCGGCAAGAGCACGGTCGCCGAACTCGTCGCCGAACGGCTTTCGCTTCCCTTCGCCGAGGCCGACGAGTTCCACCCGCGCCACAACACCACCAAGATGGCACGGGGGGAGCCGCTCACCGACGAGGACCGCGGCCCCTGGCTGGCCGCGCTCGCCCAGTGGATCGCCGACCACGAAAGTGGCGGTCAGCCAACCGTAATGGCGTGCTCGGCGCTGCGGCGCGCCTACCGGCAACGGCTGCGCGAGGGAGCCTCCAGCGTCCACTTCGTGCATCTCGACGGCCCGCGCGACCTCATCGCCGACCGGCTACGGCAGCGTTCGGGCCACTTCATGCCGGTGGAGCTCCTGGACTCACAGATGGCGACGCTGGAGCCGTTGCGGCCCGACGAGAACGGCACCACCCTGGACATCTCGCGTCCGGTGCCCCAGATCACCGAGGACGCGGTACGTACCGTCGCCGCTGCGCTCGGGAGGGTCCCGCGCGCGCGGCATCGACGGTAGCCCCGTAGCGGGGGTTCAGGCGGCGGGCATGTGCCCCATGCGGGTCGAGATCTCCTCGGATGCCTTCAGAACGGTCTCACCGATCGAGAGCAGTTTGCCCTCCTCCATCCGATAGGAGGGCCCGGACGCGCTCACCGCGGCCACGACGTCGCCGGCGATCCCCCGGATGGGGGCGGCGACGGCGTTGAGGCCAACCTCGAGCTCCTCCACAGCCGTGGCGAAGCCACGTTCCATGATCTCGTCGAGTTCGGCGCGCAACAGGTCGGGGTCGGTGATCGTGCTGGGCGTCACCTCCTCGAGGTGCCCACGCAACACCCTGCGCTGCTCCGACCTGCGCATGAAGGCCAGCAGCACCTTGCCGCTGGACGTGGAGTGCAGGGGGTTCTGCCGGCCGATCCAGTTCTGGCTCACCACCGCGGAAGCACCGCGGACCTGGTCGATGTTGACGACCATGTCCCCGCTCGGGATCGCGATGTTCACCGTCTCGCCCAGGTCGGCGGCCAGATCCTCACAGACCCGGCGGCTCTGCTGGGTCAGGTCCAAGCCCGCCGCCATCGCCCCAGCCAGGCGGATGACTCCGAACCCCAGCTGGTACTTGCCGCGTAGCCCCGGTTGTTCAACCAGACCACGCCGCTCGAGAGCGCCGACGAGCCGGAACGCCGTGGACTTGTGCACCCCGAGCTCGGCCGCGATCTCGGTCACACCGGCCTCGCCGTGCTGGGCGAGGATCTCCAGGACCGTGACCGCACGATCCACCGACTGGACCGGAGCACCATCCTTGCTGGCCGTCCCGGTACTACCCTTGTCCGGATCCGCGCCACCACCCGACCCCCGCTCGAACCGAGGCTGTTCGGTCGAATTTGAACTGTTCCCTGCGCGGTGGTCGTTGGAAGCCATGACAACCACGATAGTGGCGAAGTCGGAACTGTTCCTGGACAGGAACGTCTCACGCTTAATTTTTGCAGGTGAGAAGGTGTTTAACGATCCTATCGACGGGGTTGACGGGTACAGCTCGGCTCCAGGGGTCGGCGGCACCGGCCCTCGCCCGAAGTCCGGCATACCCACCCCGAAGCCCGGTCCGGTAGCCATCAGTGCTCCATCACGTGCTCACACATCGCGTCCAGAAGCCAATTAACCAGGTAGTCGGCGTAGGAGGCCCGCACCAGCAGCCGGTAGGTCGGCCCGTTGTCGAGCTGCTGCAGGCCAACGGTGGCCTTGGCGAGCAGCGTGTGCGTGTAGTTGCCGGGCCCGAACCTCCGGGGGTGCAGGTCGAGATCACAGCCGTGAGCGAGCACCTCACGCGCCCGCGGCCCCCGCAGTTCCAACACGGTGCGCTGGGCCGAGACATCGACGACACTGGCGCACTGCGCCCCGTACTCACCCCCCACGGCCGCGGCCAGACCGGCGGCCAGACCGCGCCCGGTCGCACTGTCGTCGACGACCAGGTACCAGCCCGGGCCACACCACAGCGCGTGCGGCCGACCGTGGCCGGTCCACCGGCCCGGCTCCGGCAGCGCGCACCCCAGGAACTCACCCGCCGTGCGCGCCGCGCACCGCTCCTCCCCCGGATCCACCCGCAGCTCCACCTGGGCGAGGAACGGCACCTCGTACAGGGTCACCGTCGAGTCGGACCCGGTGGCCGCGCAACGTTGCGCCAGGTGCCCGGCGGGACTCTGCCGTTCGACGCGCGGCAACGGAAGCGTTGGGTTCACGGCCTCATCCATCGCGCCGACTCCCCTCCTTGTCGTAGAACACCGGGTCGGTCACCGTGACCGGGACCGCCTCGTCCAGGTGCACCGCGTACACCCGGTCACCGTGTCGCTCCCGCCCCTGACTCAGCAGCCCGAGCGCGAACGACCGGCCCAACGCGGGACTGAGGTAGGAGGAGGTCACGTGGCCCTGCATGGACACCGGGACGGACCCGGGCCGCTCCGCCACCAGTTGCGCCCCCTCGGCCACCACGTGGTCCCCGTCCTCGGGCATCAGCCCGACCAGCTGCTGGCGGTCCTCACGGGCGGTGTCGGGACGCCACAGGGAGCGTTTGCCGACGAAGTCCTTGCGCTTGGACACCGCCCACCCCAACCCGACATCGACCGGGGTGACGGTGCCGTCGGTCTCGTGGCCCACGACGATGAAGCCCTTCTCCGCCCGGAGCAGGTGCATGCCCTCGGTGCCGTACGGGGTGATGCCGTAGGGGTGCCCGGCGGCCATGACCGCCTCCCAGATGGCCCGTCCGTACCACGCGGGCACGTTGACCTCGAAGGTCAGCTCGCCGGTGAAGCTGACCCGCAGGATCCGGGCGGGCACCCCGAGCACCGTGGTGTCGCGGTAGGTCATGAACGCGAACCCCTCGGCGGAGAGGTCCTCACGGGGGGCGAGCCGCGCCATGACGTCGCGCGAACGCGGACCCACCACACTGATGGTGGCCCAGTGGTCGGTGACGTCGGTAATGTGCACGCACAGCTCGGGCCACTCGGTCTGTGCCCACTCCTCCAGCCAGGCGCGTACCGTGTCGGCGTTACCGGAGGTGGTGGTGCACATGTACTGGGTGTCGGAAAGCCGCACGGCCACACCGTCGTCGAGGACCATGCCGTCGGCGGTGCACATGACCCCGTAGCGGCAGCGGCCCGGCCTCAGCGTGGAGAAGTTGTTGGCGTAGATCCGGTCGAGGAACGTCCCGGCGTCCCTCCCCTCCACCATGATCTTTCCGAGCGTGGAGGCGTCCAGCGCTCCGACGCTCTCACGCGCGGCACGGCACTCGCGCTGCAGAGCCGCACGCATGTCCTCGCCCTCCCGTGGGAAGTAGCGGGGCCGCTTCCACTGGCCGACGTCCTCGAACACGGCCCCCTGGGCGACGTGCCAGTCGTGCATGGGCGTGCGGCGCGCCGGGTCGAAAAGCTCCCCCAGCTCGCGCCCGGCAACAGCGGTGAGCGGTATCGGCACCCACGGCGGGCGACTGCCGGTACCGCCCACCTCGTCCATCGTGCGGTCGAGCAGCCCCGCGACGATCCCCGTCGCCGGAACCCCCGACGTCCGCCCCTGGTCGGGGCCGGTGCCGATGGTGGTGTAGCGCTTGATGTGCTCGATGGAGGTCATCCCGGCACCGATGGCGTCGCGGATGTCAGCCAGGGTGGCGTCACGGTGCAGGTCGACGAAGGCCCGCCGCTCGTCGGTGCGGGCGTCGGCGACCGTCCACAGCGCCATGGGCGGGGTGTGCCCCGACCCCACCACGGGAGCGGCCGCGCCGTCGTCGGCCACCTCGGCGCCGTCCGTGGCCGACTCGTGCGCCAGCGCCTCGACCGCGGCCGCGTGTCCCACTCGCTCCCCCTGGTCGCGGGCGGCGGCCGGGTTCCGGGTTCCGGCCGCGGCGCCGGCCAGCCGCACCCCGGGCGGAGTCTGGTCGGGCAGGAACGCGGCGTGCTCGGGCGACCAGCGTTTGCGGCCCCCGCTGTGGGCCGCGAGGGCGGTGGCGGGGTCGTGGCCACCGGAGACAGCCAGCAGGTCACACGGGAACGAGCGTCCCTCGCCGGTGGCGTTGCCGTCGGAATCGATCGGGGCGACCGTGGCCGCGCTCAGGACCCCGCCCGAGCCCCCGGTGGTACGTGTGACCCCGCTGGCGGTGAGCACACCGATGCCTCGTTCGTACAGCGCGGCGACGGGAGCGGGGCCCGGGGCGGGACGGGCGTCGGCCACCGCGACGATGGTGGCGCCGGCCTCGTGCAGCGCGACGGCGGCCCACAGGGCCTCGTCGTGGCAGCCGAACACCACGGCCCGCTGCCCGGCGAGCACCCCGTGCCGCCGGGCGTACCCCACCGCGGCGCCGGCCAGCATGACACCGGGGCGGTCGTTGCCCTCGAACACGATCGGACGCTCACAGGAACCCGTGGCCAGCACGGTACGCCCGGCCCGGATGTGCCAGAGCCGGTGCACCGCACCGCCGCTGGCGGCGGCGTGCGGCCGGCGCTCCAGAGCCACCACCTCGCCGTGGTCGTAGAGACCGGTCACGGTGGTCCGGGTCAGCAGACGCAGTTCCGGCTCGTCACGCAGGGCGGCGATCCGCGGCTCCTGCCACTCGCGCGCGGCGGTTCCCTCGGCCGCGTCCCACTCGCCCGCCAGTCCTCCGCCGGGCTGTGGGGCGTCACAGGCCAGGATCACCCGGGCGCCGGCGCGGGCGGCGGCCGTGGCCGCCGCGATCCCGGCGGGTCCCGCGCCCACGACCAGGACGTCGCAGTGGGCCCACACGCGGTCGCCGCGGGGCGCCTCCTCCCCCTCGGGCAGCCGGGCGTACCCGTTGAGTGACCTGGCGCACAGCCCGTCGTGCGTCTCCACCCGCGTTGCCTGGGCCATGCTCTCGATGGGTGGGGAGTCGACGCGGACGTAGCCGCACGGCTCCTCGGTGCCCAGGCCGACGATGCCGCGGGGGCGGTCGGTGTAGACCCCGGAGGCGACCGTGCGCACCCCGTTGGCCAGTAGGGTGGCCGCCAGCGGCTCTCCGGCGCGGGCGGCCAGCTCCCGGCCGTTGAAACTGACCGTGGCCTCGCTGCCCGCGGGCACGGGAACGGAGCGGAATCCGGTCACTTGGTCACCTCCGTGAGACTCGCTCCAGTGGGGGCGGAACCCGCGACCCGGTTGGTCGCCGTGTCGCGCATGACGTCGCACCACCGGCGGCACCCCGCCGTGTGGAACCAGCGTTCGGCGAACCACCCCTCGGGGTTGTCCCGGACGAACAGGTACTCGGCCCAGGCGGTGTCGTCGAGTGCCCACGGGTCCTCGGGGTAGGCGACCCGGGCCTGCCCGCCGTAGCGGAACTCGGCCTCGTCACGTGGTCCACACCACGGGCAGGGGATGAGCAGCATTCCGGTGACGTCCTCCCATTCGGTGGTCGATGCGTTGGTCAGTGCGCGACCGCCGCCGCGCCGTGCTCGTCGATCAGCGCCCCACTGGTGAAGCGCTCGAGCGCGTACGGCTCGGCGAGCGGGTGTGGCCGGTCGTTGGCGACGGTGTCGGCGAGGACGTGACCGGCACCGGGGGTCGCCTTGTACCCACCGGTTCCCCACCCGCAGTTCACGTAGAGCCCCTCGAACGGGGTACGGCCGATGATCGGGGAGGCGTCCGGTGAGACGTCGACGATCCCGCCCCAGCTCCGCAGCAGGTGGGAGTGGGCGAAGACGGGGTACAGCGCCAGGGCGGCTTCCATCTCGCGTTCGATCGTGCGGAAGGAGCCCCGCCGGCCGTAGCCGTTGTAGGCGTCGATTCCGGCGCCCATGACCAACTCGCCCTTGGCGACCTGGCTGACGTAGACGTGGACGGTGTTGGACATGACCACCGTGTCGATCACCGGCTCCACCAACTGGGTCACCAACGCCTGCAACGGGTGGCTCTGCAGCGGTAGCCGCAGCCCGAGCGTGTCGAGCAGCACCGACGTGTGCCCCGCCGCGCACAGCGCGACCCTGCCGGCGGCGATGGGCCCGCGCGAGGTGTGCACCCCGGTGATCCGGTCGCCGCTGCGCTGGAACCCGGTGACCTCACACCCCTCGATGAGGTGCACCCCGAGCCGGTCGGCGGCCGCGGCGTAGCCCCAGGCGACCTGGTCGTGGTCGGCGATGCCGGCCCGCGGCTGGTAGGTGGCGCCCATGACCGGGTAGCGCAGCTCCGGGCTGATGTTGATGATCGGGACGAGCTTCTTGACCTCCTCGGGGTCGAGCCACTCGGCGTCGATCCCGTTGAGCCGGTTAGCGTTCACCCGGCGCACCGACTCGCGCACGTCGTGGGTGGTGTGGGCGAGGTTGAGCACCCCGCGCTGGCTGAACTCGAGTTCGCGGTCCAGCTCGTTCTCCAGGCCCTCCCACAGCCGCAGCGCGTGCTCGTAGAGTCCCGCGCTGGCGTCCCACAGGTAGTTCGAACGGACGATCTGGGTGTTGCGCGCCATGTTGCCACCGGCCAGCCAACCGCGCTCCAGCACCGCGACGTTGGTGATGCCGTGGTCGCGGGCCAGGTAGTAGGCGGTGGCCAGGCCGTGCCCGCCGGCCCCCACCACCACGGCGTCATAGCTGGCGGCCGGCTCTCGTGTCTTCCACAACGGTTCCGGAGTCATACCCGCAGCCTCTTCATGTCCGGGTCGAACAGGGGGTCGGTCGCGGTCGTGGCCGGCACGCGGCGATCGAAGTAGCCGATCTCCAGCTCGGATCCGGGAGCACTCGCCGACGGGGGCACCCAGGCGTAGGCGATCCCGGTCCCGATCGTGTACCCCCAGCCCGCGCTGGTGACGTAGCCGATCGCGGAGTCGTCGCCGGGGTGGTAGACGGGTTCTCCGCCCATGACCGTGTCGGCGGGGTCGGCGAACGTCAGACACGTCAGCTTGCGCCGGACACTGTCCGGGTCGCGGTCCTCGACGGCCGAGCGACCGATGTAGTCGCCCTTGTTCATCCGCAGCGCGAATCCGACTCCGGCCTCGTAGGGGTCGTGTTCGTCGGTCATGTCCACGCCGAACGCGCGGTAGCCCTTCTCCAGACGCAGGCTGTTGAAGGCGCCGCGGCCGGCGGCGATCACCCCCAGCGGCTGGCCGGCCCGCCACAGCGTGTCCCACAGGCGCAGCCCGAGATCGGGGGTGGTGTAGAGCTCCCACCCGAGCTCGCCCACGTAGGAGACGCGCATCGCCAGCACCGGGACCTCGTTGACGTGGAACCGGGCGCAGCGGAAATACCGCAGCCCGTCGTTGCTGAGGTCGTGGTCGGCCAGCGGCTGCACCAGGTCGCGGGCCAGCGGCCCCCACACCCCGATGCAGGTGGTCTGGGAGGTGATGTCGCGAACCTGCACCGTGCCGTCCTCGGGCAGGTGACGGCGCAGCCAGTCAAGGTCGAGCTGGCTGTTCACCCCGAGCTGGAAGTGGTTCTCGCTCACCCGGGCGATGGTGATGTCACCCCGCAGGTGGCCACGCTCGTCGAGCAGTAGACAGTAGCTGACGGCGCCGGGCACACGCTGCGCGCGGGCGGTGGTGACACGGTCCAGGAACTCCGCGGAGCCGGGTCCGGTCACCTCCGCGCGCATGAGCGAGGACATGTCGTAGAGCGCCACCCGCTCCCGGGTGATCTGCGCCTCGGCCCCGATGATGGGCGACCAGTACCGCCGGGCCCACGGTCCCGGGGTGGCGATGTCGCGGTCCGCGACCAGGTCGGCGTTGGCCTCGTACCAGTGGGGCCGCTCCCACCCGGACGCCTCCAGCTGGAAGGCGCCCAGCTCGGTCTGGCGCGAGTAGAACGGGGCGACACGCAGCGGCCGCGGCTCCTCCATGGGCTGCTGCGGGTGGATGGCGTCGTAGACCTCCACGAAGTTCTGGCAGTCGCGCTCGAGCATGTAGCTGGGCGCGAGCTGGTGGGGCTGGAACCGGTTGATGTCGCAGGCGTGCAGGTCGAAGGTCGACTGGCCGTCGACGATCCGCTCGGCGGTGGCGCGCGCCACCCCGGCGGAGTGCGTGATCCACACCGCCTCGGCGACCCAGAATCCGGCGACGTCGGGAGACTCCCCGATCAGCGGCATGTTGTCGGGCGTGAAGGAGAACAGCCCGTTGAAGCCCTCCTCCACCTTGGTGTCGCCCAGCGCCGGCAACAGCCCCAGGGTGTCGCTCCAGGCGGGCGCGAAGTCCTCGGGGGTGAACGGCAGCATCGACGGCATCGGGCGATCGCCGGCGGTGGCCGGGCTCCCGATGGCGGCGGGGTCGACGGGCATGGGGCGGTGCCCGTAGTAACCGATCCCGACGCGTTCGCCGTCACCCCGGTAGTAGAGGTCGCGCTCCTGGTAGCGCAGGATCGGGTGGCGCTCCTCGCCGTCCTGGCCGACCGCGCCGGACAGCGCGGGGACCCGGCCGGTCCAGCCGAACTGGTGCGCCAGTGGGGTGAGTGGGAGCGTCATCCCCACCATGCCGGCGATACGCGGGCCCCACATGCCCGCGGAGCAGACGACGAGGTCGGCCTCGATAGTCCCCTGGTCGGTGACGACACCGGTGACGCGACCACCGCTGACCTCGATGTCGGTCACCTCGTGCCGCGGGAGGAAGCGCGCGCCGCGCCAGACCGCCGCCTCGCCCTGCGCCGCGGCGGCCCCGACGGCGTTGGCAAGACCGTCGGCGGGGGTGTACAGCCCGCCGAGGATCCGGTCGGCCTCGACGAGGGGGTGCATCTCGGCGCACTCCTCCGGGGACAGTATCCGGGCCTCGATCCCCCACGACCGTGCCCAGCCGCAGCGCCGATGCAGCTCGTCGAGCCGTTCCGGGGCGACCGCGAGTTCCAGACCGCCCACCGCGTTGAAGCAGGGGCGACCGTCGTGACGCAGCGTCTCGTACTTGCGCACGGTGTAGCTGGCGAAGTCGGACATGGCCTTGGCCCCGCTGGTCTGGAAGACCAGGCCGGGAGCGTGCGAGGTCGAACCGCCCGTGGTGTACACATCGCCCTGGTCGACCACCGTGACGTCGGTGTAGCCCCGCATCGTGAGCTCGTCGGCGAGCGCGCAGCCAACGATGCCCGCGCCGATCACGACGACTCTGGGGGTGGCTCGAGGGGCGGGATCGGGAGCAGGCATGGCACTCCTACCTTCGCCATCGAAGTTTCTTTAAACGCAACGAACAGCGCGTTACGCAACAGGGTCTGACGCACAGCAAGCCGTGTCAAGGGTTTCCACCAGGCGTGGAATCGCCTTTTCGGGCTCCGTCGCGAACGACGCCCAGTCGGCGCTCTGTTTCTAATAGAAAAACTAGTTGCTTAATAAGCAACTAGTTTGGCTCTCGAGAGTCGTCCCGTCAGCGGGGAGGAGCCGGCCTCCCTCGTGTTTTGAGGCGGTCCACCCCGACCGGGACAATGTCCGAGTACCTCCGGGCGCGCCCTCGCCCGACTCGCCCGGAGGTGAGGGAATACCCGGTCCTCCTGACCCGCGGGTCAGGAGGACCGGCCGCGATCTCAGCTGTTGACGAGCTGGTGCAGGTTCTGCTTCGGGATGGTCTTGCTGGCGTCGATGAACGGCTTGGGCACGACCGTCGCCGGAACCGCGCCACCGGGCCGCTCCACCAGCAGCTCCGTACCCTCGGCCGCCAGCTCCACCGGGACCAGGGCGAACCCGATGTTCTTCTCCAGGCGCGGCGAGAAGCAGGCCGAGGTCACCTGCCCCACGACATCGTCCGACCCGGGCACCTTCACCGGGAAGGTGTCGATCATGGTCCCGTCGTTGTAGGAGCCCAACGGGACCCCGCCGATCTCGACACCGGCGAGCTTGCGGGTGACCCCGTTGTCCCGGATGCGCTTGAGGGCCTCCTTGCCGACGAAGTCGGCCTCCTGCTCCAGGTCGACCATCCAGCTCACCTCGTAGCCGTAGCCGACCTCGAACGGGTTGGTGTCCAGGTCGATGTCGCTGCCCCAGGACAGGATGCCGCCCTCGATCCGCCGGATGTGGCAGGGGCCGATGACGCGGATGTCGTACGGCGTGCCCGCCTCGATCACCTTGTCCCACAGCTTGACGCCGTCCCGCGACGCGTTGCGCAGGTAGATCTCGAACCCGAGCTCGGAGGTGTAGCCGGTGCGGGACACCACCACACTCATACCGTCGAGCTCGTACTCCTGGCAGTAGTAGTACGGGATGTCCAGGACGCTCGAGCCGAACAGGTCGGTCATGGTCTCGCGCGACTTGGGGCCCTGCACCTGGATGGGGCCGACGTCGGGTTCGCGGATCGTGACGTCCAGCCCGCTGTTCTGGGCCAGACCCTTGGCCCACAGCAGCACGTCACTGTCGGCGAGGGAGAGCCAGAAGTGGTTCTCCCCGAGACGCAGCAGCACGGGGTCGTTGATGATCCCACCGTCGGGCGCCGTGATGAAGACGTACTTGCACTGCCCGACCTTGCACTTGTTGAGATCCCTGGGGACCAGCATGTTCGTGAACGTGAACGCGTCGGGGCCGGTGATCTCGACCTGGCGCTCCGCGCCGCCGACATCCCACAGCGTGACACCGTTCAGCAGGTGCCAGTACTCACTCACGGGGTCGCCGTAGTGGCGGGGGTGGTACCGGTGGTTGTACACGCTGTACTTGGCCACACCGTGCCGGCGCGACGCGTAGAAGAAGGGGGACTTCTTGATCCGCGGGTAGAGCAGGATCCCCGGGTCCTCGGTGACGGCCATACGGACCTCCATCACTTGGCGCAACTGAGTTCGCTATGCGCAACAGAGCGTCCTCCTCGCTCGTTGCTCCTGTCAAGAACAAACACCCAAGTAAGTTCCGTGTAACGCAACGAGCTTCTATTGACGCAACGATTCGCGCCCTCATATGCTAACCACACATAACGATGTTTCTCCATATGCACAGCGTCTCTAATTGCGCAACGAACAGCACGGGGCGGCGGAACCCACTCCTCCGGCCCGCATCGCACCGCCACGGAGCGGATCGCCGCTGTTCGTGACCCCAGGTGACAGCACAGGGCGTCTCGCCGTAGTGCCCAGGAAGCGGATAAGGAGCGGGCCTTGGTCCAACTGCTCGCCACGATCGAACACGCGGTGAAGAAACCCGTCTGGGGCTGCACCATGTGCGGCCAGTGCGTCCTCCACAAGACCGGGCTCACCTGCCCGATGACCTGCCCCAAGAACCTGCGCAACGGGCCCTGTGGCGGGGTCCGCGAGGACGGCAACTGCGAGGTCGAGCCCGACATGCCCTGCGTCTGGGTGAAGGCCCAGGACCGCTCGGAGAAGATGCCCCGCACGTGGCGCGAGCAGTTCGACGACCTACGGCCACCCGTGGACAACCGTTTGCAGGGGACCTCCTCGTGGAAGAACCTGCTCACCGGTCGTGACAAGCAGGTACCCGCCGGCTGGCAGTCGGACGAGGAATAGGAGCCGCCCGGTGTCTTCTCTGGCCGAGCTTCTCACCGAGCCCACACCGGCCCGGCCGGTGATCACCGCCGAGTGCCCGCCCGTCGACGGCGGCGGCCTCAACGCCATCTCCGAGCACGTCAGGCGACTGGCCCCCTACGTCGACGCGCTCAACGCGACCGACAACGCCGCGGCCCACGCCCACGCCTCCAACGTCGCCGTCGCGATCGCCCTCAACCGGCTCGGCGTGGAGCCGATCATGCAGGTGGCCTGCCGCGACAAGAACCGGCTCGCCCTGGAGGCCGACATCGTCGGCGCCGCCCTGCACGGCGTGACCACGCTGTGCTGCATGACCGGTGACGACGTCACAGCGGGCGACGAACCGGAGACGGGCCGGGTGTTCGACATGGACTCCCCGCAACTCATCCGGGCCGCCAACCGGCTCGCCCAGGGCAGGTACCTCTCCGGCCGCCCGCTCGACCCCGCTCCCCCACTGCTGATCGGCGCGGTGGAGAACCCCGGGGCACCGCCGTACGCCTACCGGGTACGCCGTGGCCTGAAGAAGGCGGCCGCGGGAGCGCGTTTCCTGCAACTACAGATCTGCTACCACGAGGACCGGCTCACCGAGTTCACCAACCTGGCCGAGAGCACCGGGCTCAACCGCAAGGTCGCCCTGCTGCCCACCATCTGCCTGGTCAAGGGGGCCAAGGCGCTGCGCTTCATGAACGAGCGCGTTCCCGGCATCGCCGTCCCGCAGTCGGTGATCGACCTCGTCGCCAACGCCTCCGACGAACGCGAGGCGGCCTACCAGCTCGCCCTGGAGCAGGCGAAGCACGCGCTGTCCCTGCCGGGGGTACGCGGGCTGCACTTCGCCGACTTCCGGCACGACGACACCCTCGGTAGGATCGTCGCCGACCTGGGACTACCGACCGTGCGCGGCGCTCCGGACAGCGAGGCGATCGCGGTGTGACCCGCCCCGGGACACCACCACGGCGCACCCCCGGAAAACCGGGGGTGCGCCGTCTCGTGTGGGCGCGACCCGATCCCCGATCTTGGCTATAGGTTGGTTCCCATGGCGCCACCCCCCAACCGAACGATCATCGTCCTCGGATGCCCGAGATCGGGAACGACCCTGCTGCAGCTGATGCTGCACTCGCACCCCCGCATCGCCATCCCCCCGGAGACCCGGTTCGTACTCGACGCCTACTGGAGTCGGCGCGAGTTCGGCGACCTGCGGGACAGCGGGAACCGGCGGGCCCTCGCGGAACACATCGTGCGGCGGAGGCGTAGCCGCTTCGGCGACCTCGGGCTCGACCCGGAGCGCACCATCGCCGAGATCGTGGACGGCCCGCCCACGCTCGGCTCAGCGTTGGGCACCGTGTTCCGCGGCTACGCCCACCGGTTCGACAAGCCCAGGTGGGGCGACAAGCGCCCCGGCTACTACCAGCACATCAACGAACTGGTCCGGCTGTTCCCCGACGTCCAGATCGTGCACCTGATCCGCGACGGCCGCGACTGCGTCGGCTCGCTGAAGAACATGGACTGGTACCGCCACGACAGTGTCACCGCCATGGCTACCTGGGCCGAGGCCCTCGACTACGGTCGCGCCGCCCAGCGCCGGCTGGGGCCGGACTCCTACTACCAGCTGTACTACGAGCGGCTGATCGACTCTCCCGAGGAGGAGCTGTCGGCACTGTGCGCGTTCCTCGGCGAGGAGTTCGACCCCGCCATGTGCGAACCGAACCGGGTGGCCGACGTCGCCGTGCCCGAGCGCAAGACGTGGCACACCAACACCCACCGCGAGGTCAACCGGTCCAGCTCGGGTTCCTGGGAGAAGCGCCTGGAACCGTGGGAGATCTCGCTGTGCGAGACGGTGCTCGGTTCCCGGCTGAGGCACAACGGTTACGAGCTGTCGGGGGCACCACGCGCCGCGGCCCGCGACCTCGCCCGCTACGCCAGGGTGGCCACGACGCGCCGGCTCGCCCACCGCAAGCGCGAGCTCCGCGATCGCTGGTGGCGGTTGAACGAGCCGACCCCCAACCTCGCCGCGGTCGAGGCGCGTAGCGACGAGCGCCGCTCGACCGGCCCCGAGGAGAGCTGACCCCACCGAGATGCCGGGCGTCGGCGGGGCACTCTCGCCGACGTCGCGGAGTCGGCCCCAACGCGGCGCGGACGTTTCCATGTCAACCGGAGACCCCGGGATCACTCCCGCGTAATCACTTCACCTGCGTTGTTGACGATGTCATCGTCGCCTTCTACCTTAGTTGACAATGTCAACAAGGAGTGGGGTGGCGATGCGGCACACGGACACCAGCGACCAGCGACCTCCCAGGAAGCGTGCGGTGGTCACCGGAGCCACCAGCGGCATCGGCGCGGCCATCGCCCGGCGCCTGGCCACCGAAGGGGTGGACGTCGACCTGGTCAGCCACAGCCAGCGGCGACTGGAGCGAAGCGCCGCCCGGATTCGCGATTCCGCCCCCGACGCCGAGCTGCGGTTGCGACGAGCCGACCTCTCCTCACTCGCCGACACGGCGAAGCTCGCGGAGCGGCTGACCCAGCCCACACCCCCGGACATCGTCATCAGCAACGCCGCCTGCACGGTCGACCCCGCCGAGACCACACCCGAGGGAATCACCCGCATGCTGGCAGTGAACCACCTCGCGCCCTACCTGCTGCTCCGGTCGCTGGTGCGCCCGCTCGGCGACCGGCCCGCCCGGTTCGTCGTGGTCGGCGCCGACCCCGGCACACTGGCCCGGCTCCCCGTGGACCTGGACGACCTACAGCTGACCCGGGACCGCCACCGTGGCCCCTTCCCCAGCCTCCGCCCCGCGCTCGGCTACGGCCGCACCAAGAACATGAACGCGATGTTCGTCTACGCTTTCGCGGCACGGCTCCACGGCACGGCGATCACGGTGAACGGAGCGCACCCCGGCGTGATCCGCGACACGGGCCTGGGCCGCAACGACCGCGGGCTACTACGTCTCCTCGGCCGAACGATGGGGCTCTTCCCGATGCCGGGGCCCGACACCGGCGCCGACACGCCGTCCTGGCTGGCCACCTCGCCCAACGTGGCCGGAGTCACCGGGCGCTTCCACGTCAGGCGCCGCGAGGTGCCCACCGCCCCTCACACAACCGACGTCGCCCGTTGCGACCGGCTGTGGGAGGAGAGCGCACGACTGGTGGGACTGCCCCCAAAACTGTGAGGTCAGCCAATGGTGGCGCGGGTGGGGCGGCGCACACTCCCGAACCCCGGCACCTGGCCCCACACTCCTCCCCGGGATCTCAGCTGTCCTCCGAGTCCTCCGTACCGGCGTGTGCGAGGTACATCCGGCGGGTCGCGTCCGTGTGCTCGCGCATGAGACGCCCGGCGGTGTCACGGTCCCCGGTGGCGATGGCGTCGATGATCCGGGCGTGCTCGTCCCAGGACTCGCGGCCCCGGTACCGCACGACAAGGGCGTAGTACCAGCGCACACGACGGGCGACCTGGGAGGCGAGGTCCGCCAGCACCCGGTTCCCGGAGAGGTCGGTGATCATGCGGTGCAGCTCGGCGTTGGCGTCCAGCACGGTGTCGTAGTCGCCCCGCTCCAGGGCGGCGATGCCGTCGCGCCACAGGTCACGCAGACGCTGGACGTCCCCGGCCTCACTGTTGTCGGCGGCGAGCATGGCCGCCTCCGTCTCCAGCAGGGCGCGCACCGCGAGCAGCTGCTCCGCCTCACTCTCGGTGGGCTCGTGGACGAACGCCCCGTATCCCGGCCGCAGGTCGACCCACCCCTCGTTGCTCAGCCGCTGCAGCGCCTCGCGCACCGGCTGCCGCGAAACGCCGAGCCAGTCGGCGAGCTCCGTCTCGACGAGGTGCTGCCCGGGTGGGAGCCGGCGCCGAACGATGAGGTCCAGCAGCGCCTCGTACACACTCTCGCGCAGCGGTACGGGGCGCTGTACCGGGGATGGCAACACGTCTCGGCCTGGGTTCGGTGCGGACATGGGCTGGTGACTCCGTTACTGCATCGCCTTGGGAACGCCGGACGGTCAGGCGCCGGGCTCCGTGGACGCCGTCAAGAGCGAACTCCCCACGCCAGTCTAGTTGCGCGATCGGGCCGACCTCCGGCGCCTCCGCGATGGCCCCACCGCCTGACCCCCGCACCACTTCCCGCCACAGCACCCCCGAATTTGCCGAGCGCGGAGTTTCCGATAAAGTTCGTACTGCGGCACGGCGAAGGGGCGGAAAGCCGTCCCGGAGGATCAGCCGGCGCGCGGACGTAGCTCAGCTGGTAGAGCATCACCTTGCCAAGGTGAGGGTCGCGGGTTCGAATCCCGTCGTCCGCTCGGAGATCGGGGAACCTCCCCAGCTGAATCCGGTGGAGTGGCCGAGAGGCGAGGCAGCGGCCTGCAAAGCCGTCGACACGGGTTCAAATCCCGTCTCCACCTCCACGCACGGGCTCGGGCGGTTAGCTCAGTTGGTTAGAGCGCTACCTTGACACGGTAGAGGTCGCTGGTTCGAATCCAGCATCGCCCACCATAGAAGTCGCAGGTCAAAGGCCGTTCATATGGTCTTCTTCGGTTAGCTAGGGCTCCACCGTGGAGCCAATCTGGAGATGATCTCGCTCCGGCACCCTCACGAGGCCCTCTGCTCGCCGGGTGCGCGGTAGTACTCACCGAGGCGCGGAACCGTCTCCGCGATCCACCGGCGCTCGGCTGGTTTCAGCGCCCGCAGACTTCGGCGCCAGCGATCTTCCAATGCCGAAGGCGACCTCGCGACCCTCGGGCCAGATCCGGGTGCGTTCTCGCACCTCGGCCTCCTGCTCTCCGGCCCAGTTGAGGCCAGTACACCGGCAGGGCCGGACGCGCCGGTCGTTGCGCCTGCGGCCGCTCTCGCACAGAGTGCGGACGCTACCGCAGCGACGGGCGACAACGAAGCGATCGTCCGGAACCGCCGAACACTCATGAGGAAATCCGTACTGGCCATGGGGTGGCCAGCTGGCCACCATGGGACACATGTCCGACGACTTTCCGGTGTCCGTCGAGGCCGATCTCTTCTTCGCTCGGCGAGACACCGGCGAACTGCGCCTCGACCTGTACCGCCCCACGTCCCCCGACGAGCGCGTGCCGGTTGTGCTGTGGCTGCACGGCGGCGGCTGGTTCGCCGGAGACCGCACCCTCGCACCGGACCTGGCCGAACGGGCGCGGTCCAGTGGCTGCGCCGTGGCAAGCGTCGAGTACCGGCTCTCCGGGCAGGCGCTGTTCCCCGCGCAACTGCACGACGTCCGCGCGGCGATCCGATTCCTGCGCACACACGCCGACGTATACCGCCTGGACCCGCGCGGCGTCGGAGCGTGGGGATCCTCGGCCGGCGGCCATCTGGCCGCCTTGGCCGGACTCACCGGCCACCTGGATGTTCTGCCCGGCGAGGAGGAAACCGAAGGGGACCCGTCGCTCCAGGCGGTCGCGGAGTCCTACGGGCCCGTCGACCTGGCCGCCGAGGCGCAGACGGCGCTGCCCGGTGCGGGCGGGGCGCACACCCCAGAGGCACGGCTCCTGGGCGGCCCGCCCGCGCAGCGCCCGGAGGCGGCGCGCCAGGCTAGCCCGCTCAGCTGGGTGGTTCCCGAGGCCCCGCCGTTCCAGATCTCCCACGGCACCGGCGACACCCTGGTCTCGCACCACCAGAGCGAGCGACTACACGACGCCCTGGTCGCCGCGGGCGCATCGAGCGAGCTCTATCTCGTCGAGGGCTACCGGCACGGCTTCCTCAACCCCGCGGGGCGCCTCGACGTCGACCTCGCCCGGGTGATGGACGACGGCCGGCTGCGCTCCGAAGGGCCCGCACCGGCCGAGCACCGCGCCCAGCAGGGCCCTGGCGAGCGCACAACCTTCGGCTTCGAAGACATCGACGCGTTCTTCCGGCGCCACCTCGCGGCCCGCCCCTGACAGCTCCAAATCCGCTTTACGATAGGAGAACCCCGTGGCCGCACCCGACCTGGAGACGATCCGCGACCTGGCCCCGGTCATCAACACCCTGCCTGGCGAACCAGTGCCCTACTACCTGGCGAGCGGCGAGGGCCTGCGCTACGAGGCCGACGGCCAGCTGTGGACGGTCATCGCCCGCGGCGCCGATACGGGCGGGCTCTTCGACGCCGCCTTCCTCCTCGGGCCGCGCGGTGCCCATACGCCGTTCCACAGCCTCCCCCACCAGCGCTCCTACTACGTGTTCGAGGGAAGCGTGCAGTTCTGGCTTCCCGGACAGAGCCGCATTCTGGTGTCCGGCGACTCCGTGCACATCCCAGCAGGCACCCCGGCGGCCTACCGGATGCTGGGCCACATGTCCCGGCTGCTGCTCTTCTGCGCGCCCAGCGGCGCGCTGGACACGCTCGCCGACTCCTACGAGCAGGTCGAGCGCCACGTCTACGCGACCGTACCGAACCCCGCACCACCGCTGCCGGCGGGCGCCCAGCAGCACGACCTGCCGCTGACCGACGCCCGGGACACCTGGGACGAGGCCCTTCCCGACGGCGCCGAGGCCTACTTCCTGCGTGCCCGCACCGGCGACCACCGCGCCTGGCCGGACGCGATCAACACCTATGCGGCCCGGGGCCGCAACACCGGCGGCCGCTACATCGCGGTGAACACGCTCGCCGCACCCCAGCCCTACATCGTCCGCCATTTCCACCGCCTGCACACCGAGAACTTCCTGTGTGTGTCCGGACGGATCTGGCTGTGGGTCAACGGTCGCGAGGTGCTGCTGACAGCCGGGGACTTCCTGCACGCCCCGGCCGGAACCGTGCACAGCTTCGCCATCGCCGCGCACAACACACAGATGCTCGGGCTGCTCACCTCCGACGTCTTCGAGCCCTTCTTCGACGCCACTGGAGTGGCGACCGACGACCGCGTGCACACTGAGGGCCTCATCGATCCGTCGGTCGTCATGGACGGCATCCAGCGCAATCCGGACCTGGACCTGGTCATCGTGGATGGCCCGCCCAAGCGGGTGCTGGCGCCGGAGCTGTAGCCGCACAGCCGAACCCCCGCGGGGCCCGCCCCGGGCCCCGCGGCCGACCGGTTCCCCCACGAACCCGACCGGGTGCTGCAGGGCAAAGTCCCAGCGCAGGAGCGGCGGCGCGCGTTCCCTTGCCCTCTCAGGACTGCATGTCCCGGGATATCCGGCGGGCGGCCAGGCGAACCGCCGCGACCAGGTTCCGCGGATTCTGCCGGGTGGGCTCGGGCACGATGACCGACAGGGCGGCGACTACGCTTCCGCCAGCTCCGTGGATCGGCGCGGCCACGGACACCACCGGCCAGGGCGGCCCCGGACGGAAGACGACGGCGCCCTCCCGACGCGCGCTCGCCAGCCTGCGGCGCAGACCGATGCGCTCGGCTCCCGATACTTGGGCCAGGACCCCCTCCTGCGTCTCACTCTCGGCGTTGGCGAGCAGCACCAGTCCCACTCCGGTGGCCCGCAACGGCAACCGACCGCCGACGTGATAGAGGACATCGACGGCGGTGCGGCCGGAAATCCGCTCCACGAGCACAGCCTCGGCATCGTCGGGTACCGCCAGAAGCACGTGCTGGTGTGTGACCTCGTAGAGGTCCTCCATGTAGGGCAGGGCCGACGCGCGCAAACCCAGCCCTCGCGGAGCCAGCGAGGCGATCTCCCACAACCCCACGCCGATGGCGTAGCGCCCGTCGGCCGTGTGCTCAAGCGCGCCGAGTGCGACCAAGCGCACGGCGAGACGGCGCGTCGTGCTGAGTGGGATCCCGGTACGGGCGCTGAGCTCGGTCAGATTCAACTCGGCGCGATCGGGCGTGAAGGCCCGCAACAGCGCGAACGCCTTGTCCAGTACCGGTTCCCCGTGCGGGGGGCGCTTTCCTCGGACCTGTGCCACGCGACCACTTTATCGAGGAGATTCTGCCGCTCAATGGCAACCTCTCTGTCCGGTCCATCCGCCTGAACTGCAGCATTCCTTCTAAAGAGACGTGGGCCACAGTGCGACGCGACGAAGGGGAAACATCATGGACCGCATCCCGCCTGCACCGGGCGGTTCCGATACCGCCGATGTGGCGATCGTCGGGTACGGGCCCGTAGGGCAGTTCCTAGGGCTGTCGCTCGGCCGCGCCGGGTACCGCGTGGCCGTCGTCGAACGCCAGGCGCGTGCCTACCCCCTGCCCCGAGCGGTGCACTTCGACGACGAGGTCGGCCGCATCCTGCAGGGCGTCGGACTGGCGCCCGACACCCTGCCCGAGGTCGTGGCGCCCTACGACGACTTCTACGAATGGCGCGCCGCGGACGGCACGGCCCTCCTGCGGCTGGACTGGCGGGGCCCCGGCCCCTCCGGCTGGAATGTCAGCAACTTCTTCCACCAGCCCGGCCTGGAACTGCTCCTCCACGGCAAGGTCTCGAACCTTTCAAACGTCTCGGTCCACCACGGCTGGCAGGCGACAGGCCACCGGGAGGATCCCGACGCGGTCGAGCTCCTTCTGGAGTCCGCAGAGGGGGCGAGGACCACGCTGCGGGCGCGGTGGGTGATCGGCGCGGACGGCGCCAACAGCATCGTCCGATCCTGGATCGACCCGCCCATGAGCGACCTCGGCTACTTCCACGACTGGCTGGTCGTCGACTTGGCCTCCTGCGGCGCCGACGCCCACCGCCACTTCACCCCTCCCGCGTGGCAGTTGTGTGATCCGGCGCGGCCCACGACGCTCGTTCCGGGCGGCCCGGGCCGCCGCCGCTTCGAATTCATGTGTCTGGAGCACGAGACTCCCGCCGCGCTCGCGGCTCAGGACAACGTCTGGGCGCTGCTCGCCCCTTGGGGAATCACCCCCGAGAACAGTGCGGTGGAGCGCAGCGCGGTGTACACCTTCCAGGCCCGCTGGTGCGACCGGTGGCGTAGGGGCCGTCTGCTCCTGGCGGGCGACGCCGCACACCTCATGCCCCCCTTCGCCGGTCAGGGCATGGGCTCCGGACTGCGGGACGCGACCAATCTGGCGTGGAAGCTCGACCTGGTGCTATCCGGCCGTGCGGCACCCGAACTGCTCGACACCTACGGTGCCGAGCGCGCCGAACACGTACGGCACTTCATCGCGTCCTCGATGGAGTTGGGCTCGGTCATCTGCCTCACCGACCCGCGAGCAGCCGAGCAGCGGGACCGCCGGATGCAGGAGGCGCTGCGCGCGGGTACCGAACAGCCTCCCCGACCGTTGCCGGTACTCGGCCCGGGACTGCACCGCGAAGATCCCGGCGGCGGCACTCTGTCGATCCAAGCCACCGTCGAGGACGGATACCGTACCGGGTTGTTCGACGACGTCGTCGGCACCGGAGGGGTTCTCCTCCTCAGCAGTGAGGCGGAACCGGATCCTCGGACACGGGCGGTTCTCGACGGGCTGGGCATGCGCGCGGTGCGACTCGGTGACCGGCCGGCCGAGGGAGCCGTTGCCGACACCACGAACGCCTACCGGGCGTGGCTGTCCGAACTCGACGCCACCGCCGTCCTCATCCGCCCCGACCACTACGTGTACGGGACCGCCTCCACTCCGGCCGACCTCCCCGGGCTCGTGCGGGACTTCGCCTCCGCACTGTCCCCCGCGCCCAGGCCCGTATCGCCCGAGTAGAACCGCCCACCAGAAGAGGAAACACTATGAAGGCGTCCACAGACCCCACACCGCCCAGAGGAAGCACGCTGGTGCTGGTGTTGTGCGGAGTACTGATCCTGTTCGACGGCTACGACCTCGTGGTCTACGGCAACGTCGTCCCCGCCCTGCTGGCTGAGCCCGGTTGGGGCCTCACCGAGGTGGACGCCGGACGTATCGCCTCGCTGACCCTCGTGGGCATGTCGGTCGGGGCGTTGCTCGCCGGACTCCTGGCCGACCGGTTCGGCCGCCGCCGCGTGATCATGATGAGCGTGCTGGTCTTCTCCACCTCCATGGCGGCATGCGCACTCGCCACGTTGCCCTTGCTGTTCGAGGTCGCACGCGCCCTGGGCGGTGTGGGCCTGGGAGCGATGTTCCCGTCGGCCACCGCGCTGATCATGGAGTTCGCCCGCCCCGGACGACAGGCCATGTCGTACTCGCTGGCGTTCTTCGGCTACCTCATCGGCGGAATCGCCGCAGCGGGGCTGGGCATGCTCCTGATCGAGCAGTTCGGCTGGAGGACGATGTTCTGGATCGGAGCGGTCCCCCTGCTCCTGTTCCCGGTACTCCTTCGCCACTTGCCGGAGTCGCCGGCGTGGTTGGTCAGCCGTGGTCGACGCGAGGAAGCCCACCGCATCGCCGAACGGTCGGGGCTGGACACGGCTCCCCTCGTGCCGCGGCCCGCCGGCGGTTCGACATGGTCAGCGGTGTTCGCCCCGGGGTACCGCACCGCGACGGTGACGCTGTGGCTGATCCAGTTCTGCAGCCTGCTCCTGGTCACTGGAATGGTGACCTGGCTACCGTCGATGATGCATCAGATCGGATACTCCCTGGGATTCGCCTTGGGTTTCGTCCTGATCCTCAACTGCGGTGCCGCCATCGGCGCGGTGGTCGCCGCACGCTCGGCCGACCGCATCGGAGCGAAGAAGCCCGTCGTCGCCCTGTTCGTGCTCGGCGGG
This sequence comes from Halostreptopolyspora alba, assembly GCA_003725585.1. Taxonomy (GTDB): domain Bacteria; phylum Actinomycetota; class Actinomycetes; order Streptosporangiales; family Streptosporangiaceae; genus Lipingzhangella; species Lipingzhangella alba. The sequence continues at coordinate 385,322 of RJMB01000001.1, read as the reverse complement.
GCGGGCCTGTTCATCCTGGCCCTGCAGCCGCAACCGCTGATCGCCTTCGCGTTGATCGCCGTGGCCGGCGCCGGAACCCTCGGTGCGCAAATCCTGGTCAACGCCTTCGGCGCCTCGCTCTACCCGGACGCCGTCCGCGGCAGCGGGCTGGGTTGGGCACTGGCCGTCGGCCGAACCGGCGCCATCGCCGGGCCGGTCGTTTTCGGCGCCGTCATGGCGACCGATTCCGGGGCGATCACTAATTTCTACGTCCTGGCCGGCATCGGCGTGCTCGGCGCACTGCTGGCGGCGTGCCTTCCGCTCACACCGGCGGCACGCGAGGCCATTTCGCGGATGCGCCGAGAAACGCGGAAAACGGCCGTCCCGCCGGTCCACTGACCTGCGGCCCGATTACCGGAAGGAACATCATGCCGGCCAAGATCGCGCTGGAAGAGCATTTCGCGATCCCCGAATACAACCGCGTCCGCCCCGCGTTTCTGGGGGAACCGCTGTGGCACGAGGTCCAGCGCCGCATCACCGATTTCACGGAATTCCGCCTACCTGAAATGGACCGGTACGGCATCTCCTACGCCGTCGTCTCCCTGACCAGCCCCGGTGTCCAAGGGGAAACCGATGCCGGGCGAGCCGTCGCTCGAGCACAGCGGGCGAACGATGCGCTGGCCGAGGCCGTCGCCGAGCACCCGGACCGCTTCGGCGGATTGGCCGCGGTGGCGCTGCAGGATGTCGGCGCTGCGGTCGCCGAGCTCACCCGCGCGGTGGTGAACCTGGGTTTTCACGGTGTGCTGGTCAACAGTTGGACGGATTCTCCTATGGGGCCCGCCCACCTTGACGAGGATCGCTTCGCGCCCTTCTGGGACCGGATCGAGGAGTTGGGTGTTCCCGTCTACCTGCATCCGCGGCAACTGCCGGCGACCCAGCGGGGCGCCATGGACGGACGGCCGGAGCTGGCCGGCCCCGTGTGGGAGTTCGCTACCGACTGCTCGGCCTCGGCCTTGCGCCTGATCACCAGCGGTTTGTTCGATCGCCACCCCGCCGCACGAGTCATCCTGGGCCACCTCGGCGAGGGCCTTCCCTATGACATCTGGAGGATCGAGAACCGGATGCGGCTGGCCGCCGACCGGTGTGAACTGGACCTCCCTCTGACGGAATACCTCCGGCGCAACTTCTATGTCACGACGAGCGGCCACTTCTGCGCGGCCAGCCTGCAGGCGGCGATCGCGACGATGGGGGCAGACCGCGTCATGTTCTCGGTCGACTACCCCTACGAGTCCATGGAGCAGGGCGCGACCTGGTTCGAGACGCTCGACCTCGACGAAACAACGCGAACGGCCATCAGCGCAGAGAACGCCAGCCGCCTCCTCTCACTCAAACAGACGGAAGGAACGACGCGATGACCAACGGAAACGGTTCTCTTTCCGGCCTGTTGGTGGCGGACTTCTCCAGAATCCTCGCCGGCCCCTACGCGACGACGCTGCTCGCCGATCTGGGTGCCGACGTGGTGAAGGTGGAGGGCCCGACCGGCGACGACACCCGCACCTGGACACCGCCGACCCGCGACGGCGTATCCACCTACTATCTCGGCGTCAACCGGGGCAAGCGTTCGATCGCCCTCGACCTGCATAGCGAAAACGACGCCCGCCTGGCACGGGAGCTGGCCCGACGGGCCGATGTCGTGATCGAAAATTTCAAACCCGGGGGCCTGGCCAAATACGGCCTGGACTACGACTCCGTGTGCTCCGGAAACGCGGGGGTGGTCTACACCTCGATCAGCGGATTCGGCTCGGGCGACGGACGTGAAGTGCCCGGATACGACCTGATGGTGCAGGCGATGTCGGGGCTGATGAGCCTGACCGGAGATCCCGACGGGCCCCCGTACCGGGCAGGGATCTCCGTCTTCGACATCATGGCCGGCAACCACGCGGCGATCGGTACCCTGGCCGCTCTGCGGCACCGCGACGCCACCGGCAGGGGCCAGCACATCGAGGTGAACCTGCTTTCCTCCGCGCTGGCCGGCCTGGTCAACCACAGCTCAGCCTTCGTTGCCGGGAACGCGGTTCCCTACCGCATGGGCAACGCGCATCCGAGTGTCTTCCCCTACGAGCCGCTGCCCACAGCCGACAACGACCTGATCGTCACCGCCGCCAACGATCGGCAGTTCCGGAAGCTGTGCGAGGCCCTGGGGATCCCCGCGGTCGCCGACGACCCGCGGTTCCAACACAACGCCGACCGCACCGAGAGACGCGAGGAGCTCAGGCCGATCCTCGTGGAGCGATTGCGCACGCGCGGCGCGCTGGAGTGGTTCGACCTGCTCGTGGAAGCCGGTGTGCCCAGCGGCCCGATCAACACCGTCGACGGCGGGTTCGCGATGGCTGAGCGGTTCGGCCTGGACCCGATCGTCGAGGTCGGGCAGGGAGAACGGGCCGTGCCGACGACCCGGCATCCGATCACCTTTTCCGAAACACCGGCCACCTACCGGCTGCCGCCGCCCGAACTGGATGAGCACGGAACAGAACTGCGCACATGGCTGGCGAACACCGATGACTGAATATCCGACGGCGCTCGGGGCGTGCGGCGCCGCACTGGCCGACCTGGACCTCCCCCGGAGCCGCTGCGCGGGTTCGCGCTGTTGGCCCGCACTGCCGGGGCTCATCGGCCAGCTCGCCGAAGAACTGAGGAGCCCGGTGGCCAACGACATCTTCCTCTCCGTCGACCTGAACAATCGCCCCGTCCCGCCCCTTGGAGACATCGGTGACTGACCCCTCGACCGTTCGGCACTACGCCGAGAACCTCATCCACACCTACGCGACCCTGGCCGACGGCAACGACGCCGAGGCTCTCGGCGCCCTGCTGGCCGACGCGGAACTCGTCTTCGACGGCGGCGCTCCCGTGAAGGGACGGGACGCGATCACGGACCTGTACCGGCGTGCGGGAAAGCCCGGCGTGCACCTGGTCACCAATCTCGTCGTCGAGCACGCCGCCGAGGACGGGCGGGTCGAAGCCACCGCCCGCTACAGCAGATGGGAGCTACGGCCACGACCGCGGCCGACAGCACTGGGCCGCTATCGGTTCCGCCTCACCGGAGCCGGGCGGGATTGGCGGATCGCGCGGCTGAACGTGGTCCGTGAATGGCAGGAACACCAGGACCAGAGAGATTCCCGATGAGGTCGTCAATCCGCAGAGGTGGCGGAAGATGACCGTCCCAGGATTCCGTGGCCGGTTTCGCGGGTTGAACGCCGTCCCCAGGGTCCTCCCGACCCCGCGGACGGTCAGCAACGAACTCACATAAGAAAGGCAAGGAAGCCATGGCCTTCGTCAACGAGGACAACATCACCGACCTGGCCGTGGAGCGGTGGGCCACCGCCCATTCGCCGCGACTGGCCGAGCTGATGACCACGCTCGTCCGCTACCTCCACGCGTACACCCGCGAAGTCCGCATTACCGAAGACGAGTGGACGGCCGCTATCGAATGGCTCACCGAACTCGGCAAGATCAGCACCGACAAGCGGCAGGAGGTCATCCTGGCCTCTGATGTTCTGGGGTTGAGCATGCTCGTGGTGCAGTTGAACAACCGCTTCTCTCCGGAGGCGACCCCGGCGACAGTCCTGGGCCCCTTCCACATCGACGGTTCCCCGGCAGCCCCTTACGGCTTCGACATGTCCGACGGCATTCCGGGAACCCCCCTGTACCTCACCGGCACGGTCACCGACCCACAGGGGAAACCGGTCCCCAACGCCGTGCTGGACGTGTGGCAGGCCGATGCCGAAGGCACCTATGAATCCCAACTTTCGGAGATCGACGAGGCCAGGCTGCGCGCCAAGTACCAAACGCGTGAGGACGGCACCTACTGCATCCGCACCATCGCCCCGCTCGGCTACACCATCCCCATGGACGGACCGGTCGGCGACTTGATCCGAACGACCGATATCAGTTGCTACCGGCCGGCACACATCCACTTCCTGATCGAGGAGCCAGGATATGAAAAGCTCATCACCCACCTTTTCCAGCAAGGAAGTGACTACCTCGACAGCGACGTGGTGTTCGGCGTCAAGGACGCACTGATTCTGCCCTTCACCGAGCGCCCCGCTGGGCCCACACCCGACGGCGGTACCCTCGACCGGACCTATCTCCACGGGGAGTATGACTTCGTCCTTCAGCCCGAAGGGAGCTGATCCGCTCTTGCTGCTCTCTTCCCGTTCGCGGGATCCTCCGCCGGCAACCGATGCGGGTACGTGCACGTCCGCCTCTCGGTATGAGGGGTGTTTCGGCACCATGGCGGCTGACCGGGACCGTCACAAGGGGATGACGTCCAGGTCCATAGGCGCTCGGACAGTGCCCTGGTACCCGGCATCCTCGACGGCCGGGCTAATCAGCGACAGCCAGGTCTCCGAGGGGTGGACTATTGGCGAGTAATGACTGAGGACGAGCATCTTGGCCTCGGCCTCGGCTGCCACCGCGGGGAGGTCGAGGACACTGGAATGCGCTTCGAGGAGATGCGTGCGCAGAGTTTCGGCTTGCTCCGGGGGCAGGGTGCTCGCGATCTTGTCGATGGCGTCGTTGTCCTGGGTCTCGTGGACCAGGACGTCGCATCCGCGCGCCATCTCGATCAGATTCTCGTCAGGGGCGGCCGTGTCCCCGGAGAAGACGACGACCTTGTCGGTACTTTTGATGGTGATGCGATAGGCGTAGGCGTTCTTGACTTCGGGGCCGTGGAAGACACGGGTAGCGTCGACAATGATGTTGGCGTCTTCCATCACGCGCTCGATGCCGGATTTGGGCAGGTTGACGTTGTGGCCGCGCACCTCTGGGAATTCCCCGAATCCGTCCGAGAAGAGCCGGATCTCCTCAGCGAAGGTGGTGCTGATGCCCGCGACGGTCCTGGGCGTGCCCGGTGGCCCCCAGACGCCGAGCTGCGAGAGCGGTGGATTGGCGACCCACCCGTGCAACACGAGGCCGGGAAGTCCGGACGTGTGGTCGAGGTGCTGGTGCGTGACGAAGACATCGTTCACGGCGGCGAGCCCGAGTTCGGCGTCAACCAACTGCCGGGCTGTGTCCAAACCGCAGTCAACCAGATAGACGCTGTCGTTGACGACGAGAGCCAAGGCCGGCTTGGCCTGGTCCATGGTCACCACCGGGCCGCCCCCGATACCCAGCATGACCAGCCGGTCCCCCTTCGGTTGGTCGTCCTGCGCAAAGGCCGGTGCAGCGCTGCTCGCCGCACCCCCCGCGACGGTCGCTCCGCCGGCCACCAGGGCCGCTTTGAGAACGGAACGCCGAGACGTTTCGGACAGGTTCCAGTCAGCCACGCACATGATTCCTCACTCCGTAGGGGGCGATTCGTCGCTCATGATCTCCGGTGTCGCCGGTGAGAGGCCAGCAGGACTGTCCGAAGGTGCTTTCGGACAGTCCGGACCGCGCGCACATGGGTAGTGGGGAAGGCAAGGCAATGGTCGGGTAGGGATATGGACGTCACCATCCACCACCTCAGGTGCTTTCTGGCGGTGGCACGAGAGCTTCATTTCGGCCGCGCCGCCGCCGAGTTACACCTCAGCCCGTCCTCGCTGAGCGAGCAGATCCGTACGTTGGAGCGGCGAGTCTCGCGCCCGCTGTTCCAGCGCACCTCCCGTGCGGTAGAGCTCACCGAGTACGGCGCTGAACTGATGCCGCTGGCCGCCCGCGCGGTCGAGGCAACGGACGAGGTGCTGCTCTGGGCCCATGGCGAGATCGCGGCCCCTGTCATCCGAGTGGGCCTGATGGTCTCGAACCCCGAGTTCAGCAGGATCATGGCCGCCGCGGCGGCGCGGATTCCGAACGTGCGCTGGCGTATCCGGCAGCTCGGCTTCGTCGACTGCTACAACGCGCTTGAGGCGGGTACCGTCGACTGCGCGTTCGCCGCCGAGATCAGCCCCGCATCACACCCGCAGCTCGAGTCGCGGGCGTTGTGGGACGAGGGGTGCGTGCTAGTTACCTCGGAGCGGCACCGTCTCGCGGACCGGCAGTCCGTGTGCCTGGCCGATCTGGCAGACGAGACCTTTGTGTCCGTGGAGGACGAAGAGGTCTCCGCGCGGTGGTTCTCGGCGGTGAACGTCGACGGGCCCCCACCCAGGCTGCTGTCACTCGCACGCAGCTTCGAAGAGATCCTGGAACTGTGCGCCGCGGGGGTGGGAGTCAATATCGCCGGCGAGTCGGCGCGCGAGACCTACGCCCGCTCGGGTCTGCGGTTCATTCCCATTGTTGATGCTCCGCGCGCGACCACCTACCTGTATCTGCGGGCGGGCCGGCGCCCAACCCCGCTGGAGCGGTTCGTGCAGGTGTGCCTCGACGTGGCGAGCGGGGCGCCACACTGATCGCTCGGATCTCCCGGCCGTGTGGCACGAGTCCGGCGCGTTCGGGCAACGCTCAGACGGGACGCCCCCGTCATCACCGTCACAGCTTCCGGAGCACTTCCTCGGCAGCGCGTCGGCCACTCGTCAGTGCACCGTTGAGGGTGCCGCTGCAGGGGAATTCCGCGACCTCGACACCGGCCCAGTGCAGACGACCGACGGGGGTACGCAACTACGTTCCGAACCTGGTCAGCAGTCCGGGGAAGGCGGGCGACTGGTAGGAGCGGCTGTAGGGATCCGGCTGCGCATCGGTTTGGACCATGGAGAGCGGTTCGGTGGCCAGTGAACCGTTCCGGGTTCGGTGGAGGGCTGGAGCCTTGGAAGGATGAGCCCTATGCCACCCCCCAACAAGTACCGACCTCACCTTCGGGAGCACCACAGGGGCAGCCACGACCACCCTCGCGCTTGGCAGAGAACCACCCCGTGTCACCCGCGGCGTGCACGGATCGGCGCCCCCGGCCTCGTCGCGCCTTAATGCCGTTATGTCGGCCGTGGGCGCAGTACATTTTCCACTCCAGCACCGCAGTCACCACAGAAAGCACCGGTACACATCGCGGTCGTTTCGCGGCGGGAGAAAGGACCGGAGGCGCCCTTCCGGGAGGTCGGGAGAGGGGCCGGGGAAAATCCCCTGGCCAGGCCATGTTATTTACCCCACATGGTGTGAGGGTTAACATATTCCTATCCTCTCCGGGAATCCGTGCCACACATTACGGCCAGGACATCAGCGCGATGTCCTGGTGCCTATTCCGTGAGCTGGGCGGATTCTCCCGAGGACTTCGCGAATTCTTCCGGAGGCGAAAGGAAACCGAATGCGAAACCCCAGGTCGATAGCGCTCTTAGCCGCGGTTCCCGCCATGCTGTTCGGTCTGGCCGCACCGGCCACGGCCGATGATTCCGGTGCGGCGGACCGGCCCGGAGCGAGCTACACCTTCCTCATGTACAAGGACAAAAACATCACCGACGAGGCCCAGGACATCGTGGGGGACCCGAAGAAGGTGACCCTGGAGTGTCTGCCCGCCGGGGGGAGCCACCCGGCGCCCGAGGAGGCCTGTGCGGCCCTGGAGAAGGTCGGTGGCCAGTTCGAGCGCCTGCCCACCGAGCCCGAGCCCTGCCCCATGTACTGGGACCCGGTCACCGTGGTGGCCGAGGGGTACGGGTTCGGCCACGAGGTGGAGTTCAGGGAGGGCTACTCCAACGAGGTGTGCGCCTCCGCCATGTCCGACGGCGTCTTCCGGTTCGGATAGCGGGGCGGTCGGCCCCGGAGTTGGAGTGCTCTCGTGCTCTGATGCCGTGATTCCGGCCGGAGTCACGGCATCCGGACACGATCGGCGGCTCGCTGTGGCCGGCGGTGGGCCACGATGTCCGCGGCGGATGAGAAGTGGCGGTTGAGGCTGCGGGGATCGCAGCGCTCGTGATCACTCCGTATGGCCAACTCCGCGATCATCCTCGGAAGTCTCTCCAGCTGCCTCTACGGAGCCTTCCTTCGGTGCCAGCGCGCCGGTGGCCAGTCCGTCCCGGGCGAGCGAGGCGGCCCGCTCCGCCAGGTCGACGAACCGCTTGGTGCGCGCCTCGAAGTCCGCCACTGCCCGGAAGGCCGCGCCCAGGCGGCGCTGCTCCTCGATACCCGCCTGCGGTATGCGGGCTCCCTGCGTGTCCACACGAAAGGTTCCGCTGGCGCTGGTGGAGCGGCGTGTGTTGTGCGGGCTGAGCAGGAATCCGCGCAAGAAGTCGGTGTCCAGCTTGTCGCTCACCGATACCGGCCACTCGCCGCTGAGATCGACCAGCCCGGCTCGTGCCAGTTCGGACACACGCACCTGGGGGGCGTCGGCGACCGGGGAGCCCGCGGCCAGCTCGGGCAGCGCAGCGACAAGCGCACCCAGCGCCTGCTCCAGTTCCGCATGCGCGGTCTCGTACTCGGTGGGGTAGTCCACCGGCGCGCCCGTGATGTGGCGTCCCGGTGTGAGGTCGACGGCGTCGTCGAGGAGGTCGATAGGGGCGATCTCGGTCTGCTCGTGTTCGTCCGGTTCCAGCGGCCCGTCCGGGTCGGCTGTGGTCAGCTCGGTCAGGCGGATCGACGCGGCCCCCGTCGACTCTTCGCCCTGCGCGGGCCGCCGAAGCAACCACAGGTGTATCGGCTGCGCGTGCGAGGCGGCGAGCCCGGCCGGCAGCGCGGCGACACCGGCGAGCAGGCCGCGCCGCACCAGCTCGGCGCGGATGCGCCGTCCGGTCCTGCGGTAGGCAGCCGAGGCCGACATAACCACGACTGCCCGACCACCCGGGGCTGTGTGGGCGTAAGCGTGCTGGAGCCAGGCCAGCTCGCTCTCGGCACGCGGTGGCACACCCAACTCCCAGCGCGTGTCCAGTAGCAGGTCCTCCCGTCCCCAGTCAGCGTTGGCGGCGGGCGGGTGACATACCACCAGCTCCGCCGTGAGGTCGGGCCACCGGTCGTCGCGAAGGGAGTCGCCGACGCGGATTTCGGTTTCGCGCGCGTTCTCCAATTCCAGTTCCAGCCGGAGCTCGGCGAACCGGGCAGCGTCGGGGTCGCTGTCCTGTCCGAATCGTCGCGCGCCGGGGCCGCCAACGGCTGCGAGTAGCGCGCCGATACCGCAGGCCGGGTCGAACACCGTGGCGGCGTTCCCCTCGACGAACCGGGAGATCGCCCGCACCAGGCCAGCGGGGGTGGCACTGTCGGAGGCGGTGCGGCGGGTCGCCTGTGGGTAGCGCGTGGCCAGGGCGGAGACAACCTCGGAGGCAGCGGAGGAGGCGGCCATACCCTGGGCGAGCTCGACGGTTTGGGGGTCGAGTTCGCTGTACCGTCCGCCTGGTCCGTCGTGCTCTGTGTCTGCAAGAAGTTCGGCGACGGCGGCCATGCCACGTATGATGCGGTCGCCGTAGGCGTTGCGCAGCGCGTCCCACAGTTGGGCGTCTTCTGCCTGCTTTTGCCCCTTGTGTTGGGACTCCAGCCAGTCGCGCACTTCGCGGAACGGGAACAGGGCGCTGTTTCCGGTGCCCGAGGCGGGGGTGGGAAAGTCGGAGTGCCGCCGTCGCCAGTTGGAGACCGCGGCGCGTGTCACTCCCGCGAGCCGGGCGATCTCAGCAGGGCTGACCAGCCGTTCTTCGGTCGACGGGGCGGTTTCATCCATATCTCTACAGTACACATTTTCGAGTACACAGGGAAGATGCAGTGCGTTTGCATGGTTAACGCTTGCTGCGATGTCTCTCCGTGCGAGGTGTCGATACTGGGAGATGTGGCGGGCGAGGTGGCGCCGCACGCTCTCCCCCTGTCGGTCACACGTGACAACCAGACGCGCCGGTCCCGCCGTCCGCAAAGCGGGCCGATGACGCCAGTTCCCCCGTTTCCGGTGATTTCGGCCCTGCCCACCGCTGTCGAGGGCCGGCAGCGTTCCTCCCGCCGCCCTGCTTCCTCGTCCCCCGGCAGGTGGGGTGGTGCGCGGCGGACGACCTCGCCCCCAAGAACACCACATTTGCGTGTTAGCTATGTAAACAGTATATTATTCAAGCAATCGCGCCGCTTATGTGAACACTAGGTGGCCCGCTCTCCGGTTTGCAACGATGGGAGCGTCGTGCAGCAGGGGGTGCTGGGGGCACCGTGACCTTGGGCCAGAGCAGGCGCGGACGCAGCGATCAAGGCGAGGGTGGAAGCGATGGACCCGGAGTTCGTGGCGGGGCGGTTCAAGCTGCTTGACTACATCGAACGTGGTGGCATGGGGGAGGTCTACCGGGCCGAGGACACGCGCGCCGATCCCCACTCCCCCGACCGCACGGTCGCGGTCAAACTCATCCTGCGCCGCCGCTGGGGCGCCCCCGCCGACCCCGACCCCAAGCAGGCCAAGCGCTTCGCTCGCGAGATCGCGATCATGGGCAAGCTCGACCACCCCAACATCCCGCGCGTGATCGACGGCGGTGTCGACCCCGAGAACTCCGTTCCTTACCTGGCCATGGAGCTGCTCGACGGTCACACCCTGCGCGACCTCTCCTCCGAAGAGCCCCAGCTTCCCGTGTCCTGGGTCGCCGCCATCGGTGCCCAGGTCGCCGACGCGCTCAACACCGCCCATGCCGCGGGCGTGGTGCACCGCGATCTCAAACCCGCCAACGTGATGCTGGTGCGCGGTGGCCGGGCGATGGTACTCGACTTCGGTACCGGCCGCGTCATCGACGCCGACACCACCCAGATCACCAGCGCTGACAAGACCATTGGTACCGCGCGCTACATGGCCCCGGAGCAGTTCTCCGACAGTGACGTCACCGCCGCGGCCGACCTGTACGCGCTCGGTTGCGTCCTGTTCGAGCTGTTGGTCGGCGGTCCGCCCTTCATCGGCAACGACGACACCGAGCTTGGTCGTGCCCACAAGGAGTTCCCGGTCCCGCCGCTTCGCCTGATGCGTCCCGACCTGCCGGCCGCGTTGGAGGAGCTCGTCAAACAGCTACTGGAAAAGAAACCGGCCGAGCGTCCCGCAAGCGCCGCCGAGGTCCGGGACCTGCTGCGGCGCTTCGCCGACGACGAGGACCACCTGCCCGGCTGGGCCGAGTACACCCCATTCGCCGCCGCGCCACGCCCCGTTCCCGACTCGCCCGTCGAGCGTCACCGCGCCGCCACCCCGACCGGTCGCATGGACGTCTTCGCGCTGCACGAGAACCTCATCGAGGACTACCGCGAGTTCACCCAGGGCGGCACCGTCATCCGCGACGAGGGGGTTCGCGAGTACCTTGAGGACGACCTGGAGGCCAAGTCCCAGTGGCCCAACCCCTGGGTCTCGCTCAACCCGTTCTTCGCCTCCGGCGGCACCGTGCCCGATCTCGTCGCCGAGGACATCCTGCACCCCGAGTGCGCCACCATCTTCACCCAGGACAAGCCCGCCGAGCCCGGTTCCCGTGGCGGCCGCCAGATGACCTTGCACCGCCACCAGCGCGAGGCCGTCGAGATCGCGAAGACCGGTGCCTCCTATGTGTTGACCACCGGCACCGGATCGGGAAAGTCGCTGGCCTACATCGTGCCCATTGTCGACCGAGTGTTACGCGTTCGCGAGCAGGAGGGCGAGAAGGCCGGCAAGCGGGTGCGCGCCATCATCGTCTACCCGATGAACGCCTTGGCCAACAGCCAGCTGAACGAGTTGGAGAAGTTCCTCACCCACGGCTACGGTCCCGGTCGCGAGAAGGTGACCTACGCCCGCTACACGGGCCAGGAGGACGACGCCACCCGCAGGCGGCTACGCGAGAACCCGCCGGACATCCTGCTCACCAACTACGTGATGTTGGAGCTGATGCTCACCCGGCCCGAGGAGCGCGCCTCCCTGATCGCCATGGCCTCCGGTCTGGAGTTCTTGGTCTTCGACGAGCTGCACACCTACCGGGGGCGTCAAGGTGCCGATGTCGCGCTGCTCATCCGCCGTGTCCGGGAGGCCTGCCGCGCTCCCGATGTGCAGTGCGTGGGCACCTCGGCCACCATGTCCTCCCAGGGCGAGCGCGAGGACCAGCGTGCCGTGGTCGCCAAGGTCGCCACCGGCCTCTTCGGTACCCACATCGATCCGGGCAACGTCATCACTGAGACCCTGGTACGGGCCACCGAGGACGCGCCCGACTCCGTGCCCGCCGAACGCATCGATCAGGCCCCGCCCCGCTCCTACGACGGGCTGCGCGCCGACCCGCTCGCGCGCTGGGTCGAGTCGCGGTTCGGCCTGGATACCGACAGCACCGGGCGTCTGGTACGCAGCCTTCCCGACCGCGTCGAGGACGCCGCGGCCGAGCTCGCCACACAAACAGGCCGGGACGAGCCGGCCTGCGTCGTCGCCATACGCGCCACCCTCGAATCCGGCGCCGAGGCCCTCCACCCCGTCACCGAGCGCCCTTTGTTCGCGTTCCGGTTACACCAGTTCCTGTCCAAGGGCGACACGGTTTATGCCACCCTGGAGCGGCCCGAGACTCGCCACCTCACTCGCGACTACCAGCTGGAACAGCCCGGTTCGGGCGGCAAGATCCTGTTGCCGATGGCGTTCTGCCGCGACTGCGGGCAGGAGTATCTGACCGTGTGGCGCGAGGAGAAGGCGGGTAGCGCCGTTTACACCCCACGCCCCGATACCGCCGCCGGCGCCGGCGGTGCCCAGGACGGCTTCCTCTACGTGGCCCCCTCGGCCCCGTGGCCGCACGACGTCGCGACGATCATCGAGGAGCGCAAGATCCCGGAGTCGTGGCTGGAGATCGACGAGTCCGGCAACGAGCGAGTCAAGCCCACCTACCAGGACCGCCTGCCACGCCCGGTCACGGTCGACCCGTACGGGATCGAGGGCCGCGGGGAGCTGGAGGCCGCGTTCATCCCCGCCCCGTTCCGGTTCTGCCTGCGCTGCGGGGTCAGTGACGAACGCGTGCGCGGCAAGGATTTCGCCCACCTGGCCACTCTCTCCCAGGAGGGACGGTCCTCAGCGACCTCGCTGATCTCGGCCTCCATCGTGCGCTCGCTGACCGCCCTGCCCGAGCGGGCGCTACAAGATGAGGCTCGCAAGCTGTTGACCTTCGTTGACAACCGTCAGGACGCTTCGTTGCAGGCCGGCCATTTCAACGACTTCGTGCAGGTCACCCAGTTGCGTGGTGCGCTGCACCGGGCAGTGGTTGAGGCCGGTGAGCGCGGCCTCAACCATGACGACCTGGCCGAGCGGGTGGCCGAGGCCCTGGAGGTCGGCCCCGAGGACTACGCCGCGCAGCCCGATGCCACCCCCGGCCAGCTGCGGCGTGCCGCCACCACTCTGCGTGACGTCATCGCCTTCCGTCTTTATCGCGACCTGGAGCGCGGCTGGCGGGTCACCATGCCCAACCTGGAACAGACCGGTCTGCTGCGTCTCGACTACGAGGACCTCGACTGGCTCGCCGCCCAGGACGATCGTTGGGAGAAGCACGCAGGCCCCGAGCTCCAGGCGGCCGACCCGCAGGCCCGCGCCGAGGTGCTGCGGGCGCTGCTGGACGAGATGCGCCGTGCTCTGGCCATCGACGTACGCTACTTCCGCGACGACTTCGAGACGCTGCGCTTGGCCAGCGAGCAGCGCCTGACCGAGCCCTGGCACCTGGCCCCCGGCGACCAGCCGCGGGTGGCCGTGGCCTATCCCCAACCCTCCACACGCGGGGCCGACCGCACCGGGCTGTACCTGTCTGGGCGCGGCAAGTTCGGCCGCTACCTCAAGCGTCACCGGTACTTCAAGACGCTGGCGCTCGGCCCTGACGATCTGCAGCGGGTGATCGCTGAGCTGCTGAAGGTCGCCGCTGAGGCCGGGCTGCTCGTCGAGGTTGAGTCCGCGCCACGGCGCGGCGGCCGCCGCCGGATGCCCGCGAGCGCCGTTGTCACCGGGTACCAGGTCAACTCCGGTGCGCTGCTGTGGCGGGCCGGCGACGGCACCACTGGCGCCCATGACCCGCTCACCCGCACCTACGCCGCCGGCGGCGGGCCGCGCGTCAACCCGTTCTTCCGCGACCTCTACCGCGAGACCGCCCGCGGGCTGACCGGCCTGCGCGCCAAGGAGCACACCGCCCAGGTCGAGCAGCCCAAGCGTGAGCAGCGCGAGAAGGAATTCGCCGAGGCGAAGCTGCGGCTGATGTACTGCTCGCCCACCATGGAACTGGGCGTGGACATCAAGGACCTCAACGCGGTGATGATGCGCAACGTGCCGCCCACTCCCGCCAACTACGCCCAGCGCAGCGGTCGCGCCGGCCGCAGCGGCCAGCCCGCCCTGGTCACCACCTACTGCGCCACCGGCAACAGCCACGACCAGTACTACTTCCGCCGCTCCCAGAAGATGGTCGCCGGGGTGGTGCGCCCCCCGCGTCTGGACCTGGCCAACGAGGACCTGCTGGCCGCCCACGTACAGGCCGTGTGGTTGGCCGAGACCGGGCTCGCACTGGGCCGCGCCGTGCCCGAAGTCATCGATATCGCCCACGACGAGACCGACCGCGTCCCCGATCCGCCTCTGCCGCTACACGACCACGTCGCCCAGGACATCGCCGATCCCGAGGCTCGCCGCCGCGCCATCGAGGCCGCCCGCGCCGTGCTCGCCGAGGTTTTCGGTCACAACGCCGAGGAGTATCCCGTGTGGTGGGACGACTCCTGGATCGAGCGTCGCATCGAGCGCGCCCCCACCGAGTTCAACCACGCCTTCGACCGCTGGCGTGCGCTGTACAGGGCCGCGCTGATCGACCGGGAGGGCCAGCACCGCCGCATTCTGGACCACACCCTCTCCGAGGCTGACCGCAACGCCGCCGTACGCCGGCGTAAGGAGGCCGAGACCCAGCTCAACCTGCTCAAGAACGAGACCCAGGACTCCGGGGCGCTGATGTCGGACTTCAACCCCTACCGCTACCTCGCCAGCGAGGGGTTCCTGCCCGGCTACTCGTTCCCGCGTCTGCCGCTGGCGGCCTACATCCCCTCGCCCGCCAACCGCGCGGACGAGGGCGACTACCTACAGCGTCCCCGTTTTCTGGCCATCCGCGAATTCGGCCCAGGCGCGCTGATCTACCACGAAGGCGCCCGCTACCAGGTCACCCGGGTGCAGCTGCCGCCCGACTCCTCCGGTGACGTGCACACCGCCGAGGCCACCCGGTGCGAGAGCTGCGGCTACCACCACGACCCCGCCGACCGCGACGACAAGTGCAAGCTGTGCGGACGTACACTCGGCGCCGCCACCTACGGCCTGCTCCACCTGCACACCGTCTACACCCGGCGCCGCGAGAAGATCTCCTCCGACGAGGAGGAGCGCCGCCGCGCCGGATTCCGCCTGGTCACCTCCTACCGGTTCCAGCGCCACGGCGAGC
This sequence comes from Halostreptopolyspora alba, assembly GCA_003725585.1. GTDB lineage: Bacteria > Actinomycetota > Actinomycetes > Streptosporangiales > Streptosporangiaceae > Lipingzhangella > Lipingzhangella alba. The sequence continues at coordinate 370,131 of RJMB01000001.1, read as the reverse complement.
GCGAGGGCCGCCAGGACGCCCTGGTCACCGACGCCGAGGGCCAGATCGCCACCCTGCACTACGGCGACTCGGCGACCGTGCGCGTGGCCAACATGGGGCGCCTGCGCGCCAAGGAGAACGAGCCCGACGGCTTCTGGCTGGACCCGGCCAGCGGCCGCTGGCTCAACGAGCGCGACGCCGCCCAGGCCTCCGGAGACTCCTCCGAGCTGCCGCTGGTCGACGAGGACGGCTCCGAACGCGGCCGAAAGAAGCGTGTCATCCCCTACGTCGAGGACAGTCGCAACATCGTCGTGCTACATCTGGCCGAGGCGCTGCCCCACACCACGGCGCTGAGCCTGATGTATGCGCTGGAGCGCGGTATCGAGGCCGCGTTCGAACTGGAGGACGCCGAACTCACCAGCGAACTGCTGCCCAGCATGAGCGCCTCCTCCGACAGCGCCCCCCGCGACCGTATGCTGTTCACCGAGGCCGCCGAGGGCGGCGCCGGTGTGCTGCGTCTGTTGCAGTCGGAACGCGACCACCTGGCCGAGGCCGCCCGCACCGCCCTGGAGATCTGCCACTTCGACACCGACGGCACCGACCTCGGGGGTGCCGAGTGCGCCCGCGGCTGCTACGAGTGCCTCCTGACCTACGGTAACCAGGCCTACCACCAGAAAATCGACCGGCACGCGGTGCGCGACCCGCTGCTGCGCCTGGCCGGCTCGGCCACCGAACCCACCGGTCTCGGACAGTCGCGCACCGGGCAGATGCGGCGCCTGGTGGACAACGCCGACAGCAGGTTGGAGGGTCGGTTCGTGGAGTGGCTAAAGGAGCACGGGTACCGGATGCCTGATGAACAGCAGATCTACATCCCCGAGGCCCAGGCCCGCCCCGACTTCCTCTACCGTCTGCCCGGGGTCACCGTGGCCGTGTTCGTCGACGGCCCCGTCCACGAACACGGCGACGTCGCCGAGCGTGACGCCCGCGCCGAGGACCGCCTCATCGACGCCGGACTGGAGGTGGTTCGGGTTCCCCATGATGCCGACTGGCAGGCCATCGTGACTGCCTACCCCACTTACTTTGGTCAGGGACGGCGTCACTGAGCACCAGGACGGGGCGAGCATCGGATACGCCGCGGCCGGCCGCCCCACCCTGATGTCCCCCTCGCCGGGCACCCGACCCGGAGTCGCCACCGCAGTGAGGACACCATCGATGACAACCACCTTCGCCCCGGGCTCGCTGGTCTCGGCCCGCGGCCGCGACTGGGTCGTATTGCCCGAAAGCGAGCCCGACATGCTCGTGCTACGCCCCCTGGGCGGCAGCGACGACGACGTGGCCGCCCTGTTCCCCGCACTGGAGGAGGTGGCGGGCGCGAACTTCGCCGCGCCCACCGCCAACGACCTGGGCAGCGCCCGCGCCGCCGGGCTGCTGCGCTCGGCACTGCGCATCGGTTTCCGCTCCGGTGCGGGACCGTTCCGTTCCCTGGCCGGTATCGCCGTGCAGCCACGTGCATATCAGCTGGTGCCGCTGCTGATGGCGTTGCGTCACCCCACCGCGCGCCTGCTCATCGCCGATGATGTCGGCATCGGCAAGACCGTCGAGGCTGGGCTGGTCGCCGCCGAACTGCTGGAGCAGGGCGAGGCGCGCGGCCTGGCGGTGCTGTGCTCCCCGGCGCTGGCCGAGCAGTGGCAGGACGAGTTGCGCACCAAGTTCGGCATCGACGCCGAACTGGTGCTGTCCTCCACCGTCTCTCGGCTGGAACGCGGCCTGGATCTGGGGCAGTCGCTGTTCGACAAGCACCGCCACGTCATCATCTCCACCGACTTCATCAAGTCCACCCGGCACCGCGACGACTTCGTGCGCCACTGCCCGGATCTGGTCATCGTGGACGAGGCCCACACCTGCGTGGCCGCCGACGACGCCGCCTCGCGTCAGGAGCAGCTGCGCTACGAGCTGCTGCAGCGGGTCGCCGCCGACGAGCAGCGCCACCTGCTGCTGGTCACCGCCACCCCGCACAGCGGCAAGGAGTCGGCTTTCCGTAACCTGATCGGTCTGGTCAAACCGGAACTGGCCGAGGCCGACCTGACCACCGACACCGGGCGCGCCCTGCTGGCCCGTCATTTCGTCCAGCGCAAGCGCGCCGACGTCCGCCACTACCTTGGACGGGAGAGCGGACTGGCCGACGACAGCCTCGCCGAGCGCACCGCCTTCCCCTCCGACCGCTATTTCAAGGACGAGACCTACCGGCTGTCGGCGGAGTACCGAGCACTGTTGGACGACGCGATCGCCTATGCCGGGGAGCGCGTGGAAGACGCCCGCCAGCGCGGGCGGCGTGACGCCCGTGTCGCCTGGTGGTCGGCGATCGCGCTGCTGCGATCCCTCGTCTCCAGCCCGCGGGCGGCCGCCAAGACCCTGACCACCCGATCGGCGGCCGCCGCTGCCGCCACCCCAGAGGAGGCCGACGAGTTGGGTGCGGCGCAGGTGCGCGACGCCGCCGACGCCGACACCCTGGAGGGCCTGGACACCGTGCCGGGCGCCGAGACCGACGAGGAGATGGGCGAGCGGGATGGCGCCATGCCCGTCGGCGCGCAGGGCGCGCCCCCGGCGAGTGGACCGGCCGCGCGCCTGGCCGAACTCGCCCGGCGCGCCGCCGCGCTGGAGGGCCCCGACAACGACCCCAAACTCCAGACACTCATCGGACACCTCAAAGGGCTGCTGGCCGAGGGCTACAACCCCATCGTCTTCTGCCGCTACATCGACACCGCCGAGTACGTCGCCGCCCACCTATCCGGCACGGCCGGCGACACGGCCAAGGCCAAGAGTCCGCTGGACAAGGGCGGCCGCAACGGCTGGGCCACTGCCGTGCGTGCCGTCACCGGCACCCTCTCGCCCCAGCAGCGGGTGCAGCGCATCGAGGAGCTGGCCGAGCAGGCCGCCCACGACACCGAGGAAGGGCGCGGCGCCCGTCGCGTGCTGGTGGCCACCGACTGCCTGAGTGAGGGCGTCAACCTCCAGCACTACTTCGACGCCGTGATCCACTATGACCTCGCCTGGAATCCCACCCGCCACGACCAGCGCGAGGGCCGCGTCGACCGCTACGGCCAGCAGCGCGACCGGGTCAAGGTCCTCACCTTGTGGGGCGAGGACAACGGCATCGACGGCAAGGTGTTGGAAGTCCTCATCGCCAAGCACCGCCAAATCCGCGCCGACCTGGGCATCAGCGTCTCGGTTCCTGACGAGTCTTCGGCCGCCGTCACCGATGCCATTGTCGAGTGGCTGCTGATGCGCGGCACCCGTGGTGAGCAGGAGGCCCTCTTCGGCGCGGAGGAAATCGGCGTCCACGCCGAGAAAGCCGAGGCCGAGTGGCGCTCGGCGGCCGAGCGCGAGAAAGAGTCGCGCACCCGCTACGCCCAGCGCAGCATCCACCCCGAGGAGGTGGCCCGCGAGGTCGCCGCGGTGCGCGACACGCTGGGCAGCACAGGTGAGGTGCGCGAGTTCGTCGAGCACGCCCTGCGTGCCATGCACGCCGACATCCGCCGGCTCGACGACGGCACAGTGGAAAGCACCGACGAGGGGTTCACCGCCGACGTGTCGACCACCTCGGCCGGGCTACGCGACGCGCTCGCCCCGGTCGTGGGCGAGGACACGGTCAGCTCCGGAACGTCGGTGGTCTTCCGCGACACCCCGGCCGTGGCGCGTGGCGAGGCCGCCCTGGTGCGCACCGACCCCGTGGTGAGCGCGATCGCGGCCAACGTGCTCGACACCGCCCTGGACCCAGCCAGTGAGGGCCCGCGGCCGGCGCGGCGCTGCGGCGTCGTGCGCACCAACGCGGTTGATCGGCGCACGACGCTGCTGCTGGTGCGCTACCGGTTCCACCTGACCCTGCCCTCGCGCCACGGCACCCGCCAGCTGGTCGCCGAGGACGCCCGCCTGCTCGCCTTCGCCGGCGCACCCGACCGTGCCGAGTGGCTGAGCAGCGCGGAGGCCACCGCGCTGTTGGACGCCGAGGCGGCCGAGAACACCGACCCGGCCTTCGGTGAGCGCACCATGCAGCGGGTGCTGGAGGCGCTCGACCACACCAGCGACCACCTGGACGACTACGGCGACCAACTGGCCCGCGAGCTCGACGAGTCGCACCGCCGGGTGCGCAGCGCCTCCGGCGAAATCGTGCGCGGGTTGAAGATCACCGCGCAAAAGCCCGCCGACATCCTCGGCGCCTACGTCTACCTGCCGCCCACCGCCGCGGCCGGCACCGCCTCGTCCCCGTCTACCACCGCCCCCGCCGGAGGAAACGCCTGATGCCCGCCACCGCCCGCAACCAGGTCCTCTCCGCTGTGCACACCGTCGGCGGGCTACTGCCCGCCGACATGCTCGCCCGTATCGGCGAGGGCAAGGACGTTCCCGGCGCCAAACCCGCCGACTACAGCATCTTCGGCCCCCGGTCCGTGCGCGACGAGGCCGAGCGCCATTGGGATTACCTGAAGGGTGTGTGGCGCGAGCTGCGCACCGAACTTCCCCCGGCCCCACCCACCGAGGCCCCGGCCGACCCCATGGGCCTGGCGGGGTCACGGTGGGTGGAACCGCTACTGGCCGAACTGGGGTTCGGGCGCGTGCCGCCGGTGGGAGAAAGCGGCATCGCGGCCGACGACAACGAGAAGACCTTCCGTATCAGTCACCATTGGCAGCACGTACCCCTTCACGTCGCCCCGTGGAACCACGACCTGGACAAGCGCCCGGGCGGGGCGGGCACCGTGCCACCCCAGTCACTCGTGCAGGAGTGCCTGAACCGCACCGAGGCGCACCTGTGGGCGGTGCTGACCAACGGGCGCCAGCTGCGGCTGCTGCGCGACTCCAACGCCCTGGCCACCGCCGCCTACGTCGAGTTCGACCTGGAAGCGATCTTCGACGGTGAGCTGTTCAGCGACTTCGTGTTGCTGTACCGGTTGCTGCACGTCTCCCGGTTCGAGGTCGCCGAGGGGCAGCCGCCCTCGGCGTGCTGGCTGGAGAAGTGGCGCACCGAGGCCATCGACTCCGGAACGCGCGCGGTCGAGCAGCTGCGCGAACAGGTACGCCAGGCGCTTACCCTGCTGGGCACCGGGTTCCTGCGGCACCCGGCCAACGTCCGGCTGCGCGAGAACCTGGACGTGCACGCGTTCCACGGGGCGCTGCTGCGGCTGGTGTACCGCTTGCTGTTCCTGTTCGTGGCCGAGGAACGCGACGCCCTGCACCCGCCCGAGGCCGACGAGAAAGCCGCGGAGCGGTACCGGAGGTACTTCTCCACGGCCCGGCTGCGCAGACACGCCCGCCGACGGCGCGGCACCACCCACGGCGACCAGTACCGGGCGCTGCGGGTGGTGCTGGAGGGGTTGCAGCGGGAGGACGGCCGGCCGGAGCTGGCGCTGCCGGGGCTCGGCGGGCTCTTCGACGAGACCGAGGCGGACGCGCCACTGGAAGGGCTGGAGCTGTCCAACGAGGCTCTGTTGGGGGCGGTGCGCCACCTCGCCCAGGTGCGCGACCCGGCCTCGCGCCGGTGGCGGTGGGTCAACTACCGGGACCTCGACGCCGAGGAGCTGGGGTCGATCTATGAGTCGCTGCTGGAGCTGGTGCCCAAGCACAGCGCGGCGGACCGCAGCTTCGCGCTGGTGGATCTTCAAGGCAACGACCGCAAGAGAACCGGCTCCTACTACACGCCAACCTCGCTGATCGAGACGCTACTTGACACCAGCCTGGAGCCGGTCATCGACGACGCGGTGAAGCGAGGGGAACAGAAGGCGACCGAGGCCGGGGAGCCGGACCCGGCCGAGCACATCGTGGGTGAGCTGCTGGAGCTGACCGTGTGCGATCCGGCCTGCGGGTCCGGCCACTTCCTGGTCGCGGCGGCACGACGGATCGCCAAGCGGGTCGCGTCGGTGCGGGAGCGGAACCCGGAACCCACACTGGACGCGGTCCGGCACGCGTTGCACGAGGTAGTGGCGCGCTGCATCTACGGGGTCGATTTGAACCCCATGGCGGTGGAACTGGCCAAGGTGTCGCTGTGGCTGGAGGCCCTGGAGCCCGGCAAGCCGCTGGGGTTCCTGGACGCGCACGTGAAGTACGGGAACGCGCTTATCGGGGCGACGCCGGCGTTGTTGCGGGACGGGGTCCCGAACGCGGCCTTCAAACCGGTCGAAGGCGACGACAGGAAGCACGCCGCAAACCTGGAGCGCATCAACGACAAGGAGCGCGGCGACCAGTTGGCCCTCGGGGTCGAGGACGAGCCCGCAGTCAAGGTCGCCAACCGGGCGTTCGCGAACCAGCTCCTGCGCATTACCGATGAGACACCGGGCAGCCTGCGGGAGGTCCGCCGCCAGGAGGAGCTGTACCACGCGTGGGCGCACTCGGGCGACTACCTCACCGCCCTGCACATCGCCGACGCCTGGTGCGCCGCCTTCATGTGGAAAAAGACGCCCGAGGCTCCGCACCCGGTGACCAACGACGTCTTCAAGGCACTGCAAGACCCCGAAGGCTCGGCAGCGTCGGAGGAGACCCACGCCGAGATCCGCCGGCTACGCGACCAGTACCGGTTCTTCCACTGGCACCTGGAGTTCCCGGACGTGTTCCGTGTCCCGGACGACGGCTCGGGCGTGGAGGAAGGCACCGGGTGGGCAGGCGGGTTCGCCTGCGTGCTGGGCAACCCGCCGTGGGACAAGGTCGACTTCGAGGACAAGAAGTACTTCGCGAGTGTGGAGCCGAGCATCGCCGCGATCGCCGGGACGGCGCGGCGCAAGCGCATTGACGAGTGGATGCAGGAGAACCCGGAGGGCGGGAGGCGCTACCTGGAGGCCCGCCGGGCGGTGAAGTCGACGTTCCACTTCGCCGGACAGTCGGGGGCCTTCGCGGACTGTTCCGCGGGGCTCCGCGTCAAGGGTGTGAACTCGCTGCAGACGGACCACCTCTTCGCCGAGCGGTTCGGCACGCTAACCCATCCGCACGGCAGGTACGCCGCGATCATCCCCACAACCATCGCGACGGGCGCGGCGGCGCAAAGCCTGTTCCGAGGGCTCACCCAGCGTGGGGCCATCAGAGTCCTGTACGGGTTTGAGAACGCGAAGCCACTGTTCCCGAGCGTGCATTCAAGTTATCCCTTCTGCGTCATCTCCCTCGTCGGTCATGGAACGCGCGAGCCGGCGGCGAAACTCGCCTTCTTCCTGCACGACACCGACGAGCTGGAGCGTCGGGATAAGGTATTCCAACTGGCCCCCGAGGAAATCGCACTCATCAACCCGAATACGGGTGGTCTTCCGGTCTTCCGTAGCCGCAAGGACGCCGATCTGACCGCAGCCGTATATCGCCGGATCCCGGCACTGTGGAACGAGTCCGAGCGCAACGGGAACCACTGGAGTATCCGGTTCAAGCGCTTGTTCGATATGACCGACGATTCCGGGATGTTCCGCACCTACACCAGCCTCAAGGATGAGGGGTGGCAGCTCGGCGGTAACATCTTCACCCGAGACGGTCAGCGGATGCTGCCCCTGTATGAAGGCAAGATGGTCCATCTCTACGACCACCGCTGGTGTCACTACACCGGGACCGGGGACGAGGACCGTCGCACGCTCGCCCAACAGGAGAAGCAGAGCGCCGATGCGGTGGCCATGCCCCGCTACTGGATTTCCGAGTTCGATTCCAAGACAGGGAAGAAGGACCGGCGAGGCAAAGATATGAAAACCGGTGTAGTAAAAGAGATTTCCGAGGTCGGATGGGATCGCGGATGGCTCTATGGTTGGCGCGACGTCGCACGTACTACGGACGAGCGAACCGCAATACCAGCACTTATTCCGGCGACTGCCGTCGGGCACACGTTTCCGCTCATGTTCTTGCTAAAGGATACCGATTCTGTATCTGCGCTCTATGCGTGCCAGGCTTCGTTCGTCTTCGACTTCGTTAGTCGACAGAAGATCACCGGTGCGCACATGCCACTCATGACATGGAAGCAGTTGCCGGTTCCCAAACCTCGTGACCTTGAGCCGCATATCTCCTCTATCGAGGCGCGGGTTCTCGAACTCACCTACACCGCTCACGACATGTCGCCCTTCGCCCGCGACCTCGGCGACGACGGGCCACCCTTCCGATGGAACGAGGAGCGCCGCGCGATCATGCGTGCCGAGCTGGACGCTCTGTTCTTCCATCTCTACGGCATCGAGCGCGAGGACGTGGACTACATCATGGAGACGTTCCCGATCGTCAAGCGCAAGGATGAGGACAGGCACGGCACCTACCGCACCAAGGACCTGATCCTGGAGAACTACGACCGTATGGCCGAGGCCGGCGTCTCGCTCGACACTCCGCTGATTGACGGCGAGAACTTCACGTCCGCTCTCACTCCACCACCCGGCCACGGCCCGCGCCACGAGCTCGCTTAGCGGGTGAACCACCTCGTCAGCCCGCGCTTCGGGAGCGGTGCTGACGCAGACGTCGGCGCCTTTCGCCGTCTGGCGATCGCCACGCCCGCCCCCACTGCGCCGGCTGCCGCGCTCGCCGCTCCGGCGGCCGCGTAGCCCTTCCGGTGCCGGCGGGGCGCCGTGGGCTGAGGCTCAGCCTCAGCCCGCGCGCCCTGCGGCTCGGGCGCGGGCGTCTGGTGGTACACCTCGTCCAGGATCTGTACGAAGCGCCGTTCCCGACGCGTCCCCTCGGTCATGGACGCCGCTTCGCGCGCCTTCGTCCAGTAGGCGTAGCCCACTTCCCCTTGGAACATCTCGGCGGCGACGGCACGTAGCCGCGACTCCGGCAGTGCACCGGTCTCGAAAGAGCTGCTCCACTGCGACACAATCATGTTCGTGTAGAGCTGCTGCTTGCGGACTTTCGGATCCTCATCGGCGGGCACCGGCCCCCAGCACGCGTCCAGGTCCGGATCCTCCATGGCCATCCGCAGCAGTTCGCTCATGGCCTGGCGCCGGGACTCCTCGGTGGCGCGATGGCTGTCGCGCGCTTGGTAAACGAGCGTCAGCACGATCCCGACCAGTGCGAACACCGAGATCAGCGCCGCGGCCGCGCCGTAGGTCTGCCCGATGAAGCTGAGTCGCTCCCACTGTGACCGGGCGCCCCCGAAGAGCATTAGCGCAAGCGGGGACGAGACCACCAGCGCCACGCTCGCAAGGACAATGATCAGAATCGTCGTCAGATACCTGGCGCCGATCGCGCCTCCGTCAACTCGTCTACGCACTGCGCCTAATTCAATCAGTTCCCGCCTGCGGGTCGGGATATCGACCGTGCCGCGATGCAACGATCGAAGTAGTCCGAAAACGCCTCGCCACGCTCCCACAGCTCGGCGATCGCCGCCGCCGCGCCCGCGACCAGTTCGGGATCGTCGACGCGCTTCGCGCCGATCGGGGTCCACGCCTCGTCGTACCGCACCTGGTAGAGCACGCGCGTGCCGTAGATCATCAGCTCGGGCAGCGGATTGGCGCCTTCGAGATGCGCTACCTCGGGTGTGTCGAGCGCGCGGATCGCGTGCCCGCACTCCGCGAAGATCCGGTGGCTGTGGGACTCCCACTGAAGGTAGGGCGTCGGCGGGTCCTCGACGATCCGCAGCCGCCGGAACTCCAGTCCCTGATGGACGTAGCGTCCCACGTCCGCCCGGACGGCGTCGCGCTCGCTCTCGAAGATCTCCATAACCCGCGCCCAGTCGCCAGCGACGAAGGCGTCCCACGCGGGATCGTCGAGTTCGTTGAAGTACTGGGCACGCTCCAGCTTCCAGATCACGCCGCCGTCAAGCTTCTCCTCTTCCTGGTCGCTGTCGGCGTGATAGGCCGGGCGGTCAAGGATGGTCCCCTCAGCCGCCCGGATTCGGTCGAACACCGTCTTAGTCATCAACCACGTCCGGAATCGTAGAACGAAACTGATCACCGGGAACGACGACGATCCGCTCGTCGGGCGCCATACTGACGTCATCCGGGATGCGGTCTGCGAGCAGCGCGGTTGCATCACGGCCGATAACGGCGACATCGCCGTCGTCGAGTTCCCAGAATTCGGGGCAGTCCTTACCGATGCGGCTGTCGCCCAGTTCGGCCGCGGTCTTGCCGAGTCTCCGCTTGAACCGCGCGGACGGGTTGACATCCCAAGGGCGTTCCATCAGGACTCCTCAAACTGGCTTGCTCGGGCCTACCGTCCTGCCCGGAACCTTGATCGTTACACAGTCCACGCGGACACCGCTGGCTTACCCGCCCGCTGCATCAAGGGAGCGCTTGGCAGGCCCTGCGTCAGACCTCGCCGTCCTTGACGGCGGTGAGGAAGGCGCGCCACTCCGGGGAGGGGAAGACGAGGGCGCCGAGGTCCCGGTGCTTGGTGTCCCGGATGGCGCCGGCATCATCCTGTTCGGCCACCTCAACACAGTGACTCTCTGTAGCACTGTAGGAGGACTTGCGAAAGTCCACGACTAGACCTCTTTCAGCAGCTTCTTGAGCGCCTTGATTGTCTCAAGTTGGCTCAAGGACGACTGCACGAGGGATGAGTAGACCTTCCGGTAATCATCCAGCTCCTCATCCTTCTCCAGGAAGGTTCCACCTGTCCGGCCTTCGAGGTAGACGAGGGACTTATCGAGGTCATCGGTGTAGTCCAGGATCACGAAGCCCGATCCCATGGAGGCGTGGAGCCCGGCGCTGAGCGGAAGCATGCGGATAGTGATGCGGGCGGCTTCCTCCGCCATTGAGACAAGTTGAGCCAACTGCTCCCCCGCTATATCTGGACGATGAGCGAGGCGCAGCAAGGAGCTTTCGTCGATGACGGCGTTGACCTCCAGGTCACTACTGAGAAGCACCTGACGTTCCATGCGCGCCGCTACGACACGTTCGATGTCTGCCTCGGTCACGGCTCCACTGGCCTTGGCGGACGCAGCGGCGTAATCACGTGTTTGGAGTAGGCCTGGGACCACGGCCGGCTGGTAAGTGGTGACTCCTGCCGCTTCGGCTTCGAAGCCGAGGTAATCACCGTCCAGTACGTCCGTGTAGCTATGCCACCATCCTCGCTGGCGCGCTTGGCGGCCGAGGGCGAGGATCGCTTCGACCCGGTCAGGTGCATCGACGCCGTACAGCCGCATCAAGTCCCGTAGGGCGCTCGGGTCCGTTCCGTGCCTTCCGCTCTCCAGGTGATTGATCCGCCCTGCGGCCCAGCCGAGTTCCTTGGTTGCCTGAGCAGCCGAGAGCCCCGCAGCTTCCCGTAGTCGGCGCAGTTCACGCGCCAAGCGACGGCGCCGAACCGTGGGGGACTGCCTGTCGATCATGGCGGAGATACTATCGGTCACCAAACTCGACTTTTCCATCAATTCAAGACTCCATATTGATATCATCAATTGATGATTGCACTCTAGTGACTAAGCGCTTGAGACCCAAGCTCAGGCAAGCCGCTGCCGCAGGCATCAGTCCCTTCGTGAGGAGCCGCCATGAGTGGACCCCCTCTGTCACAAACCTCCAAGAGCGCCCCCACCACCCACCACCAGGCCGACTGGCCCCGTCTCGGCCACCGCATTCGCACCGCCCGGGAGAAGCTCTCCCGCTCCCTTACCGACCTCGCCGACCGCACCCACACCGGGGAGTACACCCTGCGCCAGGTCGAGGCGGGCGAGGTCGACCCCGGCCGCCGGGTGGTCGAACTCCTGGACAGCGAGTTCGGCGCCGAGGGGGTTCTCGTTGACGCCTGGGCGCAGGTCTACATCAGCCACCACGTCCGCACGGGCTCGCGCGTGGACCAGTTGCACCGGGAGGCGGGCCAGATCCGGGCTTTCGCCCCGCTGGTTATCCCCGAGCACTTCCAGACCGAGGCCTACACCCGCGCCCTCGACCGGGCCGAGCGGCCCCTGGAGCCCAACCGTCTCGTTCGAGACCGTCCGCGCCTGCCCCGGCTGATGGCGACCGGCTCGGGACCGCCCTACCACTGCCTCGTGCTCGACGAGGCCGCGCTGCACCGCACCGTGGAATCACCCGAGACCACCCGCGAGCAGCTGGCGCACCTGCACCGGCTCGCGCAGGCGTCCTATGTCACGGTGCACGTGATCCCGAGTGGCACCCCGCACCACCCCGGCCTGCGTGGCGCGTTCTGGACGCTGTCGTTCTCCCCCCGCCACGCCCTGGCCTACACCCCGCACCCGCGCGGGCCTGGGGCGCTGGTCACCGACGCCACCCACATCAAGGGCTACACCGACCTGTTCGCCACACTGCAGGGCGCCGCCCTGCCCACCGCCGAGTCGCTCGCGCTGCTCAAGCAGGCCGCCGAACGGGTGCGGCCGCGGCAGGCCATCACCGGGGGAACCGCGCCCTCGGCCGCCCCGGGCCCCTTCGGTGCGGCGGCCGGGAGTGCCTCCGCCTCCGGAACCGTGATCCCGCCCCGCGCGGGGGGCGAGTGACGCGTGCCCGCACGTGCCCTCGGCGCCCGCGCGGCCTCCCACGGCACGGCTGTGCCCTGGCGGGTGGCGTTCCCCCGCCAGCCCTCTGCCAGGGCACAGTCGACGATCACGATGAAAATCCCAAAACTGCCGCTGTGGGGCGAAATTACGTCACGAACATCCGCGGGCGCTGTCGCACGCCGCCGGCGCGGCGAGGCCCCGCCCTGGACGCGCGTCCGCGCCCGGCGGCTGTGCTGCGTTCGCCAACCCGGCGACGTTCCTTACGCCAGCACCCCTGCCTCTCCCACGGGCTCCGGCTCGTTCCGTGTCCGAAAGCGGCCACACCCGCGCCACCGCCCCCGGGAGGTGTGCTGGGCTGGTAGGAAGCTCCTGCCAGCTACGGGAACGCAGCGCACCGAAGACATGGTGCGCTACTTGGTCAACGCGGCGGCAGTCCTGCCCTACCCCTGCTCCTATGCGCGACCGCGGCTTTCCACACTGGTCACACCCGCGGCAGGGAACCTCGGAGCCATGTGCCGAGGGGACGAATGCGGTCTTCGGGGATGCTATGTTGCGACGAGATTCCAAGGGCATCCCAGACCCACAAGAATCTGCGAAACTCGCTTAGCGAAGCATTTTTGCGGTACGGTCGGTCCCGACAACACAGAACCCGCTGCGCCGCCCGGCACGGTTTGGTCGCCTCGGCCGGGCGGCGCAGCCTCCTCCACGTATTACGCGGCAATGGTAAGGACAACTGTATGGCAGACCCCACCGCTTCCGGTTCCGCGGGGCGACAGGAGCGTCCGTTCCTGTCCACCCCGGCCTGGGCAGCACCGGCCGTCGTCATCCTCCTCCTGATCGTCATCCTGTCCGGACAGTGGCAGGCCCTCGTCACGCTCGTCCTCGTCCCGCTACTCAGCGAGGCTGTACAGGAGACCGCGAAGCAGGCCGTGCGCACCGTCCTGGGGTGCCGCACCTGCGAGGCCTAAGCCTGTGGGTGGGTGCCGCACGAGTGCGGCACCCACCCACAGGGCCCTCCCCGCTCAAGAGTGAACCGACCGCACCTCCCGACTACTTGGAATATCTCGTGCGAAGCGAAGACACCCCGAGCCGAACCCTGGCGGCCGACGACAGTGGGCGCCACAAGCTGAGCGAGGTGTGCAGCGTTTCCGCCGGTCCCTCCGGTGGGTTGCTGAAACGACTGAAGGAGGACGCCGACGGTCCACCGGTGGTCACTCCGCCCGACTTCACCGTCGAGCAGACCATCGATACGCGGAACGTGCGGCGGGTACCGGAGGAAGACGCCAAAAAGCTCGACAAGTTCGGTCTCAAGCCGGGCGACGTCCTGCTCGTCCGCCAAGGTGCGGTCGGCCGCCTGGCCGTAGTCGGTGACGAGGTGGCAAACGGCAGATGGTACTTCGGCTCCTCGTTCCTGCGCCTGCGTGTCGACCGGCGCCATCTCCTCCCGAGGTTCCTGGCGATCTACCTTTCCCAACCGGCGGCACAAGAGGAGCTGCTCGGAGCGCAACTCACGGGGACCGTGCCATCGATCAACGCGGCGACACTCCGTGAGTTCCACATCGACGTCCCACCGATGGACCGCCAGCAAGCCGTCACAGACACTCTGGCGGATATGGACGAGGCGATTAGGGCGCAGCGCGCGATGGCCGCGAGGTTGGAAACCCTCAAACCCTCGGTGGTGGCCGAGATCCTGGCCGAAGGGAGGGCATAGCCGATGCCGCAGCACACTTCGAAGGCCATGGGCGATGAGCTGTTGAAAGCCGCCGAGGCGCTGGACACCGGATCCAGCGCGGGCACGGCGGCCGCAGCGGTCTCCGGTGTCCTGCTGCTGAAGTGGGCCGACGTGTCAAAAGCACGCGGCTGTCTCCGGGAGCGGTGGGAACTCTGGGAGGCCCGAGTGTGGCCGCAGATCGTCGAGACCACCCCAAAGCAGCTGGGAGGGTTACTCAACGCCGAACTGCGGCGCCTCCTCGATGGCAACGCCTCAACCAATGGCCTGTTCTCCGGTCTCGACTACCAGCGCGACTACCGCGGCGTTCGACTGGGAGAGCTGGTCACGGTGATCGACGACCTCGCACCGGAGGACAGCGACGTGTGGACCGACGGCACCCTCGGCCGCGCCTACAACCGCTTTCTCGGGCGTCTCACCGAGCGCGCCGGAGCCAAGACGCTGGCGGAGTTCGTCACTCCCCGCTCGGTCAACGAGCTGATCGTTCGGCTCGGGGACCTGCGGGAGCGCGTTTCCGTTTACGACCCTTTCGCCGGATCCGGTGGCATCCTGGCTCAGGCTGTGGAACTGATACAGGACATGGGGCACGGAGTACGACAGGTCGACATCGCCGGGCAGGAACTCAACCACGCGACCTTCTCGCTGGCGGCGACCAACCTGTTGCTGCACGGCACTGAGCCCGACATCAGGGTGGGCGACACCCTGAGCGCGCCGCAGCACACCCGACCCGGCGGCCACCTGCGAACCTACGACCGGGTGCTGACGAACCCGCCATTCTCCATGCGCTACAGGCAGGAGGACGTCGCTCTCTCCGAGCAGCGGATGCGCTACGGCTGGTCCCCCCAGGGACACGCCGACCTCATGCTGCTCCAGCACGCTCTGGCGTCGGTGAGTCCCGAAGGGCGGGCGGTAGTGGTGTTGCCGCATGGGCCGCTGTTCCGCGCCACCGAACGGGATCTTCGGCGCGGGCTGGTGGAGGACGGCCGGATCGAGGCCGTGATCGGTATCGGCGCCAACGTCTTCTACGGAACCGGGCTGCCGGCGTGCCTGATCGTCCTCCGCGGGCGCGACCGTCCCCCCCTCCTTCCCGAGGGGCGGGTCCTGTTCGTCGACGCCGCGCAGGAGGTCACCACCGGACGCACACAGAACCGGCTGGAGCCGCGGCACATCGAGAAGATCGCGCGTGTTTGCGAGCGCGGCGTGGAGGTGGCCGGCTTCTCGCGCGCGGTGCCACCCGCCGAGATAGCGGAACGGGACTTCAACCTCAACATCGGCTGGTACGTACAGCCGCCGTGGGAGGCCGGCGGGCTGCTGGACGTGCAGGCTGCGCTGTACGGCGGTGTACCGCGTTCGGAGGTGGAGGCTAACACCGGGTTGTTCCACGCCTTCGGCATGGACCCGGTATCCCTGTTCGCCGACCGCGATGAGACCTACCTGGACTTCCGCAGTGAAGGCCTCAACCGCACGGCCGAGGAGATCTGGGAGCGCAGCGAAGCCACGGCGGCGGAGTTCGACTCTCGGATCCAGCGGATGTGGCACGATGTCGGTTCTGACCTGCACGAGAAGGCACAGGGCGGCCGGGTCCTCGCCGCGCGCTCCGAACTGCTGGAGCGGTTCCTCGCACATCTGCGGCCGCATGCACCACTGGACGAGTACGAGCTATGTGGAGCGTTCGCCGACTGGTGGGCCGAAAACGTCGAAACACTCCAACGCCTCGGTGGCATCAGCGCATCGGCGGAAGCCGACAGATGCCTCGACGGTTTGAAGCAATCCCTGCGCGCCCATCTCACCAAGGTCCTATCGGCCCGGCGGAGACAGCTTGTGGCCACCTTCCACAAGCTCGGCGATCGGTATGCCGTCTCGCTCAGTGAACTCCAGCGGCGCAGCGAAGAGGCGTCAACGAGGATGAACGACCGGCTTGCCCAGCTCGGATTCCGTCATCCAGTGGACTAGCACCGGCTGTGGGCACCGTTTTGCTCCGCGGTTCCGCGCGCGTGTTCGTCCTCGTCCTTGCTTCCTGTCGAGCACGCCGACGCCCACCGCGGCGCGGCCCACAGGACTCCGATCGTCTCACTCCCCATCCCCGAACTCCCCGCGGAGGATGGTCTGGGTGAGCGCGTGCCGCAGCGGGCACGCGCTGTTCTGGTTGGCGAACATGTCCTTCAGCCATACCGCGTCCTCGCGCGCACGGGTCTTCTCCCACACCACCGGCACCACGTATTCCGCCAGTGTGCGGTCCTCCCGGTCGCCGTCGCTGGCATGGCTGCCCCACAGCAGCAGATCGGTGAAGCGCTGCCGCTCCTCGGGCGGCGGGCTGCCGAAGGCGTTGTAGAAGGCGGAACTGAAGTCGCCTCCCGGATGGTGCTCCTCGTAGAGCGCGACGATGTCGGCGTGCGCGCGCAAACGCGCCCACGCCCCGTACTCGATCACCTGGGCGAGAACGTCGCGGGGTGCCCGGTCACGCTTGAGTTCGATGACATGCAGCGTGCCGTCAGAGGCCAGGCCGAGCATGTCGACCCGCCTGCCCAGGGCAGTCGGTACCTGGCGGCCGAGGATCAGCAGCTGTTCCCCCAGGACGGCGGGGTCCTGTTCGATCAGGTCCTCCAGCCGGGATTCGAGCGGGAGGCCAGCCGAGCAGAGCCGTGTGGGAGAACCCTGGTCGACCCGCCAGAGGGCGATGTCGGATGCCATGCGGACGATTCTCCCGCAGCTCGGCTGTTTACGCATCGGTTGTGACCAAGGGGGAAGTCAACAGCCCTTTCGTATGATTGACTGTTAACGCAGCTTTCATGTTAGTGTCGGTGTTTACATAGGCAACTGGGTTGGTCAGGCTACGCCCTTCTTCGACCGACCCATGCGTGTGGCCGAGCACAAGCGCCATGTCCTCCGGCCCCTCCCATCGCGAACGGACATCGCACATGTACCTGCACCAACTCGAACTCGACGGATTTCGCTCGCTCGACTCCGCGACCGTCACCCTCCAACCGGACGTCACCGTCCTGGTGGGCGAGAACAACGCCGGCAAGTCCAACGTCCTGAGCGCCATCCGGCACCTCACGCCACCGCTGGATGGGCGGCGCGAGATCTATCTGTCTCCCGGTGACCTGCACCGCGACGGCTGCCGCGATGAACGGCACGGCGCCGACTGCCGTAGCGACCTCCGGGTCACGGCTCGCTACATGGCCACTGACGTGGCGGATCTGGCGATGTACAACCAGGCTCTCAACGCCGACGGCTGTTCCATCGGCTACCGCCTCACCTACACCCCGCCCCAGCCCGGAGCACAGCGCGGGAAGGTGACCTGGCAGGCGGGCGAGACCGACAGCGACGACAACGATCCGGAGCCGCGCGCCCGCAAAGGCATCCGCCACCTGTACCTGCCGCCGCTGCGAGACGCGCAGCGGGAACTCGCCTCCAGTGCAGGAAACCGAATCAAGGCCGTGGTGGAGAGCCTGCTGCGGGACACCCCCGAGCGGGAAGCGTTCACCAAGGAGGTGGGCGAGCGGTTTCGGGAGATCGAAGGGCTCGCCCCGCTGACCGGTGCCGTCTCGGCTGTACAGCGGCAGCTTGACCCGCTGACTTCGGGGGCCCGTCGGCAGAAGGCAGGTATCGGGTTCGCCGAGGCTTCGGTCAACTCGGTCGTCCGCTCGCTGCGCCTACGTCTGGACCAGGCCGGACTGGATCCGCACGATCTCGCCGAGACGGGGTTGGGCTACGCCAATCTGCTGTACATAGCCACGGTGCTCACCCAGTTGGAGCACGCCGCGGAGTCTGACCTCACCCTGCTGCTCGTGGAGGAACCCGAAGCCCACCTGCACCCGCAGCTACAGGCGATCCTGATGGACTACCTGACCAAGGAGGCGGCCAGAAGCAACAGCCGGAAAGCTGAAGGCGACGGTTGGCTGGGCCGCATCCAGGTGGTCGTGACCACGCACTCTCCGCACATCGCCACCGCCACCGATCCGGCGAACCTGGTGGCACTTCAAAGGTACCGCCACGGGCACTCGAAGGATGGTGGCGAAAAACCCCAGGAAACGCCGGACACCGGCGGAGAGGACAACCGGACCGCCGCGCGCCCGGACTACCGTTCGAACGCCGTCGCCGTGGCGAACCTGGGACTGGGCGAGCGCACGCTGAACAAGGTCAGGCAGTACCTCAACGCCACACGCAACACACTGCTGTTCGGGCCCCGCGTCCTGCTCGTCGAAGGGGTCGCCGAGGCGCTCCTCGCCCCGGCGTTCGCGAAGTCGGTGCTCAGCGAGGAGGTGTACCCCCGCTTCCAGGGCACCGCGGTCGTCCCCATCGACGGCGTGGACTTCGAGCCGTACCTGGAGATCCTCCTGAAACCGGACCCGGTGAGCGGGCACCGCATCGGCCAGCGAGTGGCGGTCATCACCGACGGCGACTACTACGGGCCCGACGAGGAGCGTCCGGAGAGCCGTGCGGACAAGCTGCGCGAGAGAATCGTCGAGTTGGGCGCGCACGAGGTCGCCGAGGTGTTCTCGAACGAGACCACCCTGGAGCCGGCGTTGATGGCCGCTGATCCCGGAAACGTCGGCCTCATGCAGGAGGCCTGGCGAAATCAGCGAAAAAGCGCGTGGGCCGAGCACTGGGCGGCCATCCTCGCAGAGCCCGAGGACCGTCAGGCGAAGAAGCTGACGGAGATGTTCGGCTCGTGCGGGCTCCGCAAGGGCGACTTCGCGCAAGACCTGCTCGCGCTGTCGGGAGATCCGACAGCTGACTTTCGCCTGGTTGCGCCCACGTATTTCCGCGACGCCCTTTCCTACATCACCCGCGAGGTCGACGATGAGCGCTGAGGCCATTCCCCCCGCTTCTCCCACTGCGGAACCGAGGCAGCGCGTGGACGCGATCAGAGGCTCCGCTCGCGAGGCCCAACGGGCGATCGTCGAAGCCGAGGTGACCGGGGGTCAATTCCTCTGGGTGGAGGCCTGCCCCGGCGCGGGAAAGACACGCGTGGTCGTGGACCGCCATCTGGAGCGGCCTCTTGCCACGCCGAGACAGGGCCGGGCGATCGTGTCCTTCACCAGGATGGCGGGACGGGAGCTGCGGCGACGCTGCGACGACGCGGGCAGCCCCGAGCTTGTCAGCTCGCCGCACTTCATCGGCACCCTCGATTCCTTCATCTGGTTGCACCTCGTCCGGCCGTACCTGGCCGCTTCGGAATGGGGAAACCGGTCCTGGCGGCGGCTCGACAGCTGGCACGACCACCCCAAGGCGCGTCAGCGCGGGTTGTCGCTGGACGACTTCGTCTTCACCAAGAAGGACGGTCTCCGCCTCGGACCAGCGAAGCTCAGGAACGGTAAAAGCAATGCGGGCACCGGGGACCCGAACAGAGACGCACGGTGGGCCCAGCGAACACACCGGAAGCTCTTCCGTGAGGGCTTCTTCACCGGGGAGCTGCTTCGCGACATCGCATTGAAGCTGCTCAGCGATCAGAAGCGAGCGCGGCTGATCCTGGACATACTCGTCGCCCGATTCTCAGAACTCATCGTCGATGAGGCCCAAGACTGCTCCGATGAGGACCGCAGAATCCTCCAGCGACTGAACGAGCACGGACTGCCCGTCCTGCTCGTGGGGGACCCCGATCAGGCGATCTACGGATTCCGCGATCCGAGTGGCTCACGCGGGCAGCCGGTGGTCCCAGTCACAGCGGAAACGATGCGGTTGCGGCACAACTGGCGCAGTACACAGAACATCTGCGACGCCGCCGCGACACTACGAACGAGCGGACATCCCGCCGACGTCGCAGCCGGAGAGCACCATGGGGAAGATGCGCCGATCATGCTCGTTCCTATGGAGAATCGCGAAGAGGCCGGGCATGTGCGAAGCTTCGCAGCCGAGGCGCAGCGACTCGGAATACCGCAAGCGCAGCGCATCGTCGCCTCCAACATCGGATCGGCCCTGCCTGCGGAGCTGACCGGAAGCTCACGACCACCGAGGACCCTGCTCGGGCGGATGGTGTGGGCGGTTGGGGTGCTGCGTGCTCCCGGAGCCCCGCGCAAGCGGCTGGAACGGGCGCACCGGATCGTATGGGAGAACCTACTAAACCTATGGTGCGGTGAGCCGGGCGTCACCGTCGAGCAGCGGCTGGAGCGGTTCGGACTGACCAAGGACGGCCTGCTGCGGGCCGAGGCACGGGTCATCGATGAACTGCCGTCCCTCAACGAGTCCGCTGAGAAGTGGAACACAGAGGCCAAGCGCATACTCCGCAAGCACCAGCCTGGCTCCGCACTCGATCGGCCCCAAGGAAAGTTGGGCTGGCGGATCCAATCGAAGGACAGGCGTAAGCACGCCTACGTGATCGGTGGACTCAGTGATCCGACGATCACAGCATCGGCAGAAGTAGCCCACCTGAGCACGATTCATCAGGTCAAGGGAGAGGAATGGGATGCGGTTCTGGTCATCGTCCCTCCCGCCGAAGTATCCACCCCGGATCCGATCACGCGAGCGGTCGAGTCTTGGCTTTCTCAAAGACCGCTCACCGAGGAGGCGACCGAAGCACGCAATGTACTCTATGTCGCCGCGACGCGCGCTCGTCAGCTATTGGCCTTCGCCTTAGACGCGGACCGCATCGGTCGGGCCCGCGCCGTCCTGGAATCTCATGGCGTGTCTTGCAGGATCGTCCACCAACATCGTGCAGATGTTGACTACTGATTCTCGGCTGAAAATAGGATTACTGATATTTCCATCAGTTGGGTGGGGTTTCATGGTGGATTTCCGACCCGGTGCGGGCGAGGAAGGACCAGGGGAGGTGCTCGTCGTCGCAGATGCGGGTGATGCCGGCCTCGGTAGCATCAGTGACCTCGACGAGGTGGTCACCGGCGAAGTTGGCCAGTTCGCGTGTCTTGAGGCCAGCCCACAGCATCCCGACCGGGGTGAGCTCGGGAGCGTAGGCGGGTAGGCGTTCCGCAGTGAGCCAGTCCGCCCGGCGACCCAGTCGCGCACGGCCCGCTCCAGTGCGCGCCGAGTCCATCCCAGATCAGTGCGGCGGCCGCTCGGGCCGTTGCAGGCTGTAATCCAGCCGCACCGTCAACAACCGCCGCACCGAGGCTCACGCCAGCGCCACGCCGGTAGTCCACTCCACCACGCGGCCCACCCGCTCCAGGGTCCACAACTCGGAGTCGAATCCGTGGGCACGGGCGCCGGCCTCTAGTCCAGCACGCACCCGCTCCACTTGGGACTCGGCGAGCTTGGGCGGGCGCCCGCTGGCCACACACCGCCGCAGCGCGGCAGTGCCGCCCTCTCGATGCGGCGCTTCCACGCCGCACGCTCTCGGGCGAGGCTCCCCCATCCGCGCTACCTCGACCTGGGACTGGCCCTGCTCCAGCAGCTCGGCGGCGCGCATCCGCCGCGCCTCGGCCGTCTGCGGCCATGTCAACGGGGGCACAACAGCAGCAGCACGCTCAACGCTCCGCAGCGGTGTCACAACCCTCGTCGATGTTCCATGAGCAGCCCTCGTAAAGGCATCGAGCCTCCGCCTGCCGGGGCCTTCACCTGACTCCATTCGCAGCGCTCACGGTTGCGCCGCCGCTCCCAAGGATCCCTCCGAGAGATACGGCGGGCGACAGCAGGCAATCCCGGTCGCTTGCTCCACGGACTGGATCGGAACCGGGGAGCCCTGCCACGGTCTGGGCCGCAACACTGCCACGGGGGGTCGCGGCATCGCGCTTGCCAGACCTTGTAGCGAAGCGGGCCGCGCTGTACGTTCACGCTCACGAATCGCTACGGGCGCGGGAGGAGACGGGATGCAGGGATACGGCCGTACCGAAGACGAGTGGGACGTCCTGATCGACGTGGGACGGGAGTTCCTCATCGAGCGGGCACGTCTCGGCAGACCCACCACCTACACCGAACTCAACGCCACCCTGGTCCGGCGCACCGGCTATCGGGCCTTCGACTTCGAGCGCGCCGACGAGCGGGCCGCGATGGGAAACCTGCTGGGAGCGATCGTCGTGCGCGACCGCGAACTCGACCCGCGCGAGCCGCCGGTCATGCTTTCGGCGCTGGTGAACTATCTGACCAACAACGACGCCGGCCCGGGGTTCTACCAGTTCGCGAAAGACCTACATCTCCTGCCAACGAACGCCTCCAAAGACGAGCAAGTCGCCTTCTGGATCAGACAGGTCAACCTACTCCAAGAACGCCACGGGGCAAGCTCGGCGTAACTGAGACCTCGCCCGCGCAATCCGGTACGCAACCACACAATGCGCTTCAGGGCGTGAGTGACGCATCTATCAGTCCCCGAGGTCGCCTTGGGCCTGTCAAGTTAACGGTGTAACTATTCCTCCTGGTTATGGGCGTGGTGGGTGAGTCGTCCGTCGAAGGTGAGGGCGGCGGTATGGGACGCGGCGAACTCCCGCATCCCCCCTGTTCAAGGGCGTGACCGCAGGGGTGGCTTCTCATCCTCCGGCAGAGGAGACCGTGAGTTCCCGCAGGCGCGCGAGAACGTATCCCGGCTGGAGGCATGGTGGGCGATCAACCTCGGCGCGTCCTCGCCCCCCACCTGGGGGCGCCGGGTCAGTGCGGGGGACCAGCGGCGTCAGGCGGCTGGGCCGCACGAGGCCCGGCCTCTCCCGCCAGGACCGCTCGGACCTCCTCCAGGCGGGCGAGGAGGTCGCGGCCGAACAGGCCCACCGGCAGATCCTCCTTGGTGGACCAGTACAGGTAGACGCTCCCCTTGCCCACGCCCGCCGCGCGGATGCGGCTTCGGACCGGTTTCGGCGCCGACGCCGCACCGGCGCTACCCGGCTTCGCTGGTGCGCCGGAACCGGCCGTGGTGGGCGCCGGGCCGGGCCGCGCGGCCCGGCGCCGGTCTCACTCCGCCGGCGCCGCCTTGGGCCGGCCCAGCTGCGCGCCGCCGGCCGCGAGGTCGGCCACGGCGCCGACGGTGGCGAACTCGACCCCGTAGGCCGTGATGCGGTCCAGCCACTCCTCCAGTCGCAGCAACCGGTGACCACGGCCGATCACCTGGGGGTGGAAGGTCACCGTGAGCACGCCCTGCTCGGTTTCGCGCAGCATGTAGCGCAGATCCAACTCCCAGTCGGCGAACATCCGCTCGGCGTCGCCCAGCCCGGGCAGGGTGCGCGCGGGGGAACTGAGGAACTCCAGGTGCGGCAGATCGTCGAGGGTCCAGCTGACCGGCACCTCCACCAGGGGGGTCTCCTCGCCCCACCTGGCGCTCTCGGCGTCCACCCGGTCGCCGGTGCGGCACCGGTAGGGGCTGTAGTCGTGGCCCATCAAACTGCTGTCGTAGCGCAGCCCGCGCTCGTTGAGCAGCGCCACCGTGTTCTCCGACAGGTCCCAGGCCGGTGCGCGGAACCCCAGGGGCTCGACGCCCGCCGCTTCTCGCAGAGCCTCGACCGAGCGGTCCAGGACCGTCGACTCGGCGTCCTCGTCCAGGGCGGCGACGTTCTCGTGGGCGTAGCCATGCAGGGCGATCTCGTGGCCGTGGTCGCGGATCCTGCGGCACAGCTCGGGGTAGGTGCGGGCGGTGTGGCCGGGCACGAACCAGGTCGCGGGCAGGCCGCGCCGCGCCAGCAGGTCCAGCAGCCGGGGCGCGGCCACCGCGCCGAACTCCCCACGCGAGCGCGGTGTCGCCGACAGCTGCCCGCGGTCGACCCACACCGACAGCGCGTCGAAGTCGAAGGTGAGGCAGACGTATCCGTTCGGCATCGCGGCGGCTCCCTTCAGGCCAGCGGGAGCGCGGCGTTGCCGGCCCCCACTCCCCCGTCGACGGCGATGGTCGTGCCAGTGATCCACTCGGCGTCCTCGGAGCACAGATAGGCCACGGCCGAGGCGACGTCATCGGGCGCACCGGGCCGCGGCCAGGGCCGCCCGGCCTCCACGGCCCTCACGTACTCGGCACTGAGCGGGTTGACGTCGCTGTCGACCTCGACGAATCCCGGGGAGACGGCGTTGGCGCGGATGCGGTGCTCGGCGAACTCCAGTGCCAGCGCCCTGGTGAGCATCGTCAGCCCGGCCTTGGAGGTGCAGTAGTGCGCCGCTCCCCGCCGCGCCCGGTCTCCGGCGCCGGAGGTGATGTTGACGATGTCGCCCGACCGGCCCCGATCGACCAGCGCGCGGGCGAACTCGGTGGACAGCGCGAAGGGGCCGTCGAGGTTGGTCGCGAGCACGGCCCGCCACTGGGCGTCGGTCATCTCCAGCAGCGGCCGGCTGGGATACACACCCGCCGCGTTGACCAGTACATCCAGCCCGTCGGCGTGTTCCCAAGCCGTGCGCACGCAGGAGCGGGCCGACTCGGGGTCGGCGACGTCGGCCGCGACGGCGCTGACGCGCTCGGGAGCCGCGAGCTCCTCGGCCGTCCGGGCGCATCGCGCCTCGTCGCGGTCGCTGAGCACGACGCTCGCGCCCTCGGCGAGGAACCGGCGGGCGATCGCCTTTCCGATACCGCCCGACGCCCCGGTGACCAGCACTGTGCGACTCACGCTTCCTCCTGGGTCTCGTGGCGGTTCATGCCCCGGCGCAGGGCCAGGTACTGAGGTACGGACAGGGGCGGCGGCGACGCGCGCAGCACCCGGTGGGCCTCGCCGGCGCCGTCGCCGAGCAGGTCCACGACGGCGCCGGCGAGGTAGAGCGCGGGCTCGACGGCGGCGGCGCGGTGGTCGAGGACCCGGTAGTCGGTGCTGTGGTGGTCGCCCTCGGCTCCGCCGCTGTAGGGGTGGGACACGGGCATGACGTGGGCGAGGTCGCCCATATCGGTGCAGGCGCCCAGGTGGCGGCCGCGCGCGGTCGCCGCCGCGCCCATGAGGGGGTGGGCGTTGCGTTCCACGACGTCGTCCAGTTCCGGCGCCGAGTTCAGCGGCAGGTAGGCCAGCAGCGTGTCGGTCTCCACCCGCGCGCCCAGGGCGAGTGCCCCGGCGCGTGCCGCGCGGGCGACCGCCTCGGCGGCGCGCTCCAGCGCCTCGGCGCTGCGGGCACGGACCATGGTGCGCAGCACGGCCGAGGAGGGCACCGAGCCCAGTGCGCCCGCGTCGCCGGTGATGTGGTAGTTCAGCCGCGCGTCGTCGCCGTCGGGGAACGTCTCGCGCTGGGCGTCGAGTGCGTGGGCGGCCACGGTGGCGGCCTTGAGGGCGTTGACGCCCAGCCACGGGCTGGAGCCGGCGTGGGCGGAGCGGCCGGTGAAGCGGGAGCGGACGACACAGGAACCGTTGAGGGTGTCGCCGACGGAGAAGCGCGGGCCGCCGCCGCGCCCGGTGTGGGCGAGCAGGGCCATGTCGACGTCGTCGAAGGCGCCCAGGCGCAGCAGTTCGGCCTTGCCGACGGGGAACTCGACGCGATCGGAGTCGTCGGCGGGTGTGTCGGCGGCGTCGATGATCCCGTCGACGCCGCCCAGTTCTTCAGCGGGGGTGGCGATCAGCACGACGGAGCCGTCGAGTTCGGCCATGACTTCGCCCAGTCCGACCGCGGCCCCGGCGACGGCCGCGATCTGGGCGTGGTGGCCGCAGGCGTGCGCCGCGCCGGTGGCGGGGTCGGCCAGCGGGTGCTCGGGGAGGGTGAGCGCGTCGAGTTCGCCGACGAGGGCCACACACGGGCCCGCGCCGCCGCCGGGCAGTACGGCCCTGACCCCGGTGCGGGCGAGCCCGGTGCGCGGCCGCAGGCCCTCCTCCGCCAGCCAGGTGGCGAAACGCTCCGCGGTGGCGTGTTCGGCGTAGCCCGGCTCGGGGCGGCGCATCAGCTCGTCGCTGAGGGCGGCGATTTCGTCGGCGCGGCGTTCGACGGCAGCGTGCGCGGCCTCCTTCAGGCGCGCGGCGGCGCCGCTCATGGGCGTCCGCCTCGGCGGACGGGCGCGCCGCCAAATGTTGCGTGCTCAGCTGGGATGATCACGGCAGTCAGTATGGGGGCGGCAGGCGGCGCGGGTCCTCATGCCGGACTCCGAACTTCCGGAGCGGTCCTTGTCCGCAGGTCCAAACCGGCGCGGCGCAGGCACACGGCGGCGACCAGCCGATCGTCCGGGTCGTCCAGGTCGATCCCGCAGATCGGCCGCATCCGGCGCAGCCGGTAGCGCAGCGTGTTGGAGTGGACGTGCAGCGCGCGTGAGGCGGCGATGACGTCGCCGAAGGCGTCGAGGTAGGCCGCCAGGCTCGCGGCGTAGGAGGTGTGGTGCCGGCTGTCGTAGTCGAGCAGCCGGGGCACTGGCCCTTCGGCGAAGCGCGGGTCGGCGGCCGCCGCGTCGGCCAGCACCAACGCGCCGGCGGCGGCGCGCACCTCGTCCAGCACCGCCACGCAGGTGTGTGCGGCGCGCCGGTCGCGCAGCACCCGCAGTACCAGGTCGGCTTCGGCGAGGGAGTCGGGCGCCCTGCCCGTTTCGGGTACGACGCGGCCCAGCGCGCCCAGCACCGCGCAGCCGGCCGCAGCGGCGGCGCGGTCGAGGACCTCGCGGGCGGCCCGGGCGAGCTCGGCGCCACCGCGCCCCTCCACCCGGCACAGCAGCACGTCCACCCGCCCGCGCGAGGGCACCGGCACTGCCGCGCAGTCCAGGGCGGGCAGGTGGACGCACAGCAGATCGGCGAAGGCGCGCGCGTCATGGGTGCGTTCGCCGGCGAAGACGCAGCTGAGGACGGCGCAGGGGCCGTCCGCACCGATGTCGAGCCACTCCAGGGCCTCGTCCTCGGTGGTCGTTCCGGCCAGCAGGCGGCGGGCGACGGCCTCGGCGGCGCGGCGGCGGGTCTGTGTGCGCACGCCCAGCCGGGACAGGTACTGGCCGGCCGAAGCCGCGGCGCGGCGCAGCACCAGCGCCGCGTCGTCGGGCAGCGGACTGTCGCGCTCGGCCACCCAGATCGAGCCGAGGATCTCGTCGCCCGAGCGGACCGCCACCGCCATACGGCGGTTGATGCCTTCCTCGGGCACGGCGGGGATGTCGACGACGTCGTCGCCGCGCCACAACCGGCGGTAGACGCCCTGCTCGCGCAGCCGCGCCCGGAACCAGGTGGGGCCGCGTTGGTCCAGGGCCGCCTGGCGGCGCATCGCGTCGTCGGACTCGACGAGTCGAGAGGAGGCCAGCACCTCCTGCTGCGGGTTGAAGATCATGACCGAGCCGCCGACCGACTCGCACAGTGCGTTGGCGAAGACCACGAGCTCGCGGGCGGGTGGTCCCGACGCATCGGCGTCCAGGTCGGCCCCGGTGGTGGTGAGCAGGCCACGCAGCTGTCCGCTGAACCGCGCCCAGCCGATCCCCGGCTCCAGGCCCAGCAGCGCGACCCCGGCGCGCCGGGCTGACGCGCTCAGACGCTCGCGCAACTCGGCCGTTCCGCGTACGACCACCGCCGCGACGCCGCGCCGCGCGGCCTCACGCAGCAGCTCCTCGGCTCCCGATTCGTCGAGGCCCACAGCGAGCAGCAGATCGCCGGGCCCGGCGGCGAACTCGTCGGCGGCGTCGTGGATCACGACGTCGTGGCAGCACACCCCGGCGTCCGGCGCCTCGGCCCACACCGACAGCACACTCACGCCGATCGCGTCGAGGACGGTACTCAGCGGCGGCCCCTGCATGTGCCCACCCCCTTGTCGCAGACGACAAGTCCCGTCCCGTTCTTCATACCAGCGCATCATTACAGCGCGATGATCAACCGTCGAGACTGGCGGCGAGATATCGGCGAAGGAGGCGGGGTCCATGGTGGAGGGGTTCACCGCAGCGCTGCGCTCGCTGGTCGAGGCGGAGTCGCCGTCATCCGACCTGCTCGCGGTCGAGACATGCGGGGACCGCCTGGCCGAGGTCGGTGAGGCGATCACCGGCGCGGCACCGGAACGCGTTCCGCTGGCGGGTGGTCCTTCGGCGCTGCTGTGGCGCCGGGGCGAAGCGGACGCGCCCGGACGGGTGCTGCTGCTGGGCCACCGCGACACCGTGTGGCCGCTGGGCACGGTCGCACAGCGCCCGCCGGCCACCGAGGGCGGCCGGATCCACGGACCCGGCGTCTTCGACATGAAGGCGGGTCTGCTGGTGGGCCTGCACGTCCTGGCGCGGCTGGATCCGCGGGTCCCGGTCACGCTGCTGGTCACCGGCGACGAGGAGATCGGATCGGCTTCCAGCCGCGAGCTGATCGAGGCCCAGGCGCGGGAGTGCCAAGCCGTGCTCGTACTCGAAGGGGCGGCCGAGGGTGGCGCGCTCAAGCGCGCCCGCAAGGGGTGGTCGATCTATACCCTGCGCTGCCGGGGCCGCTCGGCCCACGCCGGGCTGGAGCCGCACAAGGGCGCCAACGCGCTGGTGCGCATGGCCGAGCTCGTCGCCGAGACGCAGAGGCTCAACGCCCCCGACCGCGGGCTGACCGTCACCCCGACGCTGGCGCAGGCCGGCCGGACCGTCAACACCGTCCCCGACCACGCCGAACTCCACCTGGACGTGCGCGCCGCCAGTTCCACCGACCAGTGGAGCGTCGACGAGCGCATCCGCGCCATGGCGGATACTTCCACCGAGGTCGCGGTGGAGGTCGAGGGCGGGCGCAACAGGCCACCGATGGAGGAGGACGCGGCGGCCGCGCTGCTGGAGCGGGCCGCCCTCCACGCCCGCGAACTGGGCGAGCGGCCCCCGGGGTCGGCAGCGGTGGGCGGCATCTCCGACGCCAACCTCTGCGCCGCGATGGGGATACCCACGCTGGACGGCCTCGGCGCTGTGGGCGGCGGGCCACACGCCGAACACGAGTGGGTGGATCTCGACGCCACCCTGCACCGGATTCCGCTGGTCTCGGCTCTGGTGGACGGCCTCGCCGAACACCCGCTTCCGGGACCCTGAAGGGACGTGAGAGCCAAATGCCCGACACCGAATCCCCCGGCCGCGGCGCCGGATTCGAGGAGGATCCGCGCTACCGGACTGCCAAGCGGGAACTCGCCATCGCACTGGCCTACTGGGTCGCGTTCACCGTCGCCGTCACCGCGACGGCCTGGCTGCTGGGCGGCGGCAAGACCGCCGACGAGCTGACCTTCGTGCTGGGCTTCCCCGCCTGGTTCTTCTGGTCCGTGCCGGTGACCTGCCTGGTCTTCTCCGGTATCGCCTACGCGCTCGTCCGCCGCTTCTTTACCGACATCCCCCTTTCCGCCGACGGCGACGCCGGCGGTACCGAAGAAAGGTAGTCGCCAATGCGCTGGGGCATCCTCATCCCGATCCTGCTATATGCCGCCGTGCTCCTGGTGATCGCCTGGTGGAGCTTCCAGCGGCGCCGGGCCGTCTCCGAGGGCCGCAAGACCGAGCACTACTACATGGGTGGGCGTTCGCTGGGCTGGATGCTGCTGATGTTCACGCTGCTGGCCAGCGGCGCCAGCGCGGGGACCTTCATCGGCGGCCCGGGGCTCGTCTACGGCGAGGGCTACGGCTGGATCCTCGTATCGATCTTCCAGGTGCCCACGGCGTTCATCGCGTTGGCGGTACTGGGCAAGAAGTGGGCCATCGTCGGGCGCAAGCTGGGTGCGCTGTCGATCGTGGACATGCTGCGCCACCGCTACGAGAACCCGATCGTGGTCGTCCTCAGCTCGCTGGGCATCGTGGTGTTCCTGACCGCCTACATGGTGCCGCAGTTCGTCGGTGGCAGCCGGCTGCTGGAGGCGGCCACCGGCGCCGACTACAAGGTGGTGCTGATCTGCCTGGCGGTGCTCGTCGCGATCTACACGACCTTCGGCGGTTTCCTCGCCGACGCGACGAGCGACGTGCTGCAGGGCATCATCATGCTCGTGGGCGCTGTGGTGGTGTGGGTGGCGCTGCTCAGCGTGGCCGGCGGCATGGGGGCCGTCAACGAACAGGTCATGAGTACGGCACCGGAGTTGTTCACGCTGCCCGGGCCCGCCGGGTTCACCCCGCAGATGATCGCCTCCTACTCGCTGCAGCTGGGCCTGATGTTCGGTGTCCTGCCCCATCTGGCGGTGCGGGCGATGAGCTACCGCGACTCACGCTCGGTGCACACCGCGATGAAGGTCGGCCCGTTGGTGATGACCATCATCACGCTGGGCTTTCTGACCATGGGCATGATGGCGCGCTACTACCACCCGGACATGGAGGTCGGCGATCTGGCGCTGCCGACGACGATCGTCGAGGTGCTGCCCGCGGGCGTCGCCGGTGTGCTCTTCGCTGCTCCGCTGGCCGCGGTGATGTCCACGGTCGACGCTATGATCCTGGTCGTCGCCGGCACCATCATCCGCGACCTCTACACCGCCTACGTCAGTCCGCGCATCAGCGACGGGCGCACCTCGGCGATCACCTCGGCGACCACGCTGGGGCTGACGGCGCTGGTCCTCGTGCTGGCCCTGGACCCGCCCGCCTACCTGGAGCTGCTGGTCATCTACGCCATCGGCGGCCTGGAAACGGCGTTCTTCTTCCCGCTGGTGCTGGGGCTGTACTGGAAACGCGCCAACGCGCTGGGCGCCGGACTGGGGATGGCCGGTGGGATGGTCTGGTACACGGTCGTCAACAACTGGGCGCCCGATCTGGCCCTGGGCATGTTCCCGATCGCGACGTCCTCGGCCGTCGCCCTGGCGCTGTTCCTGCTGGGCAGCTACGTGGGGCCGCCGCCGCGACGCGAGGTGCTGGTGAAGTTCTGGGGTACCCAGGCCGAGATCGACAAGCTGGGCGACGCCGTGCGCCCCGCTCGCTGAGCACTCCCGTTTGCCACACCTGGTCGAGGTGCGTCGGGAGGCCCCCTCACCCGGTGTTCGCAGGCGTGGCGTTCTCTCTGGCGCCCCCGCCCGCCGGATCGCGGCTCCCGCCCCCGCCGGGCGGGGGCCGCCGTGTTCAGCGGCGACGTCGGGGATGTGGTGCCGTGGATCTGGGCGGTGTTTGTGAACGGGTGAGGGCGCGCGGCCGGATCCGGCGGTTCGAACACCGGGGCGTCACCCCGCTGCCCGGGATGACCGCGACCCCCGCTGACTGGCCGACACGAGCGCCGCTTTGTGACGTTCGTGTCGACCAGGGTGGTGGGGCCGTGGCCTCGGCTCTCCTCAACCGATACCGCGGTGGTTCTCAGCCGTGGGACGCCTTGTCCTGGACACCCCGGAAGGCGCGGGTGGCCAAGCGGGCGCGGCCGATGAGTTCGGTCTCCAGGAAGACGAAGGAGCTCTCGGTCACCGCGTTATCGAAGCGCGAGCCACTACGCTCGGTGGAGGGGCGGATGCCGACCCGCTCGCGGCGCTGGCCAAAGGCCAGACTGGTGTACCGCCACGCCCGGTCCCCCCTCACCGACCGCGTCCAGCGCCAGATGCCACTTCTCACGGTGACCCACCCCCGCGGGCGAGTCCGGCCCTGAGCCGACGCGCGTCACACGCGCGGGCGGCCCACGCGGTCCGCTTCCCGTTCACGGACCGAGGAGGTTCTTGTGGACCTGGCCGTGTTTGATGATCACGGCCAGGTTCTCCTCCGGGGAGGCCAGCAGATCCAGGTTCCGTGTCGGGTCGCCCTCGACCAGGAGCACGTCGGCCCGGGCCCCCTCGGTGATGCGCCCCAGGGGCCGTTCGCCATCCTCCAGCCGGTAGGGGTCGCGCCCGCCCGCGAGGGCGAGCAGCTCGGCGTTGCCGGACGTGGCCATGGCCAGCGCTTCGGCGGCGGTGTAGCCGAATCGGGTCAGCCGGGGCAGCATGCGCGCCTGCATATAGCTCTGCGCGGGGTTGAGCAGCAGATCGGTGCCGAAGGCCGTCCTCACCCCATACTCGCGCGCCCAGCGGTAGGTCCGTTCGACCCCCGCGCACACGAGACGGTTCTTCTCCGCCGAGTCCGGGTCCTGGAACGTGTGGTCCTCCTCCAGGAACGGCTGGGTGCTCAGCCACACGCCGTGGTGTGCCAGCGAGGCGATGGTGGACTCGTCGGCGAGGTGGCCGTGCTCGATTGACCTCACCCCGGCCGCGACGGCGCGCTCGATACCCGCGGGAGCGTAGACGTGCACGGACACGTAGGTGCCCCAGTCCTCGGCGGCCGCGACCGCGGCGCGCAGCTCGTCGGTGGTGTACTGGCACACGTCCAGGGGGTCGTAGGCCGAGGCCACCCCGCCTCCGGCCATGACCTTGATCTGGCTGGCGCCCTTCTTGAGTTGCTCGCGCACCGCCGCCAGGACGCGGTCGCCTCCGTCGGCGATACGCGACATCCCCAGCTGTTCGGCGCGGGAGGGCGCTCCGCCCAGGGCGGTCGGGGTTTCGTATGCGGCACCGAAGTCGGCATGGCCCGAGGTCTGGGAGATGCCCGCCTGGCACGGGTAGATGCGGGGGCCGGGGAAGAGTCCGGCGTCCAGGACCCGCTTCAGGTCGATCGTGTCGCCGGACATGTCGCGGACGGTGGTGAATCCGCGCATCAGCATGGCGCGGGCCTGGGCCAGACCGTTGTAGTAGGTCAAGCCCGCACCGCCCCGCAACAGCTGGACTTCGGTGCTGCCCGCGAGCATGACGTGGGCGTGGGCGTCGATCAACCCGGGAATCAGGACGCGCGGGGTGCCGTCAGCGCGGGTGCCGTCGAGGACCGTGGCGGCGGCTCGCGAGGGTGGTTCCTCACTCGCGGGGATGATCCCGTCGATCCTGCCGTCCTTGATGAGGACGTGGCCCTGGCGCAGTTCGGGGTTCGCCCCGTCGAATATCCGCACGTTCTGTAGCAGTATCGGCGCGGATGGTGTCTGTCCGCTCATGCGCACCTCCTAGCCCGAGCGGCCCCGGCACAAACGGAGCAAGCATGGCAAAACCGCGGGCCGCGATCGTGACACCGCTTCGGTGGTTGTTCGCCGTGGGCGCTGAAGCGCCGCGGGGAGCGACGGAGCGCGGCACCGAGGGCCTCCTCGACCGGGGCCGTCCCGCGCTCGCGCCGGGTCCGCGCTGGTCGAGCTGTGAGCCGCTCCCACCGGTGGGGATTCATCTCCTCGATCGCGTATGATCTGGCAACGCTCGGCGAATTCCCGGGGGATTCCAGGGGCGTGGCGATCTCCTGGAGGTGGTGAGCCACTACGTCTCGCACGGCATACCGAGCCGTCGCGATCCAAGGGTTCCCCTCTCCCGAACACCTACACCGCACACGGGCGAGGACCTCTCATACGTGTCTCCAAAAGTTCACCAGAAGGACAGAACTCGGGCTTCGCGCATCCCCCGGAGAACCCAATTCCACCTCGTACGCATCCACCGAGCCCACGTTTTTCGTTGGACACCGGAACCAAATTCCAGGACACGAAAAACCACGGACCGCCGCCGAGGAGCGGCACCGAAGCGATACGTCAACAGTCGAAGCGCGATCGCCACATTCACGTCCCACTCTTCTCCGAGAAAACGGGAGTCGACACCGGTCCCCGACCCAACCGCCCAACAAGCTCACGGGCAAAGCGGGACAGCCTCACACCCGGTACCGGAACCCGAGCCTGGTTATCCATAGTGGGTCCGGCCGGGGCGAGTAGCGGCCGTACCCGACGATACTCGCCCACTCCTTCCTCGCCGTCGCGCGGGCCGTGGGAGGACACCGGTACCCACAACGACGTCGCTGATGTAGGGCGGCGTGGCAACCGTCATCGGACCCGAGCGCGAAGGGCTCATTAGCGCCACCGGCGAGCATCCCGACCACGATCACACCTAGGCCGCGGCAGCGGCCTTACCCAAAGGTGAGTGATCTATTCCACGGAGAATCATCGCGAGCCCGAAACCATATCCGTGACCTGCGCACACACGAATCGAAGATCATTTCCAACCCGCCCTCCCACCAGGAGAACTCTCCTCTATCTGGGATCAAGCGAGTGATCATTTCTGTCTTGACAGGACTCTCATCGCACCACTAGCTTCTCCAGCGAATTGAGATCGACACCGAACTTTCCATGAGCGCGCACAGCTCTTCGCGACTCCGAACTCCGTTTCCCCGAAACCGCGTTCACGTGCGGTATCAACTTTTCCGTGATGCCCCCGCACGGGGACAACACCGGTGACTTCCGGAGAAGACCGTCAATGAGAAATTCCCACCGGAACCCTCACCAAGGGCTCCATGCGCTCGCCCCCGTGGACTACCCCCAATTCTCGCTACTGGCCGCGACCTCACACCTCCCAACCGACAGACGGGATCCGGTACGCACATGACCGCGAGATCCGAGGCGTCCAGCTCGCGTCGTGGGTCCGAGTATCACCTCTCACCGGACGACGGCGTCCTCGACCTTCCGTTACTCGATGACCACCACCGCACGACCGCGCACGCGATCCAGGAGTGGGTTTTTGATAATTCCGACCTCTGGGAGGATCCCGAGGACAGGCGTTCTCCCGTCACCACGGGAAAAGAAATACGCCGCGCGCTCGGGGCCGCCCGCTGGTTCGAATTCCTGCACCCGGGGTCCGAAGGCGACCGAACGCGCGGTGACGCGCGGTCGTTGTGCCTCATCCGGCGGCACCTGGCCTACGCCGAGGACCTCGCCGACTTCTCGTTCTCGATCCAGGCGCTGGCCGCGGCTCCCCTTGTCCGGTACGGCACCGTCGAGCAGCGGAACAGGTGGTTACCCGGCATGTCACGCGGTGACTCCTCGGGGACCCTGGCGCTCTCGGAACCGTCGGCGGGCTCGGATCTCTCCGCGGTCGAGCTGCGTGCCACCCCCGTTGACGGAGGCTACGCCCTCACCGGACGGAAAGCGTGGATCGCCGGTGGCGATTCGGCCGACGTCCACAGCGTTCTGGCGCGTACGGGTGAGGGTCCCGGACCACTCGGGTTGTCCCTGCTGCTGGTCCCCTCCGATACGCCCGGACTCACCGTCGAACCGGTTGGCTCCATCGCTCCACGGTCGTTCTCGCATCTTCGCTTCGACGGCTGTTTCGTTCCCGCTCGTAATGTCATCGGGCGCCCCGGACAGGGGTACTCGATCGCGATGGAGATCCTGGAACGCTTCCGCATGACGGTCGGTGCCGCGGCGCTCGGATTCGGCCGTCGCGCGGCCAACGCCGCCGCCGCTCGGGCACGCGGCCGAAACCTCGGATCCGGATACCTGGCCGACCTGGGAACGGTCCGCAGCGTGCTGGCTGAGATGGAGGTCAAACTGAACGCCGCGTCTCTTCTGGTGACGCGTGCCGCGTGGGATCTCGACCACGAGCGGCGGGGGTTCGCCGAGAGTTCCAGCATCGCGAAACTGTACGCGACGGAGTCCGCCCAAGAGGTCGCCGACGCGACCGTGCAGATCTTCGGAGCCGCGGGTGTCGAGGCGGGAAGCCTGCCTGAACGGCTGTACCGGCAGGTGCGGTCCCTGCGCATATACGAAGGCACATCCGAGATCCAGAGATCGATTATCGCGGATTCCGCACTGGGGCGTGCGGCCCGCCGTGAACGATAATCCCTCATCCCCCGCGGGAGATGCCGATGCCAGCAATACATATGCGGGCGGAAACCAGATCCGTCGAGCGTCGAGCGCCACTCACCCCGGACGACGCCGGACGCCTCACCCGAGCCGGAATCCGGGTCACGGTCGAGAAGTCCCGGAGTCGCTGTTTCCCCACCAACGACTACGCGGCGCTCGGCTGCGCCATCGCCGACGAGGGGAGCTGGGCGGACTCGCATCCCGACGAGGTCGTGCTCGGGTTGAAAGAACTCCCCGAGCTCCCCACCCATCTGCGTTCCCGGCACGTCCTCTTCGGCCACGCCTATCGCGGCCAACCCGGGGCCCACGCACTGTTACGCCGGTTCCGCTCGGGCGGCGGAACACTGCTCGACCTCGAAAGCCTGGTCGACGCCACTGGTCGTCGTGTCGTCACGTTCGGCTACTGGGCCGGCTACGTCGGCGCGGCGCTGGCCATACTGCGCTTTTGGGACCAGTTGGCCCCTCCCCTACACCCGACCACCCGCCGCGAACTCGACGCCTCCCTCGTCAGGGCGACCTCCGCCGAACCGAGGGTGCTGGTCGTCGGTGCCCTTGGTCGTGCCGGTCGGGGAGCGTGCGACGCGGTCTCCCGCGCGGGCATCGAACCAACACGCTGGGACGTCGAGCAGACCAGGAGCATCGACCGCGAAGCGCTGCGGTCACACGACGTGCTGGTGCACGCGGTCGGGGCGAACGAAGCCGGACCACCCCTGGTCGGCCCCGAGGACCTCGACAGAGGCCACAGCAGGCTACGTCTCGTCGCCGACGTCACGTGCGATGTCGGGACTCCGTACGACCTCCTGAGCTTGCACGACCGCACAACTTCGTGGGACGAGCCCGTGCTCTCCCTTCCCCGTGGGGGAGAGGTCATCGCGATCGACAACCTGCCCTCACTCCTGCCAATCGAGGCCAGCACCACGTTCTCCGCCGCCCTGCTGCCACATCTCGTCCGGCTCGGCCGTCACGGACTGTCCGACCCGGTGTGGCGGCGCGTGCGAACCGCCTTCGACCACGCCTGCGAGACCGCGGGTATCGACACCTCCGAAACCACACACCAAGGAGTCCTTCCATGACCGAGACCATCACGGACCGAGGGGCGCGACGAGACACGCGTCCCGCTTCGGGCACCGTGCACTGGGTCGGCACCGGCCGCTCCACCGGACGGGGGCTGCGCGCCGTCTGCGACCAGGCCGAAACAGTCGTGGTTTGGGGGCGCGCGGCGGATCGGGCACGCGCCTGCCTGCGGCGGGTGGGGATCCAGGACCAAGTCGAGTTCCGATTACTCGACCTTGAGGCTCTCGCCGCGGAGATCCGACCGGGCGACATCGTCGTCTCGATGGTCCCCGCCACCGAGCACGCGGAGCTCCTGCGACGGTGCCTCGAGAGTGGTGGCCACTTCGTCTGCAGCAGCTACACCTCACCGGCCATGGAGGAGGTCGAGCCCGAAGCGCGCGCGAACGGCAGCGTGATTCTCACCGAGGCGGGTCTCGACCCGGGTATCGACCACCTCTTCGCCCACGACCTGGTCGAACGAGCGAGCGGGGCGGTGGGAAGCCGGCCCGGGCGTGTGGAGTTCACGTCCTTCTGCGGCGGAGTGCCAGCCCAGCCAAACTCGTTCCGGTACCGCTTCAGCTGGGCACCCGCGGGCGTGCTCACCGCCCTGCGTACTCCCGCCCGATACATCGAGCACGGCCGGGAACGCACGGCCGTCCACCCCTGGAAAGCGACCCAGCACCACCGGGTCGCCGAGGAGAGCTTCGAAGCCTACCCGAACAGGGACAGCGTCCCGTTCATAGCGGCGTACGGAATTCCGCACACGTGGCGTGTCGACAGGTTCGTCCGCGGAACGCTGCGCCTCGATGGATGGCACGACGCGTGGTCCGAGGTCTTTCCCGTGGTAGAGCGGGGCGACGACGCCGCCATCGGCGCGCTGGCCGACGACCTGGCGCGCCAGTACCCGATGCGCGCCGAGGACAGGGACCGCGTCGTACTACAGGTTCGCCTGGACCTCCGGACGGACGACGGTCACTCATGGTCGGACAGCCACGTACTGGACGTCGTGGGTGATGACCAGGAGACCGCGATGGCGCGCTGCGTCTCGGAGACTCTGGCGTGCGGAATCCGCGCCATTCTCCACTCGCGACTTCCAGCGGGCATCTCGCGCGCCGCCTCCGGCGCCGAGGGCCGACGGTGGCTCACCGAGCTTCACCACGCGAGAATCGTCCCGAAATTAGGTGGCGTTCGATCAGGCGGCACACATTCTTCGGAGTAGATCCATGACCAGTCGCACGCCTGAATTCCCGGCACCCCACGAGCCGGGCGGATACCCCCACGATGACAGTTTCGTGTCCTCTCTCGACGCCGGGGTCAAGGAACAACCCGCAACAAACGATAATATGCACTATCATTGCGTGGGTGTCGGCGCGGGGCCGGCGAATCTCAGCCTTGCTTCACTGCTGCACGAACACTCGGAGATATCGAACATCTTCCTCGACCGGAAGAATCAGTTCTCCTGGCACGACGACCAGCAGATCGACGGCGCCGCCCTACAGGTCTCCCCCCTGAAGGACCTGGTCACCCTCTCCAACCCCACGAACAAGTTCTCGTTCCTCTCCTACCTCCACGAGCAGGGTCGGATCTACCACTTCCTCAACGCCCAGTTCAGCGCCGTTCCCCGAAAAGAGTTCCGTAACTACCTCAAATGGGCCAGCAGCCAAAACGAGAACGTCGTATTCGGTGAGGACGTCCGATCCGTCCACTTCGAGCGGGACCGCTTCGTCATCGCCACCAGTCATCGCCGGATCTCCGCGGACAACCTTGTCGTGGGAGTCGGAAGCGAGCCCCGCGTACCCTCGGTCGCGCAGCTCGGACGGACCCAGTTCCACGTGAACGAGTTCGTGTCCAGGTCCTCGGACCTGGCCAACAAGCGGGTCGCGGTGGTCGGCGGAGGACAGTCCGGAGCCGAGGCCGTACTGGACCTCATATCCCGCCCGGAGCGGGACCTCCCACGCAAGGTCCAATGGATCTCACGCCGCGCCAACTTTCTTCCGATCGACGACTCACCGTTCACCAACGACTATTTCACCCCCTCGTACTCCGACTATTTCTACGCCCTTGACCAACGGCTCCGTGAGAGCATCAACAACGAGAACGTCCTCGCGAGCGACGGAATCTCACTGGCGACGTTACAAGACATCTACCAGCGCGCGTACGTCCACCGCTTCGTTGAGGGATCGACCGATTTCCTCGAGCTCCACCCGAACAGGACCGTTACCGCGGTAAAAGGCGAGGATGGTTTTCCGTGGCGGCTGTCGCTGGTCGACAACAACTGTCCCACGCCGGAAACCTCCATCCAAACGGACGTCGTCATATGGGCTACGGGGTTCCGAACGGCGGAGACCTCTTTCCTCGACCCGATCGCGCACCGTTTCGAGCGTGAGGGCGACGAGTTCCGGATCGACGAGGACTTCGCGGTGAACTGGGACGGCCCACCCGACCGGAACGTGTTCCTGCAGAACGCGGCACGAAAACAACGCGGCGTGGCCGACCCGAACCTCAGTCTCGTCGCGTGGCGAAGCCAGCAGATCCTCGACCGGATCCGCGGTGCGCGGAGCACGCGGCAGCTCGCTTCGTTCATTACCTGGCAACTCCAGATCGAGCCGGACCACCTCCTGGAGCACCCCCGATGAACGAGAACGCACCCACGATGAGCAGACACGCGCAGGTGGCCGAGTGATGCCCAAGACAGTCGTCGACATCGCCGTCGTCGGGGCCGGGATCGTCGGTTCCCTGGTAGCCACGGAAGTACTACGCCGACGTCCTCACGCCACCGTCGCGATACTCGACCGCGGGTTCGCGGGTGACGGCGCCAGCCGGCGTTCCGCCGGCCTGCACATCCCACGCGGGCTGACACCGACCGTCCGCTCCTGGACCCGGTTGAGCGAGAACTATTACCGGGAGCTGGTCACGGAACGGCCGGACTTGGGCATCCGGTCGCTGACGATGAACGTGCTCACCCGCTCGACCCACCCCGAGCGGCTCAGCGAGATCTACCTCGGGCGCCCGGTACCCGCGCGGGAAGGAGCGCCGGAACCTCTGGACCGCCTGCCGTCCGACGCGACCGCCTGGTCCGTGGCCGGGGCCCAGCACGCCGATGTCCAGTCGGTCACCGCCGCGCTGACCGCCCGACTACGCCACTCCGCGGCCGTACACGAGGGTGTCGAGGTTTCCGGCCTCACGGAAGCGGACGATCACGTGGCTCTGACCACGGCGACGGGAAGGACGGTCCACGCGCGCGAGGTGGTGCTCGCGCCCGGACCGTGGCTGAGCCACCGGGCGTGGCGCCCGCTGGTGGCCGAGCTGCCGGTCCGTGTGAAGAAGGTCGTGGCGCTCCACGTGGACGCCGTGCCGCCATCCCGGTCCCCCACCGTCGTGTTCCACGACGAGGACGCCTTTCTCCTTCCCCTGCCGGACCGTGGCCACTGGCTCTTCAGCTACACGAGTCACGACTGGGACGTCCGTCCGGAGACGCTTCCCAGCGCGCTCACCTCAGCGGACCTCGACGAGGGGCGCGATGTGCTCCGTTCCTGGGCGCCGCACCTCGCCGACCGCGTGCACTCGGGCCGCGTGTTCTGCGACGCCTACGCGGCCTCCGGCGAGCCGGATGTCCGCGCGCTCACCCCGCGGATCGTGTTCGCCGGCGCGGCGAACGGCTCCGGGTACCGCCTCGGGCCCGCCATCGCCACTCGAACCGCCGACCTTCTGGCCCGCAGTGCCGACCGAGAGGGACTCACACAATGATCGTCGCGAAATTCGACCCCGAACGGCTCACCGAGGCATTCGGCATCGACATGGCCGAGATCGAGGCGGACCCCACACACGACCTCGGCGTCGGGCTCTCATGGGCACGTGTGGCGCCGGGGAGCCGCAGCGAGGCGCACCAACACGACGAGACCGAGGTGTTCGTCATCACGCACGGGAGCGGACTCCTCCACGTCGACGGCGCGCGACAGCGCATCGAGGCTGGAAACGCGGTCGTGTTCGAGCCGTTCGAGACCCACGTGGTGGAGAACACCGGTGAGGTGGACCTGATCCTCGCCGACCTGTACTGGAGAGACGCCACCCGTGCCGCGCAACAGGCGGCGCTCCGGCCAAACCGACGCAGGTTCGGCGAGCGCCCGGTCTTCGTGTTCTCGACCCCGCCCACGCCGAACGGCGATCTTCACCTCGGTCATCTGTCCGGCCCCTATCTCGGGGCGGACGCCTACGTTCGGTTCCAGCGGCTGAACGGGAACACGGCCTGGCACCTGACCGGTAGTGACGACTACCAGAGCTACGTGCTCGCACTCGCCGAACGTGAGGGGCGGGCTCCCGCCGAGGTCGCTGCCCAGTATGGACAGGAGATCCGAGAGACGCTGCGTCTCATGGACATCGGTATCGACCAGTTCACCGTGACCCACACCGATCCCGACTACACCGCCACGATCCGTGACTTCTTCTCCCGGCTCGTCGGTTCCGGTCGGATCCGGTTCCAGTCGGGGACCGCGCTGTTCGACAGCGAGGGACGCTACCTGTACGAGGTCGACGTCCGCGGAGGGTGCCCCGGCTGTGGCGAGACCACCAACGGAAACATCTGCGAGGAGTGCGGCGAGCCCAACGTCTGTACCGACCTGCGCGAGCCGCGCGCCAACCGGGACAGCGGCCAGGTCGCCGCCCGAGCGGTCGAACACTTCGTGATGCCACTACACGAGTTCGCCACGGAGGTCCGCGAGCACCACCGGCTCGGGCGTACACCCCCGAGGCTGAGTGAGCTGGCCCAGCGGATCTTCGCCCGCGGCCGGCTCGACGTTCCCCTCACCCACCCCTCCTCCTGGGGGGTGCGCCCCGCCGGGAACGACCTCACCGGCACCGCACGCGACCAGGTGGTCTGGGTGTGGCCAGAGATGTCATTCGGATTCCTGTACGGAATCGAGGCGCTCGGGAAGCGCATCGGTGCCGACTGGCGGGCTACCGCACCGAGCCCGGACTGGAAGATCGTCCACTTCTTCGGCTACGACAACAGCTTCTACCACTCCGTTCTCTATCCGGCGCTCTACCGGGCCGCGCTTCCGGAATGGGAACCGTCGATCGACTACCACCCGAACGAGTTCTATCTGTTCGAGGGCGACAAGTTCTCCACGAGCCGGCGCCACCTCATCTGGGGCAAGGAGGTTCTCTCACCGGAGACGGTCGACGCCGTGCGGTTCTTCCTCTGCTGGACACGCCCCGAGGGAGAGCGCACCGACTTCCGCCGCGACGACTTCGAGTCGACCGTCGCCGAAATCCTGGTCGGGCGATGGCAGAGATGGCTGCGCGAACTCGGCGAGCGAGTAGCCCGGCACCACGACGGTCGCCTGCCGGACGCCGGCGTCTGGACCGCCCAGCACACAGCGTTCCTCGACCAGCTCGACATCCGTC
Organism: Halostreptopolyspora alba; assembly: GCA_003725585.1. Classification (GTDB taxonomy): domain Bacteria; phylum Actinomycetota; class Actinomycetes; order Streptosporangiales; family Streptosporangiaceae; genus Lipingzhangella; species Lipingzhangella alba. The sequence continues at coordinate 328,295 of RJMB01000001.1, read as the reverse complement.
TCCAGGCAGTCACCGCCGCGCTGTCTCCCGACGGGTTCTCCCTCAACCGGGCCGCGGCCGAACTCGACGGCCTAGTGACCGACGCGATCCGGTTCGCCGGGGAACAGCGCCACACTGCCGACGTGGCGGGTTGGGACGCGGAGAACCGGACCACCACGGCCGTGCAGGCGGCCGCCGCCGGATTGCTCGCGACCACGTCCGCGCCACTCATGCCGCGGTTCGCGGAGCGGCTCCTGCGGGCACTCGGATCCGACACACCTCCCGGCCGCTGGCCCTCACGGGTCTCCCTTCTCGAGCCCGGGACACGGGTGGCCCTGGCCGAGACCCACTTCTTCGCTCCCGTCGATCCCGTCGTACCCGGCGCGGACACCCAGCCGGTCGAGACCGGAGCACCGGCATGACGGGCGGGGTTCTCAAGCGGGTACTGGCGGGGCCGGTCGACCCGGACCGCCGGCTACGGGTCGCTCGGATCGACGGGACCACCGAGGTGACGCTGGGGGACCTGCACGAGCGGGCCGGCCGGATCGCCCGATGGCTCCTCGACCGTGGCGTGGGTCCCGGAGACCGTGTCGGCATCCTCGCCAGGAACAGCCTGGAATGGGTGGCGCTCGACCTGGCCTCACTGCGCGTGGGCGCCGTGGTCGCCGGCCTCGAACCGGACAAGTTCGTCCACGACCCGGAGTTCGCCCACCGTTACGGCCTCGGGCTCGTCGTCAGTGATCGGCCCGACGTCCGGGATGCGGTGCCGATCGAGGAGGTGCGCCGGGCGGCCGGGTCGGTGCCCGCCACGCGACCACCGGCCCCGGTCGAATGGGGTGCGCGGGACACTCCGGCACTGAAGTTCACCTCCGGGAGCACGGGGGTCCCGAAGGCGCTGGCGGCCTCGGCGGGAAGCATCGAGAGCTCACTGGCCGCGGTGCAGGACATGTTCGGCCACGGTCCGGGCGACGACCTGTTCGTCTTCCTGCCACTCTCGCTGCTGCAGCAGCGCTACTGGATCTACTCGGCGCTCGCCTTCGGCCATGACGTCACCGTCAGCACCTACGAGGCGGCGTACGCGGCGGTCGGAGGCTGTCGGCCCACAGTGGTGATGGGGGTCCCCGGCTTCTACGAGACGGCCCGTCACCAGATCGAGAGGCGGGCGGCCCGCGTCGGCGGTGACCCCCGAACCGCCCGACGCTCGGCCGCGCGCGCCATTCTCGGTGACCGAATCCGCTACCTGTGGACCGGCTCCGCACCCGCCGCGACATCGGTCCTCGATTTCTTCGAGGAATGCGGACTCGCGATCTACGAAGGGTACGGGCTGAACGAGACCTGTATTGTCTCGAAGAACTGTCCCCAAGCGCACCGGAAAGGCAGTGTCGGTCGGGTCCTGCCGGGAAAACGCGTCGAGATCGACCCGGACGGTGTGATCGTCGTCCACATGGCCCACCCGGTGGCCGAGAGCTACCTGTACGCGGAGCCCGGTGCATCGGACCGGGTCTTCGGTCCCGGTGGAGCGGTGCGCACCGGAGACGTGGGATACCTCGACGACGAAGGGTTCCTCCACGTCCAGGGACGCGCGGACGACATCCTGGTCCTGGGCAACGGCCGGAAGGTGAACGTCCGCCCGATCGAGGAGAACCTGCGATCCGAATCCTGTGTCCAGGAGTGCGTGGTGTACTGCCCGGACGAGACAGAGCTGGTCGCCGTGGTCTCACCGGCCGAGGGCGCGCGCTCCACGGACGTCGCCACGGCGCTGGCCGTGGCGAATTCCCGTTCGCGGCCCGACGAGTGGATTTCTCGGGCAGTGCTCGCGCACGAGAGTTTCACCGTTCAGAACGAGCTGCTGACGTCGCAGTTCAAGCCCAGACGCAACCGGATCCACGACGTGTACCGCACCGAGATCCACGATCGGAAGGAAGGCGTTCATGCCGCCTAGTGACTGGGAAATGCTGGCCCGGGACTGCCTCGTCGAGGTACTCGCCCACGGTGTGAGGCCGGAGGAGGTCCATCTCGACTCCGAGCTCACGCGCGATCTCGGCCTGTCGTCACTGAACAAGGTACTGCTGCTCACCAATCTCTGCCAGGAAACCGGCGTGGGGCTCAACAACTTCACCGAGCAGGATCTGGCGCGTATGACGACTCTGCGGAATATTCTCGACGCGCTGCGCGCGCGGAGTGGGGCGGCGGCCTCATGAGCTGGATAGAAGCCTGTGACCGCGTACTCAAGAACGACCATGTCCTGTTGCGTCCGGTCACCGAACGAGACCGCGAACCCTTGAGGGCGATCGCGTTCGACCCCGACATCTGGCGCTACTTCGTGAGCCGGGTCGTGACCGACGAGGACTTCGACGCGCTCTTCGACGGTCTGCTCGCCGACCGTGAGTCCGGAGTCCGTGCCCCGTTCTGCATCGTCGACGCAGCCTCCGGTCGCGCGGCGGGGAGCTCGAGCTACGGTCTGACGGCCGAACGTGACGGACGGCTGGAGATCGGGTGGTCATGGCTCGGCCAAGAGTTCCGTGGCGGGACCGGAACAGCGAACATCAACCGCAACGCGAAGTACCTGCTACTGACGCACGCCTTCGAGGTTCTCGGCGCCGAGCGTGTCGAGTTCAAGACCGATGAGCTGAACGAGCGGGCGCGCCGCGGGCTCAGCGCGATCGGCGCCCGTGAGGAAGGGGTTCTGCGCAGCTTCAACCCGATGCCCGATGGCCGGCGGCGAAACGCGGTGTTCTACAGCGTCCTGGCGACCGAGTGGCCACAGGTACGTCCACGGCTCGCCGGCACGCTCACTCCCGAAACCGAGAGGAAGAACGCGTCATGACCGGGGCCGCAGTCGTGCCGCACCTGGTGCTGACGGGCACGCACGAGGAGATCGGACACGCCCATGGCAGCCAGCTCGCCACGCGGTTGCGCGCCTTCGTCGCGGACGGGCGCGCCCGGCTCGACCACCTGATGGATCCACCGCCGGGTGACCTCGACGCGACACTCGACAGTTACGCCGCCGCGATCCGGGACCAGACTCCCGGACTCGCGGTCGAGATGGACGCCCTCGCCACCGGGGCGGGGATCACCCCACGCGCCGCGGTGCTGCTCCAGGCCCGCCGTGAGCTGCTCGGCTACCAGCGGGTTCCGAGCCTTGGGGACTGCACCACCTACGCCCGCAGCGGCGCGAGCAGCTCGACTCCCGTCCTGGCGCAGACCGTCGACCTCAACGGCGACCTCGAGGACCAGATCGCGGTACTCGACATCCGGCGGGCTGACTCCGGAAGGAGGACACTGACCCTGAGCTTCGGCGGACAGCTGGGCTACCTCGGGATCAACGACTCGGGCCTGGCGGTCGGCATCAACCTGGTGCTCGCCGGCGACTGGGGGCCGGGTTTACCGATGTACCTGGCGGTTCGACATCTGCTGGACCACGCGTCCTCCGTCGACGAGGCCGTCGACGAGCTTCGCGGGCTGGAGGTCGCCAGCTCACGGGCATTGATGCTGTGCGACCAGAGTACGACGGCGGTCGTGGAGATCCCACGTCCCGGGCCCGCCAGCGGCTGCGCGGTGCGGCGAGACGTGGAGTCGGTACACACGAACCACTTCCTGGACCCCGAGCTGTCACCGCTGGACGAGCTGAACGTGTTCGCGCGCAACTCCTCATCACGCCGACTCACGAGCTGCCGGGAGCGGCTCGACCTGCTCGACTTCGACGCGTCCCGGGAGCAACACCTGGCCCTGTTGTCCGACCCGCCGATCAATGTGGCCCCCAACGGCGACATTCGGACGGAGCGGACGGTGGCGGCGGTCGCCCTGTTTCCTGAGCTGGGCGAGCTCCACCTGCGTGCCGGTGATCCCTCCACCGCCGCGACCAGGACCTACACGTTGGATCCCGCACCGCTGGGTTCACACACGGGTGGGTGAGCGAAGTGTCGACCTCACCGCGGGAACGGCCGGCCGCGCAGCAGGATGAGTTCCGGTTCGCGCAGCACGGACAGGTCCTCTCTCGGGTCCGCGCCGTACACCGCGAGCGTGGCCGGGTTGCCCACCGTCACGTCGGGCCTTCCCAGCCAGGAGCGCGCGGCCCAGCTCGCGGCGCCCAGCGCGTCGGTGGCGGCGAGACCGGCCTCGTGCAGGGCCATGACCTCATCGACGATGCGGCCGTGGGCGACCCCACCGCTCGCGTCCGTACCGGCGTAGACGGGAACGCCCGCCTCGACAGCGGACCGTACCGTCGACTTGGCCCCGGCGTGCAGCTCCCGCATGTGCGCGGCGTACCTCGGGAACTTCTCCGCGGACGCGGCGATCTGCGGGAACCGTTCGACGTTGATCAGCGTGGGCACGAGCGCGGTGCCGCTACGCGCCATCTCCGCGATCAGCGGCTCGGTGAGCCCGGGGCCGTGCTCGATGCAGTCAATGCCGGCCGCGAGCAGACCGGGCAGGGCCTCCTCCCCGAACACGTGCGCGGTAACCCGAGCCCCGGCCTCGTGCGCCGCGGCGATCGCCTCGCGCAGCACATCGTCGGGCCACAATGGCGCGAGATCGCCAACCTCGCGGTCAATCCAGTCTCCGACCAGCTTGACCCATCCATCGCCGGCGGCCGCCTCGGCCCGCACCACTTCGGGGAGAAGCTCGGGATCCTCGACGTCGCGTGGAAGACCCCGAATATAGCGTTTCGGAAGCGCGATGTGGCGACCGGAGCGAATCAGCTCGGGCAGGTCCGGGCGCTCCTGCAACGGACGGGTATCCGTGGGCGAGCCGCAGTCCCTGATCAGCGCCACCCCGGAGTCCCGGTCCGTCTCCGCGTGCTCGGCGGCCTCGTCCAGGCTGATCGGACCGTCGTCGCCAGCTCCGATATGGCAGTGCGCGTCGACCAGCCCCGGAAGGATCCACCCCCGGTCGACCAGCGTCTCCGCCCCGCGGATGGGTTCCGCGCTGACCACTCCGTCGTGGACGAAGATCTCCCGTTCGATTTCCTCGGGAAGGAACACGCCGCGCACCCGGAACGGCCCGTTCGCATTCGTCTGCGGCGACATGGGGGAAGCGTAACACCCCGCTGTGTCGGCACCGGAGCCCGACAGCGAGACGAGAACACCCACCAATCGGCCCTACGTTGACAAGATAGGCAAGGTGCCCGATGGACAGGAATGAACCGTCGCCGTGGCTGGCCCGATCACCGCGGCATTCGGCGAAGGTGCGGTTATTCTGCTTTCCCCATTCGGGGGGTGGCCCTTCGGCCTTCCGGGACTGGCCAACCCTGGTACCCCCCTGGGTCGACATCGTTCCGGTACAGCTTCCCGGTCGGGAGCGACGCGCGGACGAGGCGCCCCCCTCGTCGCTGGACTCGATCGTCACCGCCGTGACCGCCGCCGTGGCGCCACACACCGACCGTCCCTTCGCCCTGTTCGGCCACAGCCTGGGCGCGCTGCTCGCCTACGAGGTCGCGCGTCACCTGCACCGTGAAGGGCTGCCCTCTCCGGAACGGCTGCTGGTGGCCGGGGTGGGCGCACCCCACCAGGGGCCCGCGGACCGCAGCGCGGCACCGAGCTCCGACGAGGCGCTGCTCAGCGAGATCGAGGAGCTCGGCGGTGTGCCGCCGCAGCTCCACGAGAACCGGGACCTGCTGCGGGCCGCCCTGCCCGGCCTGCGCGCCGATGTCGCCCTGTTCACCTCCTACACGCACCAGCCGGGCCCGCTGCTCGACTGTCCCGTCACGGTCCTCGTGGGCGAGGAGGACCCACTTACGCGGGAGAGTGACACGTCCGCGTGGTCGGAGGTCACCCGTGGGGAGTCGACCGTCCACACGTTCCCGGGCGGCCACTTCTTCGTCGACGAGCACGCGCGGGCGGTGAGCCGGACCGTCCTGGCCGAACTGCGTCGTTCCTCGTCGCCGGAGCCACCGTCGCGCGGTGTGTCCGGCACGAGCGAGGGGCCAACGTCAATGTCCGGTACCGCCGGCCACGGTGACGCACCGGACATCCGGCCGGCCGGTGGCGAACCCGTGGCGGTGGTCGGGATCGGCTGTCGTTTCCCGGGCGCGTCGGGCCCCGAAGCCTTCTGGCGACTCCTGCTCGACGGCGTGGACGCCGTGACCGACGTCCCCGATTCGCGAAGCGGCGACCACGGTGTCTTCGCCGAGCTGCCGCCGCTGCTCGGTGGAGCCGCCCATCCCCGGCAGGGCGGATTCCTCGACGACGTGGACGGGTTCGACCCGACGTTCTTCGACATCTCCGAGCGCGAGGCCGCGCGTATGGATCCACAGCAGCGGATCCTCCTCGAAGTGGCCTGGGAAGCGCTGGAGGACGCGCTGGTCCCGCCGACATCGCTGGGCGGGTCACGTACCGGTGTGTTCATGGGTCAGATGGGCCGTGACTACTGGGATCTCCAGAGCCGTCAGACCTCGGTCGACGTGCACTCGTTGGTCGGCAGCGGGCTGTCGTCGTTCACGTCGGGACGCCTGTCCTACGACCTGGACCTGCGTGGCCCGAGCGTCTCGTTGGACACCGCGTGCTCCTCGTCGCTGCTCGCGGTCCATCTGGCCTGCCAGAGCCTGCGCACCGGTGAGTCCACGCTGGCGCTGGCGGGTGGAGTCAACCTGGTTCTGGTGCCCGAACTCGCCGCGGTCTACGAACAGGTCGGCCTCATGTCCCGCAGCGGACGTTGCCGGTTCGGAGACGCCTCGGGCGACGGTTTCGTGCGGTCCGACGGTGCGGGCGTCGTCGTGCTCAAACCCCTGGCACGGGCTCGCGCCGACGGCGACCGCGTCTACGCGGTCGTGTTGGGCAGCGTCGCGAACAACGACGGCCGTAGTGGGAGCTCGTTGACAGCGCCCGGCCAGGAGGCCCAAGAGCGGTTGCTCGCGGACGCTGTCGAGATCGCTGGCGTGCGTCCCTCGGATGTCGACTATGTCGAGGCGCACGGCACCGGTACCGAGGTGGGCGACGCCATCGAGCTGCGCGCGCTGGCCAACGCGCTGGGCACCGGCCGGGAACCCGAACGCCCGTGCCGTGTGGGCTCCGCCAAGAGCAACATCGGGCACCCTGAGTCCGCGGCCGGAATCGCGGGGTTCATCAAGGCGGCACTGAGCGTGCACCATCGGGAGATCCCCGGCAATCCGCTGCTGCGCGACCCGCACCCGGTTCTCGCGGACCAGCGAAGGTCACTCGACATCCCGGTCGCTCCGGTGCCGTGGCCGAGCGACCGCGATCCCGTGGCCGGGGTCACGTCGTTCGGGCTGTCGGGTACCAACGTGCACGCGCTGCTCGGGGCGGCCCCGACGGCCCCGGTCCCCGAGCCCTCCGGCCAACCGCTGGTGCTGCCGATCTCGGCGCGTGACCCGGCCGCCGCGGAGGCACTGGCCGACTCCCTCGCGGATCGGATCGACGGAACCGGCGCCGCCGAGGCCGAGTGGATCTGTGCCGCGGCGGCCCGGGGGCGAAGTCATCACCAGTGGCGCGCCGCGGTCGCGGCGAACGACGGCGCCGGGCTGGCCACAGCGTTACGGGAGGTCCGGCGGGGCGCGGTCGACCCCGTGGGTGAGAGGCCCCGGATCGCGTTCGTCTTCGGCGGCCACGGTGGCCAGTGGCACGGCATGGGGCGGGCGCTCCTGGCGACGTCACCGGCCTTCCGCGACGCGTTGCACGAGTGCGACGCGGCGATCCGGGCCGAGTCCGGATGGTCGGTGACGGAGCTGCTCACCGGTGACGCCCCGGGAGCCCTACGGGGCTCCGAGACGATCCAGCCGGCGTGCTGGGCGATGCACATGGCACTGGCCGCGTACTGGCGCTCCTGGGGTGTACGGCCGGACTCGGTGCTGGGGCACAGTTTCGGTGAGGTGGCCGCCGCCTGCGTCTCCGGAGCTATCGGTCTCACCGACGGCGCGCGGCTGATCTGTCGACGGGCCGAGTTGACCAGCCACGCCGACGGGCGTGGCGGAATGCTCGCAGTGGGGCTGCCAGAGGGCGAGGTGGCCGCGGAGATCACCGAGTACGGTGATCGCGTCGCGGTGGCCGCGCACAATGGGCCGCGCTCCACGGTGGTCTCCGGTGACTCCGAGGCGTTGGAGCTACTGCTCGACACGTTCGACGGGCGTGGTGTCCGAACCAGCCGCGTCCGGATCCCGTTCGCCGCGCACAGCGCCCACATGGACCCGTTACGGCGGCCACTGGTCGACAGCCTCGGCGCGCTCGCCCCACGACCCACCACAGCGTCCTTCCGGTCGACCGTGACAACCCGGGTCATGGCCGGAGCGGATCTCGGCGCCGCCTACTGGGGCGACAACCTGCGCGAGCCCGTGCGGTTCCGTGACGCGGTGACCGCCGAGTGCGCCCAGGGCAGGACGGTGTTCCTCGAAATCAGCCCGCGTGCCGTGCTGAGCCCGGTCCTTCGCCAGTGCCTGGCCGCGCACCAGGACGAGCGACATTCGGTTGTGGCTGGCCCGACACGCGAGGAGCCGGAGAGCTCCGGTGTGGCCAGGGCTACCTCGGATCTCTACAACGCCGGGGTCGATCTCGACTGGGGGGCGCGGTACCCGGCTGTACCGGCCCCCGAGGACATGCCGCGCTACCCGTGGCAACGCCGCTCGGTCTGGTTCACGCCGAGCCCCCGAGCGCGCACGAGCGCCCACGACCAGCCCACCATCCGGGTCGACGTGCGTCGGGACGGCTCCGGCTGGAGCTGCGCGGTAACAGGGTCCCACCCCGCGCGCGTCGAGATCGGGCCGGCGGACGACGACGGTACCCGGTCGGACGGTGCGCGCCAGGGCGACGTCTCCGTGGCGGACCGCCCGACGTCCACGGCCCCGTTGCCGAGTGACACCGCTACGGAGCTCGCCAAGGAGATCGCCGATGTCCTGGGGGTGCCCCCCTCGGGTGTCTCGCGGGAGAAGCCGCTGCGGCTCCTGGGGACCGACTCACTCGCGGCCGGGGAGGTACGCGTACGGATCGAACGCCGGTGGGGCGTGAACGTGCCCGCCACGACCGTTCTGGAATCGACGATCGAGGAGATCGCGGCGAACCACCTGTAACAGCAGGTTGTATCGGAGAGGAATCATGGCAGAGAACCCCGTCGCCTCACTTCCGGACCACGACCCCAACGACCCGGTGGAGAGCGCCGTCATAAGGAGGCTCGCCGGAAACTGGCATCGTCGCGCCACCGTGAAGAAACCCGAACCGGCACTGGAGGACCTGTACGAACCGGAGCGTCCCGACTATCCGGAGAACCTGGTTCCGTTCAGGGAGCACGACACGTATCTCTCCCTTTCGGAGGAGACCAGAAAACGCGTTCTCGGCTGGGGGATGGTGTGCTTCAACAAGCACATCATCGACACCGAGCAGTACGTGGTTAACCCAACCTTCGCGAACATCACCCGCGGTGTCTACGACAGTGGGTTGAACATGGAGACGGTTACGACCGCCGTCACCCAGGCGATGGTGGACGAGCAGTACCACACGCTGATGCACCTCAACGCGAGCGGCGTAATGCGGCGGCACCGCGGCTGGCGAATGCCCGAGACCGCCCTACCGATCGGACACAAGGCCCGCCGCCTGCAGCGGCGTTGCCAGGGCGCACGGGAGCAGTGGGAAAGCGACCTGTCGGCGCTGGCGTTCACCACGGTCGCCGAGATCTCGATCAACTCATACCTGGACCTCATGGCAGATGACGACGTCATCCAGCCGATCCACAAGGCGACCGCCACGATGCACAATCGCGACGAGTACTGTCACTCGTCGATAACGCGGGACTTCGTGGCGGCGGTGTACGACCGGCTCGACCAGAAAAGGCGACGTCTCTTCGAGGAGGCGCTGGTGGACGGCCTGGAAGCGTTCGCCGCGAACGACTTTTCCTCGTGGCGTAGCGTTATGGACCTCGTTGGGGTCAAGAACGGATACGATATGGTCCGGGAAGTGGAGGAGGATCCGTCCACACAACGGCTTCTGACGAACTTCACCGATCTGTACCGTTTCTGTTCCGACCTCGACCTGCTCGATCGGCTGGATTTCGACTGGTCGACGGTCACGGTCGCACCACAGAGGTGAGGTTACCCGCCGGGGCGGATCGGAGGGCGGAACGCACGGGAGGGTCGCCAGACATCGCCAGACCCGCCAGCTCTCCCCCTCTGTGGTTCGCCGCGCTGTGCGTCGTGGCGGTCGCGCTCAACCTTCGGCTGCCGATCACAGCGGTCCCGCCGGTTCTCGACCAGATCCAGCGCGAGGAACAGTTCAGTGGTGCCGTCGCCAGCCTCCTGGTGTCGATTCCGGTGGCCTGCTTCGCGCTCTTCTCCACGCTCGCGGCCCGTATGGGGCACCGGTGGGGGCTGTCCACCATGATCGGCGCCTCGCTGGTCGTCATGCTCGTCGGGTTCGGGATCCGCTGGTTCCCGAACCAGGCGGGCCTGTTCGTCGGGACGGCCGTACTCGGCATCGCGATCACGGTGGGCAACGTCCTGCTCCCTCCTCTGGTCAAGCGTGACCATCCCGACCACGCCGGCGTGCTGACCGGCCTGTACAGCATGGCGCTGTACCTCGGGGCGGCGCTCGGCGCCGGTCTGACGCTGCCGGTGCAGCACGCGGCCGGAATCGGTTGGCGTTCGGCCGTGGTTCTGTGGGGGGTACTCCCGGCGATGGCGCTGCTCGTGTGGCTGGCGCGGATGCCGCTCGACCGTTCGGCACGCGGCCGGGAGCAGCAGCCCGATCCGACTCAGCCCGGATCCCCCCGACCGTCGCTTTGGGCCAGCCCAACGGCGTGGGCCGTGACGCTCGTTTTCGCGATCCCGGCCCTGCTGTTCTACGCGCTGTCGGCCTGGTTGCCGACGATCCTGATGTCGGAGGGAATGAGCCCGGTACGCGCCGGCGCCATGCTCTCCCTGGTCAATATCGCGGCCGTCCCCGCGGCTCTGGGCGCGGGAATCCTCATCAGCCGAACCCGGGGGCAGGTGTGGCTGATCGCGGCGACCGGAGCGTTGCTGGTAGTCCCCATACTCGGGCTGTGGTCCGGCGCCACCGGCGCCACCGAACTGTGGAGCGTCCTGCTGGGTGTCGGGCTGGGTGGGGGAACCGCCATCGGATACGCGCTTCCGCTACTCCGCTCCGCGGACGTGGCGACCGCGGCCCGCCTCACCGCGATGGCGCAGACCGCCGGCTTCATGCTGTGCGCCACGGGCCCCGTGACCATGGGGGCGCTGCACGACATCACCGGGAGTTGGGCGTCCTCACTGACGGCCCTGGTCGTGTGCTCGGTTGTGCTGGTAATGGCGGGGTTTCGCGCGGGGCGTGGGACGACGGTCTGAGCGACGAACCGCGCCTGAGAGGTTCCGCCGATAGGAGGCCGACCGGCGGCCCGGGGGTCAGGGTCTTGATGACGCGGTGGGCAGCGGCTCGGTGATCCAGGTCCAGCTGCCGTTGTTCTCCGTGCAGCGGCGCTGGAGCAGCTCAACCTCGTCCAGGCGCCGTTCGAGTACTGGTTGCCAGGTTCCGCCGGATCGGTCCTCCAGATAGAGGGTGCGCGCGTCGGTGCGCATGCGCAGAGCCTGCTGGGTCCTCACCGAGCCGTCGGTCATGCGGAGGCGGTAGTGGGCCATGGCTTCCCTTCGTCGCTCGCGGTCGGCCAAGGTGCGTCCGGCGCTCCTGGAGTCCCTGGGACCGGTGGGAGGTATGAGGGCGCCGGGCGTGGCCATGGGGCCACGCACCCGTAACTCTACTCTGACGTGAGTGTTGGCTCTCCACGGGGAAGGAAGCGAAGGGGAACGTCGCCGGGGCTGGAGGTCCCGCGGCCGGTGACCACGTTCGGAGGCGATCGCGGCTGATACTGGAAACCCGTCTCGCTCGTTAGAGTAGGTCTCTTTGGAGGTGCCTCGATGGACGCGGAGCACATGCAGATCGGGCGGGTCGCCGAGCGCACGGGCCTGTCGCTGCGGACGATCCGCTACTACGGCGAAGTCGGCCTGGTGGAGCCCTCCGCCCGCTCACGCGGCGGCTTCCGCCTCTACACCGAATCCGACGTCGACCGGTTGCTGCTGATCAAGCAGATGAAGCCGCTCGACTTCAGCCTGGAGGAGACCCGCGAACTACTCGGTGTCCTCGATCGACTGTCGGCCGACGATCTCACCGAGCACGATCGCGCCGCGCTGAACGCGCGACTCGACATATTCGACGAAGCCATCACCGCACGCTGCGATGCGCTACGCGAACAGCTGGCGAGGGCCGCCGAGTTCCAAGGGCTGCTCCGCGCCCAGCGCACCAGGCGCGGGGTGCGGGCCTGAGGAGACGTGACAGCGGCGCGGTTCGCGTTTCCAGCGACCGTGTTGGGGGCGGCTGACCGCGCGACGAGGCCCCCGTGGAGTTCCCACGCCCCACCCTGGCAAGGCCGGTGTCGGGGTGGGGGCGGGCTCGGTATCCCGGCCGCCAGGACGCGGACGCCCCCAGGCCCTCCCGACTCTGCCGGAACGGTCGATTGCGACACTACTCTTACGAGATAGTAGGGTTTCTTCGGCGAGGGAACGGTGCCGCTTCCGCTGACTCCATCGCTTCCTCTCCCATCGCGGTAGCGCGGTCCGGCCTTCCCCGTGGTTCGAGCCGCCCGCGCTACCGCGGGCCCACGGCCCAACGCTGCCGTGGCCAGCCCCTCGCCCGAGGCGGAGGTCACGGCGATGGTCACCGCCGGCGTGCGCGCCCTCCTCCACTGCCACCTTCCGCGCCGAGCCCTCGGTGCCCTCGGTGAGCGCCTCGGAGCCGTCTCCCCGCCTCGCCCGTTCCCACACCGCCGCGAGCGCGCGACCACCGATCGGCGGAGCGCCGCCGGCCCCTCAGGCGGCCGCGGCCAGCAACCCGAACGAAAGCCCTTCGGGACTGAGAATCCGCACCAGCGGTTCGTCCTCGCCGCCCGCACCGGCCACAGCCGTGCCCGCGCGCTCTCGCGCGCGCTCGCCAACACCCTCGGGATCCGCGACGCTGAGAGCGAGCTCCCACTGGGGCACCCCGCTACCGGAGGCGGGCGCGGTGACGAAAGAGACACCGCGCGGGGCGCCGCCGAGCGTGCGGGTGTAGAAGGCCGCCGCCCGCCGTGGATGCTCGCACGCCAGCACCATCCTCCCAGGAGCGTGCGGCTCGCCCGACGGTGCCGTCCATCCGTGGAAGGCGTGGCCCCGCCACAGGGAGAAGGCGGCGCCGGCGGGATCGACGAGTGTGGCCATCCGCCCCTGGTCCCCGGCGTCGAAAGGGTCGAGCACGACGCTCGCGCCGGCGGCCGCGGCCGCCTCGGTGCGCCGGTCGACGTCGTCGACGGCGATGTAGTAGGCGGTGTGGGCGGGAAGGTCGGGCGGATAGACGGGAGCGGCGAGGTCGCTGACACTGCCGATCCGGTGGCCACCGACACGGATGTAGGTCGCCCGTCGCCAGTCCTCCTCGTCCACGGCGAAGGTCCAGCCGAGCACGTCGCCGAAGAACTCCGCCGTACCGGGCATGTCGCGGGTCTTGAGGTCCATCCAGCAGAACGCGTTCGGGCGGGGGGCGGGGTTCGTCATCGTGGCGGTGCTCCTCGGGCGTGTCGGCCGTGCGCGGTATTGGTACGCGGCCGCGAGCAGCCCCCGCAACGCGTTTTCGCGCTCCCGGCGACAGCGCCCGACCCGCTGTCGCGTCAGCGCGGAAGGATCAGGGTGTTCGTCGCGTCGTCGCCGTCGTCACCCCGGCGCTCGCGCACGGCCGCGGGCTCGTACTGCCCCGGAACGGGCTTCTGCTGGTTGGCGCGGGCGAGCATGTCCGCGTCGCACACCGCGCACAGGGGGACCCAGTGCAGCCCCACGATCGACAGCTGCGTGCCCCGGGAGTACTGGGTCAGCGCCCGCGGACGCGTGTGGATGTCGCCGCCCCCACAGGTCGCGCAGGTGTAGGGGATGTCTCGCGGCCACTGGGCGTGGCAGGACTCACACGTGACCACGATGCCCGCGTCGCCGCGCCGTCCTTCGAGGTTCTCGGCCTCTCCGCAGGAGGGGCACGTCATCTGACGGGGCATGGCAACTCTCCTCACCGCGACGGGGCCGGGACGACCCCACCGCCACAGCGTCCGATCTCACCTCTCACGTCAGAGTAAGCCCTGGGTTCCACGGCACGTGTCACCGAGCCGGAGCCCCAAGCGTCGACCCGGGCAACGATGGCCCCGTGCCACGGTTCCGCCCCCATCCCCCGTTCCGAGGTGGATCGTGTCCCGCCCGTTTCGACCACCCGAACCACCCAGAACATTTTCCTTGCGTTAGGGTAAGGTTTCGTGCGGCTGGCGACCGGGTTTCCGTTCTCGCCCCAACCGCGCGCCCGGCCCGACCGGATTCGCGACGGTCCTGGGATACCCGGACCCGCCAAGAGTGGCGAATCCGCCTCTCGTTCCCACCCGCCCCGACCGGGCACCGGAGCTACTCGGACCCGTCGGTACCCATGCCATCGCGGCCGCCTGACCAGCTACGGAGGATGTATGGACGTCACCCGCCCGGAGATCGCCGAGCACCTGGACGGCGCCTTCGGCGCAGGGCCACGCCGACGCTCGGAACTCATCGCCGCGGCCGAACTACGGGGAGCGCGCCAGGAGATCCTGGCCACACTGGGCCGCCTTCCCGACGGCCCCTTCTCGACTCTGCGCAGCCTGTGGGAGCACCTGCCGGAGGTCCCCCGCGGCGCATGAGCGCCGCGTGACCCTCACCCGAGGTGGAACCGGAACGCACCGCGCCACGAGCACGAGCGCGAACGTCAATCACCGCGGGGCGGCGCGGCCAGTGTGAGGGTTGCCGGGATCGCGTCGAAGGCGTCCGCCACGTGCGTGATCAGTGCCTCGCGGCCCTCCGGTTCGCTGCGGTGGCGGTTGCCGCGCACCCAGTTCTTCGCGCCGCAGCGCCACGCGCTGAGGGCGAACTCGCAGGCCAGCCGCAGTCGCACGTCTTCACGGCCATCAATTCCGAGCCTGGTCGCGAGTTCCTCGGCCAGCTCCTCCTGCACGCGGATGGTGGCCAGCGCGCTGTGCTCGCGTAGCTCGGGGGTGCGGGCGGCGAGCCCCCGGCCGGCGATGAACCTGCGTTCCCAGTCGGCGTCCATGGCCGCCAGCGCGTCGACCAGGCAGCTCCGCAGCCCGTCCAGGACCGTGCCGGTGAACTCGTGATCGACGACTCGGGCGAGGTAGGCGCTCCACAGTTCGTCCTCGGCCGCCATGGCGACGGACTCCTTGGAGGAGAAGTAGCGGAAGAACGTCCGCATCGACACCTCGGCCTCGTCGACCAGGTGTTCCAGGGTCGTCTGGTGGAAGCCGTGCTCGGCGAACAGCCGCAGCGCCGTCTCGGTCAGCGCGCTGCGGACGCGACGCTTCTTGCGCTCGCGCAGCGGGAGAGCGCGTTGGGTGGATGCCGTCTCCATCCACCCAACACTACCAAGATGCCAGTCACGCGAAGAAACTTGCCACAGTTTTTCGCTAGTCATAGTTTAGTGCCCATGACTGGCATATTTTGGCGGCGCCACCTCGTGCTGTGGGTACTCCTCCTCGCCTCGACCCTGGGCGTGATGGCGGGCGCCACCGTCGCCCCGGTCCTGGCCCTCATCCAGAACGACCTGGACGTATCGGGCACGGCCGCCGGGTTCATCATCACCACGCACGGCTTGACCATCGCGGTCACCAGCCCTCTCGTCGGGTGCGCGATCGACCGGTGGGGCGTGCGCGCCCCACTCGGCGCCGGCCTGGTGCTCTACGGCCTCGGGGGCGGCGCCGGCCTGGTCGCACCGGACTACCCGAGTCTCATCGCCAGCCGGTTCGCCCTGGGGTTGGGCGCCTCCGTGGTGTTCACCGGCACCACCGTCGCGTTACTCACCCTCTACCAGGGGTCGATGCGCGACCGGGTCATGGGCTGGCGCACCACGGCCACCACCGCCGGCGGCGTCCTGTGGCCACTGTTGGCCGGTGTCCTCGGCGGGGTGTCCTGGCACGCCGCGTTCGGGATCTACCTGGTCGGAATCCCGCTCGGGGTGGCGGCGCTGCTCGCCATGCCCACAGGCGCCTCCCCCGGCTCCGGCCCCGGTGAGACGTCCGGCGGCCTGTTCGGTCTGCTGCGCACCAGCCCCGCCCTGCTCGGGCTGGCCGGCATCGTGCTGGCCAGCGGAATAATGATGTACGTCCCCGCCGTGTTCCTGCCCAAGCGGCTGGAGGAGATCGGGATCACCTCCCCCTTTCTCGTGGCCGTCTACGGCGTGACGCTCGCGGCGGTCACCGCCAGCCTGGTCGGGCTGGTCTACGCCCGGGTGCGCGCCCGCCTCAGCCACGCCGCGATCCTCCGCCTGGCGGCTGTCTCATGGCTGGGCGCCTTCCTGCTGTACGGAACCGTGAGCCACCCGGTCCCGTTACTGTTGGCCCCGGCGTTCGCCGGTGTGGGCAACGCGCTGGCCATGCCCGCGCTGACCGTGCTGATCGCCGATCACGCCCCGGCCGGGCTACGCGGGCGGGCGACCTCCCTCCAGGGCACCGCGATGTTCACCGGCCAGTTCCTCTCCCCGCTGCTGGCGGGACCGCTCATCGCCGCGACCTCCCACACCACGGGTTTCCTCGCCGCGGGGGGCGTCGCCGCGGCCGTCCTGACCACCGCGACCCTCACCCGGGTCGCCGCCACCCCCGAGCCCGCCGAACCGGCCGAGTCCTCCCCGGCGCCGTCCTAGCAGACGGGGACGGCCAACTGGCATCCGTCCCCTCTCAGTCCCCGGCCCCGTGCAAGTGCCCGCTTTTCCGTACAGCGCGGTGAACTCCCCGATCAGTCGAAGATCACCTCGGCGCGGTCAGCCTCGCGGAGCGACGCGACAGACCGGGCTTCGCGTTCGATCGCCTCCCGGTCCCGCGCCCCCAGGGACTCGAACGCGCTCACGCTCACATTCAGCCGCTCACCCTGTTCGCCAACGTTCCACGCGCCGACGACCCACCCGTCAAGCGGGACGACGCCGCGACAACGCGCGGCGCCGGTGCGGGGGGTGCCACGCCGACCGGAAGGACCGCACCTGGTCACCACCCACACGCAGGGTGTCTCCACCCCGCCCCATTCCATCCTCCGGTTCTGGCGTCCCGCGTCCGAGCATGATGGTGTCACGGCCGGCTTCCGCTCCGCGACCACACCCAACGAGATATCCGAAGAGGCGTGGGTGCCACCCGCCGCCGGTCGACGTCCGTGCCGCACCACGGAGACAACGCTCGCACGGGACGGTGTTTCCCCCAGCCGCGAAACCCGGGAGTCAGGAGCCCCCAAGCGGAGCACGACTCGGGCCGTCGAGTGGAGGAAGGTGCGCATCGCGGCGCGGGAGACCGGGTGAATGGAGATCGCGCCTCTTCATCTTGCTCGGCGCCACGGTCCTGGCCGCGCCCCTGGTGACGCGGCCCCGGTTGGTTTCGGCGGGCACGCCGGGCTCCGGCGGGGCGCGTCCGCGGCCGAAACCACCCGTACACCCGCCCGGGAGCCCCTACGGCGCGTCGACCCCCTCCGGTCCCGCCGCACGCCCGGAACGCGTCTCCGCCGCGAAACCCGAATCGCCCAATGCCGCGCGCGCGGCCGCCGACACCCGGTCGACGTCTCCTCGCTCGGCCGGTGGGAGCGGGACCCCCACCGACTCACGCGCCGCGGTGGCCGCCCCGAGCAGGCGGGCGCCACGGTCGGCCGCGCCCGCCAGTGTCCACGCGCCGGCCAGCCCTTCCAGCGCCAGAGCCACGGCCAGTGGTGAGCCCGTGGCGCGCGCGGCCGCCAGACCCTCGGTGTGGACGCGCAGCGCCTCGTCCGCGTCCCCCCGTTGCTCGGCGACGAATCCCAGCTCCGCCAGGACCAGAGCCAGAGCCGAGGGCCCCTGGGAGTCGCGGTGCCGGGCGAGCCAGTCGCCGAGGCGGGTCGCCGCGCGGTCGAGCCGGCCCTCGCGGCGGTCCCCCATGGCCAGCCCCAGCTCGGCGAAGCGCTCACCGAACCGGTCGCCCTGCTCCCGGGCGAGATCGGCGGCCCGGCTGTGGAACTCCTCGGCCCCGCGGTGGTCACCGTTGAGCAGGGACAGTCGCCCCAGTTCCGACAACCGGTAGGAGACCTCCGTCCACAGGCCCAGGTCCTCGGCCATGCGCAGCCCCTCCCGTTCGACACGGAGGGCCGCGTCGTAGTCACCGACAGCCTTCGCCCGCTGGCTGAGGACCGGCATCGCCTGTAGCTGCCCCCACCGGTCACCGAGCTCCCGGAACAGTTCCAGCGCGCGGCGGGCGTCGTCCTCGAACCGGGCGAGGCGGCCCTCCGCCTGGGCGATCCAGGCGCGCGCGTTCAGGGCCGCGGCGGTGGCCCACTGGTCGCCCCGGGAGCGCAGCACCGGCAGCGCCTCCTCCACCAGCCGCCCGGCCGCGGCGACCTCGCCGAACTCCAGCAGGACCGAGCCGAGAAACCACCCCACACGCGCCCGCTCGACCTCGCCGCGGCCGCTCCCGAACCCGGCCAATCCCGCCGAGGCCACAGCGGCGGGGTCCTCCGGCGCCGCGACCAGCAGCTCGATGGCCGCCCGCCACGCGGACGCCGCCGCGACCGCCTCCGGGGACCCGCCGCCGACGGCCGTCGCGCGGGTGAGCAGGTCGTGGGCCTCACCGAGCCGGCCGCGCAGGTAGCGGTACCAGAACGGTGCCACGGCCAGACGCAGCGCGGTGTCGGCGTCGCCGGTCCGCACGGCGGTGTCGAACGCGACCCGTAGGTTGGCGCTCTCCAGGTCCAGCCGCCGCAACCACCCCCGCTGCTCGTGGCCGCGCAGGAAACCGTCGGCCCGCTCGACGAGGTCGGCGTAGTAACGCATGTGTCGCTCGCGGACCGGGCCGGCCTCCCCCGCCTCCTCCAGGCGTTCGGCGGCGTAGGCGCCAACCGACCCGAGCAGGCGGTAGCGCATTCCGTCGGTGGTCTCCACCGCGATGACCAGGGAACACTCGACCAGCCGGGACAATGGTCCGATGACCTCGTCCTTTTGGACCGTGGAGTCGGCGCAGACCTCCTCCGCCGCGGCCAGCGTGCACCCTTCGGCGTGCGTCGAGAGTCGCCGCAGTACCGCGCGTTCGGCGTCGGAGAGCAGGTCCCAACTCCAGTCGAAGACCGCACGCAGGGTCTGCTGGCGCCGCGGTGCCGCGCGGCCGCCGTCGGCGAGCACGGCGAAGCGGTCGTCCAGGCGGTCGGCGAGTTCGGCGACGCCGAGGGCGCGGACTCGGTTGGCGGCGAGTTCGAGGGCCAGTGGGAGCCCGTCGAGACGGCGGCAGATCGCCGTCACGGCCGGGGCGGTGCGTGCGTCGAGGCGGAAGCCCGGCGCGGCCGCCGCCGCGCGGTCGGTGAACAACCGCACGGCGCTGGGCAGCTCGTTCCCGTCGTCCGGGCGGATCTCGGTGTCCGGGACCCGCAGTGGGGTGACCTCGTAGACCCGCTCGCCCGTGACTCCCAGGGGTTCCCGGCTCGTCACCAGGCACCGCAGCCCCTCCACCGTGCCGAGCAGCGTGTGGACGAGCTCCATGACCGACTCGACCACGTGCTCGCAGTTGTCCAGCACCAGCAGGCCAGTGGTGTCGCGCAGCGCCTCGGTGAGGCGGGCCACCGGACCACCGCCGGTGCGCTCGGACGTGTCGTCGCGAACGCCGAGCGCCGCGGCGACCGCCTCGGCGACCCGCTCGCTGGGAACCGCGCCGACCGTGGCTCCCAGCGCCCCCAGCTCCACCAGCCACACCCCGCCGTGGCCCCCGTCCACGAGCCCGGAAGCCGCCTCCAGGGCCAGGCGCGTCTTGCCCACTCCCCCGGGACCGGTCAGGGTCACGAGGCGTTCGCTGTCGATCAGCGCGCGGACCCGGGAGACCTCGCGGTCGCGGCCGACGATGGTGCTGATGGGAGCGGGCAGGTTGGTGCGGGGCCGCGGCGGCATGCCGGGGCCGCGCTCGCCTTCCCCATCGGGGACCTGACGCAGGATCCGCTGGTGCAGGGCGGCGGTCTCCGGGGCGGGGTCGGCGCCCAGCTCCTCGCCCAACCGCCTGCGCAACAGCTCGAACGCGTTCAGCGCCTCGGCTTGGCGGCCGGAACGGTACAGCGCCCGCATCAGCACCGCCAGCAGCCGCTCACGGAGCGGATGCCGCTCGACCAGGGTGGCCAGCTCGTCGGCGAGCAGTCGGTGTTCGCCGAGCTCCAGCCGGGTCTCGGCCCACTCCTCCACGGCGGTCAGCCGCTCCTCGGCCAGCCGGGTCGCCGCTCCCACAGCGAAGGAGTCCTCGGCGAAGTCGGCATAGGCCGGGCCGCGCCACAGCGCCAGCGCCCGTGCGTACAGAGGGGCCGCGGTACGGGGCTCGGACGCGCGGCGGGCCCTCTCGATCAGGTCGCGGAACCGTCCGGCGTCGACCTCGTCGGGATCGACCCGGAGCCGGTAGCCCGCCGGCCCGTGGTGGACCCGGCCACGCCCGCCCTCCTCGGCCGTGGCGAGTACGCCGCGCAGTTGCGACAGCTTGGCCCGGAGCACGCGGTGCGGGTTGGCCGGGAGTTCCCCGCCCCACAACTCGTCGATCAGACGCTCGGGCGCGACGGGGCGCCCCTCGCGCACCAGCAGGGCCGCCAGCAGGACGCGCACCTTGGCCTCGGGGACACGCACCGGTTCGCCGTCGGCGCGCCACACCTGCAGCGCGCCCAGCACCCCGAATCGCATGTGACCAACCGTAGAACAGTCATACCCGCGCTTCGCGGCGGAACCCTCCGGAGCCCCGCCGGAGCCTTTCCGGAACCCGCGGCGGCGAGGCTGGCCCGCGTAGGGGTCACGGACGTGTGGCACCGAAGAGCGACACCGCCAGATTGGAGGCTGTTCATGCCGTCCGGCACAGAGTCCCCCGCCGGGACGAGGGCCGGCGCACGGGAGTGGGTCGGGCTGGCCGTGCTGGCCCTACCGACCATCCTGCTCGCGCTCGACTTCACCGTTCTACATCTGGCGCTTCCGCACCTGGCCGCCGAGCTGGGGCCCAGCAGCACACAGCAGCTGTGGATCCTGGACATCTACGGATTCATGATCGCCGGGTTCCTCGTGACCATGGGAACCCTCGGCGACCGCATCGGCCGCCGCAAGCTACTGATGATCGGTGCGGCCTGTTTCGGCGCGGCCTCGGTACTCGCCGCCTACGCGCCCAGCGCCGAGGTTCTCCTCATCACACGCGCCCTGCTCGGGGCGGCCGGCGCCACCCTGATGCCCTCGACGCTGGCGCTTATCAACAACATGTTCCACGACCCCAAGCAGCGTGGCCTGGCGGTGGCCGTGTGGCTGAGCTGCTTCTCCGCCGGCGGCGCCATCGGGCCACTGATCGGCGGCGCGCTGCTGGAGTGGTTCTGGTGGGGGTCGGTCTTCCTCATGGGCGTACCGGTCATGTTGGTGCTGCTCGTCGCGGCGCCGCTACTCCTGCCGGAGTACCGCAGCCCCGACGCGGGCCGGCTCGACCTGGCCAGCGTCGCGTTGTCGCTGGCCGCGATCCTGCCGGTCATCTACGCGGTCAAGGAGGCCGCCAAGGACGGCTGGAGCCTGCCTCTGGTGGCCGTACTCGTGGCCGGTGGGGTTCTCGGGTGGGTGTTCGTGCGCCGGCAGCGCGCCCTGGCCGACCCGCTGATGGACATGGAGCTGTTCCGGTTCCGCGCGTTCTCGGTGGGGCTGGGCACTCTCCTGCTGGGGACGCTGACGCTCGGGGCGTTCGTGCTGTTGTTCGCCCAGTATCTCCAGGTCGTCCAGGGGTTGTCGCCACTTCACGCCGGGCTGTGGATGGCGCCCTACGCGGTCGCCAACATCGCCGGTGCCATGGTGGCCCCCTTGGTGGCGGCCAGGCTGCCGACCGACCGCACCATCGCGTTGGGACTCATCGTGGCCGCGGCCGGCTTCGCCCTGTTCACTCAGGTCGGCGCGGATTCCGGGGTGGCGTTGGGCGTCGTCGCGAGCACGCTCATCACCTTCGGGTTGAGCCCTCTCATGGTGCTGGTGATCGACCTGGTGATCGCATCCGCCCCGAAGGAGCGCAGCGGTTCGGCGTCCTCGATGTCGGAGACCTGCTCGGAGCTGGGCATGGCGATGGGCGTGGCCACGCTGGGCGCGGTGGGTACCGCCGTCTACCGCAGCATCATCGCGGGCTCCCTGCCCGAGGGGGTCACGGGCGAGGAGGCCGCCGCCGCGCGGGACAGCCTGCCCGGCGCCGCGGCGGCGGCCGAGGACCTGCCCTCCGAGGTGGCCGCGGAGCTGACCGCCGCCGCCGAGGACGCCTTCCTCACCGGTCTCTCCGCGGTGGGCTGGGCAAGCGCTGCCACGGTCCTCGTGCTGGCTCTCCTCACCGTGCTGTTCCTGAGGTCCGGTGCCGCCGAGGCGGGCGAGGACCGCGGCAGCGCCGCCCCCGACTCCGGAACGGCACACGGGGGCGGCGTGGGCGGCGACCGCACCTGAGGGCCGAGCCCCGGCCAGCGCGGGCTCGGCGCCACGGCGCCGCTCCACCCCCTCGGACGCTCCGTTCGTGTTCGAGGGGGTCCGCCATGCGGGGCGCTGGTCGGCGCGGCCCGGGGGTGATTCCCCGGCCCACCCCCTCCGAGGGGATGTGGGGGAGTCCGTCAGGGACGATCGTGAGAAGTGGCAGTAGGATGCTCCCGTCCTCTCGCCCCGAATCATGAGAGAGCTCCCGTGATGCCCGAACAGTCCCCCGGCTCCGACTCCGCGTCCGACCAGGAAGAGCCCGGTTCGGAAACCCCCTCGTGGTGGTCAGTTCGCCGTGGTCTCCAGGTCGGCGGCACCGCCGTCGGCCTGGTCGCCGTGGTCACCGTCGGGGTGCTCGCAACCCCGCCCGGCGCCTACGCCGACCTCGCCGACTGTGAGGAGCTGTTCACCGAGGAACTCCTCGACGGGGTCCACCTGGCCCATCCCGACGTCTCCGTCGAGGAGTGGGACCTCACCCACCCCGAGAGGCACCACGAGCAGAGCAAACGCTGCGTCGACGCCGATCTCGGGCAGTTCACGGCCGACCTCTCGTTCTACTCCCCCGACACGAGGAACGACCGCTACGAGGGGCTGGAGGAGCGCGTCGCCACGGCCCGCGAGAACGCCGGGGAGAGCACCGGGGGTCCAGAGGGGGGCCAGGAGGGCGAGGTTCCCGATCCGCCCGACCTCGAGGCCGAGCGGATCGAGGACATCGACGTGGGTGAGGGTGGTTTCGCCGTGGTCTACGACGAGCGGATATCCGATGCGTCCCCGTCCGACCCGGGCGGCTCCGAAGCGGAGATGTCGAGCTTCACCAGGGCCGACTTCCGCACGCGCAACATCCACGTCAGCATCCTGTACATCGGCCCCGCGGACGAGCGGAGCACCAGCGACGTCACCGACACGGTCACCGTGACCCGCATCGCCGAAGCCGTCGAGGAGCGGATCGACGACACGAGCACCGCCGCTTAGGAGCCGGATCCCTGGGGATCCCCCGCGTCCGGCAGGGTGCCGTAACTGTTGCGGTAGGTCTTGCCGGGTTTGGGGCGGGTGAACTTGAGACCGGCCCAGACGGCGTCGACGCGCAGACAGACGCTCTCCACGAGCCCGAATCCGTAGCCGATCCGAATCACCGACCTCATGTTCAGGTCGGTCCCGAGCCGTCCCCTTTTCGGCCAGGACACCCACATCATTCCGTCGCGGCGCAGATGCTCCTTGAGTTCGGGGAACGCGCGTCGCATGGCGTCCTGGGTGGTGACGAACAGGTGTAGGTAGTCGAACTCCCCGTCCAGCTCCCCGGACACGTCCAACTCGGGAAGCCCCATTCCCCTCAGCACTTCGGGGGGCGCGTGGGCGAAGTGCGCCCGGGCGCCGGCCCGTACACCCATCTTCCGCGCCACGGTCGCGCTCGGATCCTCTTTCATGGGACGACCCTAGGAGCCGGCGACGACACCCGCGCGGCGGGCCGGTCGCGGTCGTGTGGGCGGCCGTGAGTCGTGTGGGCGGCCGTGAGTCGTGTGGGCCGCGCGCCCAGCGACGCCGCGCCCCAAAACACCACGCCCCGGAAACACGAAATATTCTCGATTCGACCGAAAAATACACAAATTCCGATTACCCCGATTCGCGAACAAAAAATCGCGAACGAATTTCTCTGAATCCCCTCCGATTCCGAAAGTCTCCGGAGAAACTGGGGGAAGTGGCCCGTCCGGCAATGGGCGCCGGTTCGCGGCGATTAACGGGACACGCGCTTGGAGGGATTCATGGCTGAGCCATCGCGTCTGGTGTGGCGTTCTGACCTGGGATGGTCGGCGCGCTCTCCAGCTGACCACGCCAACCCCCAGTCCGGGCTGGTGGTGCACTACGACGGATCGGACCAGGGGTTGGCTCGCGAGAACCATTCCGCGTGCGTGAACTACTGGAACTGGGCCCGCGACTTCCACACCAACAGTCGCGGCTGGGTCGATGTCGGCTACTGTGTCGACGAGGAGACGGAGATCCTCACCGAGGACGGTTGGAGGACCTTCCGCGACGTCGCGGAAGGCGTTCTCGTGCTCACCCTCGACCACGAGAACGGCGTGTCCCGGTGGCAGCCCGTCCAGGCTGTGAACATCTTCCCGGCGATGCCCCGAGAGCTGATCAGGATGGAGGGGAAGAGCCACTCCTCCCTGACCACCACCGCGCACCGTTGGCCGGTGGAGCGGTTCTACCGGCGCACGGGAACCCAGCGCCAGAAAGGGGCCGACGGCAAGTGGGCCGCTACGGGCCGCGCCGATCGCGGCCAGCAAGGACGCGAACGCGTGTGGGCCACCACGGAGTCCCTCACATACTGGGACCGAATCCCCCTCTCCGCGCCCTGTGCCAGCCTGCCGACCGAGCCCAAGTGGTCCGACGCTCTCGTCGAACTGGTCGCCTGGTTCTGGACCGAAGGCCACATCAAGCAGCGGAGCAGGAGCCGAACGCCCAGTACCGGGGTGGTTATCCACCAGTCAGAGACCAAGAACCCCCAGAACGTCGCCAGGATCAGGGGGGCGCTGCACACCGCGTTCGGCCCGGCGTGTGAGGCCTTCCCCCACACTGGATCGGCATCAGACGGGGTGCCACGGTGGAGAGAGGCGTCAAACCGGCACCTTGTGGAGTTCCACCTCTCCGTGGATGCCGGTTCCGTGCTGCTCGACCAGGCGCCCGATCGCGTGCCCAGCTATGCGTTCCTGCGTTCCCTCACCCGCGCTCAGCTCGAACTGTTCATCGGCGTCTCACTGCTGGGCGAGGGGCACGACAACCGCACGACCGACACGAAGGCACTCAGCCAGAAGTCACGGGCGGCAGCCGACGCCTTCCAGTTCGCGGCCACTCTCGCGGGGCACGCCACCTCACTGCGCCGCCGCCCGCCCACGGCCTCCACCAGCTATGACATGTGGAAGGTGGAGCTGCGCCGCAAAACGCACCTCGCACCACGAGCCGCAGCGGCACGCAAGTCCGCCTTCACCATCACGCGGGAGCCATACGAAGGTCACATCTGGTGCCCGACCACCCCGAACGGCACCTGGCTGGCCCGGCGCGACGGCACCGTCTACTTCACCGGGAACTCCTTCATGGCGTGCCCCCACGGCTACGTGATGGAGGGCCGCGGGCTGTACCGCTACCAGGCGGCCCAGGGCACCACCGCCGGCAACTCCAACTACTACAGCGTGACCCTGGCCTGCGGACCAGGTGACCCGATCCCGGGCGCCCAGGTGGACGCGGTGCGCGAGCTGCGCGCCTGGCTGATGGAACCCGACTCCAGCATCGCCGGGCGCGTGCTGGGCCACCGTGACTTCACCTCGACCTCGTGCCCCGGCGATACCGCCTACCGGATGGTCCAAGGCGGCACCTTCGCGCGAGCACCGGGAGACAGCATCTCCGACACCACCGAGGAGGACCCATTGATCGGACTGTCCAAGGGCGACACCGGCGAGGCGGTGAAGGCGCTGCAGGCGCTGATCACCTACACCGGGCAGGAGCTGCCCGAGCACGGGGTGGACGGCGACTACGGCGACGAGACCGCGGCCGGCCTGTTGGCGGTACGCGCCAGTGTCGGGTCGGCGGCCAAGCCCGGCTGGGGCGACGAGGTGACCGGGTACGCCTACGCCCAGCTGATGCGTGCCGTCGCCCGCGCCGAGGCGCGGGCGTAGCGCGCCCCGACGTCGAGCCCCGGAGCGGGTACCGTGCCGGTAGGGTGGCCCGAGCGTGAGCTCGACGCCTTCGCCACACCGCGACGCCAGGTCGCGGTGGGTACGCTCCCGTAGAAGCAGATCCAGCCACAGACACCTCTATGCCGAAAACGCGGTGGGCACGGGCGGGTCAGTCAGACCCACACTCGTGCCCGAACCCGAGCGTCCGACTGTTGGAGACCCCCGAAGCGTGAGTCGTGTGAAGCTCGCGGTCCGTGCTGGTGGCCGGCTGGTGGCCGGGATTCGCCCCCGGGAATCTCAGTACTCCGCGCGCCACCGGTCACGCCGACCAGTGACGGAACGCCCAACGACGGGACGCGGGTAATCCGTTGAGCGGGCTTTCGCGTCCTACGGGAGGATTCTGTCACCACAACAAGAGCCCTTCCTCCCGAACACCCCCTTTGGGGCGTCACGTCCGCCCCGCGATCCGCCACGGCCGGCCGTGGCCACCCCCGCCGGGAGGAGGCCCCCGCACAGGAGGTTTCCATGAACCCCCACACACACCCCCCAGGTCCCGGCCCGCCACGAGTTCTCGTCCTGGCCGTCGCGGCGGTGCTGACGCTCACCGCGTGCACGGGGCCGACCGACCAGACCCTCGAGGAGGGCTCCACGGAGACGACCGAGCCTTCGCCCTCCCCGGAGGAGGCGGAACCGTTCACCGTCGCCTTCGGCGGCGACGTGATGTTCGACGGTGTCCTGGCCGACCGGTTGGCCTCCGACCCCGAAACCACCATCGGCCCGGTCTCCGACGTGTTCGCCCAGAGCGATCTGAGCATGGTCAACCTGGAGACCGCCGTCACCGAGGGTGGCACCGAGGCGTCCGGCAAGGCGTTCACCTTCCGGGCTCCCCCGTCGGCCTACACGGCGCTGAAGTCCGCGAACATCGACGTCGCCACCGTCGCCAACAACCACGGTATGGACTACGGCCCCGAGGGGCTGGCCGACACTCTGGACCACGCCGAGGACGCCGGGTTCCCCCTCGTGGGCATCGGCCGCGACGCCGAGCGGGCCTACGCGCCACAGGAGTTCGACGTCAACGGCAACACGGTCGCGATCCTGGGCGCCACCGACGTCATGAACACCAACCTGATCCAGGAGTGGACCGCCGGGGACGACCAACCCGGCCTCGCCTCGGTCAAGAACGGGTCGTTGGAGCGCATGCTGGAGGCGGTCGGCGCGGCCGACGAGCGGGCCGACACCGTGATCACCTACCTGCACAAGGGGGTGGAGGGCGAACACTGCCCGCCGCCACGCACGCGGGACCTGGTGCGCCAGCTGGTCGACGCCGGATCCGACGTCGTCGTCGGCTCCCACGCCCACGTGCTCGGCCCCGGCGGGCACCTCGACGGCGCTTACGTGCACTACGGGCTGGGCAACTTCGTCTTCTACAACTTCAGCGGCCCCACCGCCGAAACCGGGGTGCTGCGGCTCACTCTCCAGGAGGGCGAGGTGCTGGACGACGAATGGCTGCCCGGGCGGATCCGGGGCGGTATCCCGACCCTGTACGAGGGTGAGCGGGCGAGCGAGGCCACCGAGACCTGGAAGGACTACCGGGAAAGCTGCGACGTGCGGGTGGGCAGCGCCCCCTGAACCCGGACCGCGGGGCGCCTTCCGGGAGGGCTCACCTTCCGGGAAGGCTCACCCCTCGTCGCTGTTCGAGGTCTCGGTCGGAGTGGAGTCGGGGCGCTTCCCACCGGGCACCGCCGCGACGAGCCCGGAGGGCTCGTTCAGCCGCCAGACGCGATCGCGCAGTTGGCGCCGGCGCCAGCTGAGGCTCCGTCTCGTACTGACCCTGACGTAGTGGGTGAGGTGCGCGGCACTGGGGCGCGGCGCTCCGGAGAGTTCGTACCCGTTCCTCTTGAGCCGCCGACCCAGCACGGTCTCACACAGCGAGATCTCCCAGGGTTCCAGGCGCTCACGCCATGCCCCGGAGTTGGCCTTGGTGATCTCACGATGGGTGTTGGCGTGGTGCTTCTTGCGTTTCGGGACGGCGATCCCGGCGACCTGGTGCGGCTCACACATCGCCGGGTGGAACTCCTCTCCGAGGAACCCGCACAGTGCCGACAGCTCCCCTTCCGGGTCACCGATCAGCTGCTCGTACTGCAGCTCGTAGAACCGGCCGGAACCCAGTTCGCGGGCCGCGGCCCGACCGTTGTCGATCGCCTCGGCCCAGGTGGCGATCGCCGCGTAGCTGTCGCCGCGGTACCAGCTCATGTTCTTGAGCGAGCCGACGCAGTCACGCCCGTCCCGGATGAGGTGCACGAACTGCGCGTCCGGGAACATCCGGGCCAGCTGGGGGATGCTGTGGTGGTACGCCGGCCGCTTGTCGCCCCACCGGGGCTTGTCGAACTTGCGGGCGTAGCGGCGGAACACCGTGCCCAGCGCCGAGCCGAGCGTGGGCGGGCCGTTGACGATCTCGTCGATCGTCTCCTCGGCGTCCAGTCCCAGATCCGCGAAGCGGGTCTTCTTCGTGCGCACGATCCACTCGGCAAGCCCACGCAGGTTGTCGGGCTCGCGCAGGTCGCCGTACCGCTTCCGGTGCCAGTACACGGAGGTCACGAACCGGGTCTCCGGAGGGACCGCGATACGCGGGTGCGCGTGCAACATCAGCTGCAACAGGGTGGTGCCCGACCTGGGGCACCCGAGGACGATGATCGGCCGCTCCTGGGAATCCGCCATGGCGCCCCATCGTATTGGAAACTCCATGAGCACTCATCCACGAAATTCCGGACCGAACGAATTCCGGTGGCGGGTGACAGCGAGGAGGCTCTGTCCGAAACCGGCGCACCCAACGGTTCCCACGGTCACTAGGATGAGGCGTGAACGCCCCGTGTGGCGGGCTTCGCGCTCTCCGCGACCGGCGCGCCCGCCCACAGCCACTCCGCCCCCATCGCTGGAGCTCCCGATGAACGACAGCCCCCCGTCCTCGGTGTCCACCGGGGGCAACGCACCCACGTCCATCGACACCTCCGTGCCCCATTCGGCCCGCGTGTGGAACTACTGGCTGGGAGGCAAGGACAACTACGCCGCCGACCGCGAGGCGGGTGACCAGTTCCGCGAACGGTTCCCCGAGATCCCGGTCTTCGCCCAACAGGGCCGCGGTTTCCTGAGGCGCGCGATCACCTATCTCGCCCGCGACGCCGGAATCCGCCAGTTCCTGGACCTGGGCACGGGCATGCCCACCGCCAACAACACCCACGAGGTCGCCCAGAGCCACGCGCCGGAGTCGACGGTCGTCTACGTCGACAACGACCCCCTGGTCCTGAGGCACGCCCACGCCCTGCTGGTCGGCACGGACGAGGGCACCACCGACTACATCCACGCCGACCTCCGCGACCCGCGCTCCATCCTCGCCCTGGCCCGCGAACGCCTCGACTTCGAGCGGCCCATCGCCCTGACCCTGATGGGCGTGCTGGGCCACATCGACGCCGAGGAGGTCCCCCGTATCGTCCACGCCCTCGTCGAAGCCCTGCCCAGCGGCAGCCACCTGGCACTGTGGGACGGCACCGACACCCACCCCCGGATCCTGGCCGCGTTGGAGGAGTACAACGCCAACGCGCCCCTGCCCTACCGGCACCGCGCACCGGAGTGGATCGGATCCCTGTTCGACGGCCTGGAGATCGTGGAGCCGGGCCTGGTCCCCTGCCCGCAGTGGCGCCCCGAGCCTGCCGAGGTGGGGACCATGCCCGACGCGCCCTCCCTGGCCGGAGTGGGCCGCAAGCCCTGACACGCCACCGGGCGGCCCCTCCCGGCACGGATGAGACCACCCCCGCGTACGGGGCCACCCGGGCGAGCGGGGTGGTCCGTTCCTCCGACGTCTCGGCCGGCGCGTCCGCGTTTCGGGCGAGTCCGACGCTGGTGTTCAGGCCGGGCCGTCGTGGAGCTCGGTCATGCGTTCGGGTGTGGTGGCCACCCTGTTCCCGGACTCGGTCGAGTACGCGAAGACGGTGGCGCCGATGGGTTCGTCCCACGACAGCAGGCGCAGCGTCTCCTGGTCGGCGGGGTCGGTGTTCGCGAGGAAGCGGCGTCCGTCGGCGTGCGACCGGCCGATGACCACACCGGTACGTTCGCCGGCGCCGCCGTGCTTGACGGTGTAGGTCTCCACGGTGGCCCAGCCGTGGGCCTCGACCGCCTCGTCGGGGGCCTCCCAGGCGTCGATCTCGCGTTGCAGCTCGGCACTGCGGTCGGGCCGCCACCCGGTCGGCGTGGTGGAGTAGACGCCCACGGAGTACTTGCTCAACGCTCCCCCGTTGGCACCGACGAGCCCGTAGCCGCCGGGGGTGGCGCGGGCGCCGCGCACGGTCTCGGCGATGGCGTGGGTCGAGTAGTTGTTGCCGGCGCCGCCGAAGAACGGCAGCCCGCCGGTGACGGTGAGCCCGCGCGGGTCGTCGGCGGTGAGGCCGAGCGCGTCGGCGACGTTGGAGACGGCGATCGGGAAGCAACTGTAGAGGTCGATGGTGGTGAGATCGGCCGTGTGGATCCCGGCCACCTCGAGGGCGTGCTCGGTGGCCATCACCGCCGCGGGGCCGCGGGAGAGGTCCGCGCGTTCCATGAGGTCACGTTCGACCAGGTCGGCGTGGCCGTGCAGGAACACCCACCGTTCCCGGGCGACCCCGAGCTCGCGTGCCAGGGCCACGGAGGTGAGCAGCACCGCCGCCCCCTGGTTGACCTGGTCCCGGGCGACGATGTAGCGGGTGTAGGGGTCGGCGATGGGACGGTTCCGTTCGGTGGGGGTGACCAGCTCCTCGGCGTCGCGCTCGGTGGGGGCGGCCGCGTGCGGGTTGGCCGCCGCGATCCTGGTGAAGGGGGCGAACAGCTCCCCCATCCCGGACGCGTACTCCGCGCGGGTTTGGCCCAGGCGGGCCCGCCGCGCGTTCTCGAACAGGGCGTACTGGGAGGGCATGTCGGCCAGTCCGTGCGCCAGCTGGCTGTGCGAGAGCAGCCCGTCGAGCCCCAGCCCGCGGTCCTCGAGGTTTCCGCCGACCCACTCGGAGAAGTCGGGACGGTCCGTTGCCCCGGCCATGGCCCGGACCGTGGAGATGGCCTCGGATCCGAACGTCAACGCCGCCCGGCAGCGACCGTGGGCGATGTCCGCGGCGAGCTCGTTGACCAGGTGCTGGGGCCCCTGCCCGCCGACGACCTCCAGGATGGCGCGTTCGGGGTCGGCGCCGATCCGTGCGGCGACCGAGCGCGGGTAGTTGTCGGATCCGCCCAGCGGTGGCCGGGCTCCGGGAACGGAGATCTCGAACTGGCGGATGCCCGCCACGGTGTCCAGGGCGGTGGCCGCGGCCTCGGGGGCGGCCCCGCTGTCCTCCAGCGCCCGGTGGGCGGCCCGGGCCGCGAGCCCGACCGGGGACAGCGCCCGGTAGTCGGGATCCTCGAGGCGCTCGGAGACCTGGCCGACACCGATGATGACGGGGGTGGCCGGGTCGAGCTCGATCCTCGCCACGGTGCGCTCCTCGCGTTGGTCCGCCTCCCGCTCCGGCCGCGGCGCGTGTTCCGCGCGCCGCAACCGCGGTTCCCGTAACCGGGAACCCTAAATCAGACGCTACACGTTCAGCAATTGACGCGCCGGCGTCACACCACCACCGGGGACGGGTGTAGGAGGATGTGCGCATGGCTACCGCACGCCCCTCAGGACGCCCCCGCGACCCCGACGTCGACCGCAAGCTGGCCGAGGCGGCGGTCGCGCTCTTCGGTGAGCGGGGCTGGTCGTCGTTCACCATCGAGGCCGTCTGCCGGCGCGCCGGTGTCGGCAAGGCATCGGCCTACCTGCGCTGGAGCGACAAGACGGAGCTACTCGCGGAGGCGCTGACCACGCGCCTCGGCGAGATCTCGGATGTGGACACCGGGTCGGTACGCGGCGACCTGGTCCAGCTCGTACTGCAACTGACCGACCTCTACGGCGGCGAGCACGGGCGGGCCGCGCTGCGCCTCGCCATGGAGGCCGAGAGCGCCCCCGGGCTGGCCGAGCGCTGCGTGGAGATGGTCCGGGCCCAGATCAGGGCGGCCCGCGCCATCGTCCACCGGGGGATACGCAGAGGCGAGCTGCCCGAGGCGACCTCCGTCACCTACCTGCTCGACGCGCTGTGCGGCGGGGCGATGAACCACGCGCTCACGACGCGGCTGGTTCCGCCGGAGGTGCGCGCCTCGGCGCCGCCCGCGGCCGAGTTCGCGGAGCGTTTCGTCGACTTCGTGCTCACCTCGATGCTCACCCGACAGCACACCGCGTGACGGGCGAGGCGGGACGGCACCTCGGCCGACACCCCCAATTGCTAAACGGATGTCGTCTGGATTACCGTGCTGGCCACGTGAGCCACGCCTCACTCCGACACTCCCCTACGCGAAGGACTCGCCGTGCGGACTGCCATCTGCGACATGCTCGGCATCGACCTGCCGCTGCTCGCGTTCAGCCACTGCCGGGACGTCGTCGCCGCGGTCACCAACGCCGGAGGGTTCGGCGTCCTGGGCGCCTCCTCGCACTCCCCCGAGCAGCTCGAGCGCGAACTCGCCTGGATCGACGAGCGGGTCGGCGGCAAGCCCTACGGGGTCGACATCCTCGTCCCGGAGAAGTACGAGGGCCAGGGGGAGAAGCTGAACCTCGACGACCTCGCCACGCGGATTCCCGAGGAGCACCGCGCCTTCGTGGACCGGCTGCTACGTGAGCACGGCGTCGACACCACCGACAGCGCCAGCTGGGCCGGTCTGGGACTCGAACTGACCGACGACATCGGCGAACGCCTGCTCGACGTCGTCTTTGACCACCCGGTGGGGCTCGTCGCCAACGCGCTCGGGGTGCCCCCGCCCCACATGATCGACCGGGCCCGCGAGGCGGGGGTCCCGGTGGCCGCCCTCGTCGGCGCCAAGGAGCACGCCCTCAAGCAGGTCGAGGCGGGGGTGGACATCCTCGTCGCCCAGGGCACCGAGGCGGGCGGCCACTGTGGCGAGGTCACCACCATGGTGCTCGTCCCCGAGGTCATCGAGGCCGTCAAACCGGTACGGGAGGTTCCCGTGCTGGCCGCGGGCGGCATCGTCACCGGGCGCCAGATGGCCGCCGCGATCGCCCTGGGTGCGGCCGGAGCCTGGACCGGTTCGGTGTGGCTGACCACCGAGGAGGCCGAGACCGCCCCCCACACCACGCGCAAGATGGTCGCGGCCACCTCCCGCGACACCGTCCGTTCCCGCGGGCGCACCGGAAAGCCGTCCCGCCAGCTCACCTCGGCCTGGACCGAGGCGTGGGACCGGCCCGACAGCCCCGACGCCCTTCCTCTTCCGCTGCAGACCCTGGTCAGCGAGCCCGCCCTGCGCCACCTGGACACCCTCGCCGAGAGGGGCGACCCCGGCGCGCAGGATCTCGCGACCTACTGGGTGGGCCAGGGCGTGGGGCTCATGAACCGGGTGCGGCCCGCCAGGGAGGTCGTCTACGAGTTCGCCGAGGACTTCGCCGAGGCCACCGAACGCCTCAACGACTCCCTCGGCGAGTGAGGTCGGCCACCGTGTGCTCCCCGCGCACGCGGGGGTGGTCCCAGTTGTCACCTGCGCACTCGTAGGCGGCGATAGTGAAGTTCTGACCGCTTTCACGGGCCAGAAGAGTTAAAGCAGCACGATCATCGACGGTTCGGTTTCGGGTGCGCATGCTCCCCGCAGGCGCGGGGATGGTTGCCCGTGTATCAGCACGCGCAAAAGCCGCCCCAGGGTGGGGCCGCATCCCAGGGGCGGCCCCGGACATTCCCGTTTCCACTCACCTGTGGGGCTCCGTTGGGTGAAGTCCGAAGATCATTCCTCGTCCGCCGTGTCATCGGGGGTCGCGAGTTCAAGCACACGAGCGAGCAGCCGGACCGAGTCACTACGCAGAGTCCGCCCGTTCCCGTCGTTGAATCGCGGTCGCGCGGTATAGGGGGCTGAGCGGTTCCACGGGTGGTATTCGATGCGCCACCAGGTTCCGAACTCCTCATGCAACGGAACAAGTACCTCGGGCAAGTCCGGATCAGGCGGATCGACGGAGTGAACGGTGTCGGTGGGACTCGCGCCCTCCGTGTTCCACGCCGGAACAGTAGGCTCAGCCATGGCTACCGGCCCTCTCGTTCTGCTTCTGAGTCCTCACCCATTCACGCACCAGATCACGAAGATGCCCCAACGCCTCAATCGCAGCGATAACACCATCAACGTCCGGTTCAGCCACGGCGGGACGGTCAAACCCCGCGGGCATATCGACATCGAGGTACGCCAGGAACACGGAGTGCTGAGGAAGCCATACGACCCGCCACCCTTCCGGAACGATCGGCGCAACCAGGTTCGCTTCCGTATTTACATCCGGAACGATTCGGGGTTCCGGTGTCTTCGCGCTTAGTTCAGCCATGGACTCATCATGGAGGACGGAATATCCCTTGTAAGGGGGCACGTCACGATGACGGAGGCACCCCGCCCTCTCCGGAATCTTCCGGAATTTATAGACGGCTATCGGAGGCATGGGTCATCCTATGTCCATGGCCCCGAACGGCAATGGGAAACCAGATAAACGGGTGTGTACCGCCTACGGAAGTGAAGTCCGGCGTCTTCGTGAAGAGGCCGGGTTCACTCAGACGGCGTTGGCGCGTCGCGCGAAAAGTTCAAAAACGACCATTTCGGACGTTGAGCGTGGCAGAGTGACTCCTTCGCCCCAGCTACGCGCGGAACTGGATGAGGTTCTAGGTAAGGGGCGTCTCAGCCACCTATGGAAAGAGCTGACTGTCTCCGACGGAGAGATCTGGAAGTATGAGATAGCTGAGATGATCGACAGCGCGAGCGCGGTCTACGAATACGAAGTTCTCGTTTTCCCAGCGTATCTCCAGACCGAAGCCTATGCTCAGGCCATCATCCGGCAGGGAGCCCCTTGGCTTCCGTCTGCGGAGGTTACACAACTGGCCCAGGAGCGGTGGAAGCGTTCGCAGCGGTTGGCGGAAGCGGAGCAACCCAAGTTATGGGTGGTGCTCGATGGTGCGGTACTCGCACGTCGGTACGGCGGCCCGACAGTGATCGCTGAGCAGCTTAAACACGTGCTTCGACTCGTGGATCACGACCGGGTGTCACTTCAGCTCGTACCGCCCGAGGAACCCCGGCATCCGGGCGTATCGGGCGCATATAAGCTGATCACCACGGAGCACGCGCCAGATGTCTTAGTGGCGGAGTCGATTCGTGAAGGACATGTAGTCACGAACGCACTCGAAGTAGCCCATTACCGCATGCAGTTCGCGGCACTGCAAGGGGTAGCCCTAGGACCAGCGGAGACGTTGACCCGGCTCCGGGAAGAGATCAAAGGGTTGGAGTCATGACAAGGCCGGACTGGCACACAAGCAGCTACAGCAACGGCGCGACCAACTGCGTGGAAGTTCGCGAATATGCCCGTGGTGCCGACATGCGTGACTCGCATGACCGGGAACGCGGTTGGCTGTCGTTCCCCGCATCAGAGTGGTCGGCCTTCCTGCGGGACCTTCACGAAGAACAGTTCTAGCTTCCGCCGGGCATCCACCCTCGCCATGCCCGCATGTGCCCCGGAAGGAACGGCCCCCGTCACACCCACCAGGCCGAGGTGTCGACGGCGCCCCGAAGCAGGGCACGACGGCGGTTCTGGTGCTGTGAGGATTTTCCCCTACCTGGCCAGGGACGCCCGCCCGCGCTTGGGCGGGCGTCGCTGCGTGGGTACAGGGGGCGCTATGAGGTGGGAGGTATCCCCCGACACGTTGCGGGTGGTGTGCTGTGGTGTCGCGTCCTGGTTCGCGTAGGCGGGGATTGATTTCGTTGTGCTCAGACTCAAGGGGTGGAGCGGGGTATCCGGAATTCGTCGTTTGAGCGTTTTGTCGATTTCTGAGGAAGTGGTGAAAACAGCCCTGTCAGGCTTGTAGGACCGCAGGTCATCAAGGGTGCTCCCCGCGCACGCGGGGATGGTCCCCGTCGACGACGGGGTGCTCCATGAGGCCCGCGGTGCTCCCCGCGCACGCGGGGATGGTCCCGGTGTCCTGTGTGCCGTGGTCGACGGTGGATCGTGCTCCCCGCGCACGCGGGGATGGTCCTTGGATCATTGGTAACGCGCAAACGCTCCGGGAGTGCTCCCCGCGCACGCGGGGATGGTCCCGGGCTCAAGCAGGTATTCAGTGGATTCTGGACGTGCTCCCCGCGCACGCGGGGATGGTCCTCGGACGGTTGCAAACTCCGAAACTCCCCGGCCCCGCCGTCGCGGATCATGAGCGTGGGTCCGGTCGTGGCATAGACTCGGGAGTGACGCGACATGTCGCGTCGGGAACGTGCCGAGAAACGCGCTCCCCGAGACTCTTACGTACGAGGTGAGCACAATGGCCAACCTGCAGAGCTTGCTCCGACAGGCCCTCGGCTATCTTCGCAGGAATCCCGACAAGGCGAACCGGCACCTTCACACGGCCAGCGACACCATAAAGAAGCGCACCGGCGGCAGGTACAACCGGCACATCGACAAGGCCATCAGCGGGGCGTCGAGGTACCTCACCAAGCAGAGCGGCCGTTCGGACCGTGGCGCTCCGGAGGACCGGGACCTGGGGCACCGATCCGGGGGCTCGGCGCCGAATCACCGTCCCGACGGCGACGACCACCGGCGGGGTTGACCAGAACCTCGATGAGGGCGGCGGTTGGGGCCGTTGCGCCAAAGCGTCGCCCGTCAAGGGGAAGCGGTTCTTTGTGGGGGCGGCCTTCCCGGAGTACTTCTTGGGGTTCGGTGCCCTGACCGCTCACCAGGTGATGCCCTCGTCGAGGTAGCTGTGGGCGGTGGCGCCGCCGATGGTGGCGCCCGTGGCTGGGGGGTGGGTGCTGGTGGCCCCGCACCGTTGGGACCGCTTCTCGCTCCTTCGGGGTACCCCCACAACCGCCCCACGTATGACCCCTGCGATCGCCCAGCTCCCCCACACGCGGGTCGTTCAGGAATTCCTCCGCGCACGCGGGGATGGTCCCTCAGGGCAGGGTTCCGCCCCACCTCCAGTTAAATGCCCGGTCCAGGCCGGTTCAGGAGTTCACCAACCCCCTCATAGCACTCCTCACAACGGGCAGTGGCCCGCGTGGGACGGCCCTGCGCCACCCCCGCCTTCCCCGGGCCACCCCGGGGGATGGGGGTACGGCGGCCCACCGCGGACAACGCGAGCGCAAGGGGGGAGACGTGACCTCACCGACGGTCATGGCGAACGACTGGGTGGAGCGCTTCGCCCAGGTGTGCGACGAGGACGAGGAGCTACAGGCGCACGGCAAACACTTCGACTGCTCCTACATGCTGCGGATCGGCGACCACAATTACCAGGTCGTGATGCACCACGGGAAGGTCGAGGAGATCCTGGTCGACCCGGGTCCGCTCGACCGGCGTTACCAGTTCCTTCTCCAGGCCAGCGAGGACACCTGGCAGGAGTTCGGCAAGAAGGAACCCCGCCCCATGGCCCACGGCATCTGGGCGGCGACCTTCCGCGAGGACATGCGGATGGAGGGGGACCTGCTGGTGCTGATGCAGAACCTGCGCTGCTTCACCCGCCAGATGGAACTCCTTCGGGTAAGCGGGGTGCCCTCCCAGGAGGAAGTGACCGCGCCCAGGCAACGCGAGGCGTCGAACTGAGGGGGAACCATGGCCGAGCTTTCACCGGTGACGGGACGTTACGTCACCATCGACGTGCTGGGTGACCAGTGCAAGGTCTTCTTCCTGGAGAGCGGGGACCCGAACAACCAGTCACTGGTGTGCCAGCACACGGCGGGTTGCCACAACCACCAGTGGCGCTACCTGCTCGAGGACTCCGAGATCACGCGCGACTACCGGGTCATCGCCTACGACCTCACCAACCACGGCAAGTCCGACCCGCCCACGAACAAGGAGTGGTGGAAGGAGGAGTACCGGCTCACCACCGACTGGTACACCGCTTTCATCACCAGCTTCTGTGACGCCCTGGAACTGCGCGACCCGATTTTCATGGGCTGCTCGTTCGGGGGGAACGAGGCGCTGCAGCTCGCGTTGCGGCACCCGGACCGTTTCGGGGGCATCATCTCGGTGGAGGGAGCCGACTACTCACCCGGCTTCTTCCTCGACTGGTGGCAGCACCCGCACGCCAACGCCGCCCAGGTGTCGGCCAGCGGCGTGTGGGACCTGATGGCTCCCCAGTCCCCCGACAGCGACCGCGCGGCGACCTGGTTCTACTACACCCAGGGCTCCGAGGCGTTCCGGGGTGACCTGTACTTCTACTCGGTGGATCACGACCTGCGGGGCCGGTTGGGCGAGATCGACACCACCAACTGCCCGCTGGTGATGCTCACCGGCGAGTACGACTACCTCACCACACCCGACGACAGTAGGCGCACCGCCGACGGGATCGACGGCGCGACCTTCATAGAGATGGAGAAGATCGGGCACTTCCCGATGAGCGAGAACTATCCAAGGTTCAAGACCTACATGCGGCAGGCGCTACAGCGGATCGAGGAGCAGCACAGGACCGCGGTCGGGTAGCGCACGCGGCGGAGCGCCGAGGCCACGGGGCTCCGGCCGGGCGGCGGACACCGCCGTAACCGGGTGGGGGCGCGCCGGCGCCGGGACACCGGCGCGCCCCCACCCTACCGCTGCGGGTCCGCGGACCCGCGCCCCGGTCCGGCCCGGTGGGAAACTCGTTGTGGCCGCACCGAGCGGCGGGGGTGCGCGAGCGCACTCCGGTCGTGCGTCGGATCGCCGCCGCGTTGGATGAGCGGGCTCATGCGTCCGCGGCCCTCTGGGGGGTTCTCTCCGAACCGTCAGGACCCGACTGGCTCGGTGAACTCGGGCGCAACCGGAGCGCGGCGACCAGGGCCGGGACAACGAGCAGGGTGAGTACGAGGAAGACGTCGGAGAACGCGGACGCCGCCTGGTCATGCAGCGGGTTGATGGACTCGCCCGCGCCGTCCTTTCGGGCCACCAGCAGCGCCCCCATGAGGGCGGGTCCGGTTCCGGCGCCCAGGAACTGCGCTCCCTGCAGGGTTCCCAGGCCGACGCCGATCCGCGCCACCGGCAGGGCGCCCGCGGCGGCGTTGGTGACCGTGGTCAGCACGAAGGCCACGCCCACACCGAGCCCGAGGACTCCGACGGCCGCCGGGAGGGCCGGGCCGCCCGCACCCACGCTGGACAGGAAAAAGGTGGAGACGCCGATCACGATCAGGCCCGAGACCGTCAGGAGACGCGCGCCCGCACGGTCGGAGAGGCGTCCCGCCAAGGGGGAGGCGACCGCCAGGG
Source organism: Halostreptopolyspora alba (assembly GCA_003725585.1). Taxonomy (GTDB): domain Bacteria; phylum Actinomycetota; class Actinomycetes; order Streptosporangiales; family Streptosporangiaceae; genus Lipingzhangella; species Lipingzhangella alba. Next base: position 288,915 of record RJMB01000001.1, on the reverse strand, counting down.
CCACCCCGCCGGGAATCATCACCAGACTGCCCGCTCCCGGGCTCAGACCGTTGACGTCGACCACCAGCACGGGAACGAACACCAGAGCGGCGAGGTTGGTGAACATGGCGAGAAAGATGACCACGACCGCGGCCACGTAGACCGGGTTGGCGAACAGCGACGGCGGTACGAACGGGTGCGCTGTGCCGCGGATGCGCAACAGAAACAGTAGGGTCGCCACGGCCGCCCCCACGAGAGCACCCCATGCCGACGGCGCGCCGAAGCCAGCCACCTCCTGCTGGGTGATGCCGAACAGTAGAAGGCCCGCGCTCAGGCCGAGCAACACACCCCCGACGATGTCGAACGGTTCCCGCGTACCGGGGGAATCATCCGGCAGTACCCGCATCGTCATCGGGACCAGGACCAGGGCGCACACCAGTGTGAGCCAGAAGAGCGCGGGCCAGCCGAACAGTTGGCCGAGGCCGCCACCGACCGCGGGCCCGGCGGCGGTACCAACGCCGCCCGCGGCCGAGATGAACCCGACGCCGATTCCCCGCTTGTTCGGGGGGAGCACACGGGTGACGGCGACGACGGACAGCACCGGGATCGCGCCAGCGCCGGCCCCCATCACGACCCGCCCGACCACGACCACGAGCAGGGTCGGCGCCAGCGCGCAGACCAGGCTCCCGGCCGCGTAGACGAGCAGGGCCGCGCTGAACAACCGTCGCAGCCGCACGCGGTCGGCGATGCGGCCGTAGAACGGGATACCGATCGAGAAGACCAGCAAGAAGCCCGTGACGACCCAGGCGAGTTGTGCCTCGGAGGCCCCGAACTCCGTCCCCATGAGCGGGAGCACGAGGTTGACCATGTCGGTGGCGATGACCATCAGCAGCATCGCCGCGACGAGCACACCCAACAACACACGCGTCGAGCCGGTTCCTTCGCGCGTCGTCGGTCTCACGAGCACCATCCCTCCATACCGATCTACTGTAACCAATACAGTTACAGTTAGTGCGTAAAAAACGGGCGGGGATCCAACTCCGCCCGGACCGCCCCGACTAGGGCCCTTGGGGGGTCGACTGGCGGTCACCGGCGAGTACCCGACTGAGCACGTCGGCGATCGTGGTCCGCCCCAACCGCTCCCTCATCGCCCACTCCGCCGCCGTGAACTCTTCCTCGAGGACACCCTGGACGTTGCGCCCCACCACACAACTGGTGCTGGGTGGATGCGCGTGCAACGAGAGCACGGGACCCTCCTCGACAGCGCAGTAGGCGTCCCTGAGGGTGACCGCCTGTGGACTGTGGGCCAGACGCCAGCCGCCACCACTGCCCTCGGACGAGAGCACCAACGACGCGTCGCGCAGTCTTCCCAGGACGCGCCGTACGACGACCGGGTTACTGTCCAGACTCTCCGCGATCTCGGCGGACGTGAGCAGTTGCCCACCCCCGTCTCGCGCCAGCAACGTCAACGCGTGGACCGCCACCGCGCACCGGCTACTCACACCCATCGCGCACCCCCAACTGGAACAACCATAGTTACAGTTAGTGTGGACGTCAACGGGACTCCACTTCCGGACGGGCGACCTCCCAACTAGGCTGAGGGATCTCGCCAGTGCCGTTGACTCCGGGGCCACTCCGGGAACGACACCCCCGAGACCAGTGAGGGGATGGACAGGGGAGGCCGCCGTGACCACACGCGAAACCGGGCTGCCAATGCGGGTGCCGGCGGCGGGCGCGTCGCTTCCGGAGCGGGTGGAGATCTGGGAGGTCGGCGCGCGCGACGGGTTGCAGAACGAGGCGACCGTGGTGGATCTCGACGTCAAGCTGGAGTTCCTGGCGCGGCTGGCCGACGCGGGCCTGCGCACCCTGGAGGCCACGAGCTTCGTCCACCCCCGTTGGGTCCCCCAGCTCGCCGACGCCGAGGAACTGCTCCGGCGGCTGGACCGCCGTTCGGGGGTGCGCTACCCGGTGCTCGTGCCCAACGAGCGCGGCCTGGACCGGGCACTCGCCTCTGGCGCCGACTCCGTCGCCGTCTTCGCCAGCGCCACCGAGTCCTTCGCGCGCCGCAACCTCAACCGGGGCGTGGACGAGCAGTACGCCATGTTCGATCCGATCGTGTCCCGGGCGCGGGACGAGGGGCTGGCGGTACGCGGGTACCTGTCGATGTGCTTCGGCGACCCCTGGGAGGGGCCGGTGCCGGTGGACCAGGTGGTCGCGGCGGGCCGGCGGCTGTGGGACCTGGGCTGCGCCCAGCTGTCGCTGGGCGACACGATCGGGGTGGCCACCCCCGGGCACGTGACGGCCATGATCGACGCGTTCGGTGCGGCGGGTGTACCCACCACCGCGATCGCGGTGCACTTCCACGACACCTACGGGCAGGCGTTGGCCAACACGTTGGCCGCGCTGTGGTGCGGGGTGTCGACCGTGGACGCCTCCGCGGGTGGGCTCGGGGGCTGCCCGTACGCGAAGTCGGCGACGGGCAACCTCGCCACCGAGGACCTCGTTTGGCTGCTCGACGGGCTCGGTGTCGACCACGGCGTCGACCTGGACGCGCTGGTCCGAACGAGCGTGTGGATGGCCGGGCGGCTCGGTCGACCCAGCCCTTCGCGCGCGGTCGCGGCCCTGGGCGCTCCCGACACCGGCGGAGGCTGAGGCCCCCGCCGTGGCGAACGCGCCGCGTCACGGCGGCGGCCGCCTCCTCCCAGCGTCGCGACGCTCATCGGCCGCGCGGGCGGTGGCGCCGCCGGGGTAACGTCACTCAGGCCCCGCCACGGTCACGCTGGTAACCGCCGTCGATGTCCCAGATCGCGCCGGTGACGTAACCGCTGACGTTCTCGTCCAGCAGAGTGAGGACGGGGCCCGCGACCTCCTCCGGCGTGGCGATGCGCTTGATGAGGTTGGTGGCGATGGTCGCCTGCTCCAGCTCGGGAACGGCGGCGGTGGCGGCGCGCAGCGCCGGTGTGTAGGTGCCTCCGGGGCTTACGGCGTTCACCCGGATGCCGCTGGGGGCCAGCTCGGTGGCCCACGTGGGGACCAGGTAGTTCAGCGCCGCCTTGGTGGCCCCGTAGGCGCCCATTCCGGCCATGGGTTGGCGCCCCGTCGCCGACGAGACGAAGACCGCGGCGGCCCTCTCCTGGCGGCCCATCGCCGGGGCGGCGTGCCGCATGAACGCGACGGCGCCGCGCAGGTTGACCGCGATCGTCTGGTCGACCTGCTCCATCGGCTGCTCGCTGACGCCTCCCGGGATCAGCGTGCCAGCGTTGCACACCAGAAGGTCCAGACCGCCGTAGGTGTCGACCGCGTGGGCGACCGCGCGCTCGGCCGTCGCCTCGTCGGCCACGTCACCGGAGACGTAGCTGGCGTTCGAGCCGAGTTTCTCGGCGGCCTCGGCCAGGACGTCGTCCCGGCGCGCCACGAGGACGACGTTCGCGCCACCCAGGGCGAGCCCTTCGGCGACGGCGAAACCGATACCCTCGCTCGCCCCGGTCACGATCGCGGTCCTGCCACCGAAACGCGTGTCGGTCTCCTCGCCCGCGACGGTTCGTGCCGGCTCCGTCATCGGGCATCCTCCGCGCCGTCACCGTTGTCCGCTCCGACGAGGTGCGCGAACCTCGTGGGGTCGAAGTAGTCGCGCCAGGCGCGGATCCTGCCGTCCTCGACCTCGAACGTGCCCATGACGGGAAGCGACTCGACCAGGATCTTCCCGTCCGCGCCGGTCCACCGCTCGTGGCGTTCGGTCAGCACCACGGGGCCGGCGCTCGCGATGTTGTACACCTGGCCGTTCACGCTCTCGAGCCCGATCTGGTCCGCGAAGTCCCGCAGGAACTCGAAGATGCGCGCCTTGCCGCGCACCTCGGGCAACCCCTGGTTCGCCCAGACGCAATCGTCGGCGAGGTACCGGTCGAAGGCCACGCACATCTGGGCGTACGAATCGCCCATATCCGCGAAGAATCGTACGACCAGGTCCTCGTTGTCCTTTTTCGGGTGGGATGCATCGCTGGGGGAAGGCATGACGGGACGCTATTTTCGGTTTCCGGGAGAGTCAACCTGGGGCGGCTCGACCACGCTTTCGCGCCCGCGAACACCGTGCTCCACCCGGGCATGTGGGCGGTAGCATGCACGAAACACGAGAAAGCCGACAGGCACGACAGGCAGATGGAGGCTCCGGTGGCGTCAGGCGGCGGTTTGGGCAAGATTCCTTCGGGCGGTCGGGAGTTCCCACCCCACATCAATCTCAACGAGCCCAGCATCGCCCGTGCCTACGACGCCGTCCTCGGTGGAAAGGACAACTACGAGGTCGACCGGGAGGTCGCCCGCGAACTTCACCGGGTCATGCCCGACATCAGGAATCTCGCCTGGGACAACCGCGCGATCCTGGGGAGAGGGGTCCGCCATCTCGCCGCCGAGGTGGGGATACGCCAGTTCATCGACCTCGGTTCCGGGTTGCCCACTGTGGAGAACACGCACCAGGTCGCCCAGCGCCACAACCCCTCCGCCCGGGTGGTCTACGTCGACAACGACCCGATCGTGCTCGCCCACGGGCGCGCCCTACTCGAGGAGAACGACAACACCGCCGTGGTCACCGCCGACCTGCGCGAACCCGACGCCATTCTGCGGCTCCCGGAAGTGCGGCGGCTGATCGACCTTTCCGAGCCCGTCGGGATCATGTTGGTCGGAATGCTCCACCACCTGCACGACGACGAGAATCCCAAGGGGATCGTCGAGAGCTACATGAACGCCTGCCCCCCGGGCAGCTACCTCTTCCTGACACACTTCTGCCGTTCCAGCCCCGACGCCGCACAGCTCGAGGACACCTTCCTGGAGTTCCTCAAGACGGGGCGGTTCCGCACCCAGGAGGAGATCGAGCACTACTTCGAGGGCCTCGACCTCGTCGACCCCGGTGTGGTCTACCTGCCCGAGTGGCGCCCCGACGAGGAGCCCGAGCGTCCACTGACGGTCAGCCAGCGCCTGATGGTGGGCGGCATCGCCCGCAAACCGTGAAGACGTGAGGCCGTGGCGCCGGCCACGGCGGGCCGGGCGCGCGATCCGCCACGGCGCCACCCAGTAGGTCCTACGGGTCGACTCAGGCCAGCCCTTCTCCAACAGTGGGAAACCGCGTTCGCCCTCGTTGGCGCGTCGAAGGAGCGCGCCCGCGCACACGGGGGCATCACCGGAGAGGTCCCGCCCCACGTCCGCCTCGGAAACCCGAATACGGACACACCAAAAACAGGATACTCACGTTCCGGAAAAGGCGACATTCGTTGATACGCGGTTTCGCCGATCACTCCCGAGTGACCCCTGTGGTGCCCGTGACCCGGGCGCGGCGAAAATATCCCCAAGGTTTCCTCACTCTCCTGCGTACCCGGACGGGTTCCCGAGATAATCCGGGCGAGTAGTCACATGCCCGCCCCGATCCGATCAATGGGACCAACGCGGATGGGAAACACCAGATCGAAAATCGCGCTGTTCTTCTTCGGCGTCATCCTGCCCGGGATCTTCGGCTCCGCCCTGCCCGACCTCGTGGCCGCCCAGCCGTGGCTCGCCCTGGCCGTCCTGGTGGCCTACGAGGCACTGGTGCTGATGCTCACCCCGGTCGGGGGCGCCATGGGGATCTGGCAGAAGCGGGCGGTGACGTGGATCGACCATCACGTCCAGGGACTGCTTCCGGGGTTCAGGCGGCGGTACCGGGAGTACCTGCTTCGCAGCTCCCAGCACGTCGACCAGAGCGGCCAACGGAGAATGCCCTTCTTCAGCCCGGCGCTGGACGACGTGTTCATCGACGTCGACCTGGGCGAGAGCAGGCCCAACGAGGTGCCGACGGGTGTGCTGAGCTCCGCGACGTCGAGGAGACGCATGAAGCTGGGCACCTTCCTGCGCCGTTCGGAGGCGGTCAAGCTGGTGGTGCTGGGCGCGCCGGGCAGCGGGAAGACCACGCTGCTGCGCCACGCCGCGCGTGCCACCTGCCAGGCGAGGTACAACCAGCGTGATGTCCCGATCCTGCTCTCCCTGCGCGACCACGTGCGCGCCATCACCAAGACGCCCGAGACCGGGCTGGCGGACATGCTGCGCGAGTCCCTCAGGGGAGCCGGGCTGCTCGACCCACCGGGCTGGTTCGAACGCCGGCTGGACAAGGGCGCGTGCGTGGTGCTGCTGGACGGTCTGGACGAGGTCCCCGGCTACGAGGAGCGCCGCAGGGTGTCCACGTGGGTCGAGCAGCAGATCGACCGGTACCCCAACAACCACTTCGTCATCACCTCACGGGCCCACCAGTACTGGGAGACGGCCATTCCCAGCGCCACGGTGACGCAGACCCAGCGCCTCACCCCTGAGCAGGCCGACCAGTTCATCCGCGACTGGTACCTGGCCATCGAGCTCGGCACCAGCGAGAGCTCCGGTACCGGGGCGCACGCGACCGCCCACAAGCGCGCCAACGATCTCTGGGAACGTCTCTCGGCGCTACCCGAGCTGCTCAAGCTGACCGTGAACCCGCTGCTCCTCACGATGATCGCGAACGTGTACCACGAGCGCCAGGAGCTTCCCGACAACCGCGCCGAGCTCTACCGCGACGTGTGCGAGGGCGTGCTGTGGCGACAGTGGCGGCGCAAGCCGCAGACCAACCTGAGCAGGGAGCAGCGCGAGGTGGTGCTGCGCGAACTCGCTCTTACGATGATGCGCAACGCCACCCACGACCTGGAACGCGGTGACCTCCTCGCCGCGGTCGAGCCGCGGCTCACCCGCGTGTCCCAGCGTGTTTCCCCGGAGGAGTTCGTTACCGACATCGTGGTCGCCGGCCTGATCGTCGAACGGGAGGACGAGAGGTACTCGTTCGCGCACCACACGTTCCAGGAGTACCTGGCGGCCATGGGGATGAAGGAGAGCGGGCTGCCCGAGGGCGCGGAGCTCAGGGAGTTGGTCAGCGACGACTGGTGGCGCGAGACCCTGTTCCTCTACGCGGCCCGCGGGGACGCCACCCCCGTGGTACGGGCGTGCCTGGAGGTGGGGACGGTACAGGCACTGGCGCTCGCCCTCGACTGCGTGGACCAGGCCCGCGAGCTCGCGCCCGACCTGCGCTCCCGGATGGAGCGGATGCTGGAGAGGGCCTTCCACGACGACACCGTCCCGGCACGACGACGGCTGGCCAGGGCGCTGGCGTTCCGTTACCTGCGCGAGGACATCGAGCTACCCAAGAGCGGTGGACGGCTCTGCGCCCGCCCGGTGCCGGTCGGGCTGTACCGGCTGTTCCTGGCCCGGCGGGACAACGCGGCCGAGCACACCCCCGACACCGCCGCCTTCACCGAGGAGACCTCCGACGGAGACACCGTGGTCGGAACACGCAGCGCCGACGCCACCGCGTTCGTGCGCTGGATCAACGAAATTCTGGGAGACCAGCCGCCCTTCGACGGCGGGAACCCGTTCGGGCAGGCGGGAACCTTCCGGCTACCCACGCGCCAGGAGCTCTCCGAGTACGCCAAGCTGCGTGGCCGCCCCCACCTCGAATCCGCGTACTGGACACACTCGGAAACGGGGCCGAAATTGTGGACCCCCAAGGGGTTCCTCGACCGCTCCATCAACGACACCACGCTCGCGGGACAGGTCACCGAGGATGTTCGGCGATCGACGCCCCTGGTCCTGCGGCTGCTGCTGATCCGGATAGCACGCTTTCTCGACGCGCTCGGGTGCGCGCTCTCCCCCGACTGCGACCTCGGCCCCGATCGGATCGACTCCCTGTTCCGCGCCCTCGGGCGCGACTCCGCGCAACGCCTCGGGGTCGACCTGGCCCGGCTGCTCGTCTCCGACCTGGGCCGCGACCTCGACCTCGCCCGCTCCCTGGCCGCTGGGGTCGACGGTTCGGACACACTCGCGGGGGCGCTCGAACGGGCCCACCACCTCTCCCGCGAACTCGACGGCCTCCGTGCCGGGTCCGGGGCCGAGCCCCCCACCCGGCGCACACACGAGCGGGTTCACCAGAGTTCCCGGGAGCTGGCCACCGCGGTCGCCGAGGTGGGCGAACGTGACAGCAGTCGGATTCTCGCTCCCGACCTCACGCCCGAGGGGCCGCCGTTCGGCGCGGTCATGGGGCGGGCGTGTTCCGACGCGCTCACCACGACGCTGACGGCCGACTGGCAGTGGAGCGACGCTTCCCAGTTCGTCGAGCAGCTGGCCGTGCATCTGGTCGCGAGGATGCGGCTTGGCAGCGGGCTGTACCACATCAGCCCGGAGACCCTCGCTGACGACGTCGCGGCGGCGTGCGCGGCCCTGCCGGAGGAACTCGCGGCGAAACGGAGCCGGTCCGTTCCGCGTACCTGGGTGCGCGGGGCGGCGAACCGACTGGCGGAGCGCGCCGTCCCGGTGTTCCACCGCACCGAGGAACTCACCCCCGCGGCCACGACCACCATACGGATGCTGGCGCTGAGCCTGGCGGCCGAAGCGGACGGGTGCGGCGCTCCCTGGATCCGCAACGACCTCCGGAACGCGGCGGCCGGTGTCACCCTGCTGCGGCTTCGCCTCGACGGCAAGGCCCCGGCCACCGAGACCATCATGCTCGCCGTCGCCTGACTCACCGCCGGCCCTCGACGCCATGAGGCACGACGCGACCGGCACGTCCAGCCCCGCTCAGAGAAAACGGGCCGCCTCGTCGGTCTCGGCCATGTCCGTCTCGGCGGCGACATGCCGGATGGCCTCGGCGATGCGGTCCTGACGGCGCGGTTCGCGCGCCTGGTCGGCGAGGGAGAGCCGTGTTGACGGGGCCACCCGGACCGAGGGACGTCGCGCACGGCGTCGGCCACCGAGTTAGCCTCTTCAAGCCCCAGCCCGGTGTGCTTACGGATCATCCTGGTCGCGTGGATCCGCGTGCCCCGGTCGACCAGTGCTCCGCCCTCGGGCGGCGGGCTCCTCGGGCAGCGGGAGTAGCTCGCCGCGCCCCCGCGCCGACCGGCCGAACACGGACACCACCACCCCAGCTGACACGCCGATGTCCCGCGATCTCGGGACGCCGACGATGGCGCACAGCCTGTCGGCCCGCCTCCGGCACGGCCACGCGCGGCAGCACCCGGTCCATGGCCGGATCGGGACACCATGACTGTTGTCATCCGAAGTATCTCGATATATCGTCGAACTAACGGAAAGAGAGGAGCTGATCTTCGATGAACAGCGCGTACGTACAACCGTGGCCGGGATTCGGCGACGGTGGACGCCACCCCGGTTGGCGGCTGGTGCAGCGGCTGAGGACGGCCGGAGGCCGGGCCGGAGGCCGGGGACGGTTCGGAGGCAACGGGTGGCCCGGTCCGCCCGGTCCGGGCGGCGGCTTCAAAGCCCTGATGATGGCCGGAGGGCGCGGCGGCGGCCGGGGAGGCCCCTGGGGCCGGGGTGGACCGCCCGGCCTGTGGGGCGGGCCGTGGCGCGGCGGCTTCGGTCCTCCTCCCGGGCCCAAGGTCCGGCGCGGCGACGTCCGTGCCTCGATCCTCGCCCTACTGGCCGAGGAGCCCCGCAACGGTTACCAGATCATCCAGGAGATCGAGGAGCGAAGTGGCGGGGTGTGGCGCCCCAGCGCCGGTTCGGTCTACCCCGCGCTACAGCAGCTGGAGGACGAGGGACTCGTCCTCTCCGTTCAGGACGGCACCCGCCGGCTCTACCAGCTCACCGACGAGGGCCGGACCCACGCCGACACCACTGCCAGTGAACAGGGCGCGCCCTGGGAGGCACTGGCCGAGGGAGTCGACGAGGGCGCGACGGAGATCCACGAGTTGGCCAAGGAGGTCGCCATGGCCGCGGTCCAGGTGGCTCGGGCCGGCTCAGCGAGCCAGCTCAACGAGGCACGCCGCGTCCTGAAGGACACCCGAAGGTCGCTGTACCGCGTGCTGGCGGAGGACGGGCCGGAGGACACCGACTGACCGCCCTACTCGCGGGAACCGCTCCCGCGATGTGACCCACGTGTCGTGGGGTGCCCGAGTAGCCATCGACCGCGGGGCGCCACGGACAACGGTCCCCCTCACCGCAGCGACCAGTCCAGCGCCGCCTCGACGTGCAGGAGTGTGGTGTCGAAGACGGGGATCGGACTGTTCTCCCCACCGAGGAGGAGGCCGATCTCGGTGCAGCCGAGGATGACGCCCGCCACACCGTCACCGTGCGCCAGATCGGCGACGATCCGTTCGAACTCCACACGGGAGGAGTCCACCGTTTCTCCCAGGCAGAGCTCCTCGAAGATGGTCCGATGCACGAATTCCCGGTCGGTGGCGCTGGGCACCACCACACTCAACCCGCGACGCTCCAACCGCTCCCGGTAGAAGTCCTGCTCCATGGTGTAGCGGGTCCCCAGCAGCGCCACCTTCCCCACCTCCGCGGCCTCGAGCGCGTCAGCGGTGCTGTCCGCGATGTGCAGCATGGGCACGCTGACGGCGCGCTGGATCTCGCCGAACACCCGGTGCATCGTGTTGGTACACAGGACCACGCACTCCGCGCCGGCCGCCTCGAGTCGCCGCGCGCACTCCGCCAGGTAGGTGCCAGCGCGGTCCCAGTCCCCGGCCGCCTGCATGGCCTCGATCTCGGCGAAGTCCACCGAGTAGACGACACAGCGCGCCGAGTGCAACCCGCCCAGCCGGTCCCGGACCGCGCTGTTCAACCGCTGATAGTAGTAGTCGGTGGACTCCCAGCTCATACCACCGAGCATTCCGATAACTCTCATACCAAATTCTCTCCGATCTCTGACTGACTCTGACCGGGCTGGGGATGCGACGGGGCTAGGACAGCTCGTCGAGGACGGGGATCAGCCACTCCTCCTCGTAGGCCAGGTGCTCCTCCAGTTCCGCGGCGAGCCGGTCGATCTCGGCGAGCACCTTCTGGGAGTCCACGTTGTCGGTGGAGATCACCTCGTGTAGCTCGTCGAGCAGGGCCGCGATGCTCCGGTGTTCCCGGTCCAGTCGCTCCAGGGTCTCCCCGAGCTCGGGATTGCGCTCGGCCAACGTCGGGAACAGGGCGGTGTCCTCCATGGTGTGGTGATGGTGCAGCCCGCCGCAAAAGGCCAGGCAGTTCACCCGGAGCTGGGCGCCCACCCCGCCGGGGCCGGACGCGGCGATCTCCGCCCGCACCAGCTCCAGCTCCCGCCGGAACGCGTCGTGGATCAGCTTGAGGGTTCGCCCGTGCGACGCCGTGCTCGATGCCGGCCCACCCTCGAACTGTTCGAGCGCCACCACGGGGATCACGCGTGACGTGGCCGCCCGGTACTCGGCCCAACCGGGGTCGGCCTCGACCGCGCGGGCGAAGAGCCGGTCACGTTCGGCACCGTTGATGACGGCGGCCCGCGCCTCGTAGGTGAAGGTCCCGTCCTCCACCGTGACCCGGGGGTTGGCCACCAGGTTGTGATACCAGGCCGGGTTGTGGTCAGCGCCCCCGGCCGAGGCGATCACCAACAGTCGGTCTCCCCCGTCGGGCAGGTAGGCCACCGGGGTCGTGTGGGGGGTACCGGACCGCGCGCCCGTGGTGGTCAGCAGGAGCAGCCGGGCTCCCTCGAAGGGGCCGCCGACCCGTCCGCCATTGGCGCGGAACTCCTCGATGATCTTCTGGTTGAATTCGTTGGGCATGGGCTCTCTTTCTCGTCACGGTGACTACGCCGCGGGCACACCTGGTCCCGCGGCGTCGGATGCGTACGTGAATCGCGTGCGACCGGCGATCCCCGCCAGGGGGTTGTCGCGTCGCACACGCGGAGAAAGAGAGATGGCGGCCCTCGGGCCCACCCGGCGCTCACTCAGCGGCCGGGAACCTCACTCGTGCTTGGCCCATGGCCGACCCGGCAGTCACGCCGGTGAGAATACGCCGCCCCCGACATCGGGGCAACCGGTTTCTGTGGCGCCGGCACAGGGCCGATGCTCGACAACGGTGAGACGGGCACGTATGCCGTCGCGCGTCACACCCATGGCCGTGTCTCGTCGGGCACGGTTGACTGCGGGTCCAGGAACGGCTGGCCGACCAGTGCCCGCACCGGCCGCTTCGCCACCCGGCCACCCAGCGGAAAGGGATCCCACACCATGCCCGGCGCGTTCAGCTGCGCGGTACTCGCGCTCGCCACCCTGGCCACCGGACACCAGGCCGGCCTGTTCTACGGTTACGCCATCTCGGTCATGCCGGGCCTCGCGCGAGCGGACGCCCGCACCGAGGTGACGGCTATGCGGCGGATCAACACCGCGATCCAGAACCCGTGGTTCTTCGCCACATTCCTCGGCGCGCCACTGTTCATCCTCGCCGCCGCCGGCCTGCACCTCCAACCGGCGGGCCGGGCGGCCCTTCCGTGGATCGTGGCCGCCCTCGTCCTCTACGCGACGATGTTCACTGTCACGGCGACGGTGAATGTTCCCCTCAACGAGCGGCTCGACGCGACCGGCGCCGCCGGCGCCCCCGACGACGCCGGGGAGATCCGCGAACGGTTCCACGACAGGTGGGTCCGCTGGAACAACGTCCGCGCCATCGCCTGCGCGTCCGCGTTCGGCTGCCTCGTTGTGGCGCTGTGCGTCACCGGCCCGACACCGGCGCCCTGACGGCGCCCGGCCCCGCGCCGGACCGCCGGCCGCGAGTCCCGCTCGGCGGTCCGGCCTCACTCCACGACGAACAGATCCAGCCGGACCTCGTCGGGGTGGCGCTCCCCGGTACCCACCAGGATCCGCGACCGCAACCAGGACCATCGTCGCCCGGTGGGCTCCAGCCGCGGGGAGCAGCGGAAGTAGATGCGGCCCGGGTCGACCGGTTCGCCCCGCACCAACGTCGCGACGTCCTCCGGGGTTCCGGTGCGCAGGCCGAAGTTGGACACCTGGATCCGTTCGCCGTCCTCGGTCTCGATGGCGTACTCGGCCCGCAGCTCCGTCAGTGTCTCCGTGCGCAGCACCTGGAAGTCCGCGCCGCCCGCCAGGACCGTCCCGCGTAGTTCGGGCCCGGTGACACTGCCCCCGACTATCGGGATGACACGCCGGTGCCCGTCGAGGGTGGGGCCCACCTCGACCGGGGTGTCGACCCCGACGGAGATGGTCGCGAGGAACGTCAGTGTCGGCGGAACCGGTGTCGGAATCATGGGCCAGAAATTAGCAGCGGCGCGCCGCGGGGTCGATGACCAATTTTTCGACATGCAATGGCGAATTAATAGTGTTGACGCCCCAAAAACCTGGTTAAATAATCGGCGCAATCACTGAAAATACCAGATGACCTGCCCGAATACAGTCGAACACGGAGGAGACATGAGCCTCACGGCCACAACCCGTAAACGCCGCAAGGATCTTGTGGCCGTCAACATAGGAAACACTCTCGAGTGGTTCGACTGGAATATCTACGCGGTCTTCTCCCCTTTCTTCGCGGCACACTTCTTTCAGAGCGACGATCCGATATCGGCGCTTCTCTCCACGCTCGCCGTCTTCGCCGCCGGGTTCCTGATGCGGCCGGTCGGTGGCTGGTTCTTCGGCCGTATCGCCGACGAGAGGGGGCGCCGGTTCAGCCTCACACTCGCCATCACCCTGGCGGCGTTGGGGAGTCTGGCCATCGCCGTCGCGCCCACGTTCGACACCGTCGGCGTGCTCGCCTCGGTCATCCTGCTGGCCGCCCGGCTACTCCAGGGGCTCTCGCACGGTGGGGAGACCGGCTCGGCGTTCACCTACCTCGCCGAGGTCGCGCCCACCGAACGGCGCGGCCTGTGGGCGGCCAGCCCGTGGCTCGGCGTCGGTATCGGATCGATTCTCGCCACGGCCCTGGGCGCCACCCTCACCGCGGTCCTCAGTGACGGGGCCATGGCCGCCTACGGGTGGCGGATCCCGTTCGCGATCGGCGCCCTCCTCGGGCTCTACGCCATCTACATCCGCCTGACGATGGAGGAGTCCCGGGTCTACCGAGACGCCGCGGAGAGGACCGCCGCCGAAGGCACCCCACGGGTCACGCTCGGCCAGGCGTTCGCCGAGCTGTGGCGCGAGCGGGCGGGCGCCCTGCGGATCGTCGGGTTGACCATCAGCGGTGTCGTGGCCTTCTACACGTGGTTCATCTTCGCGCCGAACTACGCCACCACCGCCCACGGTATGGACGACACCACCGCCCTGGTCACCGGAACGCTCGGGCAGGCGGTGTTCCTGGTCGCGATCCCGTTGATGGGGGCCGCCTCCGACCGTTGGGGGCGCCGTCCGGTGCTGCTGGTCTTCAGTGTCGGCTTCGCCCTGGCGGCGTTCCCGCTGGAGCTGGTCCTCGGTGGGAACCCGTGGACGCTGTTCGCCACGATGGCCCTGGCGTCGGTCCTGCTCGCCGCCAACTGCGCGCCCCTGGGGGCGGTCTTCGCCGAACTCGTACCGACGCGGCAACGCGCCACCATCATCGGCATCGCCTACGCCACCTCGGCCGCCCTGCTCGGCGGCACGGCCCCCTACCTGAACACGTGGCTGGCCGACCTCGGTCTACATTTGTTGTTCGTGGCGTACCTGGTGCTGCTGTGCGTCATATCCACGGTTGTCCTGCTGTTCATGCCGGAGACCCGGGGCCGCGAACTCAGGTGACTCGGCCGGCGGTCCGCCCTGGAGGCCATCGATGAGCAACTTCACCCTGCGCCAGCTGAGCTACTTCTGCTCGATCGCCTCAACGGGCAGCATCAGCGCCGCGGCGGAGCGGGAGCACGTCTCCCGCTCCGCCATGACGGCGGCCCTCGATGAGCTGGAACGCGCACTGCGCACCCAGCTGTGTAGCCGCCACAGGTCTTCGGGCGTCGTCCTGACACCTGCGGGCGATCGCGTGTTCGAACACGCGATCTCGCTGCTACGCGAGGCCGACGACCTGGAGGCCACCGCCGACGGGCAGCGGCTTTCCGGAACCATCACGGTCGGCTGCTTCCCCTCGCTGGCCCCGACCATCCTGCCGACCATGTTCACGCTGTTCGAGCGGCTTCACCCCGAGGTCACCGTGGACCCCACGGCGGCGGACCAGGAGACGTTGTTGCAGCGGCTGCGCTCCGGGGCCATCGAACTCGCCGTCATGTACAACATGCACCTGGACCACGCGTTCGAGACCGTCCGGCTGTACGACACGGCCATGCACGTCATCCTGTCGGCGGAGCACCCACTGGCGGGAGGCCGCACCGTGTCCGCCGCCGCCCTGGAAAGCGAACCCATGATCCTGCTGGAGGTACCACCCAGTGCCGAGGACGTACTGAGCTACTTCAAGGCCCAGGGGCTCTCGCCGAACGTCCGGCTCCGGACGTCGCACTTCGAGCTGGTGCGCTCCCTTGTGGCACAGGGCTTGGGCTACTCACTGTTCATCCAGCGGCCGCGCATCCACCAGAGCTACGAGGGGTTGCCCCTCGTCGCCCGGGCCCTGGACCCCCGGCCCCACCTGGAGCGTGTCTCCGTCGTGTGGCCCGCCGGGCGGCGGCTGTCCAGCAAGGCCCGGCGGTTCGTCGAACTCGCTCGGGAGCACGCCGGATCCTACGCCCCCGAACCGCTGTACTCCGCTCCCCCGGACCCCGCACCGTCCACGACGCGGGGCGACCCGGGTGCCGACAGTCGAGCTGGCTGATCCGGCGGGCCGGGGACGGCCCCACGAAGGCGACCCGGAACCGCCACCCAACCTCCGCGGGGTCTCCCCTCACGGCGACCATGGGGCTCCCCGCGGCGTCGGCGGGTGCGCGGCCTAACCGGATCTCCGAGCCGGCAGTTCCCCGTTGATCATCGCGCGGGTCGTCTCCTCGTCCGTGAACCAGGTGGCCAGGTCCAGCGGGTCATCGAACCCGTTCACGACCCGGTCGGCGAGCGCCTGGTCGCGGTCGCAGGCCACACACAGCTCGAGCGCGTAGGGCGGGGTGTAGTGCAACAACCGGGCGATCTCCCCGGCGAAGTGTCGCGCGTGGGCCATGTAGCGCTCGAAGGTCCGCGTCACGAACTCCTCGTCGAAGGGGGACTCCCCCTGCTCGAGGATCTCGTGGAGATAGATCTCGGCCGCCTTGCTCGCGTTGTTGGCGTCCTGGAGCACCGCCGGGGAGGTCACCACGGTGGTGTCGCCCATGCCCATGACGATCCCGCCACTGGGCATGCGCACCATCGGCTCGCGTACCAGCGGGTTCGCCCGGTCGAGCGTCACAGCTTGGTCGTCGGCCAGGACCGCGTCGCGGTAGGTCTCGTAGCGGTGCGGTAGGTACTCGCGCATCAGGCGCAGCATCCGGTCCAGGTGCTCCCGCGGCGTGATCCGCCTGGGCCAGTCGGCCAGCGCCGCATCGGCCGCACCGGTCAGGTAGAGCAGCCGGGCGGGTCCGTTCACCGAGTAGGTGGGCAGCGAGACCAGATGGCCCAGGCCGGGAACGAGCTCCGCACCGACCATTTCCGGGTCCGGGTCGTCGGCGACCTCCTCGACGATGGCGGAAGCGGTGACGACCGGTGCCATCCGGGCCAGGGCGCGGGTGGTGTCGACGGGGAACATCTCGGCGAGACCACTGTGTCCCGCGGCCACGATCGTGAGGTCGAACATCCGGGAAAGATGGTCGAGATCGGAGCTGGTGGCCCCGTGTATGACCACCTTCCCGCCCTTGTACTCGAACAGGTCCAGCCACGCGGACATCTTGACCCGCTCATCAACCGAGTAGGCGGGGGCGTCGAGCCGTCCGACCCAGTCGAACGACGGCATCTCGCCACTGGACGAGACACGCATCCCGGTGATGGGTCGGGCGTCGTCGTCCCACAGGTTGAGCCCGTACTCGCGCTCGCCCCGCCGCCGTTCGGAGAAGAGGATCTGTGGCGAGACCGCCCGCCCCTCGTGCAACTCGTCGGGGTCGTGCACCGTCATGACCGTCACGTCGTACCCGTGCGCCAGGAGCGACAACGCGAGCTGCAAGCCCGATTGACCACCTCCGATGATCAGCACGCGCCGCATCGCCCCCCCATTCTCAGGTGATTTGTCGCACATGTAAGCCGAAGCGCGGGAAGTCATCGTTGTTGCGCGGTTTGCCCTTTGTCAAACTTCGCTCCTGCGCACGTTCACTGATTACTCTCCGCCGCGAATCGGTCGCGAGCTACCTTCGCGCCCGTTACGCCACGCTTCAGCGGAATGCCCGACATGAGCTGGGCCCGAAAAGCTATCCGAATTTCCGGGGATTCCTGGAGCCCACTACACATCGTCACTCGCGCGACGCTCGTAGCCGACGATATTGGGTGTCCAAATCGCGGAGGCCTCGACTCCGTCGGCGGCACCTCCCACCACGACCGGGGAAGCCTCCCCTACGCGCGCGTTTTCAGATGTCGCGGTTCTGTCACCCATCCGCGCGGGCCGGCGGCTCAGCGCGCCGGCAGTTCCCCATTGACCATCGCGCGGGTCGTCTCCTCGTCCGTGAACCAGGTGGCCAGGTCCGACGGGTCGTTGAACCCGTTCACGAACCGGTCGGCCAGCGCCTGGTTGTGGTCGGCGCCCACGCACATCTCGATCACGTGAGGTGGGGTGTAGTGCAACAACCGGGCGATCTCCCCGGCGAAGTGTCCCGCGTGGGCCATGTAGCGCTCGAAGGTCCGCGTCACGAACTCCTCGTCGAAGGGGGACTCCCCCTGCTCGAGGATCTCGTGGAGATAGATCTCGGCCGCCTTGCTCGCGTTGTTGCCATCCTGCTGCAGGGCCGGGGAGGTCACCACGGTGGTGTCGCCCATGCCCATGACGATCCCGCCACTGGGCATGCGCACCATCGGCTCGCGTACCAGCGGGTTCGCCCGGTCGAGAGCCACGGCCTGGCTATCGGCCAACTGGACGCCGCGGTAGGTCTCGTAGCGGTGCGGTAGGTACTCGCGCATCAGGCGCAGCATCCGGTCCAGGTGCTCCCTCGGCGTGATCCGCCTGGGCCAGTCGGCCAGCGCCCCATCGGCCGGACCGGTCAGGAAGACCAGCCTGCAGGGTCCGTTCACCGAGTAGGTCGGCCAGGTGATCATGTGCCCCAACCCCGGGGCCAGGTCCACCCCGATCCGGTCGCGGTCCGGGTTGCCCTCGACCTCCTCGACATAGGCGGCGGCGGTGACGACCGGTGCCATCCGGGCCAGGGCGCGGGTGGTGTCGACGGGGAACATCTCGGCGAGACCACTGTGTCCCGCGGCCACGATCGTGAGGTCGAACATCCGGGAGAGATGGTCGAGATCGGAGCTGGTGGCCCCGTGGATGATCACCTTCCCGCCCTTGTGCTCGAACAGGTCCAGCCACGTGGACATCTTGACCCGCTCGTCAACCGAGTAGGCGGGGGCGTCGAGTTGGCCGGCCCAGTCGAACGGCGGTATCTCGCCGCTCGAGGAGATGCGCATGCTATGGATGGACTGGGCGTCGTCGTCCCACAGGTTGAGCCCGTACTCGCGCTCGCCCCGCCGCGGGTCGTCGTAGAGGAGTTGTGGCGAGACCGCCCGCCCCTCGTGCAACTCGTCGGGGTCGTGCACGGTCATGAGCGTGACGTCGTACCCGTGTGCCAGGAGCGACAACGCGAGCTGCAAGCCCGATTGCCCGCCTCCAACGATCAGCACGCGCCGCATCGCCCCCCCATTCTCAGGTGATTTGTCACACATGTAAGCCGAAGCGCAAGGTGTAATATTTGTGGCGCGGTTTGCCCTTTGTCAAACGCACCCCCCATCACACGTGCACTGATTACTTTCCGTGGCTCCCTGAGTCAGGAACTCGCCCGCCACCCTTATCGCACGACCACTCCGAACTCCGGAATACCGGGCGCTCAGCGGAGCAGCATCCGCGTGGCGGGTCACCCGAGACCACGCTCCGCCACAACGCATCACAGACGCACCGCAACAGGAATAACAGTATCGGGCGTCCGAATTATGACGCCCGATGTCTCATCGGTGGGAGGGAACGATTTCGTCAAGATCGGCGATCTGGTTCCACCCGTCCCGACTCCTCGGTCAGGAGGCCCCCGTCTCGTGTGGGACCGCGCCGACGGGCAGTGGGAGCTCCCGGCGGGGGTCGAACAGCGCGATGGGGTGTGCGGTGCTGCCGCTGGTAGCCAGGTCGGCGAGGATCTCCCCGACGGCCGGCGCGAGCATGGCGCCGTACCCGGAGAACCCGTAGGCAACCGTGACCTGGGCGTGCTCGGGGTGCGTGGCGAGGACGAAGTGCTCGTCGGGGGTGCTGGTGCGCAGTGCGGTGGTGGCGCTCCGGAACCGGCCGGGCAGTTCGGGCAGCCGGGTGGCCAGGTAGCCGGACATCTCGGCGATCTCCGCCGGGCGCACCTCGCGGTCGATGCTGTCGGGCGTGCACGGCCGGCCGCGCCGGAAGAACCCCGTCTTGACCCCTCCTCGCGGGCCGTCGACGGCCGGGAAACCGTACATCCGGACCCGTTCGCGGTCCTCCCAGACGAACACGGGGTGCCGCCCGGGCAGGAAGGGCCCCAGACCGTCCCGGGGTTCGAGCCAGTACCGCACCTGGCGTTCCACGGTGAGCGGAACACCGAGCCCGGGAAGCAGCTCGGGCGCCCAGGCGCCCGGGCAGACAACCAGCCGGTCAGCGGTGTAGCTGGCCCCGTCGGTGACCACCCGCACCCCTTCGCCTCCGGACAGCGCCTCCCACCGGGTCACGGGTTCCGCGAAACGCAGGTCGGCTCCGTCCCGAGCGGCAAGGCGCAGGTGTGCCGCCACGGTGGCCTCGGGACGCACCAGCCCGGCGCTCGGCTCGAACACCCCCACCTCGTCGGGGCCGGGGGTGAAGGCCGGGAACCGGCGGCGGATCTCGGTGGCGCCCAGAACCTCGTAGGGCAGCCCCCACCGCTCCGCGGAGGCGCGGCTCGCGGTGACGGTGTGGCTGTGGGGGCGGCCCAGCATCAGCCCGCCGGTGGGGATGATCAGACCGGAGTTCCCGGGCTCGCGGTCCAGGGAGTCCCACAGCTCGTAGCTGCGCCGCAGCAGCGGGACGTAGTCGGGGCGCTCGAAGTAGGTGTGCCGGATGACGCGCGCATCACCGGTCCCCGCTCCCCGGTCGGCAGCGGGACCGGACCGGTCGAGCCCGAGCACGCGCCGGCCTCGGGAGGCCAGGTGGGCGGCGGCGGCACTTCCCATGCTGCCGAGCCCGATGACCGCGACGTCGTAGGTGGTGGCCACGGGGACTCCTCCCGGTCGGTGGGTGCGCTGCTGGGACCCGGTGGGGGATGCGCGGCCCGCCCTTCGGCGACTGCGGGAGCACCCGACCCGGGTCATTCACGGGAGTGGAAACAGAACACGAAGAGTTTCACATTACGACGAATAATGCGTTATACAGAACACGGTGCAGCACGTTCGACCACACGTCAATCCCCCGCACACCCAATCCCGGTCACCAGGAAACCGCTGGGAGAGCGCCGATTCCGGATCTTGACGGCGCTCCCGAGAAAACCCGATACTGTTGCTTTTCAAGAGCCTGGTTGCGAACTAGAAAACTCACCCGAACTCGGGGCGCGGTTTCCAAGGGCGGTACGAGCCGGCGTGAGCGAGCCGGAACGCGCGTGCGTGAGCGGCTGTTTCGCGGCCCCGAAAGGCCCGCCGGCTCCCCCCACCATCCACCGTCGTCGCCCCGACCCCATCGTCGGTGGCGAGCGCCGTTTCCCGCGCGCCCGTGTCACCGGCGTCGTGGGCTCCCGTGTCGATGCGGGCCACCCCACCACCTCTGACGAGCCGGGGTCACGCGAGGAACGAGGCGACTCCCACCTGTTCGTGTGATCCTGGCGACGGAGGGTGGCCATACTCGGTGTGGCGTCATACAGTGACGGGGCGCGCACACCGCCGGCCGGCCCCGACCACGCACCAGCGGTAACGCCTGGCACGGGCGCCGGTGGAACAGAGACGGGACCGACATCCGGCGCCTCGGGCCCCTCACGGGGCACCCCCGGTCATCCGAGAAATCACCAGTCCTGGTCCACAGGTCTCCTCTAACCGCGGTGTGAGGAAGATAATTGGCCGGTGTGAAGCATGGTGTTCATCGGATCCTTACACCGGTCGTGCTACGCGGTCGTTCCCAGGAGCAGAGCCGTATCGCCCGGGCCCTGAGTGGCATGGAGTCGGGTCAGGCGACGGCCCTGCTGCTGCTCGGGACACCCGGCATCGGCAAGACGGCCCTGCTCGCGGACACCCGCGACGCCACGACCGAGTACACGCGGCTGACCGCCTACGGGGTCAGCAGCGAGTCCGAGCTCGCCTACTCCGGGCTCCAGCAACTGCTGCTCCCGGTCACGGACCAGGTCAAGGAGCTCCCCGGTCACCACGAGGCGCTGCTGCGCCAGATGTTGGACACCGGCCGGATCGCCGAGACCGACCGGTTCGCGCTGTCGATGGCCGTGCTGGAGCTTCTCACGGCCCTGGCCCGGACCACACCGGTACTGGCCCTGGTCGACGACGCCCACCTGCTCGACTCGCAGTCGCTGGAGGTGTTGAGCTTCGTCGCCCGCAGGCTGCGGGACCAGCCACTGGTGCTTCTCTGCGCCGCGCGCGACTCCCAGCCCAAACCCGTACTTCCCGGCATCGCCACCCTGCAGATGAGCCCGCTGTCCGACAGCGCGATGGGTGAGCTCATCACCGACGCGGCCCCACTCGCCCCGAGCGACACCGTGCGCGCCGAACTGCTCCGCTCGGCCCGGGGGAACCCGCACGCGGCGCTCGCCCTGCTCGACGGGCTCACCGACGAGCAACTGTCCGGCCAGGAGCCGCTGCCACACCCGCTGCCGCTGGGTAAGGAACTGCGCGACGCCTACCTGGAACGGGTCCGCGACCTCCCGGAGAGCACCCTGCACCTGCTGTTGCTCGCCGCCGCCGACCCGGACCTCTCCATCGACACCCTGGTGCTGGCACACGACCACAGCTCGGGCAGCGCGGCGGCCCTCGAACCGGCCGAGGAACGCGGGCTGGTGCGCGTGCACCACGGCCGGATCGTCTTCACCGATCCACTCCTGCGCGACGCGCTGTACGAGGACATGCCGCTGTACCGACGGCGGGCCGCGCACGCGCTCCTGGCCGAGACGCTGGGAACCCACAGTGATCCCGCCCGGCAGGCGTGGCACCGCGCCGCGGCCGCCCAGGGCCCCGACCCCCAGCTCGCGGCGGAGCTCGCCGTGCACGCCGAGACGGTGCGGGAGAGCTACGGGTACGAGGCGTCCTCGACGACCCTGGAGCGGGCCGCCGACCTCACCTCGCTGCCACGGCTCAAGGGGTGCCGGCTGTCCAGCGCCGCCCACCACGCCTGGCTGGCCGGCCAGCCACACCGCGCGCAGAACCTGCTGGACCGTAACCGCCCGTATGCCACCCGGGGGCGTTCCCGTGGTGTGGTCGACCTCATCGGCGGCAACATCGCGCTTCGCAGCGAGAACGCGCTCGACGCCTACAACGCGCTGCGCGAGGCCGTCGAAACCCTGGCCCACCGTGACCGGCCGCTGGCGCTGCGCGCCATCGTCCGTTCCGCCGAGGCGGCCTCGCTCGCCGGGGACATCCGCCGCTACGGCTACGCCGAGCAGCGCGCGCGGCGGCTCTGCGCCGACGACGACCCGCCCGAGATGCGGCTGGGACTGACGTATCTGATGGGCGCGGCCGCGATGTTCCGCGGCGACTACGCCGCGGCGGTGACCCCACTGCGCGAGACGGTCAGTCTCTCCGCCCGGGTGTCCAGCACGCCCGAGCTGATCTGGGCCACGATCGCCGCCCTGCACCTGGGTGACGAGCCGCAGGCGCACACCCTGGCCACCCGTGCGGTGGAGCTGGCGCGGGAGCGCGGGGCCGTGTCGATCATCCCGCAGGCGATGGAGTTCCTCGTCTACTCCGAGTTCTGGACAGGGCGTTACCCCTCCGCCCTGAGCCATTCGCTCTCCGCGCTGCGGATAGCCCGAGAGACCGGCCAGCCCAACGTCGCCACGCACCACACCGCCGCCCTCGCGCTACTGTCCGCCATCCAGGGCGACGCGCACACCTGCCAGCTGCGGGCACGCGCCGTCGCCGACCAGAGCGCGGAGAACAGCCTCGGTCTTCCGGCGACGCTCAGCACGTGGGCGTTGGCCTTCCTGGATCTGTCGACCGGCGACGCCGCCCAGGCCGCGCACCGGCTCCGGGCACTGGCCAGGGCGGGTCCCGGCAAGCACCACCCGGCGGTGCGGGTGTTGGCCATCCCGCACTTCGTGGAGGCCACGATCCTGGACGACCAACCCGAGCGGGCCCACGCTCCGCTGGCCGACTACGAACGCTGGGCCAACGCCACCGGGAGTCCGAGCTCGCTCGCGCTCCTGGCCCGGTGCCGGGCCCTGTTGGAGAGCGGGGAGCGGGCCCGCGAGTACTTCGACGAGGCACTCCGGCTGCACCGCACGGGTGGCCACCTCGGCATCGAGTACGCCCGCACCGAACTGCTGTACGGCACGACACTACGCCGACAGCGCTCGCCCGGCCCCGCCCGGGAGCACCTGCACTGCGCGTTGGATATCTTCGAGCACTTCGACGCCCGGCTGCTGGCCGCCCGGGTGCGCTCCGAGCTCCGTGCCACCGGGAACTCGGTCCGCACCGAGCACCCCAACCGCGCCGACGCGCTCACCGCGCAGCAGTACCAGATCGCGCAGCTGGTCGCGGACGGCGCCACCAACCGTGAGGTGGCGGCCCAGCTCTACGTAAGCCCACGAACCGTTGAGCACCACTTACGCAACGTTTTTCGCCGACTGAACGTGCGTTCCCGCGTCGAGATGGCACGGATGATCTCGCAGTCGTCCGACTCCCCATGAGATCCATGCGGCCATACTCGCCTCCCCGCGGGTGATCCGGTGCCCCTCGGCGGCCACGTGCCGTCCCAGAGGAGGGCCGCGTTCCCCGCGACAACCCAGGAAGGAGCGCCGGCTCGAATGCCCCGGCCCCGAATCGTGTCGCCCGCCGGACCCCCGGTGGGCGACAACGCCGCCTTGCGGGCGGCGGCGCAACGCAGCGCCATCAGCGCACCCGTGCGCTTCTCGCGGCCAGGGCGGCCCGTAAGGGCTCGCTCCCAACCCCGCTCGTAAAGGAAGACGCAGAAAAGAGGACGGTTGACTCCCTCTCTCACCGACCACCTTCTCACCGCGGATGGTGTGACGGTCCGTTTCGGCGGGCTCGTCGCGCTCAAGGACGTGCACATCACAGTGCCGCCCGGTTCCGTCGTGGGCCTCATCGGGCCCAACGGGGCGGGTAAGACAACACTGTTCAACGTCCTCTCGGGCCTGATCACTCCGGACACCGGAACGATCTCCAGCAAGGGGCACCGGCTCTCCGGGCTCCGCCCGTACCATCTCGCGAACCACGGCATAAGCCGCACCCTGCAGGGGCTCAACCTGTTCCCCGGCATGACGGTCCTGGACAACGTCATGACCGGGGGCGAGCGCCTCGCCAAGACCGGCCTGTTCACCATGTTGACCGGGCTGGGCCGGTTCGAGCGCGACGAACGGGCCCTACGCGGACGCGCCATGGCGGTACTGGACGAGCTCGGTATCGCCCACGTCGCCGGCGCGTACCCGTCGACGCTGGCCTACGGCGTCCAGAAGCGGGTCGCCCTGGCCCGCGCCCTGGTGAACGAGCCCGAACTACTCATGCTGGACGAACCCGCCGGCGGCCTGTCCAGCGAGGAACTCGCGGAGCTGGCCACCCGGATCCGGGATCTTCGCGAACGCATGTCGGTCCTGCTGATCGAGCACCACATGGATCTGGTCATGGACGTCTGTGACCACATCGTGGTGCTCAACTTCGGCGCGGTCATCTCCGAGGGTCCCCCCGACGTGGTGCGCAACGACCCGGCCGTCACCGCTGCCTATCTCGGATCCGCGGAGGAGAGCGACGATGAGTGAGAACGCACTGTTCCGCGTTGAGGACCTGGTCGCCAGCTACGGCGCCGTCAAGGCACTCAACGGAGTGTCGCTGAGCGTCGCCGAAGGCAGTATCTGCGCTGTTCTGGGGGCCAACGGGGCCGGTAAGACGACGCTGCTGCGTACCGTCAGCGGACTCAAGCGGGCCGACTCGGGGCGGATCTGGCTTGGTGACACCGACCTGACCCGCTGCGCTCCGGAGCGACTCGCCCGCCTCGGTGTCGCCCACGTCCCCGAGGGGGCCGGGATCATCGTCGAACTCACCGTGGAGGAGAACCTGCGGCTCGGCGGCCTGTGGCGCTCCGACCGGGCGGCGACCCTGAGCTCGACCTACGACCTCTTCCCGATCCTGCGCGAGCGACGCAACCAGCCCGCCAGCAACCTGTCGGGCGGCGAGCGCCAGATGCTGGCGATCGGCCGCGCGCTCATGTGCCGCCCGCGCATCCTGCTGTTGGACGAGCCCTCACTCGGGCTCGCGCCGATGGCGACACGCCAGCTGATGGACCTGATCCGGCAGCTGTGCGCCGACACCGGGCTGACGGTCCTCCTCGTCGAGCAGAACGCGAACAGCGCGCTGTCCATCGCGGACGAGGGCGTCGTCCTCAACTTGGGCACGATCGCCGTCTCCGACACGGCGGACCGCCTGCTCAGCGACGACCAGATGCGCCACGCCTACCTCGGCTTCTAGAAAGCGAACACCACCGTGGACTACTTCACGAACCTAACGCTAAACGGGGTTGCCGAGGGCGCGATCTACGCCGCCCTGGCTCTCTCCCTGATCATCATCTACCAGGCGACCCGGGTCGTGAACTTCGCGCAGCCGGCGCTCGCGCTCATAGCCGCCTACATCGCCCTCACGGTCACCACGGCCTCGGGGTCCTACTGGCTCGGCTTCGCCGCCGCGCTGGTGAGCGGGCTGCTCATGGGCTCGGTCACCGAACGGTTACTGATACGCCCGGTCCAGAAGACATCCCAGCTCAGCGCGATCATCATCACGCTTGGCCTGCTGCTCCTGCTACAGGGGGTCGCCGGGATGATCTGGAGCAACGAGCCGCACTCGTTCAGCTACCCGATGGACTTCGAAGGGCGGTTCTCCCCGGCGGACATCTTCGGCGTCGCCGCCGTCCTGGGCACCGCGATGCTGCTGTTCGCGCTCTACCGGTGGACCCCACTGGGGCTGCGGATGCGCGCCGCCGCCGCGCACCCCGAGATGGCGCGCATGCTGGGCGTCCGTGTCGGCCTCATGCTGACCCTGGGCTGGGGAATCGCCACGGTCGTGGGTGCGCTCGCGGGCATGCTCGCCGCTCCCCCGTTCGTGTACCCCAACGTCTTGGACTCGGTGTTCGTCTACGGACTGGCCGCCGCCGTCATCGGCGGGCTCGACAACCCCTTCGGCTCGCTCCTGGGCGGTTTCATCCTCGGGATCAGCCTGTCGTTCGTGTCCGGGTACCTCGGACCGGAGCTAATGCCCCTGGCCGCGCTCATCATTCTCATCCTGGTGCTCAGCGTGCGGCCTGACGGCCTGTTCACCCGGCCCAAAGCACGGAAGGTCTGACGATGGCGAGTTCGCAGAAATCCCCCGCGACCGCGGCGGGTCCCAACGTCGAGGAGGCCGCGCGCGGCTCCGGCGGGCCGCGCCGGCTCGCCGAACGGTGGCGGACCCTGCCGATGCTGCCCCGCCACCTCATCGCGGCCTGCGCCGCGATGATCGCCGTCATCGCGCTGACCTCGATCACGGACCCGGGGGCGAACCTGCGCCTCGCGAGCATCGGTTTCTACATGCTCGCGATCGCCGGGCTGGGGATCCTCATCGGGTTCAGCGGGCAGGTCTCCCTCGGGCACGGCGCGTTCATGTTCATCGGGGCCTACAGCACGGCCCTGTTCGTCATCCACATGCCGATGCTGCCCCTGTGGCTCAACCTGGCCCTCGCGGTCGTGATCAGCTGCCTGGCCGGACTCATCATCGGTGTGGTGTGCGCGCGGCTGCACGGCCCCTACCTCGCGGGGGCGACGCTCGCGCTGGCCGTGGCGATGCCCGCGCTGGCCAACCGTTTCTCGGACTTCCTGGGCGGCCCGAACGGGCTCTCCTTCGTCATGCGCGGCACCCCGCCCGCGCTCTCCGACATGGTGTCCAACACCCAATGGCAGGCGTGGGTGGTGTGGCTGACGGTCCTGATCGTCCTGGTGTTCCTGGCCAACCTCAGCCATGGGCGCCTGGGCCGGCAGATGCGTGCCGTCCGTGACGACGAGACCGCCGCGGCGCTCTCCGGGATCCGGGTCGCCCGGGTCAAGGTGACCGCGTTCGTCGTCAGCGCGGGCTGCGGTGGTCTCGCCGGAGCCCTGCAGGCGTACCTCCTCAAGACCGCCACCCCGAGCACGTTCGCCGTCGCCCTCTCGCTGAGCCTGCTGGCCGTTCTGGTCCTGGGCGGGCTCGGCAGCCTGTGGGGGGCGCTCTGGGGCGCGATCGCCATGGTCTACGTGGAGGAATGGGGAGACTCGCTCGCGCACGCGCTCACCCTGGACACCAACGTCGCCAACAACCTCCCCCACGTGCTGTACGGCGTGCTCCTGATCGCGCTCGTCCTGACCTGGCCGAGCGGGGTGCAGGGGATCCTGCGTCAGCTGGGCAACGCGCTCCGCTCACGCGGGCACTCCGGGAACGGCACCACATCCGTACCGTCCACCCAACAAGGAAAGTGAGATCACCCCATGCACAGACCACGCGCGATGTCGGCGGCCGCGGCCGCGGCCGCGGCGGCCATCCTGCTGAGCTCGTGTTCCGGCGCGGGTGAGGTCGAGGACAACGGGACGGCCGACCTCGACGTCTCCACCGGCGTTACCGACGACAGTGTCGTGATCGGCACCCACATGCCCCTGACCGGTCCCGCGGCCCCGGGGTACAGCCAGATCCCGGCCGGGGCGGGCGCCGTCTTCGAGTACATCAACGACAACGGCGGCGTCCACGGACGCGAGATCGACTACCGGGTCGAGGACGACGTCTATCAGCCCGACAACACCGTCGAGGTCACCCAGGACCTCGTCCACGACGACGAGATCTTCGCGATGGTCGGCGGACTGGGCACCCCCACGCACTCCAAGGTCCTCGACTTCCTGGACCAGGAGGGGGTTCCGGACCTGTTCGTGTCGTCCGGCGCCCTGATGTGGAACCAGCCGGACGAGTACCCGCTGACGTACGGCTACCAGGTCGACTACACGCGTGAGGCCAAGATCCAGGGCGAGTACATCGCCGAGAACTTCCCCGACGCCGATGTCGGATACCTGCACCAGTCCGATGACGTGGGCGAGGACTCCCAGGCGGGGCTCGACCAGTACCTGGAGGACCAGGTGGTCGAGGTCCAGTCCTACGACTCGGGCCAGGACTCGATCTCGGCGCAGGTGGAGGCGTTGGCCGACGCCGAGGCCGACGTCGTCGTCTGCTCGTGCGTGCCCAACTACTCCGCGATGATGCTCCTGGAGTCGGCGGGCATCGGCTACGATCCACAGTTCGTCGTCAGCAGCATCGGCGCCGACACGGTCACCCTCTCCGGGCTGCTGGAGCAGTTCGCCGAGGAGGCCGGATCGGACGCCCCCGCCGACGCCATGCTGGACGGCATGATCAGCACCGGCTACCTGCCTCGGGTGAACCAGGAGGACGACCCCTGGATCTCGTTCTTCCGCGAGATCTACGACGACTACGTCGAGGAGGACGTGCCGTTCTCCAACACCACCATCTACGGCATGGTCCAGGCGGTGAAGTTCGCCCAGGTGCTGGAGAACGCCGGTGAGGACCTCACCCGCCAGGCCCTGATCGACGCGCTCGACGAGGACGACTACCCCGGCCCCGGCCTGGTGCCGTTCACCACCGCCTCCGACAACCACGCCGGCTACACCGGCACCTACGTCTCGCGGTACAGCGAGGGCGGCGACGTCGAGGTCCTGCAGGAGGTTCGCGTCACCGACAACGAGGACGGCCCGATCGAGGAGTTCGACCTGGAGCGGCCCGGTCCCGACGAGATCGCGCCGTTCTCCGACCTCGGCTAGGAGCCGACGCCGAACGGACACCACCGAAGCGGGGGCCGGGTTTCCGGCCCCCGCTGTTTTGTGTCCGCACACCTCGACCGCCGGGTTCCGCGCTCGCGACGCCGGGCCGAGCCCGAGCGAAACGCCCCTCAGCGGGCCGGCGCCACCCGCCCACGCACCCTACGGGGGACGACGCCGGCGTCCTCGACGCCGGACGTCGCCCCACGGCCGTTCTCGTCGCAGCCCCACACACGACGACGCCGGTGGCGGTCCGTTACGGACCGCCACCGGCGCCCTGTCGTATTCGGTTGTGCGCCCGCTCAGTGCGGGTGGCCGCTAGGAATCACCTAGTCGGTCGGGCAGCTGTCCCGGTAGTCGGACAGCTCACCGAAGAAGCCACCGGAGTCGGGCGGCGGGCAGAGGAACTGGTCATAGCGCGCGTCGTTGTCAACGAAGCGCTTCAGCCACGCGATCGAGTACTTGGCGACGGTGTCGTCGTTGCTGTTCGGCGCGAAGTGGCTCGCCCCGCTCACCTCGGCGTAGGCCTTCTCCAGGCCGTAGCCCGGCAGGCTCTCGTAGAAGGGGATGGAGTGCGAGCTCACCGATGCGACGCTGTCGTTCTCCGCACCGATGATCATCGTCGGGACCTGCATTCCGCCCCAGCTCTTCTGGAGGTGCCAGGGGGTGAGCGGAACGGCGGCCTGCAGGTCCGGGTTGTCGTCGGCGGCCGCGAGCGTGCCGCCGCCACCCATGGAGTGGCCGGAGACAGCCTGACGGTTCTCGTCGATACGGTCCGTCACGTCACTGTCCTCAACCAGGTACTCCAGGGCGCTCTCCATCTGGTCGCCCCGGCTGTTCGGCTGGTCGAAGCGCGTGTTCGTGTCGAAGGCGAACACCACGAAGCCGTGTGAGGCGATCCGCTCGGCCAGAGACCCGTACGAGGTCGAGCTCGCCGTGTATCCGGGGGCCAGGGCGACGGCGCCGAAGTCACCCTCGCTGGTGTCCTCGGGGTAGTAGATCGTGCCACCGCCGAAGCCACTCACCAGGGAGGAGACGCTGTCGGAGTCGGTGTCGAACGGCCCGGAGCTCGCTTCGAGCGCCTGCTCCGTGGGGTCGGGCCCGCGCTCGTGGGAGCCGGTGTCCGCCTGGGCCGGGGAGGCGAGGCCCATACCCATGGCCATCGCCGCGGCCACGCCAACCGTGCTGGCCACCTTCGTGCCGAGCGAGCTTCGCCCGGTCGTGGGGGAAGGGGATAGCTCCCGGGGAATGTCCGTATTGCGCATGGAGTTGTGATCTCCTTTTTTGCGATTGAAAGGGAACCCACGGGTTCCAGGCGCGGCGCCGCCGCTCTCGTCTCGTCGGTCAGGGCCGGATACGAGGCGGCCAACCGTCGCCGTTGTGGTCCCGTGCGGTCCCATCGGGGGGATTCGCTACGATTCGTGTTGTGTTTCGGGGGTTCACGAATCGGCGATCTCGATTCAGTTGTGTCCGGTATTCGCCACGGCGGGACGCTCCCCGCCGCTCCCAGGCCCGGACCACCCTGGGTGTTTTCGGATTCCGCCACTGAGGCCCGTGCAGTGCAGTCACACCACGGTTCTCAGCGTTTGTGCACGCTCCGTGAGAATGAACGAATTGGTCCTGTGTTCATCAACTCCTCGTGTCGGGGACGTGACAACTATCGGCGCCACTCCAGCCGCCACACATCCGTCAAATCACCAGTGTTAAGGAAACCCGCAGACCATCCGGTCGTTCGCGTCGCCTTTCGTCGTCCCGTCGCGGAGTCGCCCCTGAACGCGAATTGAGCGCGATCCGACTTCGCGGTTGTCCCGGCGGTCAGGAACGACAACCGCACGCGGCCGGAACCGCGAACGCTGGCGCCCGACCATTGAGCCCGCCCGGTCGCTTGCTGTAACCGCGACAGCATACACGCGTATACTTTCGGGAGACGGGGAGATAGGAGGACCCATGGCTGACGGCGTCTACGAGCGACTCCGCACCGCGATCATCTCCGGGGAGTGGGAGAGCGGAGCCCAGCTCCCCGAGCTGAGTCTCGCGGAACACTACGGGGTCAGTCGAACCCCCATCCGGGAGGCTCTGCGACGGCTGGAGCAGGACGGCCTGGTCGAGCGCGCCGACCGGGGAATGCGGGTACGCGGCCGAAGCCCCGAGGAGATCCTGGAGATCTACGAGGTGCGCATCGTCCTCGAGGGCGCGGTCGCCAGCGCGGCCGCCAAGCGGCGCACCGAGATCGACCTGATCAGGCTGCGCCGGGCCGCCGAGGCGATGGCCGAGCTCGACACGACGGACGCCTACGCCATGGCGACGGCCAACCGCTCCTTCCACGAGACGATGTGGCAGGCCAGTCACAACCGGACGTTGATCGACCTCCTCACCCGGCTCAACGACCACCTGGCCCGCTATCCGGCGACCACGCTGACACGCCCCGGCCGCTGGGAGAGCGCGCTGGCCGAGCACGACGCGATCCTGTCCGCCATCGAGAACCAGCACGCCGAGGAGGCGGCCGAGCGCGCGGAGCACCACATGGCGGCGGCTCGCGACATCCGGCTGGAGATGTACGCCGCGGAGCTCCGCTGACCCGGCGACGCCGCGACACCGAGCCCGGCGCCCTCCCGGGGAGCGCGGGAGGGCGCCGGCGGAGCCTCCGGTTACCGAACGCCCGGTCAGACGATGCGCGCGGCCATCCCCTCCAGGCCGGCCACCGCCGGGAACCGTTCCCGTACCCGGGGATCGTGTCCCGGGACGACGACCCCTTCGGGGCCCGCCAGCGCACGGACGGTGTCGAACGCCTCGTACATCGCCGGCAGGTGGTTGACCACCCCGTAAGGGCGGTCCCCCTCGATGTTCTCGAAGAAGTGCGTCGCGTCAGCGGCGAGAACCACGGTCCCCCGAGCGGACTCGACCCTGGTCACCTGTAGTCCCGGGGTGTGTCCCCCCACGCGGTGCACGGTGACGCCCGGCACCACCTCATATTCTCCGTTCACCAGCCGTACACGGCCGGTGAAGTTCTCCCGCACCAGGGAGGCGGTCGCCTCGGGATCGGCCAGACGGGCGTGCTCGCCCCGCCCCGCGTGCCGCGACGTCCAGAACGCGAGTTCGGCCTCCTGCAGGACGACGCTCGCGGCCGGAAAGTCCGCGAGGTGGCCGACGTGGTCGTAGTGCAGGTGGCTGAGGACGAGGTGGGAGACCTGGCCGGCGTCGGATCCCAGGGCGGCGATCGTCTCCATGGGCGACTGTAGGTAGTAGCGGTTGCCCCGCTGCCGGGCGGTGGCCGGGGTGAAGCCCGCGTCGACGAGCACGGTGTGCTCGTCGGAGGTGATGAGCCACACGTAGTAGTCGATCGGGAACGGCGCTTCGGAACAGGGATCGTGCCCGTAGAAGTGCTCTCCCCGCACCGATGCCTCACGGTGCGCGAAGCGGATCGCGTAGACCCCAAGGTCGGACGTCATACGGGTTCCTCCGTACCCACCGGCTCGTTCACTGGTCACCACCGCCGTGCTCGCCGGTCTCGCTCATCGGACGGCCGGTCCACCGCTCCCACAGGGTCGCGATGGCGGAGTAGTCGTAGCGTCCCAGCCCCTCGGCCGTGCCGAGCTCGTAGACGGTGTGGCTGCTCTGCAACGCGAACAGGGGCACGTTCGTCCGCTGCGCCAGCTCCAGGGCCAGCGTGGAGTCCTTGCGGGCCGCCTCGGTGGGCATCCCGCCCTCGTACTCGGCGCGCAGGATCCGCTCCACGAACCGGTGGGTCAGCGGCCGGGTGAGCCCGGCGTCCGCGCCGCCCAACAGCTCGGCCAGCGCGGTGCCGGACACCCCGGTCGCGGCGGCCAGCGCCCCGGCCTCGGAGAGGACCACCATGACCGCGTGCGCGACCGCGTTGTTGATGACCTTGGCGGCCATACCGCCGCCGAGCGGCCCGAAGTGCCGGCTCGAGGCGCTGATGGCGTCGAGCACGGGAGCGGCGGTACGGGTGTGGCGCTCCTGGCCCCCGACCAGCAGGCTCGCGGAGCCCGAGCGCATCTGGGCGACCCCGGAGAGGATCGCGGCGTCGATGATCCCGACGCCGTGCGGCGCGCACACCTCGTCGGCCGCGGTCATGTCCGGCGGGTTGACCGTGGAGGTCTCGACGATGACGGGGGCGGTGTCGGTGGTGGCGTCGGTAGCGGTGTCGGGCTCCGCGCGCATGCGGGGCGCCAGCTCCGAGACGACCTCCAGGGACGCCTTCGGTGTCGGCAGTGAGAGCAGCACGACGTCGGCGCTCGCCAACTCGGCGAGACTGGCGGCGGCCGTGACCCCCGGTGCCTCCGCGGCCTGCCGTATCCGTCGCGCGTCGAGGTCGTGGACCAGGACGGGCCACCCGGTGTCGGCCAGCCGCCCGGCGATCGCCGACCCCATGTTGCCCAGACCGCACAGCGCCACCCGCACGGGTTCATTACCGCTGGTCAATGTTGGCTCCTTTGCGTTCGCGTCGCGGCGAGATCCGCTCCCTTGGTCTCTGGGCCCATGAGCGCGCCGACCACCGCGAGCGCACCGCCGAGGACCACCAGCGGGATCTGGGTGTACTCGTAGGGCATGAGGTGGCTCAGCCAGACCAGGAAGAAGCTGTACAGCGACGGGATGATCACCGCGAAGGTGTAGCCGACCCCGAACCCGGAGGCACGGACCTCGACCGGGAACCGCTCCGGGATGTAGGCACTGAGGATGCCCCAGGGCGTGTTGGCCACCACCACGACGATTCCCGCCAGCACCAGGGTGGCGATGACGCCCTCGCCCGGGTCGGCGGTGTAGATCAGCAGCCAGTACAAGGCCGGAACGACGGTGGCGGTCAGCACCCCGAACAGGGCCAGGACCGGCCGCCGGCCCCAGGCGTCCGTGAGCCGGCCGACCCCCAGATAGGTGCCCATCAGGACGGTGAAGAACACGACCGTGGCCACGGTGACGGACATGTCCGGGAACTCCAGCACGCCGGTCAGGAAGCCCGGCATCATCGACACGGCGGTCTGCAGCGACAGCCACATGCCGCTCATCAGCAGGAACACCTGCAGCAGGCCGCGCCGGTTCGGCCCTCTGGCGACCAGCTCCTTCAACGGGGACGGCCGATCCTTGTTCCGCTTTACCATCGGGGGCTCTTCGACGCGGCGGTAGTAGAGCAGGAACGCCACCTGGAAGATGACGCTGAGCACGAACGGAGCCCGCCAGCCCCACTCCAGGTAGCTGCCGTCCTCCACCGGCGTGACCCGCAGCATCACCGTGGTCAGCAGGCTGACCACGATGAAGGCCAGTGGGTAGCCCAGCATGATGCGGGTGGACACCCGGGCGCGTTTCTCGGGCGGTGCGTACTCCATGGCCAGCGGCACCGCGGCCGTGTAGATGCCGCCGAGGAAGATGCCGTTCACGAACCGCAGCAGGATCAACCCGATGATCGCGAACCAGCCCAGGAGCGCGTAGCCGGGCATGAGCATCATGAGGAACGTGATCACAGTGGAGCCGCCCACGGCGACCATGGTGGCCGGTTTGCGACCGATACTGTCGGCCATGTTCCCGAAGATCGAGGCGCCCAGCGGCCTCCCCAGCAGGGTGATCGCGAGCGTGATGTAGTAGATCGTCGAACTCGTCACCGTGTCCAGGTGCTCGGGCTCGAAGTAGACCATGGCGGGGGCGAGCGCCATCGTCGGCAGGTAGATGTCGTAGAAGTCCACGAAGTACCCGTAAAAGGCCCCTCGGATCCCGCCGCGGGCCTGGGGGGACAGCTCGTCCTTCTCCCCGGTGGACTGTCTCGGGTTCGTCGGTTGGTTCGTCATAGACGTAGGGGATCTCCTCGGATCGTGCCGCGGCCGGTTGGGGCGGCCTCAGGTACGGATGGCGAAGGGGTCCGGGGTCGTCCCGGACAGGTCGATCAGCACGTTCTTCGTGGTGAGGTACTCCTGGAGCGCCTCCTCGCCGCGCTCCCTGCCGTAGCCGGACTTGCGTGTGCCACCGAACGGCGCCTGCGCGGCGCTGGCCCGGTAGGTGTTGACCCAGACGGTCCCCGCCACCAACCGCCGGGCGACGGCGTGCGCCCGAGTGAGGTCGTTGGTCCAGATCCCGGAGGCCAGCCCGTAGTCACTGTCGTTGGCGATGGCGACGGCCTCGTCGTCGTCATCGAAGGGGATCACGCTCAGAACGGGGCCGAATATCTCCTCGCGGGCCAACCGCGAGGAGTTGTCCACGTCGGCGAAAACCGTGGGCGGCACGAAGAACCCGGCGGTCGACGGCGTTTCCCGCGCCGTGTCCACCCCGGCCACGGGGCGGGCGCCGGCGCTGACTCCGGTCTCGATGGCCGCCCGCACGCGCTCGTAGTGCGGGCGGTTGGCGAGTGGTCCGAGCTGGGTCTCGGGTAGTAGCGGGTCGCCGAGCCGGATCGCGCGTGCCCGTTCCGCGATCCCCTCGATCACCCGCTCGTACACCGACCGCTGCACCAACAGTCGGCTTCCGGCTATGCAGGTCTGTCCGCCCGCGGCGAAGATGCCCGCCACGGCGCCGGGAACCGCGCGTTCCAGGTCGGCGTCACCGAAGACGATGTTGGGCGACTTGCCGCCGAGCTCCAGGGTCGTGGGTACGACGTTACGCGCGGCGGCCTGGGCGATCGCGCGGCCCGTGGGCACGCTTCCGGTGAAGCTGATCCGGTCCAGCCCCGGGTGCTCGGACAGGGCGATCCCGGCCTGTGGCCCGCCGGTGACGATGTTGAGGACACCGGGCGGAAAGCCCGCCCGGGTGACCAGGTCCGCCAGCTCCAGGGTGGTCACGGAGGCGTGCTCGGAGGGTTTGATCACGACGCAGTTCCCGGCCGCGATCGCCGGCGCGAGCTTGTTCGCGAGCAGCTGCGTCGGCGAGTTCCAGGCGGTGATCAGCGCGGCCACCCCGATGGGTTCGGCGATGGTGTAGTCGAAGGTGTCCGGCGAGTCGAGCGGGACCGTACGCCCGCCGATCTTGTCCGCGTACCCGGCGAAGAAGCGGTAGTTGCGGGCCGCGAACCGGACCTGGCTGGTGGTCTCGCGTAGCAGCTTTCCGTTGTCGGTGGTCTCCAGCCGGCCCAGCCGGTCGGCGTCCTCCTCCAGCAGTGTCGCCAGGCGGTCCAGCAGTTCGGCGCGGCGCACCCCGGGCACGGTGCGCCACTCCCGCTCGAACGCCGCGCGCGCGGCGGCGACCGCGTCGTTCACGTCGGAGGCTCCCGCGTCGGGAAAGGTGGCGAACTCCTCCGTCGTGTAGGGGTTGATCGCGGACATGCGGTCGCCGCTGGCGGCCTCGACTCGCTGGCCGTCAATCAACATGCGGTGGTCAGTGCTGGTCATGGTCTGGCTCCGAGGTGGGTGTGCGGGTGTCGATGGTGGAGATCGCCTCGCGGAGGTGCGTGGCGAACCGTGGCGGGTTCTCGGCGTGCGGGAAGTGCCCCAGCTCGGGCATGACCTCGAAGCGCGCGCCGGGGATCCGCTCCGCGGTCCGGCGCGACATCTCCGGTGTGCACGAGTAGTCGTACTCGCCGGTGAGCATGACGACGGGGCACCGCCGGGTGTCGATGAGCGGCACCCGCTGCCTGCCGTCCCAGTCGCCGCTGTAGAACAGGATGTCGCCGTAGAACGCGCCGTGCCCGCTCTGGGAGTAGCCCCACCACACCTCGGCGCGGTGTTCGGGTGGGCTCTGCGGCGCCATGAGCCCGTCGACCCATTCGGGAACGAACAGTGCCTCGTTGACCCGCGGGTCGAGTGCCCAGCGCACCTGCCTACCGGGCACCGCATCGCTGGCCTCGCAGGCCACGACGCCGCCGATCCGGTCGGGGTGGCGGTAGGCCAACTCGAGGCAGATCTCCCCGGCCATCGAGGCGCCGACGACGATCGGGTCGCGCAGCCCCAGTGACTCCACCAGGGCCATGACGGTCCGTGCGTAGGTGTCGGTGTCCAGGGCGTAGCTCCCGGGCACCGCGCCGGGTGGCGGTGGGGACTTGCCGTGCCAGGGCAGGTCGAAGGAGACCATGCGCAGGTCCGAGCGCAGTCGCGGGTTGGCGAGCAGGTGGTGGAACTGGGAGCAGTCGGCGCCCGCGGTGTGCAGGAACAGGACGTCGCGGCCGGCGCCCGCGGTCTCGTAGTAGACGCGCCGGGAGGACCCACCGATGTCGATGTGGCGATAGTGCCCGGTCACGGCGTCGGGCGGGGAATCGGGGCCGCCGTGCGCCCCACTCGCCGGCACGTGGCGCGCGGGCGGGGCCGTCCCGGAGGCGATCTCGCGCCCGAGTTCCAGCACACGCCGCACGAGGTGGGCGTGCTGGGCGAAGACCAGCTCTTCGCCACGCACCTCGGCACCGGGAACGCGCATCAACATCCCGAAGAAGCTCTGGTACGGGGGTCGGGGGACCGCTTCCAGGAAGCGAGCCCAGTCCTCCGGTGCCGCGGCGACCTCGAACTCCGGCTCCTCCCCCATCGCGGGTCCCGCCTCACCGGGCACGAATCGGCCTTCGGTGAACCGGAACCCGGCGCGGTCGTCGCCGTGGCGCACACCGAAACCGACGGTGGCCCCACGAGCGAGGGTGGCCAACTCAGAGTCGCTCGCGCACCGCTCGTGCCAGCGGTCCACGAACTCCACCCACGTGTGTTCGCGGCCGGGATCGTGCATTCCCCGCCTCCCGTTCCCCACCCGACAGTGATGTACACAGCTGCATACAAGAGAATACGTCACACTGTTAACGAGGTGTCAAGGGACTGCGCAGGTCAAGGACACTCGCCCGACAGCGGGTGGACGCCTCACCGAAGCCCCTCGGCGGACACCGCCCTCCGCGGCCGACGCCGTCGACATCCGGGAGTCGCCTCACAGCCGCGAACGGCGCACCCGTGGCCACTGCCGGGGTCCGGCAGAGCGCGGCGCCCTTGTGCCTCCTCGAAACCACTCGGAACACGGTGGCCCCTCCGGCGGGAGGCGCGTTACAGTGCGCGCGAGGGGCATCAGCGCGCCTCGCGCGCACGTCGACGAACAGGGGCTTACCACCGTGAACACCGGTGACGCCGCCGGATCGCCAGCCAAGGAGTCCGGCAAGGACCGCAGCCTGCCCCCGGGGTTGCCCAGCGGCCGCATCGACCGCTGGCTGTGGGCGGTGCGGCTGGCCAAGACGCGACAGATCGCCGCGCAGGGATGCCGCGGGGGGCACGTCCGGGTGAACGACCGCCCGGCCAAGCCCGCCACCCCGGTGCGCCCCGGGGACGTCGTCAAGGTCAAGTTGGCCGGCACCCCCCGGATCGTCGAGGTCAGCCACGTGATCGACAAGCGTGTGGGCGCCCCCGTCGCGGTACGGTGCTACGTCGACCACACCCCCGCCCCCTCTCCCGAGTCGAAGATCCCGGTCGCCAAGCGCGAACGCGGCGCCGGCCGCCCCACGAAACGCGAGCGGCGCCAGATCGACCGGCTACGCGGAATGCGCTGACCCGCGCCGCTCCCGACGTGGACGGCGTGCCACGATGGGGCCGTGAGTTCCGCGCCCCCCGGCAGCCTGCTCGCTGTCAGCGACCTGCATGTCAGCTACTCCGAGAACCGCACGATCGCCGACCGCATCGCACCGGACTCGGAGGGCGACTGGCTGATCGTCGCCGGCGACATCGGTGAGCTGGCCGCCGACATCGACTGGACCCTGCGGCTGCTGACCGAGCGCTTCGCGCGGGTTGTCTGGGCTCCCGGGAACCACGAGCTGTGGACCCACGCGAAGGACCCGGTACGGCTTCGCGGCGTGGAGCGCTACCGCCACCTCGTGGACCTCTGCCGGGAGCTCGGAGTGGCGACCCCCGAGGACCCCTTCCCGGTGTGGCACGGCGAGGGAGGCCCGGTCACGATCGCCCCGCTCTTCGTGGGCTACGACTACACGTTTCGGCCGCCGGGCGCTCACACCAAGGAGGCCGCGCTGGAACGCGCCTATGAGACGGGTGTGGTGTGCACCGACGAGTTCATGCTGCACCCCGACCCCTACCCCACGCTCGAGGAGTGGTGCGCCGCCCGGGTCGACTACACCGAGGAGCGGCTGCGCTCGCTCGACGGCGCACCGACGGTGCTGGTGAACCACTGGCCCACCATCCGCGAGGTCACCCGGCCGCTGTACTTCCCCGAGTTCGCCCAGTGGTGCGGCACCGAACGCACCGCCGACTGGCACCGGCGGTTCAACGCGGCCGCCGTGGTGTACGGCCACCTGCACATCCCGCGTACCTCCTGGCACGACGGGGTTCGTTTCGAGGAGGTCTCCCTCGGCTACCCGCGCGAGTGGCGGGGCCGCTCCCGGTCGCGCCCGTTACCGCACCGAATCCTGCCCGAGGCCCGGGAGCCCTAGTACCCGGCCAAGGCGGCTCGAGGGCCACCACGGTGAGCCACACCGCGACGCCCACAGCGAGGACACCGCGGGCGCGCCGGCGCTCATCCCTTCTCGCCGAGGGCGCGCCGGACCGCGTCGGCCATCCCTTCGGGGCGCTGCCGTGCCCAAGCCACATGCCCGTCCGGGCGCACCAGGATCCACCCCTCCTGGGCGCCCAGCAGGCGGCGCAACGCGTCGGTGGGGTCGTCGTGGCCACCGGGACCGATCCGGACCACGCGGCTCAGCGGCAGGGCCTCCCTGTCCACGTCGGCGCCGAACGCGCGGTCGATGGCCACCTCGACCAGCGCGGGCCCGCTCGGCAGCAGGTCGTACAGGCGTATCCGCCCTCCTCCGGGGGAGCGCAACAGTGGGTTGGGCAGCCGCTTGCCGGCAGCGCGTTCCTCGTAGTCCAAGAGGGGCGAGAGTGGGCAGGTGAGGTTGAGCATGGTCATCCGTCGCAGCATCGACCGTCGCAACGGGGGGATTCCGGCGAGCAGGGGCGCCAGCCGGAGTATCCCCCCACGCACCGCCGGCGGCATCTGCAGGAAGAGCCGGGTGTTGAGGTTGGCCCACCACGACACGCTGCTCGCGATCCCGCGGCGCTCCTCGTCGTAGGACTCCAGCAGCCGCTCCACCTCGCCCCGTCCCGACAGTGCCTGGGCGAGCTTCCAGGCCAGGTTCGCCGCGTCGTGGATGCCCGCGTTCATTCCCTGCCCACCCATAGGGGGGTGGACGTGCGCCGCGTCGCCCGCGAGGAGGACCCGGCCCACCCTGAAGTGCGGGCTCCACCTGCGGTGGATCCGGTAACGGCTCGCCCACACCGTCCCGACCTCCCCGGGTCCGAGCACAGCCTCGGCCATCGCGGCCACCTCCTCGTCGGACACCTCCTCGGCACGCCCGAGATCACCGCCGTTCAGGCGGGCGAGCCGCCAGAGTCCGGGGCGGAGCCGGATCGCGAGGAGCAGACCACCGCGTTCGTTGCGCAGCCTCGGCCACGGCAACGCGTCGCGGTCGTCACCCACCCGCACGTCGGCCAGCACGGGGCGAATCGGGTAGGCCGCGCCCTCGAAGGGCAGCCGCAGCGCGCCCCGGACGAACCCGCTCGCCCCGTCACAACCAACGACGAACTCGGCGCTGATCCGATACGTTCCTCGGGGCCCGTCGACCGTGAGCGTCACCCCGTCGTCGCGGGTGTCCAACCCGACGAGTTCCGTCCCGAAACGGACGTCGCACTGGCCCGACTCCGACACCGCCCGCAGCAGCACCCGTTCTATGACCCCCGGGTCCACGAACAGCACACCGGGATGCTCGGCCTCGTCGTCGAGCTCGGAGAAGTCCGCCGCGACCAGCGTCCGGCCAGCGGTGTCAGCGGAGCGCACCCGCAGGTCGGTGACCAGCTGCCCCCCGTCGAGCATGGCCCGCTCCACCCCCCAGCCGCGGAGGATCTCCAGGGTACGCGCGTGGATGGCGGGTGCCTTGGAACGGTCTCCCATGCCGCCGTGCCCCTGCTCCACGAGGACCGAGCGCACGCCCTGTCGGGCCAGTCCCAGCGCCAGCGCGAGCCCGGACGGTCCGGCCCCGATGATCACCACGGGGCTCCGCGCCTCCTCACGCGTGTCACTGTTCATGGTCTCCCTCTTTCCTGGAATGAGCGGCGACAACCTCAGCGGTGGGGAACGAACGGTGGCCGGGCGGTCCCGCCCGCGCCGCGATGGCATCGCAGAGGCGCTCAGGGGTGCCCGGGGAGCGCGGTGATCACCGAAAGGTAACTACGTGAACGACAGGGCGCCGATCCCCATCGGAGGTAGGTATGAGCACCCCCAACGCCGGCCCGTCGCCGGCCTGTCCCCGGTGTGGCGACTCGGCCACCGCGCCGTGCGAGACGTGCGAGGAGGCCCGCCTCGCCCAGACCACCGCCGAGCTGGAGAACGTGCGGGCGCGGATCCAGGTGCTCGACCGGGAGCGAAGCTCGCTCGAGCACCACCACGACGAGCTGCTGGCGCGGTACCAGCGGCACCACAGGCGACTGCACGAGCTGCGCGACGCCGCCGCCCTCGCTCCCCGTCCCCCTTCGGAACGGGAGACCCAAGCGCATGAGACCCCCACCGAACGGCCGGTGTCGGCGGGGGCGCACGAGGCCGGACGCGCCCCGCCGCGCCCAACCCCCTCGGCCACTCGGGTGGCCGTGCGACGGCTGCGGGAGATCTCCACCCGCTCGGTTCAGAACCTCCTCCTGACGCTCGGCGGGCTGCTGCTGGCGATCTCGCTCACCGTGTTCACTGTCGTCAGCTGGGGTGATCTCGGCCTCGCGGCCCGCGCGAGCGTACTGGGGACCCTGACCGCGCTGGTCGGCTACTGTCCCCGCCCGCTGCTGCGGCACGACATGCGCGCCACCGCCGAGACCCTCGCCTCCCTGGCCGCCCTGTTGCTGGTGCTGGACGCGTTCGCGGTGTGGACCATGGTGGGCACCGAACCGAACCCCGGGTTCACCGCCGGGGCTCTCGTGGCCGTCGCCGCCGTACTGGCCGGCTACCCCGCGGTGCTCACCCGTGGACTCGCCGTCGCTCCGAGCGCGCCACGCGTGGCCGCGTTGCTGCTCGCCCAGCCGGTACCGCTGCTCGCGGCGCTCTCGCTCTCCCAGCCCCTGGACCGCGAGCTCGCCATCACCCCGGCTCTGCTACTCACCTGTGTGGGCAACGCGCTCCTGCTGACGACCGTGCGCGGGGGCTATCCGCGGGCACTCGCCCGCCACCTCAGCGCGGCCACGTGGACACTCGGCCTCATCGCGGGTCTACGGGTCCTCGGTCTCCGCACGGTGCTGTTGGATGAGCCGCTCCTGGCGTGGTGGCCCTTCGCGATGCTCGTGCTGGCGGGCGGAGCCATGCTGCTGGACGCCCGCAACCGGGTGTCGCGGCCGGGGCGGGAGAGCGCCCTGGCGGCGGCCACCGCCTCCTGGATCGTGGCGGCCCCGGCGACGGTGGACGTGCTGCTGGGGACAACGCGGTGGGTACCGCCCGTGTGGGCGCTGGCCACCCTGGTCGCCGCGGTGGTGCTGTGGCTGCCCACGGCCCGCACTCCGGGACCCACCTACACCGGCGCGGTCTCGCTCGGGTTGGTGGGCTGGTTCGGGATTCCCGCCCTCGGCTCACTCGGCGACCAGCTTCGTTGGGCGTTCACCCCCTGGGAGGGGCGGGTCGCCCCCGCCCCGGTGTTCGACCCCGACCCGACCGCGACGGTGACGCTGCTCGCCACGGCGGCCGGCGCGATGGCGCTCTCCGCGCCCGCCGCCGTGCGCTCCCCGGAACGACGCGGTGACCTCCTCGGGCGGCCGGCCATCGCCACGGGCGCGCTCGCCGTGGTCCTGGGGGCGCAGTGGCTGCCACACCCGGGGACCGTCACCGTCCTGGTGGCCACGACCGTCGCGCTGGTCGCCACGGCGATCGCGGTGGCCCGTGGGCCGGCTGGGCGTGACGCGCCAGAGGAACCGGTGCCCGCGTGGCGCGCCCGCCTCGGCCGGACCGGGATGGGAGCGGCCGGGGTGGTGACCGTACTCGCGGTCAGCGGCGCACTCGCGGCTCCGGCGACGACGATCCCGACCCTGGCCACACTGCTGCTGGCGGCCTCAACCGCCGCGTGGGTCCCGCGGACGCCGGCGTCGTTGTGTCGCGCGGTCACCGTCGCGGCCGTGCTCGCGGCGACTGGCCTCGTCGTCGCGGGGGGCCTCGCGCTCTCGGCGGGCTGGGGGGCGCTGATGCTGTCCACGCTCGCGGTGGCCGGCCTGACGGCGGCGCTGGGAGGTTGGCTGGGGGTGGCCAACCACCGAAGCGACCAGGTGCGCGCGCTGGGCGTGGCCGCCCTGGCGCCGATGTTCACGGCCTGGGGCGTGGCGCTTCCCGGCGGTACGCACCTGTTCGCGCTCGCGCTCGGTCTGAGCGCGCTCGGCCTCGCTCTCGGTGTGGGCGCGATCTTCCTGCTGCTCGACGCCCAGGGGATTCTCTACTCCCCCCGAGAGATCACGCGGTGGCCCGATGCCGCCGACGTGGGCCTGGCCCGGGACCGGCCCACGGGCCGCGCGAAGGAACGGGTGGGCCGCCTGCTGTCCGCCGGTGCGCTCCTCGCGGGGACCGGCACGCTCGTCCTGGTGGTCGACGTGTTCGTACGCGCCGTTCAGGTCCCGCTGGCGCGGTTCCTCTCCCCCTGGCCGGTCGAGGTGTCCACGGCCACGCCGGTGCTCGCGGTCGAGTCCACGGTCCCACTGGCGCTACCGGCCTACGGGGTCGCCGTGTTCGCGCTCCTCCTACTCGCCGCGGTGGCCCGCGGGCGCGGCGCGGCAGGGGCGGTCGCCCTGGCGGGCGGCGGAATCGCGGTTCCGCTCGCGCTGGCTTCACTGGCCGTTCCCCCCACGGTGGTGCTGACCGCCCTCGTCGGCACCGCGCTTACCCAACTGGTGGTGGCCGGTCGCCACCCGGGTGCTCCGGGGCGGGCGGCGTTGGGTACCGGAGTCCTGCTGGGGGTGCTGGCCACCGGCTGGTCCCT
This sequence comes from Halostreptopolyspora alba, assembly GCA_003725585.1. Classification (GTDB taxonomy): domain Bacteria; phylum Actinomycetota; class Actinomycetes; order Streptosporangiales; family Streptosporangiaceae; genus Lipingzhangella; species Lipingzhangella alba. The sequence goes on along the minus strand of RJMB01000001.1, from coordinate 245,215 downwards.
GGCGGCGCCGGGCCACACGGTGGTCACACTGGTCGCGCTCGCCCTCGGCTCCGCGCTCGCCGCGGCGTCGGCCAGCGGTCCGGCCCGACGGGAGAACCCGCTGGTCTCGGGCTCGTTGGCGTTCCTCACCACCATCATGGTGGGCGCCACGGTGCTCACGGGCTACGTGGCGCTGCCACACGCCGGGGTGACGACCGACCCACGTTGGCTGCCCTTCCTCGGGCTGGCCGTGGCCGGCTGCGCCTCGGCGGCGTGCTGGCTACCGTGGCTGGCCAACCGCCTGGAGCAGCGAACCGAGACCGGGACGGCCGGGATAGTGCTGGTGGTCGTGTCCCTGGCGACCGGGATCGGCGCGCACCAGACACTCGAGCTCGTGGCCGCGGCGTCCGCGCTGGTACTCGCGACGCTGGCACTCGTCACGAACCGGTACGCGGCCACGATCTTGGCCCTGCTCACCCTGGTGGGCGCCGTGGTGGAGGCGCTCGCCCCGTGGGCGAGGGTCATGGGCGGGCCCTACGGGTGGCTCGTGGCGCCGTGGAGCTCACACGGCCGACCGTGGGCGGCCACCGAGGTGCTCTCCCCCTTCGGCTCCTCCGAGCCGGTCGACCCGTTGCTCATTCCGGTACTCGTGTTCGGTGCCGCCGTCACCCTGCTGCTGACCTGGGTCTGGTCCGCCACCCGGGAGGTCGCGCGCGCCCGCCTCGGGTACGCGACCGCCACGCTCGCGGTACCGGTTCTGGGGCCGGTCGCCGCGGCCCTGGATGTCAACTTCGGCCTGGCGCTCGGCTGGCTGCTGCTGGTGGTCGCGTCACTCCTGGCGGCCGCCGCCTGGAACCGGTCGGATCGGCTGGCCACACTGTGCGGGGGGTTGGCACTGTGGCCGGCCACCATGGCGCTCGCCTGGGCGCTGGTCACGCAGGCCACCACGCTCGGGACCCTGCTGGCGGTCGGCATGCTCGCCGGGACCTACCCCACCCTCGGGCGCTCCGTGGCGGTCACGGCCGGCAGCACCGTGACCGCCACCCTGACCATGGGGGCGTTCGCGGTCACTCTGCTCCTCGCGCTCGGGCAGCCCGCCGAAGTGGCCGCGCTCGCGCTGGTCGCCGTCATCGCCGGGGGAGCCGCGACGGTTGGCGCCGTGCGCCTGCCCCGCCCCGTGACCCTGGCGATCGAGTGCTCCCTGGCCGGACTGTCCGTGGTCGCCGTGGGGCTGACACTCAGCGCTCCCGACCGGCTCGAGCTGACCAGTGTGGCGCTCGCGACGCTCGGTGTGACCGCCCTGGCGAGCGCTCCGCGTCGCGAGCGTGGCTGGCTGGGGCCCGTGGGAGCCGGGTTGCTACTCGGGGCGCTGTGGGTGCTGCTCGGGTGGCTACGGATCACCGCTCCGGAGCCCTACCTCGTGGTTCCCGCCCTCGCCGCCCTGGTGCTGGGCTGGAACTGGCGTCACCGGCACCGGATGGGCACCGCCGGCGAGAACCGTCCCGTGGCGCCGGGACTGCCCCGGTCCTGGCTCGCCTACGGGCCGGGGTTGGCGCTCGCGATGCTGCCGAGCCTGGGCGTGATCCTCCTCGCCGAGGACGGTGGGCCGCTGCGCCCGGCGTCGCTGGTCGCGGCGAGCCTGGCGGCGACCCTCATCGGAGGCTGGCGGCGGCTGCAGGCCCCGCTGTTCACCGGCGCCGCCGTACTGCTGGTGGTGGGGGCGCACGCCTCCGGTGGCTACGTCACCGACCTGGTCCTGCGGATGGACCGGTGGATCCCGGTCGCCGTCGTCGGGCTGCTGCTCCTCGCCGTCGGGGCACGTTTCGAGCGCACCCTGCGCGACGTGCGCCGCCTGGGACACGCGATCCGCACGATGGACTGAGGCGCCTCCACGCCCCGGAGCCAGGCCGGGGGCGCGCCGCCGGCCCGGACGGAACACCCGCCTACCATGATGGTCGTCGACACCGGCCGGACACGGGAAGGACCAGCGCGAATGCCAGTGGACAACGACCCCGAACGCGCGCTCGTCGTCATGGCGCACCCCGACGACGCGGATTTCTCCTGCGCGGGCACGATCGCCACGTGGACCGAGGCCGGGGTCGAGGTCAGCTACCTCATGGTCACCGATGGTGAGTCCGGCGGCGACGACCGCACCGGCGACAGCGCGGACATGGCCGCCACGCGGCGCGCCGAACAGCGCGAGGCCGCGCGTGTCGTCGGGGTTCGTGACGTCCGCTTTCTCGGCTATCCCGACGGCCGCCTCACCCCGAGCCTGGAGCTGCGCCGCGACATCGCCCGAGTCATCCGCCAGGTCCGGCCCCACCGGATGGTCATCCCGAGCCCGGACCGCGACTGGACCCACATCGCGCCGAGCCACCCCGACCACCTCGCCACGGGCGAGTCCGGTATCAACGCCGTCTACCCCGACGCGCGTAACCCGCACGCCCACCCCGAGCTCGCCGACGAGCACCTGGAGCCGTGGACGGTGCCGGAGGTGTGGCTGGTCCACGGAGCCGCGCCGAACCACTACGTTGACATCACCGATGTCATCGAACGGAAGATGGCGGCGCTCTCCTCGCACGCCAGCCAGATCGGTGGCTTCTCGGAGCTCGAGGCGGCCCTACGTGAAGCGTTGGGCAAGAACGCGGTCGCGGGCGGCCTGGGTGAGGACCGGCTCGCCGAGGTGTTCCAGATCGTGAACACCGCTTAGCCAGTGGCCCGGCTGGCACGATAAGCGTGGGGGCGAACGCTCCTTCCCGACGACGAGATCAGGAGGCATACCCGTGGCTCAGCCGCCTTCCCCGTACGACTTTCTGCCCGCGGTTCCCTCGTTCACCGTGACGAGCAACGATGTGACCGAGGGGCAGACACTTCCGATGGCGCAGGTCAGCGGCATCATGGGCGCCGGGGGTTCGGACGTCTCCCCCCACCTCGCGTGGAGCGGGTTCCCCGAGGAGACCCAGAGCTTCGCGGTCACCTGCTTCGACCCGGACGCCCCCACGGCGAGCGGGTTCTGGCACTGGGCCGTGTTGGACATCCCGGCGACGGTGACCGAGCTACCCTCGGGCGCCGGCGACGAGTCCGGATCGGGTCTCCCCGCGGAAGCCGTCACCCTCCGAAACGACGCGGGGGCCACCCGCTACATCGGCGCGGCCCCACCGGCGGGGCACGGCCCGCACCGCTACATGTTCGTGGTGCACGCGGTGCGTGAGCGGTCCCTGGGCATCGACAGCTCGGCGAGCCCGGCCTTCCTCGGGTTCAACCTGTTCTTCCAGGGCATCGGCCGGGCGATGATCGTCCCGGTGTACGAGGTGAGCTGAGTCGGCGAACCGCCGGGCCGCCCCGTGCGAGGGCGGCCCGGCACCCGTGAGAAGCGCGCCGCGGTTCACCCCTAGATTCGGGGCCGTAGGCCACCCGTCGCCCACCAGTCCCGAATCGAGGTCAACATGGCCACTGACCGTGGTGCCACCATCAACACCGTCATACTCGACTACGGAGAGGTGCTCTCCCGGCCACAGCCCTCCTGGGCACGCGCCACGATGGAGCGGCTCGCCGGCGTGCCCGGCGCGGACTTCTGGGCCGCCTACTGGGCGGAGCGGCCACGCTTCGACGCCGGCGCGTCCGCGGCGGAGTTCTGGGACCGCATCGCCCGGCGTGTCGGCGCGGACTGGGACACGCGCACCGACCCCGGCCGCGTGCAGGCGCTGTGGACGACCGACATCACCTCGTGGCTGGAGATATCCCCGGACAGCGCCGCGCTCGTGGGGCGGCTCGCCCGGAGCGGCACCCGGCTCGCCCTGCTGTCGAACGCGCCCCACGACGTCGCGGGTGCCCTGCGCCACTCCCCTCTGCTGGCCCCCTTCGAGACCCTGGTCTTCAGCTGTGATCTGGGGACCTGCAAGCCTGACCCGACGGTCTACACCCACGTGCTCACCCGCCTCGGCGCCGCGCCCGAGGAGACCGCGTTCATCGACGACCGCGAGGAGAACGTCCTGGCCGCCAAACAGCTGGGAATCGACGCGCACCCCTATTCCGGTACCAGCGATCTTGCGTTGTTCCTGGCCGACCGGCTCGGCGCGTTCTAGGCTCGTGACCTGCGGCATGAGTTGAGGGGCCGGGTTCGCAACCAACCGTCCCCACAACTTCCACGCGCGGGTACGCTCTTCGGTTGTCCGACGAACCGGAATCGGCCATCAGGCAGCACTTTCCTGATCAGCGACCTACGCTCGTTCTGGAGACGGGCGGGGTCCCGGTTGGTGTCGAGGCTCCCGTCACGCGTACCCGCGTCGATCGCCGCACACGACAAGAATCGATCGGAAGGTTCTCTCGGTGTCCGCAGTCCAGCTCCCCGACCACCCGACCATCGTGGTCACGACCGCGGGTTCGGCCTCGACCCCTGGCACGATCCTGCACCTACGCACGCAGGGTTATCGGGTCATCGCCACGGACGTCGACGCTACGGCGCCCGGGCTGTACCTGGCTGACCGCAGCTACCTCGTTCCCGCCGGCGACACCGACGAGTTCTTCCCCGAGATTCGCGGCATCTGCGTGAAGGAGAACGCGGCGGCCCTCATCCCCCTGGTGGACGAGGAGCTTCTCACGGTCGGCGGCCTCTCCGACGAGGGGGTCGCCGTGCTGCTGCCGCGCCCGGAGTTCGTCGCCACCTGCCTGGACAAGTACACGCTCATGGGGCGGTTGGCCGAGGCGGGTCTCGGGGTTCCCGAGTCACGCCTGGCCTCGGAATGGTCCGGCGTCCCGGAGTTCCCGGCGGTGGTCAAGCCGCGCTCGGGCCGCGGCAGCCGCGGCGTCACCCTCTGCGACTCCGCCGAGGAACTGAACCGGCTGATCGCCGACGGTCCCTACTCCGCTGACGACCTCGTCGTCCAGGAGCACGTCACCGGCCCCGAGTTCACGGTCTCCGTGGTGGCCTGGCGCGACGGCGCGGTCCAGGCGGTCGTGCCCAAGGAGGTCATCCTCAAGCGCGGTGTCACCAAGTTCGCCGTGACGCGGCGCGACACGCGCGTGGCCGAGACGTGCGGCGCCGTCCAACGGGAGCTGCGCGCCGACGGCCCGTTCAACGTCCAGCTCGCCCTCGACGCCAGCGGTGAGCCGCGCGTCTTCGAGATCAACCCGCGCTTCTCCTCGACCTCTCCCCTCACCCTGGCGGCGGGGGTCGACGAGATCACCGGGCTGCTGCGGCAGGCCACCGAGCGTGGTCCGCACCTGAGTGACGAGTGGAACGAGGGGGTGGTCATGGTGCGGCGGTGGACCGACGAGTTCCTGGACGAGGAGCAGTTCGCCGCGCACGGGATCGCACCCGTCGAGATCCGGCCCGGTAACGGGTCACGACCGATCACGGGGGTGCGGTGACCAGCCGTCCGGTCCACCCACGGCCACACGCCCTCGTGGAGTCGGTCGCCGCGGCGGTGCTCCACGTCGGCGGGCTGCTGCGCCAGTGGCGCTCCGACCCGGCGGTGAGACGCGGCCGGTGGGAGGGCGACCAGTTCAAGGCCCGGGCCGACGCGATGGCCCACGAGGCGCTGGCCGCCGACCTGGCCGCGATCGACAGCGACATCCCGCTTCTCAGCGAGGAGGACCCGGCCTCACACCGGTCGCGCTCCACACGTCCGGAGCGGTACTGGCTGGTCGACCCGATCGACGGTACGGCCAGCTTCGTCTCCGGATTCGCCGGTTATGTCACCCAGGCCGCCCTGGTGGTCGGGGGCCGGCCGGCCCTCGCGGCGATCTACGCGCCCGAGCACGACGTGCTCTATACCGCGGTTCGCGGCATGGGGGCGGCCGCCAATGGCGGGTTCCTCACGACGGGCACCCCGGCTCCGCCGGGCGAGGGCGTCCTCATCGACAACACGCCGGACCCGCGCGGCATCGCCCGCGCCGTCTATGACCACTTCGGCTACACCGAGTACCTGGAATGCGGGAGCATCTCGCTCAAGCTGTGCCGGATCGCCGAGGGAACCGCCCAGCTCTTCGTCAAGGACGTTCCGGTGCGCGACTGGGACGTCGCGGCGCCCGAGCTGGTGCTGGCCGAGAGCGGCGGCAGCCTGAGCAGGCTCGACGGTACGGCCTTCCCGTACGGAACCGGGTTCGAGCACACTGGCCTGATCGGCGCCGCCGACCCCGGGGCGCGCGCCGCGGTCGCCCGGTGGCATCGGGACAGTCGATGTGACGAGCGTCACTAGAGTCGCCTCTGGGGTGTCCCGCGGCCGGCCATGTGGACCGTCACACGCGCGCCGCTGGGGTCGACTCCCGAAATCCACCGGTACGCGAGAGCCGGCCGCCTCACGCGCGTCACACCGGGGGTTCCGGCTGGACGGCTTTTCTCCGGGCCTACCGCGGCGTATCGTGAAAAGCCCCATCAACATTCGGTAGGGGGTGGGCGGTGGACGACGAACGCGTCCCTGAGAGTCGTATGCGCGCCTCGGATGCCGACCGAGACGCTACCGCCGAACGTCTCGCTGTCGCACTGTCCGAAGGCCGCCTCGATGTAGCCGAGTACGAGCGCCGCCTCGACGAAGCGATGAACGCCGTTGTCATCGGGGAGCTGCGGGCGCTCATCGCCGATCTGCCCGAGCCACCGTCACCGGCGGAGCGCGACGAGGAGGAGCTGGTCGGGGTCACGGCGCAGGAGTCAACGGTCGCCTCGCCATGGAAGGACTGGGTCGACGAATGGCGTTGGTGGCTCGGTGGGGCCATCATCATGACGGGGATCTGGGGCGTGACCAGCATCATGGGGGGAGCGCTGCTACCGTACTGGCCGCTGGTCCCCCTCGGTATCTGGGCCGCCATCCTGATCGCCGCCGCCATATGGCCCGACGAGAGTTCCGGAAGCCGCAGGTGAGCGGATGCCCGCCTCGGCCTCGCCGCGCCTCACCCGGCGGCGGGCAGGGGCACGGCTCCCGCCCACGGGCGACCGCGGGGAAGGCACACCTCGTCACGAGGACTTCAACCGCCCACAACCGCGCCGGAGCACCTACGATCGTAGGGGAGGGGGCAACGTGTACGAGGAACGACAGGTACCACCCGAACGGATGCGCGCCTCGGACGCCGACCGGGACGCCACCGCCGCGCGTCTCGCGCACGCCCTGCAAGAGGGACGTCTCACGCTCGACGAGTACACCGAACGCCTCGACCAGACCATGCGCTCGGTCACCATGGGTGACCTCAGCGGGCTCACGAGCGACCTCCCCACACCCCCGGAACCCACGGAGCGGGCTCCGGAACGATCCGCGGAGGACGCCCAGGTGGCCACCTGGCGGCGGCGCCTCGAGCCGTGGCGCGGGCTGGCCTCGATCTCCTTCATCCTCGTCGGGATCTGGGCGATCACCAGCGCGTTCGCTGGCGTGCTACTGCCGTTCTGGCCGCTGATCCCGATCGGGTTCATGTTCATCTTCACCCTGGCCGGCTCCGTGAGTGGCCACGACCAGGACCCGTTCTGTGGGCCGCCCCCGCCATCCGGGCGGGGCGACGACTCCGACCGCTGAGCGCGGCCGGCTACCCCGCGGCGTGTAGCCACCTGACGGGTGCGCCGTCGCCCGCGTAGCGGAACGGCTCCAGCTCCTCGTCCCACACACGGCCGGTGAGCCGGTCGAGTTCCTCGGCGAGGTCGACCCCCTCGGCCGCGGCGCGCTCCACAGCGTTGCGCAACCGGTTCTCCGACACCATCACCTCGCCGGAGGAACTCGTCACGGCCGTGAAGACACCAAGAGTCGGGGTGTAGCTGTAACGGACCCCGTCACAGCCCGGGGTGGCCTCCTCGGTCACCTCGAACCGCAGCCGTTGCCACCCGTTCAGGGCCGACGCGACCGCCGCGGAGAATCCGGGCGAACCCTGCCAGTTCAGCTCCGCGCGTTGAGTCCCGGGAGCGGCCGGCTGGTTGTCCCAGTCAAGTTTCACAGGCACACCAACCACGCCCGCGACCGCCCACTCGACGTGTGGGCACAGCGCCGCAGGCGCGGAGTGGACGTACAAGACGCCACGTGCGGACACCGAACCTCCTGATACGAACGAGTGCGCTTCCCCGACGCCCTCGTACCCACAGAGGAGATGTCCGTGATGGGTTTCTCCTCACCCTATTGTGCCCGAAGGGATTTCCCCGCGCCAGGGCCACGTTGACCAGTTCCGGCCCCCACCCCACGCCTGCCCGGTGAACCGTTACCGTGATTGTCGCGCGAAGCGGGAGCGGTGCGACTCTGGGGGTGCGAGTGAGCGACCAGTCCGGCAGCCAGGTACCCACAGCGGAGTTGGTGAAACGCGCCCAGCGCAACGATACCGAGGCGTGGGAGAGCCTGATCGATCGCTACGCGCGCCTGGTCTGGTCAGTCGTGAGGTCCTACGGGTTACTGCCCCACGACGCCCAGGACGCCGAGCAGACGGTCTGGTTCAACCTCGCGGAGAACCTGGGACGGCTGCGCGACCCCGAACGAGTGGGCGGGTGGCTCGCCACGACCGCGCACTACGAGTGTCGCAAACAGGTGCGGCTGGCACGCCGAACGGCCCCAACCGACCCCGCGTTCCTGGAACGCCCCGGCGGGGGCGATCCCGAGTCGCTGCACATCGACGCCGAGCGCGCCCGGCGGGTGCGTCGGGCGATCGGGGAGCTCAGCGAGCCCGACCGCACGGTCGCGGCGCTGGAGCTTCACGCACCGCGAGCGCCGGCCGCCGACGTCGCCGACTTCGCCGGGGTGCCGCTGGAGCGGGTGGCCGGGGTCAGGCGGCGGGTACGCCGGCGGTTGCGGCGGCTACTCACCGAGGAGTACGAGTGGGAGGGTGCCTGAGATGCCCGAGGACTACGAGGCGGCCGAGGACGAGCGCGTCCTCGCCCCGCTTCGCGGGGACGGCGGTCCGGGCCCCATGCCGGAGTCGACGCGGTCGGCGGTACGCGCCGCCTTCGCCGGGCGCCGCACCGACTCCGTGTTCGCTGATGTGCACGAGGACAACGCCGACTCCCCGGGCGAGGGTCTGCGTGCCGGAGTGAGCGCCCTCGGCACCCCCCGTTACGTGGAGCTGCGCGCCTCGGGAGTCGAGGTGCACCTGGAGATCACCGCTCTCGACGGGCAGCGCGACATCGTCGGCCATATCAGCCCCGCGGACGCCTCCACGGTCGAGGTCCGCTGCCCCTACCGCGTGACCCGGCACGAGATCGACGCCAACGGCGCGTTCGTCGCCCGTGGTCTCCCCAAGGGCCCGGTCAGCCTGCTGTTCCAACGCACGGGCGAGGCCCCCGTCACCACGCGCTGGATCACCACCTGAGCTCGCGCCTTCGCCTACGTCCGGGATCGACCGTGGTGTGATCGTCCACACATACTGCACTGGCCACCTGTGGCCACCCGTCCGCGAGTTCACGACCAGCACCGGAACACGCGGGCGGGCCACCACCGGGAGTTGGGACCCCGCATCCCCTCGCCACCAGTATGAGCATCTGTTACTACTTTGAGTGATTTTCGTCGTGCCAGGGGATTCGAGTCCCTGGTGGCGAGCGCGCCGCCTCGCCCGCGCGACCCGTGGCCATCGACAGTGAAAGGGGCCTCCATGGCGGTTCCGGGTGCCGAGGACGTCCATCTTCTGGTCACACTGATAGCGCGCGGGCCGTACCAGGCCCTGCGGTACGCCGAGCGCGCGCTCTCCGGGAGACCCGACGCGGCCACCCGCGCCACCGCCCTGCGGCTCATGGGCCTCGCCCGGCGAGAGCTCGGCGACACCGAGATCGCCCGTACACTGCTGCGCCGCTCCGCGGCGGTGGCCGAGCGAGCCGGCCTGCCCGAGTCGGCGGCCCACGCCCGCGCCTCCCACCAGGGGCTCAGGGCGTTACGCGGCGAGAACGGGGTATCCGGCGCGTCACTGGACCGGCTTACCGCAACGGCCGGATCGGCGGGCACGCTCGCCCTGATCCACCGCGGGGTCGCCGCGGCGCAGCGGGGCCGGTTCGACATCGCTGTCACCACCCTCGACACGGCGCGTGAGCTACTACGCCCCCGGGCCGACGACCGCGTGCTGGCCGGCCTGCTCAGCAACCGTGGGCTGGCGCTGCTCTACTCCGGCCGGCTCTCGGAGGCCGGGGCCGATCTGCGGCACGCGCTCGCCCTCGCCGAGAAGCACTCCCTCGACTACCTCCGAGGAGTCACCCAGCAGAACCTCGGCTGCCTCGCGGTCCGCAACGGCGACATCGCGCAGGCGATCGCCCAGTTCACCACAGCGGCCGACCTCGTTCCCGAGAACCGCAGGGCGGCGCTCTCCCTCGACCACGCCGAGGCGCTGCTGGCCGCCGGCATGCCTCGTGAGGCCGCACGGATCCTCGGCGCGGGGCCGGCCGGCGACACGGCGGTCGCCACCGCCGACGAGGCCACCACCCGGCTGTTGAAAGCCAAGGTCCACCTGGGCGCCGGCCAGCGCGACGCCGCGGCCACCCAGGCCCGCCGTGTCCGTTCCGGGTTCGCCCCGGACTCACTGTGGGCACGCCTGGCCCGCCGGTTGGAACGCGCAGCTGCCGCCGGCGCCTCCCCGGGCACGGCCTCCCCCCTGGTCACCGGCGCCGAACGGGTCCTGGCCCACTGCGTCACGGCGGCGCCCCTCGGCCCGCCCTCCATGACCGGGCCCGACCCCCGGTACGGCGCCGCACTACGCGCCCTCGCGGGGCACGACCACCGCCGCGCCCACCGGGCGCTGCTGGACGTCCCCACCCGCAACGGCCCGCCCGCCACGCCTCCCCACCTGGAGCTCCAGGCGCACGCCCGCGCCCAAGAGCGCGAGATCGCCGGCGCGGGCGCCGAGATCGCGCTCCGTGAGGGCGAGGCCGACACCGCGCTGCGGTGGGTCGAGTACGGACGCGCGCTCGCTCTGGCAACCGTTCGTTGTCACGACACCACGTGGAGTCGACTGCTGGAGCGCTGCCGCGCGGCCCACGCCCGGGCTTCCGCCGGGGACGACGACGCCCTCGACGAGCTGCGGCGGCTCGCTCCCCGCCTGGGTGGGGCGCAATGGCACCACACGTGCTCGCGTCCGGACGCGCCGACCGCTCCCTACGTTCCGACGCCGGCGGAGCTGGCCGCGGCCCTGGGGGAACGCGCGTTCGTCTGCTTCACGCGCACGCCCAACGAGGCGGCGGCGATCACCCTCGTCGACGGCGTGATCCGCGCGCACCCCCTGCCCCCGCCCGCCGACATCGCCGACGCCTCGGCGAAACTGCTGCACGCCGCGCGCTCGGAAGCGGTGTCGCCCGACACCCGGGCACGCGGGGTCGCCCGCCCGGCCGCGCGGCTCGAACGGCTGCTCCTCGCCCCGGTGGCGGCCACGATCGGCGACCGGCCGGTGGTGATCGCTCCCGCCCCCTACGCCCAGGACCTTCCGTGGGGGCTGCTGCCGAGCCTGGTGGGACGCGCGGTCACAGTCGCCCCTTCCGGGCGCGCCTGGTTCGACTGCCACCACCGGCCGGTACCGGACCATCAGGGCACACGACCGGTCCTGCTCGCGGCGGGCCCCGGTCTCGACGGCGCCACGGCCGAGGTGCGGTCACTGCGCCAGCGGTACCCGGGCTCCACCGTGCTCACCGGGCACCGAGCGCGTGTCCCGGAGGTCCTGCGCACACTGGACCGCTCCGCGGTGGCCCACCTCAGTGCCCACGGCAACGTCGCCGTGGGCACGCCGATGCTGTCGGGGCTCACACTGGCCGACGGTCCCCTGTTCGCCTACGACCTGGAACGACTGTCGCGCGCACCGGGGTTGACTGTGCTGTCGTCGTGCTGGGGTGGCCGTTCGCAGGCCGCGCCCGGGGGTTTCCCGTTGGGGTTGGGCACGGCTCTCCTCGCGGCGGGTGGGACCACCGTCGTGGCGGGGGTGCTGCCGGTGGGTGACAGCGAGACCGTCCCGGCCATGGCCGGGTTCCACGACGCGCTGGCCGCGGGCGAGTCGCCGGCCCGGGCGGTCGCCACGCACCTGGCCGGCTCCGGTTTCGTGTGTCTCGGAGCCGGCTGACCCGGGTCCCGGGGACACCGCCCTCGCCGCTCCACCAACGCGACCGGTAGCGTTCCCGTATGGACGATGACGTCATTGAGCCCACCGACGACAGCGACGAACCCCGAGTGTTCGCACTCAGCGAGGCCCGATCCCTGATGCCCCAAGTACGCGAGCGCGTGTCCGAACTCGTCACCCTGCGCGCGGACCTCGCCGAACTCGCGGCCGACCTTCGCGCCGGCGGCGAGTCCGCGCTGGGGGGCCGACCGGAGCTGAAGGCGATGGAGGCGCGCTTCAGCGAGCTGCAGAGCTGGTTCCCGGAGCAGGGCATCGAGGTCAAGGGGCTCTCCCCGATCCTCATCGACTTTCCCGCGCTCCTCGACGGCGTCTCGGTGCGGCTGTGCTGGCTCGAGAGCGAGACCGAGCTCGCCTGGTACCACCGCAGCGAGCTCGGCTTCATCGGCCGTCGACCACTACCGCCCACCACCACCGAGGGGTGAACCGGCACACCGGCGGGTCACCACCGAATACACCACCCGCCGGCCGGTTAGCGGACCGGTATGGAGGAGAAACGCCCTGACGAGGACCCCATCAACGACGAGGCCGCCGACTGGGAGGGCGCGGGTCTGCCCGCACAGGAGGACAGCACGGAGGAGCAGGCGCTGCCCCGTGACGAGCCAGCGTCGATGGGCGAGTACGGAACCGCCGGCACCGAGAAGGAGGCCGGGGAACCGCTGGACCGCGCGCTGGGCCGGGAGCGGGCCGACGTGGCGGGGGTGGCGGACTCCGGCGCTCCTCCGCACGGCACCTCGCGCCACGCGCCGGCCGGCGGGCGGGACCGGGGGATGCGCCTGGTCGAGGAGGACGAGGGGATCCGCGAGGATCGCGAGGAGACGTTGATCGCCCAGGACGCCGGGGAGGACCGCGGCGCCTACACCCCTGAGGAGCAGGCTCTCCACACCGAGGAGGAGCAGCCGGGAGCGGGATGAGGGGTTCCCGCCCGGTGTTCCGGGATTCAGCGACCGCGCCGGTACGAGCCGGGGTCACGACAGCGGTGCCCCGCCCCCATACCGTCCGCCGGGCGGTACGAGGGCGGAGCCGCGGCCACGCGAGCTCCGAGGTCACCAACCGCGAGCGCGCCACTCCGGCAGTTGGGGGCGCTCCGCCCCGAGCGTCGTATCGCGACCATGCCCGGGGTAGACCCATGTGTCGTCGGACATCTCGCCGAAAACCCGCTCCTCGACGTCGCTCAGCAGCGAGCGGAAGTCGGCGTCGCTTCCCGTCTTGCCGACCCCTCCGGGGAACAGGCTGTCGCCGGTGAACAGGTGCGTGCGCCCCTCTGGGTCGTCGTAGCGCAGCGCGATCGATCCCGGTGTGTGCCCGCGCAGGTGGATGACCCGCAGCTCGGCCTCACCAACCGGGACCACGTCGCCGTGCTCGACGGGGTCGTCCACCGAGACCGGCAGCTCCTCCCCGTCGACCGGGTGGGCGACGGTGCGGGCACCCGTCATGCCCACCACCTCGGCGAGAGCCTGCCAGTGGTCCTGGTGCCGGTGGGTCGTGACGACCCGTGTCAGTCCGGCGGAGCCAACGAGCTCCAAGATCCGATCGGCCTCGTTGGCGGCGTCGACCAGAACCGCCTCACCGGTGGAGGTGCAGCGCAGCAGGTAGGCGTTGTTGTCCATGGGGCCTACCGCGAGCTTGCTGATGGTCAGTTGGGGCAGTTCGCGTATGTCGGCGGGTCCCCCGACCCGCGTATCTCCGGAGTAAGTCACGCATCCTATTTTGACTGCTCTACTCCCCGGAGCTAAAGAGAGGGGATCGTGGGACGAGTCGTCCCGGCCTCACCGGACCCAGCTGGGGTCTCGCTTCTCGAAGAACGCGGCGCGGCCCTCGGCCGCGTCCTCGCTGTCGAAGAACTCCGCGGACAGCTCCGCCATCTCGGCGAACGCGTCCCGACGGGCGGCGGAACCGGGGTCACCGAGCAGCTCCTTGGTGCGGGCCAGCGCGCGTGGCGCGCCCCCACGCAGGCCGTCCAGGATCCTCTCGCGCACGGTGGGAAGCTCCTCGGTCGGGACCGCGCAGGTGACCAGCCCCGCCCCGGCGGCGGCCACGGCGTCGAAAGTCTCCCCGGTGAGGAAGTACCTGCTGAGCTGTCGGTCGTGCATCCGGGCCGCGACCGGGACCGAGATCACCGCCGGGACCACGCCGATACGGACCTCGGTGAACGCGAACGTGGCCCCCTCCGGCGCGATGGCGATGTCGGCCGCGGCGACCAGGCCGATCCCGCCCGCCCGCGCCGACCCGTTCAGCGACGCGACCACCGGTTTCGGGGCCTCCATGATCGCCGAGCACAGGTCAGCGATCGAGGGCGCGTGGGCCGGTTCGGGGGTGTGCCCGGCCCGTTGCGCGGCCACCTCCCTCAGGTCCGCCCCGGCGCAGAAGGCGGGGCCGGTCCCGGTGAGCACGACGGCCCGGACTTCGTCGTCGGCCATGGCGCCGGCCAGCCCGTCGGCGAGGTCGGCGCGCAGCCGCGCCGAAAGCGCGTTGCGGTTGCCCGGGGAGTCCAGCGTGAGCGTGGTGATGCCGCGCTCGGTGGTCCGCCGCACCAGCGGTTCCGCGGATTCGGCCATGTCGATCGCCTCCCGTGCTCGGTGTGGTCACTCATGGGAGCGGCGGCGCCACGTCGGCCTCAGCGGCGGTGCTCCCGCAACGCCTTGACGGCTCCGTCCGCGTGCGCCTGCATCCGTACTTCGCCGCTGATCCGGCGCAGGATCTCGCGGTCGGGGCCGATCACAAAGGTCAGGCGCCGGGTCGGCGCCAGGCTCCCCAGCAGGCCGTCGCGACGCACCCCGAACCGCTCGGCCACCGTACCGTCGGGGTCGGAGAGTAGCGGGTAGTCGAGTCCGTGGGTGTCGGCGAACTCGCGCTGCCGCTCGACCGGGTCGGGGCTGATCCCCACCGGACGGGCGCCCAGCTCACCGAGGTGGGCGGTGAGGTCGCGGAAGTGGCAGCTCTCGGCGGTGCACCCCGGGGTCATGGCCGCCGGGTAGAAGTACAGCACGACGTGCCCGCCGTCGAGGAGGTCGCTGAGCCGTCGCGGTGTGCCGTACTGGTCGTTGAGCTCGAAGTCAGGGGCCTGGTCGGCGGTGTTCACGGCGCCTCTCGTTCGTCGGGGAGATGGCTGTTCGGGGCGGGCGGGGAAACCGTGCGGGCGCCCACCGGGCGCCGTCTCAGGTCACGGTACTGACACGCAGCAGCGGCACACGCAGCTCCTCCGGGGTGAGCGAGCCGTGCTGCCCCACCAGCGCGCTCTCCATGGGCTCGGCACGCGGGGCGACCAGAGCCGTGTTCCCGCGCGCCAGCGCCATGATTTCGCCTATGCGCGGCAGGACCGTGTCGTCGACCTCACCGAACAGGCCCTCGGCGATCGCCTGATCCCGGGTGAGGACCTCGGCCCGGCCCGAAAGTCGCTCCCGCCAGGCGGCGAGAACGTCGTCGGCCGCGCCGTCGCGGACGTGCACCTGGCGGACCCGCGCCTCGCCGGCGAGCACCCGCACGCCCGCGCTGAGCTCCGGATCCGACTCGACATCGACACGGCTGGCGTGCGTGCTGTCGACCATGCCGTGGTCGGCGGTGACGTAGAGCGCGGCGTCGGGAGGGAGCTGGTTGGCGATCTGCTCGGCGAGCCGGTCGACGTGGCCCAGGTGCAGCCGCCAGTACGGCGAGTCCACACCGACCATGTGGCCGTAGGTGTCCAGGTCGGAGTGGTAGACGACCACCAGTGACCTCTCGCCCGCGGTGAGCGCGTCGCCCGCCTTGACCGCGAGCTCGGTGATGTCGTTGGCGGCCACGTAGCGACTTCCCCGCGCCGACGCGCGACTCAGCCCGCTGCCCTCGTAGCCGCCGAACGCGACGTATCCGGTGGTCACCCCCGCCTGTTCGGCCCGCTGGTAGGCGGTTCGGCGCGGCTGCCAGCTCTCGGGGTCGACGTGGGGGCTCCACTTCAGCTGGTGCATGACCTGGTCGCCGCCGGGCATGGCCACCTTCAGGCCGACGATGCCGTGGTGTCCCGGCGCGAGACCGGTCCCCAGCGTGGTCAGGCTCGTGGCGGTGGTGGTCGGGAAGCTCGCCGTGATGGGTGCGGCGGTGTCGAGCAGCGACGACAGGAACGGCGCGTGCGAGCGGTGGGACGCCAGCAGCTCCCACCCCATCCCGTCCACCAGGAGTACGCAGGCCCGGCGCACCGGGGGCAGTGGCAGAGTGGCGGGCTCGCCCGGAACCCCCAGCGACGCCAGCACCGAGGGGATCAGTTCGGCGAGCGAGCCCGCCCCGTAGTCGGGAGAGCCGAACCCGGTTTCCGTGAGCACGGCGGGGTCCTCCTCGCGCGTCGGGCCTACTTACCGGCGGTGGCTTCGGAGAGGACGTTGGCGAAGTTGACCACGTTGGCGACGGCGTCGGCTCCGTCGGCGGTCTGGCTGACGCGCAGGGTCAATGGCTCCGACGTGATCGCCCCGGTGTAACCATGGTCGAGTTCGCAGTTCTCGTCGGCGCACGACGCGGGTTCCAGGTCGATGTGGGCGATGGCTCCCCAGTTCACCGCGAGACTGACACTGAGCACGACCTCCGCCGGCAGGGTACCGGGGACGTAGTTGGCCGGGTCGGGCACGACGCGCGTCAGTGCGACGGACTGGATGTTGCCGATCTGGATACTGTCGGTGGTGGTCGAGGCGTGTGGGCGACCTCCACTCTCGCTGGGCGGGTGTTCGTCGGTGTGGCAGACGACCAGCCGCGTCTCGGTGAGCAGGAGGACGGTGATGTGCCGTCGCATCTCCATCGCGGGATCGAAGGTGGCCTCGTGGTGGACGACGAAGGCATCGGCGCTCTCGTTACCGAGAGCGGTGGCGACGGCGTCGATCACAAGACCCGGGTAGTACCCGTTCCGCTCGATCTCCAAACGCCAGTCAGTGGACACGGCACGCGTTTTCCTCATACTCCCATCCTGCCTTCTCGACACACCGGCTCGCACCCACCGCGCGACCCGGCCACGCAACGCGATGGGTAACCGCACGCGTGCCGGGTAGAGGCGCCGGCATGGAAGCAACCGTGCCACCCGTGCCGACGCCGCCACCCCCGGGGCCGCCAATGCCGGAACCCGGCCCGGTCCCACCCGAGCCCACACCCGAACCTCCCGAGCCGGTGCCGCCGGAGCCGGGCCCCGAGCCCGAGCCGGAGCCGGAACCCGCGTAAGCGCCCAGTACCACAGTCGCGGTTCGGCTCGGCCGGTCACGAGCGGAGAAACCCGCTGACGGCGAACGGCCGCCGGGTGGGGTTCCCGGTGTGTGACGACCGCGAACACCACCACGGCGGCCGTGGCCACCGCCCCGGCCACGCGGCCCTACCGCGCGGGGCCGAACAGCTCCATCGAGGGCACGGCCGGATGCTGCGCCCGGCACGAGTCCCGCACCAGCGCCCGCGACCAACGGCCACGCCCTGATCGACGCCGCGCTCGCTCCGCCCACCCGTGGGAACGGCGGCACCGAGCGCGGCCGCGTCCGCGTGCCCGCGCACGTCCGCCTCGCCACCGAACCTTCATCCGGTGCCGCCGCTACCGCCGAAGAAGCGAACCACGACTGTCGTACCGGGCGATGACGGCCGTGCACTGGTGGCGGGGGAATGTGGCATAGGTGGTGGGGTCCTCGCCGTCGGGGTCGTCGGGGTCGGTGCCCCATTCGGTCGTGTACTCGGTCAGCAGGGGGCCGTACTCGGTGGCCAGGCGGGAGTGGTAGGTGCGGGCGGTGGCCGGGTCGGGGTGGGTGAGCAGGGCGTGGATCGTGTCCTCGTCGCGCAGAAGCGCGAAGTGGCCCCTGGTGCGGCGGGCGCAGCTCAGCATGACGCGGGCCAGGCATTCGGCGTCCTGTGCACGGGGTTCGGCAGCCAGGAAGCGTTCGATGAAGCCGGTGATCGGCAGCACCGGGGCCAGGCGCCCGGTGTAGGCGAAGTGGTCGGTGCCGAGGGTGATGGTGGCCATGAGCCCCTCCCGAGATTTCGGTTCGGTGTGGAGTCCGGTGGTTGCGCTGCGCACGTGTTCCGTATCCCGTTATGATGCAAAGAGAACGCTGCTGATGCAACCTTTCAAATGAAACCTGTTAAAAATAAGGAGGGTTTCGTGGCCAAGCACGTGCCCACCGTGCGCAGCCGACGGCTGACCAGTGAACTTCGTCGTCTCCGGGAAGAGGCGGGCCTGACATGGCCCGTGGTCGCCGAGGAGATGGGGTGGTCGGAGTCGAAGCTCTACCGCATCGAGAACGACAAGAGCCGAGTCCTGCCACGCGACGTGAAGCGCCTGCTCGACCTCTACGAGATCTCAGACGAGACCCGCCGCGCCCCACTGATCGAACTGGCACGGCGCGCCAACGAGAAGGGATGGTGGCACCAGTACTCCGAAACCATCCCCACCTGGTTCCAGCCCTTCATCGGTCTGGAAGCCTCGGCCGCGTCCATCCGGGTCTACGAGTCCGAACTGGTTCCCGGATTGCTACAGACCGAGGGCTACATGCGCGCGATCGCCTCCACCGCGCCGGTACTGGCCGCTGAAGAGGAGATCGAACGCTCAGTGGAGGTGCGGTTGGCGCGTCAGCGGCGCCTCACCGAGGAGCAGGAGCCGCTCGAACTGTGGATGGTGCTCAACGAGGCGGTCATCCGCCGCGTGGTCGGCGGCCCCGACATCATGCGCGAGCAGCTCGATCACCTGGCGGCGATGGCCCAGAACCATCGGATCACCCTACAGATACTGCCCTTCGCCAAGGGCGAGCATTCCTCCATGCTCGGTGCCTTCCAGGTGCTGGAGTTCGCCGGGGAGGAGGTCCCGCCGGTGGTCTACCTGGAACACCAGACCGGCGGCCTCTACGTGGAGAAACCCGAAGACATCCGGCGCTATACCCTGATGTACAACCACCTGTCGGTCAAAGCACTCAGTGAGGAGGAATCCCTCGCCATGGTGCGGCAGGCGGCCGACGGCATGTCCTGACTACGCGAAGAGAAAGAACGGGGTGTTCCCGATGGACCTTTCCCCGACCCCGTGGCGCAAGTCCAGCTACAGCGGCAACAACGGCGGTGCGTGCGTTGAGGCTGCCACCACGGGGTCCGTCGACCAGGGCAGTTTCCTGCTCCGCGACTCCCAGCATCCCCGCGCCTCGTGGCTGGCCTGTTCTCGGGCCGAGTGGCACGCCTTCGTCATCGCGGTCAAGAACGGCGAGTTCGATCGGTAACCGGCTTCTCGCGGCGTTCCCACCTCCCGTGACCGGATAGAGACAATGAGCTGTCGTCCGCTTGGCGGGCCACCCCGCTGATGAGAAGCTGAAGTTCCCGTCAGTCAGCGGGTGTGGTCTCTTCCGTCGAGGCCGCGCTCACGTGCACGTCACCGTGGACAGCACCGGCCTGCACAACGGTGTCGGGATCCCCCTGAGCGAAGAGCACGTCCCGCACGCTCACCGAAGGCTGGTCGGTCGTGCCGTTTTCCGGGTGCTCGTCAGCCGCCATACGGACCGCTCCCATGGAAGGCGTTGTCAGCGGTTTCGTCGACGACCGTGAACTTTTGCCGGAACAGGGTGCCTGGATCCGGGCCAGAGTTCACGGTCATCCCCTGAGTGTGGTCCAGTGAATCAGCCAATCAGGACACTAGAAGGTCACGCCCCGCAGCCGGCGCGGTCCGGCGTCCGGGCGGAGTTCGGGGGCCGGGCGCAGCCACACGCGGGCACCCAGGACATGGGCGCCCTCGGAGTTGACCACCACCGGGTCGAGGTCGACGTGGGCGACCTCCGGGAAGGCGTCGACCAGCCGCGAGATCCGCACCAGCACGTCCTGGAGCGCCTCGACGTCGGGCTGCTCGGCCAGGGACGTCGCCCCCGCGGGCACCCCGAACAGCAGCGCTGAGGACCGCACCGCGTGTATCAGGTCCGCCGCGTCGGCGTCGGTCAGGGGCGCCAGCCGGAACGCCCGGTCGTCCAGGAGCTCGGCTGTCGCGTCGGCCAGGCCGAAACCGATGACCGACCCGAACGAGGGGTTCTCCCCCGCGCGGATCACCGTGGGCACGCCCGGTGTCGCCATACGCTGGACCACCAACATGGCCTCGTCGCCGAGGCGGTCGTGCATCCCTGTGAACGCGCTGCGGACATCGCCGGCGCTGCGCAGGTCGGACCGGATACCGCCACCGCCGGACCGCAGGCGCAGATCGGGCGCGTTGGCCTTGATCACCACCGGGTAGCCGATCTCCTCGGCCGCGGCCACGGCGGCATCGGCGGAGGACACGGCGGCGTGCGCCCAGACGTCGATCCCGAAGCAGCCCAGCAGCTCGCGGGACGCCTCCTGGGGCACCGAGGTCTCCTCGTTGTAGACGGGCTCGCTGGTGAACCAGACGGAGTGCGTGGAGCCGGCTCCCTCAGCAACCTCCGTGTCGAGCGTCTCGTCGATGATGGTGCGTGCCCGCTCCCCCTCGATTTCGGCCAGCTCGGGGTGGCGTCCCGGATCGCGGTCGCGCCAGATGGAGTAGTGGGTGGCGTGCGCGAGGGCCCGCACCGCGTCCTCGGGTGCGGGGTACGACGGCACCGAACCGCGGACGGTCTCGCCCTTCTCGTTGACCTGTCGGAGTTCCTCGGGCAGCCCCTGATAGCCCAGGTAGGTGGTCACGATCGGCTTGGACGACTCGGCGGCCCTGTTTCGCACGACCTCGGCGACGTCACCGACGATCGGGGTGAGGGCCGGGATGAACACCACGACGACGGAGTGCACCCGGTCGTCGCCGAGCGCGTCGCCGAGCGCGGCGTCGAAGTCGTCGGCGGTGGCGTTGGGGCCGAGGTCCACCGGGTCGTGCGGCTTGAGGCCCGACCGGGTACAGGCGTCCTTGGCCAGCAGCCCCAGGGAGTCGGAGTTACCCAGGATCCCCACGCGCGGCCCGTTGGGAAGCGGTTGGTAGGCGAACAGCTGGGCCACGTCGAACATCTGGGTGATGTCCTCCACCCGAACCACCCCGGCCTGGTGGAACAGTGAGGTCACAGCGTGGTCGGGGAGCGCGAGCGCGCCAGCGGCGTGACCTGTGGGCACCCCTTGGGAGGATCCGCCGCTGCGCACCGCCACCACGGGTTTGTGCTGGGACAGGCGCCGCGCGAGGCGGGTGAACTTGCGGGGGTTGCCCAGCGACTCCAGGTACTGCAGGACGACCTCGGTCGCCGGGTCCTCCTGCCAGTACTGCACGAGGTCGTTCCCGGAGACGTCGGCGCGGTTGCCCGCGGAGACGAAGGTGGACAGCCCCATGCCCCGCTCGGCGACGCGCTGCAGGATGGCCCGGCCGAGAGCGCCGGACTGCGAGAAGAACCCGATGGGACCCCGCGGGGGGACGTACGGGGCCAGGGTGGCGTTGAGCGAGACCGAGGGGTCGGTGTTGGCCACCCCCAGACAGTTGGGGCCGACCACGCGCAGGCCGGCCGCGCGGGCGGTGCGCACCAGCTCGTCCTGGCGTTCGCGCCCCTGGGGCCCGGTCTCACCGAAACCGGAACTGACGACGACCAGCCCGTGCACGCCCTTCTGCGCGCACTCTTCGACCACGCCGGTCACCATGTCGGCCCGGACCGCGACGACCGCGAGGTCCACATCGTCGGGGATGTCCAGCACGCTCCGGTACGCCCGAACCCCCGCAACAGCCCTGGCTTCGGGGTGCACGGGGTAGACCGGCCCCTGGTAGTCGCCGGCCAGCAGGTTGCGCAGCGCGGTCTGGCCGATGGTGTGGGCGGTGCGACTCGCCCCCACCACCGCGACCGAGTTCGGGAACAGCAGCCGGGCGATGGAGCGCGACTCCGCTCGCTGCTCCCGCGCGCGCATGACCTCCTGGGCGGTGTCGGTGGGTTCGAGGTCCAGCGTGAGCCGGATGACGCCCTCGTCGAAGGTCTGCTGCGCCGTGTACCCGGCCTCACGGAAGACGTTGATCATCCTCCGGTTCTCGGGCAGCACGTCGGCGATGAACCCCCGCAGCCCGCGCTCCCGGGCCGCGGCGCCGATGTGCTCCAGTAGCACGGAGGCAAGGCCCCGCCCCTGGTGGGCGTCCTCCACGACGAAGGCCACCTCGGCCTCGTCCTCGCTCACCTTGTCGTAGCGCACCACGGCGACCATGACGCCGGAGATGGTCGCGATGAGCGCGACCCGGTCCTCGTAGTCGACGCGGGTGAACCGTTCGATGTCGCGTTTGGACAGTGTCGGATAGGGCGCGAAGAAGCGGTAGTAGATGGTCTCTGGTGACAGCCGGGAGTGGAACTCCTGGAGCAGGTCACCGTCGTCCTCGGTGATCGGTCGGATATGCGCGGTCCCGCCGTCGGTGAGGACCACATCCGCTTCCCAGTGATTCGGGTATGGCTGCACGTTTTGAGGGTAATCCACGCCCCCCCGATCTTGGCGAAATCCGTGCGCAGACAGCGTGGCCCGATCCGTCCCACAGGACGCCGATGCGCCCGCAATCCCGTTGATACGTACGGGTCTGCGGCTTCGTTACCCAAGGCCGACTCGGAACCTGTTAACGTCTCTGGACACACGTTCTTGGGCATGATCGCGCGGTACCCCCATAACGGGGAGCGGCAAGGTGGTGACGTATGGCACGAGTGGTCGTGATCGGCGATCTCATGAGCGACACTGTGGCAAGGGCCTACTACGCTCTGGCGCGTGGTAGCGACACCCCCTCCTCCGTTACCACGTACGGGGGCGGCTCCGGCGCCAATGTCGCGGCCTGGCTCGCGATCGAAGGCACCGACACCACGTTCGTGGGCCGACGCGGTTCCGACATCACCGGCCGGACCCGCGAGATGGAGCTCATGGGGTACGGCATCGACTCCCGCGTGGTCATGGACCCCGAGCGCCCCACTGGTACCTGCGTCGTCATGATCACCCACCGCGGTGACCGCACCATGCTCAGCGACCCCGGTGCCAACGCCCGCCTACAGCCCGAGGACCTCCCCCGCGACGTGTTCGGTCCCGACGGCCACCTGCACATTTCCGGGTTCACCCTGATCAACGAGGACTCCCGGAACGCCGCCCGCATCGCGCTGCGGCACGCCCGCGAGTCGGGCATGTCCATCTCGGTGGACGCCGGCTCGCACGCGCCACTGGAACGCGCCGGCGCCGAGGAGTTCCTCGAGTGGACCAGCGGCGCCCGCCTGCTGTTCGCCAACACCCCACAGGCCAAGGTGCTCACCGGCCGCGAGGAGCCCGAGGCCGCGGCCAAGGTGCTCACCACCTGGTTCCCCAACGTCGTGCTCAAACTGGGCGGCGACGGAGCGCTGTGGGCGTCCAAGACCCGCGAGGACCAGGTCACGGTTCCCGCGGAGCAGGTGGAGCCCTCCCCCGGGTCAATCGGCGCGGGCGACGCGTTCATCGCCGGGTACCTGCCGTCGTGGCTGGCGGGCAAGCATCCGCAGGACTCCCTGGCCCAGGCGCAACGGCTCGCCGCCAAGGCGCTGCACCAGCCCGGCGCCCGCCCCGACCTCGGCGACGGATACTAGTAAGGGGACTTGTGACCACCGCGCACCGGTCGAACTGGGCGGGCAACATCACGTTCCACGCCAACGAGCTCCACCGACCGTCGACCGTGGCCGGGCTACAGGAGCTGGTCGCCGGGAGCGAGTCCATCCGAGCGGTGGGGACCCGGCACTCCTTCAACGACATCGCCGACAGCCACGGCGCCCACGTGTCCCTCGACGCGTTGGACCAGCCGGTTGTGGTGGACACCGAGACCGCGACGGCGACGGTCGGGGCGGGGACCCGCTACGACCAGCTGTCGGCGGCGCTCGACGAGGCCGGGCTGGCCCTGCACAACCTGGGCTCACTGCCGCACATATCCGTGGCCGGGGCGTGCGCCACCGCCACCCACGGCTCGGGCGACGGCAACGGCACACTGGCCACCGCCGTACGCGCGATGGACCTGGTCACCGCGGACGGGGAACTGGTGACGCTGCACCGGGACCGCGACGGCGACACCTTCGCCGGCGCCGTGGTGGGGCTGGGCGCGCTCGGTGTCGTGGTTCGGCTGACCCTCGACACTGTTCCCACTTTCGACGTGGGCCAGTGGGTGTTCGAGGGGCTGAGCTGGGAGGCGTTGACCGGGAACCTGGACGCGATCTTCGCCGCCGGCGACAGCGTCAGTGTCTTCACCCGCTGGCACGCCGACCAGGCGGGCCGGGTGTGGGTGAAGCGCCGGGCCGATGCCCCGTGGCCGGGTACGGATGAGCTGTTCGGCGCGCGGCCGGCCGAGGGGCCACGGCACCCGGTCCCCGGCATGCCCCCGGAGTACTGCACCGAACAGAGCGGTGTGAGGGGCCGCTGGCACGACCGGCTGCCGCACTTTCGCGCGGAGTTCCTACCGAGCAGCGGCCAGGAGCTGCAGTCGGAGTACCTGGTACCGCGCGAGCACGCCGCGGAGGCGGTGACGGCGCTGACCCGGCTGCGCGAGCGCATCGCCCCGGTGTTGCAGGTCTGCGAGCTGCGCACCGTGCGGCGCGACACGCTGTGGCTCAGTCCCGCCTACCGGCGCGACGTGCTGGGCATCCACTTCACCTGGGTCGACGACGAGGCCGCGGTCCGCCCGGTGCTGCGCGAGATCGAGGCCGCGCTCGCACCGTTGGCTCCCCGGCCGCACTGGGGCAAGCTCTCCGTCACCGCGCCGGAGCGGCTACGCGCGGCCTACCCCCGGTTCGCCGACTTCGCGGAGTTGGTCGAGGAGTTCGATCCGCGCGGCAAGTTCCGCAACCCCTTCCTGGACCGGCTACTGGGCTGACCCGCCCGGCGGGTGCGTGGCGCGCCTTCCACCTCACCCCCCGCTGGCCAGCGTCAGCGGGAGCACCGCCGGCGCCCCTGCCTCGCGCAGCAGCCGCGCGGCGACCGTGAGGGTCCACCCGGTGTCGGTGTGGTCGTCGACCAGCAACACCGGCCCGCCGACCAGCGCGTCCGCCACCGCGTCGGGCACGGTGAGCGCGTGCCACACCGACGCCAGCCGCTGGGCACTGTTGTGCCGCCGCTCCCCCGGCCCCTCCGGGGTGAGGTAGTCGAGCGTGCCCACGGGGGCCAGCCGCCCCACCCGCGCGATCCTGGAGGCCAGGTCGGTGATCATGCGTGGCCGGGTCCGTGACGGCATGGCCACCACCCCCGTCGGGCGTTCGCTCCACGGCCACGCCGCGAGAACGTCGACCACTCCCCGGAACAGCTGGTCGCTCACGGGCTCGTCGGGCGCGTGAGCGGCCAGCACCCGGCGCAGCACCGTGCCCCACCCGATGTCGGTCAGCCGGGCCAGGGAGCGCCCCTCCTCGGCGCGCGCGGCCTCGGGAATGGTGCCGGAGACCTCGACGCCCAGCTCCGCCATGCCGGTGGGCCACTGCTTGCGCGGCGCCACCGCGACCCCGGGACGGTCGATGTGCGCGGCGGCGGCCTCGCGCTGCTCGGTGTCGGTATCGGTGCTCCAGGCCCGGCCGGTGCAGCGGTCACAGCGGCCGCACGGCGCGGCCTCGGGATCGTCGAGCTGGCGACGCAGGAACTCCATGCGGCACCCCTCGGTGCCGATGTAGTCGAGCATGGCCCGCTGCTCGCGTTCGCGCGCGGCGGTGACCGCCGCGTAGCGCTCGGCGTCGTAGGTCCACGGCACGCCGGTGGTGGTCCAGCCGCCGCGCACCCGGCGCGCCGCCCCGTCGACGTCGAGCACCTTGAGCATCTGCTCCAGCCGGGAACGCCCCAGGTCGACCCGGGTCTCCAGACGCGGGAGCGACACCGGCCCCTCGGAGTCGGCGAGCACATCCAGGGTGCGGCGCACGGTCTCCTCGGGCGGGAACGCCATGCTGGTGAAGTGGTTCCAGATGTCGCGGTCCTCACGCCCGGGCAACAGCACCACCTCGGCGCGTTCCACCCCGCGCCCCGCGCGGCCCACCTGCTGGTAGTAGGCGATCGGGGACTGCGGCGCGCCCAGGTGCACCACGAACCCGAGGTCGGGTTTGTCGAAGCCCATGCCGAGCGCGCTCGTGGCCACCACCGCCTTGACCCGGTTGGTCAGCAGGTCGTCCTCGGCGCGCTGGCGCTCCTCGGGGTCGCTCCGCCCGCTGTAGGAGCGGACGGCGTAGCCGCGCTCGGCCAGGAACGCCGCGGTCTCGGTGGCGGCGGCCACGGTGAGCGTGTAGACGATGCCGGAGCCGGGAAGCCGGTCGAGGTGCTGGGCCAGCCACGCCCACCGTGTGGTGCTGTCGGGCAGGTCGACGACGGACAGTCGCAGGCTCTGACGGTCGAGCGCGCCGCGCAGCACCAACGTCTCGGAGTCGTCACCGAGCTCCAGCTGCTCGGCGACGTCGCGGGTGACCCGCGCGTTCGCGGTGGCGGTCGTGGCCAGCACCGGAACACCGCGAGGGAGGTCGCCCAGCAGTGTGCGGATGCGTCGGTAGTCGGGGCGGAAGTCGTGTCCCCAGTCGGAGACGCAGTGCGCCTCGTCGACCACCACCAGGCCGGCGCCCGTGGCCAGCTCGGGCAGGACCCGGTCGCGGAAGTCGGGGTTGTTCAGCCGCTCGGGGCTGACGAGCAGGACGTCGACCTCCCCGGTGGTGATGTCCGCGTAGGCCCGTTCCCATTCGGCGGTGTTGGCGCTGTTGATGGTGCGCGCCCGGATGCCGGCGCGCTCGGCGGCGGCGATCTGGTTGCGCATCAGCGCCAGCAACGGGGAGATGATGACGGTGGGGCCGGCCCCCTGGGCACGTCGCAGGGCGGTGGCCACGAAGTACACCGCCGACTTCCCCCATCCGGTGCGCTGCACGACCAGGGCCCGACGTCGCTCGGCCACCAGGGCGTGGATCGCCGTCCACTGGTCCTCGCGCAGCCGCGCGGACTCGCCCGCGAGGGCCCGCAGATGATCCTCGGCGGCCGCGCGCAGGTCCGCGTCGGTGGTGGCGGGTGCCGCCTGTGAGGGCATGGAGGAAGCCATGGGCTCATTGGTACCAGAGACCGGTTCGAACCGTCCGGTAGCTGCCTCCGTCCAAGAACGGAGGCGGCGAGACGGGATGGACCCGAGTAACGGGAGACAGCCTGATGACGGACGAGGACGACGACGCCCCCACCGGGTACCGGGGACGTGACGCGCCGCGTGGGACACGGGCATTCGTGGTGGCCGCGGCCACGGTGCGTTCCTGCTGGGCTGCTGGGCGACGCTGCTGTACGGCGGTCTGGCGGCGTTCAACAGCGACACGTGGGGGTTGGGCGACGGCTCCCTCATCTGCGCCGGCACCGGCCAGGGCCTGATCATCGCCTTCACCTACGGGGCCGTGATCGTCGGGCTCCTCCTCACCACGGTCGGGGTGGCGTGGCCGTGTGGCGCCGTGGCTCCCTGGTTCAGTGGTTACTGAGCGCGTGGGCGCTGCTGCCGTTGGCCGTACTGGCGTCCTGGAGCATCGGTGCCCGGTGGATCGCCTAGGGTCTCATCGTCGCCGTCCCGCTCGGCGTGGCGCACCGCGTCGGCCAGCTCGTCGACCACCATCCGTTCCGCGCTGCTCTCGCCACGGCTGTAGGTCACCCGGCCCAGTGTCTGGGCCAACACCGGGATCGTGGTGAACTGGAACAGTGCCACCAGCAGCAACGGCGCCGCCGCGGAGATGTTGGGGAGTTGGAACGCCGCCCCCACCAGGATCAGCAGCAGCCCGACCGTGTCGGGCTTGGCGGCGGCGTGCAGCCGGCCCAGGAGCGTGGGCAGCCGCACCAGACCGATGGTGCCGATCAGCGTGAACAGGGCGCCCGCCGGCATCAGCACGGCGGTGATCCAGTCAGTCGCGGTCATGAGCCCGCCTCTCCGCGAACCGCGCCGCCGTGAGGGTCGCGACGAACCCCAGGAGCGCGAGTGACACCATCAGCCCCACGTAGGCGGTGTCGCCGCGGGCCGCCACCTCGACCGCGACCACACTGACCAGCAGCACCGAAACCGTGTTCAGGCAGACGATGCGGTCCAGCACCGACGGCCCGCGTACCAGCCGCACCAGCGCGCAGAGCACGCCCAACGCGAGCATGGCGAAGGTCGCCGTGTACACGTAGTCGAGAACGGTCACGCCCCCTCCTTGCCAACATGGCCGCCGCCGGGTGCCGGCGAGGCCCGCAGTAGCTCGGCGAACTCCTCCTCGGCCGCCTCGAAGCGGGCGACGTCCTCGGCCGTGCCGAACGCCCGGACGAAAAGCTCCTCGGTGTGCCGCACCCGCCGGCGCAGGTTCTGGGCCGCCCGCGGCGAGTCGATCGGGATGCCGTGCACGTAGACGACGCCCTGCTCCCTGTTCAGCTCGATGACCAGGCTTCCCGTGACCAGGGACAGCCCCGCGGTGACCATGGCCAGCAACAAGTCGGAGTCGGTGCGCATGGGCACGGCGACGATCGCGCCCCGAACCTCGGCGGGGCGCCACAGGATCCGGAACGCCACCTGGAGGCTGGACCACAGCAGGTCCCATCCGATACGCGCGGCCAGTCGGGTCACGTACAGCGGCCGCACCCGCAGGCGCACGGGCAGGTGCGGCAGCCGCGCGGCGGCGTAGCACAGCGACGCCACCCCGGCCCCGGCGAGGAGTGTCCCCGGGCTGAGGTCGCCCCACAGCAGTGCCCACATCACGGTCAGCCAGACCACGGTCGGCAGCCGGCCGAGCAGCCGCCGATACGTCGTGCGGTGGTCCCGGTCCCCGACGGCGCTCACGTCGCCCCCTCCATCACGGCTTCGATGTAGGCGTCCCCGTCAAGCAGGTCCTCGGCCGCGGTGAACGCGATCTCGAGCAGCGGTCCGGCCCCGACCGTCACCGCGATTCCCGCACCGACCATCGCGCCGGTCGTGACCGCCATGACCCTGCGGCCCGCCACGTCGGGGCCGCGGCGCAGCTCCGCGCGGGCCTCCAGCATGTCGGGCAGCGGCGTGCCCCAGAACGCGCGCACCCACACCCGAAAGATCGCCATGAGGGTGAGCAGGCTGGTGA
The DNA here is from genome assembly GCA_003725585.1 of Halostreptopolyspora alba. Classification (GTDB taxonomy): domain Bacteria; phylum Actinomycetota; class Actinomycetes; order Streptosporangiales; family Streptosporangiaceae; genus Lipingzhangella; species Lipingzhangella alba. The sequence goes on along the minus strand of RJMB01000001.1, from coordinate 216,263 downwards.
GCACGCCCGCGACGAGCGCGGTCCACACGAGCCAACCTCCCGCCTGGGCACCCGCCTCGAACAGGGCCACCTTGGCGACGAACCCGGACATCGGAGGCATCCCGGCCAGGCTCAGCGCGGGCAGGAAGAAGAACAGCGCGAGCACCGGGGAAACGGCGGTCAGTCCACGGATGGACCGCAGCGACGTGTGCCCGACGTACTGCCGGACGAGCCCGTTCACCAGGAACATCGTCGCCTGCACCACGATGTGGTGCACCAGGTAGTACAGCACGCCCGCGATCCCGGCCACCGTGTTCAGGGCGAGCCCGAAGATCATGAAGCCGATGTGGCTGACGAGCACGAACGACATGATCCGGTTGATGTCGTCCTGCACCAGGGCGCCCAGGATTCCGACCACCATGGTCGCGATCGCGATCCACAACATCACGGACGAGATGTCGTCGCCCGCGAACAGCAGGGTCTGGGTGCGGATGATCGCGTACACGGCGACCTTGGTGAGCAGCGCGGCGAAGATCGCGGAGATGCGGGTGATCGCCACCGGGTAGCTGTCCGGGAGCCAGAAGTGCATCGGCACGATCGCCGCCTTGATCCCGAACACCACGAGGAAGAGCAGCGCCAGGACCGCGCGCAACTCGGGGGGAGCGCCACCCAGCTTCTCGGCGACGTCGGCCAGGTTCACGGTTCCGGTCAGCGCGTAGACCAGCGCGATCCCGGTCAGGAACAGGATCGAGGAGGTCAGGCTGACCACCGTGTAGATCATGCTGGCCCGAACCCGCTCCCGCGTCAGCGCCTGGGTGATGAGCGCGTAGCTGGCGGTCAACATGATCTCGAATCCGACGAAGAGGTTGAACAGGTCCCCCGCCATGAAGCTCAGGCACACGCCGGCCGTGAGCACCAGGTAGATGGGGTGGAAGACCTGCGGCATGGCGCGGCTGAGCCCGCTGATGTCCTGGCCGACGGCGTACAGCAGCACGAGCAGCAGTACCACCGAGGACACCAGCAACAGCAGGGCGGACAGCGGGTCGACCACCAGGGTGATCCCCAACGGCGCGTCCCACCCGCCGGCCTGGGTGACGGCCACGGCTCCACCCGCGGTGGTGTCGAGCAGCAGCGTGGCACCGGCGACCACCACGGCCAGGGTCACGGCGCTGCTCACCCGCTGCGCGCGGGGAGATCGGCGCAGCAGCAGGGCGAGTGCCGCACCCAGCAGGGGCACCACGAACGGGACCGCGATCATCAGGTTCACGAGGAGTCCTCCGGCTCCCGTAGCCGGCCGATGCGGCGGTCCTCCAGGTCGTCGGGAACCTCGTCGTTGTTGTCACCCAGCCACACCCGGTAGGCGAGCGCGAGCAGGAACGTCGTCACCCCGAACGTGATGACGATGGCGGTGAGCGCCATGGCCTGCGGCAGCGGGTCCGATATCTCGCCCTGTGGGCCGCCCAGCAACGGGGGCAGGGTGATGGCCTCGTCGGTGAGCATCAGGGAGAGGTTCGCGGCGTGGCCGAGCATCACGATGCCGAGGACGACACGCATCAGCGAACGTTGCAACAGCAGGTAGAACCCGCCCGAGTAGAGCACGGCCACCGCCACGACCAGGAGCAGCCCCGGTGCGCTCATCGTGGACCACCCCGCATCCGCCCGAAGCGGGTCGTGCGCGCGCGCACGATCCTGACCTCCTCTTCCTCGGCCTCCATCCGCGCGCCGAGCGCGGACACGACCGAGAGCACCAGGCCGACGACGATCAGGAACACCCCCGTCTCGAAGAGCAGGAAGCTCGCGAACTTCACCTTCCCGAACACGGGAAGGGTGACGGTGACACTGGCCGCCTCCAGCACCGAGGCGCCGAACAGCAGCGGGGCCACCGCCGTGGCGCAGGCGACGAGCAGCCCCAGGGCGAGCAGCGCCTCCGGGCGCATCGGCATCCCGGCGGCCAACTCCCGGCGTCCGCCGGCGACGTAGCGCAACACGTAGGCCAGGCTCGCCACCAGCCCGCCGGCGAACCCGCCACCGGGCTGGTCATGTCCGGACACCAGCAGGAACACCGAGAACACCAGGATGGTGGGGATCAGCAGTCGGGTGGCCACCTCCAGCAGCACCGAGCGCGGACCGAAGGCGGGCCGTACCACGGTGCTCAGCCAGCGCTCACGCGGCGCCTCCCATCCCTCGGGTGGGGCGCCGTCGCCCACCGCGCCCCGCTGCGGCTCCCGGCCGTTCTCCTCGCGTGTGCTCACGTCCGTTCTCCTTCCCCGGTCCTCGCGCCGGCCCGCTCCTCCTCGGTCTCGTCCGGGCCCGGGTCGGTCTCCTCGACCACGCGGGAACGCCGGAGCAGTACCAGGGAGGTCACAGCGACGGCGGCGGTCGCCAGCACGACCACCTCACCGAAGGTGTCCAACGCCCGGAAGTCGGCCAGGATCATGTTGACGAGGTTGTCGCCACCGGCCTCGCGTGCCAGTGAGGTGTAGCCCAGCGAGACCGGAGGGTCGGTACGAGCGGCGGTCATGAGCCACAGCGAGACCGCGATGAAGGTGCCCGCTGCCGCGCACAACAGAACCGTGAGGCGCTTCGCCCAGCCGTCGGGGCGGGTGCCGAACGTGGCGGGAAGCCGGCGCAGCACGAACACCAGGATGATCGTGGTCAGCGTCTCCACCAGCACCAGGGTCAGCGCGAGGTCGGGCGCCCCGTACAGCACGAACAGCCCGGCGACGCCGAATCCCATGGCGCTGACCAGGATCAGGGCGGGGAACCGCCGGTGCTCACGGACCGTGGCGACCGCGGTGACGACGATGAGCAGCGCCACGACCCCCTCGAGTGGGGTGTTCCAGAAACGCAGCTCGTTCCCACCGGCCCCCGGCGGGGCGACGTCACCGCTGGCGAGCGCCATGACCAGGCGCGCACCGGGGAGTGCCAGCAGGGTGGCCAGGATCACCCCGAGGTAGACCGGCAGCGATCCGCTCTGCAGCAACCGGGTCACGCGGAGCGCGACGACGTAGATCGCGTGCACCACCCCGTGGTAACCGCGGTCGGCGTCGGGCCAGCGCGAGAGCGCCTGCTGCACCCGCGCCACGGTCACCCGCCGGTGGAACAGCAGTGCCCCGGCGACCAGAACCAGCGCGGACAGCCCCAGCGCCGGGGTGAGCCCGTGCCACAGCGCCAGGTGGTAGGGCTCGCCCGAGGTGTCGAACGCCGCCGCGTACCCCTGCGCCACCGGGTCAACCGCGAACGGCAGCACCCCCGCCGCCAGGCTCAGTACCGCCAGCGACACGGGGGCGGCCACGAAGGCCGCGGCCGGGCGTGGGACGCGCCGTTCGGCGACGGTGTCCTTGGTGCTGAAGGCGCCCCACACGAAGCGCGCGCTGTAGCCCACGGTGAGGACCGAGGCGAGCACCACCCCGACGAGCACCACCGCCGCCGCGCCGGACGGCAGTGCGGTGGCGGGGTCCCCTCCTGGCAGGTACGCCTCCAGCGCGGCCTCCTTGCCGACGAACCCGAGCAGCGGTGGCAGCCCCGCCATGGAGGCCGCCGCCAGCGTCGCGGCGCCCGCGACGACGGGCATGCGCCGGCCGATGCCGCTCAGCGCCGCGATACTTCGGGTCCCGGTCTGGTGGTCGATCACCCCGACCGTGAGGAACAGCGCGGACTTGAAGAACCCGTGAGCGAGGAGCACCCCGATCGTGGCGGTCGCGGCGACCTGGGTGCCGGTACCGGCGAGCAGCGTCAGGAACCCGAGCTGGCTCACGGTGCCGTAGGCCAGCAGCAGCTTCAGGTCGTCCTGGCGCAGCGCCCGCCACCCGCCGACGACCATGGTGGCCATCCCGAATGTGAGGACCAGCGCCCGCCAGGGGTCGACCTCGGCGAAACCCGGCGCCAGACGGGCCACCAGGTAGACGCCGCCTTTGACCATCGCGGCGGCGTGCAGGTACGCGCTCACCGGGGTCGGCGCGATCATCGCCCCGGGCAGCCAGTAGTGCAGCGGCACCTGCGCCGATTTGGCGAACGCGCCGGCCAGTACCAGTACCAGGGCCACCGGCAGCAGGGGGTCGCCGACCGGCGGGTCGGCGACCAGGGTGGAGATCCGGAAGCTACCGCCGATCTGTCCGAGCAGGATGAAACCGACGAGCATCGGCAGCCCGAATCCCGCGGTGGTGACCAGGGACTGGAGGGCGGCACGGCGGGCGTGCTCCTTGCGGTCATCGTGCCCGATCAGCAGGAACGAGGTGATGGAGGTCAGTTCCCAGAAGACGTACAGCGCGAAGAGGTTGTCGGTACTGACGACGCCCAGCATCGCGCCCGCGAACAGCACCAGCACCGCGGAGAGACGGCCGAGCCCGCGCTCGCCGGTGTGGAAGTACCGGGCGCAGTAACCGAAGATCACCGCGCCGACACCGCTCACCAGCAGCACCATCGCCAGGGTGAGGGCGTCGACCCGGAACTCCAGGTTGATGTCGAGCGCCGGCACCCACGTCACGGCGGAGGTCACCGGCTGGCCGGCGACGACGTCCGGCGCGTGGGCGAGCACCCACAGCGCGGTGAGCGCCGGTGGTAGGCAGGCCACCACGAACACGCGAGTGCCCAGGACGCGCGCCAACGGCGGCAGCAGCGCCGCGACCACGGCGTGCAGCGCGAGGAGGAAGGGCAGCAGCATTTCAGAGGCTATCGGCGATCGGGCCGGAGGCGCACGAGTCTCACGCCGGCCGGCGGTCGGGTGGGGTGCGGCGGTCTGACCGGGTGGCCTTCGAGGCTAGTCGGCCCCCGGCATCCGACCTTGACCATGGCCCGTACGGGTGTAGAATCCGCCGCTCCCCCTGTGCTCGCACCAGTCGATCACTCTCCGCACTCATCCGCGTCACCAGGGAATTCGCCACCCCTTGAACACGAGATGGTTTCGCATTCCCGAATTCACCGTGTTCGATCTCACCAAAGGGCCGTCGCCCGCGTGGCCGTCGCGCCACCGCGCCTCGCGAGAGGATTCACCCTCAGTAACCGCACCCGGTCCGGGTTCGGCCGCACACACCGGCTCCGGGCACCGCGCGGCGTGATCTTGACGGAACCTTAACGCCCGCCCCAACGCGCCCACACCCCGCCCCGCGCGAAGTTTCGGGTTCGCGGTCGTCGCCAGGTGGGGCCAGAATGACCATCATGGCCCCTACTACGTCTCAACCACCCGAGGAACTCGCCGAGAAGATCGTCGACATCGACGTTTCCGAGGAGATGCGTGGCAGCTTCCTGGAGTACGCCTACTCGGTGATCTACCAGCGAGCACTGCCCGACGCCCGCGACGGTATGAAGCCCGTCCAGCGGCGAATCCTCTACCAGATGAACGACATGGGCCTGCGCCCCGACCGCGCCCACGTCAAGTGCGCCAGGGTCGTCGGCGAGGTCATGGGAAAGCTCCACCCACACGGTGACGCCGCGATCTACGACGCTCTGGTACGCATGAGCCAGTCGTTCGCCATGCGCGCCCCGCTGGTCGACGGACACGGCAACTTCGGCTCCCTCGGTGGCGACGACGCTCCGGCGGCCATGCGCTACACCGAGGCTCGCCCCGACCGTGCCGCCCAGCTGCTGACCGAGTCCATCGACGAGAACGTCGTGGACTTTAGACCCAACTACGACGGCCAGGAGTCAGAGCCCGAGGTCCTTCCCGCGGCCTTCCCGAACCTGCTCGTCAACGGAGCCTCGGGGATCGCGGTGGGTATGGCCACCAACATGGCCCCGCACAACCTCGGCGAGGTCATCGCCGCGGCACGCCACCTGCTCGCCAACCCCGAGGCCACGCTCGACGAGCTCATGAAGTACCTGCCCGGCCCCGACCTCCCCACCGGAGGGACCATCGTCGGGCTCGAGGGCGTCCGCGACGCCTACGCGCGCGGCCGGGGCACGTTCCGCACCCGCGCCACCGTCTCCATCGAGAAGGTGTCGCCACGTCGCACGGGCCTGGTCATCACCGAGCTACCCTACAACGTCGGGCCGGAGAAGGTCGTCGCCCGCGTCAAGGAGCTGGTGCAGTCCAAGAAGATCCAGGGCATCTCCGACCTCAAGGACCTCACCGACCGCAACCAGGGGTTGCGGCTGGTCATCGAGCTGAAGAACGGCTTCAACCCAGAGGCGGTGCTGGAGGAGCTGTACCGGCTCACCCCGATGGAGGAGTCGTTCGGGATCAACAACGTCGCGCTGGTCGACGGCCAACCGCAGACTCTGGGCCTGCGTGAGCTGCTTCAGGTCTTCGTGGACCACCGGATGGACGTCGTGCGCCGCAGGTGCGAGTTCCGCCGCGGCAAGCGCGAGGAGCGGCTGCACCTCGTGGCGGGTCTGGTCGTCGCGCTGCTCAACATCGACGAGGTCATCGCGCTGATCCGCGAGTCCGAGGACTCAACGCAGGCCCGGGAGCACCTCATGAGCGCCTTCGAGCTCTCCGACACCCAGGCCCGCTACATCCTCGACACCCCCCTGCGCAGACTCACCAAGTACGACCGACTGGAGCTGGAGAACGAGCGCGAGCGGCTGAACCGGGAGATCGCCGAGCTGACCGCGATCCTGGAGTCCGACGCCAAGCTCCGCGAGGTGGTCTCCGAGGAGCTGGCCGAGGTCGCCAACGAGTACGCCAACCCCCGCCGCACGGTCCTCATGGACAGCTCCGGTGTCACACGCAGCGCGGCGATCCCGCTGGAGCTGGCGGACGAACCCTGCCACGTCCTGCTCAGCACGAGCGGCATGGTGGGCCGCAGCCGGGGCGAGACGCTGCCACGGATGTTCGAGGGGCTGCGCACCAGGCACGACGCGATCGCCACCAGCGTTCCGGTGACCACGCGTTCGTCCGTGGGGCTGGTCACCGACCTGGGCCGGGCGATCCGGCTACCCGTGCTGGAGCTTCCGGAGCTGCCCGACGAGGACACCGAGAGCCCGCCGCTGGCATCCGGCCTGCCGGTGACCGAGTTCGTCGAGCTGGCCGAGGACGAGCGCGTGGTCTCGGTCGTCGCGCTCGACAACGACGGTCCCGGATTCGCCCTCGGCACCGCGCAGGGGGTGGTCAAGCGCGTCACTCCGGAGTCCCCACCCAACAAGGACGAGTTCGAGGTGCTCACCCTCAAGGAGGGCGACCGGCTCGTCGGGGTCTCCCAGCTGGCCACCGGCGAGGAGGACCTGGTGTTCATCACCTCGGCCGCGCAGCTGCTGCGGTTCTCCGCCGAGACGGTGCGGCCACAGGGGCGCACGGCCGGCGGTGTGGCCGGGGTCAAACTGACCGGGGAGGCGCGGGCCCTGTGGTTCGGCGCGGTCCCAACGCCCGAGGACTCCGTCGTGGTGACCGTCGCCGGTGACTCCGAGGCCCTGGCCGGGACCCAGGCGGGCTCGGCGAAGACGACACCGTTCGACACCTTCCCGACCAAGGGGCGCGCCACCGGCGGCGTCCGCTGCCAGCGTTTCCTCAAGGGCGAGGACACCCTGATTCTGGGATGGGTGGGCCGCGAGCCGGTGCGCGCCAGCCGCGCCGATGGCGGCCCGGTCCGGCTTCCCGACCCCGACCCACGGCGCGACGGTTCCGGTGAGCCACTGCCGCGCGCTATCACGGCGGTCGGAAGCGGACAGACCGACACCGGCCTCACGACGCCGGAGAACAGCTGACCGGGCGGGCCACACAGCGGGGTGCGACGCGGGGCGCGCCCCAGTACGGTCCACGTGCGATTGGAGTACGCGTGAGCAACGCATTCGAGGATGTCCTCAGCGCCAACGAGAAGTACGCCGAGCGTTTCTCGCTCGGGGGCCTGCGGCCGGCGGCCGCCCGCGGCATAGCCCTCGTGACCTGCATGGACTCCCGTATCGAACCGCTCGACATGCTTGGGCTCGCCCCCGGCGACGCCAAGGTCCTGCGCAACGCCGGCGCCCGGGTCACCGATGACACGCTGCGCGCCCTGGTGCTCGCGGTCTATCTCCTCCAGGTGGAGCGGGTCCTGGTGCTGCCGCACACGCGCTGCAAGATGGCCTCGGTCGACAGTGACGATGCCGTGCACGAGACCATCCACCGGAACTATGGCGTCGACACCCGCAGTCTGGAGTTCCACACCAACAGCGACCAGCTCGGCGCTCTGCGGCACGACCTGGAGCGCATCAGGCACCACCCGCTGCTCCCGGACACACTTGAGGTCATGGGTGCGATCTATGACGTCGACACCGGGAAGGTATCCCCGATGGACGTGTGAGACGTCGGCGGAATACAGCGACGTGTTCGCGCCGTTGTGACCCGCGAAGAAGGGAGTACCGGTGGAGGAGAGTACCTACGAGACCTTCGCAATCGGCAAGATGCGCTTCGATCTCAACGACCCGATCGGGGCCGCCAAGCTACTCGCCCCGCTGAGCGAGCGGGAACCCGAGAGTCGCTCGATCCTGGAGCTCCTGGGACGGGCCTACTTCCACTCCGCCCAACTCGTCAAAGCCGAGCAGACCTTCCGAAAGCTCCTGGAACTCGACCCGGGAGACAACTGGGCCCACATCGCGCTGGCGCGGTCCCTGGAGCGCCAGAGTCGTGACGACGAGGCCGCGCCCCACCGGCGGCTGCACGCCGCCATGAGCGGCGGATCCCTCGACTGAGCCCACCACCCCCGGCATTGACCTTGTAGCCACGTCACGGAAAGCGGTTGCCCTCCTCGGTGGCTACAAGGTCAGCGCGGTTGGGTTGAGTTCCCACTCTCCTCCTTCCGCTCGTGCTCGAGGGGCCGGTGGTGCACGTACTCCACGACGCTGCCATCGGGGTGCCGGACGTTGAACGCGGCCCCGGTAGGCACCTCACGCGGCCCGAAGATCACCTCGGCGCCCGCGGCGACCAGCCACTCGTGGTAAGGGCCGATGTCGTCGACCAGCAGGGTCCCCGTTGTGGAGCGGAAGGGCCGCAACTCCTCGTCGGTGCCCTCGATGACGAGGAACGCTCCCACGGCGGCCAGCCGCAGCCCCACTTCCGGGTAGGAAAAGCGCATGTCGGCTGTCACCCCTTGCAGCCCCTCGTAGAACCGGACGCTCCGCTCCAGTTCACCGGGAGAGACGAAAACGCGGACCAGTACCCGTGGCTCGGTGAACCCCGACGAGTCGGCCACCCGACGCCACACGAACGTGTTCGAAACCTTGTCGCTCATGGCACCAGCCTGCTGTTGACACGCACGCCCCACCAGACAACGGAACATTCTGGTACCCAAGGTCATAGGATCGCGCGCATGGGCACCCCACAGCAGCGCGAGCTCGGCACGTTCCTGCGCGCCCACCGCGAGTGGACCTCTCCCGGGGATGTGGGCCTGCCTCCCGGTACGCGCCGGCGCACACCGGGGCTGCGCCGCGAGGAGGTCGCGACCCTCGCCGGAGTGAGCCTGGCCTGGTACACCTGGCTCGAACAGGGGCGGGTCACGACGTCACGCCAGATCCTCGACGCGGTCTGCCGCGTACTTCGCCTGGACGCCCCCCAGCGCGACCACGCCCTCCACATGGCCGGGTTCGCCGCCCCCGCGCCGTCGTCCGACGAGGCCACGCGGTACCTACACGACCTCATCGAGAGCTGGGACGCCCCGGCCGCCGTCCTCGACTGGCGGTTGGACGTCCTCGCCGGCAACGCGCCCCACCACGACCTGTGGACCGGCCAGGAGGCCACGCTCCCCGAACAACACAACCCACTACTGATGCTGACCAGTCAGGCATGGCCGGCCCACCACACTCCGGAAGGCCGGGAGCTCGTTCTCGACCTGTACGGGATCTTCCGCGCGGGCGTGGACCACCACCCCACTGACACCAGAGCCACGCGGATCCGGGAACTACTGGACGAGCGACGGTCGGAACTCGCCGACTGGTGGCGGTGCCGGGCGGTACGCCAACTCACCCCGCGCACTCTCGAGGTCCCCCACCCCCGCGGGGAGCGGCTCAACCTAACGTTCGGTGCGCTGTCCCCACACGGGTGGGCCGGACCTCTCGTCCTGACCCAGATCCCGGCGGACGAGGGCTCCCGGAGGGTGCTGACGGAACACCGCCAGGCGGGGGTCACCGGCCCCGAGTGACACCGCGGCGTACCGGTTTCGGCGGTGTTTCGCCGAGCGGGGCTCTCCCTTCGTGCGTGCCGCCGGAGCCGCGCGGTTGTCGTCCGGGGGCCGTCGTGGACGTCGCGCTCCTCCAGCTCGATGGCGAATTCGTCAGCGGTCGTGGAGTCGGAGCCGTCCCGGAGCACGGTCAGCCCGTGGATGTCAGAGATCGGATCCGTCCCGCCGGTCGAGGCGGCGCGCCGGGGAGGCGGCCGGCGGTAACGCGCCCGCGCGCCGTAGCGGCCGGGAGCCCGGCGCACCCGGTCGTTCACCGAATCTCGACCAACGAGACGCGAACGGTAACGGTGGGCCGCCCCACCATCCACTCGTCGTCACCGTCGCGGCCCCTGGCGGCGCGCGGCGCACCACGGCACTAACCTACAGGCATGCCACCGACACCCGATGACCCCGCCGACTGGGTGGACCGGTCGTCGACCCGCGCGCGTGCCTGGACCGACGAGGCCGTCCGTCGGGTGATCGCCGACGCCAACCGTTCGGCCGACACCCACCTGCACGTCTTTCCGCTGCCCGCCGAGTGGGGCATCGACCTCTACCTCAAGGACGAGTCGGTGCACCCCACGGGGAGTCTCAAACACCGGCTCGCCCGCTCGCTGTTCCTGTACGGGCTGGCCAACGGGTGGATCACCGAGGGGACCACCCTCGTCGAGGCCAGTTCGGGATCCACCGCCGTCTCCGAGGCGTACTTCGCGCGCCTCATCGGGCTGGACTTCGTCACCGTGGTCCCCCGCTCCACCAGCCCGGAGAAGATCGCGCTGATCGAGCGCTACGGCGGGCGGTGCCACTACGTGGACGTCCCTCCCGCGATGTACGAGGAGGCCGAACGGCTCGCCACGGAGACGGGCGGGCACTACCTGGACCAGTTCACCTACGCCGAACGGGCCACCGACTGGCGGGGCAACAACAACATCGCCGAATCGATCTTCGAGCAGCTCAGCGAGGAACGCCACCCGGTGCCGGACTGGGTCGTCGTGGGAGCCGGAACGGGCGGCACCTCGGCCACCATCGGCCGCTACGTGCGCTACCGGCGCCACCACACCCGGGTCGCGGTGGTGGATCCGGAGAACTCGGCGTTCTTCCCGGGCTGGGTGACCGGTACGCCCGACTACACCACGGGAATGCCCTCACGTATCGAGGGGATCGGCCGCCCACGGATGGAGCCGAGCTTCCTGCCCTCGGTCATCGACCTGATGATGCCGGTTCCCGACGCCGCGAGCATCGCCGCCATGCGCCACCTCAACGACGTGACCGGGCTGAGCGCCGGCGGGTCCACCGGCACCAACCTGTGGGGCGTGTGGCAGCTCATCGCCCGGATGCTGCGCGAGGGGCGTTCCGGCAGCGTCGTCACGCTGCTCTGCGACAGCGGCGACCGCTACCGGCACAGCTACTACGACGACGCGTGGGTCGCCGACAAGGGGCTGGACCTCGCGCCCTACAGGGCCACCCTGGAGCGCTTCCTGAAGTCCGGTGAGTGGCTGCCACCCGAGAGCTAGGAGCGCCGTCCCCGCCCCTCGGGCCAGGCCCGCATGGCGAGCTCGGCCGTGCGTTCCAGCTCCTCGCGGTCGGCACCGTCCCGGGCGCGCTGGGACATCCCCTGCAGGACGGCCGCGTAGTAGGAGGCCAGGGCGCCCGGATCGGTGTCCTCGGGGAGCGTCCCGTTCTCGACGTCGGTACGGATACGCTCGGCGATCGTGTCCACATTGACGTTGCGAAGCCGCCGCAGGTACCGCTCCACCTCCCGGGACCGTGGCCCACAGGTGGCCGCGGCGCTGATGATCAGGCATCCGGCCGGGTGAGCGGGGTCGGTGTAGTCGACGGCCGCGGTCCGCAGCATGGCCTCGACCCCCGCGCGTGCGCTGGAGGCGGTCCGGAACGCGTCCATGACCCCGGCGCCGATCGTCGCGCGGTAGCGCTCGACGGCCTCGGTGAAGAGCGCGCTCTTGGAGCCGAACGCGGCGTACAGGCTCGGGGGTGTGATTCCCAGCGCCCGTGTCAGGTCGTTGACGGACGTGGCTTCGTAGCCGTTCTCCCAGAACACCTCGGTGGCCGCGCGCAGCGCGGCGTCGCGGTCGAAGCTCCGGGGACGGCCGAGTCTCGTACTCATACCCCAATTCTATATCGATCGCTATGCTATAGTTCTTTAGCGATCACTAGAAAAAGGAGTTGCCATGTCCCGTTTTGACGCCACGACCGCCCTCGTCACCGGAGCCAGCAAGGGCATCGGACGCGGAATCGCCGAACGTCTCGGACACGAGGGCGCGCTCGTCGTGGTGCACTACGGCACTGACCGCGAGGGCGCCGAGGAAACGGTCCACACCATCGAGAAAGAGGGAGGGCGTGCGGTCGCCGTCGGCGCCGACCTCTCGTCCCCGAAGGCGGCGGAGCTGCTCACCGCGGCGCTCGACACCGCGTTGGAAGCCGAGGGCGTCGCCAGCGAGATCGACATACTGGTACACAACGCCGGAGTGGGCTCCTCAAGCGGCGTCGGCGAGATCACCGAGGAGGAGTACGACCGTCTCTTCGCGGTGAACGTCCGTGCTCCCCTGTTCATCACGCAGGCACTCCTGCCCCGGCTGCGGGACGGCGGGCGGATCATCAACATCTCCACCGGCCTGACGCGTGTCACCACGCCATCGATGCTTCCGTACGGGATGAGCAAGGGGGCCCTGGAGGTCTTCACCCGCGGCATGGCCGTCGAGCTGGGCCATCGCGGCATCACCGTGAACGCGGTGGCCCCCGGGCTCGTCTCGGTTGACCGCACCGAGCGGCAGATGCGCGAGAACCCGGGAATGCAGGAGTCCGTGGTTGGTCTCACGGCCCTGCAGCGGCTCGGACGGCCCGACGACATCGCCTCGGTGGTGGCCTTCCTCGCCTCGGACGACGGGCGTTGGATCACCGGGCAGTTGGTGGACGCCACTGGAGGCGCGCGGATCTAGCGGATCCGACCGTGCCGGGTGTGGCTGCCGCCGAGTGCCCGGCGGCACGCCACACCACTCGCGGAGCCCGCCGGTCGGTCCCCCGCGATCGAGAACCGGGGAAACCGGCCCCCCACCGAGGCGCGGGGCCGGTTTCCCCGGAATCGTCGCGGCGGTGGGCTCGGCCCGCCGCCGACCTCAGGTGTCGATCCGGTTCAGGTCCAGCTCCTGGGCACCGTTGGCGATGAACTCCCGGCGTGGGGCGACCTCGTTGCCCATGAGCAGCCCGAACACCGAGGCCGCCTCCTCGGCGTGCTCCACGCGGATCCGGCGCAGCGTGCGGTGGCGCGGATCCATCGTGGTCTCGGCGAGCTGGTCGGCGTCCATCTCGCCCAGCCCCTTGTACCGCTGGACCGGCTCCTTCCAGCTCAGCCCCTTCTTCTCCAGCTCCAGGAGCGTCCGCTGCAGCTCGGCGTCACTGTAGGTGTAGATGTAGCGGTCCTCGGGCTTGGCTCCGCGCTTCTTCTTGCCCACGTTGGTCAGCTCGACCCGGTGCAGCGGCGGGACCGCGGCGTAGACCCGGCCCGCCTCCAGCATCGGCCGCATGTACCGGTAGAAGAGCGTGAGCAGCAGGCAGCGGATGTGGGCGCCGTCGACGTCGGCGTCGGCCATGAGGATCACCCGGCCATAGCGGGCGTTGTCAAGGTCGAACGTGCGGCCCGACCCGGCGCCGATCACCTGCAGGATCGCCGCGCACTCGGCGTTCTTCAGCATGTCGGCCACGGAGGACTTCTGCACGTTGAGGATCTTGCCCCGGATGGGCAGCAACGCCTGGAACTCCGAGTCTCGCGCCAGCTTGGCCGTCCCCAGGGCGGAGTCGCCCTCGACGATGAAGAGCTCGCTGCGGTCGAGGCCCTCGTTGCGGCAGTCGACCAGCTTGGCCGGCAGGGCGGAGCTCTCCAGCGCGTTCTTGCGACGCTGGGTCTCGCGCTGCTGGCGGGCCGCGAGCCGCGCCCGGGCGGCGTTGACGACCTTCTCCAGCACGGTCCGTGCCTGCTGCTTCTCGTTGCGCCGGGTCGAGGTGAGGAAGTTCCGCAGCTCCTTGCGGACGACCTGGGAGACGATCCGGGTGGCGGCGGAGGTACCGAGGATCTCCTTTGTCTGGCCCTCGAACTGCGGTTCGGGCAGCCGGACCGTGACCACCGCGGTGAGCCCTTCGAGCACGTCCTCCTTGGTGACCGGATCGTCGTTGGCCTTGAGCAGCTTGGTGTTGCGGAGCTGGTCGTTGACGACCTGGGTCATCGCTCGTTCGAACCCGGAGACGTGGGTACCCCCCTTGGGGGTGGCGATCACGTTGACGAACGAGCGCACCGTGGTGTCGTAACCGGTTCCCCAACGCAGGGCGACGTCGACCTCCAGGTGCCGTTCGACGTCGGTCGGCGTCATGTGACCGTTGTCGTCGAGGACCGGGACGGTCTCGGTGAAGTTGCCCGAGCCCTGCATCCGCACCACGTCGTTGACCGCCTCGTCGGGGGCCAGGTAGGCGCAGAACTCGCTGATGCCACCGTCGAAGCGGAACTCCTCCTCGTAGGGCTCCTCACCGTCGGCGCGCTCGTCGCGCACCGCGATCGTGAGCCCCGGGATCAGGAACGCGGTCTGACGCGCGCGGTCCAGCAGCGAGTCCCGGGCGATGTCGGCTTCCTTGAGGAAGATCTTGCGGTCGGGCCAGAAGCGGATGCGGGTGCCGGTGACCTTCTTGGCCACCCGCCGTACCCGCTCGATCCCCGACTGCGGGGTGAACGCCGCGTCGGGTCCGGGGGCGTCGAACCGTCCGGGCAGTCCACGCCGGAAGCTCATGGCGTGCGTGTGCCCCTGGCGGTCGATCTCGACGTCGAGGCGCGCGGAGAGCGCGTTCACCACGGAGGCACCGACGCCATGCAGGCCGCCGGAGGCCATGTAGGAGCCGGAGCCGAACTTCCCGCCGGCGTGCAGCTTGGTCATGACCAGCTCGACGCCGGCCACCCCCGACTTGGGTTCGGCGTCGACGGGGATCCCGCGCCCGTTGTCGCGTACCTCCACCGAGCCGTCGGCGTACAGCACGACGTCGATACGGGTGCAGTAGCCGGCCAGCGCCTCGTCGACCGAGTTGTCGACGATCTCCCACATGCAGTGGGTCAGCCCCCGGCTGTCGGTGGACCCGATGTACATTCCCGGACGCTTGCGGACCGCCTCGAGTCCTTCCAAGACCGAGAGATGCCGAGCGGAGTAATCCTCGGGATCGTGGAGGGCGGCGGTGAGGGCGGTCACGTGGACATCTCCTGCGTTCGTTGGGACGGGGGCGCGGCACGCTCGGATGATGCACCGTACGTGCGCGTGACACGGCTGGACAGCGGTCGGCACTGGAGTCCGAACGTCGGTCCCGCGGGGGTGCACAGGGGGTGCTCTCCCGGAGAGCACCGGGAACCTCCCGGACATTCCGGATCTGAGGCATCCCGTGGCCCGCAGACGGGACTTCGCCTCCGGGAGTGAGGCGAGTACGGCTCACATCCTCTCTTCCCGGTGACGTCGGCTGGTGGACGGGGATCCCGCACCCATACCACGGCGACATTACCACTTGAGGCACGGTGGGCCCGGCTACTCCCCTTTCCTCACGACGGTCCGGTGTGTCGTTGGACAGACTCCGGGCCAAGACCCCCGCATGACGATGACGTGGGTCACAATCCCGGGCCGATTCCGCTGTCGGCGTACAGAAGGGCTGGTTGGGAAGCTCTTCATCCGGTTAGATGTTGTCCCGAGTGACTAACGCCGAGTATTGAGGAAGGCGAAGTGACTGGAACTCTTGCCCCCACCCACCCGCTGACGGCTGCTGACCGTTGCGACCGCTGTGGTGCGCAGGCGTACGTCCGAGTGGTACTCAACTCCGGCGGCGACCTGCTGTTCTGTGCTCACCACATGCACGAACACGACGACTCGATCCGCAAGATCGCCGCGGAGGTCCAGGACGAGACCAACCGTCTGCACGAGGCACCGGCAGCGGCCTCCGAAGACGAGCGTTAAGTCATAACAGGAAAGACGTCCGGCGGTGGCCCCACGGGGGCCGCCGCCGATGTCGTGTCCGGGGAGACCACGGTGACCTTGAGGCCATAGGCCGGGTCCTCCGCTCGTTCGCCACCGAGTGACGGAACAGCGCACGCTCTCGACACGTGGGGCGAGGGCACGCTCGCGCCCCGCACCCGCCCAAGACGAAAACGATCTCCATGCTCATCCTGCTCCCGCCGTCCGAGGGGAAGGCCACCTCCGGGGACGGCCCGCCGTTGGACCTGGCGTCGCTGACCCTTCCCGAACTCAGCGAGGCACGAGAGACGGTGCTGGAGGCGTTGGAAACGCTCTGCTCCGGCCCGGCGGACACGGCACGGGAGACCCTACGGCTACCGGCCACCCAGGGCGGGGCCGTACAGCGTGACCTCGGAGTGCGCGCGGCGCCGACACTGCGCGCCGCGGACCTCTACACCGGTGTGCTCTACGACCACCTACGGCTTCCGGAACTGTTGGCGGGGGACAGCGCCGAGCTGACGCGGAGGGCGGTGCTGGTTTTCTCCGGCCTGTGGGGAGTCGTCGGGGTCGAGGACCCTCTGCCGCCCTATCGGCTGGCGATGGACGTGCGGCTGCCCCCGCTCGGCCCGCTGGCAGCGTTCTGGCGGGAACGGCTCACCGACCCCCTGACCAAGACCACCGAGGGAAACCTCGTTGTGGACTGCCGGTCCGCGGCCTACGCCGCCGCGTTCAAACCCGCGGGCGAGACCCGCGAGAGGACGGTCACCGTGCGGGTGCAACGGGAGACCGTCAGCGACGGCGTCGCCAACCGCGCCGTGGTCAGTCACACGGCGAAGGCCACGCGCGGCGCGATCGCGCGCACGCTACTCGCCAACCGGGTCGCGGCCAGCACCCCCGCCGAACTCGCCGAGGCGCTGAACGACCTCGGGTATACCGCCGAGCTCGGTGCTCCCACGCGGCGTGGCCCCCGCGTCCTCGACGTCGTACTGCGCGACTGAGGGGCGGGGCAGGACGACCACCGAACCGGACCCTCCGGCGTCAGTAACAACTCGGTCTCGGTCCTTTATCTCGGTCATACATCGCACACGGCATGATCGAGGGTGTCAGTTGCGGAAGGCACAGCAACGGCGACCGCACCGCGCTCCCTCGGGAACTCGCCACATCCACGGGGGAGACCACGGTACGGAGGTGTGTCGCCACGCGACTGGGCCGGTCGACGCGGAGGCCGGCCCAGTCCGGACCCAAGAGGCCGTCCCGCCGCCGTCCGTGCCGGGACTCCCGGGGCATCGCGCCCCGCGGCACGGACGTCGCGGCGGTCGGTCCAGGGTCCGCTCCTCGGACTGAGGCAGGCGAGCGCCAGCGAGCCCGAACAACACCTCTAATCCAGGTAGTCGCGCAGCACCTGAGAGCGGGAGGGGTGCCGCAGTTTCGACATCGTCTTGCTCTCGATCTGCCTTATACGCTCGCGGGTCACACCGTAGACCTTGCCGATCTCGTCGAGGGTCTTCGGCTGGCCGTCGGTGAGGCCGAAGCGCATCGAGACCACACCCGCCTCGCGTTCGGAGAGGGTGTCGAGCACCGAGTGCAGTTGTTCCTGCAGGAGGGTGAAGCTGACCGCCTCACCCGGCTGGATCGCCTCGGAGTCCTCGATGAGGTCGCCGAACTCGCTGTCGCCGTCCTCACCGAGCGGGGTGTGCAGCGAGATCGGCTCGCGGCCGTACTTCTGCACCTCGACGACCTTCTCCGGGGTCATGTCGAGTTCCTTGGCGAGTTCCTCGGGTGTTGGCTCGCGGCCGAGGTCCTGCAGCATCTGCCGCTGGACACGCGCCAGCTTGTTGATGACCTCGACCATGTGCACCGGGATGCGGATGGTGCGCGCCTGGTCGGCCATCGCGCGGGTGATGGCCTGCCGGATCCACCACGTGGCATACGTGGAGAACTTGAAGCCCTTGGTGTAGTCGAACTTCTCCACCGCGCGGATCAGCCCCAGGTTGCCCTCCTGGATCAGGTCCAAGAAGAGCATGCCCCGGCCGGTGTAACGCTTGGCCAACGACACCACGAGCCGCAGGTTCGCCTCGAGCAGGTGCTTCTTGGCGCGCCCTCCGTCGTCGGCGATCCACTCCAGCTCGTCCCGGAACTCGGGAGTGAGCGAGTCGCTCTCCTCGGCGAGCTTCTCCTCGGCGAACAGTCCGGCCTCGATGCGTTTGGCCAGCTCCACCTCCTGCTCCGCGTTGAGCAGGGCGACGTTGCCGATCTGCTTCAGGTAGTCCTTGACCGGGTCGGCGGTGGCGCCGGCGGCCACGACCTGCGCGGCCGGAGCGTCGTCGTCGTCCTCGTAAAGGACGAACGCCTCGTCCTCGGAGGTGTTGGCGGCGGCCTTCTCCGGGATTCCGACGTCCTCGGGATTGAGGCCGGAGCCGGCGACCGGGCCGTCGGCGGCCTCGGGACGGTCGTCGAGATCCTCGACGAGCTCGAGCTCGACGCCGGTGTCCTCCAGGTCATCGCCCGCTTCCAGCTCGATTTCCTGGTCCTGACCGCCGGTCTCCTCCAGACCGACGTCCTCCTTGTCGGAGCCGGCCTTGACGGGCGCGGTCTCCGAGGACCCGGACGCGGCACCATCGTCGTCGCCGGAGGGTGCGGACTCCTGGTCCGCCGAGGTGGCCGGCGCCGACGACGAGGCCGCCCGCGAAGTGGATTTGGTCGAGGACTTGGTGGACTTGCGCTTGGACTTCTTGGTCCCGGCCTCGCCGCTCGCGGAGGTGTCCTCGCCGCGGGTCCGGGGGGTCACCTCCTGCTCCGGCTCGTCCTCGGGCTCGGCCGTCGTCGCGGCTTCGGAGTCGACAACTGCCGTAACGGTGTCGGGCTGCTCCTGGGCTGCCGCAGCGCGCTTCGCCTTACTCGTAGTGGTCTTCTTGGGGGGAGCCGACTTGCGGCGGGTGGACTTACGGCGGCTGGGCGCGGACTCCTCAGCCCCCACGACGAGAGTCACACCTTCCTTGGTCAGGCTCCGGAGCACAGTCTGGGCCTGCGACATCGGGATGTCGGCCTCTTCGAAGGCACGGCGCACGTCCTCGGGCTCAAGGTACCCCTGGGACCGCCCACGCTCGATCAGCTGCTGGATGACGGGCTCTTGCAGCGACTCCTGCTGCTTAGAGCGGGTCGAACTGGCAGGTGACACAAACACCTCTCGAACGGACGTGTGGCGAGATTGCTGGACCCGGCGGCCCGATGAGCGTCGGGGGAGGAGCTAGCCCTCTCCTCGCTCGGCCACCCCCGATGACGCGGGGAAGCCG
Source organism: Halostreptopolyspora alba (assembly GCA_003725585.1). Lineage (GTDB taxonomy): Bacteria > Actinomycetota > Actinomycetes > Streptosporangiales > Streptosporangiaceae > Lipingzhangella > Lipingzhangella alba. The sequence goes on along the minus strand of RJMB01000001.1, from coordinate 196,934 downwards.
GTTTTTTCTTCAGCGTATGTGCCCACTCTGGCGTTTGGGCACTTCCGCCCAGTAGGATTTTTGTCCACAGACCTGCGGACTGAACCCCACCGTCGGGTCCTGAGTTCACACCCCGCGTGAACGGGGTCGATGGCTCCTCCACCTTAGGCAAAGTGTCGGACTTCTCTGTACGGTCTACATCTCCTGTCCGGCCTCGAGCACCGGAAGGTGGACAGCGAGCAGCGTGACATCATCGTCCTGCTCGTACCCGTCGAGCATGCTCCCAACAAGATAGTTGAGCATCTCCTGTGGATCGCCCACCACCCCCGGCCGTGCCCCAGACGCTACGGTGACTAGTTCGTCGAGACCGGAGGCGACGGAGCGTTTCCGGTTCTCAACAAGTCCATCGGAGTACAGGACCACGGTGTTACCGGGTCGCACGAAGAAATTGTGGTGCCCGCGCTGTGAACTCACCCCCAGGGGTGTGTCGGGCACGGCGTCGACCAACCAGGGATCACCGCTCTCGGCCACGATCATCGGCGGTAGATGCCCCGCGTTGCTGAGGTCGATCTGGCCGGTGTCCGGGTCCAGAACGAAGTAGACCAGCGTTGTCACCTGGTCCAATCCCTCGGTGGCGTCGAACATCCGGTCGAGGCCGGTGAGGACGTCGGCCGGCTCGGGCATGCTGAACGCCAGTGCCCGCAGCGCGTTACGCACCCGGCTCATCCCGGTGGCCGCCTCGATGCCCTTGCCCATGACGTCGCCGAGCACTCCGGCCACCCGACCGTCGGGCAACGGGAAGGCGTCGTACCAGTCGCCGCCCACCTGCACGTGTTGGGTGCCCGACTGGTAGAACGCCTTCATTCGGACGCCCTTGACCTCTGGAAGTTTCTCGGGCAACAGGCTCGTCTGCAACGCCTCGGCCGTGCGGTGCTCGCGTTCGAACAGGGTGGCGCGCCCCAGGGCGAGGGCGCACTGGCCGGCCAGCGCCTCGAGAAAAACCTTCTCCTCGTCGGAGACCTCGCGCTGACTGGTGAACGCGAACCGCAACGCCCCGATCGGCAACCCCGCGCTGAGCAGTGGCAACGTGACCCACGCCTGCTCGTCGGTGTGCTCCAGGAACGTGAGTACCTCGGGGTCGTCCTCGAGTAAGGCGCGCAGCTCGACCGGGCTGCCGACGATGAGGGGTTTGCGGTCGCGCACGGCCCTGGACATCGTGCCGGAGTAGTCCAACCCCACCTCCAACGGGTGGGTTCCCGGAACATCGGGCACACCGTCGGGATTGAGCACCCGCAGCCACAGCCCGTCCCGGTCGAGAAGCGCCACCGCGGTGCGGTCGACCCCGACGGCCGAGCGCCCGATCTCGGTCATGACCTGGACGACGTCCTCGACGGTCAGGGCCTCGGCGAGGTCGGAGGTGGCCTTCTGCAGCCGTACCGTGCGCAACGCGGCCTCGCCCAGCTGCTGCGTGAGGCGCTGCCGCATCTCGTCGGCCTCACGCTGGGTCGTGATGTCGGTGTTGGCGCCGACCCACTCGACCAGCTCACCGTCGCGCACGATCGGGATCGCCCGTGAACGGTAGTAGCGGAAGTCACCGGACTGGGTGCGGACCCGAAAGCTCTCGTCGAAGGTCGTGTTGTCGGCGAACGCGTCGTCCCAGGCGCGCTCGACCGGTTCGCGATCCTCGGGGTGGACGGCGTCGAGCCAGCCCCGACCCAGGTACTCCTCAGGGGTCTGGCCCGTGATCGCCCGCCACTCGGGACAGTCCTCCCGGATCTCTCCCTCGGGGGTCGCGGCCCAGACGACCTGGTTGCTGGCCTTGAGCAGTGACCGGTAGCGCTCCTCGCTCCGCCGCAGCGCGACCTCCACCTGGTGAGTGTCGCTCGCGTCGACCGCGATGAGCGCGACGCCCTCGATCTCGTCACCCTCGCCGTAGGCGGGGAACCACGACAGCGCCCAGGTCCGACTCTCGGGGGTGCCGCCGACGAGAGGGCGGTCGCCGTAGACGACCGCGCGCCTCTGCTGCACCGTGGTGATCGCGGCGTCGTGGCTGGCGGCGTCATCGGGGTCCGACAGCACCTCGCCGGGGGTGCGCCCCTGGCATTCGCGCTCGTCACGCCCGTACACGTCGGCCAGCGTGCGGTTGAGGCGACGGAACCGTCCCGACAGGTCGAAAAACGCGAAGCCGATCGGGGCCTCGTTGAGAAGCGTCTCGAGCAGGGCGGCATCCGAGGGGCCGAGTCCGAACGCGCGAGGGGGCGGAACGGACGTATCGGTGCTCAACGATGACACCTCCGGGGTCCTCTCCCCCGTTCGAGGGGGCTCATTCACGCGAGCGCCAGGGCTTGGCGGGCTTGGTCCGGGTAGGGGCTGCACCGGGGCGAGCGGCCTCCGCCCCGGAGGTTCCCGCCACGACCGCAGACTCATCTTCCACTGCTCAAGGCACTCCCTTGAGATGTGATCAAGCCACCACTCCCTCGACGCCGACTTCGTGAGCCGACGCCGTCGCATCAGCATAGGCCACGATCGGGCGTTCACATCGACCGAGCCGCGGCGGAACGTAAACAGACACAGCGGAACGTAAATAGTACGCCGTGTGATCGACCCGCAGGTCACCCAGGGCGGCCACCGACCACCCGGTTTCGGCTCGACGCACGATGACCGGGTAAAACGCGTGAAATTCCACGAGAGTCCCGAACAGGCGACCAGCGCCCCATACGGTGACACGCCCGACTGTCCGGTCGTGACCTGGGATGGCGGCGGTCGCGCCGGTACGGTATCCCGCAGCCGGCCAGCCACGCCCTGGGGCTGCCCTACACCGATGGCCGGGCACACTGTTTTTATCAATTCTTTATACAAGTGGGGTGTGCGCCACGCGGCGACGACCACACCCACCACCAACGTCGCCGCGACGACCGGTTCCGTTACGCCCGAACCGGGATGGGCACGCCCAGGCGGGCCACTCCTGCGTGCCGGATGACCCCGCTCCGGGTCAACCGGCACGCAAAGCCTGCGCAAGAACCGTCGCGGCGGATCTTGACACCCCCGTGTGACCCAGTGAAATGGATGGTGGTCGCCATCCGGACCGCATCCACCACAAGGGGCGTGAGCGAGGATGCTCCACATCTATCCGGCCCATGACCTCAAGCGGGTCACCGCACGGCTCCACGGCGAGTTCGGCACCCTGCCACACCCGCGTGTCGAACGCTGTGTCACCGACGCGTGGAGATGCGCCGAGCATCTCGGCTTCGAGGTGACGATCGCTCTCGTGGAACGCATCGCCCGCGAGCGCCTCCAGGCCATGATCAAGGCCGAGCCCCCTTCCGCGAAGGTGATCCCGCCACGCCTGGGCGAACACGATCGGCTCGGCTAGCACCCCGGTCCCGGGAGCCCTTCCCGAGACGTCCACACCCCTGCCTCGCGGACTGCTCACACGGGACACGTGCCTTAGGCTCGATGGGTGTCCCTACCACCCCTCTCACGAAATCCCGCCCCCGAGCCGGTGCCAGACGCCGTTTTCGACGAGATGCTGCGGGCGGCCCGGGCGCTCCTCGCGATGCGGCAGCCACTCGACGTCGAACTGGGTGTCAGCGAGATGCTCGGCTCCTGGTGGGGGCAGCGGGTCCCCGGCGTCGACGTCGACCGGCTGCTCGGTGAGGGCCTGGTCACCCACGCCGTCGAGGCCGGTACCCCCGCCGGCCTCGCCATGCTCAGCGCCGTGAGTGAACTGGGCACCTCCCAGCGGCAGCGCCTCCTGGCCGCTGAGGGCGCCCGAAGGCTGCCCGAGCAGGGCGTCACGCCTCCCATGTGGGCGGAATCGGTGGGAACGGCGCGCCCCGTAGCGGCCTACGTGTCGGGAAGCCGGTTCGGCGACATCGACGACATCATCTGCACCTTCCGCTACGACAACGCCCCGGGGACCGAGAGCGGCGAGGCGGGGCACGCGCTGATCGCCGTCATCGACCACAACATCGGCGGGGTACTGCGCGACGCGTGGGTCACCACCAAGGTCGACCGTCTCCTGGAGCACTGCCGGCGCGAGGCCGCGGACACCCTCATGGCCACCTTCTCCGAGCTCACCCCCGAGCGCGCCCGCACGCTGCTGGAGGCGAGCTTCGCGCGCACCCACCAGGTGCTGAGCAGCCACGCCGGCAACCGCCCCGTGCGTATCAGCGAGGCGGGCAACGGAGAGTTCGCCGCGGGAACGCTGGCGAAGCACCACGCGCTGGCCCTCGCGCGGGTACGGGCCCTGCCTCGCGAGGAGAACCCCACAGCCGAGCCCGTGTGGCGCCGCGACGACCGCGCCACCCTCGCCGCCCGGTTCCTCGCCTCGGAGACCTCGGCCGAGCTGTCCGACTCCTATGCCGCGAGCCGCTGCGTGGACCACATCATCGCCTACGGCTGTGACATCGACGCGGGCCGCCCGCTGCGGGTGAGCCCACGCAAGGTCGAGGCGTTCCTACTCACCTGGTTGCCGCGTCACGTTGTGCTCCTGCCCGAGGAGCAGCAGGCCATGCCGCACGTGCTCGCGGCCTGGATCCGATGGGCGGGGCCACGCTACGGCCTGCCGGAGTCCGCTGTCCTGGCCACGCTGGACGCGCTGTGGGAATCCACCGCGGAGTTCACCCGCACCTACCTCGACCCGGCCACCTCGTTCGGGCTGCGCCGCGAGGCGATCCGCCGGTTACTGCCCGATGACGACCTCTCGGCCCTCGCCCGCCGGATGTTCGCGTTTCCGCTGTTGGCCAGCGACCTGGTGGTCGAGTCAGCGAGCGAGTTCGACCCCGCCACCCGGGCCGGGCGGCGCGCGCTGCTGCGCCTGGACCACTTCGGCGAGTACGACGCCATCGGGGAGTCGCGCGGCAGGCACTCGGCGGACAACGGCGGAGCCGTCGGCAACGCCGGTACCGACGACCGGCGCGCCGGTTCGGTATCCGAGGAGGAGCTGGCCGCGCACGAACGGTTGGCCGAACGGCTGTGGAACGGCGAACCGTCCGCGCTCTGGGAGGCCGCCCAGCGGCTCCTCGACCGCGGACACGGCCGCCAACGGGTCCTGCGCACCCTGATCACGGTGCTCGACGCCGCTGAGGACGAGGACGACCTGGTGGAGCGGCTCGGCGAACTCTGACCCACCCGGTTGTTACGGCCACTCCAGCAGACGTCCACGGAGCGTGTCGATGACCTCGGGCTCGAGCTTCAGACCGTCGCGGACGTAGCCCTCGAGCGTCCCGTGTACCCGCTCCACCTCGTCGAACGCCGTCTGCAGGTACTCCCGGCGGACCACCATGATCGGCTCGACCAGCGCCCGGTCGACCCCGTTGTCATCGCTCAACTGGTAGATCCACCGCCGGACGTTGTCCAGTCGGGCGTTACTCGCCAGGTAGTCGGCGACGATCGTCTCCCTTGGCACGCCCAGGAGCCCCAGGACCAGCGCCGCGGCCCACCCGGTCCGGTCCTTTCCGGCGCTGCAGTGGAACACACCGGCCAGCGGCCCGGTGGCCACCCGCCTCAGCAGCTCCGCGAACCCGGCTCGGGCGGCCTCGCCCGTGACGAGCACCCGGTTCACATTGTGCATGAACCGCTCGCCCCCACCGTTGGAGAGGACCTCCCGGGCCAGCTCGGGTTCGGCCAGCACCGACGCCAGGTCGCCGGCGAAGTGCCGCTCGGAGTCCTTACCGGTGCCCTTCGTTCCTCCCGGTGGCTTGGGGTTGACGTCGAGGACCGTGTACTCGACACCATCGGGGACCCGGTCGGCGTGCTTCGCGCGTTCCACGTCGGCGCGCAGGTCCATCACCTGCCGCAGCCCGATCCGTTCCAACATGGCGAGGTCATCGTCGTCGAGCCAGGCCAGCGAGTCGGCGCGGTAGAGCGCACCGGGCCGAACCCGGGCACCGTCACTCGTGGCGTAGCCTCCGAGATCCCGAAAGTTGGGGGCGCTGGACAGCAGTTGGGCGTCGTTCGTCACGGGGTCGAGCCTACCGACCGGCCGTTACCGGAACGCAGCTAGGGTGTGAACGTACCGCCACGCAGGGCCGGGAGCTGCTCACCGGCCTCCTTGACGTCCTTGGCGGTGTCGATGCCGCGCCAGAAGCCACCGATCCGGTAGCCGAAGAGCCGCCCCTCGTCCGCCAGCTCGGGGAAGGTGCTGGACTCGTGGTCCCCCTTCTCGGGAAGCATGGGGATGGCCGCGCGTTCGAAGAGGTACACGCCCGCGTTGATCCAGAACGGCAGCAGCGGGCTCTGGGTGAACCCCTCGATCGTCCCGTCGTCGGTGACGTCCACGATGCCCCAGCTGGTGCGGTACTGGGCCAGCGCGAGCGTGACCAGCCCTCCTTTGTCGCGGTGGAACGAGGCGAAGTCGTCCAGCGAGAACCAGGTGAGGACGTCACCGTTGAGCGCGAGATAGGGGTCGTCGCCGTCCCCGAGCCCCGAGGCCGCGAAACGCAGCGCCCCGCCCCGTCCCAGGGGCTCGTCCTCCACCAGCAGGCTGATCTCGGGGGTGGTCGTTCGCCCACTCAGGTGCTCGCGCAGCACATCGGCCTTGTACCCGCACGAGACCACCACGTGCTCCACCCCGTGCCCGGCGAGCCACTCGAGCTGGTAGTCGATGATCGGGTGGCCGGCCACCTCGACCATGGCCTTGGGGCGGGTGTCGGTGTAGGGGCGCAGGCGGGTCGCCTGGCCACCGGCCAGGATGACCGCCTCGCGCGCGGGGGCGGCGGATCCACTCATAGCCGGACACTAGCAGGCGGGACCGCCCCGCGGACGCCCCTCCCAGCGAGACCTGTTCGGCGGCGCCGGGGCCGGCCCCGGGCCGCGGGCGGGTCAGCCCTGCGTCACCTCGCCGTACGCTTGACGCACGTCCTCGCTGGTGACCACGGTCAGCTCGGTGGCGGTCGCGGCATCGCCCACCTGCTCCGACACCCGGAGGTCGCGGTACGAGCACGCCTTCTCGAACAGGGAACGGGCGAACCGGCCGTTGCCCAGCTCGTCGATCCACCCGGCCTCACAGACGTAGGCGAAGATCTGCCGCAGGTCCTCACGGGCCGAGGGGTCGAAGGCGTCACCCGTCCCGGCCGCGACGGCGTCGGCGATCTCGGCGAGCTCGTCGGGTGTGTAGCTGGGGAAGCCAACACGTACGTTGAACCGGGAAGCCAGCCCCGAGTTGCTGGCCAACAGCCGATCCATCTCGGCGGGGTAGCCGGCGAGCACGATCACCAGCCGGTTGCGCTCGTCCTCGGCGCGCTTGAGCAGCGTCTGGATCGCCTCGGCACCGAACGCGTCCCCTCCGCTGTACCCCGGATTGGCCAGGGCGTAGGCCTCGTCCACGAACAGCACTCCGCCCAGCGCCCGGTCGACCAGCTTGTTGGTCTTGACGGCGGTACCCCCAAGGTGCTCTCCGACCAGGTCGGCCCGCTGCGCCTCGAGCACCTCGGCCCGGCTCAACAGCCCCAAAGCGGCGAAGACGCGTCCCAGGACCCGCGCGACCGAGGTCTTGCCGGTGCCGGGCGGCCCGGAGAACACGAAGTGCCGCATGGCGGGCTGGATCCGCAGCCCCTGCTCCTCCCGCAGCTTGGCGACCCGCAGTTGGGCGACGATCGACCGCACCTGCCGCTTCACCGGCTCCAGCCCGATCATGGCGTCCAGCTCGGCGAGGGCCTCCGCGACGTCCGGCGTCTCCCCGAAGCCGGGCAGCCGCGCGGTCAGCTCGTCGTAGGCGGTGGCGATATCGGGAACACGCACGGTCACCAGCTCCTCCGGAGCGGGCTGGCCCTCGCCCTGTTCCGAGGTGACCACGCGCACGTCGCGCGCCTCGGCCGCTTTCTCCACCAGGGAGCGGACGAACCGTCCGTTGCCCAGCTCGTCGACGACCTCACGTTGCGCCGCCTGCTCGAACCTGCGACGCAGACCCGGTCGCGCCTCCTCGTCCAGCTGGTCACCGCGCTGCTCGAACAGGGACTCGGCGATCTGCTGCAGCTCGTGGGGGCTGTAGCTGGGGAACGTCACCCGTGTGGCGAACCGCGATGCCAGGCCCGGGTTGGAGGCCAGGAAGTTCTCCATCTGCTCCTCGTAGCCGGCCAGGATGATCACCACCCGGTCGCGGTCGTCCTCGGCGCGCTTGAGCAGCGTCTGCACCGCCTCGTTGCCGAACCGGTCGGGCTGCCCGTCGCCGTCGTTCACCAGGGAGTACGCCTCGTCCACGAACAGCACCCCGCCCAGCGCCCGGTCGACCAGCTCGTTGGTCTTGATGGCCGTCGCACCGAGGTACTCCCCCACCAGGTCGGCGCGCTGCGCCTCCACCACCCGCGGTGTGGACAACAGTCCGAACGAGTGCAGGATCGTGGCCAGTGTGCGGGCCACACTCGTCTTCCCGGTTCCCGGAGGGCCGGAGAACACCAGGTGGCGCAGCGGTTTGTCGACGGAGTACCCGGCGTCGGCCCGCAGTCGGGCCGCCTCGATCGAGGCGGCGATCGCGCGCACCTGCTGCTTGACCGGGTCGAGGCCGATCATGTCCTCGAGCCGCGCGAGGGCCTCGTCCACCGGGATGGGCTCCTCCCCCTCGGTACCGGCGCTGTGCCCGCCAGCGCTCTCGGCCGCGCGGCCCGTGGCGCGCTTCCGGGGTTGACCGCCGCCCCCGTGGGGTTCGGCGCCCCGCTGGGTTCCGGTGTCCGGGGATTCGGGCCGGGGCTTGAGGTCGCGGCGGAACCGGTACGCGGCGATCGCGCGCCACACCAGCGCCAGACCCGCGGCGGCCACGGTGCACACGATTCCCAGAGCCGAGGGTTCGGCGGAGGTGAGCATCGCGCCCAGGGCGACCGCGAGTCCGACGATGAGGGCGACCAGCAGTACCAACAGCGTCGTGTGCCAGACGGGGAACTCGCGGATCCGAATGGCCGCCAGCGAGACGGCGGGGGGCAGCAGGAGCAGCACCAGCACCGCTGGATGTCCCGCCAGTGGAATCTGGAACAACGGGACGGCCACGGCCACCCACGCGATCCCCACCGCGATGGCCGCGACGGCCTCGGTGGAGCGCATCAGTGCCGCGAACACCAGCAGCGCCATGAGCGTCACCGACACCGCCGGCAACGCTCCGAGGTCGAGCAGGAGGGCGAGCACGGCGACGACGACGATGATAACCAGCCCACCGAGCAGCCGAGTACGAACCGGGTAACCGTGGTAGGCGGCACGCACCCGCTCCAGGGCGGAGGTCGCCGAGGCCCCCTCCGTGGTTCGGGTACGGTCGGCGCGCGGCATCCAGAGCCCCCTTCTCCCGTCGTGCCCGGTCCGGCGACAGCGTCGCGGTCTCCCCACCACCGCCGCCGGCCTCACGCGGTGCCCCGTCGCCGGCACGTGCGACGACTGCGCGGCAACAGCGCGGTGTCGGCGTGTCCGTGCAACATCCTGCCCGGGCGCCGCCGGTCTCGTCCGGGAGCGGCGCGGTGCGACGGCCCGTGTGTCGTGCCTTCCCGACGTTCTACACCAGCTGGGTCGCCACGTGAAGCGCCCCGGGACTCAAAGAAGCGGAAGCTGCCCGTCGGTTCCTGGGCGCGGCCTGCGCAGATGCCGCCACTTGGGAAGCTGGTCGAGGTAGGACCAGCTCATCCGGTGATGGGGGGTGGGCCCCTTCTCAGCGAGGGTGGCGCGGTGGGCCGGTGAGGGGTATCCCACCGCGGTCGCGAGGCCGTATCCGGGGAACTCCTCGTCGAGTCCGGCCATGTAGGTGTCCCGGTTCACCTTGGCCAGGATCGAGGCCGACGCGACGCTGACGCAGGAGGAGTCGGCCCGGATCTCGGTGCGGACCGTCCAGGGGTCACCGAGGAAGTCGTGCTTGCCGTCGAGTATCACGGCGTCGGGTCGCTGGCGGAGCCCTTCCAGTGCCCGCACCGCGGCGCGGCGGAGCGCCTCGGTGAGCCCGACAGTGTCGATCTCCTCGGGCTCGGAGCGTCCGATGGCGTGGTCGCGCACCCACGGGCGCACCCGGGATTCCAGGTCCACACGTCGCTTCGGGGTGAGCCTCTTGGAGTCGGTGAGCCCCTCGGGAGGGTCGGAGCCGTCGGTGACCGCGGCGCAGACCACGACGGGACCGGCCCAGGCCCCGCGCCCGACCTCGTCCACACCGGCGATGACTCCCGCGCCGGCCGCGGCGAGTTCGTTCTCCAGCTCATACGTGGGCGCTTCGATAGCGGTTCCGGGGGAGGCTGACATGGACACGCGCCCACCATAGTGGCCATCCCGTCGGTGGTGTTCCGATGCGGCGTGTCTGGCGGTCCGCGTGTGACACGTGAACCCGACTATAACCCTGAGTATTTTTGTCACCACCATATGCGCCAACGGAGAGGGCGACCGTGAATTGGGTCACATCAATGCCCCGGGCCACGTTGTACGACACCGCGACCCTGGCGCTACGGCTCGCGGTCAGCGGCCTGTTCGCCCACCACGCGTGGCGGACGATCGAGGATGGTGCCCTCGCCGCCGGGCGGCTCTCGGAGTTCGGCATTCCCGCCGCCGACACGCTGTCCCTGGCCCTCCCGCACGTCGAGTTGGCCGGTGCCACCGCGTTCGCCCTGGGAACGCTGACCCCGCTGGCGGGAGCCATCCTCGCCGTGCTCGGCGGCGGCGCGCTCTGGCTGGCGCTGACCGCCCCAGCGTCGCTGGCCCCCGACGCCACACCGGCCTTCCTCGTACTCACGGTCGCCGCCTGCCTGCCACCGATCGTCCACACCGGCCGGTTCGCGACGGACCACCTGACGTTCACCCGGCCGTCGTCGTCACGACACCGGACCGCCGCGGTACGTTCCTCACGGGATACGGAAACCTCGCCAAAGCGCCCCGAACAAGCCCCACCGCTCCCGTATCCTGAGGGAAGGGCCGCGACCACGCGGCCAACGCGAACCTGATGCGGCCTCGGGTCCCGAGCCCCAGCCGCGCCCAGAACACGGATTCGGTGGGGGAACCTCGTATGTCCGCCGCAGCTCCCACATCCGGCGAAGAGCCGGGGCGTGGTCCCGTGCAGCCCTCCGAGGACGACTCGGTCGCGAAGCTGATCGAGATCGCGCACCGGCCCACAGTGGCCGAGCGTCTCGTCTCCTGGGCCTCACGCCCACCCGGCCGCCTCTACGTACCCGCCTGCGTCGTGGCCGCGCTGATCCTGCTGCACGAGGACAGCATGCCGGGTGGGCACCTCCCGAGCTGGGCGATCGGCGTGGGCGGCGGGACCGCCCTCGCCGCGATGGGAGCGCTACGGCTCGGCATCGCACTGACCGTGGCCCGCTCCATGATTCGGCACTACTGGTTGCGTTGGATCGCGGCACCGGCCATAGCCCTGGTCACGCTCGTACTGGCGGTTACCGACGTTCCGCTGCAGGCACGGGTCGAGGCGTCCTCCGGTGCCCTGCTGGAGGTCGGCGAGACCGCCAACCGCTCCACCACGATCCCGCTGAACGGCTCCTGGTCCGGGCTGTACCCTCTCAAGGCCGTCGGGCTCAACGGTGACGTCACCCACTACACGGTGCAGGGCGCGGGGCTGCTGAACGAGTCAGGACTGGCCCACAGCGCGGAACCGCTGCCCACCGAGGTCTTCGTCGGCGGCCCCGGCAACACTGTCGTCTACGAGCACATCACGGGCGACTGGTACTCGTGGAGCGCCTACTGAGCGGGCCTCCTCCCGCGACACACCCCGACCGCGCCCCTGGCTCTCGACTACTCTTTCGGTTCGCACCGAACACTAACCCGATTCTTATATCGGTTCGGTAACCATGAAGGAGCCGCAACATCAAGGACCCTCCATAGGGGACGAGCGCGATGACTGAATTCATGACGACATTGCACCTGCGTGTCCACGACGCGGTGACGGCGTTCCAGCGGGCACGGGCTCGGGGCGACGCGGACCTGTGCGCGGCCCAGCTCGGCGAGATCGAGGACCTCGTGGAAATAGCGGCCCGGCACGGTGTCGACATCGACAGTGGTTACCAGGCGCTCGAGTACGCCGCGTGAGGAATCCGGTCGAAACGGTGGTATCGCTCCCAGAAACAACTGTTCCCGGGTTCCGACATCACCCCTTGGGGGTGGGAACGGAACCCGGGAACAATCTCCCCCCGATGCCTCTCAGACTACGCGCGAAGAATTAAAGTCCGGGTAATCGGGCGTCCAACACCACTTCATCGATGGCGCCCCACGAAAACGGTGCGCACGCGTATCGGGAACCCGCGGACCGGGGTGGGTGGCGCGCCACCCACCCCGGTCCGCCTGAACCCGCGTGACTTCGGGGTTACCACCGGGCTGCGGCGCCCTAGTGGTCGCCCTGCTGTTGTTGCTGTTGCTGCTGTTGTTGCTTGGCCACGCGCTGCTGACGCTCGGCCGCGGCGGCGATCGTCCCCTGTGGGTTCTCCAACGGATCGGCGGAATCCTTGTCGCCACCGCTCGCCACACTCGACGAGGACCGCGCATCGCGTCGACCACCGAGGTTCGGCAGGAGCTGGGCCAGCAGCAGTGTCGACAGCGCCGACGAGTCGCCGCTGCCGCCATCCTCGGTGTGGACAACAACGGGCTGTGGCGCCCGGTCGGCGAGCGTGGCGCCCACATCCAGCCGGCGGCGGGCCAGTTCGTACCGCAGCACGGCCCGGTTGTCCCGGTAGGAGGTCGCCAGGTGGCGTTGCGCCTTGGCCTCGTTCTGCGCCGCCACCAGGTCCGTCCGGCCGCGTGTCTCGATCTCGAACCGGACGCGCTGCGCCTCGGTCTCCTGCTCCTCCAACATCTGCGCGACGTCCTTGCGTGCCTTGTTCAGCGCCGCGTTGACCTCGACGATCTTGGCGTCACGCGTCTTCTTGGAGCGCTCGATGTCCATGAGCAACGTGTCGATACGCCGCTTGCGGGTCAGCTCCCACTCCTGCTCGTAGGCCACCAGCTCCTTGGCCACCCGCTCGCGGGTGGCCAGGTGCTGCTGGTATTGGCTGGGAAGCTGCACATCGGGGATGTTGCACCCCATGATCGTCACGCCGTAGCGCCGCAGCTGGCGGTTCAGCAGCTGCTGCATGTCGGCCACGTCGGAGCCGCGCAGGTCGTAGGCGCTCTCCGTGCGCACCTTCCGGCTACGCTGCCGGATCGCGTCCTGCACCGCGTTCGACAGCACCAGGTCGAAGTTACTGGCCCCGATGGTCCGCACGAACAGTACCGCGTCCTCGATCTTGAACTTGAGGAAGAACTCGATGGACTTCAGCGGCACGTTCTCCTGCGTGGGGCAGGCGAGAACGGGCGCCGTGTACGGGATCTCGGTGGAGGTGTCGACGACGAAGTCCACCCGTGACCACGGGTGCCACAGGTAGTGCCGGCCCGGTTCGAGGGTTCCCACGACCTGGCCGTACCTGGTGAGCACACCGGTGGTGCCCTGCTCGATCTCCACGATCGAGGAGCGCCACCACCACAGCAGCGCCACGGCCAGTGAGAGGATCGCCAGTACCAGCAGCGGGATGGCGAACGCCGCCAGGAGCAAGCTCCCCGCCTCACCGACCGTCGCCGCGATCAGCGCCGTGCACAGCAGGTACGCCGCGAACCAGACGAGGATGGTCCACTTCAGCCCCCGGTTGTCGCGCGGGATGACCACGGGGACCAGCGCCCCGGAGTCACCACCCCGCAGCAGGCGGGCAATGTCGCTCCACGACGCCAGCGACTCCTTGATGCTCGAGCCGCTGGTCGCCGACGGTGTCGGCTGGTTCATGTCTGGTCGCCTCCCTCGGTTGTGTCCTCGACGACCGAGCTCAGCCGTTCGTCGATGGTGTCGTCCGCGACCGACTTCCGGATCTCCTCGACCCGATCCGCTCCGGGCACCTCCTCGGACTCCGGCTCGGTCGGGGTGACCGTGCGCTCCTCGGCCTCCAGCAGCTCGGAGATCTCGGCCTCACGCTCCGAGATCCGCGTGGAGATCTCGGACAGCCGGTCCCGGATCGCCGCCATGTCCTCGTCGGAGAACAGTGTCTCGTCGGCCTCGCCGATGAGGCCCTGGGCGATCCGCAGGAAGTTGACGCTGGACTCGTCGCCGTCGCCGATCCGCAGCACCTGCGGCAGGCTGCCCGCCACGGTCTCCAGCTTGTCGAGCAGCGCCTGGTGGTAGCGATAGTTCAGGATCTCCGGGGCCTCGGCCGCGCTCACCGCCCGGATGTCCAGCGCCTGCGCCTCCAGCAGCGACGCGTTGGCGTTCGCCTCGCTCTCGGCCTCCACAAACCGTTCCCGTGCCTTGGCGCGGGCGCGGTTGGTCTCGCGTTCCAGGGCCGTGTCCATCTGCGCCTGGTACTGGGCGATGTCGGCCTGGATCGCCGACAGCGTCTCGTTGAGTGAGGCCAACTCCTTGTTCAGGTCACCCTCGTTCTGCTCCTTGCGGAGCTGTAGCTCGTACTCGTAGGTGTAGGCCTCCTTGGCGACGCGCACCATCTCCGGCGCCGCGAGGTCCATCCGGTACTCCTGGCCCGAGGGCTCGGCGTGGGTGATGTTGGCGTTGGTGAGCCGCACCGCCGGCAGGAACTGCTGGTTGAGCTGTTCCAGCAGGCGCTCGGAGTTCTCCCCGACCATGTCGTAGATCTCCGCTGCCTGCTGGTCGTAGATGAGGCTGCGGGTGGTCTCGCTGATCGCGTTGTTCAGCTTCTCCTCGAACCCCTGCACGGCACCGAGGACGAAGATGAACTCGCCCGGATCCTCGATCTTGAACTGTACGAACAGGTCCACCGATGCCTTGACGCCGCTCCTGGTCGGCGCCTCACGGATCGGGGCGTTGAACGGGTACTCCCGCACCGTGTTCACGATGTAGGACACCCGCTTCCACGGGTTCAACAGGGTGACCCGGCCGGGACCGACGGTCTCCTCCAGCTTGCCGAACTTCGTGATGAGCGCCTGGCAACCATCGGGCACCATGACCATGCCCTGACGCCACCACATGAACGCCGCCACTCCGAGGGTGATGATCCAGTAGTGGATCCCGAAGAACGGGTGCTGCCACACGCTCACGAAGAACAGCATCGGGGAGGTGACGGCCAAACCGAACGCGCCGACGACCACCAGCACGATCGGCACCATCATGGCGGAGAGGGTGCGGCCCCGGGGGATCACCATCGGGCAGATGACGTGGGTCGACCCGTTCCGGCTCTCCTCGAACGAGCTCCGGTTGAGAACCTCACCGGCGTTGTTGAGGGAGCTGGTCTGCTGCTCGATCCGGGTACCCACCGAGGTCCCCTGCTCCCGAGCGGCGAGGAAGTCCGAGGGGTCGAGCCCCGAGTCTCCGGCCCCCTCGCTGATCGCGTCGGAGACCGACTCGAGAGCGGAACCACCCTGGGCGGCGTTCTCGGCGGCCCCGCGCACTGTCTGGGCGAAGGACATACCTACTTGACTCCTAGTGTCGTGGAACTGCGAATACGACGTTGCCGACCCCACCGGGGTTCCGCCGGCCGGATCAGTGGTGGCGCGGAACTCGTGGGCCACGTACGGGGCGCCGCCGCGGGGTGTCGCTCCCTCTCCTCAGCGGGCGGGCGGCGCGCGGGCTCATGCGAGAAAGTCGACGTCGGTTCCCACGCCGGCCTCGCGCGCACCACGATAGGCCAACCAGGACAGAACCAGATCCTGCCAGGGCAGGCCGACGGGTACGTACACGGTGATGTCGTCCGCCCCCTCGCGCGCCGCCGTCGCCCCTGTCAGAACGTCGCGTAGGGTCCCGATCGCCTGGCCGGAGTCCGCCAACACCCCCGGGCAGGCCGCGAGTTCCGCGTCGTCGACGACCACCCGCGCCAGTCGCGACAGCTCGGCCGAGAGCACCGCGCCACCGGATCCGCCCGCCCCGTCGTGGGCCGGAATGGCGGTGATGTGCGTTCCGGGGCGCGCGTCGGCACGGTCCAGCGACGCGCCGGCTCCGGCGGAGAGCAGCACGATGTCGGCCTCGGCGGCCACGGCCGCGGCGCCACCGGCCACCCGGACCGCGAGTCCGAGCTCGGTGGCGCACCGGTCGGCGAACTCCTCGGCCCGTTTCCGGTCGGGGTCGGCGACGAGCATCCCCGAGATGGGGCGCAGCCGGGTCAACCCCCGGGCGAGAAGCCCGGCCCGCGTGTCACAGCCGAGGACTCCCAACGATTCGGCGTCGAATCGCGCCAGGCTGTGGGTGCCCAGCGCCGCGGTCAGGCCGGTGCGCCACGTGGCCAGCGCGCCGGAGTCGAGTAGGGCCAGCAGTTCCCCGCTGGAGAGGTCGTGCAGGCACACGACCCCCCGCGCCGCGGCCGCCTCCTGGCCGAAGGCGGCGTGGTCCGTGACCGTGTACGCCGGGATTCCGGCGAGTAGGCCCGTCGTGAGCGCCGCGGCGTTGTTACCCGGTGCGCCGCCCGGATCCGGCAGTGTCACACGGAGGCGCCGCCGGGTGGGGTCCTCCCCCGCCGCCCGCGCCGTGAAGCCGTCCCACAACCGGTCGAGGCCGGCGTGCGCGTCCAACACCCGGAGTAGGTCCGACCGACCCATGCACAGCGTCACGACTCCATTGTCGCACTGTTCCCCGCCAGGTCAGCCCTGGGTGATGTACTTCTCCAGGTGCTGGCGGTCGCGCTCCAGCTGGTTGATGCGGCTCTTGACGACGTCCCCGATACTCACCAGGCCCACGAGGTCTCCCCCGGACATGACGGGGACGTGGCGGACCCGGTTCTCGGTCATCAGTACGGTCAGCGTGTCGTCGGTGTCGGTGGTCGTGCAGGTGATGACGGCGGCGGTCATGATCTCGGAGACCGGGGTGGAGAGAAGGTCGGCCCCACGCTCCTCGAGCCGGCGAACGACGTCGCGCTCCGAGACGATGCCGGCCACCCGGCGGCCCTCGGCGACGACGACAGCACCAATGTTGTGCCTGGCCATCTCGGTCAGCAGCCTCGCCACCGTCGTATCGGGGCCGAGGGTCACCACGTCGGTTCCCTTGGCCCGCAGAATCTCGGCGATCAGCATCGCGGTCACCCTTCGCTAGGTGCGCTTAGCTACGTGGGCACTGCAAGTACCCGCTCCCAGAGCCGAATAACCTCTGCCGCCGTGAGCGGCGAGGACGACGAAGCGGTGGCCCGGCGCTCGGCCGGGCCACCGCCCGGTGGTCCACGGTCCCCCGCGGGGGGTGTCCGGTCTACTGGTGCAGAGTACTTATTCCGAGCGTGCGGTATTCGCCGATGTTGGGGTCCCGGTAGCACACTCCGAAAGACCAACGGTTAGCTCGCGGACTTGAGGTGCCGGTAGATGGTGGGGCGGGTGACGCCGAACTCTGCAGCGATCTGGGCGGCGGTGTAGGGCGTTTCCCGTCGTCGCCGGTTTCCTCGTACATCTGGCGGGCCAGCTTGACCTGCCGCGGACCGAGCTTGGGCTTCTGCCCGCCGGTGCGGCCACGGGCGCGTGCGGCGGACAGGCCGTCGATGGTGCGTTCGGGCATCAGGGCGTGCTCGAACTCGGCGATAGACCCGAGTGTCTGGAAGAACATCGGGCCGATGGGGGGTGGAGGTGTCGATGCCCTTATCGAGCACGATCAGATCGACGTGCTTGGCTTGCAGCTTCTTGGACAGCTCGATCAGGTGCTCTAGCGACCGGCCGAGCCGGTCAAGTTTCGTGACAACGAGCTGGTCGCCGGTGCGGTTGGCCGCCAGTAGCGCTTTCTCCAGCTCCGGCGGATGTCTCAGTGGGGGTTCCTTTTCCGTACGGATACCCGGGTCCTGTATGACAGTGGGGCGATCACGGGACGCCGCCGTTCATGCTTGCTGGTGACGCTGAGCCTTGGCGCGGTTGCCGCAGGTCGCCATGGAGCACCAGCGTCGTCGGCGGGTGGGCGACGGGTCGAGGAAGAGCCACGAGCATCGCCCGCAGACATTGAGCTGAGCGCGATGGTCACTGGCCAGAAGTCTCGACGCGGCTAGCGCCAGCCGTCGCGACAGGAGTCGCGCTCCGGCGGCGGTGATGTCGACGACCCACGCCGGGTGGGTGAGGAAGTACTCGGATGGTTCGGCCTCGCGGTAGGCCGTCGCGATGTCCGAGTGGACCCGCTGCCGGACTCCGGCGTCCAACTCGGTGCCCTCCACACCGGCAAGTAGGAACGCGTGCAGGGCCTCCCGTTGCTCGCGCAGTTCTCCCAGTGCTTGCTCCGCCTCGACGGGATCATGGTCGGCTCGGGCCACCAGCCGGTCCCGCTCGGCCTGGTCGAGGACACCGCCCGCGTGCGCCCATTCGAGAGCGTCCACGAACCGGTGCAGGCGCTCGGAGTCGCGGACCTTCGTGCGACCGCCGGCGGTGTTGACGAAGTCGAGCGCGGGATCGCCGCCGACAAAGGACGCGTTGGGCCACGTCCTCATCGTCTCCTCCTCGGGGTAGCGGCCGGGTTGACAGTGCGCGTCATAGCCCCAATGCTAGCGAACTAACCTAACTACGACCAAAAGAGGTTAGTTACAGTGGAAACATCCGGAGCCACCGACTGGGACCTGACCGGAACGTTCGACTTCCACGGCCAAGAGGTCCGCTACGGGACGATGGGCACGGGAGATCCGATGGTCCTGTTGCACGGCACACCGTTTTCCTCGGTGGTGTGGCGGCGCATCGCGCCACACCTCGCGGCTCACCGCCGGGTCTACTACTTCGACCTGCTCGGCTACGGCCGCTCCCACCAGCAGCACGGCCAGGACGTCTCCCTGGGTATCCAGAACCAGCTGTTCGCCGCCCTGCTCGACCACTGGGAAATCGACCGACCCGACGTCGTCGCCCACGACTTCGGGGGCACCACCGCTCTGCGCACGCACCTGCTCGACCGGCGGGACTTCCGCACCCTGACACTGATCGACCCTGTCGCGCTAAGCCCTCACGGTTCCGCGCTCGTGCAGACCGCCCGCCGACACCCCGACGCATTCATCGAGTTGCCCGGCTACATCCACGAAGCGATCCTGCGCGCCTACATCGCCGGCGCCGTGCACCGCACGCTCTCCGAGCACGAGATGCGCCGCTACCTTCAGCCGTGGCTCGGGGAGGTTGGCCAGCCCGCGTTCTACCGCCAGATCGCCCAGATGGACGACCGGCACACCGACGAGATCCAAGACCGCTACACCGAGATCCGCTGCCCTGTGACGATCCTCTGGGGCGAGAACGACACCTGGATCCCCATCGAGAAGGGACGCCGCCTCGCCGACCGGATTCCCCACGCGACCTTCCAGGCCGTCACCGAGGCCAGTCACCTGCTCCTCGAAGACAGCCCCGAAACCGTCGTCGCCGCAGTCCTCGACTTCATCGACCAACCGAGCGCCACCTCAGCGGCTACGGCGGTTCAATAGCCCAACCGCCTGCGTACGTCCGGTGCATCTACCTGGCGCTGATGAGCCTGGACCCCAGCATAGGGGCGCACGATTGCGACCGTGGACTCGGGCAGACCGTCCAGGACTTCGTTCAGCCAGGGGATGGTGCTGTCGAGGTCTTCGTCGCGCCGGGGGAGGATCCCGGCGTTCACCAGGACGGCACGAAGGTACTGGATGTGTCGCCGCGGAGGCAGGGCGTCCAGTACGGCATGCGTGATCTCGTCGTGGGTGCCGGCGAGCTCGCCGAGGAGCGCCGCCCATCCCGCCCTGTAGAGCCAGAACAGGACCGGATAAGGATCGGTTTCGATCTCGGTGAGCAGCAGAGAGCGCAGCGGGGCAAGCTGCGGGTGAAGGAGTCCGGGGCCGGTGGAGAGCAGGCGGTCGACACGTTCACGGGCTACGCGGGCGGCGCAGTTGCCGTCGGCGACGG
Organism: Halostreptopolyspora alba; assembly: GCA_003725585.1. Lineage (GTDB taxonomy): Bacteria > Actinomycetota > Actinomycetes > Streptosporangiales > Streptosporangiaceae > Lipingzhangella > Lipingzhangella alba. The sequence goes on along the minus strand of RJMB01000001.1, from coordinate 177,203 downwards.
GAAGCGCGACACGCCCGCAGGATCGGCAACTCCAGTCATGGTCGTCGCCCACGCAGGGTCCACACACGCACACGAGCCGTTGTCGGTCGTCTCGCCCGGTGATCGGGCGCCGCTGACCGCAGCTCGCGCACTCGCCGGGCCGGCGTCCGATGACGGTGTAGCAGGGGCTGCACACGTCGCCCAGCGGCAAGCGGGAGTGAACGTGTTTCTGCTTTCGACAGCGTGCGCAGGTCCGCCGGGGCCGGTTCCTGGCGTAGCAGGTGCTGCACGTCGGCCGTCCGCTCCGGCTTCCCCGTCGGCAGGGTTTCCTCACTCCGCAGACGACGCAGTCGGCCAGAGGGGCCGTCCAGCAGCGTCCGCACACGCGAGCGCCGTCGACGTTGCGGCGGCGGCTCGGGATCTCGCGTCCGCACTGCTCACACGGACGGGCATTGGACTTCTGATAACAGGCTCCGCACTGGGGAACCTCATCGATCATGGCATGGGCCTTTGCTTCCCGCCCGCAGAACCCGCACCGGCGGGTCGGGGACGGGGCGCACGCCTGGCACAGCGGCTCACCGGAGATGCGCGCGGCGACGGGCTTGGGCCGTTCGCAGAGGAAACAGGGCTCCCAGTTCGCGGGGTCCTTCCGTACACAGGCAGAGCACACGGCACGTTTCGACTCGTCGCGGGTGTGGACGCGACCAGTCCTGCCGCACCGTCCGCACTGCTCAGCGCTGTTACTGGCATGGCAGCCGGTGCACAGCCGCCCGCCCAGGCCGCGATGGCGCAGCCTCTGCTGCCTGCCGCAGCCGGCGCATCGGGCACGCGCGACTTCGGGGTGCTCGACGGCCAGGAGGTCGAGCAGCCGCAAGTGCGCTGCGGGCCCGCCGCTGTCACCGGAGGCAAGGGCGTCTTCGTGGTCGGCGAGGTGATCGCTCAGTTCCCGGGCCTGCCCCGGGCGGAGCCTCAACGCTGCCACGGTCCGGGCCAACGCAGACGGGCTGGCCTGCGGGAGCAGCGCGCTCAGGCGACCGGTGATCGCGGCCAGGACGGCGGCGGTGTCCTCCTTTACTGCATCAATGTTGCAAGGGGGAACGAAGGGCCGCAAGCGCTTTGAGAACAATGACGAAGGGGGATCCGACCGCGGCCGGATCCCCCTTCTGAGCTGCTATTAAGCAGTCACTCTGCTAGGGCGAACGCTGCATTGAATGCAACTCTGCCTAGTTCTAGCTACAACCGCTGGTGGCCCCGCAACCCTCGCAGGCGTAGCAGCTGCCGGCCGGCCGCATCTTGGTGCCGCAGGTGACGCAGAGCGGGGCGTCGGCGACGAATCCCTGCCTCTCCTCGGCGAACTCGGCCGTGCCGCGCGAACCCGACGTGGTGTCCCGGTCGGTGGCGAAGGCCCCGTCCCGCGCCGGACCGCCGGTCTCCTGCTCCGTGGAGTCGCCGAGGGCCACCGGCGCCGACTGGGCGTAGGACTCCACCTGCGCGGCGACCTGCGACGGATCCTCACCGGCGGCCTGGGCGCGCCGCTCCTCCGCCGAGAGCACGCCGAGCGCCGCCCGCTCCTCGTAGGGCAGGTGGTCCAGCGCCAGGCGACGGAAGATGTAGTCGACCACCGACTGCGCCATGCGGATGTCCGGGTCGTCGGTCATGCCGGCCGGGTCGAAGCGCATGTTGGTGAACTTCTCGACGTAGGTCTCCAGCGGCACGCCGTACTGCAACGCGATGGAGATCGCGATCGAGAACGCGTCCATGACCCCGGCGAGGGTGGATCCCTGTTTACCGAGCTTCATGAACACCTCACCGAGGCCGTTGTCGGGGTAGGAGCCCGCGGTGATGTAGCCCTCGGCGCCGCCGACCGAGAACGAGACGGTCTCGCTGGGGCGCTTCTTCGGCAGCCGCCGCCGGACGGGCCGGTTCACCTCGACCACCGTGGGCTCGGGCTCCTCCTCGGCCTTCTCCTCGGTGTTGGCCGTGGACAGCGGCTGGCCGACCTTGCAGTTGTCGCGGTAGACCGCCAGCGCCTTCAGGCCGAGGCGCCACCCCTCGAAGTAGATGTGCTCGAAGTCCTCGACCGTCGCCGATTCCGGGACATTGACCGTCTTACTGATCGACCCCGACAGGAACGGCTGGGTCGCGGCCATCATCTTCACGTGCCCCATGGGGGCGATATAGCGCTTGCCCATGGCACAGTCGAACACCTCGTAGTGCTCCGGACGCAGGCCCGGAGCGTCCACCACGTGGCCGTGCTCGGAGATGTACTCGACGATCGCCTCGACCTGCTCCTGCGGATACCCCAGGTTGCGCAGCGCCCGCGGAATCGCCTGGTTGACGATCTGCATGGAGCCGCCGCCCACCAGCTTCTTGAACTTCACCAACGAGAAGTCCGGCTCGATTCCGGTGGTGTCGCAGTCGAGCATGAAGCCGATGGTGCCGGTGGGTGCCAACAGGCTGGCCTGCGCGTTCCGCCACCCGTTCTTCTCACCGATGGTGAGACACTCCTGCCACGCCTTGGTGGCGGCCTCGTGGATCGGCTTCTCCATCGTCCCGACCGTGCGCAGGTCGTCGTTGGCCGCCGCGTGCTTGCGCATGACCCGCTTGTGGGCCTCGGCGTTCCTGGCGTAGCCCTCGTACGGGCCGACCACACCGGCCAGTTGCGCGCTGCGCTTGTAGGAGACCCCCGTCATCAGGGAAGTGATCGCGCCGGCCACCGCACGGCCACCGTCGGAGTCGTAGGCGTGTCCGGTGGCCATGAGCAGGGCGCCGAGGTTGGCGTAACCAATGCCGAGCTGGCGGTAGGCGCGGGTGGTCTCCCCGATCTTCTCCGTGGGGAAGTCGGCGAAGCTGATGGAGATATCCATCGCGGTGATGACCAGCTCGGTCAGCTTGCCGAACCTGCCCACGTCGAACGTGTCGTCCTCACGCAGGAACTTCAGCAGGTTGATCGAGGCCAGGTTGCAGGAGGAGTTGTCCAGATGGACGTACTCGGAGCAGGGGTTGCTCGCGCTGATCCGCCCGGTCTCGGGGCTGGTGTGCCAGTCCTGGATCGTGTCGTCGTACTGGATTCCCGGGTCGGCGCATTCCCACGCGGCCCTGGACATCTTGCGGAAGAGCTCCTGGGCGTCCACGGTGGCGACGACCTCACCCGTGGTTCGGGAGGTCAGTCCGAAGGAGGCTCCGCTCTCCACGGCGCGCATGAACGCGTCGGAGACACGCACCGAGTTGTTGGCGTTCTGGTACTGCACACTGACGATGTCGGAGCCGCCCAGGTCGACGTCGAACCCGGCGTCGCGCAGCGCGCGGATCTTGTGCTCCTCACGCGCCTTGGTCTCGATGAACTCCTCGACGTCGGGATGGTCGACGTCGAGCACCACCATCTTGGCCGCGCGGCGGGTGGCGCCGCCGGACTTGATGGTTCCCGCTGAGGCGTCGGCACCGCGCATGAACGACACCGGACCGGAGGCGGTACCACCGGAGGACAGCAGCTCCCTGCTGGAGCGGATCCGCGACAGGTTCACCCCGGCCCCGGAACCACCCTTGAAGATGATCCCCTCTTCCTTGTACCAGTCGAGGATCGACTCCATGGTGTCGTCCACCGACAGAATGAAGCACGCTGACACCTGCTGCTGGGACTCGGTTCCCACGTTGAACCATACGGGAGAGTTGAAGCTGAAGAGCTGGTTCACCAGCGCGTACTTCAGCTCGTGGTCGAAGATCTCGGCGTCCTCGTCACTGGCGAAGTAGCCGTGCTCCTTCCCGGTCGCGGTGTAGGTGCCCGCGACGCGGTCGACCAGCTGCTTGAGACTCCATTCGCGCTCCGGGGTGCCCATCGCCCCACGAAAGTACTTGCTGGCGACGATCTGGGTCGCGTTCATCGACCACGACGCCGGGAACTCCACCCCGCGCTGCTCGAAGTTGACCGATCCATCGCGCCAGTTCGTCATGACCACATCGCGGCGTTCCCACTCGATCTCCTCGTAGGGGTGAACCCCGGACGAGGTGAAGATCCGCTCCATCTTCAGGCCCTTGCGCGGGCTCTTGCCCTTACGCGTGGAAGTGCCGCTGGTGGTCTCTGTCATATTGCTCCCCCTGATTCTCGCCTTACCCATTTCGGCACGCTGGCCCGCGCCGCCATCTACGTGCTGCTACTCCCGCTGGTCCGCCGTGGCCCGTTCGGCACGCAGCATCGCGATCTCACTCTCGAAGTCGGCCAACGACTCGAACCCCCGATACACCGAAGCGAAGTGCAGGTAGGCGACCTCGTCGAGCTCGCGGAGGGGGCCAAGGATCGCCAACCCGATCTCGTGCGAGGGAACCTCGGCCAACCCGCGCCCCCGGATCTCCTCCTCCACACGCTGTCCCAGCATGGCCAGGGAGTCCTCGGTCACCGGCCGTCCCTGGCAGGCCCGGCGCACGCCCGCGATGATCTTGCTCCGGGAGAACGGCTCGGTCACCCCCGAGCGCTTGGACACCATGAGCAGCACGGTCTCCTGGGTGGTGAATCGACGCTCGCACTCGGGACAGGTGCGGCGCCGCCGGATGTTGGCGCCGTCGTCGGTGGACCGGCTGTCGATGACCCGGGTGTCGGGATGACGGCAAAACGGACAGTGCATCCCGCGTCTCCCCCAGATTCGTGTCGTGCCCGGCTCCACCCGGCTCGCGGGAGTACTCGTTGGGCGTCGTCCTCGTCGCACGCGACGCCCCGCCCGTTCGCGACGGTCCGGATGGCGCCCCTCACCCAGGGAAGCACAACTTCTAGATTCAGAATTCCGCTTTGATCCCCAGATGTTGTGGTTAACCTACGACTGTCATGCGGTGTTCGCAAGTCCGATCCGGCGTTGCGCGTCGGGTGGGCCACGACACCGCGGAGCCACCACCGGTGGTCAGCGCGGGAAACCCTGGTGTGTCGCGGCGCGCGAGACCACCCGGCACGCCGGACGCGGATGCCGGTGGGGGCTCTCTCACACTGCGGCGCGGACCGCCGGGCTCTGGAACGAGCCTCGCCGTCCGGGCTCAGGGGACGGGGACGACGAGCTCCTGACCGGGGTTGAGAGTGGAGCCGTCCAGGTCGTTCACCTCGACGATCTCGTGCACGGTGCGCCGGGGGTCCTCGGTGGGACGCACCCGCTCGGCGATTCCCCACAGGGTGTCGCCGTCCTGGACGATGACGGTCTCCTCCTCGGGCTCGTCAAAGTCATCCACCTCGTCGTGGGCCGCGGTCGCGGCGGAGGCTCCCGAGGGGAGGTCGCCGGCCGTCGCCTTGGCGAGGAACAGCAGCGAGCCGGCGACGGTGGCGGCCACGGTGAGCGCCACCACGAGCACCGCGCGGCCACGGCGGGTCAGCTTACCGCCGCCACCGGACACGGGCTCGTGGGGCACGGTGGCTGGCTCGGCGGCGAGTAGGTCGGGGAGCTCGGTGAGTATCGGGACGCGGGAACTCCCGTCGTGCCCGTGACGGCCGGAGTCCCACTCGGGAACCTCGACCGCCCAGTCGTAGAGAGCGGGGTCAGCGGTGGGCCGCACCCAGGCGGCTCTGTCCTCACCTCCGTAGTCTCGGGTTCGGCGCGGCTGTCCGCTGGGAACCACCGGGCGCTGGGGGCGTCGCAGAACTGGTTCGGACATTACCGTCTCCTTCGAACGCCAGTTCGTAGGAACCACGTTCGATCAATACCGCATCCGGGCGAATTTTTCAGCGCCATCTCGAACGTTTGTTTGATGTCCCCTCGTCAGGGAACTAATGTTGGACACGTTTCATCGCCGTATCAGCCCGTGTCGTCACCTTGACGGCCCAGGGGACAGACCGTCCGCGTCACGGTCGAGAAACGATGAGTGCGCCGACAACCCACGCCTACGACCGCCAAGGAGGCCGGCCGTGCCGGAGGAGAACCACGGAGCGCAGCAAGCTCAGTCGGGTGTGGCACCCGTGACTACGCTCCGTTCCACTACCTCGAAGACCGCGGACAGCCGGGCCTCCACGGCCCAGTCGGACGCACCGCCGAAGCTAACGGCCCGCCAGCAGAGCGTCCTGAACTGCATTCATCGCTATGTCCGGCAACGCGGCTACCCACCGTCGATCCGGGAGATCGGCGATTCGGTGGGGCTGTCGAGCCCCTCTAGTGTCGCGCACCAACTCAAGGTCTTGCAACGCAAGGGCTACCTACACCGCGACCAGAATCGCCCACGGGCGGTGGAGATTCGCATTCCGGGCCAGCCGCCGGTGCGTTCCTGGGACCATCTCGAGGAGACTCCGAAGGCTGACCAGGAGGACGCCGTCGACGTCCCGGTCGTGGGTCGCATCGCCGCGGGTGGCCCGATCCTGGCGGAGGAGTCGATCGAGGACGTTCTCACCCTTCCGAAGCAGCTGGTCGGCGAGGGGCGGTTGTTCATGCTCAACGTCGTGGGCGACTCCATGGTCGACGTCGCGATCACCGATGGTGACCTGGTCGTGGTCCGCCAGCAGCCCGAGGCGGACAACGGAGACATCGTCGCCGCCCTCATCGACGACGAGGCCACCGTCAAGGCGTTCAAGCGCGACGAGGAGCACGTGTGGCTGCTCCCACGCAACGACGCCTACGAACCGATCAACGGCGACCACGCGACCATCCTGGGCAAGGTGGTCACGGTCATGCGCCGGGTTTGAACCGACATCCGCCCCGACGGAGACGACCCGACAACGATCACGCCACACCGAGGGCACGCCCACGCCCACCCGCGACCCCCGAAACGTATCGGGCCGGCACGTCGGGACCGTACGGTAGGGGCATGCCCTTCCGTCACCCCCCGGTCCGGACGGCCGGTGTCCTGGCGGCCGCCGGAGCGCTGACACTCGCCACCGCCTGCGGCGACACGGACGGAGCCACCCCCACGGATACGGAGATCAGCGGCGAGGAACACAGTGTCGAGTTCGAGGTCGGAAACGAGACCCGCTACGGCACCCTCACCCTGCCCGAGGACGCCGACGAGCCGGTGCCCGGGGCGTTGATCATCTCCGGAAGTGGCCCCACCGACCGCGACGGCAACAGCCCGCTCCGTCCGGACGCGAACACCAACCGCAACTTCGCCGAGGTGCTCTCCGAGGCCGGGATCGCCTCGTTGCGCTACGACAAGCTGGGGTCGGGGGAGACCGGCATGGCCGGCCGCGACGAGGACGACCGCGTCCGATACGAGGACTTCGAGAACGGCGTCGTCGCCGCCTACGGGAAACTCGCCGGAGAGCCCGGGGTGGACCCCGACCGGCTGCTGGTGCTCGGGCACAGTGAGGGCGCGCTCTTCGCGCTTCGCACGCCCCGTGTGGTCCAGGACTCACCCCCGATCGGGCTGCTGCTCGCCGCCCCACCGGGTGAGCGCTACCTCGACACCATCGACCGGCAGGTGACCGAGCAGGTGCGCAAGGCCGAGAGCGCGGGCGAGTTCGACGCGGAGCGGGCCACCCAGGTGCTCTCGGACACCAGATACGGGATCTCGCGGATCCGCGCCGACGAGCCGCTGCCCGAGGACCTCTCCCCCGAGCTGGAGGGGTTGTTCGAGCCGCGGGTCGCACCGTTCCTGCGTCGCATCGACGACATGGACCCCCAACGTCTGGCGGACGACCTCCCTGAGGACACCGAGACGCTGGTCCTGTGGGGCACGGCCGACTCCCAGATCCCCGGGCGCGACATCGAACGGCTCATGGGTGGTCTGGACGACGGCACGCGGGTGGACATCGAGGACGCGGACCACGTGTTCCGGGAGTACGAGGGCACCCCCGGCGCCGCTGTGCTCGACAGCGAACGCCCGTTCTCCGACGAGGTGGCCCCGGCCGTGCGGGAGTTCCTCGACACGGTGGTGTGAGGGCCCACGGCCGAGGTGCCGTCAGAACTCGCCGTCCTCGATGCGCTGGGTGATGTCGCGCGCGAGCTTCTCGGCTCCCGCGACCGACTCGTCCGCCGGGATCGACTCACTGGCCTGGAAGTCGGCCGCGGCCGTGTAGCACGACATCACGAACAGGTTGGACAGCTGGACCCCCACGCACCCCCAGTCGAAGCCGGACTCGGTCTCGCTCCAGGCGAGCGCCGTGTCGCCGAGGTCCTCGACCGTCTCGGCGGAGTTGCCGTCGGCCGCGGCCCGCAGGGCGCCGGCGGCCTCCTCCTCGGCGTCGCCACCGGAGTGGTTGGAGTTGTGCACCATCACCACGCGGGCCGCGGAGGGGGTTTCCGTGGCGTCCTCGGGGGTGACCCACCGGCACTCGTACCCCTCGCGCCAGTCCTCGGCGAGCCCATCGATCGGCTGCTCGATCTCGGTTTCGTGGTCACTGACGAGACTCTCCAGGGTCGAGGTTCGCGCGACCTCGCAGTCGGGGGCCGCCTCGTACTCGCCGCCGGCCTCGCTGAGCCTGATGATGCCCCACACTCCCCCCACCATCAGCACCAGGACGGCCGCGGCCAGGGCGGACACCGCCGCGACTGCGCAACCGCGGTTCTGGGTGGGGGCGGGCGGGTCGCCGGGGTGGTCCCACCCCCCAGAGGTGGGGTGCGGGGCCCACTGGGGCACATGTGGGGGTCGCTGCTGTGGTGGGGGAGGCTGGCGCGGGTACCGCGGCGGCCCGCCGTGGGGGTCGGACGGTGGGTGCGGAGGGCCACCGGAGGGCGGGTGGGCCATGGGACGCCTCCCCATTGTCTACGTACGCCTCGTGCCGGAAGGTGGGTCCACGCTACCGGCCGGACACGGCCGTCGCCGGTGCGGCTCGCGTCGCCCTACAAGTCCTCGGCGAGTCGCTCGGCGACCGAGACCGCGCCCTCGCGGGCGTCGTCGAAGGTCAGTTGTGACCCCCCGGAGTCGGCGTCGCCGCCGTAGAGCACCCGGACCGCCAGGTTGTCCCGCACGAACGCGACCTCCGCGGTTGCCCCATCCGGTGTGGCCTTCCGTACCAGGGCGCTCTCCCCCAGTGACGGGACGCTTCCACCGTCGCCGTTCTCGGTGGAGCTCAGCTGCTCCACCCGCTCGGTGGCGAGCGCGGCGCCGCTCACGTCCTCGGCGTCGTCGGTGAAGCTCGCCGTGAAGTCGACGTGCAGTACCCGGGGCGCCTCGTCCGCGGAGTCGACCGAGGTCCACACGCAGGTGGACCCGTCACCGGCGGGGAGGGGTCCCCGCTCGCTGGCGTCCAGCCGGGCTTCGGGAACCGCGGACTCGACCGTGTCGGTGGGGACGGTGTCGCATCCGGGCGCGGAGGCGTAGGTGTCCTCGGGCGCGGCCTCGACCGCGGGGCCGTTGGCCGCCACCCCGAGCCCGACGGTGACGGAGACCACGACGATGGCGACCACGGCCACGGTGGCGAGTACCGCGCGCCCGACCCAGGGTGGCGCCCAGGCGGGCAGCGCCCGCTCGATTCGCGCCATCATCCCGGCGTCAACCCACCACGATGTTGACGAGCTTGGGTGGGCGGACCACGACCTTACGGATCTCGCGGTCGCCGATGAACCCCTGCACCCGCTCGGACGCCAGGGCCCGGCGCTGGAGCTCCTCCTCGGAGATGTCCGGACTGACCTCCAGCTTGTCGCGGACCTTGTTCGCCACCTGGACGACACAGGTCACCGACTCCTGAACCAGCAGGGCGGGGTCGGGAGTGCGCCAGTTGCCGATGGTGACCGAGCCCGTGTGGCCCAGCCGCTCCCACCCCTCCTCGGCGACGTACGGCGCCACCAGGGACAGCGTGATCGCGACGACCTCGGCGGCCTCACGTACCGCGGGGTCGGCGGCACCGGGCCCGGAGTCGATCGTCTTCCGGGCGGCGGTGACCAGCTCCATGATCCGCGCGACGGCCACGTTGAAGCGGTACGCCTCGACCGCCTTGGTGACCTGGTCCAGGGCGTGGTGGGTGGCCTTGCGCAGGGTGAGGTCGCCTGTCGAGGGGTCGGTTCCCGGCTGTGTGGCCGCGCCCGCCTGGACCATGACCCGGAACGCGCGGTTCAGGAACTTCAGCGACGCGCCGGGCGAGACGTCGGCCCAGTCGATGTCGTCCTCGGGTGGGCCGGCGAAGATCATGGTGAGCCGGACCGCGTCCACACCGTAGCGCTCGATCTCCTCACCCAGGTCGACCCCGTTGCCCAGGGACTTGGACATAGCCCTACCGCCATTGATGACCTGCCCCTGGTTGAGCAGCCGGGCGAACGGCTCGGTGAATCCGACCATGCCCATGTCGTAGAGGACCTTGACGAAGAACCGGGCGTAGAGCAGGTGCAGCGTGGCGTGCTCCTTCCCGCCGATGTACTGATCCACTGGTCCCCACCTGTCGACACGTTCCTTTTCGAAGGGGGCGGTGTCCAGGTTGGGGGAGCAGTAGCGCAGGAAATACCACGACGAGTCGACGAAGGTGTCCATCGTGTCGGTGTCGCGCTTGGCGTCGCCGCCGCACTTCGGACAGCTGACGTTGACCCAGTCGGTGGCCGCCGCCAGCGGTGACACCCCCTTCGGGGCCAGGTCGGCGCCCTTCAGGTTGTCGGGCAGCCTGACCGGCAGCTGGTCGTCGGGTACCGGGACCTCGCCGCAGTCGGGGCAGTGGATGATCGGGATGGGCGTCCCCCAGAAGCGTTGCCGCGACAGCAGCCAGTCGCGCAGCCGGTAGTTGACCGCTCCCTGGCCGGTGCCGCGCTCCTGGAGGATCCCGATGATGCGCTCGACGGCGTCGTCCTTGGTCAGCCCGTCCAGGGGGCCGGAGTTGACCAGTATGCCGTCGCCGGTCGTGGCGACGCCGGTCTCGGCCGGGTCGGCGTCGCCGGTGTCGACGACGTTGCGCACGGGCAGGTCGAACTTGAGGGCGAAGTCGAGGTCGCGCTGGTCGTGGGCGGGCACCGCCATGATGGCGCCGTGGCCGTACTCGGCCAGCACGTAGTCGGCGGCCCAGATGGGAAGGCGTTCGCCGTTGACCGGGTTGGTGGCGTAACGCCCCAGGAAGACGCCGGTCTTGGGACGTTCGGTGGACTGTCGTTCGATGTCGCTGAGCTTGGCGACCTGTTCGCGGTAGGTGTCGAGCTCGTCGCGGCGGTCAGGGGCGCACAGCTCCTCGGCGAGGGCGGCGTCGGCGGCGACGACGAAGAACGTGGCGCCGTACAGCGTGTCTGGGCGCGTGGTGTAGACCGTGACGGGTTCGTCGCGGCCCTCGATCCGGAACTCGACGTCGGCCCCGTAGGACCGGCCGATCCAGTTGCGCTGCATGGTCAGCACATCCTCGGACCACCTGCCGCCCTCCAGCTGGTGCATATCGTCCAGCAGGCGGTCGGCGTACTCGGTGATCTTGAAGTACCACTGGTTCAGGCTGCGCCGCACCACGGGGGTGTCGCAGCGTTCGCAGAGGCCCTGCACGACCTGCTCGTTGGCCAGCACGGTCTGGTCCTGGGGGCACCAGTTGACCAGCCCCTCCTTGCGATAGGCCAGCCCACGCTCGAAGAACCGCAGGAACAGCCACTGGTTCCAGCGGTAGTACTCGGGGTCGCTGGTGTGCAGCCGGCGGGTCCAGTCCACTGAGACGCCGTAGCGCTGGAACGACTGGGCCTGGGTCTCGATGTTGGCGTAGGTCCACTCGGCCGGGTGGGTGCCGTTCTTGATCGCCGCGTTCTCCGCCGGAAGGCCGAACGAGTCCCACCCGATCGGATGCAGCACGTTCTCGCCCCGTTGGAACCAGTAACGAGCGATGATGTCTCCGATGGCGAACGCCTCAGCGTGCCCCATGTGCAGGTCGCCCGAGGGGTAAGCGAACATGTCGACCACGTAGCGACGCGGACGGTCGTCGGCGGGGTCCTCGCTGGCGACGAAGGGGTTGTTGGCCCTCCATCGCGCCTGCCACTTCTCCTGGAGCGCGTGCGCGTCGTAAACGTCGCTCGCCATCCGGTGTCCGTCTGTCGCTGTCATCGCCTGATCGTCCTCTACGGGGTCGCGCTCGGGGCAGTTCGCGGGGCCTGCTCGCCGTTCCGCGCCTGCGCCCGTGGACGGGTCGGTACGCCGGTGGCCAGTGCCATCCGGACGACTGTGCCTCAAGGTTAGCGTGCCTCCCCACCCCACTGTGACCCCGTTCTTGACGCGGTGGAACCCATCCATGCCACCCCACACTTGGAGCAAAAAGCAATACATTAGAGCTCATCTCAAAAGTCTTCGGCGTGTTTGGTCAGGTGCTTGTAGCAGATGAGAATGCAGGCGATGCCGAGCATGGCCAGGAAGGTGGAGGATTTACGCTCCCAGCGCACGGTCAGTCTCCGGTAGGAGCCCAACCAGGCGATGGAGCGCTCGACCTTGTACCGGTGCCGGCCCAGGCGCTGTGAGGGCTCGATCCCGGGACGGGCGATGCGTACCGCGACCTGGCGTTCACGCAGCCAGCGGCGCCGGTCACGGGAGTGGTAGGCCTTGTCGCCGTGGAGCTTGGCCGGGCGACGCCTGCGGGGGCCGCGGCGAGAGCGCACTGCGGGGATTCCTCGCACCAGGGGTTCGAGTGCTTCGCCGTCGTTGACGTTGGCTGCGGATATCGCGCAGGTCAGCGGGAGTCCCTGGTTGCCGCACAGGCAGGTGGAGCTTGGATCCGGGTTTGCCGCGATCAGTAGGGTTTGGCCCGGTCTTCTCCCCCTCTTTTAGCGCGGATCGACTGCGAGTCGACAGTGGCGCGGGACCAGTCCAGCAGCGCGCGTCTGCCCAGCTCGTCCAGCACGGCCTGGTGGATGCGGGGCCACAGGCCCGTCTCGGTCCAGGTCTGGAACCAGCGGTGGGCGCGGTGGCGCGTGTGACGCCGAACAGGCCGTCGGCCGTCTCCCAGGAACAGCCCAAGGCCTGGACGAACAGCACAGTGGTCAGCACCGCACGCTGGTCCACGCGAGGTCGGCCGGTCTTCGGTGGAGGGGACAGCAGTGGTTGGACGATCTCCCACAGCCCATCGGGCAACACATCGCTCACGACACGTGATCATGCCAGGGATTGGACAGACTCACAGGGATTTGAGATGAGCTCATAGCCATATAATCGTATTGACATCCAAAGCTTCCCGAAATAATCTATTACCGCCCTTGCTACTACTATCTTAGGACTATCATGAAACAGATTAGCTTCGATTCTCGCTCCACTGAAAAAGAAGCCCTCGAGGCTGACCTTGAGACCAATTATCAAGAAATTCGACCCGAAGAAATTACACCGTTGAGTCACGACCTAGTAACCCCGAACGACACTGCGGATAGCCGCTGTAGCTGCTAGAAATAGCCACAAATCTTACTTCACTGCTCGCGAGATAATCGCGAGCAGTTTTATGAGGTTACAATGAAATACATTCATCCCGACAGAGAACCTGGAACGCTCCAGAGAATAGCAAACTTCACAGCGCGAGAAGCAATTGAAGAATTTGATGGAAGTCCCATAATAAAAGACCGTCATCGGCTACACAAAAGCATTGCAAGCCTCATATTTAGAGATATAGATATGCTCGTCGGGGCTTGTTACTTAAAATCATGGAAGGCATTCTTAAAGACTCACACAAACCCAATAAATGGCGCGCCAAAGCATCCAGTTTTTCACTCACTCAAAGCGAACTTCATCAAACGAGAAATAGACCCTGAATCCTCGATCTCTTATGAGTTTTTTCCTGTATTGAGTGAGTTGCTGGAGGCGAGGAAGACTGACCTAAGAAACTTCTACAAGAAGTTTCTTCTTCGCTGCGAGCGAGATGCTACTGAACTTCAGCAAAAAATGAAAATACGGCCTTTGCTGACTGATATAGAGGGAGGAGTTTCTGATCCCCACGCCCGTGGGAACCAAGTACTTATATGTCGATTCGACTGCGGCGGGAAAGTCGTTTACAAACCCAGAAATGTCAGCGGCGAGGCTTCCTGGAACAGAACATGCCGACTTCTTCTGGAAGCAAACAGCGAAATTAGATTTCCTTCGTATGAAGTTATGGAGAGGTCGGGGTACGGCTGGGTTCAATATATCCCACACACACGCACCCCTGATCCTTCGAATGCTTCCACAGAAAAACTTCGTAGTATAAGCGCATTAATCACTATACTATCTCGTTTAGGTGCGACCGACATTCATGATGAAAATCTAATCATCTCACCTGATGGCCCCGTTCTCGTCGATTGCGAAACATTGCTTTCATCCGCCCCGAACGCAATTAACAAAGAAAATGAGGACGAGGGGGATGATGAATCGTTCGATACGGTACTACGCACCTCAGCGATTGCTAATTGGACTAAAAACTCTTACGGTGACTGGCGGTCCATCGCACCCATGCGAAACCTCTTCACTGTACTTGCCAATAAGGGACATCCATCCACTGAACTCCTTGACACGATAGAATCAGGGGTTGCCGAAGGTCAAATCGCACTTAACAGGGTTGTCAAAACTTTGGGAAGCCCCTCTTCCCTTCTTCGTACCACAGGGATCGCAAGTGCTCCTGTTCGGTACGTCGCACGGCCAACTGCACACTATTCACACCTTCTCACGGAATCAGTTCGCCCGGAATATATGCGTTCTCCAGAAAAGCGGATAACCTGCCTGGAGAAGCTTCGCTATTGGGGGCATCAGTCACCGTCTGCATTAATAAATGCAATCATAGAGTCCGAGATAAGCGATCTCGCTCGTGGTGATATACCCTACTTTCGCCTCGATCCAGAGACGAACAAACTTTCCGATTCCTCAGACGGTTTCCTTGGGTACATGAATGGCCAAACCCCATATAATCGAGCTCTGAATAAACTTCACACTGGCCATGAATATACCTACGACACAGAGCGATTGATCATCCAAAAAGCACTTCGAGGCCCAATTAGGGATACGGGGGCGCCTCCCAGTATGAACGGTGTCTCAGATGACAAAAAAGAACTAGACAGGTTCCTTTTTAGGGAGGCCGATCGTTACGCGGAAGACTGCATGGATCGCCATGTCACAGTCGGAACAGAGAATCCACTTTTCATCGGGGCGTCACACTGCCCTATAACAGGGAATACAACCGTGGCCCCGATAACTACGGGCCTGTACTCGGGCATATCAGGACTACTTCTCATGTATGCCGGATGTTATCGTGTACTTGGCGATAATAAATTTTTGACTGGAGCCACCCAGACCCTCGACACTCTTTCATATATAGACCGGAATCCCAAGCCGGACATATGGTTCGGATTTACCGGGGCTACCTCGGATATTTACGCTCTTAGCATTGCCAGTAGGATACTTCCCGAAAACATGGGTACAGAATTGCAATCTGCCTACTCAAAGCATCTTATTCGAAGTATCCACTGGCTTACGCGAGTTACTCGACCAGACGTGGTAGGCGGTCTTTCCGGCACGCTCCTCGCCTGCGTTGCTATCGCCGAAAATGGAGTTTGTGATCTCACGGACCAACTTATTGAGGACATCTACTTTCGAATCAGCCGCCCGTGGGTCCCCACCGAGAAAACAAATCTGGACCTTGGCCAGCTCGGCATGGCCCATGGCACAGTAGGAGTATATTTCGCTGCGGCCCGAGCTGCCAAATACCTCGGCTACACATCAGATTTCACTGTCTGGGTTGAGAAGTTACACGAGGCAGGATGGACTCTGCTACGGACAGCTCAACGGTCCGCAGATTACGGATCGGTCAGCTGGTGCCGGGGGACGGCAGGACTCGCCGCGATTCTCGTCTATTTAGACCGGAGAAGTGGCGAGGTCCACCCCTTGACAACAGCGACGCTGCAATGGCTATTCGATAACTCTTCACTTGCAGAGGGGCGATGCTTGTGTTGTGGCGTGGGATCCCTGGTCGACCTCTTGGCCTCACTAAGTTCAAATTCGGGGACCACGAATCGTATCCCTACCATGGACTGGACGAAGTTGATCAAGAGATGGATAGCCCAACCTCAGAATCCACGTATTCCAACGGACGCAAACTATCTAGGAAGCATGCAAGGTACGTCCGGATTCGTATATGTTCTACTTCGTCTCACAAGCAGAGGAGACGATCTTCCCTCCCTACTTACCCTGGACTCCTTCTAAACGCCATGTCTTCAACCCTAACTGAGGACTAGGATTATTTCCCGCAGCACCCTGATCCTTCCATTCCTACAGCGGGCGGAAACACGCCTTAGAACTCGTCGGACGAAGGCCGCCAATGAACGCGGGTCAGTCAGACCCAAGGATTATCAGAGGGGTCAGGATGCGGCGCTGGGAGTCGCGCACCGCAAAGTGCGTTGAACTATTGAGCAGAGATTCGGCCCAGACTCACTGGTTGCTGCCAATGATGGATAACTACGACTGTCGCCCTGGTTGAGGATTCCTCGTTCATCTCAGTTTCTTCTCCACAGGTTCGGTTTGGGTACCATGCATCTCCACGTCGAACACCAGGCCATAAAAACAATCATGTATTCGTCACAGAATCTTAGAATCTGAAGGGGCAGACCCTAGTGGTGCCACCGGCCGTGGCGTGGCTGTTGGGGACCGTCGGCGGGCCGATCCGCGGGTGCCCGCTCTCCCCTTTCCTCGTCCTCGGGGGTCAGTGCTTCGGCGGCGCGGCGGTGCTCCTCGGCGGCCCGGCGGTGTTCGGCCGCGGCGGTCAGGCGCCGTTCGCGTTCGTGTGGCTCGCTCTCGTCGTGCCCAAGGTGCCCCTCCGTGGGTGTTGGGTTCCGCGTTTCGGGATCGCCCAGTGTCTCGTCCAGGAGGCCGCCCACCTCGCGGTCGACACCTTCGGTGATGGGCGGCGCGTCGTGGCGCGGCCCCTGGATGAACTCGGCCGCCTCCTCGTCGACGGTGGACTCCAGTGCGCCGGGTGTCACCGACTCGCGCACCGACTCCGGAGCCCGGGAGCCGTGCTCCCCCATCGCGTTCCCGTCCCGTGTCGGATCGGCGTTGCCGGCGCGGAAGTAGGTGCGCGGCTGCTTGGTCAGCTGGACGAGGCGCCATACGACGAAGACCGCGCAGATGACCAGCAGCGCTCCGCCGGACCAGATCCATGTCGGCATTCGGCTCTCCTCGCGCTCGGATCCTCGTTTCCTCGTTGTCGCCGCCCGCTCGCCCACTACCCGTTCGACCGCCACCGCCACGCGGTCCGGGGGTGTGGGGCGGTAGTGGGTGCCCGCCTCGCGGACGGCCCTCGCGTGGCCCGCGTGATGGGAGAATGCACGGCGGGTGGTCTCGCCCCGCGACCATTCCGGCGCGTAACAGCGTGTCCGTCGTTGCCATACGCCAGCGTGGCGCGAGACTGGTCGTATCCGCCGGTCAGCCCTATTCGGCGACACTCGAGAGCTATGGAGAGCCGCGGTAATGACTGTGTCCACATCCCCTGTCATCCAGAACCTCGCCCGACGCGCCTCCGCCGTCACCCTCGGGCTCTGTCTCGCGTTCGGCGTCGTTGGCTGCGGTGGCGAGGAGGAGAGCGACCCAGCGCCCACCAGCGACGCGAAGGTGGTTGGCGCCTCCGACGGCCGCCTGCAGCTGACCGAGGGGGTCGACTACACGATGCGCACCGGCGGTGACGCGGTCGGGACGGTGCGGCTCACCACGGACGAGGAGGGTGACGAGCCCGCCGTGGTGATCAGGGTCAGCCAGGGCAAGGACAGCGAGCAGGAGCACACGCTCAGCCTCGGCGACACCGTCGACATCGGTGATGACGCCTGGCGGGTCTCGGAGATCGGGATGAGCGACTCCGAGGCCCAGCCCGGTAGTGCGACACTGGTTCGCGAGGAAAATTAGGGACCCGAAGCTTCACCTGGCGATTACTGTGCGGTAGAACGGGAACCCGACCCGGAACACCCCACCTCGTTGGAGAAGCGATGCTCAACCTTTCCGTTCTGCTGGAGGACGGCGCCCGCAGGGTCCCCGACCGCGAATGCCTGGTGTTCGGCGACCAGCGCCTCAGCTACTCGCTGGTCAACACCATCGCCAACCAGGTCGCCGCCTTCCTGGTGTCACGCGGGATCCAGCGCGGTGACAAGGTCGCTCTCGCGAGCCCGAACACCCCGTACTTTCCCTTCGTCTACTTCGGCGCGCTCAAGGCCGGCGCGGTCGTTGTCCCCCTGAACGTCCTGCTCGCCGGCCCCGAGATCGCCTACCACCTACGTGACTCCGGGGCCAAGGCGCTGTTCGCCTTCACCGGATCCCCCGACCTTCCGTTGGGCGAACGCGCGTTCGAGGCGTTCAACGAGGTAGACGAGTGCGAGGTCTTCGTCGACCTGCCGCCGGCCGCCGGCGTCACCGAGTCCTCGATCGACGGCGCCGAGACGTTCTGGTCGGCGATCGCGGGCCAGCCCGACCAGTTCGAGACCGCGCTGACCGAGGCCGACGACACCGCGGTACTCATCTACACCAGCGGCACCACCGGCCGCCCCAAGGGGGCCGAACTCACCCACAGTAACCTGATGATGAACGCCGCCGTCTCGCACACCATGTACGAGGAGTCCGACGGCGGCCAGGACCGGTTCCTCGCGGTGCTCCCGCTGTTCCACATCTTCGGTCAGACGACGATGATGAACACCCCCCTGTTCCGGCAGGCCACCATCGTCATGCAGGCACGCTTCGACGGTGACGAGGCCCTCGACCTCATGGGGCGGGAGAGGGTCACCGTCTTCGCGGGGGTTCCCACCATGTACTGGGGGCTGCTCGGGGCCAAGGGCGAGCACGACGTGGCCACCATCAGCAACACCCTGACCACCGCGGTCTCCGGGGGGTCCCCACTGCCCGCGGAGCTGAGCAGGAAGGTCACCGAGCGGTTCGGTATCGAGGTCAAGGAGGGCTACGGCCTCTCCGAGACCTCACCGGTCGCCTCGTTCAACGACCCCAACTCCGAGGGCGGGGCCAAGCCGCAGTCGATCGGGCTGCCGATCTGGGGCGTCGAGATGAAGCTCGTCGACTCGGATTTCAAGGACGTCGAGGGTGAGGGGCCCGGCGAGATCGCCATCCGCGGCCACAACGTGATGAAGGGGTACTACAACCGTCCCGACGCCACCGCCGAGGTGCTGCAGAACGGCTGGTTCCGCACCGGTGACATCGCCCGTCGCGACGAGGACGGCTACTACTTCATCGTGGACCGGGCCAAGGACATGATCCTCCGTGGCGGATACAACGTGTACCCGCGCGAGGTGGAGGAGACGCTGATGTCGCATCCCGAGGTCAGCCTCGCCGCCGTTGTGGGGGTGTCGCACGAGACGCACGGCGAGGAGGTCAAGGCGTTCATCATCCGCGAGGAGGGGGCGTCGCTGACCGAGGAGGCGCTCATCGACTGGGCCAAGGGCCAGTTGGCGGGGTACAAGTACCCGCGCATCGTGGAGTTCCGTGACGAGCTGCCGATGACGGCCACCGGAAAGATCCTCAAGCGCGAGCTGCGTTGAGCGGCCGGTCGCGCGGCGGGGCCTGACGGCCGGGAGGTCCCGCCGCACCACGTCCGGCGACGGGGCGAGACACTCGGAGAGGTCACGACAGTGGCTTCCACAGGGAGTCGCAGACGGTGCACCGGAACTCGATCCGCTTGCCGCAGGTCTTGCAGTGGGGGCCGGGGCTGTAGTCGTCGAGGTGGTCGGCGTGCCGGTCGGCGAAGAACCGCAGCTCCATGCACGCGTTGCAGCGGATCCGGACGTTCGTCGGACTCTTGGGCCAGGGATCGTCCGGCTCGATCGTGTGTTCCTGGACGTCCGGGTCCATGGCTGTCTCCCCACGGTGCATTGGGTATCACCCTTTCCGAGTCCGATTGTGCGGGTCAAGCCGCCGCGCGCGACACGCCCAACGCCGCTACCCGTTCGGCGGCTTCGGTGAGCCGGGAGCGCGGCAGGACACCGGAGGTTACCGCGTCGAGGACCGCGTCGTGGGCTGTTCGGAACATTCTTTCGCCCGAGTGCCCGGCCGTGCTCGGGTTGCCGAGACAGAGCAGGTCGGCGCCGGCGGACAGCGCGGCCACGGCGCCGCGGGCTATCCCCGCCACGGTGTCGCGGGCACCGGTGTGGTGCGTGATGGCCCGCATGTCCAGGGCGTCGGTGACGGCGACCCCGGAGAACCCGAGCTGTTCGCGCAGCAGGGTGTAGCAGCGGGGCGACACGCTCGCCGGTGCCCCGTCCAGTGCCGGGATCCGGAGGTGGCCGGGCATCACCAGCTCCACTCCCGCGGTGACGGCCGCGGAGAACGGGACCAGCTCCCGCTCGCGCAGGGTGTCCACGTCGATGTCGATCACCGGGAGGGAGGTGTGCGAGTCGGCCTTGGTGTCGCCGTGCCCCGGGAAGTGCTTGGCGGTGGCCGCGACGCCCGCCGCGCGCAGGCCCCGGATGAACGCCGTTCCGTGGCGGGCGACGCGGTCGGCGTCGGTGCCGAAGGAGCGCACCCCGATCACGGGGTTGTCCGGGTCGACGTTGACGTCCACCACCGGGGCGAGCGCGATGTCGATGCCGGCCCGGCGCAGGTCGCGGCCCATGGCCGCGGCGACGTCGCGGGTGCGGGTGGTGGTGTCCGCCGCGCCGAGCGTGGCGTGGCCGGGATAGGGTGAGCCGTTCCGCGCGTGCAGCCGGGTGACGGTGCCACCTTCCTCGTCGCTGGCGAGCAGCAGGTCGGGGCGCAGCTCGTGCAGTCGCTCCGACAGGACGGCCGGGTCCTCGGTGAGGTTGTGCGCGAAGTAGACGACCGCGCCGAGCCCGTCCTCGATCGCGCGGCTGAGCCAGCCGGGTGGGGACACCCCGGTGAAGCCGGGCATGAGCACGGAGTGGACCAGGCGGGTCAGCTGGGGATCGGTCGGCATGTCGGTCACCCCTTCACGGCGCCCTGCACCAGCCCGGAGACCAGGCCGCGCTGGACGGCGAGGAAGAACAGCATCACGGGCAGTGTGATGACGGTCGAGGCCGCCATCATCGCGCCCCAGTCGTTGGTGTAGGGGCCGAAGAACCGCCGCAGTCCCACCGCGACGGTGTACTTGTCGCCGTCGTCCAGGAAGGTCAGGGCGAGGATGAACTCGTTCCAGGCGAGGATGAAGGCGAAGACCCCGGTGGCCACCAGCCCGGGGGCCACGAGGGGGAACAGTACCGACCAGAACATCCGCCCCCAGGAGGCACCGTCGACGTAGGCGGCCTCCTCGACCTCGACCGGTACCGAGGCGACGAAGCCGCGCAGCATCCAGACGGCGAAGGGCACCGCCAGCGCGGTGTAGACGACGCTCAGGCCGATCAGCGAGTTGAGCATCCCGAGGTCGCGCACCTGCAGGAAGAGCGGTATGACCAGGGCCTCCAGTGGGACCATCTGCACTACCAGCACCATGACCAGGATGGATGTGCGCAGGCTGAACCGGAAGCGCGCCACGGCCGTGGCGGCGAGCAGCGCCAGCAGGCAGCTCGCCACCACGGTGACCAGCGCGACCAGGAGCGAGTTCCGCAGGTACAGCAGGAAGCCGGCCTCGGTGAGGACGAAGTGGAACTTCTCCAGGGTGAGCGCTTCGGGCAGCAGAACCTCGGTGCCGCTGCCGGCCTCAGCGGAGACCGCGGTGGCCACCATGAAGTAGGCGGGGAACAGGGTGAACAGCAGTACCCCGGCCACGGCCACCCATCGGGCGAGAGCCGCGCCGGTCAGCCGGGCGCCGGACCGTCGGTGTGCCCGCGCCGTCATTCGAACTCCTCGTCCTTGAACAGTGAGCGCAGGTAGATGACCGTGATCGCGAGCAGTATCAGGGTGAGTAGCACGGCGATCGCCGAACCGAGGCCGTAGTCCTGGCGGGCGAAGGACCGGATGTAGGACCAGGTGCCGAAGTTGAGCACCTCGGGGTTGGTGCCGGAACCACCCGGCATCAGGTACACCTGCGCGAACACCTTGAAGTCCCAGATGGTGGACAGGATGGTGACCACGGCGAACACGGGGCGGATGGTGGGGACGGTGACATGCCAGAACCGTTGCCAGGCGGTGGCGCCGTCGAGCAGTGCCGCCTCGTAGTACTCGCGGGGGATGGTGAGCAGTCCGGCCAGCACGGTCACGGCGACGAACGGGAACCCGTGGTGGATGACGTTCAGTGTGACGATCGCGTAGAACGACAGCCGTTCGGTGAACCAGTTGAACCCTTCGGGGCCGATGAGGCCAACGGCCCCCAGCAGCTGGCGCGCCAGACCGTTGTCCACGTCGAAGATCCAGATCCACACGTAGGTACCGCTGACGGCCGGCATCGCCCAGGCCACCATGACGCAGCTGAGAACGATGGTGCGGGCGACCCGCCCCAGGGAGCGAAGCAGCACCGCGACCAGGGTCCCGAAGGCCACCGTCCCGCCGACCGCGACGACGGCGAACACCGCTGTGTTGGGTAGCGCGATCCGCCACAGGTAGGGGTCGGTGAGCAGCTGGACGTAGTTGTCGATCCCGTTGAAGTCGGGCTCCCCGGAGATGACGTTGTCCAGCCCGTAGTCCTGGAACGAGAGCAGCAGCACCCGGAGCAGGGGGTAGAGGAGCAGGATCCCGATGACCGCGAGTGCCGGCAGCAGCAGCATCCAGTGCAGCGGCACCACCCGGGTCAGGCGGGGCGCGCCGTCTCGTCGGGGGATGGGGCGGCCGGCCGGCTGGGTGGCCGCCCGCGTCACACTGGGGTCGCTCACGGTTCTAGGAGTCTTCGTTGAGGGTCTCTTCGACCGCGGTGGCCGCCTCCTCCGTGGCCTCGTCCACCGTGGCCCGCTCGTCCAGGACGGCCTGCAGCATGGTGGTCAGGGTCTCGTCACCCTCGACCTTGCCCCAGTTCTCGCTCACCGGGACGGTGGCCCCGCCCTCGCTCATCTGTTCCGCGAAGGGACGTACGAGAGGGTCCTCGGATTCGGTGTAGGTGTCGAGCTGTTCCTGGACACCGGGGAAGTAGGTGCTCTCCTCCGCCCAGCGCCCCAGATTCTCCTCTTCGGTGAGCAGCTCGATGAAGGTCATGGCGAGGTCCTCGTCGGCCCCGCTCATGACGGAGAGGTGGGAGCCGCCGAGGAACGCCGGGCTCATGCCGCCGTCGGGGCCCGGGATCGGGAACGCTGAGATGTCGCCCTCCAGATCGGGGTTCTCGTCCAGGATGGCGCTGGGGGTCCAGCTACCCGAGATCATCATGGCGACGTCGCCGTCGATGAAGTTGTCCTGGAGATCCGCCTCGTCCCAGGTGGTGGCCCCGGTGGTGGAGGTGCCGTCCTCCAGGGCGAGGTCGGTGTAGAACTCGATGCCCTCGCGCGACTCGGGGGAGTCGAGCCCCGCGGACCAGGTGCCGTCCTCCTCGGTGGCGATCTCACCGCCGTTCCCCCAGACGAACGGCAGCATCTGCTGGGTGGCACCGCCCGCGACCGGGAACGCGGCCATGTCGTCGCGTTCCTCGGCGATCGTCGTGGCGGCGTCGCGCAGCTCGCCCCAGTCCCGCGGTTCCTCGATGCCGAGCTCGGCGAAAACGTCGGTCCGGTACACCACGGCCCGCACACCGGCGTACCACGGCATGCCGTACGTTCGCCCGTCGAGTTGGCCGGCCTCGGCCAGCGCGTCAACGAAGCGGTCGGTGTCGCCGACCTGGTCGGTGATGTCGACGAGTCCGCCCGCGGCCGCGAACTCCGGGGTCCACGTGGTTCCCACCTCGGCGACGTCGGGGGCGGTGTCTCCGGCCATGGCGGTAACGAACTGGTCGTGCGCGTCGCCCCACTCCCGGAACTCGATGGAGACCTCGACTCCGGTCTCCTGTTCGAACTGGTCGGCGATGTCCTCGAAGTACCCGGTCGCGTCGGGGTTGGTCCCCTCCATGATCCAGACGTCGAACGAGTCCTCCTGCCCGAGGCCGCATCCGGATAGGGCCAGGGTCAGGGCCGCGCCGGGCGCGACAACGGACAGGGCGTGCTTGCGTGCCATCGGCGGTCTCCGTCCACTCAAGCGTCCGTGGGTTCCGCCCCCCGGTTGGTAGGAAACTTACGCAACACACCGATGGATGTGAAGTAAACTACACAATCGCTCGCACAGTTCGTTCGTAACGTTACACCGCGTTACGCAGAGCCCACGAGGCGGCCACACGGCTTGGCCTCGCGGGGTCCCGTGGTCGCCTCGTTACTCGTCGTCCTGCCCCATGGCGATGCGCAGCGTGGAGATGAGCTCGGCCGGCTTGTAGACAGCCTGCCCGACCGCCGAGGAGAAGGCGGCGAGCATGTGGACGAACACCATCGGGTCGCCCTGGCTGAGCCGTTCAGCGGCCTCCTCCTCCCCGACCGAACGCGCCTCCCAGGCCGTGACCACGGCGAATTCCAGCTCGGGGGGCAGCAGATCGGCCACGGCGCGGGCGACCGCTTCACGGGAGTCGGCGGGTTTCCACACCACACCCGTCTCCTGGACCCGGCGGGTCAGGAACGAGGCGATGACCTTCAACTCGGAGGTGACCGCCGACGCCTCGTCAGCGGCTTCGGAGGCCGCCCGCTCGACCGCCGCGCGGTCCTTGCGCACGTAGGCGTCGATCAGCGCTATCGCGGTCTGCTGGACGCCACTCGCGTCATCGGTTCCAGGCATACTCCCATCATGCCCGGAGTGAGCCCGGGAGCGGACCAGATACGCCGCGCGGCGCGGTCCGCTCCCCCACTCGTGTCCGGACGTCAGGCGAACGACGGGCGCAGCGGCATGTGCGCGTCGGTGCCGTCGAGCTTGACGCCCAGGATCTGGTGCAGCTGAACCACGTTGCGCTCGAAGCCGAGGATGCACCCGGCCATGTAGAGCCGCCACACGCGCGCGGTGCCCTGCCCGACCTCGGCCACGGCCGCGTCCCAGTTGCGCTCCAGGTTGTCGCACCAGCGCCGCAGGGTCAGGGCGTAGTGCTCGCGCAGGTTCTCCTGGTGCCGGATCTCGAACCCGGTGTCGTTCATCACCCTCTGCAGCCGGCCCGGGCCTTCGAGCTCCCCGTCCGGGAACACGTAGCGGTTGATCACGCCGTTGGGCCGCATCGCCGGCTCGTCGTTGCGCGGCCGGGTGATGCAGTGGTTCAGCAGCCGCCCTCCGGGCTTGAGCTTGTCGTGCAGGCTCGCGAAGTAGCCGGGCAGGTTCCGGTCCCCGATGTGTTCAGTGAGGCCGATGGAGCTGATCCGGTCGTAGATGCCGTCGGGCACGTCCCGGTAGTCCATGTGGCGCACCTCGGCCAGGTCGGACAGGCCACACTGCGCGATGTGCTTCTGCGCCCAGTCGGCCTGCTCCTTGGACAGGGTGACGCCCAGGGCACGCACCCCGTACTCGCGGGCCGCGTGCATCACCATGCCACCCCAACCGCATCCGACATCCAGTAGCCGCATGCCCTCGCTCAGGCCGAGCTTGCGCGCCACGAGGTCGTGCTTGTTGTACTGCGCCTGTTCCAGGGTGTTGTCCACGGCGTCGAACACGGCGCAGGTGTAGGTCATGGACTCGCCGAGCACCAGCTCGTAGAACGCGTTGGAGACATCGTAGTGGTGCTGGATGACCTCGGCGTCGCGGCCCTTGGAGTGGCGGGTGCCGCGGCCGAACAGGCGCGAGCGGCGCACCTCCTGCGGGGGCGGGGCGACCCGGTTGACGAACTTCACCCACCCGATGCTCCGCGCCACGCGTGCCAGCTCCATCGGCGACAGCCGGTTCCCCTCACTCAGGACGACGTCGGCCATGCGTTTCAGCGCGGTGTACATGTCGCCCTCGACATCGATGTGTCCCGCGACATAGGCCCGGGTGAGCCCCAGGGACCCGGGCGCTTGGGCCAGGTAGTTCAGCGCCACCGGTGTCCGCACGACGATGGCCACATCGCTGTTCGGGTCACCCGCGGTGCTGCCGTCATAGGCTCGGAACCGAACGGGTGCGTCGGTACCGACAACTCGTTCGAATATCTCCGCCAGCCGCATGATCGTTCCCTTCTCCCCGCGCGTCGCCCCGTGTGAGCTGTGGGGCGGCGCCTTTCGTCACGTCACCTGCCCGAGGCGCACTTGGCGTACAGGCCGAGCAGGCGCCCCTGAGGGTCGTAGGTGTCCTTGAGCCTCTGGTAGGCGTCGCCGTTGTACTGGCGCCAAAACTCGTCTTCGGTGTAGAAGACGTCGGAGTAGAGCGACTTGTGCCCGCCCAGTCTCGCGACCTCCTCCTCGACCAGCCTGTTGTGGTGCGCCCTGCGCTGTCCGGGCCGCATCGGCACCATCCCCCAGAACCCGAAGTTCACGTAGAGCCGATCGTGCCCCAGCGGGTAGAGCGGCCACACGTGGGGGTCGGTGCTGGCGGGGGTGGGCTTCTCCCGCAGCCGCAGGGGACACATCCAGATCGGGCTCATGCCGATCTCGGAGTGGAAGAAGTCGAGGAACTCCGCGCCGCGCTCCACGTCGACCTCGATGTCCTGGATCAGCGGCTCCTGCTGGGGCTTGCCGCGGTAGCGGTTGAGCAGCCGGCTGAAGTCGGTGCGCCGGTCGAGCGCGACCAGTTTGCGGTAGACGTCGGAGCGTTTGAGCGAGCGCGGCCACAGCCTGCGGACCACGGGGTGCTGGGTGCCGAACGCGCGCGAGCACCAGAACCAGTCGGTGTCCCAGCGCCACAGGTAGTCGTGGACCGTGAGGTAGTCACCCGGTCCAGGACCCGCGTAGCGGGGGATGGAGCGGTAATACACATCGTTGCCGGTGTAGTCGCTGGCCCAGGGGGCGGAGTCGACGAAGGTGGCCAGCGTCAGATAGAGCTCGTCGGGGGCGAAAGCCACACCGTCGACGAAGTCCACCCGCTGCCCCTGGTGTTCGGCGTCGGCGCAGACGCGGGTGAACGCGTCCATGGCCTCCTCCGCGCTACCGAAGCGCAGGTGCCGCAGGTGGACGTAGGGCTTGACGGGTTCCAGCTCGATGCGCAGCCGCAGGCTGTAGCCGAGGCTGCCGTAGGAGTTGGGGAAGCCGTAGAACAGATCGCGGTGCTCGTTGTCGCGTCGGGCCACGACCGTGTCGCCGGAACCGGTCAGGACCTCGATCTCGTGCACCGACTCGTGGGGCAGTCCGTTGCGAAACGACGAGGACTCGATTCCCAGCCCGGTGACCGCGCCACCGATGGTGATCGTGCGCAGCTGCGGCACGACCAGCGGCATCAGGCCGTGCGCGAGGGTGGCCTCGACCAGGTCCTCGTAGGTGGTCATGCCGCCGACCTCGGCGACGCGCTCCACGGGGTCGACCGAGATCACCGAGGTGAAGGCGCTGACGTCGAGCTTGCGCGTGGCCCGGGTGTCGCCGAACCGGAACAGATTCGAGGTGGGTTTGGCCAGGCGCACCGGACTCGTGGTGGGCAGTTCCGCGAAGTCGCGCCGCACCTGCTGCACCGCGGCGACGTGGTCGGCGAAGTCGCGCTGGGAAGACTGGCGTTTCACGTTCACCCTGCTCAAATGTCACCCGCCCCGGGAGTTCGGCGCGGCGTTGTCGTCGGTGTTCTGGGGCACACCGCTGGTTCACGGTCAGGGACACCCTATTCCTACCTACCAGTAGGCCAGGGCCCGACTCACCGGTCGCCGGGTCGCTCGGGACGAACACCACACCTTCGGGGCGAGGTTCCACGCCCGTGACCGGGGGAGTTGACACGGCGACACGGCGATGCCGGTCGCAAAGCCGTGAGCGGGGGCATATCATCTGCTGTCGTGCGCATCGCTCTCGTCGACTCCGGGATCGGAATGCTGTCCACCGCGGCCGCGCTGCGGCGGGCCCGGCCGGACGCGGACTTGGTGCTTTCCATGGATCCGGACCACATGCCGTGGGGGGCGCGCAGCGACGACGAGGTGATCGGACGCGCGCTGGCGGGGGCACGGGCGGCCGGCGACCCCCGACCCGACGCCATCGTGGTGCCCTGCAACACCGCCTCGGTCCACAGTCTCGCCGCACTGCGCGCGGAGTTCGAGCCACGAACCCCGGTCATCGGCACGGTCCCGCCGATCAAACCGGCCACCGCGTCCGGCGACCCCATCGCGGTGTGGGCCACCGCAGCGACGAGCCGCAGTCGCTACCAGACCGGCCTGATCGAGCGGTTCGCCCCGGACATCGCCGTCACCCAAGTGGCCTGCGTCGGGTTGGCCGAGGCGGTCGAGTCGGCCGACGCGCGGGCACTCGACGAGGCCGTGTCCTATGCCGCCGACCTCACCCCGGACGACGTCACCGGGGTGGTGCTGGGCTGCACACACTATGACCTGGTGAGTGAGCGCATCGACGCCGCCCTGGGGAGGCGCGCCTCCCTGTTCACCGCCGCCGAGGCGGTCTGCGTCCAGACCCTGCGGCGTCTGGGCGCCGCACCCGATCCGGACGCCCCCCGCACCGGCACGGTGAGGGTGCTGCGCAGCGGGCGCCCGGATACGCTGCCCGACAGCGCGCTCGGCTATCCCGCGGGGGCGTTCTTGGCGCTCCCCCCGGACGGGCGGAGTGTGGCCGCCGAGGTCCGGCGGCCGTGACCGGCCGCGGTGCGCGCACCGCCGTGCTCCCTCCGGTGACGTCGGGCAGCGGTGGTCCTAGGTTCGGACCACGGCGGCCTCGGTCAGGGTCTGGACCAGCGTACGCATCCCGGCGGTGTCGTTCTCGTGCAGCAGTGTCTCCAGCAGGGACAGCGCGGCCGTCTGGTCTCCGGGCACACTGCGGACGCGCCGCCAGTGGGGGTCAGCGGCCGCGTCGGTGAGCATCAGGGTGCGCCCGACCTGGCCGAGCGCGTTGAGCAGCGCCGAGTCGTCGGGGCGGTGTTCCAGTGCCGCCACAACCAGGTCGGCCTGGCGCTCCGGGTCGGCCCGCTCGGGGGATTCGGCGCGCAGCCGCGCGAGAACCTGGTCGGCCGGGACACCCAGGTCTGGGGGTGCCAGGTGCTCGGCCTCGGCGCGGGCCTCCGCGAGGTCGGCGGCCGGGTCGTCGGTACGACGGATCCGCCCCAGGGCGCGGTAGGCCCGTTCGAGCGCGCTCTCGGCCACCCACCGCGCGCCGCGTGCGGTCGCCAGCCGGGCGGCGCTCAGAGACACCTCCAGGCACGGCCGCCACGCCCCGACCCGTTCGAAGTAACGCGACCACGTGGTCAGTGCCACCCCGACGTGCCAGTCGTTGGTCAGCGCGCCGGCGGTGATGAGGTTCTCCGCGGCGTCGACCCAGGCGACACGGTGCCTGGGATGCGCGTCGGCCTCCCGCAGGGCGGGCAGGGCCGCGACAGCCTCCTCCGCCGGGCGCTCCCCCACCCGGGCCAACCACGCGAGCACGCGGGCCCGCTCGAAGCGGATGCGGCGCTGCGCGGTGTCCCGGGGGATGCCGCGGGGCCAGGACACGGTGGCGTGCGCTTCCATGTGGTCCAGGGTTCGCAGCGCGTCGGAGTAGCGGTCCTGATGGTGCAGCGCCCGGACGTAGCCGAAGCCGAAGTCGAAGCTCACGTCGGCGCCGGCCTCGGTCACCTCGCGCGCGCGGGTGTCGAGGGCGCGTATGGCCTCGTCGGGCCGGTCGTCGTCGACCAGGGTGCTGGCGTACGCCAGCACCAGCGCCTCCCAGGCCGGCTCGCCCGGTCTGGTCGTGGCCATGGCCTCGGTCACCAGGGCTGTCCGGTCCGCCGCGTTCCCCGGGCCATCGATGTTGGCGTAGCAGGCCACCACGTTCTCGGCGGCGCAGGCGGCGGGGGCGCAGCCCACCCCCTTCGCGTGCGCCGCGCGCAACCGGTCCTCCGCCTCGGTGCGCGCCGACTCCCCCTCGGCTCGGTCCCCCACCCGGGCCGCCAGCGGCCAGTGCTCCAGGTAGCCCCGCAGCCAGGGACGCCCGGTGACGTCCCGCGCGGCACGCAGGGCCGTGGGTAGCCCGGTTCTGATACGGGTGATCTCACCCTCCACCGCCAGCTGCGGCAGTGAGCTCACCGCCTCGGCCGCCTCCGGGTGTCCGTCCGCGCTGAGTTGGTTCGCGGTCTCCCCCACCCATGTCCACAGCATCGTTGCTTCCCCCCTCCTGTTGATGCGTGACTGAAAGTAGCAGCTTGATTACACAACCGTGTGGATACCGCGAAAAGTCTGCTGCGCCAGTCCCTATACACTCGACAGGAGTGGGCTGAGAGTGAGCGAGACGCACGGGCAAACGCGGCGGTGACGGGAGACCGACCGAAATGGGATGGCGAGACCGGTTCAGACTCCGCGGATGGCGCGACAGGTTCGGACTTCGCAAGGCCAGACGCAGGGGCAAGGCGCGGTTCGACCGCGCGGCCGAGGACGCCGACGTCAAGGCGCTCATCGAGTTCGCCAAGAGCCGGGTGGGCGTCGAGTTCTTCGTGGAGCCCGAGACGTTCGCGACGAGCACCACGGCCGTCGCCGTGGCCACTGACGGCGAATGGATCCGACGCCGGGTAGGATCGCCCGAGGTCATGCGCAAGGTCGCCCACGATCTCGCCGCACCCGCGTACGATGTGCAGATCGTCGGGTATCCGAAACGCATGCGCGAGTGGACCGCGCGCAACAAGCGGGGCCTGTCCCTGGACGACTGACCCGAAGTTACGGGGGCCGGGGCACCGCTCGCGCCCGAACTCGAAGGACGTGTCCCCGCCGCCCCATGAACACTCCGAACAAGAACGGCATGCCCACATGGCTGCCGCGCGCGATACTTCTCGTCCTGTGGACGGTCACCGCGTTCGCGGTCGCGGCGTGGCTGTTCCTGCAGTTGCAGGGCCTGCTGGTGCTGCTGCTGATCTCGTTGTTCCTCGCGCTGGCGCTGGAACCCGCCGTCAACTGGCTACACCGGCACCGGTGGCCGCGGGGAGTGGCCACGGGTGTCGTGCTGCTGGTGGCGCTGGGCAGCGTTGTGACCTTCCTCTCCGTGCTCGGGTCGATGCTGCTGGGGCAGGTGCTTTCCCTGGTGGGCCAACTGCCCACCATGGCCCGGGGGCTGTTGGCCTGGTCCAACAGCACGTTCGGAACCGATTTCTCGCCCACGCATTTGGCCGCCGAGCTCTCCGACGCCAGCGGGCTGGTGGAGCAGTACGCCCAGGGGCTGGCCGAGAACGCCTGGGGGGCCGGGACCACGCTGTTGACGATACTGTTCAACGGCCTGACGATCGCACTGTTCACGTTCTACCTGACCGCTGACGGACCGCGGTTCCGGCGCACCATCTGCTCCGTGCTACCGCCG
This sequence comes from Halostreptopolyspora alba, assembly GCA_003725585.1. Classification (GTDB taxonomy): domain Bacteria; phylum Actinomycetota; class Actinomycetes; order Streptosporangiales; family Streptosporangiaceae; genus Lipingzhangella; species Lipingzhangella alba. The sequence goes on along the minus strand of RJMB01000001.1, from coordinate 146,217 downwards.
AGCACCCAGCGCGAGGTGTTGCGGGCATGGGAGATCGCGATCGGAAAGACCGGCGGCTACATCTACTCCCGCGCGCTGCTCGCTGCGGTCTCCACGCTGGCCCATTACTGCGCGCTGCTCCTACTGGACATCCCGTACCCGATCGCGCTCGCGCTGTGGGTGGGGGTGCTCTCCCAGTTCATCCCGACCGTGGGCACCTACATCGGCGGGGCGCTTCCGGTGCTGGTCGCGCTGCTCGGCGGGCCATGGCCCGCGCTGTGGATGCTCGTGTTCATCACGCTCTACCAGCAGTTCGAGAACTACGTGATGCAGCCGCGGATCACCGCCCGAACGCTGGACATGCATCCGGCGGTCGCGTTCGGGTCGGTGCTGGCGGGCGCCGCCATCCTCGGTGGGCCGGGAGCGCTCCTGGCGATCCCCGTCGGAGCGAGCATGCAGGCGTTCCTGGGGACCTACATCAGGCGCTACGAGGTGGCCGAGCACCCGCTGCTCGGGGCGAGCACCAGCGAGGACAGCCAGCCGGAGTCCGTCGGACCCACGCGTGGCGAAACACCCCCGGTCGCCCCCGAGGGCGCTGACCGGCCGGGTGACCGTGAGGCGCGGCCGGAAGCGGACACGGGCGACGGCGGGGAGGAGGGGCCGTGGCGCGACTGAGGAACCCCCGCGACGCCGCGCCGCGAGGACGCGACCGTCTCGGTGCCGGCCCGGCGGCGACCGCCATGCGCGGTTTTTTGGTCATTGATTATGACAGTTTGTCGCGACGACTTCAGTCAACGTGGTTCCCTAGCGAGGGGTTCCCGTCGCATACTCGCCTGGGAGGGGGACTACGAGGATGAAGCAGGATCTCACGGCCCTGTGCTGCGAATGCGGGGCAACCCGGACCGTCAGTGCCTACCGTGGCATCGGTGAGGCCCAGTCGGCCTACGGGTTGGCGCGGTGCGTGGTGTGGCGGATGTGCCGCCCCTGCGGACGGCGGACGTACCACGCCTACCTGCGCGACGACGACGAACGCGACGAGCTGGAGGACGCGCTCAAACTCGACGACGCCCTCGCGGCCGAGGCCCTTGAGGAGGAGATCGAGCAGCTCCGGCTGTGCGGGATCGACATTGGCCACGCCACCGTCCCGGCGATATGGGACGGGCAGTCGGTCGGCATGGTTACCCAGCGGCTGACCGACCACTCCTACTCCATCGTTCTCGACCCGGGTGCTTCCGTGGTCTCCCGGCTCAAGCTCATCGACCTGATGTGGAACGAGCTGTCGATCGGCGAGCACCACGACCGCTGGCACATCCAACCCGCCGACGACGAGTCCCCGGGCTACGCGGTTCGGCTGTTCGGGTACCGCGTACCTCGGTAACCGGGCGGGCCACCGCCCGTGGCACCGCGCCCACCCACCATCCGTTCCTCAGCCGGCGGCCGGCGACGCCGCGGCGTCGAGCCGACGCAACGCGTCGCGCACCACGGCGGGGTCGGTGGTGCCCCAGTACGGCGGAAGTGAGGCCCGCAGGAACCCCCCGTAGCGGGCGGTCGCCAACCGGGGATCGAGCACCGCGACGACACCCCGGTCGTCCATGGACCGCAGCAGCCGACCGGTGCCCTGTGCGAGCAGAAGTGCCGCGTGCGTCGCGGCCACCGCCATGAAGCCGTTGCCGCCGCGCGCGCCCACCGCCCGTTGCCGTGCCGACGCCAGCGGGTCGTCGGGACGCGGAAACGGGATCCGGTCGACGATGACGAGCTGTAGCGAGGGACCGGGAACGTCGACCCCCTGCCACAGCGACAGTGTGCCGAACAGGCTGGAACCGGGTTCCTCCGCGAACCGCTCGACCAGGCGGCCCGTGGAGTCCTCCCCCTGGCACAGGATCTCGAGGTCGAGCCGCTCGCGTAGCTCCTGCGCCGCCTGCTCGGCGGCCCGCATCGAGGAGAACAGGCCGAGCGTGCGCCCTCCGGCGGCCTGGATCAGTTCGGTGATCTCGTCGAGGTAGCTGGTGGCGAGACCGTCGCGGCCGGGCGGTGGCAGATGGCCGGCGACGTAGAGGATGCCGCTGCGCCGGTGGTCGAACGGGGATCCGACGTCCAGCCCCCGCCAGCGTGGCTCGCCCTCGGCGCTGTCAGCGTCGGCGGCGTCTCCGGAACCGTCGGCGTCGTCGGAACCGGTGGGGCCGTCGGGGTCGCCCACCGCGGCCGCCGGAGTGTCGGTCGCGGACTCACGGCCCAGTCCCCACTGCTCGGAGAGGGGGCCGAAGGAGCCACCGAGCGCGAGGGTGGCCGAGGTGAGTACCGTGGTGCGGTCACCGAAGAGCTTCTCACGCAGCAGGCCGGCCACCCCCAAGGGCGCGACGTTCAGCGTGGGGGGCTGTTTGGGCCCCTTGGCGAGCCACACGACATCGCTCCGCTCGCGCAGGGACGGTTCGAAGGAGTCGAGGACCCGCCGCGCGGCGTCGTGGACCTCGTCGAGCGCGGCCAGCGCGAGTCGACGGTCGGTGACGCTGCCGGAGTCGGGGTCGCCCTCGTCGGGCGGGCCGATGGCGCTCTTGCACCCCTGGGCGGCGTCACGGACGCTGCGCACCGCCCCGGCCAGCCCTTCGGGCAGGTGGTCGATCCGGCCCGCCTCCGTCTCGGCGAACATCAGTGTGAGGCCGTCGGCGGTCTCACTCAGCCGGTCGGTGACCTCGGGATCGGCCAGCCGCGCGGCGCGTTTCGCGGCCGCGCTCACCGAGCGTTCACTGAGCTCGCCGGTGGCCACCGAGGTGACCCGGTCAACCAGCTCGTGCGCCTCGTCGATGACCAGTACCCGGTGCTCGGGCAGCAGCTGGTAGCCCTGCATCGCCCCAATTGCCAGCATCGCGTGGTTCGTGACGACGATGTCGGCCTCGCCGGCCGCGGCCCGGGCCTCCTCGGCGAAGCACTCCTGGCCGAAGGGGCAGACCGAGGCGCCCACACACTCGTTGGCCGAGACCGACACCTGCCGCCAGGCGAGGTCGCTCACGCCGGGGTTGAGCTCGTCACGGTCCCCGGTGACGGTCTCGGCGGCCCACTCGTGCAGCCGTTTCACCTGCCGTCCCAGCGAGGACAGCTGGCGCGGGTCGAACAGCTCGGTGTCCTCCGGCTCCTCCCCCGCGCTCTGCAGCCGGTGTCGGCACAGGTAGTTGCGCCTGCCCTTGAGGATCGCGAACGTGGGGGTCCGGTGGAGCATGGGGGCGAGCGCGTCGGCCAGCCGCGGCAGGTCACGCTCGATGAGCTGGCGCTGCAGCGCGATGGTGGCGGTGGAAACCACGACGGTCGTGCCCTCGGCCATGGCGTGCCGGATCGCCGGCACGAGGTAGGCCAGCGACTTGCCCGTCCCGGTACCGGCCTGCACCACCAGGTGCTCTTCGGTCTCGATCGCGGAATCCACCGCGTCGGCCATGCGCACCTGGCCCTCACGGCGGGTGCCACCAACCGCTTTCACCGCGGTTTCCAGCAGGGTCTCGACATCGGGAACTTCTGCCACGAGTGAGACAGTACCGCGCCCCGAGGACCGCTACCCCCGGTTTCCACAGGAGGCGGGACGCCGGTCAGTCCCGCTCGAGGGTCGTGGTGAGTTCGTCGTGCCGGAAACAGATGTGGTCGCGCACGTCACGCCCGTCCTTGAGCGGCTCCGGCAGCGACCACCCGGCGTCGGCGATCTCCCTGTCGTCGACCCTCAGGTTCCAGTACGCGGCGCGACCCTTGTACGGACAGTGGGTTCGGGTCCGGCTGGGCACCAGCATGTCGCGGTGCACGTCGGTGAACGGGACATAGTAGCGGTTGGGTAGCCCGGTCTCGCTGAGCACCATGGCGGCCCCCGTCAGGGCGACGACCCGCTCGCCGTGGCTGACCCGAACCAGCATCGAGGAGCGTCGCGCGTCGACGCGGTGGAACGGGTCGCGGAGGTGGCCGTGTACCTGTTCCTCCTCGTCGAACCACGCCTCGGCGGCCCTCCAGCGCATCGAGGCCATCCCGCGCAGCCAGGACGCCTCCGGCGTCGGCGTGGGGTAGGCCCACACGGCGTTCTCCACCCGCCGGTCACCGACGACGAGATCCCAGTAGGAGGCATCACCCTTGAACGGGCAGTGCGTGGTGTGCTCCGACGGGGCCAGGAACCGTTGCCCGATGTCCTCCATCGGGACGTAGAGCACCGGCAGCAGCTCGCTCTCGTGCAGCAGGGCACCCCGGTCGGAGTCCAGGACGGTGTGGCCGCCGATCTCGGCGCGAACGCGGCGCGGGAACGGGTGCATGTACAGCGCCCGGGATGGCGAGTGGATCGTGTAGTTGACGGTGGACGGAGCGTCGCTCGCGAGCGGCCCCCCGCCGAGGGTCAGTGACATCGGTTTCTCCGTGGTCGCTTCGCGCGGGAGTTTTCGCTGGTGGTTATGCCCAGGCGTCCGGTGACGTCACGTGGTCTCGCGGACCGCGCGGCCCGGGTCGATCCGAGGGGAGGACGTGACTGTCGGTGAGAGGTTACGGTTTGGCCAGCCGTGCATGAGCAGGATCACAGCACCGGGCCCCTGTTCGGGCGCGAAGGAGTGAGCATGCCCCGTTCCCACATGGCCACGACGACCAGGGAACTTCTGATCCTCGTCGCGGAGCGCCTCTTCGCGACCAACGGCATCGGTGGGGTGTCGCTCCGCGAGATCGGCACCGAGGCCGGCCAGCGCAACACCTCCGTGACGCACTACTACTTCGGCAGCAAGGACGCGTTGGTCCGCGCGATCTTCGAGTACCGGATGGAGCCCATCAACGCCCACCGGGTTCGGATGCTACGCGAGATCGGCGAGTCCGGCCGCGAGGGGGACCTGCGCGCGCTGCTGGAGGCCCTGGTGTTCCCGATGGCGTGTGGGATCGTCGAGGGCGGCTACTACGGCCGGTTCCTCGCCCACCTGCAGACCTCTCCCGGGTACCAGGTGCGTTACGACTGGACCTCGGCGAGCGGTGTGCGCGAGTTGTGCGACCACATCACCCGCGTCCTGGACGGTATGCCGCCGGAGGTCCTGAGCAACCGGCTGCGGATGCTGTGCTGCCTGGTCAACGTCACCGCCGGCGAGATGGAGCAGTTGGGCGCGACGGCCACGGACGGGCGGGTGCAGCCCTGGGCCCTGGACCTGGTTGACGTGGCCATGGGGATGCTGACCGCGCCGTACCGGTCGGATCCGACCACGCCCGGGGACGGCGACGGCGACGGGGGCGGGGACAGCGCCGGCGACCACGCCTGAGCCCGGTCACCGGCACGCCCGGTACGTTCCCGTCCGCGGTCGCGCGCTAATCGGCCAGGGCGGCGTCCAGATCCGACAGTATCCGCGCCTTGGACCGGGCGCCGACGATCGAGAGCACCGGCTGCCCGTCACGGAAGAGCAGTAGGGTCGGCAGCGCCATCACCCGGTAGGTCAGCATGGTCGTCGGGTTCTCGTCGGCGTTGAACGAGCGGACCGTGAGGGACCCGGCGCGCTCCTCCGCGATCTCGGCGACCACCTGACCGACCATGCGGCAGTGCGGGCACCACTCGGCCCAGAAGTCCACCAGAACGGGAGTGTCGCTCTGGAGGACCTCCCGGGCGAAGGTCTCGTCCGAAACCGCCGGCACCTCACCGGGAACGCTGCTGGTCAGAGGCATCCAAACTCCTTACTTCGTTGGCGGCGCGATCGTTTGGGTCCGGGACGACGCACGGCCCGGCCTGGCGCGCCAGAGCGGCGTCCAGCTTGGCCGCCAGGTTCGCGCGCACCGAGCCCAGCCGATCGAGGAAGGCGTCCACCTCCGCGAGTTTGCGCTGGTAGACCTGGATCGAATCGACACAGGAGTCGCCGGTCTCATGCCCGGTACGCAGGCACTCGATGAACGGCCGGGTGTCCTCCAGACTGAACCCGACGGTCTGTAGCGTCAGGATCTCGTTGACCAGCCGGTAGTCGTTCTCGTCGTACTCCCGGTAGCCGTTCGCCGAACGCTTCGCTCGAAGCAGCCCCTGGGACTCGTAGAACCGCAGGGCACGGGTCGTCGTGCCAACGCGTTGGGCAAGCTCGCCGATTCGCATAACTCGGACGCTAAACGTTGCCGCCAACGTCAGGGCAAGCGCCGTCGCGAATCGGCCGCGGGGTCTCCTGCTCGCGCGGGTGTGAACTCGCTCAGTGGCGCGTAGGGCCTGCCCGGGGGCGGGATCCGGATCCCGGGGCGAGGGGCGGGGAGACAGTGAGTGGAGGTGGTCTTGAGCGAGGGCGGAACCCCCATTATTATGACTGACCAGTCAGTCATAATAGGAGGAAGCGTGACGCCGAAGAGAGTGGACCGGAGCGCGCGGCGGGAGGAGATCCTCGCGGCCGCTGTGCGCGTCTTCGCCCGCAAGGGGTTCGCCGCAACGCGCATCGACGACGTCGCCCGCGAAGCCGATATCGGCAAGGGCAGCGTCTACCTCTACTTCGACAGTCGAGACGCCCTGCTCAGCGCCGCTTTCGAGGCGTTCGCGGCGCGTTCGCGGACTGTGCTCCAGCGAGCGCGCGAGGGGACGGGGCCGCCACTGGAACGGCTCGGCTCCCTGGTGCGCTCAGTGCTGGCGGCGCTGGCCGAGGACCCGGAACTCGCCCATATCCTGCTCGACCTGTGGTCGAGCGGCCGCGCGCAGAGTCAGCTTCCCCTGGACATGCCCAGTGTTTACAGCGAGTACCGGACGGTGATCGCCGAGCTGCTGCGCGAGGCCGAGGCCGAGGGCACCGTCCGCCAGGGAGTTGGGCAGCACCACGCGACCGTGATCGTCGGTGCGGTCGAAGGCTGCCTGCTCCAGTGGCTGCTGGAGCCTCGGCTGCCGATCACCGAGCTGGCCGAGCCGATCCTCGAGGTATGCGTCGAGGGCCTACGCCGCCGGAAGGAGGCGTGAACCATGGCCGTTCCCTCCGCGCTGGGCCGGCTCGACGCCCGCCTGATCGGGCCGGGCGCGAACACGGGGGAGCGCCTCCTGTGCTACGGGACCTCCCTCGCGGGCGCCGCGCTCTCGGTCGCCGCCGCCGCGGCCGGCGGAGGGCTGTCGGTGCTGGGGCTGCTGGTGATCGCCGCGGTGGCCCTCGACCTCTACGGCGGCGCGGTGGCCAACGCCACCGCCACGGCGAAGCGCTGGTGGCACCGCCCCGGCCGCACCGCACGGCACCACTTCACCTTCGTCGCCTGCCACGTCCAACCGTTCCTGCTGGCCCTGGTGGTTCCCGGCTTCGGCTGGGCGGCGGCCGGTCTCAGCTACGGGACCGTGACGGGCAGCGCCGCGGTGGTGCTGGCTGTTCCCGCCTGGCTACGGCGCCCCACCGCCTTCGCCATGGCCGCTCTCGCCCTGACCGTGGTGGCCACCCTCACCGCCGTGCCCACCGAGCTGGCCTGGTTCGTCCCGGTACTGCTGATCAAACTGCTGCTGGCCCATCTGCTATTCGAGAAGGGGTAACCGACCGTGACGCTCTCCCAGCCGCCGCGTACGGCCGCGCGGCGTGCCCTGTACCGGGCGCCGATCTGGATCTACCGGCTCGGGCTCGGTGGTCTCCTCGGCGGCAGGTTCGTGCTGCTGACCCACATCGGACGCGGGAGCGGCAAGCCCCGCCAGGTGGTACTGGAGGTCGTGGGACGCCATGAGGAGTCCGGTGGGTATTTGGTCGCCTCCGGCTACGGCGGACGTTCGCAGTGGTTCCGCAATATCCGCGCCGAGCCGCGGGTGCGGTTCCAGGTGGGGTGGCGCCACTACACGGGGACGGCGTCCCCGCTGCCGACCGCGGAGTCGGGGCACCGCCTCGCCGAGTACGCCCGCCGCCGTCCCCGAACCGCGGCCGCGCTGATGCGGATGGTCGGCCAGGAAGTCGCCGGTACCGACGCCGGATACCAACGAGTGGGCGCCGACCGGGAGCACGGGGTGCCCATCGTCGCCCTTCGCCCCCAGTGAGCCACCCCCGACGAAGCCCGTGTACTTCGGGTGACCGTCACGCACTCGCTTGGTCAGCGACAACAACTGTGGACCTGACGGGACGTCACTCGAACCCGCGGGGCGAAGCCCCGCACCGAGGGTCTGGGGGTCGCCCCCAGAAGAAACGACGGGACGACCCGGCGAGCGCGGTCACGCGCGAGCAGGATCGTCTCGGAGTCGAGTGGAGCTATGGGGATTCGAACCCCAGACCTCCTCCATGCCATGGAGGCGCGCTACCAACTGCGCCATAGCCCCGTGGACAGCCGTGTTTCGGCTGGTTCCAGTGTACCGGACGTTCGGGGGCGTGGCGGCCATGGCCCGGTGGCGTGGGTGGTCGGGGCGTCACTGGCGGGGTTCGGCGCGAAGTAGGGTGGTCACGTTCGTATTCGCTGATTACGGGCGAGACGGGGAGGCCGGGCACGGTGTCGGACACTTCGCTGGAGCACGAGGCTGAGGCCCGTGCGGCACTTGGGCGTTTCCTGATGCGTGTCGCACCGTGGGTGGCCCAGTTGCAGCGCCAGGTGCTGGGGGAGTTGGATCCGCCGCTCGGATTCGCTCAGTACAGCGTGCTGGCCCGACTGGGGCGTGGAACGGTGTCGATGTCGGAGCTGCGCGCGCGCTCCATCGTCGCGGTCTCCACGCTTTCCGAGACGACGAGCAGCCTCGCCCGGCTCGGTCTGGTCAAGCGGGTTTCCAGCGAACGTGACCGCCGCAGTGTCGACCTGTACCTGACCGAGCGGGGACGCGAGGTGCTCACGAGCGCGGAGTCCGCCATGGACGAACTGAGCTCCTCCCTGCTCGAAGGGGTGCGCCCACCGACCCCTGAGGAGCTGTCCGAGCTTCTCGGGCCGTTGTCGGACCGTGTTCGCCACGTCCTCACCGAGTACGAGCACGGGTCGGGTTCGTAACGAGCCTGAGTTCCGAGCCCCGGCACGTGGGGGACACGGCTCTCGTGTGTCGTTCGACGCGGCTGTGTGGTGCCCGTGCCCGACGTCGGTACGGCCGCTGCCGTGAGGAGTGGCGTCGCGTCCCGTTGACCGCGCTGTCGAGTCGTCGTGAACCGTCTTCCGCGTTCACCGCGACGTAGCCGCCCGGTAACGGTGGGAATTCCAGGGAGTTCCCCTAGCGACAGGTATTTCGGGGTCCGAATATATTTGGCGACCAACCGCACGTCGGGCAGCGCGATGCCGAGGACGTGTCCTCCCGTCCCTCGAGGAGCACTCATGACGAAGACGACGTCCCGTGGGCGGCGCGGGTTGGGTGTCGCCCCGCTGGAGGGGATCACCGGCAGGGAGGACGCCCCGTTCGGATGGGCTCCGTTGATCATCCTGTTCGCGGTGGGCCTCACCGACCGGATCGAGACCTACATCGCCTCGGGCGCGTTACCCCTGCTGCAGGCCGAATGGGGTTTCAGCGACACCATGGGCGGCATGATCATGACGGCGCCGCTCATCCTCGGCGCCGTCGCTCTGATCCCGGCCGGCTACGTCAGCGACCGGTTCAACCGAACAGGGCTGATCGCCGTCGTCGTGGCGCTGTGGTCGTTGGTCACACTGGGCTCGGCGCTCGCTCCGGTCTTCGCGGTCTTCTTCGTCACCAGGGCGGTCCTCGGAGCCGCCGACACCATCGACAACCCGGCCTCCAGCAGCCTGCTCGCCGACTACTACCCACCCAAGACGCGGGCCAAGGTCTTCGGCTACGTTCGCCTCACCACCTACGCGGGTATCTCGATCGGGACCATCATCGGTGGTGTGGTCGGCCAGGCGTTCGGCTGGCGGTGGGCCTTCGCGTGCATGGTCGTCCCCGGTCTACTCATCGCTCTGCTGTGCTGGCGGCTCCGCGAGCCCGTCCGGGGCTTCCTCGACGAGGTGATCGCCCGCGACCCCAACAAGCCGCTCCCCATTCCGGAGCCCGACTCGGGGCCGTCTCCCGACCGCGCCCCGGGTGCAGGACACCCCCCGAAGATCATCACCCAGCTGGCCTACATCTGGCAGGTCCGCACACTCCGCCACGTCTGTGTGGGACTGGCGCTTCTCACTCTGGGAATTCAGGGCATCTACTACTGGCTTCCCAGCCTGCTGAACCGCGACTTCGCCCTCGCCCCCGGTGAGGCGTCCACGCTGAGCTCCCTGGTGACCCTGTCCGCGACCTGCGTGGGCGCCATCTTCGGTGGCTGGCTCGGCGACAAGATGCACGGCTCCGTGCGCGGCGGACGCCTCCTCGCCAGCGGGGTCGGCCTGTTCGTCGGGGGGTCCTGGCTCGCCGTCGCGCTGGCCATGGACCACCTCGTGTTGCTCATGTCCTGTGTGCTGTTGTCGAGTTTCTTCTCCTCGATCGCGATCCCGAACACCTTCGCCTCCATCGCCGACGTCGTCGCCGCCAACTCGCGCGGGATCGGGTTCGCGGTGCTGAACTTCCTGGTGGTCGGGGGTGGGGCCCTTGGTCCCCTCGTCGTCGGCGCGATCTCCGACGCCTACGGCGGAAGCCTGCTGACCGGGATGTACGCGCTGTTGCCGATGATGATCATCGCCGGGCTGTTCGTGCTCCTCGGTCGCCCGCACTTCGACCGTGAGGCCAGGAGTGTCATCGTCGCCTCGCGCCCCGATCCCCCCTCGTCGCCTCCCAGGGACACGAGGGCCACGCCGTACTGACGGTATCGCCGCCCCAAGCACCGCGAAGGGTGTCGCCACCGAGGGCGGCACCCTTCGTGGTGTGCCGGGAACGCGCGGGCCAGAGGCGCGGATCGGGCGCTCTCCCGGGGGCGAGCACCCTCTTGACCCCCCACCTACTCATCAGTAAGTTACTACTGATTAATAAGTGGTGCGCATCACAACCCCCCGAGAACAACCCGAGGAACACCGATGCGTCGAACTGGTACGACGGCCGGTTGCGCGCTCAGCGCCCTGGCCCTCGCCACAGCCCTCGCTCCCCCCGCCCACGCCTCCTCCTCATCCCTCACCTTCGAGACGATCCCCGGATCGGGCGACGTCGAACTCAGCGCTATCAGCGTCACCCCCGAGACAGACGGCCCCCACCCCCTGCTGGTCCTGCCGGCCGCGTGGTCCACGCACGCGTCCTGGTTCACCGGTGCCGCCTCCAAGCTGGCCTACGAGTCGGGCTACCAGGTGGTCGCCTACACCCCCCGCGGCTTCTACGACTCCGGGGGCGAGGTCGAGGTCGCCGGCCCGGAGGACACCGCCGACGCGAGCGCCGTCATCGACTGGGCCCTGGACAACACCGACGCCGACCCCGAGACCATCGGGATGGGAGGCATCTCCTACGGCGCCGGGATCAGCCTGCTCACCTCGGCCAGCGACGAGCGGGTGGACGCCGTGGGCGCCATGAGCGGCTGGACCGACCTCGAAGCGTCGTTGTACCCCAACGAGACGATCAACTTCCAGGCGGTCGAGCTCCTGCTACTGGCCGGTGAGCTGACCGGAACCCCCGGGGAGACCCTGGAGGAGGCCCGCGACCACTACCGGGAGGGCGACGTGGAGCCGGTGCTGGAGATGGCACCGGAGCGCTCCGCCGCCACCAAGATCGACCAGATCAACGCCAACGACCCCGCCGTGATGCTGGCTCACCCCTACAACGACGGCATCTTCCCGGTCGAGCAGATTCCCGAGTTCTACGAGGAGCTGGAGACCGACAAGCGGATGATGCTCTCGCCCGGCGACCACTCCACACCCGAGCTGTTCGGCGCCGCCGGGCTGCCCAACCCCGTCTGGGAGGACCTGACCCGCTGGTTCGACCACCACCTCAAGGGCGAGGACAACGGGATCGACGCCGAGGACCCGGTCCAACTGCGGGAGAACAGCAAGAACGGCGAGTGGCGTACCTACCCGGACTGGCCCTCGGCCACCGCGGACACCGAGACCCGCTACCTCGAGGAGCCGAAGCGCTCGATGTCCCATTGGCAGCCCACCGGAGGGATGAGCGAGGAGCCCGCGCCGGGGTGGGGCTACTCGATCGACGCCGGCACCGGCACCACGGCCCACAGCGGGACCATACTCGCCAGCGGCGCGCTGACCCAGTTCCTGGACCTGCCCACCAGCGTGAGCCTGCCGCTGGTCAACCGCGACCGCGCCGGCGTGTGGGCCGGGCCGGAGTACCCCGACGGCGCGACCGTGAGCGGGACACCCAGCGTCGAATTGGAGGTCACGCCCACGGCCGAGGAAACCTCACTGTTCTTCTACCTGTACGCCACGACGGCGTACGGCACCGGGGAACTGCTCACGCACAAGCCCTACAGCCTGCGCGACGCCACTCCGGGCGAGCCCACCACGGTGGAGGTGGACCTGCAGTCCGTGGTCCGCGACGTCGCGCCGGGGCACCACCTCTCGCTGGTGGTGGACACCGACGATCCGCGCTACACGGGTGACAGTGAACGGGGCGAGCGGGTGGAGATCTCCTCCCCCGAGGACGGTTCCGCCGCGTTGACGGTGCCCTTGGGCTGAGCCCCGACTGGCGGTGTGCCGGCAACGGCACACCGCCCCCGAGCCCGGAGGAGGGTCCGCGCGGGAGGGGCCACTGGTCACCGACCGGCGCGGGCCGGTTCGCGGAGCCGTGGGCACACCACCCCACCCCCTCCGGGGCCGTGGAGGCGCGCCACCGATCGTTCCGGGTTCCCGCCAGCGCGCGCCGTCCCCGCAGGCCGGGGGTCACGCCCACGCCATTCCTCGATCTAGAACTTCCCATGTCACTGTCGCTTGACGCGTCGCGGGCGCACTATGGAGACAGGGATGGGCGCCGATTCCGGGGGCCGCTACCGGGCACATCCCTCGGCGCGCCGGTGAGGGACACGCACGGCACGAGGGCCGGGGACTCACGATGAGGGGGGCACGTGCCGAGCCGAGGAGAGCGGGCGCTGGACGGCCTGCTGCGCGCCAGCCACCACATCTCGTTCGAGGAGATCGCGCCCACGGTCGCCACCTGGGCCGCCCGCGCGGGACTCCACGAGAGCATGGTCTTCGTGGCCGACCTGAGGTACCAGTGGCTGTTCCCGCTGCCCGGCCAGCACGACGCCCGGGGTGAGCCACTCGAACCGGTCCGGATCGACACGACCATGGCCGGGCGGGCCTTCCGCATGGTCGAGAGCGTGACGGCCCGCGCCGCTGACACCGAACCCGAGAACACCCCGGACGGCCCGAAGCCCCACGAACCACGCCGGTTGTGGCTCCCACTGCTGATCGGAACCGAGCGTATCGGGGTTCTCGGGGTGACCCTGCCCGAGGACGACCAGACCTCCGAGCGCCTGGCACACCAGCTGGCCAGTCTCGTCTCCCTGGTGATCGCGAGCAAGCGCGGCAAGAACGACACCCACGCCTGTCTGGTGCAGACTGACCAGTTGGCCCTCTCCGCCGAGGTGCTGTGGAACCTGCTGCCCGCACCCACCCTGACCCACCGTGATCTCGTGGTCAGCGCCATGTTGGAACCGGCCTACGATGTCGGCGGGGACGCCTACGACTACAGCGTGAACGGCGACCTGCTGTATCTGGGGATCTTCGACGCCATGGGGCACGACCTCGCCGCGGGGCTCGTCGCCACCGTCGCCGTGGCCACGTTTCGCAACGGCCGCCGTCAGGGACGGGACCTGACCACCATCGCGAACACGATCGACGCGACCATCGCCGACCAGTTCGATCCCCCGCGGTTCACCACGGGCATCCTCGCCACCCTGGACACCCGCAGTGGTTGGTTGTCGTGGGTGAACCTGGGGCACCACCCACCACTGGTGCTGCGGCAGGGCCGCTCCGTCGCCGAACTGGACGAGGGCGGGGCCGGCGCGCCGATGGGGCTCGGACTGGGGATCCCGGGCGCGCTCTGCCACTACCAGATGGAGCCCGGCGACCGGTTGGTGTGCTACACCGACGGCGTTGTCGAGGCCCGCAACCCGAACCGGGAGGTGTTCGGCCTGGACCGTTTCATCGACTTCCTCAGCCGCCGCGAGGCCGACGGGATGCCGGCACCCGAGACCCTACGCCGCCTGGTCCGTACCATCCTGGAGCACCAGGACGACCGGCTCCAGGACGACGCGACGGTACTGCTGGTGGAATGGGGCACCCAGAGCCCGGGGTGAGTGGAGCTATGGGGATTCGAACCCCAGACCTCCTCCATGCCATGGAGGCGCGCTACCAACTGCGCCATAGCCCCGTGGGATCGCTGTCGCGACACCAACGCCGAGCTTACCCGATGTTCGGGGGCCGCTGGTCCACCGGGCCACGTCGTGACCCCGTCATTGGGTGGTTTCGCATCCTCGCGACTGCCGCAATACCCTTGTCGGGTGTCCGATTCAAAGCGTGAAGTCCAGATGCTGCATGACCGTCTCCTGATCCGTCCCGTGGAGGAGAAGGGAGAGCGGCGCAGCAACGCGGGTCTGGTCATCCCGGACACCGTGAAGATGGGAACCCGCCTCGCGTGGGGCGAGGTCTGCGGGTCCGGTACCAACGCGCGGCATGTCAAGTCCGGTGACCGGGTGCTGTTCAACCCGGAGGAGCAGCTCGAGGTGGAGATTCACGGCGAGCTGTACGTGATCATGCGCGAACGCGACATCCACGCCATGGCCAACGAGGACCCGGAGTACGGCACGGGTCTTTACCTCTAGCCCGTGACCACGCGGCCGCTCCGAGAGGGCGGCCTCACGGGTTGCCCGGCCCGACCTCGATGGCGTGCTGTCTCCGGTACGCGCGTCCCCACGCCCCCGCCACACCGCGCCGAAGCCCCTGACATCCCCGGGGCGACCACCTCCGCTGGTTCGGTGTGGCCGGCCAACCGGCCGGAGACCGGTTGGCCGGTTGCCAGCGTGCTCCTCACCTCACGCGGCGGTCCCGTCGTGGCCGGCTCGCTCGGCGGAAGCGGCGCGTGGGGCGTTCAACCGAGCCAGCACCGCCTCCGTGATGGCGGCCAGGGTGTCGACCTGGTTCTCGTCGAGCTGGTCGAACACCAGGTGCCGCACTTTCTCCACGTGGGCCGGCGCGGCCTGTTCGATCGCGGTTCGCCCGAGCCTGGTCAGCGAAACGATGTTCCCTCGCGCGTCGTCCTTGCTGGGCTTTCGTGAGACGAGCCCGCGCTTCTCCATCCGCGCGAGGTGGTGCGACAGCCGGCTTTTCTCCCACTGGAGCGCCTCGGCCAGGTCACCGAACCGAAGGCTCGGTTCGGCCTGGTCGGTGAGCTGGACCAGCACGTCGAAGTCGGCGAGCGACAGCCCCGAGTCGGCTTGCAGGTCGCGGTGCATCCGGGCGGTCAGCTGGGTGTGCATCGCCAGGAGACCACGCCATGCGCGTTGCTCTCGCTCATCGAGCCATCGTGTCTCAGCCATGCCCCGACCCTAGCTCATTAGTTGACACATCACCAATGGGATTATGACATGTCAACCAGTTGGCTGACACGCCACCAGAGTCAACCCGCGTGACCCATCAACAAATCAAGTGACACGCCATCAACATCAATATCGGCATTGATGACGAATCAACAAGTTGGTTGACGCGTCACATTCATGTGTTGCATCATTAGTGACACGTCAACAAATGACACGTCAATGACCTTCGAGGGCCGAGGCGGCAGTCACGGCAGCACCCGGCGAAGCCAAAAGACGGACCCACGCACCTCCCGAACCAACGCACCCGACACACGCGCCCACGGCACCCGGGACCGCCCAGGCGGGCACCCACCTCCCACCTCCCACTGGAGGGCTTCATGGCACTGGCGACCGAAGGTCAGCACCACGTCACGGCGGCCACCGGAGCCCCCGGCGCGACATCGAAGCGGCACCGCCAAGCCCGTCCCCGCCGTCGGGGAACCCTCGGGCGTCCCGGCAGGAACGCGTCATGACCTCCCGACCGACTCTCGTGTCCGGAGCCACCGGCGGGCAGGGCGACGCCGTCCTCGCCGCCCTGCCCGACCGGTCCACCCCGTCGCGGGCACTCGTAGGCGCCCCCGCGGCGCCCGCCGCGCACCGCCTCCACGACACCGGGAGTCACCGCCGTGGCACGAACGCGGCCAGCGGCGCGTACCGACCACCGATCCACCACGGGCCGCCCCGTCGGGGACTCCGGAGGAGGAGCCCCTGACCCGGCCCACACAGCAGGCCCGGGCCCACCAGCCCACAGGCCAGCCATCGGGGACTCCGGAGGAGGGGGGAGCCCCCGAGCGGGCCGGGGAGAGGTGGGCCCGGGCCACGGGTGCCCGCGCTGGAAAGCCGCCACGATGCCGGAGAGGAGGCCAGCCGACTGGCCAGCGGGCCGTGCCAGCCCACCCCACCTATTTCTTGACAATATGGAAAGAGACGGGCTTTACTTTCCGTCATGGAAACTCACGGATCTCCCCAGCACCCCGGCGAGCGGCCCGATCCACGGGAGGCGCGGGACGCACTGCGCGAAATCGAGCGAGCCAGCGTCTCGGCCTCGGAAATCCGCACGCCATTGTGGTACTTCCTCGCCCTGGGCACCCTGGTCGCACCCGTGGGGCCGGCCGTCGCGCTACTCCCCGACCCGCCGCTGCGTCACGTGATCGGCGCCGTTGGCCTGGTCGTGTGGATGGTGGCGCTCGCCACGCTCGTCGCCCGGGTGACCCGGCACATGGGCGTGGTCAAGTGGCTGACCCCGCGCCAGATGCTTCCGCCCGTCGTCGGCCTCGCCGCGCTCACGCTGATCTTCGCGGCCCTGAACCTCGTTCTCGGTCAGGGCTGGATCCTGGACACGTTCTCGGTGGCGGTGGGGGCGCTCATCGCCGTGTTCGGGGTGTACCACTCCCGCACCGCGGGCAAGGAGCCGGCCTGATGGCCACCCACGCCCCCAGCGACGGCTTCAACCCGACCATCCACGCACCACAGCGGCTACGGATCTGCGCGCTGCTGGACTCGACCGACCAGGCCGAGTTCGGCTTCGTCCAGGAACGGCTCAACGTCACCGCCTCAGTGCTCAGCAAACACGTGAGCGTGCTCATGGCCGCCGGATACGTCAAACAGAGCAAGTTCGTCCGTAACGCCCGCCAGCGGGTGTGGCTGAGCCTGACCAGGACCGGACGCGCCGCCTACCGTGACCACGTCGCCGCGTTGCGCGCCATCGTGGACGAGAGCTCCGAGCACTAGGCTCTGGCCCCTCCCCGCGCGGCACATCATCGGCGAGGTAAGGGAGATCGATCCGGGCCACGTCACCGACCGCTCCTCCCACCCCCGCGATCGGTCCCCACCGCGGCCCACAGCCACGGAAAGAGGCCACTCACCGGGAAGTGGCCTCTTCAGAGCCTCTACGGGAACCGGGTACAGCCCGACCCCGCCGGGCGAAGCCCCTCCTCGGGGATGGGGGTCGTCTCCCAAAAGAGAACGGCCCACGAGGAAGACGACCGAAGGTCATCGCCCAGCGCGGGCCGACACGTGGAGCTATGGGGACTCGAACCCCAGACCTCCTCCATGCCATGGAGGCGCGCTACCAACTGCGCCATAGCCCCGTGGTTCCGGCCGATCATCCGGCCGGCTCCGTGCACCATAACGTAAACACGGCCTCCCGTCGAAACGGTTGAGGCCGCGCGGTACGGGACCGCCTCGCCGCCCGGACGCGCGTGGCTCACTGGTCGTCGCCGAGCACGATCTCCTCGGGCAGGCTGGCGGCGTTGTGTTCCAGGAGCCGCCAGCCACCCGAGCGCATTGGGCCAATGAGCGACCAGGAGCAGTTGCCGAGCGGGCCGAGCACCTCCCGTTGTTCCTGGGGCAGCCCCAGCATCCGGCTGATGCCGGCACGGATGGCGGCGCCGTGGCTGACAATGACGAGCAGCCCGTGCTCGGGCACCGCGACCAGCGCGCGCTCGACGGCCTCGGTCACCCGCTCCCCCACGTCCGCCATGAGCTCACCGCCGGGAATATCCATCCCGGCGTGCCGCTCGGGCCAACGCTGGCGGATCTCGGCCGCGGTCAGCCCTTCCCACTCGCCGCCGGAGCGCTCCCGGAGTCGCTTGTCGAACTCGACTTCCAGACCGGTCTCCCCGCCGAGGAACGCCGCCGTGTCGGCCGCGCGGCGCAGGTCCGACGCCACGATCACGTCCGGCCGCAGGGTGGCCAGCAACCTCGCCGCGTGTTCGGCCTGCGCCTCCCCGAGGGCGTCGAGTGGGATGTCCGACTGGCCCTGGAAGCGTTTCTCGGCGTTCCAGGCGGTACGGCCGTGGCGCCAGCAGATGACACGCCGGGTCTCGGTCACGGGCTCGTCTCCAGAGCTGAGGGGATTGGGACACGCGCGTCCGGGCCGCGCGGGAGCAGTGGTGCGCGCGGCGCGGGTGCTACAGGTCGACGCCGTCAGCGGGGGTGCGGAACCGGCCCTTGGCGCCTTCGGGAAGCGTGATCTCGGGACAGTCCTTCCACAGCCGTTCCAGCCCGTAGTGGCCGCGTTCCTCCTCGTGCTGGATGTGCACGACGATGTCGGCGTAGTCGAGCAGCACCCACCGGCCGTCGCGCTCGCCCTCGCGACGCACCGGCTTGGCGCCGGCGCCGCGCAGTCGCTCCTCGATCTCGTCGACGATGGACCGCACCTGGCGGTCGTTGGGCGCGGAGCACAGGATGAACGCGTCGGTGATCACCAGCTGGTCACTGACGTCGTAGGCGACGATCTCCTGCGCGAGTTTCTCGGCCGCCGCCTCAGCGGCGATGTTCACCAGCTCGACGGCCCTGTCCGTGGCGGTCACGATTTAGCTGCTGCCTCCCGTGTGGTCTCGCCCCCGCCGAGGACTGGCCGCGGGGCTCAGTAGCCGCCACCCGTCAGCCCATCGTCGAGGTAGAGCCCGGTCTTATTGATGTAGCGAACGATACCGTCGGGCACCAGGTACCAGATCGGTTCGCCCTTGCGGACACGTTCCCGGCACTCGCTCGAGGATATGGCCAATGCCGGCACTTCCACGAGACTGACCTTCCCGTCGGGCAACCCGGTGTCGGTGAGTCTGTGCCCGGGGCGGTTACAGCCTACGAAATGCGCCAGGTCGAAGAGTTCGTCCACGTTACGCCAGCTCAGGATCGCCCCGAGCGCATCGGCGCCGGTGATGAAGAAGAGGCGCACGTCGGGGCCGTGGTCGCGCCGCATCTCGCGTAGGGTGTCGATGGTGTAGGTGGGGCCCTCGCGGTCGATCTCCGAGCGGGACACCCTGAACTGCGGATTCTCGGCGGTGGCGATCACCGTCATCAGGTACCGGTGCTCCGCCGAGGCCACCTTGGACATGTCCTTCTGCCATGGGCGCCCCGTGGGGACGAACACGACCTCGTCCAGGTGGAACAGGTGGGCGACCTCGCTGGCCGCCACCAGGTGCCCGTGGTGGATCGGGTTGAAAGTACCGCCCATGATCCCCACACGCCGCGATCCCCGAACATTGTGGACGTGGTTCGCGGACATATCGCTATCCGGCACCCTGCCGCTCCGTTTCGTCCCTGCCGTCGGCCTAATGCCGAGGTTAACCGACAGGGACCGGTGCCCCTCGCGCCCCACCCCAAACACGACGGGAAATCGCGTCATATCTCGATACCGGAAATCGTGGCGTCACGCGGGCGTGAGGCATAGCATTCGGGCATGGCCACCAACACACCCGACCGCACACGCGTCCGACTCGCCGATATCAGTTCCCGGGCCTACGAGCATCCGGCCGACCGTGGCGCGCTGGTGGCGCTGCGGTCGCTCAAGGGGTTCGACGAGGTCTTCAAGCGCCTCTCCGGCCTGTTCAACGAACGCGCCCTACGCCTGATGTTCCTCGCCAGCGCCGTCCGGGTGAGTGAGCAGCAGTTCCCCGACGTCCACAACTACGTTCGGGACGCGGCCTACGTTCTCGACCTCGACGAGGTCCCCGAGCTCTACGTCCAGCAGAACCCGCAGCCCAATGCCATGGCCATCGGCAGCCAGCGGCCGTTCATCGTCATGACGACCGGGCTGTTCGACCTGCTCGAGGCCGAGGAGCAGCGGTTCGTCGTGGGGCACGAGGTCGGCCACATCCTCTCCGGCCACGCCGTGTACCGCACCATGCTGCTGGCCCTCATCCAGCTGGCGGCCCGCGTGGCGTGGATCCCGCTGGGCTACATCGGGCTGCGCGCGATCGTCGCCGCACTCGAGGAGTGGTACCGCAAGTCCGAACTCTCCTGCGACCGGGCCGGGGCGCTCGCCGCGCAGGACCCCGAGGCCGCCAAGCGCGCCCTGATGAAGATGGCGGGCGGATCGCGGATGGTCGAGATGAACCCCGACTCGTTCCTCGAGCAGGCGGCCGAGTACGACCGTGGTGGCGACGCCCGCGACAGCATGCTCAAGATCGTGAACCTGGTGGGGCACACGCACCCGTTCGCGGTGATCCGCATGGCCGAACTCGACCGTTGGGTGCGGGACGGCTCGTACCAGCGCATCCTCGACGGCGAGTACCCGCGCCGCGACAGCGACGGCGACGCCAGCGTGGGTGAGGAGGCCCGCCGCGCCGCGAACTCCTACAAGGAGTCCTGGGAGCGCTCGTCCGACCCGCTCCTGGGCACACTCAAGGACGTGGCGGGCAGCGCCGCCGACGCCGGCGGGCGGCTGTTCGACACCGTCGCCGACCGTTGGAAGAGCGCCGGGCGGCGGGACAACGGCGGCGACTCCGCCCGCAGCGGCTGACGCTGTCCCGCCCTCCCGGGGCTCCGAGTCGCCGTCATCCCACGGCGTGTGGTGTGGGCCAGGCGGCGGGCGCAGTGGTCAACTACCGCACGTGCCCGTCGCCGGTGACGACGTACTTGGTGGAGGTCATCTCCGGCAGCCCCATGGGGCCACGCGCGTGCAGCTTCTGGGTGGAGATTCCGATCTCGGCGCCGAAACCGAACTCGCCGCCGTCGGTGAACCGGGTCGACGCGTTGACCATGACCGCCGCCGAGTCCACGTGGGCGACGAACCGCCGCGCCGCCGACTGCGAGTCGGTGACGATGGACTCGGTGTGCGAGGTGGAGTAGCGGCGGATGTGCGCCAGGGCGTCGTCCAGCGAGTCGACAACCCTCACCGCGAGGTCGGCGGAGAGGTACTCGGTGGTCCAGTCCGCCTCGGTGGCCGGCACCACCGCGTCGTCGTAGCCCCGAACCCGGTCGTCGCCGTGCACGGTCACGTCCAGCTCGCGAAGCGACCTCAGAACCTCCGGGAGGAAGCGCTCGGCCACGCTGGCGTGCACCAGCAGCGTCTCGGCGGTGTTGCAGGTGGACAGCCGCTGGGTCTTGGAGTTGACGGCCACGGCCTGCGCCTTGTCCAGGTCGGCGGCCTCGTCGATGTACACGTGGCAGTTGCCGTCACCGGTCTCGATGACCGGGACGGTGGACTCGTTGACCACGGTCTGGATGAGGGTGGCGCCGCCACGCGGGATCAGCACGTCCACGAGCCCGCGCGCCCGCATCAGCGCCTGCGCGGCCTCGCGGCCGCTTCCCGGCACCAGCTGGACGGCGTCGACCGGCACGCTGGTCTTGTCCAGGGCCCCGCGGATCACCTCCACGATGCGGGTGTTGGAGGAGTACGCCGACGAGGAGCCGCGCAGCAGGGCGGCGTTGCCACTCTTCAGGCAGAGCACGGCGGCGTCGACGGTGACGTTGGGGCGACCCTCGTAGATCATGCCGATGACACCCAGCGGCACCCGAACCTGGCGCAGTTCCAGACCGTTGGGCAGGCTCTTGCCGCGCGTCACCTCACCCACCGGGTCGGGTAGCTCGACGATGTCGCGGACGGCGTCGGCGATCGCGTCGACGCGCTTCACGTCGAGGGAGAGCCGGTCGACCACCGCCTCGCTCTCGCCGTTCTCGCGTGCCCGCGCAACGTCCTCGGCGTTGGCCTCGACGATGGACTCCGCCTCGCGCACCAGGGCGTCGGCCACGGCGAGCAGCGCCTCGTCCTTCGTCGCCCGGCTCAGTGGCGCGAGGTCGGCGGCGGCCTCCTTCGCCCGCTCCGCGACAGCGTTCACCTCGCGCTCGACGTCACTCATCGTGCTCACTCTGCTCTCTCGCTCGTCTCTGTGTGTTTTGGCGGGTTCTCCTGCGGAGATCCTACGTGACGCGCCCACGCGGCCGCCGGGTATCACGCCGAGGACGTGCAGCGATGGTGACCGGGCCGAACCCCCGCCTACCGGGAACGCGGGTCGGGGAGCGCTCTGGCGAGCAGCCAACCGAGGGCACCGGTCACGGCGCCAACGAGCGCACCCGTGACGACACTGTTGAGGAACCCGACGGCGCGGAACAGTACGCTCTCGGCCGCGGGCGCCAGGACCCCATCCAGGGTGCCGCCGAGGCTCGGTGGCTCGTCGAAGGCCCGCGTCCAGAGGACCTGGTGCGTCACCGCCAGGAACACCCCGTAGACGACCCCGGTGACGAGCAGCGTGCGGAACGCGTTGGGCACCCGCAGCCACAGCACGACCACCAGCCACACCGCGACCGGAATCCACACCAGGAGCGAGTTGACCACCGGCCCGACGAGGCCGAGGTCGTGGGCGAGGACGCGTGGCACACCGAGCAGCGCAAGACCGCAGACCGCCAGCGGCGGTAGGCCGAGCGAGCGCCGGATCCGGTCACGCATCGCGCGCCACCCCCACGGAGCCGGCGTCCGGGCCGGTGGTCCGGTGGAACCAGCGGTGGTAACGCAGGAACCCGAGGAACGCCAGGGTCGCGGTCGCGGCGCTCGCCGCCAGCCGCCCCCAGTGCCCGGTCTCGAACTCGACGGCGGTGCGCCGCAGGACCTCCGCGGAGTGCTCGGCCATCCCCTCGTCGAACATGATCTCGTTGCGCGGCCAGAAGTACAGCACCGAGAACAGGAACTCCCCGAACACCAGCGTGGCCAGGCTCGCCGCGATCCACCACCGCGCGGCCCGAACGTGCCACACCAGCACCAACGTGACGGTCGAGAGCGCCACCGTCGCCGCGCCCAACGGCGGGAAGAGGTCCGCCGGGCCGGTCACCTCGAAAAACTTTGACGCGCCGGCCAGCGAGCCCGGCACGTCGTGGAACACGTTGGGGTAGATCACGATCGTCTCCACCGCGATCCCGCCACAGGCCACCATGGACACCCACACGTACACGCCCGCGATGACGAGCGATATCCGACTCCTGCGCACGACCAACTCCCCGAGACGTCGACTCCGACACACGCGACGCTAGAAGCGGGGAGCACACACCGTCGTCGGTCCGCGGGCTCGCCCCGGCTACCGTCACCGGTGTAGTCCGCCTCATCCCACTACACCTTCGGAGGTATCCGCCCCGACCATGTCGGCTTCGCGGAGGTCGGGGTGGCCATGCACGTGCTCGGCGCCAGCGGCCCCAACAACTGGGCCGCCCAAAACGAGGCCCCGTACCAGGAGAACCGGCGGCGCATCGAGAAAATCCGGCCGATCGTGGCCGACTGGCGACGCCGGGTGCCGACCGTACCCACTTGGCGGACGACGACGCCCGGTGATGAACTTGACGCGTTCACCCCCCAGCACACAGGAGGCCACGTGGCCGTCTTCGCTGTCGCCCTCACGGGCGCCGCGCTCGCCCTGTGCGCGGTGTATCTGACGACCGCCTCCCGGGCGCGGGACGTTCGGGCGCGGGCACCGCAGTACGCCGGTGCGCACCCCGGCGTACTGGACACCTACGACCTCGCCCTGCTGACCGCCGGCACGGCACGCGCCGGTGAGGTCGCGCTGACCGAGCTGTTCCTGGACGGCGACGTCGAGATCCGGCGCGGTGGGTTCCCGCCGCTCCGGGGGGCGCCCATCACGCGGGCCACGGATCGCGCTGGGACGACCCACGCGCAACGCCACTCCGTCGTGGAGCTCACCGGGCGACTGGTACGCCACGCCCAGCGCCGTGGCCGGCGTCAGGCGCACCCCGCCGCGATCGTCGGCGCGGCCCGTCGGCGATGGTCGCCGACCGTGGAGCTGGCCCGCCTGCGCGACGCCGGCCTGATGCTGCCGGCGGGGGCGCTTCGCGCCAGCCGGGGCTGGCGCACGGCCGCGACCGCGCTGCAGGCGATCGCGGTGCTGGGCCTCGCGATGCACTGCGCCATGGCATCCACAACCCTGTTCGACGTGCTGGAACGGTACGGCCTCACCGTCGCGGTGGCGCCGCCCGTATACGTCATCACCCTGGTCCTGCTGATCATGGTGTACGCCCGTTTCGGCGTCGTCGGAGTGGTCGTGACCGTGGGGGTGCTCGACGGTGGATATCTGGCACTCGGCGCTCGCCCCGCGGACGTCCTGGCCGCCGGGGTGCTCTCCTGCCTGGTCTGGCTCGCTGTCTACGGCGTCTATGTGGCGACCGGGGGCGCTCTGGGAACCCGCACCCCAGCGGGCGACGCGCTGCTCGCCGAGGAGCGCGCGCTACTCGCTCGGGGGGTGGGCACGGAGCCCGGCCGGGACCGCGCGCTACGGGCGGTCGCGCTGTACGGGCTGACGGGGGTACGTCGGCGGATCGGCCGAGGTGAACTCCCGTATCCCGACGACACGCTGTCCCGGGTGGCCGACCTCGCGCGGCTGGTTGGCGCCATCCACCGGCGCGGCACGGGACCGAACGCGGACGGCGGGGCCGGGGGCTCCGTCGGCGACTCCGGCGACGCTGGCGGCTTCCCCGGCGGTGACGGCTCCGGTGGCGGCCTGGGCGGCGGCGACGGGGGAGGCGACGGGGGAGGCTGAGATGGGCAGCGTTCGTGCGGTTGTGTCCACTCGTCGCGCGACGAGTGGGCACAACCGCACGAACACCGAGGAGCAGTTAGAGATCCGCGTCGCGAACAGTGGTTGACCGCTACGCGCGCGGCCTCCGGGGTAGGGCCGCGCCCCTTCCCCGGGTCACTGCCGCACCGGCCTTCAGTCGCGCCCGTCGAGCAGTCCCGCGTCGTGCACGAGCAGCGCGATCTGAACGCGGTTGTTCAGGTCGAGCTTGGTCAGGACGCGCGAAACGTGGGTCTTGACCGTGGGGACGCCGAGGTACAGCTCGGCGCTGATCTCCGCGTTCGACCTGCCCTCGCCCACCGCCACGGCGACGTCGCGCTCACGTTCGTTGAGCAGGTCCAAGCGCTCACGCGCCCGAGCCCGGCGCCGGTCGTGGTCGGACTCGGCTACCCGGTCCATCAGCCGTCGGGTCACCGACGGGGACAACACCGGTTCCCCGCGCGCCACCCGCCGCACGGACTCCACGATCTCGGCGGGCGGGGTGTCCTTGAGGACGAAGCCCGCCGCACCGGCACGCAGCGCCCGCAGCACGTGCTCGTCGGCGTCGAAGGTGGTCAGGACGATGACCTCCGGCGCGGCCGGGCGGGACCGCAGTTCCTCGGTGGCGGCCAGCCCGTCCATCGCGGACATCCGGATGTCCATGAGCACCACGTGGGGCCGGTGCTCGCGCACCAGCTCGGCCACCTCGGTCCCGTCACCCGCCTGGCCCACCACCTCGATGTCGCCGGCGCCGCCCAACATCATCGCCAGGCCGGAACGCAGCAGCGGGTCGTCGTCGACGATGAGCACCCCGATGGTCCGCGACTCGGACGGCTCGGTGGTGGTCATGGCGCCCACGGTAGCCAGGCCCGCAGGTGGAAACCACCTGTGGCGGTGCGCCCGTGTTCCAGGGTTCCGTTCGCCAGCGACACGCGCTCGGCCAGGCCGGTCAGCCCCTGTCCGGCTCCGGAACCGGTGTCCGCCGTTGCCTCCCCGCCGTCCTCGGGCGCGGCGTTGCCAACCTCAACGGTCACCCCCTCCCCCGGCGCGCCCGCCACGGTAACCTCCACCCACGCTCCCGGGGCGTGCCGGTGCGCGTTGGTCAGCCCCTCCTGGACGACCCGGTAGGCGGCGCGGCCAACCCCGTCCGGCACACTGCCGCTCACCCGCTCGCGCAACTCCACCCGCGTCCCGGCGGCACGCGACTCCTCGACGAGGGTGCGCACGTCGGCGAGGGTGGGCTGGGGCAGCTCCCCCACCGGGGCACGCAGCACGCCGATGACCTCGCGCAGGTCCTGCAGCGCCTGGTGGGTGCTCTCCCGGATGACGGCGGCCGCCCGCGCGATTTCCTCGGGTGGGGCGTCGGGCCGGTACTCCAGGGCGCCGGCGTGCACGCTCAGCAGGGACAGCCGGTGCCCGAGCACGTCGTGCATCTCCCGGGCGATCTGCTCGCGGGCCAGGTGTTGGGCCCGCTCGGCGCGCAGGTGCGCCTCGGCCTCCGCGCGCCTAGCGCGCTCCTCCAGCGACAGCACGAGCTGCCCGCGGTGCCGGACGAACAGCCCCCACCCGACCACGGCGAGGTTGACGGTCACGGTGAACAGCACCAGCTGCGGCAGGTCGGGCGGGTCGACCACCACCAGGAACCCGGACCTGCTGAGCACCATCGCCGCCCCGATGGCCAGCGTGAGCCGCACCGTCCGGTGGATCGCCACCGTGAACAGCGCCACCAGTTGGGCACCGGTGGCCAGGTCGACGAAGGTGGCCACCGGCACCAGAACCAGGGCGAGACCCACGGGCCAGCGGCGCCGCAACCACACGGCGGCGCACGCCAGCGCGGCGATGACCTGGAACCACAGCAGCCGGGTGTCCGGAACGGTGGGGTCGTCGACCAGCGCCACTGACCAGCCGACCCCGTAGCCCGCGGCGGCCAGGAACAGGACGGTGTCGACCGCCCAGTCGCGCGGGCCGCGCCGCTGCGTGGGTGGGGGCGCGGAGTCGTCCATCAACTCGAACCTACGCACCCGCGACCACGTTCGGGAGGAGTGTCGGGGAAACCGGTACCGACGTCGCGGCAGCCGATACTTTCGTCGCGCCCGGACCGGGCCTGAGGGATACCACGGTCACCACGGCGGGATGCCGATGGCCGACGCGCCGGCACGGCCGCCGCCCGTAGCTTCGGGGTATGCGAAAGGCGATCCAGGTGCTCGGGCTCGTCGTTACTGCTGTGGGCGTCAGCGGAACGATCGACCGGCTACTCGGCCACCAGCCGATCATGGGCTTCCTGAACGTGGTCAACCGGCTCGTGATCCCCCGGTCCGACGCCCTGACCGGATACGAACTGTTCGCGAACCTCATCGTCGCGTTCCTCGGCCTGGCCGTGCTGATGATCGCGAGCGCGTCCCGGTCCGGATGAGTCCAGCTTCCACGGCCCGGGGACATCCAGCGGCCCGGGCCGACCTCCCCCTAACGGCCGCGCGAATCGGGTGACGTCAACTCCAGAAACCACGGGAACCGTCAGAGACGAGAAGAGACACCATGGCCCCCAGCGGCGCACCAGGGCGACCACGCACCCAACCCGCCACCGCCGACGACCATCACGATCCCTCGGGGGGACAGCCGTCCACACGGAGCCCTCGCGCGCCACTCGCCCATCGCCTCGCTCCCGTCCTCGGACTGCTGCTCCTGGCGCCGGTGTGCGCGGAGTATCTGATCGGCTACGACGACTCGACGGGCCAACCCGCCGAGCTGCTCGGAGGGATGGCCGTCTTCGTGCCGCTGTACGGGGGCGCCGCGCTCGTCATCCGGGAGGTGGCGCGGCGCGCCGGCCGCGGTTGGCCCACCATCGTGCTGCTGGCGCTGGCGTTCGGGGTGCTCCAGCCAGGACTGATCGACCAGGCCATGTTCAACCCGTCGTACCGCGACATCGACTATCTGCGGCCGATGCTGCGCCCCACCTACATCCAGGCCCTCGGCATCAGCGTCTACCTCACCCTGACCTGGGTCGTCGGGCATGTCATCTGGAGCGTCAGCGTACCGATCGCTATCGTGGAGTCGCTCATCCCAAAACACCGCCGAGCGGAACCGTGGCTGGGAGGGCTCGGCCTCGCCATCGCCGTACTGCTGTTCCTCGCGGGCGCCGCCTTCGTCGTCCAGTGGCACCTGCGGACCGAGGGGTTCGTGCCCACTGTCCCGCAACTGGTCGGCGCGGCCACGGTGGTCCTCGCTCTGGCCGGTACAGCGTTCGCCACCGGACGGCGACCCCTCCCCGCCTCCGGCCGGCCCGCTCCCCACCCGTGGCTGGTCGGAGCCGTGGCGTTCGCGGCGCTGTTCCTTCCCACGGCCGTGGAGCTGGTCACCGGCCTGCTGGGGGGCGCGCAGGAGTTCGCCGTCGACTGGCGCGGTGTCGTCCTGTTCCTCGCGCCCATCGTCGTTCTGGCCGGGCTGTTGGCCGCCTGGTCCCACCGCCGGGGCTGGGGGGCGCCACACCGGCTCGCCGCCGCCGGTGGCGCCCTGCTGACCAACGTGGTGGTCGCGTTCATCGTGCAGCCGCTGGGGGACGTCACGACCGCCGCCAAGCTCGCCCACAACACGATCGTCGCCGCCGGCGCGGTCACCCTGCTCACGCTCGCCGCCCTCCGCACGCGCGGGAAGGAAGAGCCGCGGTGAACCCGAACGACACTGGCAACCCCGACCACGAGGAGGCTCGCCCGATGGAGTCCGACACCCCGCCGCACGCGACCACCGTGCTGGCCCGGCCGATGGGAGAGCGCGCTCTCATCTGGGGCGGCTTCCCACTCGTCGGGGCGGTTCTCGGATGGCTGCTCCCCATCGTGGCCGACTGGGCGGTCTCGCTTCCGTGGTTCCCGTTCCAGGGGCCGCTCGAACTCGCGGCCGGACTGCCCGCCCCGGCCGCGACGGTCGGCGGCCTCATTCTGGGGGTCGCCACCGGTGTGGTGCTCGCGCTGGTCAGCGAGTCCGAGTACACAACCGTCACCGTCGACGACAACAAGGTCACGTTGCGGAACGACACCGCCACGCGGACTGTCGAGCGCGCGGACGTCACGGCGGTGTTCCGCGACGGCGCGGCTCTCGTACTGCTGGGCCCGGACACCGGGGAGCTCGCCCGACAGGGCGGCGACATGCCGGCGCAGGAGCGGCTGCGCGCGGCGTTCCGGCGGCACGGATACCCGTGGCGTGACGACGGCGACCCGCACGCCGAGCACTACCAGCGCTGGGTCGAGGACCTACCCGACCTTTCCGCCTCGGCACACGCCCTACTGAAAGCCCGCGCGCGAGCGCTGGAACGCGAGGACCGTTCCGACGCCGAGCAGTTGCGCTCGGAACTCGCCGGACTCGGTGTCGTACTCCGCGACCGCGAGGGAAAACAGTTCTGGCGGCCGGCCCCACCGGATTCCCGCTAACTCGGGTACCTCGTGGCCTCGTGGACCTCGCCGCCGTCGGAGGTCGCGCGCCAGGTGACCGGTGCGCGTAGCTGGTCCGCGACGTCCTGGGCCCACCGTTCCAGCGGCGCGAACATGTCGGGCCCGGAGTGCAGCACCGTCCGCCCGCGGTAGGTGATCGCGCCGAGCGTGACCACTTCGCCGTCGTTACGCAGTTCGGTGTCGTACTCGTGCGTGGTGCGCCTCATGGGCGTCACTGTACTGCGCGGTCCTCCCGGCCCTCCTGGTCCTCGGCCGGGTCGGGTGACATCGGGGTGGCGCCGGTGCCCTCCTCCAGCAACACCAGGTCGTCGCGGTGCACGATCTCACGCTCGTAGGCGGGGCCGAGCTCCCGGGCCAGCCAGCGGGTGGAGCGCCCCATCAGGTCCGGGATCTCCGCCGCGTCGTAGTTGACCAGGCCGCGCGCGATGGGGCGGCCCCCCTCGTCGCGCAGGTCCACAGGGTCACCGGCGGAGAACCCACCCTCGACGTCGACCACCCCGGCCGGCAGCAGCGACGCGTTGTGGGTCAGCACCGCCCGGACCGCCCCGGGGTCGAGGACAACGCTGCCCCTGCCGGCGGTGGCGTGGGCGAGCCAGAGCTGTCTGGTCGAGGGACGACGTGTGCTGAGCGCGGTGAACAGGGTTCCCACCGGCTCTCCGGCCAGTGCCGCGCGGGCGTTGGCCGCCGAGGTGAGCACCGTGGGAACGCCCGCCTCGGTCGCGATCCGCGCCGACTCGACCTTGGTGACCATCCCGCCGGTGCCCACACCGCGCCGGTTCACCGAACCGAGGTCGATGTCGTCCAGGTCGCGGGCGGCGACGCTCTCCACGACGCGCCGCGCCCCGGGCCGTGTCGGGTTACCGTCGTAGAGCGCGTCAACGTCGGAGAGCAGCAGCAGCGCGTCGGCCCGCATCAGGTGCGCCAGCAGGGCCGCGAGCCGGTCGTTGTCGCCGAACCGGATCTCGTGGGTGGCCACCGTGTCGTTCTCGTTGACGATCGGCACGGCCCCCAGGTCGAGGAGTCGCCACAGTGTCTGTTGGGCGTTGCGGTGCTGCACCCGCCGCATCATGTCCTCGACAGTGAGCAGCACCTGCCCGGTGGTGAGCCCGTGGGCGTTGAACGCGGCCGTGTAGTGGGCCACCAGCAGCCCCTGACCGACACTGGCCGCCGCCTGCTGGGTGGCGAGGTCGCGCGGCCGGCTCGCCAGCCCCAAGGGGGCCATTCCGGCGGCGACGGCTCCCGACGACACCAGGAGCACCTCGGTTCCGGTGGCGCGCCGCTCCGCGAGCACGTCGGCGAGCTCACGGATACGCTCCCGGTCGATGTGGCCATCGGGCGCGGTGAGCGAGGAGGACCCCACCTTGACCACGACACGGCGGGCGGCCGGTAGCTCGGCCCTCCGTGTCGCCGCGTCCTCCCCTGTCGCGGACACCCCGGTTTCCTCGTGTCCCGTGTCCTCGTGTGCGGTGTGCACGCCCGTCCGTCTCCTCACGCTTGCATGCGGTTCCCTGACGGCTGGGTTATCCGCCCCGCGCGGTGTCAGCCCAGCCGGCTGTCGGTACCGCGCGGGCCGGGCGGCTCGTCACCGGTAACGGTGCCCACAGCCGGGTCCCAGTCGAAGACGACGGGGTCGTCAGGGTCACCGATGTGGACCTCGGCACCGGGGGACGCGCCGAGCCTGGCCAGCTCGGACTCGATACCGAGACGGTTGAGCCGGTCGGCGAGGAACCCCACGGCCTCGTCGTTGGAGAAGTCGGTCTGCCGTACCCACCGGGTGGGTTTTTCGCCGCGCACCCGGAACGTGTTGTCGCCGAGGGGCGCGACCTCGAAGGGGGTCTCCCCGAACGTTCGCGGGCGCAGCACGACCCGCGTCGGTTCGGGAGTGGGCCGCGCGGCGCGCGCCGTCTCGACCTGCTCCGCCATGGCGAAGGACAGCTCCCGCAGCCCCTCGTGGGTGGCCGCGGACACCCGAATCGTGCGGATACCCCGCTCCTCCAGTGTTGCCTCGACAAGGTCGGCGAGGTCGCGGCCATCGGGGACGTCGACCTTGTTCAGCACGGCCAGGCGTGGCCGGTCGGAGAGGTCGACCTCGGTGAGCTCCGCGTAGGCGGCCAGCTCCTCCTCGAGCGCGTCGATGTCACTGATGGGGTCGCGTCCCGGCTCGTAGGTCGCGCAGTCGAGCACGTGCACCAGCGTCGAGCAGCGTTCCACGTGCCGCAGGAACGCCAACCCCAGCCCCTTGCCGCCGCTCGCCCCGGGGATCAGGCCGGGCACGTCGGCCACCACGTACTGGGTTGTTCCGGCCTCGACCACCCCCAGGTTGGGGATCAGGGTGGTGAACGGGTAGTCGGCGATCTTCGGGCGGGCCGCCGACAGTGCCGCGACCAGTGAGGACTTTCCCGCGCTGGGAAACCCCACCAGTCCGACATCGGCGATGGTCTTGAGCTCCAACCGGGCGTCGAGGGTCTCGCCCGGCTCCCCTTTGAGGGCGAATCCGGGTGCCTTGCGGCGCGGTGTGGCCAACGCGGCGTTCCCGAGCCCCCCGTTGCCGCCACGCGCGATCACCAGCCGGGTTCCCGCACCGACCAAGTCGGCGAGGACCTCGCCGTCCTCCCCGAGCACGACCGTACCGTCGGGCACGGCCAACACCAGGTCATCGCCGTTGGCTCCGGCACGGTGCGCCCCCTGGCCCGGTTTCCCGTTCGTCGCCTTGCGGTGCGGGCGGCGCTGGTAGTCCAGCAGAGTGGACGTGTTCGGGTCGACCTCCAGGACGACGTCGCCGCCCTTGCCGCCGTTGGCGCCGTCGGGGCCGCCAAGGGGCTTGAACTTCTCACGATGCACGGAGGCGCAGCCGTGCCCGCCGTCGCCCGCCTTGATGTGCAGGACCGCCTCGTCGACGAAGTCCGGCATGTGGCCTCCCGTGTGGTTCCCCGCTGGTCCAGGACCGTGCGGCGGGCCGCCTCCCAGTGCCGCGCGGCTCCCCTGGGATCAGCCTATGTGCTCGAACACGCGCAGGGCGGGCCAGGTGACCTGGCCCGCCCTGCGCGTTGCTGGTTCCGCTACGCCCGTGTCGCCGGCCCTACTCGGCCGCCGGGACGATGCTCACGTTCTTGCGGCCGCGCCGCCTGTTGAACTCGACGTTGCCGGCGACCAGCGCGAACAGTGTGTCGTCGCCACCACGGCCGACGTTGTCACCGGGGTGGAAGTGGGTGCCGCGCTGGCGGACCAGGATCTCGCCGGCCTTGACCGACTGCCCGCCGAACCGCTTCACCCCAAGCCGCTTGGCGTTGGAGTCGCGCCCGTTCCGGGTGTTCGACGCGCCCTTCTTTGTCGACATGTCAGCCCCTCCCGCTACTTCGACGCGATACCGGTTACCCGGACCTTGGTGTACTTCTGGCGGTGCCCCAAACGCCGCTTGTAACCGGTCTTGTTCTTGTACTTCACGATGTTGATCTTGGGGCCCTTGGCCTCACCGATGACCTCGGCGGTGACCTCGTAACCGCTCAGCTCGGAGGACTCGCTGATGACCCTGCCATCCTCGACGACAAGGAGCGGCTCCCAGGCCACAGTCGAACCCGACTCTTCGGAGACCCTGTCGATCTCCAGGACGTCATCGACGGACACCTTCTCCTGTCGGCCGCCCGCTCGCACGATCGCGTACACCGGGAAACTCTCTTCCTGCTCGTGTGAGGACCATCCCCGCGTGCGCGGGGACATAATGCGCTCAAAATCGACCGCGGATCCGCTCACCCCAAGAGGGGTCCGGGAATCGTCAGTAGGTCTCGGGCGCGCGAACGAAAAGGGGCGCGCCGACGCACCGTCTTCAAGACTACCACTACCCGGCGAGCGGAGAGCACGGCCACGTACCCCTGGCCGGGCCGCGCGCGGCCCGGCCAGTGACCGCTATCCGGCCTCGGCCACCGCGGACGCCGAGGCGGACTCGGACCCTGTCCCACTGGCCTTGGTCCGCCGAGTACGGCGTCGGCGCGGCCGCTCGGCCCCGGACTCGTCCTCCTCGCCCGACTCCGTACCGGCCGACTCCGAGGCGGCGGAGCCCGCCGCCTCGGCGGCCGGCTCGGTGGCGGCGGTACCCGTCTCCGCTTCCTTCTTGGTCTTGCGGGACGACTTGGTGCCGCTCTTGCGGGTGGCGCCCTTCGTGGTCTGCCGTGAGGTCGACTTGGTCGGCGTGGTGCCCCCCTCCCCCGTGGACGCCCCACCGGAATCCGCCTCGGCCGCGGTGGACTCCTGCTCGCCCCCACTGGTGGGGGATTCCGCCGTGGCCTCCGCGCTCTCGGCCGACTCGGCCTTGGCCGCTTTCTCCGTCTTGTCGGATCCGCTCTTGGACTTCTTCTTCTTACCGTTGCCGCCGCCGGAGCCGGAACCGCCCTTGGGCTCCCCCGGCTCCGTGGACAGCATCAGGCCACGGCCATTGCAGTGGTCACAGGTATGCGAGAACGCCTCGAGCAGGCCCTGCCCGACCCGCTTGCGGGTCATCTGCACCAGCCCCAGCGAGGTGACCTCGGCCACCTGGTGTTTGGTGCGGTCGCGGGAGAGGCATTCGAGCATCCGACGCAGTACGAGCTCGCGGTTGCTCTCCAGCACCATGTCGATGAAGTCGATCACGATGATGCCGCCGATGTCGCGCAACCGGAGCTGACGGACGATCTCCTCGGCCGCCTCCAGGTTGTTCTTGGTGACCGTCTCCTCCAGATTGCCGCCCTGGCCCGTGAACTTTCCGGTGTTCACGTCAACGACGGTCATGGCCTCGGTCCGGTCGAAGATCAGGGAACCGCCACTGGGCAGCCAGACCTTGCGCTCCAGCGCCTTGGAGATCTGCTCGTCGACCCGGTACGCCTCGAAGATGTCACGGTCGCCGTCCCAGTGCGTCAGCCGCTCGGCCAGGTGCGGGGCGACGTAGTCGACGTACTCCTTGACCGTGTTCCACGCCGGCTCACCGGAGACCACCAGACTCGCGAAGTCCTCGTTGAAGACGTCGCGCACCACCCGGATCGTGAGGTCGGGTTCGCTGCTCAGCAGCGACGGCGCGGTCGCCGACTTCGACTTGCGCTTGATCGACTCCCACTGCGAGGCGAGCCGCGAGATGTCGCGCTCCAGCTCCTCCTCGCTGGCGCCTTCCGCGGCGGTGCGGACGATGACACCGGCGTTCTCCGGCATCACCTTCTTCAGGATCTGCTTGAGCCGCGCACGCTCCTTGTCGGGAAGCTTGCGGCTGATGCCGGTCATCGACCCGTCGGGCACGTAGACCAGGTAACGGCCCGGTAGGCTGATCTGGCTGGTCAACCTGGCACCCTTGTGGCCCATCGGGTCCTTGGTGACCTGGACCAGCACCGACTGGCCGGATTTCAGCACCG
Organism: Halostreptopolyspora alba; assembly: GCA_003725585.1. Lineage (GTDB taxonomy): Bacteria > Actinomycetota > Actinomycetes > Streptosporangiales > Streptosporangiaceae > Lipingzhangella > Lipingzhangella alba. The sequence continues at coordinate 111,823 of RJMB01000001.1, read as the reverse complement.
ATTCGATGCGTTTGGGCTGACCCTCGAGGCCGGAGGCGTCCCAGTTCACCTCACCCGCGTAGAGCACGGCATTGCGGCCCTTGCCGATGTCGACGAAGGCGGCCTCCATCGACGGCAGGACGTTCTGCACCCGCCCGAGGTAGACATTGCCCACATACGACTTGTGCGCGGCCCGGTCCACGTAGTGCTCCACGAGAACGTCGTCCTCGAGGACGGCGATCTGGGTGCGATCCCCGTTGCGACGGATCACCAGGTCACGCTTGACCGACTCGCGCCGCGCGAGGAACTCCGACTCGGTGATGACCGGGGCGCGACGACGCCCCTGCTCGCGCCCCTCACGGCGGCGCTGCTTCTTGGCCTCCAGCCGGGTGGAGCCCTTGACCGACTTCACCTCGTCCTCGGTCTGCTTCTCCTGCTTCTCCAGGCGCGGCTCGCGCACCTTGACGATCGTGTCCGGCGGATCGTCGCCGGTGGTGGTGCCCTCGACCGTCTCGCTCGAGCTTCGGCGGCGCCGTCGGCGACGCCGGGTGGGCCGGTTCTCCTCCGTGGCTTCCGCGGCCTCCCGGCCCGCTCCTTCGGAGTCCCGCGTGGACTCGGTGGCCCGCTCGGCGTCGCTCGTACCCCGGCCCGCCCCGCCGGAGCGGGCGGTCTCGGTGTCCGTTCCGGTGGACGCGGTGCCCGAGGCAGCGGCGGTATCCGTGTCGGCGCCGGCCTCAGTGTCGGCGCCCTCGTCGCCGGTTCGTGACTTGCCCCGGCCGCGGCCACCACGGCGCCTGCGGCGCCGGGAAGGGCGCTCCTCGTCGGAGCCGTCATCGTCGGTGGTGGAGTCGGCCGGCCCACCGGTGGAAGTCTCGGCCGTGTCGTCGTCCCCACCCTCGGAGCCGGTCGCGGCGGTCGTCCCACCCTCCGCGGGGGCGGAGCTGGCTGGCACGGTGTGCGCCACCGGCGGCTGGAACAGCACCATGGGTGGCTGGACGGTGGTGCCGCCACCGTCCGCACCCGCGTCCTGGCCAGCGTTCTCGTCCGGGGGCGACTCGTCCCCGCCGCTCCCCTCCTCGGGAGGGGCGACCCCCTCATCGGTGACCGGCTCGGCTTCGTCATCGAGCTCGACATCACCGGCGATGGTCGTCAGTGGCGTGTCCGGGGTCGCGACCACCGGCTCGGGTTCCGGCGGCGGCCCTGCCAACCGCACACCCCCGCTGCGCTCACCAGGCGCGTTGACCCGCACCTCGTCTGTTTGCGGTGTGGCCGTTGTGATGGGCCAGTCCGACTCTGTCGTTTCAGTTGTACCCGCGGTGCCGTCCGCACCGCTACTGGGCTCGTTTTCGAGCATCCGGGCGGTCTCCCGTCAGAGTCCCCGAGGCGCGGCACCGGCCGGTCGGCCGCCGCCGCTGCGCACGAGGACTGTCGTCGCTAGTTCGGCGCCAGTAGCACGAGAGCGCTACCGGCGCAAAGTCCGTAACCGTCGCCCACACCCCCCGACTGGACTCACGCATGCCCCGAGTCCCGTGTGAGCAAGGACGACCGCGGTGCCTCCTCCGCGCGTCCGGCCTGATCCGCCGGTACCTCCCCCTCCCCGGGGGCGGCTCGTTCTGGTTCACCGTTCTGGGCGGTCTCGTCGTTCGCGGCGAACGGATCGGCGATCGCGCCGGACGCCTCGTCAAGGGGCCCCTGCGCCAGCCGGGTCATCACGGTCGATGACGGCGGCGCCAGGCCAGCCTTCTGACGAAGACCGGTCACCACGTCGTCCGGTCGAACGGCAGGTGTCATGTGCCGAACGACCAACCGAAGTATGGCATATGTCTCGTTTTTTTCCGCTGCGGCGCATTCCTCCACCTCCATGCGGAGGACGGCCTCACGGGTGTCGAAGCGACGCCGTCCCTTCTTGGTGAGCCGTTCCACTTCGACTGTCTCGGCCGCGAGGTACACGGCCGCTGCCTCCCGGGCGTCGTCGGGGGCGACTCCCGGCATTTCCACCCGCCACTCCGATGCCTCAAGACGGTCGGCCAGCCCACCCGATCCGGCCACCACGACCTCCACCACGTCGATGCCGTCGGGCATCGCGTTGTCGAGCCGGTCTCGCACCAGCCCGGGGTCGAGGTACTCGGCCAGGGTGAATTCGAAATACTCCGCGAGGCTGGCCACCCCCGTGGGAGCGGCCCCCGCATACGAGATCTTCGGATGTGGCGTGAACCCCGCTGAGAAAGCTACGGGCACCCCGGCCCTGCGAATCGCCCGTTCCAGAGCACGGGCGATGTCGCGGTGGCTCGCGAACCGCATCCGACCGCGCTTGGAGTAACGGACGCTCAGCCGCTGTCCGGGATTACCAGTGGAGGGCGAGATCGTGCCCTCAGGTGCGGGGGGCAGTGCTACTCCTTTCGTCGCTCGCTATCGGTCGGATGCGCCGATTCGTCCCGGGCGCACCCACCTGGGAATTGCTCGTCCTTTTCAGCGTACGGTGCCTGCCGGGTCTCACGCGCCACCGGCACGTGGTAACGACCGTCGAGCACCGACAACGTGACCGGTCCGGCCTGGGGCCGGATGGCGGATCAACCGTGACGGACCACACATCTATGTGCTCTTCCCATGGCGCCGAACGTTGAAAAGCGCGCTGACCGTCGAATGAGCCACAGCCCGCAGGCCCATGTCGGCCACGCGGAACACGCTGACCTGTTCCCCATCCTATGCGCGGGCCGCCAGGGAAACTTCTGGGAAGAATCGTGGCGCTCATGCAAACCACCCGAGTACCCCGTACGTCCTACTACACGTATGGCCCGGCGCGAGCGGGGCGTCGGGCCATACCCGCTCCTCCAGCCCCGCGGCGCCGGTTCGGTCGTGGCTCGCGCCCCTGCCGGCCGCCCCTACTGGATCACGGTCAGCGGCAACTTCCGCGACGGCGACTCCGGCGTGGGGGTCGGCCCGATCTGGATCTCGGTCCCCATGCTCGGGCAGACCCCACAGTCGTAGCAGGGGGTCCACCGGCAGTCGTCGACCTCGACCGCCTCGTTGCCGTGCAGTGAGTCCTGCCAGTCCTGCCACAGCCAGTCACGGTCCAGGCCGGCGTCCAGGTGGTCCCAGGGAAGCACCTCGTCACGGTCCCGCTCCCGGACGGTGAACCACTCGAGATCGACGACCTCGTCAGCGAGCGCCTTCGCCGCGGCCTCGCTCCACCTCTCGAAGGAGAAGTGCTCGCTCCAGCCGTCGAAGCGAGCGCCGTCGCGCCACGCCTGCTCGATCACCCGCCCCACGCGACGGTCACCGCGCGAGAGCAGCCCCTCGACGGTGGAGGGCCGGCCATCGTGGTAGCGCAGCCCGATCGCCTTGCCGTAGCGGCGATCCGAGCGCAGCTCGTCCTTGAGCTTGCGCAGCCGGGCGTCGACGTCGTCGTGGGAGGTCTGGCCGGCCCACTGGAACGGGGTCTGCGGCTTGGGGACGAACCCGCCGATGGAGACCGTGCAGCGGATGTCGTTGCGCCCCGTGGCCGAGCGTCCGGCCTTGATGACCTCGCGGGCCAGGTCGGCGATCGCGAGAACGTCCTCGTCCTCCTCGGTCGGCAGGCCACACATGAAGTACAGCTTGACCTGACGCCAGCCGGCCTCGTAGGCGGCGGTGACGGTGCGGATGAGGTCGGCTTCGGTCACCATCTTGTTGATCACCCGGCGCATCCGCTCGCTACCACCCTCGGGGGCGAAGGTCAGCCCGGAACGGCGCCCGTTACGGTTGAGCTCGTTGGCCAGGTCGATATTGAACGCGTCAACCCGGGTCGAGGGCAGGGACAGCCCCGTGTTGGTGCCCTCGTAGGTGTCGGCCAGCCCCTTGGCGATGTCGGAGATCTCGCTGTGGTCCGCGCTGGACAGCGACAGCAGGCCGACCTCCTGGAAGCCCGACGACCGCACACCCTTGTCGACCATGTTCGCGATGGTCTCCTTGCCGCGTTCCCGCACCGGCCGGGTGATCATCCCCGCCTGGCAGAACCGGCAGCCGCGGGTGCACCCGCGGAAGATCTCCACGCTGTACCGCTCGTGCACGGACTCCGCGATCGGCACGATCGGGTCCTTCGGGTACGGCCAGTTGTCCAGGTCCATGACGGTGTGCTTCTGTACGCTCCAGGGCACCCCGGTCCGGTTGGGAACGTAGCGCCCGATTCGCCCATCGGGCAGGTACTCCACGTCGTAGAACCGCGGGACGTACACACCGCCCCCGCTCGCCAGGCGCAGCAGCAGCTCATCGCGCCCACCGGGGCACCCCTCGCGCTTCCACTCGCGCACCACCTCGGTGATGGCCAGCGTGACCTCCTCGCCGTCGCCCAGCACGGCGGCGTCGACGAAGTCGGCGAGTGGCTCGGGGTTGAAGGCCGCGTGCCCCCCGATCAGCACCACCGGGTGGTCGTCGCCGCGGTCGGCGCTGCGTAGCGGGATACCCGCCAGGTCAAGGGCGGTGAGCAGGTTGGTGTATCCCATTTCGCTGGCGAGGCTGACACCGAGGATGTCGAACGCGCCGACGGGACGGTGCGCGTCCACGGTGAACTGCGGGATCCCGTGCGCGCGCATGGCCTCCTCGAGGTCGGCCCAGACGGCGTAGGTCCGTTCGGCCAGTACCCCCTCGCGCTCGTTCAGCACCTCGTAGAGGATCTGCACCCCCTGGTTGGGAACGCCCACCTCGTAGGCGTCGGGGTACATCAGCGCCCAGCGGACCTCACACGCGTCCCAGTCCTTCACGACGGAGTTGAGCTCGCCGCCCGCGTACTGAACCGGCTTCTGCACGCTGGGCAGCAGGGCTTCCAGTCGCGGGAAAACGGATTCGACGGGCATGGACGTGCCTCCGGGTCGGGCAGGTGACGTGATCGTTGGTCTAACCGTGCCCACGCTCACGCGGACACGTTTCCTTCAGGCTAACGGCTCGGCTCGGGCACCGACTGCCACCAGCGGGGTACCTCGTCACGCGTGCTCGAACCCGCGGTCACGGGCGTGTATGGCCAGCACGAGCCCGATCGCCACCATGGTGGCGATGGTGGCGGTACCGCCGTAGGAGAGGAACGGCAGCGGAAGGCCGGTGATCGGCGCGACCCCCAGGGTCATCCCGATGTTGACGAAGCCCTGGAACGTCAGCCAGGTCGCCACTCCCACGCAGACCAGCCGCGCGTAGGGTTGCTCGCACCCGGCCGCGACGCGCAGCACCCGCCAGATGACCAGGGTGAGCAGTGCGATGATGAGCACGCCCCCGATGAAGCCCAACTCCTCGGCCGCGACCGTGAAGATGAAGTCGGTGTGCTGCTCGGGCACGAAGCGGCCGCTGGTCTGCTCGCCCTGGAACAGCCCCGTCCCCTCGAACCCCCCGGACCCGACCGCGATGATCGCCTGGTTCGCGTTGTACCCGCGTCCCTGGGGGTCGGCCGTGGGGTCGAACAGCGTGGTGACCCGGGCCAGCTGGTAGTCCTGGAGCAGATCGAACCACCACACGCAGAGCACCGCGACCAGCCCACAGCCGAGCAACCCGGCGATCCAACGCACCGGAGCTCCCGACATCGACAGCATCCCCAGGAAGATCGCCCCCAGCACCAGGCTGCTTCCCAGGTCCGGCTGCACCAGGACCATGACCATCGGGCTCGCGAGCGCCGCCAAGGCGAACACCACGTCACGCGTGGTGGGCGCGTGCTCTCCGTCCCTGGGCTCACCCAGCAGCATCGCCGTGGCCAGGATCAGCGCGACCTTGACGAACTCGGCGGGTTGGGCCTGCAAGCCCGCGACGGAGATCCACCCGCGCGAGCCGTTGACCACCTCGCCGAGAGGGGTGAACACCAGCGCCAACCCGGCCAGGGAGAGAAGGTACACCACCGGCGCGTACGCCCGCGGCGCTCGGTAGTCCACCGATGCCACCAACGCGCCGCACAACACGGCCATACCGAGGTGCACCAGGTGTCGCTGCACGTAGCCGGCGGCGACGGCGGGGTCTTCGGGGGTGTGGGTGGAGGTCCACACCAGCAGCGACCCCACGGCCGACAGGACGAGCACCGCCGCCACCAGCACCCAGTCCACCCGCCGCCGCACCCCCACGGCGAATACTCTGCCGACCACCTCCCGCCAGGTGGCGGGGGCGACGTGCGGGCTCGTGTAGGCGGTCATCGGCGGTTCCCGGGCCCTTTCCTCGGTTGCTCAGTCCGGCTCACCGGGAGCGACGATCGAACCGTCGGAGCGGACCGTCGGAAGCTCCGTCGGTGGCTCCCCTCCGGGTAGCGCCGGTTCGCTCCCCCGCTGGTCATCCGGGTCACCGTCCGCGGACTCCGCGTCGTCGGCGTCCTCGGGGCCGGAGAACCCGTAGATCCCGTCGTAGATCTCCCGGACCACCGGCGCGGCCACCGCACCGCCGGTCCCCCCTTGGGAGATCAGCACCACGACGGCGAACTGCGGATCGTCGGCGGGAGCGTACGACGCGAACCAGCCCGACTCCTTCTTTCCGGTACTGGTGGCCGTCCCGGTCTTGCCCGCCACGGGAACCTCGTCCAGCGGGAAGCCGCCGAACGCCCCCCGTGCCGTCCCCTTTCGTGGCACGTCGGCCAGCGCGGACCGCAGGTAGTCGAGGGTCCGGTCGCTGACCGGCAGCTTGTCGGGCTCGCCCGACTCGATCTCGGTCACACCGGTGCCATCCGCCGCGACGAGCGCCTTACCGATCCGTGGCTCGTGCAGTGTCCCGCCGTTGGCGATGGCCGCGTAGGCTCGGGCGAGCTGTAGCGGCGTGACGACCAGGTCGCCCTGGCCGATGGAGAAGTTCACGGCGTCGCCGGCGCGCCACCGGTACCCGTCGGCGCACTGCTCCTCGGCGACTTGTTCCAGGTACTCGGCGCGCTCGGGGTCGTCCTCCTCGGGGTAGCCCCTCTCGGCACGCTCGCATGCCTGCTCCCGGGTGTCCTCCCAGTACTCCCGCTTCCACTCGCGGTCGGGGACACGCCCGGAGCCCTCGTGCGGCAGGTCGATCCCGGTGGGTTCGCCGAACCCGAAGTCGTGGGCCATGGTCGTCATGGCGTCCTCGGGTTCCTCGTCGGGGGACAAACCGCCGTCCTCTTTCCACATGTCGTAGGCCATCTGGTAGAAGACGGTGTTACAGGACACCACGATGGCCTTGTGCAGGCTCAGCGAACCGTGCCCGCTGCCCTCGTAGTTCTGGAACGACCTTCCCCCCACCGATATCGAGCTCGGGCAGGAGAACGTCTTATCCAGCGGCACCCCGTTCTCCGCCCCGGCGGCCAGCGAGGTGACCTTGAACGTCGACGCCGGCGGGTACTGTCCCTGTATCGCGCGCGAGGTCAGCGGGTCTCCGGCGTCCTCACTGAGCAGCTCGTCGTAGGTCTCCTGGTCGATGCCGCCCTCCCACACGCTGGGGTCGTAGGAGGGCAGGCTCGCCATGGAGACCACATGGCCCGTGTTGACGTCGAGCACGACCGCCGCCGCCGAGTCGGCCGGGCCGCCGGCGGACTCGAGCCCCTTGGCCAGGGCGTCCTCGGTCACCCGCTGGACCCGTTCGTCGATGCTCGTCACCAGGTGGTCGCCCGGCTCGGGCGGGGTCTCGGAGAACACGCCGGTCACGTTGCCCCGACTGTCGACCTCGTACTTGCGCACGCCCGAGGTTCCGCGCAGCTCGTCGTCGTAGACCGCTTCGAGTCCGTCGCGCCCCACGTAGTCCACCCCCGTGAACTGGGTACGCAGGTCCTCGCGTTCCTCCAGCTCCTCCTGGGTGACGGGCTGCAGGTAGCCGAGCAGTTGCGCGGCGCGGTCCTCCATGGGGTACCCGCGCACCGGCCGCTGCTGGGCGGTGATTCCCGGGAAGTCCTCCCGGCGCTCCATGATCTGCAGCGCGAGCCGCGCGTCGACGTCCTCGACGAGGGTGATGGGCTGGTAGGGCGACCCCTGCCAGCAGGGACGGCTGACATCGGGGCCACACAGCCGGGTGCGCCGCTGGAGCTCCTCGAACGGCACGTCGAGCAGATCGGCGACGTTGCGCAGGACCTCCTCGCCGCCGTCCGGACTGCGCTCAAGCTGGTGGTAGTCCGCGGACACGGTGAGCTCGGTCCGGTTGCGCACCAGAGGACGCCCCTGCGCGTCGAGGATCTGGCCGCGGGTGGCGGGGACGACCAGCTCCTGTATGTGGTTGGCCGCCGCCAGGCTCTGGTAGTGCTCGGCCATGGGGACCTGGAGGTACCACATCCGGGCGGTGAGCGTCGCTGCCAGCGCCACGACGAGGATCTGCGCCGCGAGCAGCCCGACCTTACGGGGGCGCCTCGCGCCGCCCTCGCTCCTGGGGTCGATGATCCTCCTCACAGCCGGACCCCCCCGCCGGCCCACGAGGTGTGGGAGATGTCGATCGCGTCGGTGCTGGTCAAAGACCGCCGCAGGGGGCGTGTGAGGGGCAGGATCAGCGGGCTCAGCGGCATCGTCATGGCCACGGAGACCGGGATGTCGACCAGGAATGTGGTCCCGCCCACCCTCGGATCCCCCAGCACGAGACCGAGAGCGGCGAAGCCGAGCTCGACACCGGCCACCGCCACGAACGCCGCCAGGTAGGGCCGCGCCCTGGAGGGGCGCGTCGAGTCGTCGAGCTTGCCGACCACGTAGCCGGCCAGGCACAGCACCAGCGCGTACCGCCCGATCTCGTGGTCGGCCGGCGGCAGGATGTCCAGGGCCAGTCCCGCTCCGAAACCGGCCACGGCGCCACCGAGCGGTGTCGCGCCGAGCGCGACCGCCACGACGATGAGTGTCACGAGATCGGGAGCGCTGCCCCAGGGCAGCGGAATCCGGTTGACGACCGCGGCCTGCAGCAGCACGCCGAGCACCAGGAGCAGGACCGTCGTTGTGCCCCTCATTCCGCGTCCTCTGCGTTGTTGGCTACCTGGGGGGTGTCCTCTTCGGGTTCGGGCGGCAGCACCGAGTCACGCGGGTCCTCCTCGGGTTCGGACACCACCACCCCGACAATGTCCAGCGATCCGGCGTCGACGGCGGGGGCGACGTCCGCGGTCCGGGTGAGCGCACCCGGCGTGTCCTCGACCTTGGCAACGGTGCCGACCGGAACCCCGGGGACGAACGGGGTGCCCTCGTGCGACCCCATCGTGACGAGCCGATCCCCCACGGACATCCGCGCGTCGGCGTCGAGCAACTCGAACCGGATCGGTGAGGAGTCGGCGATGTGGCGCGCCGTACCGTGCGCGACCCCCATCTCGCGCTCTCCCTCCAGACGGGCACCCACGGACGACGCGCCGTCGGTGAGCAGCAGGACCGTGGCGGTCCTCGTGCCGGCGCGCAACACCCGGCCGACCAGACCCTCCCCGTTGACGACGGTCATGTCGGCCGTGATCCCGTCACGCTCGCCGGCGTCGATGGTGATCGTGTCCGGGTGCCCGGTCGAGCTCACCCGGGTGACCGCCTGCGCGGGAACGATCTCGTATCTCCCCAGACCGGAGAGCCGAAGCAGCTCGTCCAGCTGTTCGGAGCGGTTCTCGTCGAGCTGTTCCGCCTCGATCCGCGCGGTGAGCTCCCGGTTGCGCTTCTCCAGCTCGGCGATGCGGTCGCGCGCGTCCGGCGCGGCCGCGAGGGCGCGGTAGACGTCGTCGAGGGGCCGTACGGCCGCGGACACCCCGGCCGCAACCGGCGCGAACACGAAATCGCCGGCAGCGCGGATCTCGTTGGTGACCGGGTCCGCGCTTTCCTGGGTGTCCAGGACCACCAGCGTGAGCGACGCGACGACCAGGGCGGTGACCACGGTTCGTGCTCGGGAGGCGTTGCGCCGCCGCATATCAACGCTGCCGTTCCGGGATGAGAACCTGGTTCAGTCGGTCATAGTTCTCGACGCAGGTGCCGGAGCCGATCGCGACGGAGTCCAGCGCGTTCTCCGCGAGATGGATGGGCATACCGGTCTCGTGACGCAGCCGGTCCTCGAGACCGCGCAGCAGGGCGCCACCACCGGTGACGGCGATCCCGCGGTCCATGATGTCGCCGGACAGCTCGGGTGGGCACTTGTCGAGCGTGGTGCGGACGGCGTCGATGACCGCGGAGACCGGCTCCTCGATGGCCTGCCGGATGTCGGCGGCCGACAGCACCACGGTCTTGGGCAGCCCGCTGACGAGGTCGCGTCCCCGGACCTCCGCGTGCAGCTCCTCGCCCCCGTTGGGGTAGGCCGAACCGATCGCGAACTTCAGTTCCTCGGCGGTACGCTCGCCGATCATCAGCGAGTGCTCCTTCTTGACGGAGCCGGAGATCGCCTGGTCCAGTTCGTCGCCGCCGACACGGATCGACTGGGACGTCACGATTCCGCCCATGGAGATGACCGCGACCTCGGTCGTGCCGCCCCCGATGTCGACGACCATGTTGCCGGTCGGGTCGTGCACCGGAAGGCCGGCTCCGATCGCTGCGGCCATGGGCTCCTCGACGATGGAGACCCGGCGCGCTCCCGCCTGGTACCCGGCCTCCTTGACCGCGCGGTGCTCAACGGAGGTGATACCGCTGGGAACGGCCACGACGACGCGGGGTTTGGCGAAGTGCCGACGACGGTGGATCTTCTGGATGAAGTAGCGAAGCATGCGCTCGGTGATCTCGAAGTCGGCGATAACGCCGTCCTTGAGTGGGCGCACGGCCGTGATGTTGCTCGGTGTCCGGCCGATCATCTGCTTCGCCTCGATACCGACAGCCACGATCTTGGCCGTGGACGTGTTGAGCGCCACGACCGACGGTTCGTTCAGAACGATGCCCCGACCACGGACATACACCAGCGTGTTCGCGGTTCCGAGGTCGACCGCCATGTCACGGCCGAGGATGGCGAGATTGTTCTTGCTCATTTAACGTCCTCATCGGCACCAAACGGGTGCGGCATGTCAGGGCGGTCAATACGGGATCGTTCCTGCACGGATGCGGATTCGGCACTCGTATCGTAACGCTCAGCATCCGATTGACTACGCAAACACACCGAACCGTCGCGGCCCGACGAAGAACACGAGAGGCGCCGGGGATATCCCCGGCGCCTCTCGATCGCCCGGATGAGGCCGGGCGCGGAGCCTCCTGCTCGTGGGCGGTGGCTGGGATGGGACGACTCTCGTCCCGCTGCGCGGGGCGCGGGGTCGCGCTCCCGCCGGTGTCGCTGCTCGGCTCAGGCCAGATCGGGGAAGAACAGTTTGATCTCACGCTCGGCCGAGTAGCTGGAGTCCGAGCCGTGCACGATGTTCTGCTGCACCTCGAGTGCGAAGTCGCCGCGGATCGTGCCCGGTCCGGCGTTGATCGGGTCGGTGGCCCCCGCCAGCGCGCGGAACGCCTCAACGGCGCGCTCCCCCTCGACCACGAGGGCCACGAGGGGGCCACTCGTGATGAACTCGACGAGCGAGTCGTAGAAGGGACGCTGGGCGTGCTCCTCGTAGTGCGTCTTCGCGGTGTCGGTGTCGAGAGTGCGCAGATCCATCGCGACGATGCGCAGACCCCTGCGCTCAATGCGGGAGATGATCTCGCCGGTGATGCCGCGACTCACGCCGTCGGGTTTGATCAGGACAAGGGTGCGCTCCACGTCAGTGGTCTCCTCAACTACTGCTGGTCGGATGAACTGCGCCAGTTTCGGCAACATCCGTCACGGGGAATGCCGAACGCCCGGCTGTCCGCAATGCTACCGGCGTTGCCGCGGCTGTGCTCCGGCACCGGGCCAAGAGGCGCACCCGTCCCCGTGCCGGCCGGGGTCACCCGTTCCGCTCGGCGCTTCCGCCCGCCTGGGCGGACGCGTCCTCCGCCCCCTCGGCCGCGTCGTCCGCCGCCAGCCGCATGGCATCCGTCCGGCGCCCCACGACCGTCGCGGCGACCCACAGCCCCGCGAAGACCACACCCAGCACGGCCAGCCCCGGCACCAGGAACCCACTGGTGAGGAAAAGCGCCTGCAGCACCCACCCGGCGTAGTGTGCCCACCGGAAACGCTGCACGGCGGCGAGCAGCAGCGCCGCGGCCGCCAGACCACCCCACACCACGCCGGCCGTGGCCGGCGGGTGACCGCCGAGCTGGATGGCCACGGGCACCGCCAGCCCGATCACGATGGCCTCGAACGCGAGCACCACCGCGCACAGGGTCCGCACGTCACTCCCCCTTCAACAGGTGGCGGGCGTCCCCGGCGGTGACCACCGACCCGGTGACGAGCACACCGGCTCCGCCGAACCCGCCGAACTCGCTGGACTCCTCGGACAGCCCCACGGCCTTGTCGATGGCGTCGTCCATCCGCGGGGCGCTGTGCACCCGTTCGGAGCCGAACATGCCCTCGGCGATCTCGCCCAGCTCCTCCGGCGACAGGCTGCGCGGCGAGGAGTTCCGAGTCACCACCACCTCGGCGAGCAACGGCTCCAGGGGTTCGAGAATGCCCTCGACGTCCTTGTCGGCCATGATCGCCACGACACCGACCAGGTGGGTGAAGGAGAACGCCTCCCCGACGGTCTCGACCGACGCGGTCATCCCCGCGGGGTTGTGCGCGGAGTCGACCAGCACGGTGGGGCTGCGCCGCAGCACCTCGAGGCGTCCGGGGGTATCCACCCCCTCCAGCCCGGAGGAGATCAGTTCCGGGTCGATCCCCTCGTCGCCCTCGACCGGTGCGGCGAACGCCTCGACGGCGGCCACGGCCACGGCCGCGTTCCCGGCCTGGTGCGCACCGTGCAACGGGAGGAAGAGGTTCTCGTAGGAGGAGCGCAGCCCCTGCAGTGCCAGGCTCTGGCCGTCGACGGCGACATCCCGGTGAGTCACCCCGAACTCCAGCCCCTCGCGGGCCACGCGCGCGCCGATCTCGGAGACGTACCGCATCAGTGTCTCGGCGGCCGCCAGCGGCTGCTGGGCGAGCACCGCGATCGAGTCGGGCTTGATGATGCCCGCTTTCTCCTCCGCGATGCCCTCGACGGTGTCCGGGAGGAACTCGGTGTGGTCAATGGCTATGGGGGTGACGACGGCGACGTCGGCGTCGGCGACGTTCGTGGCGTCCCAACTCCCCCCCATGCCGACCTCGACCACCGCGACGTCCACCGGCGCGTCGGCGAACGCGGCGAACGCCATGGCGGTGAGCACCTCGAAGAACGACAGCGCGACGTCGTTGGCGGCGTCGACCATCTCCACGAACGGGAGGATGTCGTCGTATGCCTGGACGAACGCCTCCTCGGAGACGGGGTCACCGTCGACGACGACACGCTCGCGCATGGTCCGCAGGTGCGGGCTGGTGTAGCGCCCCACCCGCAGGTGGCGCTCGCGCAGCAGGGAGTCGATCATCCGCGCGGTCGAGCTCTTGCCGTTGGTCCCGGTGACGTGGATGATCCGGTAGCTACGCTGCGGCTCGCCGAGCAGATCCATGAGCTGACGGATCCGCTCGGTCGAGGGGTCGATGTCGTTCTCGACGCGACGGGCGCTGATCTCGGCCGCGACCCGCGCGTATCGCTGGCTGACCTCGCTGTTGCTCGCGTCGTGCGAAGAGTCGGTGTCCACGCTTCCCAAGCCTACTCACCCACACACCGGCTCCGGCCTGCTGTACTGGTGGCATGCCGAGTACCGACGTCTTCTTCCGGGAGTGGCGCGACCGCCGCGCGGGAGCGCGGCGCAGCCTCGCCCGCGCCGCCGAGCTACTACGTGAGCTGGACCTCACGTCGAGCCCCGGCCCCGAAACACTCGGGGTGGTGGGCTCCAAGGGCAAGGGCACCACCGCCACCCACGCCTCGGCGCACCTGGCCGCCGCGGGCCTGCGTGTCGTCACCGTCACCGGCCCCAGCTTCCGGGGGCACCGCGAACGGGTCCGCGTCAACGGGGTCGCCGCCAGCGACACCGAGATCTCCTCCCTCGCCGGCGAGATCGACACCGCGATCCGCGGGATCCCCGATACCGGCGACGGCTACCTCGCACCCAGTGGGTTGTTCCTCATCGCGGGGCTGCTCCGGGCGCGTCAGCTGGACGCCGACGCCTGCGTACTCGAGGCGGGTATGGGTGGGCGCGGCGACGAGCTGCGGCTGGTCGGTCCGCGGGTGGTGGCCATGGCGAGCGTGTTCGCCGAACACGTCGGCGTCCTCGGCGACACGGTGACCGAGATCGCCGAGGAGAAGGCCGGCGTCGCCGGTCCCACCACACGGGCGTTCGTCCGTCTGCCGCAGTCGCCCGAGGTCTCCGGCGCCGTCGACCGCACGGTGCGCGAGGTCACGGGTGGGCGGACCCGACCCGAAACCGTGCACCCGCCCCGCCCCGACGCCAGTGAAGTGGGGGTGCCCCACGGGCTCTCCGCGGCCCCCGCCCATCTGGGCGGCGAGGCCGCCGGACGGCTGCTGCGGGAGCTGGGGCGGCCCCCGGCCGAACCGGACCGGCTCGCCACGGTGCTGTCGTCGGTGCGGCTGCCGGCGCGACTGTCCCACCACCGGGTTCCGGGCACGGACACGGAGGTCATCGTGGACTCGGCGATCAACGGTACCGGGGTCGCCGCGGCCGTCGCGCACGCTCGGCGGCACTGGGCCGCGATCGATCACGTACTGCTGTGCCTGCCCGACCACAAGGACGTCGACGGCGCCGCCACCGCACTCGGCTCACTTCCGGTCACAGCGGTGCGGCTTCCCGAGTCGCATCTAGGGTTCAGCCACGATGTGCCCGCGCACTGGTCCCACCTCGACGTCGAGAGCCTCTCGCCCGAAGCGATGGCCGCGCTGGGCGGGCGCGTCCTCGTTCTCGGCACAGTCTACTTCACCGGACGTGTCCTGGAACTCGTCGACGCCGACACCGAACGGCTGTTCACCGCCTGAGCCCATCCCGACCCGGTGACCATGAACTTTGGCCCGGACATGAGCTGGAGTCTGGGCCAAAGTTCACGGTCATTCCCGTGGGTGATTAACCAGTCGCACTACCTAGTATCTCGGCTGGCTCTGCGGGTTGAACTCGTCGTAGGTGACGTCCTCGGCGGAGGAGAGCCGCTCGTCGTTCACCTTGAGCACGTCGAGCCCCTCGGTGATGTCCCGGGAGTAGATGTAGCCGTTGTAGTAGTAGGCCGACCAGGAACCACCGGTGACCAGCTCGTCCTCCGAGACCGGCCCCCGCTCGAAGTAGCCGATCTCCTCGGGCTTCTTCGACTTGTTGAAGTCGATGAGGGAGACGCCGCCCTGGTACCAGGCCTGCACGTAGTAGTCCCCGCCCTCGACCGGGATCAGCGAGCCGTTGTGGGCGACGCAGTTCTCGTTGTCGGACTGGTGACGGTCGATCTTGAAGTAGCCGTCGAACCGCAGCTTGGGATCGTTGGCGCCCTTGTCGAACTTGCCCAGCACGGAGTAAAAGGCATCCGCCCCACGCTCGGGGCCGATCTCCTCGTTACACGTGGGAGCGACGCCGCCGCCGAGCTCGTCGGTGAAGAGCACGGTGTCCGCGTCGTTGCTGAACGAGGCCGAGTGCCAGAACGCGAAGTTCTCGTCCTGCACCTGCTCGAAGACCCGCGGCTCGACCGGGTCGCTGATGTCCATCAGGACGCCGTCGCCCATGCAGGCGCCCGCGGCGACTTCCAGCTCTGGGTAGGCCGTGATGTCGTGGCAGCCCTCGGTGGGCCGGAGCAGGTCCTCGTCTCCCTCGTTTCCGCCCTCGGGGAACAGCACCGGTTCGTTCACGACCTCGGACGAAGCGGGATCGTCCAGCGGCACCTCGACGATCGAGATCTTGTCGTGCGGCGGCTGGCAGTTCGGGAACTCCTCGGAGGGCCCGTAGGAGGAGACGTATATGTAGTCGGTCTCGCCGTCCTCGCCCGGCACGAGCGTGTTCGTGTGCGAGCCGCAGTCGATACGCACCGCCGAGACGTAGCGCGGTTGGGTCACGTCCGAGATGTCGAAGATCCGAATTCCCTCGAAGGCGTCCGCGTCCGACGGGTCACTCGAAGGGCTACCGCAGGTCTCGTCCTCGCGTGGGTAGTCGACCGAGAAATAGAGCAGGTCGCCACTGACGGAGACGTCACCCTGGCCGCCCTCGCAGAGGACCTGGCTGACGGTCCGCGGGTTCTCCGGGTCGGAGATGTCGTAGATGACGAAGCCGTCGTAGTTGCCGGCGATCGCGTAGTCACCGGTGAAGGCCAGGTCCGAGCCGGTGTTGTCCAGCGGTGACTCGAGCGGCGAATTCGCCACGTGCTCGACGTTGTCACTCGTCTCGACCTCACCCTCCGGTGGGATGTCGGAGGCCGTGGCCGCACTCGGAACCAGCGCCGTGCTCAGCGCCAGCGCGGCCGTACCGACGAGCGCGAATCCGGTACGTCGGATTCCGAGTCGCGAACCGGATCTTCTGTGTCGTACGGGGGATGTCGGCATGTGAACTCCTTGTCCGGTGCACACCGAAAACATGTAGAAAATACACACTCAGGACGACAGATGTACAGAGCAGACCACTATCCCTCCTACTCCTGGACACACTGTCGCAGTTCAGCGGGATTCACTACACAAAGTGATCCGTAGGAAATTTTCGCCCACGCTGGACAAGCCGTGCAGGGTTGAGTAGAAACCCCACGAGGGCGGTCGACACCGCCGCCCACGCGAGGTATACGGAAGGAGCTCCCGTGCATCGATGGATCCTGGTGGCGGCGGGAGCCGCCGCGACAATCGCACTGACGGCGTGCACGGGATCGGACGCCGTCGACGACCCGCCGATCGTCGACCCGGGCGCGCCCGGCGACTCCCCCAGCCCGGTGCCCACCGAGGACCTCGAGGAAGGCGAGGACGACGGGCACAACGAGGCCGACGCCGAGTTCATGGTCCAGATGATCGAGCACCACAAGCAGGCGCTCGACATGTCCGAACTGGCCGAGGACCGCGCCGACCGCGACGCGATCGTCTCCATCGCCGAGCGCATATACGACGCCCAGAACGCCGAGATCAAGGCCATGCAGGGGTGGGTGGACTCCAACGTCGACGACCCGCAGGAGTACGAGATCGACCACTCCGAGATGCCGGGAATGGCCACTCCGGAGGAGATGGCCGAACTCGAGGACTCCTCGGGCGACGACTTCGACAGACTCTTCGTGGACCTCATGGTGACCCACCACGAGGGTGGCGTCACGATGGCCGAGGACGTCCTCATCGACGGCGAGAGCGACATGATCAGCTCATTCGCCAGCGACGTCATCGCCACGCAGCGAGGCGAGATCGCGCGGATGCGCGACATCATCGACGACTGACACTCAGTACCCACGCACCCCCGACGCCGGCCCGCGGGATCAGCCGCCCGCCCTCACACGGTGGGCGGCGGCCCGACCCCGGTCCGACGCCGGTTCGGACGCGCGCCGACCCTCCCCCGAGTCAGGCGCTCTTCTCCTCGGGGTCCGAGGCGATCTGGGCGCGCGGCACGATGGTCGGGTTGACGTGCTCCATCACCGCCTCGCGGGTAATGATCACCTGGCCGACATCCTCCCGGCTCGGCACGTCGTACATCACCGACAGCAGCACCTCCTCGATGATCGCGCGTAGGCCACGGGCACCCGTTCCCCGGATGATGCCCTGCTCGGCGATCGCGTCGAGGGCGTCGTCGCTGAACTCCAGCTCGACGTTGTCCAGCTCGAACAGGCGCTGGTACTGCTTGACCAGGGCGTTGCGCGGCTCGGTGAGGATCCGGATGAGCGCCTCGCGGTCGAGGTTGTGCACGCTGGTGATGACCGGCAACCGGCCCACGAACTCCGGGATGAGTCCGAACTTCAGCAGGTCCTCGGGCAGGACGTCGGTGAACTCGTTGACGACCTCGGACTCCTGGGAGCGCAGGACCGCGTTGAACCCCATGCCCTGCTTGCCCACCCGCGACTCGATGATCTTGTCGAGTCCCGCGAAGGCGCCCCCGCAGATGAACAGCACGTTCGTGGTATCGATCTGGATGAACTCCTGGTGGGGGTGCTTGCGCCCACCCTGTGGCGGCACGCTCGCCGTGGTGCCCTCGAGTATCTTCAACAGCGCCTGCTGCACGCCCTCACCGGAGACGTCCCGGGTGATCGAGGGGTTCTCGCTCTTGCGCGCGACCTTGTCGACCTCGTCGATGTAGATGATGCCGGTCTCGGCCTTCTTCACGTCGTAGTCGGCCGCCTGGATCAGTTTGAGCAGGATGTTCTCGACGTCCTCGCCAACGTAACCGGCCTCTGTGAGCGCTGTGGCGTCGGCGATCGCGAACGGCACGTTCAGGATCTTGGCCAAGGTCTGTGCCAAGAGCGTCTTTCCCGAACCCGTGGGCCCCAACAACAGGATGTTGGACTTGGCGATCTCGACGTCCTCGTCGCGTGGCCGGTCACCCTCGGACTGCACCCGCTTGTAGTGGTTGTAGACCGCCACCGACAGCGCTTTCTTCGCCGCCTCCTGGCCGATCACGTACGAGTCGAGGAAGCCGTAGATCTCGCGGGGTTTGGGAAGGGAATCCCACTTCAGCTCGGTGGCGTCCGCGAGCTCCTCCTCGATGATCTCGTTGCAGAGGTCGATGCACTCGTCGCAGATGTAGACACCGGGACCGGCAATGAGCTTCTTCACCTGCTTCTGGCTCTTACCACAGAAAGAGCACTTCAGCAGGTCTCCACCGTCGCCGATGCGTGCCACCCAGCTTCTCCTTAGAACGTAGGCCATCCCGCCAGCGAGCCGCCGTGAGCGGCGGGGGAGCATCCTCGCGGTGTCCCCACATCCCGAGGCGATGTCACGCCCTTCGTGTGCAAGCTACCGCTCTCACGGGATACGCGCACCCGCTGTCGGACTCGGACGGGCAAAGCTATGCGTTGTCTTCCGAGACTAAGTGAAAAAGCGGGCCGACTTCACCACGCGGCACCCTCCGGCGTGTGATCCGCGCCGGCGGCGCCCCCGGGTCCCGACGAGTCCCGTCACAGGAACCCGGAGGTCAGCCACGCCGCGCACCGGCCCGCCGCGACGCCAAGGTCTCGGGAGACGACGGCTCAGCCCCTCAGGATCAGCCCTTCAGGGACGCCTTCCGGTACGGGAAGACGTAGTCGATGAGCCCGTACTCCACCGCCTCCTCGGAGGTGAAGATCTTGTCGCGCTCGATGTCCTTGGACACCTCGTCCTCAGGTTTTCCGGTGTGCTGCGACAGCAGCCGCTCCATCTGGCCTCGCACCCGCAGGATCTCGTTGGCCTGGATCTCCAGGTCACTGCCCTGCCCGTGGGTGCCCTCCGTGGCCGGCTGGTGGATGATGATGCGGGAGTTCGGCAACGCGCCGCGCTTGCCGGCGGCTCCCGCGGCCAGCAGGACCGCCGAGGCCCATGCCGCCTGACCCAGGCACACCGTCTGGATGTCGGGCCTGACGAACTGCATCGTGTCGTACACCGCCATCAGGGAGGTGAACGACCCGCCGGGCGAGTTGATGTACAGCTGGATGTCGCGGTCGCTGTCGACCTGCTCCAGCGTAAGGAGCTGGGCCATCACGTCGTTCGCGGACGTGTCGTCGATCGGGGCCCCAAGGAAGATGATCCGCTCCTCGAAGAGCTTGTTGTACGGGTTCATCTCCTTGACCCCGTACGAGGTTCGCTCCACGAAGGACGGGATCATGTAGCGGCCCTGGGGCGAGTACATGCTGCTCACCGCTGGTACCTCCGAGCGTGGGTGTTACTGGGAAACGATGTCGTGGGACGGAACCTGCGTGGAGTAGCTCACGACCTCGTCGATGAGTCCGTACTCCTTGGCCTGCTCGGCGGTGAACCACAGGTCCCGATCGAAGTCCTTCTCGATCTGCTCCACCGTTTTCCCGCTGTGCTGTGCGATGCGCTCGGCGAGGATGCGCTTCATGTACTTCATCTGCTCAGCGAGGATCTTGACGTCGGTGGCGGTACCACCGATCCCCCCAGAGGGCTGGTGCATCATGATCCGCGTGTGCGGCAGCGCGAACCGCTTTCCCGGAGTGCCGGCGGTCAGCAGGAACTGCCCCATGGACGCGGCGAGTCCCATCCCCACCGTCACCATGTCGTTCGGGACGTACTGCATGACGTCGTAGATCGCAAGTCCATGATCGACGGACCCGCCCGGAGAGTTGATGTAGAGCGTGATGTCACTCTTACCGTCCTCAGCGGCCAACAGCAGGATCTGGCCGCAGATCCGGTTCGTGGTCTCCTCGTCGACCTGCTCTCCGAGCACAATGATGCGCTGACGGAGCAACCTCTGCTGCGTCTGCTCGGCGTAGCTGGACTGAGCCTCAGCAGGGGCCCGCATAGTGGCATCAAAGTCCGTCAGAAGTGGATTCATAGTCGCTTTTCACCCGATTTCGGTGCACATCGGACAGCTATCTAATCGTGTTCTCACGATTGAGCCTAACGCGCACCAACGCCCCCGAACGGCGTCCGAGCGATCTGTTCGCTGATGGCGCAGGCACGCGCTCCCCCAACCACGGACGCCCCCTCCGCCGGTAACGGTGGGGCCGCCGACACCCCGGCGAGAAAAGCGGTGCCGTGGAGACCCAAGCCCCACGGCACCGCCCGAGCCGGACCGTCAAACGGTGCGGGCTATTCCTTGGTCGATGCGACGTCCGGGGCCTCACCGGCCGGTTCCGCCTCGTCCTCATCCGAGGATCCCTCGGTGGCCGACGGCTGCTCGGCCCGCTCGCCGCCGGACTCCTCGTCCTGGGAGTCCTCCTGGGAACTCTCCGAGTCCTCCGAGTCCTCCTCCTGGGTCTCCTGCTCGATCACGTTGCCCGACTCGTCGGTGACCACAGCCTTGGAGAGGACGAGGTCCATGGCCTTGGCCCGGACAACCTCGGTGTAGGCGGTGCGGATCTGGTTGTTCTCCACGAGGTGCTGGGCGAGCTGGTCCGGCGAGACCCCCATGCGCTGGGCCTGCTCCACCACGTACTGGGTGAGCTCACTCTGGTCGGCGGAGAGGTCCTCCTGGAGGGCGAGCTGGTCGAGGACGAACCCGGCCTTCACGGCGGTGTGGGCGCCCTTGTTCAGCTCCTCGTCGAACTCCTCCTCGCTCTGGCCCTGCGACTCGAGGTAGGACTCCTTGGTCAGCCCGCTCTGCTCGAGCTGGTTCTCCAGGCTCTCGCGACGGCGCTTGACCTCGTCCTCGACCACGGCGTCCGGCAGCGGGACGTCGATCGACTCGACGAGCTGCTCCAGGGCCTTGTCGCGGGCCTGGGAGAGCTGCTGCATCCGGCGCGTGCTCTCCAGCCGGGAACGCACGTCCTCGCGCAACTCCGCCATGGTGTCGAACTCGCTCGCCATCTGGGCGAACTCGTCGTCGAGCTCGGGAAGCTCCTTGACCTTGACGCTGTGCACGGTGACGGTGACGTCGGCTTCCTTACCCTCGTGCTCACCGCCCACGAGCGTCGTCGAGAAGGTCGCGCTCTCGCCCTCGGACATCCCCACCAGGGTGTCGTCGAGCCCCTCGAGCATGGTGTTGGTTCCGACCTCGTAGGAGATCCCGCTGGCCTGGACGTCGTCGAGCTTCTCACCGTCGACGGCCGCGGAGAGGTCGATGGAGAGGTGGTCCCCGGTCTGGGCCGGCCGGCCCGCGCCGATGAGAGTGGAGAACCGCTCACGAAGGTTGGCGATCTGCTCCTCGACCTGCTCCTCGGTGGCCTCGGCGTCGTCGACGGTCACTTCCAGGCCCTCGTAGCCGGTGACCTCGAACGAGGGGCGTACGTCGACCTCGGCGGTGAACGCCAGCTCCTCGTTGTCCTCGAGCTTGGTGACCTCGACGTCGGGCTGGCCGAGCGTGAACAGCTCCTTCTCCTGGACAGCCTGGTTGTAGAGCTCGGGAACGGCGTGGTTCACCGCCTCGCTGACCACCGCTCCGCGCCCGACGTAGCGGTCGATCAGCCGGGCGGGTGCCTTGCCAGGGCGGAAGCCCTTGATCCGGACCTGCTTGGCGAGCGACTTGTATGTCTCGTCGAAGGCGTGCTCGAGTTCCTCGAAGGGGACCTCGACGGTCAGCTTGACCCGGGTCGGGCTGATCTCCTCGACATCGGTCTTCACGGGGCGGTACTCCTAGATTTCCGGCTGTTTCCGGGACGGTCCGCGGCGCACTGCCTGGCCCCGGTATACGGTAAGCCGACGGACACGCATGGTGACGCCGGGCTCATGACGAAAGCACTGGATTCGAGCTCGCATCTGCTGTTGGTGCCGAGTCTACGGCAGACGAGCAGGGGCGAACGGTCCAGCGGACACGCGTCCACGGACCATAAACCCTCGTCGTCGGGGAGGCGGGATTCGAACCCGCGGCCTCATGCTCCCAAAGCATGCGCGCTAACCAAGCTGCGCTACTCCCCGCCAGTCGCGCCGGTGCGCCGGGTGATGGCACAACCAACGCTGTGGAGACTGTAGTGTTGTCCCCGTCGGCTCAACGAGTCTAGAGGAAACTCGGGCGGGCTGACGCCATGCGGGCGTAGTTCAATGGCAGAACTCCAGCCTTCCAAGCTGGCCATGCGGGTTCGATTCCCGTCGCCCGCTCCAGCGCAGAGGGCC
This sequence comes from Halostreptopolyspora alba, assembly GCA_003725585.1. Lineage (GTDB taxonomy): Bacteria > Actinomycetota > Actinomycetes > Streptosporangiales > Streptosporangiaceae > Lipingzhangella > Lipingzhangella alba. The sequence continues at coordinate 89,406 of RJMB01000001.1, read as the reverse complement.
AGGCGCGCCGGATCACCCCGGGACGACCTGGCCCTTTGCTCGCGGCCGGTCGCGGAGACCGAACCTTGGCGGACGTCGCGCGCCGTGGTGGTTCCCGGAACAGCCGCGGCGCGGGATACGTTGTCGGTGCGGGTAACGCCGCGTGGTGGCCCGGGTCGATGCGCGTGGGTTGCGAGGGAGCGATGACGAGTCCCGATCGGGAACGCACCCGTGCGGGCGAACTCACCTCACAGTGGTACTCCGCACCCGGAACGACGACTCCGCCGGTCGTCGTCACCGGCGTGTTCGACGTGCTGCACGTGGGGCATGTGCGCTTCCTCACCCAGATCAGCGAGCGCGGCCTGCCCGTCGTGATCGGGATCGAGGACGACGAGCGCGTCAGCGCCTGGAAGGGCTCCGAACGCCCGGTGAACCCCGCCGACGAGCGCGCCGAGATGCTCTGCGCCCTGCGCACCACGCACGCCGTGTTCATCATCTCCGGCCCGCCCGATGTCGCGGGCTGGGACGCCTACGCCGAGTTGCTGCGCCCGCTGGGCCCCGCGGCGCTCGCCTTCACCGCGGGTGACCCCTACACCGAGGCCAAGCGGCGGGGGGCCGCGGCCCTGGGAGCCGAGACGTGGGAGCTGCCGTTGACTCCCGGGCGTTCCACCACCGCCGCGCTGGGCCGACTCTCCACATCGTTGTAGACACGGCCGCGCCGCGCCCCGGTCACGTGGGCCGACGTGGGGGAAGCAGGCGGTGCCAGGGCGTGTTGATGGGGGCGTCGCACCCGCGAACGAGGCGAGCGCGCCGAGGCAGGAGGACACGATGATGACGGGTGGCATGGCGGGGGGCGGGCCGCCGATCTACCGCTCCCTGGTCAACGACGGCAGCGCCAAGGGCACCAGCCTGGCACCGGGAACCGTGCGAAGGATCGGCCAGTACACGCGGCCACACTGGCGTTCGATCCTGTTCTTCCTCGTGGTGACCTCGGTCAGCTCGGCGATCGTCGTCGCCAACCCGCTGCTGCTCAAGGCGATCATCGACCGGGGGGTCGCGCAGCAGGACACCGGTCTGGTGACGTTGCTCGCGACCGGGGTCGCCGTTCTCGCCGTGCTGGAGGCGGCACTCGGGATGACGGGCCGGTGGCTGTCGGCGCGCATCGGCGAGGGGGTCATCTACCTACTGCGCACGCAGGTGTTCACGCACGTCCAGCGGATGCCGCTGGCGTTCTTCACCCGAACCCAGACCGGGTCGCTCATCAGCCGACTGAACACCGACGTGGTCGGTGCCCAGCGCGCGATCACCTCGGTGCTGCAGTCGGTGGTGTCCAACGTGATCAGCACCGCCGCGGTGGTGACCACGATGCTGCTGCTGTCGTGGCAGATCACGCTGCTCGCGTTGCTGCTGGTCCCGCTGTTCGTGCTGCCCGCCAAGTTCATCGGCCGCAAGGTCGCCAACGTCTCCCGCGACGGGATGAACCTGAACGCCGAGATGAGCTCGCTGATGACCGAACGGTTCAACGTCGGCGGCGCGATGCTGGTGAAGCTGTACGGCAGGCCCGAGGAGGAGTCCGCCGCGTTCGCGGAGCGGGCCAGCCGGGTCCGCGACATCGGCGTGGCCCAGGCGGTGTTCGGCGGACTGTTGTTCACCCTCATCGGCATGATCACCTCACTCGCCACGGCGGTCGTCTACGGGGTTGGCGGCAACCTGGTGATCGGCGGCGCCTTCGAACTGGGCACCCTGGTCGCCCTGACGACGCTGCTCGCCCGCCTCTACGCCCCGATCACCGCCCTGTCCAACGTGCACGTGGAGATCATGACCGCGCTGGTCAGCTTCGACCGCGTGTTCGAGGTGCTCGACCTCAAGCCGATGATCGAGGAGAAACCCGACGCCCGGGACATACCGAGTGACTCGGCCTCGGTCGAGTTCGACCGCGTGTCGTTCAGCTACCCCGGTGCTGAGGTGGCGTCCCTGACGTCGCTGGAGCTGACCCCCTACTCGGAGAATGACGAGAACACCCAGGTACTCAGCGAGGTCTCGTTCACCGCCGAGCCGGGACAGCTCGTGGCGTTGGTGGGGCCGTCGGGGGCGGGCAAGACCACCCTGACCCACCTGGTCTCACGGCTCTACGACCCGACGGCCGGCAGTGTCCGCATCGGCGGGCTGGACCTGCGGGATGTCCGGACCCAGTCGCTGCGCGACACGGTGGGGGTGGTGACCCAGGACCCGCAGCTGTTCCACGACACCGTAGCGGCGAACCTGCGCTACGCCCGCCCCGACGCCACCGACGAGGAGCTGGTGGAGGTCATGCGCGCGGCGCAGCTCAACCATCTGCTCCAGACGTTGCCCGACGGTCTCGACACGATGGTGGGCGATCGCGGGTACCGGCTGTCGGGTGGGGAGAAGCAGCGCCTGGCCATCGCCCGGCTGCTGCTGAAGGCGCCCTCGGTCGTGGTGCTGGACGAGGCCACGGCACACCTGGACTCCGAGTCCGAGGCCGCCGTGCAGGAGGCACTGCGCACCGCCCTGACGGGGCGTACCTCGCTGGTGATCGCGCATCGGCTCGCGACCGTACGTGAGGCCGACCAGATCCTGGTTCTCGAAGAGGGCCGGATCCTGGAACGTGGTACCCACAGTGAGCTGCTGGACCGGGATGGGCTGTACACGGCGCTGTATCGCACCCAGTTCGCGACACAGGAGAAGACGGGAACCCCCTCCGGGGGGTGAGCGCGGGGGGCGCGGTCGAGTATCCGGGAAGCGTGAGCACTGCGGCGGGTGGCCGGTGGAGTGATCACCGGCGACCGGCGAGCCACACCGCCCCACTGTCGCCGCCCCGCCGGGCGCCCCCGGCCACGTCCCACACGGGCGCGCCCCTAACGAGAGCCCTCCGCCCCCTTCTCCCGCTTTTTCTTCTTCGCCTTCTTCTCCTTCTTGCTCTTCTTCTTCGCGCTTTTCTTCGTGTCCTCGGGCCTGGCCGGCTTCTCCGCCTTCCGCCGCTTCTCCGTACCCCGCTCCCGTTCCGCCTTCCTCAGCTTCTTGGGGCTCGTGGAGGTCACATGGGGAGCCAGGGACTCCGGCACCGGGGCTATTCCGGGGCCACCCTCGAACACCCAGTCGTCGAGGTCCTCGATGAGACCGTCCTCGGTCATATCGCCGAACCACACGGGCCGGCCGCCGCTGGCGCGCCCCCGGGAGGAGGGGTGCACCACGATGACGTTCGCCTCGGAGCAGTGGTCCAGGCAGTCGCTGGTCCGTACCGGGATGTCGCGCCCGGCGTGATCGTGCAGCGCGCTGAGCCTACGCAGCTGCCCCTCATGGTCGACGCCGGGACGCTTCTTCTGGGTGCCGCAGCAGCAGCCGCGGCACACGACGAGCCGGCACGGTGTCGGCGCTGGCGTCACTGGACCTCCGAAGGGTTGCCCCAAAACGTTGTGCCCGGGGAGGAGTCCGGCCTGGACGGCGGGCGGGCCGTTCCGCCCGAGCCGTTCTACGACGACAGCCGGGACACGAACACTCCGACACCAAGCATAGGTGAGGCTGACCTAAGAACACGGGGAGGGGGTGCGGACGCCCCTCCGCGGGCACCGCTCGTCCGGGGGGCCTTCCTCGCCGCCATCGGGCGGTGGGAAGGATCAGATCCCCAGAACGGCCCGGGCGATACCGAAGTAGATGAGCAGGCCGGTGGCGTCGACCAGGGTCGTGACCATCGGGGCGGAGACCACGGCGGGGTCGACCCCAACGCGGCGCGCCAGCAGGGGCATCGTGCTGCCGATCACCGCCGCCCACGTACAGACCACGATGACCGAGCCCGCGACCGCGATCGAGACCCCGCCCGGTACCACCACCCAGCCGATCAGCAACGCGATACTGGCGAGGATGCACCCGAGCATGAACCCGACGCGGCACTCCTTCCAGGCGACCTTGGGCAGGTCGCGCAGCCGCACCTCGCCGACCGCGAGGGCACGCACGATCGCGGTGGCCGACTGGGAACCGACGTTCCCGCCGGTGCCCATCAGCATCGGGATGAACAACGCGAGCGCCGTGACCTGCTCCAGGGTCGCTTCGAACCCCTGTAGGACCGTCACCGTGAGCGTCGAAGCGACGATGAGCAACAGCAGCCAGAGCACCCGCGCCCGCGCCAGGCGCGGCACCGTGACGGCGACGTAGTGGCCCGCCACCGGGCTGGCCGCCGACTGCCGCGCTATGTCCTCGGAGTCGGCCGCCTCGATCAGCTCCAGGGCGTCGTCGAAGGTGAGTAGTCCGACGAACCGCTCCTCGGAGTCCACCACCGACAGCGCCACCAGGTTGGCGTCCTGCATGAGTCGCGCGGCGCCCTCGGCCGGCTCGGTCGCCTGCACCCGGGCGACCAGCACGTCCACGATGTCCTTCAGCAGGGTCTCGTCGTCACTGATGACGAGGTCGCTCAGTTCGACGGTCCCGGCCAGCCGCCGACCGTCGTCGACCACCGGCAGCGTGTACACGGTCTCGGCCTCGGCGCCCTTCGCCCGGACGACCTCCAGGGCCCGCCCCACCGTGAGGTCGCGGTGCAGGATGACGGTCTCGGGCGTCATGTACCGCCCCACCGACTCCTCGGGGTACCCGAGGAGGGCCGCCGTCATCTTGCGCTCCGTCGGGCTCAGCCCCGCCAGTGCCCGGGTCGCGATCTTGGCGGGGGCCTCACCGATGAGCCGGGCGCGGTCGTCGGGGTCCATCGACTCCAGGAGCTCGTGGAAGGCGGTGTCGCGCAGCCCGACGAGGATCTCGTGCTGGTGCACCGGGTCGAGTTCCTCGAAGACCTCCAGCTCGCGATCCTTGTCCAACAGCCGGAACGGGATGATCGCGACACTGCTGTCCATGCGTTCCAGCTCGTCGGCGATCTCATAGGGAGGGTGCTCGGCCAGCCAGAGCCGGATCTCGGTGAGGTCGTTCTGTTCGACCAGTCGGGTGAGTTCCGCCCGCTCCTCCTCGGCCATGCTGAGCACCCCCTCGTCATCCCTTACCCCGGACATGCCAGCCGTCCGGGGAACGCAGAACCTCGAAGACCACCCCCGGAATACCCGCGTCCCACGTTCGGTCGAGTACCGGCGGGTGGCGGGGCACATCGCGCGACCGGCCCCGTGATGTCCCACCACAGCGGACCGGGCCCGTGGGCGCCCGTCGTGGTCACACGGGCGGGCAGCGCGCCGTTTGACAGTGTCGCCCCCGCTCCCCGGGGGAGCACCATGACCCTACCGGCCCGCGACTCGCCGATGTGCATCCGGTGACGCCTGTGTGCCGACGCGGTACCGGGCTCGTTCAGGTCCGCCAGACCACCACGAGGGCGCAGTCGTCGTTCTTGTTCTTGCTGAGGGCGTCCACGACCGCGCCGGCGCCCTGTCCGAACCCCTTCGTGACGAGTTGCTCGGAGACCCCGAGCAGCCGGTCCACCCCGGCGTCGAGGTCCTCTCCGGGGATCTCGATGAGGCCGTCGGTGTAGAGCATGATCGCGTCTCCGGGGCGCAGCCGCCCTTTCACCGGCGTGTAGGTCATCTCCGGGATGACGCCGAGCACGACGCCCTTGGCGTCGGCGGTGCTCCAGGTGCCGGCGCCGCTGTCGTACTGGACCGCCGGGGGGTGGCCGGCGGAGGCGATGATGTAGTCACCACTGTCGAGGTCGATACTCAGATGCACCGCTGTGACGAACCCCTCACCCATCGCGGTACGCATCAGGTAGTCGTTGCAGTGCGACAGGAACTCGCTGCTCGGCACAGCGCTGATCAGCCCGCCGAACGCGCCGGAGAGCAGCAGCGCGCGGGTGGCGGCGTCCACGCCCTTGCCGGAGACGTCGACCACTGCCAGGTCGAGGCGGTCGCCGTGGCGCATGGAGACGACGAAGTCCCCACCGAAGGAGGAGCCCCCCGCCTGCCGCAGGATGGCGGTCCCGTCCCATCCGGCCGGCAGCTTCGGCAGGTGCCCCTGAGTGACCAGGCGGTCGCGCAGTTCGAGCAGCATGCGCTCGCCGCCCAACCCCTGGACTCCGAGGCGTTCCCGCACACCGGACAGCAGGTACGCCAGCACCGCCGACACCCCGATGGTCACCAGCAGACCCGGGCCCACCTGCCCGAAGTCCAACCGCCACGCCACGAACAGCAGTACCGCCGCCACGACACCGAACAGGAAGGCCAGGCTCTTGCGCTTCAGCAGCAACCCACCCGCCAGCACGGTCAGGATCACCGCGCTGGGTGGGAACCAGCCGTCGGGTCCCCACACGGCCCCGACTCCTATGCCGACCGCCAGCCCCACCAGGGTGATCAGTACGAGCCGGTAGCGGAAGAGCACCTTACGCCGGAGTATCGCGACCAGGCGCTGCCACAGCGAGCGTGCGCCGCGTGCGAGCTTGGGGGGTGAGGCGTTCATTGTGCCCGCACTGTAGCGCCTACCCGGTTCCCCGACATGAGGCTTCCACGGTGCGACCGATGCGGCCACGAGTTACGGACAGCTCGATCCAGACCCAGGGTGCGCCCGAAAAACCACACAACAAAACGCATGGTTCAGTATGGGCAAACAATCGTCGCCGCGTCAGGAACTAGCGGGGATCTCTGGCGGATTCACCGGAAAATCCCCTCTTGGTCGACCGTGGTCGTCCTCGGAGGGACTGTGTCGATCGGGACTGGCCGGGCGACGGTGGCGTGGTGCGGTTCCGTGGTTTCCGGGCCTGTTGACGGGAGCGCGGGCGACGGGGCACCGCGCGGGCGGAACCGACAACCACGGAACCCGAGCGGTCGACTACGGCAGCGGGGGGAGTTCCCCGGAACGCTCGAAGCGGCTGATCATGCCGAGGCGGCGAGTGTGGCGCTCGTCGTCACCGTAGGGCGTCGTGAGGAAGACGTCGACGAAACGCGTCGACTCCTCCAACGGATGCATCCGGCCGCCGATACTGAGCACGTTGGCGTCGTTGTGCTCGCGGGCCAGTCTCGCGGTCTCCTCGCTCCACGCCAGCGCCGCGCGGACTCCGACCACCTTGTTCGCGGCTATTTGCTCACCGTTACCGGAACCGCCGATGACCACCCCCATCGCCTCCTCGTCGGCGGCGACCGACCGCGCGGCGCGCAGCACGAAGGGCGGATAGTCGTCGGCTCCGTCATAGACGGCGGGGCCGACGTCGACCACCTCGTGGCCCCGCTCCTTCAGATGGGCCGCGAGGTGCTCCTTGAGCTCGAACCCCGCGTGATCAGATCCAAGGTATACACGCACGCCCATAGTGTGGCAGGTCAGCGCCGTAACAACGACGCCCGCCCCGCGAGGCGGGACGGGCGTGGGCTCGTGGGGCGTGTCAGGACGCCGCGGCCCCCAGTGAGGCGATCGCCAGTCCCATCGCGCCGAAGAGCAGCAACGAGACCGCCGCGACGAGGTTCGTCACGACAATCGCACTGAGGTCCTTCCACAGAGGTTGGGCCTTCGACTCCTTTGACTTGCGCAACTCGCACCTCGACTCTGCCGGGACCGGGGATCCGGACACATAATGTCATAGCCGGCAACGCGTGATCGTGCCGGCTCGATTCCAACAGACTATGGCCCCGGCGGCGTGAGATCGCTCACCGTAGGCGCCTCGCCGCGCACGGGTCACGAACCGAGCTGGACCGACTTCACCTCGCAGAACTCCTCCAGCCCGTAGACGCCCCATTCGCGCCCGATACCGGACTGCTTGTACCCGCCGAATGGGCTGCGCGGGTTGAAACCGGCCCCGTTGACGTCGACCTGGCCCGCCCGGATGCGTCGGGCCACCGCCAGGCCACGGTCACGGTCGCCCGCCCACACGGCGGCGTTGAGCCCATAGACGGTGTCGTTGGCGATCTCGACGGCCTCGTCCTCGGTGTCGTAGGGGATCATCACGAGGACCGGGCCGAAGATCTCCTCCTGCGCGATACGCATGTCGTTGCGCACGTCGGCGAACACGGTCGGCCGGACGTAGTAGCCCGTCTCGTGCCCCTCGGGAGCGTCGGCACCGCCGGTGGCCAACCGCGCCCCCTCCTTGACGCCGATCCTGATGTAGTCGCGCACCCGGTCGAGCTGCGCCTTGGAGACGAGTGGCCCCATGCGGGACCCCTCGTCGAAGGGGTCGCCGGGAGTGTGGGTCGCCGCGGACTCGGCGGCCATCCGCACCGCCTCGTCGTACTGGTCGCGGTGCACCAGCATCCGGGTCAGCGCGTTGCAGCTCTGCCCCGTGTTGCGCATCACGTCGGCGACACCCCGCTTGACCGCCTCGTTCAGGTCGGCGTCGGGCAGGATCACGTTGGGCGACTTGCCGCCGAGCTCCAGCGCGACCTTCTTCACGGTGGCCGCGGCGACCTCGCTCACCCGCTGACCGGCCCGGCCGGATCCGGTGAAGGAGACCATGTCGACGTCGGGATGCGCGGCGATGGCCTCACCCACCACGGGGCCGGTACCAGAGACGAGGTTGAACACCCCCGCCGGCAACCCGGCGTCGTGGAAGATCTCGGTGAGGGCGTACGCGCCCAGCGGGGCGACCTCGGTGGGCTTGAGCACCACCGTGTTGCCCGCCGCCAACGCCGGAACCACCTTGAGCACGATCTGGTGCAGCGGGTAGTTCCACGGGGTGATGGCGCCGACCACGCCGATGGGCTCGCGGACCACCAGCGAGGTACCGACCTCCTCTCCGGTGAAGAACCGCTCGCCCACCTCGTCCAGCAGCTCGAGGTAGGTCTCGAACATCACCATCGGCAGGCCGGCCTGGACCTTGGTCGCGAACTTCTTGGGGGCCCCGATGTCGGTGGCCATGGTCGTCGCGATGTCCTGCACGCGCTGTTGGAAGAGCTCGAAGGCGCGCGCCAGGTGGGCGCGGCGTTCGGCCACGCTCATGCCGGACCACGCGGGGAACGCGGCTCGGGCCGCCGCGACGGCACGGTCGACGTCGTCCTGGCTGCCCGCCGGAACGGAGTCGATGACCTGCTCGGTCGCCGGGTTGATTACGTCGATGGCCTGGTCCGACGCGGAGTCGGACCAGGCCCCATTCAGGTAAAGGGATCGCATGGCACCCACTTTCCCAGAACGTGATTCTGGTAATCGCGGCAAGGGTCGCTCCCACGCCGAGGCGCGGGTCACTCCCAGTGCGGCGGCCGATCCTCCAGCAACCGGGCGGTGTCGTCGCCCGGAGTGACGCCCTCGCGCCAGAGAATGGCGCGTTCGTCGACCGGGGTATCGGGGAGGACCTCCAAATCCTCGTCAGACAGATCGACCTGCCGCTCGTCGTCCGGTGCACTCATCTGTACACGCCCTTCACGCCTGCGATGACTTTCGTCGGTGAGGATCTCAACCGAACATGGGGTCGCGGTCGCGGCTCCGCTTGAGCTCATAGAAGCCGTCGGTGCTGCTGACCAGCAGGACGCCGTCCCAGAGCCGACCCGCTTGCTCCCCGGTCGGAGCGGGCGAGATGACGGGACCGAAGAACGACACGCCGTTGACCGAGATCACCGGGGTTCCGACCTCGTAGCCGACCCGGTCCATGCCGTCCTTGTGCGACCTGCGCAGTGCCCCATCGTAGTCAGTAGAGTCAGCGGCGCGCGCAAGATCCTCCGGCAGGCCGGTTTCGGCCAGAGCGGATCTGATCGTCTCGTCGGTCACCGGCTCCTTGCGCGGGTGGAACCGTTCTCCCAGCGCCGTGTACAGGGGACCGAGGACCTCGTTACCGAAACGCTGCTCCGCGGCGATGGCGACCCGGACCGGCTTCCACGCCTCGGCGATCGCGGCGCGGTACTCCTCGGGGAGCTCCCGCCCCTCGTTCAACACGGCGAGGCTCATGACGTGCCAGCGCACCCGCACCGGGCGGACCCGCTCGACCTCCAGCATCCAACGGGAGGTGATCCAGGCCCACGGGCACTTCGGATCGAACCAGAAATCAGCGGTGACCGGTTGTTCGCTCATCCTCGTATCCTCCTCGTCGGGCCCTCTGGTGGCGTCCGTCGCGCTGGTCGCCGTATATGGCGCTACGCCCGTTCCCAACCGGTTCGCCGGGTTCCGCATTCCGCGAGGATGCGTGGCAGGATCGAGACCGGACGACAGTCAGGGTCAGTAGGGCCTTGTCACCGCGTGCCCGAGCGCGCGGCCGACCAACAGCGATTCCGGCCAGCGAGGACGCCGGCCGTGAAGGGAGCAGGACGTGGCGGGCAACCTGACACGCGACGAGGCGCGGGAGCGCGCGCGAATCCTCGACGTCTCCTCCTACGACGTCGAGCTCGACCTCTCCCAGAGCGACCAGACGTTCCAGTCCACGACGACGGTTCGCTTCGACTGCTCCGAGCCGGGCGCCACCACCTTCATCGAGTTGGTCGCGCCGACGGTGCACACCATCACGCTCAACGGAGGCGAGCTCGATCCCGCCAAGGTGTTCGACGGCGAGCGCATCACCCTGCCCGGCCTCCAGGCCCACAACGAGCTGCGGGTGCTGGCCGACGCCGCCTACATGCGCACCGGAGAGGGGCTGCACCGCTTCGTGGACCCGGTCGACGGCGGCACCTACCTGTACACGCAGTTCGAGACCGCCGACGCGCACCGGATGTACGCCTGCTTCGACCAGCCCGACCTCAAGGCGCGGTTCGAGCTCCAGGTGTTCGCCCCGGCCGACTTCGTGGTCGTCTCGAACTCCGCCCCGGACGTCGCCGGGATCCCGGTCGAGGGCACCGCGGGTGAGGACCCCAGGACGCGGTGGCACTTCCCGCCGACCCCGCCGGTGTCCACCTACATCACGGCGCTGATCGCCGGCCCGTACCACGTGGTCCGCGACGAGCACGACGGGATACCGCTGGGTGTGTTCTGCCGCGCCTCACTCGCCGAGCACCTCGACGCGGAGGCGATCCTGGAGGTCACCAAGCAGGGCTTCGACTTCTACCACCGGGTCTTCGGGCTGCGGTATCCGTTCGACAAGTACGACCAGCTGTTCGTCCCGGAGTTCAACGCCGGGGCCATGGAGAACGCCGGCGCCGTCACGTTCCTGGAGGACTACGTCTTCCGCTCCCGGGTGACCGACGCGCGCTACGAGCGACGCGCCGAGACCATCCTGCACGAGATGGCGCACATGTGGTTCGGTGACCTGGTCACCATGCGCTGGTGGGACGATCTCTGGCTCAACGAGTCCTTCGCGACCTACGCCAGCGTGCACTCCCAGGCCGCGGCGACCAAGTGGACGGACGCGTGGACCACTTTCGCCAACATCGAGAAGGCGTGGGCGCTGCGCCAGGACCAGCTTCCCTCCACCCACCCGATCGCGGCCGACATTCCCGACATGCAGGCCGTCGAGGTCAACTTCGACGGCATCACCTACGCCAAGGGCGCCTCGGTGCTCAAGCAGCTCGTCGCCTATGTCGGGGTGGACGCCTTCTTCGCGGGCGTGCGCGAGTACTTCAAGGAGCACGCCTGGGGTAACACCGAGCTGGGCGACCTGCTGCGCCAGCTCGAACACGCCTCCGGGCGCGAGCTGACCACGTGGTCGCGCGAATGGCTGGAGACCGCGGGCGTGAACACGATGCGCCCGGACTTCGAGGTCGACGCCTCCGGCTGTTTCACCCGTTTCGCGGTGCTACAGGAGGCGGCCCCCGAGCACCCCACGTTGCGGTCGCACCGGCTCGCGATCGGCCTCTACGACCGCACCGACGAGGGCATCGTGCGCCGCGAGCGCGTCGAGCTGGACGTCACCGGTGAGCGCACCGAGGTCCCGGACCTGGTGGGAACGGCCCAGCCCGACCTCGTACTGGTCAACGACGACGACCTCACCTTCACCAAGATCCGACTCGACGAGCGGTCGATGCGCACGGTGGTCGACGGGGTCGGCGAGATCCGGGAGTCGCTTCCCCGCGCGCTGTGCTTCTCCGCCGCCTGGGACATGACCCGCGACGCGGAGATGGCGGCGCGGGACTACGTCCAACTCGTGGTCTCGGGGATCGGCCACATGAGCGACGTCTCGGTGACGCAGATGCTGCTCCGCCAGGCGGTCTCGGCGCTGTACAACTACGCCGCTCCCGAATGGCGCGACACCGGGTTCTCGCTGCTGGCGGGACGGCTGCGCGATCTGCTCACCACCGCGGAGCCGGGGAGCGACCTGCAGCTGGCCTACGCGCACGGTTTCGCGGACGCGGCCGCCGACAACGAGCACTTGTCGCTGCTACAGGGCCTGCTCGACGGCGCCATCACGGTCGACGGGCTCGAGATCGACACCGATCTCCGCTGGAGCCTGCTGCGCCGGCTGGTGGCGCGGGGCAAGGCCGGGGAGAAGGAGATCGCCGCCGAGCTCGACCTCGACCCCACCGCGACGGGCGAGCGCCAGGCCGCCGGCTGCCGGGCGGCGATCCCGACACCGGAGGCCAAGGCCCAGGCGTGGGACCGGATCAGGTTGGCCACCGAGATGGCCAACACCGAGTTCCGCGCCACGTTGGGTGGGCTCACCGAGCCGGCGCACCGCGAACTGTACCGGCCCTACGTCGACAGCTACTTCGCGCTGCTCGGTGAGGCGTGGCAGAACTGGACCGGCGAGTTCGCGCAGTCCTTCGCCGAGATCGCCTACCCCGGCCACCTGGTCGAGGAGGAGACCCTGCGTCGGACCGACGCCTACATCGAGGCCGAGAACCCACCGCCGGCGCTGCGCCGGTTGCTGATCGAGGGCCGCGCGGGGGTCGAGCGGGCGCTGCGCGCCCAGGGGGCCGACCGGGCGGCGGGCCAACGCTGACCGGCGGTGGAGGGGGTGTTCACCACTTCCCCCTCACCCCTCGATGGAGGTGTGGTCCAGCAGTGGGCGTAGCGCGCGCCGGACCGAGGCCGTGAGGAACGGGTCGGCGATGAGTTCGTCGAGCAGCACCGGCTCCCCCTCCGCGTTGGTCAGGGGGATGCGCCAGTTCGGGTACTCGTCGGTGGTCCCCGGTTGGTTCTGCATCCGGCGGTCCCCCACCACGTCGGTGAGGGCCACGCCGACCATCCGGGCCGGAGTTCGGGCCAGGTAGCCGTGCAGCGCCCGCACCACCGCGGCCGGTTCGGAGGCGGGATCGGTCTCCGGGGAAAGCTCACCGAGTTCGACCAGGACCGCGCACCACGAACGCACCAGCCGCTCGGCCACGGCGCGCTCCTCGTGGGCCGGCCGCTGGAGCAGTCCGAGCCGTTCGCGCAGCTCGATGTGCTCCGATGACAGGTAGGAGGCGACCGGCGGCAGGTCGTGGGTGGCCACCGTCGCCAGACAGTCACGGCGCCACTCCTCGGGACGGCGCGGGCTGCCGTCGTCGTGGCGCTCGAACCACAGCACCGACGTGCCGAGGACGCCGCGCTGTGTGAGGTGGTCCCGGACCCACGGCTCCACCGTCCCGAGGTCCTCGCCCACCACGAGCGAACCGGTCTCCCAGGCGGTCAGGGCGAGCGCGCCGACCATCCCCTCGTGGTCGTAACGCACGTAGGTCCCCTGGTCCGGGGAGGCGCCCTCGGGAACCCACCACAGCCGGAACAGTCCCGCGGCGTGGTCGGCCCTGATCCCACCGGCGTGCCGCATGGCCTGCCGGAGGACCTGCCGGAACGGGCCGTAGCCGTACTCGGCGAGGCGGGTCGGGTGCCAGGGTGGTTGCGCCCAGTCCTGGCCCCGCTGGTTGAACTCGTCGGGTGGGGCACCCACGGTCACCCCGGAGGCCAGGGCTTGGCTGTACATCCACGCCTCGGCTCCGCCGGGCTGCACCCCGACGGCGACATCGTGCAGGATCCCCACCGGCATACCGGCGGTGCGCGCGCTCACGTGCGCCGAGGCGAGCTGCTCGTCGAGGATCCACTGCATCCAACGGTGGAACTCGACCTCGGGCCAGCGTCGCAGCGCCTCCGCTCCAACGGCGTCGGAGGACACGTCGCGCAGCCGGGAGGGCCAACAGCGGTAGTCGGTGCCGTGCTCCTCGGCGAGAGCGCTCCAGGTGGCGAACTCCACCAGCGAGACGCCCTCACGCTCCAGGAAAGCCTGGTATGCGGCGTGGCGTTCGGGGGTTCGGGGCGCGTCGAACAGGATCGCCAGCGCGGCGCGTTTGGCCCGCCACACCGCGTCACGGTCGAGCAGGTCGGCGGTGCGGCCCTGTTCGCGCAGCGGGCGGGCCATGCGTTGGATCTCCTCCCGCCGCTCGGGCTCCAGGCGCGCGTACTCGGGAACGTCCTCGATCCGGATGAACAGGGGGCTCGCGTAGCGGCGGCTGACCGGCAGGTACGGCGAGGGTTCGATCGGGGGTACGGGTTCGGTGGCGTGCACCGGGTTGATGGCGGTGAACCCGGCGCCCAGGTCGCGCGCGCTCCAGTCCGCCAGCTCGGCGAGGTCGCGGAGGTCACCGATCCCCCATGAGGCCCGCGAGCGCAACGAGTAGAGCTGCAGCATGAGCCCCCACTGGCGGTCCCCGCCCAGGACGGAGCCGGGATCCAGCCGGTCGGGGACGACGAGCAGTGGGCAACGTTCCCGGGCGCCGCCGCGCTCGGCGTGCAGCAGGTGCACCCCGAGTGGCAGGTCGGGCCCGGGGTCCAGCCGTGCGCCGTCGTCCAGTTCCACCCACGTCTCTGGCCCGGTGTCGCCTCCGGCGCGGCCGGGCGTGGGGGGCCGCGGCGGGTGCCCGTGCCGGGTGACGACCGCGGGTGGGAGCAGCCGGCGCGCCTCGCGTTCGCGGTGCTCCCTGAGCGCGGCTTTGGGGTCGGAGACGTCCAGGCCAAGGGCGGTGAGAACGCATCTGAGGGTGTCGGCCCCCACCCGCACCGTGTGGCCGCGCCAGTCGCGGTACTCCGTGGCCACCGCGTGCTCCTGTGCCAGACGGGTCAGCTCCACATCACTCACAGCAACTGATCATGCCGTATACAGCACGGACCACACAGGCGCGCCATGCCCGTAACCCACGTTCCGCGGCGCACCGCCGGGGACCGTCCCCAAGCGGGGGTCCGGCCGGGGTTACGTGCCGTGGTCGGGACGGCCGCGGCGGTTACCGGTGCCAGATGGGCGGGGTCCGGTGTGTCCAGGGATGGGCCGCCTCGAGTTGCGCGGACAGCGAGAGCAGTGTCGGCTCGCCACCCATGCGCCCCGACAGCATGACACCGACCGGAAGACCCTCGTCGGACCAGTGCAGCGGAACGCTGACCGAGGGTTGGCCGGTGATGTTGAACATCGACGTGAACGGCGTGAACCGCTCCATTCGGCGGAGTTCCTCCTCGGGTTCGGCCTCGAAGTGGCCGACCGGTACGGGAGGCTGGGCGAGGGTGGGGGTGAGGACCGCGTCGTAGTCCAGCATCGCCGGCAGCGCCTCCCTCACCCGCTGCTGCAACCGGATGGTCGCTCGCATGTACCGCTCGAGCGTGGTGCCCGTGGCCTGTTCGCGAAGCCAGCGGTTGATGGGGCGCAGGCGGGGCTCGCTTCCGCCGGGCAGCGGGGTGGCGATCGCCATCGCGGCCCAGATGGTACGGAAGTCCTCGACGATGGAGGCGTCGAAGGGCGGCGTGATCTCCTCCACGTCGTGGCCCAGCCGGACGAGCAGCTCGGTCGCCGCCTCGTATCCGGCGGCCACCTCCGGATGGACCTCGACACCGGTTGGTGGCGGTGTGGCGAACCGGGCTACACGCAGCCGTCCGGGATCACGCCGGGCGTGGTCACGGAAGGTCTCGCCCGCGCCCAGTGGCGGCGCGGTGAAGTAGTCGCCGGCCCGGTTGACGGCCATCACGTCGAGGAGCAGGGCGGCGTCGCTCACGGAGCGGGTGAGCGGACCGGCGGTGGCCAGGCCGAGGAGGTCGGGGGTGAGGGGTGCCCCCGAGATCCGTCCGCGGGTGGGCTTGAGGCCGTAGATCCCGCACGCGCTCGCGGGGATGCGGATCGAGCCGCCACCGTCGCTGCCCTGGGCGACCGGCGCCAGACCACCGGCCACGGCGGTCGCGGAGCCACCACTGGATCCCCCCGCCGAGCGGTCCAGGTTCCAGGGGCCGCGGGCGGGCGGGGCGATGTCGTTCTCGGTGTAACAGGGCGACCCGAACTCGGGGGTGTTCGTCTTTCCCGGGAATACCGCCCCGGCCTCCCGCAGCGCGGTGACGAAGGCGGCGTCCACCTCGGCGACACGGTCGGCGTGGATGACCGAGCCAGCGGTGTGGCGCACCCCGGCGAGCGGGTCGAGGTCCTTGATCGGTACCGGGACACCCAACAGAGGGGGCAGCTCCCCCGGCGTGTCGCCAAGCACCCGATTCTCCGCTTTCCGGGCCTGCTCTCGCGCGGATTCTTCCGTGACCGTGATAAAGGCGCCGAGGGTGCGGTCGTGCCGGGCGATCCGGTCCAGAAAGTGGTCGGTGATCTCCACCGGCGACAGCTCGCGACGCCGCACCCGCTCCACCAGCTCGGTCGCGGTGAGATCGTGGATCTGGCTCATACGGCGAGACTAGCGGGGCGCGCCCCGGTACGCGGCGAGACTGGGCGCGGACATCTCCAGAGAAGCTGAATGAGTAATCATTCCCGCATTCGAATTTCACAACACGTGACATTCCACCCACCGAAGGGAAGACAAGTGTGAGATTCGAAGGACTAGGACGCGTGCGCCGGGCCAACTACCCTTTCGAGCGTGGAAACGGCAACCAGCGTCGAACAGGACCCGCAACAGTCCAACGACCCCGACGAGAGGCGCGACGCGGCCCACGCGTCGTTCTTCGTCGGCAGCGCGGCCTCCAAGGGCTCGGATGACTCGACCGCCGCGAGCCGCAGGAAGTACGCCGCCCTTGTGAACTCCGACGTCGGCCGGCGTTGGCTGCTCCGCGGTGGCCTGGCCGCGCTCGTCGGCGCGGCCGGGGGCCTGCTCGCCTCCGACTGGCGCGTCGGTGCCACGTTCGCCGCCGCCGCGATCGTCGCCTTCACGGTCCGCGCGGCGCGCCGCCAGTCCGAGGTGCCGCGCTGGCGCAGACCGTCCGCGGCGCAGCGACGCACGGAGGCGCAGCTCAAGGTCATGAAGCGGCTCGGGTACCAGGTGCTGCACGCGCGCGGCATCCCCGGCGGAAACGGGCAGATCGACCATTTCATCGTCGGTCGCCGCGGTGCGTTCGCCATCGACTCCGAGTCCTGGGACAAACGGCTTCCCCTGCGCAACAAGCTGGAGAAGCTCTACCACGGCCGGTTCTCCAAGAACGAGCGCATCGACGAGGCCCTGGAGGAGGCCCGCACCGCCGAACGGCTCATCAGCGAGGAACTCGGCCGCGACATCAAGGTCCGGGCGGCCCTGGCCATCTACGGGCCGGGAATGCCGTGGGACAGTCACCGCCTGCGCGGCGTCGACATCATCAGCGGAACCAAGGTGCGCAAGTGGCTGCGCAGTGGCCGCGACCGCCTCTCCGAGGAGGAGATCGAGGAGATCCACCAGGCCGCCAAGCGCGTGCTGCCGCCTCGCTACTGAACCCGGCGGACCGTGCCGGCGCCGCCGGCCGGTATACCGTTCGGGTGGGTCCGGACACGAGCCAGCCGCGTCCGGGGATACCATGGTGGAAACCGACCCGTATATCCAAAGGCGGGGGCATCGCCACCGCGGCCCCCCTAGCCCTGGCCTCACCTTGGCCTGCGACCCACCTTTGGCGCCCGGTTCAAGTTCGTCTCGACGGGAGCTGGCCCAATGCCCGCGCTTCGTTCACGCACGGTCACCCACGGCAGGAACATGGCCGGTGCGCGCGCCCTCATGCGCGCCTCCGGTGTGGAACGCGAGGACTTCGGCAAGCCGATCGTCGCGGTGGCCAACAGCTTCACCCAGTTCGTCCCCGGTCACGTCCACCTCCGCGAGGTGGCCGACGTGGTGTCGGGCGCCGTGCGCGAGGCCGGCGGTGTGCCCCGGGAGTTCAACACCATCGCGGTCGACGACGGCATCGCCATGGGGCACGGCGGGATGCTGTACTCACTGCCCAGCCGCGAGGTGATCGCCGACGCGGTCGAGTACATGGTCAACGCGCACTGCGCCGACGCCCTGGTGTGCGTGTCCAACTGCGACAAGATCACACCGGGCATGCTGATCGCCGCCATGCGGCTGAACGTCCCGACGGTGTTCGTCTCGGGCGGGCCCATGGAGGCCGGCAAGGTCACCGTCATCGACGGCACGGCCACCAAGACCCGCAAGCTCAACCTGACCAATCCGATGATCTCCTCCGCCGACGAGAGTGTCTCCCAGGACGAGCTCGACGAGCTGGAGGAGAACGCCTGCCCCACCTGCGGTTCCTGCTCGGGGATGTTCACCGCCAACTCGATGAACTGCCTCACCGAGGCCATCGGGCTGGCGCTGCCGGGTAACGGGAGCGTCCTGGCCACCCACGTCGCCCGCAAACAGCTCTACGAGGACGCCGGCCGCCTGGTGGTCGAGAGCGCGCGGCGTTACTACGAGAACGATGACGACTCGGTGCTGCCGCTGTCGATCGCGACGCCGTCGGCCTTCGGTAACGCCATGGCTCTGGACGTCGCCATGGGCGGTTCCACCAACACCATCCTGCACCTGCTCGCGGCGGCCACCGAGGCCGGTGTGGACTTCGCCCTCCCCGAGATCGACGAGGTCTCCCGGCGGGTGCCCTGCCTGTGCAAGGTCGCGCCGAACTCTGACGAGTACCACATCGAGGACGTCCACCGCGCCGGCGGTATCCCCGCCATCCTCGGCGAGCTGGCCCGGGGCGGGCTGCTCGACACCTCGTTGCCCACGGTGCACGGCAAGACGGTGGGTGAGTACCTGGCCCAGTGGGACATCGCCTCCGGCACGGCGCTGCCCGAGGCCATCGAGCTGTTCCACGCCGCTCCCGGCGGCAAGCGCACCACGAAGGCCTACTCGCAGGACGTGCGGTGGGAGAGTCTGGACACCGACCGCGAGGCCGGCTGTATCCGGTCGGTCGACAACGCCTACACCGCTGACGGCGGGCTCGCCGTGCTGTACGGCAACATCGCGCCCGACGGGGCGATCGTGAAGACCGCGGGCGTCGAGGAGGACCTGTGGAACTTCCGTGGTCCGGCCAAGGTCTTCGAGAGTCAGGAGGAGGCCGTCGACGGGATCCTGAACAAGCGGATCGAGCCGGGCGACGTCGTGGTGATCCGGTACGAGGGTCCCAAGGGCGGCCCGGGGATGCAGGAGATGCTGTACCCCACGAGCTTCCTCAAGGGCCGCGGGCTGGGTAAGGCGTGCGCCCTCGTCACCGACGGCAGGTTCTCGGGTGGCACATCGGGGCTGTCCATCGGGCACGCCTCCCCCGAGGCCGGTGCGGGCGGCGACATCGCCCTCGTCGAGGACGGCGACATCATCAGCATCGACATTCCCAACCGCGGCCTCACCGTCGAGGTGAGCGAGGACGAGTTGGCCACGCGCCGCGAGCGGCTGCTCAAGGAGCTCGGTGGTTTCCGTCCCGTCGCTCGGGAGCGTCCGGTCACCGCCGCGCTACGGGCCTACGCCGCCATGGCCACCTCGGCCTCAACGGGGGCCGCGCGCGACGTCAGCCAGGTCGAGGGGAACTGAGCCAACCCCGGGTCCTGGTGCGGCCCGTGTCCGCCGCGGCGGGCGCGGGCCGCACGTGTCTCCGGTGCCCCGTGCGTCTCGCCGTGGTCGCCGGAACCGGGGGCCAGCGTGTCGTGGAGTCCCGGTGAACAGCCACGGAACTTCTCACCGGAAATCGGCGGCAGCGGGAGTCTCCCGGGTCCGGCCGATGTAGTTTGACGCCATCCGTCGCTTCCAACGATCCCGGCAGGTGGCGTCACCGTGAGCCGCAGAGCCCATTCCTCCGACAGTGGCGCCTCACTGGTCGAGTACGGCGCTGTTCTCATGATCGTCTCGGCCGTCGTCGCCGCGGTCCTGATGGCCGGCGTTCCCCAACGGATCGATGACCTGATCACGTCCGGGCTCGCCCGCGCCCTCGGCCCCTCAGACCCCGGAACGGGGTCGAACGCGGACCCCGGTGAGCAGTACTGGAACCAGTCGGACCCCGACTCCTCCCCCGCCACCGAGCCGGAACACGTCACCGATCCCAACCATCCCGACTACGAGGGACCGCCGGCCGGACACCCCGCTGGCCCTCCCGCACCCTCCAACGCGGGCCCCGACCCGGCCGACGCTGACTCTGAGGCGGTCGAGGCGGCCGTCGAGGAACTGGAGGGGTGCCTGAGTGACTGGAACGAGGACGCTCCCTGGTTCACCGGGACCTGCGCCTACGACACCTACAAGGATCTCTCCCCCGAGGAACTGGCGGCGGTCGTCGACACCATGTCGTCCCAGGACCTGGGACGACTGTTCGAGTCGGGGCCCATCCCGCTCGAACAGGAGTACTTCGACCTCGTCGAGGAGATCCAGCGGACCGCGCCCCTGGATACCCTCAGGGCCCTACAGAACAGTGGCGCCACTCCCTTCGCCCAACCCGACTTCGAGGGCGTCGGCGGGGACCCGGCCGGAGGCAACAGTCCGAGCAATGTCTCCTACGGTGAGATCGACGACTACTCGCTGTACGGCGAGGGGGACGAACCGGTCTCGTGGGAGCACGTCAACCAGAACTCCCTGGGGGACTGCTGGCTCATGGCGACCATGGGCGCGATGGCCCGGCAGAACCCCGGCCACGTCGAGGAGATGATCCAGGAGAACGCCAACGGGACCTACACCGTGACGTTCCCCGGCAAGGACCCGGTCACGGTGACCCCCGACCTGCCGCTGAACCCCGACGGCACCCCCGCGTTCGCGGGGTCCAACGAGGACCCCCCGGTGATCTGGCCCGCGATCGTGGAGAAGGCATACGCCGACCTGGAAGGCAACGACTACTCGAACCTGGAGAACTGGCACGCGGGCGCGGCCATGAACACATTCGCGGGCGGAGCCGGGATGGACTACATTCCGGACGTCACGGACACCACCATGGACGAGCTGGCGGGCAAGTTCGAGAACGGCGAGGCGATCACCCTCTCCACCCCACCAACGATGCAGCTCAACGACTGGCCCAAGGACGGGACCGGGAAGGGGGATCTCGTCGACGACGACGCGGGAACTCTCGTGTCCGGCCATGTCTACTTCATGACCGGGGTCAACCGCGACGACGGCACGGTCACCCTCCGCAACCCGTGGGGTTCACACACCGACGACATCGTGCTGTCGCTCGACGAGGTGAACGACAACTTCGCCGCTATCCACTCCACCAACCTGGATGAGTAGGGTGACCAGCATGCAGCCGACCCCGACCACGCACCGCCGCCGGTGGCCGCGTTCGTCACGCCCGGCCACGGCGGGGCTTGCCGTCGCTCTCACGGTCGCGCTCATGGCGGGGTGCTCCGGCGACACCGACGGGTCCGAGCTTCCCGACGACCATCACTACATCGTTCAGGGAAACCAGCTCGCCCACGGGGATATGCGGGTGGGGCTCATGAGGGTGAGAGACGACGAGGCCAACATCCAGGTCTACGCTCCGGATGCCGACGACACCAAGGTGGTCCGGGTTAGTGAGGGGGACAGCGTCGACGTCGGGCGCCGAACGGTCACCGTCGAGCGCATCGACACCGACGATGAGAGAATCGCGGTGACCATCGAGGACCCGGAGTCCACGCCCCCCGACAACGGCTCCGCCTCCGAAGGCGCGTCACCGCGGCAGGGAGTGGACGGAGACCCCATGGCGGACCCGGATGTCTTCGCCGTCCGGGTGGGGCACCGCGCCAACGAGTCCGGCCTGACCATCGGGGTGGGCAGCGCCACGGACGGCACGGCACGGATCCTGGTCTCCGGTGACGGGGTGGACGAGCGGGAGGTCGAGGTCGAGGCCGGCGACGAGGTCGAGCTGGGCGACCGGACACTGGTCACCGTGGAGGTGGGTGAGGGCACCGCCTACTTCAGGATCGAGGACCAGGCCGGGTAACCGCGGTGCCGCCGGGGCCGGTTTGACCTTCACACATGTGTCAGGGTCGTAACTTTCCCGCCATGACAACCGACACGACAATCGCAGCCAACTCGCCCGGATCCGGTGGCCGCCGTGCTGCCGCCCGCGGGATCCCGATGTGGCTGCTGGCGCTCACCCTCGCCGCCTTCGCCACCGGAACCGACGACATGGTCATCGCGGGGATCCTGCCGCTGGTGTCGGCCGACCTGGAGGTCACAGAGGCGACAGCGGGCCAACTCGTCACCGTGTACTCGCTGACCTACGGACTCGGGGCACCGATCATGGCCGTCGTGGCGGGGCGGATACCGCACCACCGCCTACTACCCGCGGTGACGGTGCTGTTCGCCGTCGCCAACGTCCTGATGGCCTTCGCGCCCAGTTACCCGGTGGCGATGGGGTTGCGGGTGGTCACCGCGCTGGCCGCCGCCACCCTCGTGCCGACGGCGCTGGTCGCGGTGGGCCGGCACGCCCCGGCCGAGCGGAAGGCCCGCTACCTCAGTCTCGTGACGGCGGGGATCACCCTCTCTCTGGTCGCGGGGGTTCCGATCGGCAGCTGGATCGGGGCGGCGTTGGGGTGGCGCGCGACGATGCTGTTCGTCGCGGCACTGAGCCTCCCGGCGTTCGTGGGAATGCTGTGGCTGCCCCGCCACGACACCGGCCCGGAGCTGGGTCTGCGGCAGCGCGTCGCCCCACTGAAGCGGCCCGTCATCCTGGGAACGACGCTCGCCCTGCTCATCTCGGGCGCGGGCGGGATGATGCCCTACATCTACCTGGCTCCGCTCTACCGCCAGCTCTCCGGCGGCACCGACGCGGTGGGGACCTTGATCATGCTGTTCGGCGCGGCGGGTTTCGTCGGGGTGCTGCTCGGCGGGCGCGGCGCCGACCGGTGGGGGCCGGGACGCACCCTGGCGGCCGGGTTGGGCACCGCGATCGTCATGGTCGCCGTGCTGGCGGCGCTTACCACCCTCGCTCCCGCGGGCTCGCTTCCCTTCGCCGTGCTCGCCGGTATCGTGGTGGTCTGGGCGGTGGGGATCTGGACGATCAGCCCGCCCCTGCAGTCGTGGCTGCTGCTGCGGGCCCGGGGTGCCGACAGCGCCATTCTCGCGCTGAACACCAGCGGGATGTACCTGGGCTTCTCCCTCGCGGGATCACTGGGTGGGCTCGCGCTCGCCGCCGGAGGGCCGGAGGCGCTGCCACGGGCCTCGGTTACCCTGCTGATCATCGGGGGTGGGGTGCTGCTCCTCGCGTTCACTCTGCTGGCCCGGCGGGAGGAGCCGGCGGCTGAGAGGGAGAACTGATGCGCATCGGCGAACTCGCACGGCGGACCGGCGCCAGTGCCCGGTCACTGCGCTACTACGAGCAGGTCGGGCTGATCACGGCCGAACGGCGGGACAACGGCTACCGCGACTATCCGGAGTCCACGGTGACCGTGGTCGGCAACATTCGCGCGCTGCTGGCGGCGGGGCTGGCCATGGCCGAGATCCAACAGGTCGGCGACTGCCTGTACGCCGGCGATCTCGCCGAGGCCGAGGTGTGCGACCACATCATCGAGCTGTACGAACGCCGGCTGGCCGGGGTCGAGGCCAACCTCACCGAGCTCGCCGACATCCGCGAGCGCCTGCACGCCGAGCTGGGGTCGCTGCGCGAACACAGGTCCTGAGGCACCGGTGCCGTTCCCCAGCCGGGGAACGGCACCGCCCGGCGCTGGTCAGGCGGCCACTCGGGCGACGTAGGGGGCCCACTGGGGGTCCCCGTGGTGTTCGCCGTTGATGAGTCGCCAGTGCAGGCCCCGCGGCACCTTCGGGGTGACCTTCAGCGTCCACCCGATCTCGTCGAGGAGACGATCGGCCTTTCGGTGGTTACACGCCTTGCAGGAGGCGACGACGTTCTCCCACACGTGCGCGCCACCGCGGCTGCGTGGGATAACGTGGTCGATGGTTTCGGCGCGTCTCCCGCAGTACCCGCAGTGGTTGCCGTCGCGACGCATCAGCGCCACACGGGTCAACGGCACCCGCCTGCGGTAGGGAACGCGGATGTAGCGTCGGAGCCGGATCACCGACGGCACCGAAAGCGCGGTGGTCGCCGAGTGCAGTACCGCACCCTCGGTGTCACCGTGCACGACCTCCGCCTTCTCCCGTAACACCAGGAGAATGGCGCGGCGTAGTGGTACGGTCGTCAGCGGCTCGTAGCTGGCGTTGAGCAACAGCACGTGACGGTGGGGTGGACCGCCCTCCTTACCGCCGCCGGCGCTCATGGCCGCTCCCCGAGCGTCGTTGGTAACGGCTGTGTCTCGTCCCCGGCCAGCCGGTCGGCCAGCCAGGAGACCTCCCCTTGGACCGGCCTGGGGGCCGGCACTGTTCGCGTTGCCACACGGACCTCCCGTGGGTGGGTTCCCGCCGAGTAATGTCCCGCATTCAGTTTGCTCGCTCGGACGGCTTCGCCGCCACCCCAATTTCTGGACGGCCACCGAAACAGCACCTCGCGTCCATCATCGCGCAGCCGGATCGTTTCCCCACGCAACCGCGCCGACACGGTCGGGCAACCCCGGATAGGGTCAGGCTCATGCCTGACCGCAGTTATCCCGCCGCTGAGCGCGTCACGCGGCCCGAGAACCTGCACGGGTTCACGGTCGCCGACCCTTACCGCTGGTTGGAGGATCCCGACGCTCCACGGACCAAGGAGTGGTCCGCCGCCCAGGACACCCTCTTCGCCAGTGTCGGCGCGGAACTGCCGGCGCGCGGCTATTTCGACGCGAACGTCCGGGAACTCATGGGGGCGGGTTCCGTCGGCACGCCGGTCTGGCGCCGGGGACGCGGGTTCCTCACCCGGCGTGCCCCCGACCAGGAGCACGGGGTGCTGCTCACGGTGCCTCCCGGCGGCGGGGACGAGAGTGTGCTGGTCGACCCGGGCGCGCTCGACCCCAGCGGCGCCACGACTCTCGACTCGTGGCGCCCCGACCCCACGGGGAGGTTGCTCGCCTACCAGATCTCCGTGGGTGGCTCGGAGGAGTCGCAGCTGTGGGTGATGAACGTCACCACGGGTGAGACCCTCGACGGCCCGATCGACCGGTGCCGCTACTCCCCCATCGCGTGGCTGCCGGACGGGGCGGCGTTCTACTACGTGCGGCGCCTACCGCCGGAGGAGGTCGGCGAAGGGGAGGAGCAGTACCACCGGCGGGTGTACCTGCACGAGGTCGGCACCCCCACGGACCGGGACGCGCTCGTCCTCGGCGCGGGGCACGACATGATCAGCTACTACGGCGTGGCGGTCAGCCACGACGGGCGGTGGCTGCTGGTCGAGCGCACCAAGGGCACGGCGGCCAACAACGACGCCTGGATCGCCGACCTACGCGAGACCGGGCCACGCGCCCCCGAGCTGACCCCGATCCAGTACGACGTCGACGCCCAGCTCACGTGCCACGTGGGGCGGGACGGTCGGCTGTACCTGTTGACGGACCGCGACGCTCCCCGGGGCCGGCTGTGCGTGACCGATCCGGCCAACCCCGGCTACGAGAACTGGCGCACTCTGGTCACGACCGACCCCGAGGCGGTTCTGGACGACTTCGCGATCCTGGACGGCCCCCGGATGCCGCGCCCGGTGCTGCTCGTCTCGTGGCTACGGCACGCGGTGAGCGAAATCACCGCGCACGACCTGGACTCGGGTGAACGACGCGGCCCGGTGCCGCTTCCCGGCTTGGGCTCGGTCGGCGGCATCGTCGAGCGCCCGGAAGGCGGCCACGAAGCGTGGTTCGGTTACACCGACAACAGCCGCCCAACGGCGGTGTACCGCTACGACGGCCGGACCGGCGAGGTCGACCTCTGGGAGTCGGCGCCCGGCGCGCCGGACCCACCGGACGTACGCACCGAGCAGGTCAGCTACACCTCCCGCGACGGCACGACGGTGCGGATGCTGCTGCTCTCGCCCCCCGAGGATCGGGGACCGCGCCCGACCATCCTGTACGGCTACGGGGGTTTCTCGATCTCGCTCACACCGGCCTACTCGCCGACGGTGCTGGCGTGGGTACGGGCCGGCGGGAGCTACGCGATCGCCCACCTGCGTGGCGGGCTGGAGGAGGGTGAGGAGTGGCACCGCGCCGGCATGCTCGACGCGAAGCAGAACGTCTTCGACGACTTCGTGAGCGCGGCGGAACACCTGGTCGCCACCGGGGTGACGACTCCCGAGCAGCTCGCGGCCAAGGGTGGAAGCAATGGCGGGCTGTTGGTCGGGGCGGTGACCACGCAGCGGCCCGACCTGTTCGCCGCCGCGGTCTGTTCGGCGCCGCTGCTGGACATGGTGCGCTACGAGCGTTTCGGGTTGGGGCGACTGTGGAACGTCGAGTACGGCAGCGCCGACGACCCCGAGGAACTCGGCTGGCTCCTGGGGTACTCCCCCTACCACAACGTCACTGAGGGTGTCCGATACCCGGCGACCCTGTTCACCGTATTCGACAACGACAGCCGGGTCGATCCACTGCACGCCCGGAAGATGTGCGCCGCCCTACAGCACGCGACCGCCGCGCCAATCGACGCGCGCCCGATCCTGTTGCGCCGCGAGTCCGAGGTGGGCCACAGCGCACGCGCGGTGAGCCGCACGGTCCGGCTCAGTGCCGACCAGCTGGCGTTCCTCGCGCGTTTCACCGGGCTCGACGTCCCCGACGGCTCCTGAGCGGTGGGCCGCTGACCGGGGGTGGGCGCCCGCGACGGCGACGCGTTCGAGACACTGGTCCGCGGACCACAGACGAGCGCATCCGGGACGAGGAAGGACGGACAACGGTGACAGAGGCCGCGACGGACCAGCACAGGGGCGACGGAGACGGTTCCGGCGGCCGTCGCACACACCACTTCCGCGCCTATGTCCGGTTCGCCGACCTCGACCCGCTCAACCACGTCAACAACGTGCGAATGCTGACCTACCTGGAGGACGCCCGCCTGGCGTTCCTGCACTGGGACAGCAGGGTTGACGGCGAGCGGCGGATGGGCGGGCTGGTCGTGGCCCGACACGAGGTGGACTACGTGCGGCCGTTGCAGATGCGCCGCGAGCCCATCCTGGTCGAGACGTGGGTGACCGACGTGCGGCACTCCAGTTTCCGGCTAGCCTACGAGGTCCGCGACGCCGACACCGGGACCGACACCGTCTATCTACGGGCCACCTCGGTCATGGTCGGTTTCAACCAGCGCGAACAGTCCATCCGCCGCCTCAACGACGAGGAGCGCGCGTTCCTGCGGGAGTACCTGCACGAGTGACGCCCCTGCGGGGACCCGCTCTCGGCGAGCGCCAGCGAGCCCCGAAAACACCCCCTACGTCAGCTCCGCGGCGAACTCGCGGATATCGTCGGTGAGCAGATCCGGGGCTTGAATCGCCGCGAAGTGCCCGCCGCGGTCGTAACGTTGCCAGCGCACGACCGTGTTGCAGCGGTCGGCGAGCGTGCGGATCGGGGTGTCACCGGGAAACAGCGCCACGGCGGTGGGTACCCCGGAGTTCTCCCCTCCGTAGAAGGCATCACCGCAGTCCTTGTAGATGCGCGCCGCCGACCCCGAGGTGGCGGTGAACCAGAAGAGCGAGACCTGGGTGAGGATGGTGTCGCGGTCGATGGGGGTCTGCTCGGTGCGTGTGGGGTCGTAGTCCACGAACCACTCCAGGTTCCAGGCGAGCAGGCCCACCGGGGAGTCGGTGAGCGCGTAGGCGATGGTCTGCGGCCGGGTGCTGTTCACCGCGGCGTAGCCCTGCCGCTGTTCCCACTGCGTCTCCTGCGCGTACAACGTCGCCAGCTCCTCCTCGGTGAACCCGGCTGTGGGATCCTCGCTGGTGTAGTCGAGCACCGAGGCGCTGATCAGACCGTTGACGTGCACCCCGATGACGTGTTCCCGGTCGTTCCTCCCGAGTTCGGGCGACACCAGCGAGCCGAAGTCACCCCCTTGGGCGATGTAGCGGTCGTAACCCAGCCGCCGCATCAGCTCGGCCCACGCGCGGGCGGTGCGCTCGACGCTCCAGCCGGGCTCGCGGGTGGGTCCGGAGAAGGCGAACCCCGGAACCGAGGGCGCCACGACGTGGAACGCCCGGGCGTGTTCGGCCCCGTGCCCACGCGGGTCGGTCAGCGGGCCGATCACGTCGGCGAATATCGCGAACGTGCTGGGCCAGCCGTGCGTGAGCAGTAGCGGCACCGCGTCCGGCTCGGGCGAGCGTACGTGGACGAAGTGGATCTCCTGCCCGTCGATCTCCGTGGTGAACTGGTCGAAGGCGTTCAGTCGGGCTTCGGTGGCGCGCCAGTCGTAGCCCGTGCGCCAGTACTCGGCCAGATCCCGGAGGTAGTCCGAGGGCACACCGTAGTCCCATCCCACCCCGGGCGGGGAGTCGGGCCAGCGGGTGCGGGCCAACCGGTCGTGCAGGTCCTCGATCGCGTCCTGGGGGATCTCGATCCGAAACGGGTGGATTCTCGTGTTGTCGTTCATGGCCGGCAAGTTAGGTCGCGACGCGGACAGGATGGGTCCTCGATCCGTGGCATGCTCGGAGAATGTCGGAGAAAACCTCGACGCGTCTGCTGCAGCTGCTGTCCCTGCTACAGTCCAGGCCCGAGTGGACGGGCGCGGAGCTGTCCGAACGCATGGCGGTGACACCGCGTACGGTGCGCCGGGACGTGGAGCGGTTACGCGGTCTCGGCTACCCCGTCGAGTCGACGCCCGGCGTGTCCGGTGGCTACCGGCTGGGCCCGGGTGGGCGCATGCCTCCGTTGCTGCTGGACGAGGAGGAGGCCGTCGCGGTCGCCGTCAGCCTGCGCACGGCGACGCGGACCTCGGTCACCGGGATCGGGGAGACGGCGATGCGGGCCCTGGCCAAGCTCGACCAGGTGCTGCCCTCACATCTGCGACGCCGGTCGGAGGCGATGCGGGCGACGAAGGTCATGGTCGACGACCCGGACCAGGCCACCGTGGACCAGGAGACGCTGGCGATCATCGCGGCGGCCTGCCGGTCGGTCGAGCGGCTACGGTTCGACTACGTGCGCCACGACGGGAGCGGGACGCGGCGTGTCACGGAGCCGCACCACCTGGTGTCGTGGTGGGGACACTGGTACCTGGTGGCCTGGGATGTCGACCGGGACGACTGGCGTAGCTTCCGCGTGGACCGCCTCACGCCCCTCCCTCCCACCGGTCCGCGGTTCACGCCCCGTGGCGAGCCGGACGGTGACGTCGCTGCCTACATGTACCACCGGTTCGGAGCCCGGGAGTGGGAGCCCCAGTGCCGGGTGCTGGTGCACGCCCCCGCCGAGCGGGTCGCCGAGCACGGTATGGGCGTGGTGGAGCCCGTCGACGACGAGTCATGCCTGCTTCGGGTCGGCGCGAGCTCCCCGAGGCTCCTCGCCGCGTGGCTCGGCGCCCTGGACACCGACTTCGAGGTGCTGGAGCCCGAGCAGCTGCGGGACCACGTGGCCACGCTCGCCCGGCGCTACCGGCGGGCGGCCACCCGAGACGGCACGCCCTGAGTGGGGTGTTGCCGGGCCTCAGGGCCGCAGGGAGATCCGGATGGGGTCGTCGCCGTCGTCGTCGCGGGGGCCGCCGGTGTCGCTCTCGGGGCGTTGTTCCGTCGGGGGCTCGTCGAAGGTGTTGACCATGCTGTGCGCGGCCATGACCAGGTACTGCCACAGCTGCTGGTCGAGTTCGGCGGGCAGCGCGATCTCGTCCATGGCCGCGCGCATGTGCTCCAGCCAGCGGTCGCGTTCGCGGGTTCCGACCCGGAACGGGGCGTGTCGCATGCGCAGCCGGGGGTGGCCACGTTGGTCACTGTAGGTGCGGGGACCGCCCCAGTACTGGATCAGGAACAGCCGCAGCCGCTCCTCGGCGGGGCCGAGGTCCTCCTCGGGATAGAGCGGGCGCAGGACGGGGTCCTCGGCCACACCCTGGTAGAACCGCCGGACGAGGCGGACGAAGGTCTCGGAGCCGCCGACGGCCTCGTAGAACGTGGTCCCGGATTCACTGTCATCGCGCGCGGAAGTCATAGTCACCCGACACCCTACGTCCTGGAGGCCGACGAGGCGACCCCTCGCCTCGGTCGCCACGGCCGCGATTCCGGAACAGCGCGGTGGGGCGTCGCGGGCACCCCACTCCGCCGAGCCAGCGGGAGTGGTCACTGGCCGATGGCGCGCAGCAGGCGGGCGGCCGCGCCGCACGCCTCGTCGGTGACGACGTGTTCGTCGCCCGGGGCGATACGCAGGTCGACCGTCGCGCCGGCGCGCCGCAGCAGCTCCGCGGTCTCCGCGACACGGGAACGCGGCACCCAGGGGTCGCGCTCGACGCTGCGCATCAGTACGGGGAGGCCGTCCAGTGGCGCACCCGAGGGCGCCGGGCGGGCATCGGGGCCGAGGTGGCCACCGGTGAACAGGATGGCCCCACCGAGGCGCCGCGGGGTGTCGAGCAGGTACTGGCTGAGCAGACAGGCCCCCTGGGAGAAGCCCCACAGCACCACGCGGTGGCGGGCGAAGCCCTCCCGCAGGATCCGGGTCAGTACCGCCTCCACCACCCGCAGCCCGTGGTCCAGCTCCGGCTGGTTGCGTGCCAGCGGTTCCATGAAGGGGTGCGGGTACCAGCTGCCTTCGGGCGCCGCCGGGGCGTAGAACCGGGCGGGGGGCGCACCGAGGCGTGCGGTGAGGTCACGCATGGACTCCGGGGACTGCCCCCTGCCGTGCACCGTGAGCACGGCCACCTCCGCCTCCACCCGTTCGCGGCCCCACTGTGCCGGGTGCCCCGTGGTGTCGTCGGCCCCCGGGGAGGGTTCCCGTGTCACGTGACCACCGCCGATTCGCCGAGGACGTAGAAGGTGCGGTTCTGGTAGACGAGCGGGCACCGGTCCGAGGTGTTCTGGTGAGTGCCGAGCACCTCCCCGAGCACCAGGGTGGAGTCTCCGGCGGTGAGGCGCTGGGCGATCCGGCAGCGCAACCACACGGTGACCTCCCGAAGCAGCGGCTCCCCGGTGGGTAGGCGGGTCCAGGAGCCGGGGTCGGCGAACCGGTCGATCCCGCCGGTGGCGAACCGTCGGGCCAGCCCCACCTCCCCCGCGCCGAGCAGGTGAACCACCGCCGTGCGCGCGCCGAGGACGCGAGGGGCGGTGGTGGAGGCGGAGGTCAGCGAGAACGCGAGCAGCGCCGGTTCGGCGGAGACCGCGACCACCGAGGTGGCGGTCAACCCGGCGGGGCCGGCGCCGTCGTCGGCGGTGACGACCGCGACACCCGCGGGGTGGTGCCGAAAGGTCGACTTGAACTCCTCGGCGTCCACTCCTTCGTGCTCCGCCATGGCGGGTGTCCCGGTGGCCGTGCGCGCCGCCTGGTAGCCCCACCCCGGCCGACCCGGGGCGTTCCGGTCGGCGCGGGGCATCACGACCGCGGCTCCTGCAGGTCGAGGAAGACCCACCGGGCCTCCGGGGCGGCGAGCCCCGACAGCCACTTGCCGCAGTTCTGTAGCACGACCGGTCCGGAAGTGACGTGCTGGGTGCCGGAGTGCAGGTCACGGAAGAACCGCTGTAGCGGGCCCCGCCGCAGCGCCGCCGTCGCCGCCCACTTGTGCACCATCTGCCCGACGGCCTGCACCGACCAGGTGGTGTTGTTCAGCATCAGCCGGGTGAGGGTCTCCTGTTCGGTACTCAGGTGCTCCCCCCGGTCCAACGTGGCCTCGTTGTCCGCCCACACCTCCATCGCCCAGGAGCGTGCCGCGCGCAGTCGGCTCTCGGCCTCGGCGTACTCGGCGTAGAACTGGTGGGTGTCCACGGAGGCGTTCGGGGTGCCGGACTTGCTGGCCACCAGCGCTTTGAGCTCGTCGAGCATCCGGCGCCCCACGCCCAGGGCCCATCCGGTGTGGCAGACGCCGGCCATGTTCGCCAGTCCGATCCGGTAGGCCGCCCCGCCGTGGTGGGCGTGGGTCGTGGCCACCGGGTAGACGTGGGTCTGCGGCACGAACACGTCCTCGCAGGTGTAGTCGATGCTGCGGGTGGCCCGCAGCCCCATAACGTCCCAGTTGTCGATCAGGGTCACGCGGTCCTTGGGCAGGGTGAACACCAGGGCCTCGCCGGTCTCCTCGCAGAAGGCCGCGGTGTGGATGTGGGAGGCCAGCGAGATCCCCGAGGCGAAGTGCCAGCGGCCGCTGATGCGATAGCCCCCCTCGACCCTGGTCGCCGTCCCCATCTTGGTGCCCTGGCCGGCGATGGTGGCGTAACGGTCGCCCGCGACATCCGGGTAGAGGTCGCGCACCGCCTCGGCACCGAGATAGGCGGCCGTGGTTCCGGTGACCATCTGCACGGCCATGAACGACCATCCCGCCGACGCGTCGGCGTGGGAGACGCGGGCGATGGTGTCGATGGCCTGGCGGGGCGAGAACTCGTACCCCCCGAGCTCGCGGGGGACGCTGATCTTCAGCGCGCCGGAGTCGCGCAGGGCACGCGCGGCGGCGTCGGTGAGGTCGCCGAGTCGCTCGCTCTCGTCGGCGGTGCTGTCGAGTAGGTCGTGAACGTCGTCCAGCCGCCGCATCAGGGGGTCGAACTCGTCACTGACGTGGACGGTGGACGTGGGGGCGAGTTGGGTGGTCACGGTGGTCAACTCCCGGTCAGCTCGGGCTCGTGTGTGGCGATCCAGTCGAGGACGGGCCGGATGGTGTGGTCGGAGTTGGCTTCGAGGATCAGGGCGTGGCCGTTGCCGGTGATACCGAGGTCGGGCAGGTGCATCCGCTCGGCACGGGCTCCCGCGGCGCGCAGGAACTCCACGACGTCGGGGGCGAACTCGGCGAAGGCCGAGGCCCCGCCGGTGAGCACCGCCACCGGAAGGTCGCGCATCGCGGGGACGCGCAGGGTGGCGGGGTCGGCCTCGCGGGCCTGCTCGGGGCGCTCCAGTGGAGGGTCGTAGGTGATGCGGTGGGCGGTGAGCCCCCAGGACAGTTCGCCGATTCCCGGGAAGTCCGCGAACGCGGGTCCGATCGGCTCCACCGCGACTATCGCGGCCACCGCCTCCGGTCGGGTGTCGGCGGCGAGCCATCCGACCGGGCCACCCGCGGAGTGGGTCACCACCACCGCCGGGCCGGTGATGTCCAGCAGCCGACCGATCCGGTCGGCGTCCATGCGCTGGGACTCGGCGAGGTCCATGGGCAGCGGTCCCATCCCGGCCAGCAGCTGGTCGACATGCCAGGAGTCCAGGTCGCGGGAGTAGCTCCACTGGTGCTGCTCGTCACGGGCGGTGTCCGGGAAGAACAGCGACTTCGCCGCCTCGTAGGGGATCTGGGCTCCCATGGGCCCGACGATGTCCGGGTGGTAGGGGGAACGGCCGTGGCCACACCGGTCGACGACGTAGACGGCGTATCCCGCCTCGACGAACCGGGTGGCCCAGCCGGGGCGGCCGTCGGGGGTCGTGGTCCAGTCGGTCCCCTGCCCACCACCGCCGTGCACCAGCACCAGCGGGTAGGGGCGGCTCCCGCCCGCCGGTGCCTCCCACTGGACGAACATGGGGGCGCGCTGGTGGGTACCGTCCTCGTTCACGCTCCGTTCCCCGGGGACCCAGAACTGGCCGCGTCTGATGGTGATCTCATTTCCGCCGTTCGTGTGCGGCGCACGTTGCCCGGTCACGGTTCTCCCTGGGATGCGACGGGTCGGGGGGTCAGCCGGTGATCGGCTCCAGCCGGTCGAGGATCTCCGCGCGGCGGTGCTCGAACCGCTCGGGCAGCTGGAACCGGGTTCCCAGCTCCTTGGGTGACTCGTCGCAGTCCCATCCTCCTTCGGAGTGGGTGACAGCGAGCTCGAACAGCGCCCCGGCCGGGGTGCGCACGTAGACGCTCTTGAAGTACTTGCGGTCCTTCAGCTCGGAGATGTCGGTGTAACCGGCGCCCTCGATGGCGAACTTGACGTCGTCCTGGTTGGCCAGGGTCTCGGCGTTCCAGGCGAAGTGGTGGCAGGTGCCGGCGCCGAAGCCCCACGTGCCCTGGGGGTCGGTGCGGTTCACGACCAGCTCGAGGGCGTTGCCGCGCTTGTGGTCCCCGATCCGCAGCGCGATCCGGTCGCCCTCCTCGGCCACACCGCCACGGCCGTGGAACGAGCCCTCGGCGAACTCCACCATCCGTTCGGGGGTGGTCAGGTGCACGCCCACCCCGTGCAGCCCGTGAATGGCGTGCTCCGGGGGGACGCCGTTGCCGGGATGCCCGACCCGGTCGTCGTCACCGGCGCCGACGAGGACGTATTCGATTCCCGAGGGGTGCCGGAACGCCAGACGCCGCTGGTCGAACACCTCGGTGTTGCGGACCTCGATTCCGTGTGAGGTCAGCCGGTCGTACCAGAAGTTCATGGAACCGTGTGGGACCGCCAGCTGCACCTCCCGTGCCTGGTTGGTGCCACGCGTTCCGTACATCCCGGCCTGTGCCCAGGGAAATGTCGTTACGACACTGGAGGGGTCGCCATTGGTGTTGGAATAGTACAGGTGATAGATCGGCAGGGACCCATCGAAAAGCACGGTGCGTTTGATCATCCGCATTCCCAGGATCTTGGTGTGGAAATCCACGTCCTCCTGGGCGCCGGCGACCGATAGTGTCATGTGGTGGGAGCCGTCGATGTGCGCCACGGTGCCCCTTCCTCGTCCACGGCGGGTCGTTGTGTCCCGTGGACCGGGTGGAGTACTCGATGCGAGTTCGGTTTTCGGCGCCACTCTACGAATCCGACGGCCGTGAATCTGGGTGAGGCGCGCACGGCTCTGTTGCGTGCGCGCACAATTCCCGTCCCGGAGGTACTTCGATGTGACGGGAGTTATTCGTGGGGCGTGGGAGGCTGGTGAGTTCTGGCCGTGCGTCCCTCACACGAAATCCGAGGCACGGTTCACGCCATCGGAATATTTGTTATGATCTGCGCCACAGTTCGGTTTCTCGCGGCGCTGGAGGCTCACAACGGAGACACCTCGCCGGCGAACAGGTCCCGACCTCACAGTGTGACGACGAGTCAGGGGGCGAGGACGGTGTCGCTCATCGAAGGCTTCAAGGCATCCGGGCTCCTGGCCGAGGACCTGGGACCTCCGGTCGCGTTCGACTCCTGGACCGACGCCGTACGGCGCAGCGTGCTCCGGTTCGACTTCGACTGCGACCGCCCCGGCGTGTTCTCCGGAACCCTCAGCGACCGATCCGTGGCCGGGGTCTCCTTCGTCGACATGGAGTGCGAACGGCACGCCGCCCATCGGGGCCGCGACTCGATCTCGGCCGAGGACGCCGGGTACTACGTGTTGACCCTGCAGCTGTCCGGACGGCTTCGGCTGTCCCAGGGGGACAGCTCCGTCGTTCTCACCCCCGGCTACTTCGCGATCTATGACTCCGGCGAACCCACGGACCTGGTCTCCAGCGACGGCTACAAGTCGTCCTGCATCAAATTCCCCAAGCAGCGCGTCGGAGCCGACGGGGACTCCCTCGAGCCCATCACGGCCCGGGCCTTCGAGTGCGCGGCGGGGATGACCTCGGCCGCGTGGACCATGATCCTGGCGCTGAACCGCAACCTGGACTCACTGGGCGACAACGGACCGTTGGCGGTGCGGGGCATGATGGACCTGGTCACCACCATGCTGCGCGACGAACTCGGGCAGCACCAGCGTGTCTCCGACCGGCGCGACGCCCTGTGCGAGCGGGTCAGCGAGTACATCGACGCCCACCTCGCCGACCCCGATCTCACGCCCGGCTCCATCGCGGCGGCGCACCACGTCTCGCTACGCCACCTCCACGCGGCGTTCGAGCCCACCGACCACACCGTGGCGTCACTGATCCGCCTCCGGCGTCTGGAGCGCTGCCAGCGCGACCTCTCCGACCCGCTGCTGGCGCACGTGCCCGTCGCCGCCATCGCCGCTCGCTGGGGGTTCGCCGACGCTTCCCACTTCGGTCAGGTGTTCAAGCGTCACACCGGTCTCCCCCCGGGCGAGTTCCGTCGCGGGGTCCTGCCACACCGCGGTCGTGTGGTCGCCGCCGGGGCGGAACCGGCCGGCGGCTGACGCGCCAGCGGCCGGCCGGGATCCGGTTCCTCGGGTTCTAGTTCCTGGTGAGCTTGCGGCGTGTGACCGCGTGGGGGCGCGCGGCCTCGGGGCCGAGCCGCTCGATCTTGTTCTGCTCGTAGGACTCGAAGTTGCCCTCGAACCAGAACCAGTTGGCGCCGCCCTCCCACGCGAGGATGTGCGTGGCGACACGGTCGAGGAACCAGCGGTCGTGACTGGTGATGACGGCGCAGCCGGGGAAGTCCAGCAGCGCGTTCTCCAGCGAGCCCAGGGTGTCCACGTCGAGGTCGTTCGTGGGCTCGTCCAGCAGCAGCAGGTTCCCGCCCTGCTTGAGGGTGAGCGCGAGGTTCACCCGGTTGCGCTCGCCACCGGAGAGCACACCCGCGGGTTTTTGCTGGTCGGATCCCTTGAACCCGAACGCGGCGACGTAGGCGCGGCTCGGGATCTCGACGTTGCCGACCTTGATGAAGGACTCGCCGTCGGAGACGGCCTGCCACACGTTCTTCTCACTGTCGATGCCCGAACGTGACTGGTCGACGTAGGAGATCTGGACGGTGTCGCCGACCATGATGGAGCCGGAGTCGGGGGTCTCCTCACCGACGATCATCCTGAACAGCGTGGTCTTGCCGACACCGTTGGGACCGATGACGCCGACGATGCCGTTCGGTGGCAGCGAGAAGCTCAGGTCCTCGATGAGCAGACTGTCGCCGAACCCCTTGGTGAGGTTCTTGACCTCGACCACGTTCGATCCCAGCCGGGGCCCCGGAGGGATCTGGATCTCCTCGAAGTCCAACTTGCGGGTCTTGTCGGCCTCGGCCGCCATCTCCTCGTACCGGGCGAGTCGGGCCTTGCTCTTGCTCTGGCGCGCCTTGGCGTTGGAGCGGACCCACTCCAGCTCCTCCTTCAGCCGCTTCTGGCGCTTGGCGTCCCGCTGCCCCTCGACCTTCAGCCGTGTCGCCTTGGTGTCGAGGTAGGTGGTGTAGTTCCCCTCGTAGGGGTAGAGCTTGCCGCGGTCGAGCTCCAGGATCCAGGTCGCGACGTTGTCCAGGAAGTACCGATCGTGGGTGATCGCGACGATGGTGCCGGGGTAGTTCTCGAGGTGCTGCTCCAGCCACTGCACGCTCTCGGCGTCGAGGTGGTTGGTGGGCTCGTCCAGCAGCAGGAGGTCGGGGCGCTCCAGGAGCAGCCGGCACAGCGCCACACGCCGCTTCTCACCGCCGGAGAGCACCGAGACCTCGGTGTCGGGGGGTGGGCATCGCAGTGCGTCCATGGCCTGACTCAGCTGGCTGTCGAGGTTCCACGCGTCGCGATGGTCGAGCTGCTCCTGCAGCTTGCCCATCTGCTCGAGCAGCTCGTCGGAGTAGTCCGTGGCCATCTGCTCGGCGATCTCGTTGAACCGGGCCAGCATCGCCTTGGTCTCGGCGACACCATCCTCGACGTTCTCCAACACGGTCTTGCTCTCGTCCAGCCGTGGTTCCTGGGCCAACAGCCCGACCGTGAAACCGGGCATGAGCCGGGCCTCGCCGTTGGAGGGTTGCTCCACGCCCGCCATGAGCTTGAGCAGCGAGGACTTGCCCGCACCATTGGGGCCAACGACACCGATCTTGGCCCCGGGCAGGAACGAACCCGAGACGTCGTCCAGGACGACCTTGTCTCCGTGCGCCTTGCGCACGTTGCGCATCGTGTAGATGTACTCCGGCATGTCTCCAGCCTAGGGTCTCGGCGATGGTGCCCCGGCCAGTCACGGGTGACGCTCGTCGGGCTCCCCCGCGACCGGACTGACCCGTTCCAGCCATTCGGGGGTGGGTTCGCACTCCTGGGGTGGCAGTCCCGCGCGCAGCGCCTGGCGGAGCAGTTGGGCCATGGAGTAGGCGGGCCGCGCCCGGTCGACCTCGTCCAGGGCGGCTTCGGCGAGGGCGCGGTCGCCGGAGCGCCAGGCGGCCACGGCGAGCAGGGAGCCCGGAGCGGCCACGTACGCGGGTTCGACGTTGCGCAGCACCTGCCGCCACAGCCCCACGTGGACACTGCCAGCCGCCTCGGACCGGGCGCCGGTGGAGATCCGCGCCCACGCCTCGTCGCGCACCCGGACGCAGGTGAGCAGTACCCCCAGCCACGCGGTTTCGTCGGGGGCTTCGGGGAGCTCGCCGCGGCACGCGGCCGCCACGGTCTCGCGCACCACCCGTACCCCCTCGGTCCGAAACGCCACGCCGAACGGGTCGCGCTCGGAGGCGGCACGGCGCGCCAACAGTTCCTCACCGCGCCGCTCG
Organism: Halostreptopolyspora alba; assembly: GCA_003725585.1. Lineage (GTDB taxonomy): Bacteria > Actinomycetota > Actinomycetes > Streptosporangiales > Streptosporangiaceae > Lipingzhangella > Lipingzhangella alba. The sequence goes on along the minus strand of RJMB01000001.1, from coordinate 51,309 downwards.
GCCACCATCGTGGCCCGCCGCACGCGATCGCGGTCCGCTCCCTCCACGGGGGCGATGTACTGCCGGACCTGGTCACGGTCACGCCAGGTGGTGAGCCCGTTCAGTACCGCCGTGGCCGCGGCCGGCGAACGGGCGGGATCGGCCGGCATCCCCTCGGGCGGACAGCAGTGGGGGGCGGCACACAGATAGGACCAGTAGCGATCTCCGGTGACGCGGAGCGCTTCGCGCAGGGTGATCCCGATCGCGGCGAGCTCGGCACGCACGGCGTCCACGCAGGGGGTGGCTCGGGACGCCGGACCGTAGGCCACGGCCAGGGCGGCGTCGCACCCGTGGGCGTCGAGTGTGTTGGCGATCCGGGCCGCCATCTCCGCGACGTGTCGGGAGGTCTCATCGGTCAGGTCGCAGCGGAAGGTGAGGCGGGCGCGGGCGGAGGAGCCGCACAGGCCGAGGACGACCAGCATGTCGCTGGGGTGGTAGCCGAGAAGGTAGGGGATGGCCGCGACGATGTCGCGGGGCTCGCTGATGGTGAGGGTGGGCGTGGCCGGACCGGATCCGGGTTCGGTAACCATGCCCTCACCGTGCGTCGCTCCCCTCCGAACCGGCAACGCTCGTCGCTCGGCCTGTGGACGAGGGTGACGAGAGGCTCCGCGGGACCGCGGTGTGCGCACCCTCATTCGGGAAACCGCCGGCTCCGGCGACCGCGCAGGTCCGGGGGCTCGAGGTCGGCGGCCGGGCTCGCGCCGGCCGCGTCACCGTCCTCCCAGGCATCACCCCTATGCCTCGCGCACCGGGGTGCTCGGGCTCCCGCCCATCCCACCGGGAACCGCCCAGGGCCCGGTCGGCGGCATGCACACCCGGTTGCGTCCCGCGTCCTTCGCCCGGTAGAGCCCGTGGTCGGCCGAGGCGAGCAGTTCGATCACGTCGTCGCCGTGTACCCGGAACAGCGCCACTCCGACCGAGACCGTGATGGTGATGTTCCTACCGTCGGCCACCAGCTCCATGCGCTCGACGCGTGAGCGTAGCCGTTCGGCGACACGGCACGCCTCGGCCATGTCGGCGCCGGGCAGCAGGGCCACGAACTCCTCACCGCCGAACCGGCCCAGCAGGTCGGTGGGGCGCAGGTGATGCGTGAGCGTCCGGGCCACCCCCAGCAGCACCTGGTCACCGAACACGTGCCCGTGGGTGTCGTTGACCCGCTTGAAGTGGTCGATGTCGGCGATGAGCACCGTCACGGGACGGCGCCCCTCCAGCGCGCGCGTGAGGTGCGTCCCGGCCTCGCGTTCCCACGTGGTGGCGTTGAGCAGCCCGGTCTTGGGGTCGGTGCGCGCGGCGGTCTGTAACTGCTCGTAGAGCAGGCTGCGCTGCAACAGCATCACCGGCGGCAGGGCGATGGCCAGCAGGGGGACGGACACGCCGGCGAGGATGGCCCCCGTCATTCCCACGCACACCTCCGCGCTGTCGGTCACCAGGGCCTCGCGGTCCCACAGCAGGCACCGTCCCGGGGTGTCGGGCGAGCTCAGCCGCACCGCGGCCGCGACAACGGTCGTGTTGAGAAGTGTGAACAGCGCGCAGCACGACAGCCCGCACAACAGTCCCACCGGGGTGAGAAGGAAGCTCTCGGCGGCGCTGACCGGCATGGAGATGGCACGGACCGGGCCGTTGGCCGGCAGCGCGTGGAACACCCACGAGGACACGAATCCCGCCAACGCCACGGACCCCGCGTTGAGGACGCGCCGGTGCGCCACCGTCCTGCGGATCCGGAACTGTAGGTGGACATACACCGGGATCGGGACGAGTAGCGCGTACAGCGGGGGCAGTAACAGGATCGTCGGCAACCACCAGGCTCCGAGCAGGTCACGGGCCAGCCCCGATGGGGTGCCGAGCCGCCGCATCGCCTCGACGCAGACGGCCGCGCACACCACCAGCGCGCCGAACGCGGCGATCTCCTCGACCCGGGCCGGTGTGATCACGGCACCGACCATCGCGAGCACCAGGTCACAGCCCAGCACCAGCCCCATGAAGCAGACCATGGGGCGCGGCCGGGACAGGACCGGCCAGGCATGCCCACCACGGTTCCAGGATTGCTGACGCTCGGCCCCCACCCGCCGGGTCACCACCACTTCGGTCCCCCTCGTTCGCGCCCGGAACCGGTCCCGGTCGACTTCGCCCACCGCGCCCGCCGTGTCCCGACGATGGCGCTGGGAGCGCACCACTGAACTACTTTCAGTAATACTTTAATCGCTGGTTGTACAGATCAGGAGGAAAACCGATACATTGGCAGCACTGTGGTCAATAGGACGCGGTCGGCGTTGGTTGGTCGGGCTTCCGGGGGGCATGTCGGGAGTGCGATACGCCGACGCCGAGAACGAGGGGGGTTTCGCGGGCGCGCGAGTGCCGACCGGGCAGGACCACGCTCCGGCGACGGCGCGACCGTTCGCGTTCGCCTAGCTGGGACCGCAGGTGCCGCGTCGAGAACGGGAGGACCGATGAGTTCCGGCGTCCAGTGGATCTAGTCGCGTGAGGGTGGGGAGAAATCCGGGTGGGGCCCAGCCCACACCCGGACACTCGCGACCACGGGCGCCACGGTCGGTGGCGGGGATTCGCCGGAGTTCACTCCGTGGGACGTGCCGAGGCGGCGTCGAGCGCCTGGGTGTAGGCGCGGTACCGCTGTAGCTCCTCCTCCAGGGGCGCCACGATCCACTCGTCCGATATCGAACGCACCCGTTCGGAACTTCGCCGCGCCACCTCGTCACGCTGCTGGGTCGAGGCGACCTCCACCAGGTTCCGACACCCGATGTCGATCAGTTTGCCCACGACCAGCGCGGCCACGGCCACCGCCGCCGCGTAACCGATGTTGATGGGGTGGTCCAGCGGGGACATCCCGGTGAGACCGCCGCCGAGCCAGCTCACAAGGGCGACCCCGAACCAGGTCAGGCCGATGCCGGCGGCCCCCACCAGGAGGTACTGCAACGCCCGCACGGTCCTCCACCACGACGGGGTGTCATCGGAGGGGACCGTGGCGGCGACCGCGCTGCCGAGCTCCCTCGGAAGGTCGGCGACATTGGTACGCGCCGCCGCGCGCAGACGCCGGGGCCACGGCGACGGGAGTGACCCACCGACGTGATCGGCGGCCTCGGCCGCCGCGGTCTCGACCTCCGGCAGCTGGGCACGGACGGACTCACTGAGCCCCTCCTCGGACCCTTCGCGCACGAAGTCCAACTGGACCGAGCGCAACGGGTCGCGCCGCAGCGCGCGTACCCACCGACCCACCGGCCAGCCCACACTCCGGTGGCCACGGCGCTCGTAGGTGGTCCCGGTGGCGTCGGCGACGGCGGGCGCCCCTCCGGCGTCCACCAGCTCACCGGCGAGCTTCTGCCGGACCTCCTCGGGTACCCGGGCCGGTGGCTCCTCGGTGCCGCGGTAACGCTCGAACCCGCCGACGACCGGGTCCAGGTCGGCGACCAGCCGGTCGACCAACGCGCGGCGCTCGGAGACCGTCCCGGCGAGCAACTCGCGCAGCTCGCCCAACCCCTCCCCCAGGAGCGTGGACGTGGTGAGCACCCGCGGTTGCGCTCCGGACTCGGTCTCCAGCAGGCGACGCAGGTCGGTGAGCACCTCCTCGAGCTCGTCGGGGTCGACCCGGTCGACCTTGTTGAGCACGGCCACCGTGACCGCGCCGTGGCCGGCCATCTCTGCGAGGTAGCGGTGGTGCACCGCCGCGTCGGCGTACTTCTGCGGGTCGAGCACCCATATGAGGAGGTCGGCGGAACTGATCAGCCGGTCGGACTGCTCTGTGTGGACGGCCCGCACGGAGTCGTGGTCGGGTAGGTCGAGCAAGATCAGGCCGTGCAGCTCCGAGGTGCTCTTGTCGAGCACACTGGTCCGGGAGTGTCTGGCGCGCTGGGGAACCCCGAGCCAGTCCAGGATGCCGTCGGCCCCATCGTTGCCCCACACGCACGCGTGCACGGAGGAGGTCGTGGGGCGGGTGACGCCCACACGCGAGAACTCCAGCCCGCACAACGCGTTGAACAGTGAGGACTTTCCGCTTCCGGTGCCGCCCGCCAGCGCCACGATCGTGTGGTCACCCGACAGCCGCAGGCGGGCACCGGCGTGCGTGAGCAGACCGCGCGCGCGGGCGATCAGCTCGGCGTCGAAGTCGTCACGCCCGATCTCGATGAGCAGCGCCAGGTTGTCGAGACGCTCGATCAGCTCCTCACGCGTGACCGCCGGCATGGGTTCCCACGGTTCGGCCGCCGAGGGAACGTAGTCGTCGGGATCGTCGCCGAGCGATCCCCACTCCGTCGTGTCCTCGACCGCGGCGGGCTCGGAGGTGGCCGGCGCGGTGTCGGTGTCGGTGTCGGCGTTGGTGTCGGCGTTGGTGTCGATGTCGGCGCTGGTCTCGGTTTCGGCGTCGTCCTCGGCGGAGCGCTCCGGCTCGCTCCACGACGACGGCTCCCGCTCACCCTCGCCGGCGGGATCCCCGGTATCACCGCTGGCGCCGGTGTCCGTGCCGGTGCCCGACTGCGCCGCCGACGAGCCCGAGCGCCGCCCGGCGATCGCGGCCGGCCCGGGGGTCCCGTCCTCGCTGTCGACCGCACCGACCAGGCTGCCCACCCAACCCGCGAGGTTCTCGGGGTCGTCCTGGTCCTCGACCGGGGAGTCGTCCTGACCGTCGCCGGCCCGTTCCTCCGAGGCGGACCGGCTCATTCGTACGACGCGGGAACGCCGGGCGTGCTTGCCGCCACGGGAGGTGGCTCCCGTCGTGCCCCCGCCCTCGCCCGACTCGTGCTCGGAGGAGCCACCCGGCGACGAGCCCGAAGGAGCGCTCTCCTCCGTGCCGCCCCGCGGGTCGGCGCGATCCCCGGCCTCGGCCGCGGCGGACGGGAGGTCACCGGACTCGGCGGCCAGTCCCGACAACGCGTCGACCGCGCGACGCAGCGCCGGGTACGAACCGAGATCGGTACCCTCGCCGAGGTGACTCGGTGGCGCGTCACCCGCGGGCGTGGCCCAACCGGCGTCGTGGGCGCCGTGCCCGCCGGTGACCCAGGCGGGCAACTGGTCCCCGTGCGCGTCGTCTCCGCTCGGCCCCGGAGCGTAGTCCGGCCCGGTACGCCTCACCGGCGGAATCACGTAGCCGCCCCACTCTGTCGAGTCGGGCCCGGGCCGCGCCGCGGCCTCGACCGTCTCGTCCGTGGCCCCCGGATCGGGCCGTCCGCCGGTGGGAATGGAGCTCTCGGGCTCGCCCGGCGGATCCGTCGCGGAGTTGGCGCCCGGATCGTCGTCCGCACCCGGTGAATGCCGCTGAGTCGTCATCGTGCTATCTCAAGGTTGTATGTGGCGTGGTAGAGCTGTACGGCGTCGCCCTCGCCCGGAAGCTTCGCGTTGGCCAACGCGTCGTCGAACCGCGCTCTCTCCGCTTGGAGGACCTCGGTGATACGGCTGTACAGGTCGTCGCGGGCCCGCCGACCGATGCTGCGGAGCGACTCGGAGCCGAACAACCCCTTGAGCAGCCGTTGGGGTGGCGGGACGGAACGGTTCTCCGTCGCCGCCGTTGAGGCGTAGCCGAGAAGCTCGATGATCATCACGAGGGCGATGGCCTCTTTGTCGATGGTGACCACACGCGCCACGGAACGCTTGGTGGCACCGTCGGCGGAGATCATCTCCTGCACGCTGGCCTGCCACTCGATGACGGCCTCGCGGGCACGGCGCCCGAGGTCCTCGGGCACCTGGGATCCGCCGGCACGTTCGGCCAACGCGTCCGCGCCGGGGATCTCGCCCCAGTTCGCCACGACCTCCTCGGCGGCGCGTTCGGCGGATGATACCACCAGCGCCTCCAGCGTGTCGCGAATCGCTTGCTCGAGTGCCCGGACCCGCGCGGCGGACTCCTCTTCGGCGGCCTGGTTCCTGCGCTTCTTGCGCGGCCGCATGGCGCGCACCAGCTCCCCGCTGGCGGCTATCTCCCGCCAGCGGGCCAGGAGGTTGCCACCGAGCAACGACCCGTCGCCGATGGCCTCGGCGGCGCGTTGCAGCGCCGTGGAGTAGGCGTTCTCGACGGCCAGCTCGAGGTTCCGACCGATCTCCACCTGCGTCTCGACCTGGCGGGTGAGCTCGGGAACGCGGGTGAGGAAGCTGTCGACCACCCCAATGAAGGTCCGGCGGGAGACGAGGTCGCGTTGCGCGAGGTCACCGGCGACCTCGGCCAGATAGGACCGGACGTCGTCGGCGACGTTGGAGGTGAACCGCTCGCCGGAGATCTGGTCGGTCTCGGAGATGGCGAACCGGGTGGCGTTGCCGAGGCCGTTGGCCTCGAGCATCGCCCCGAAATGGTCGAGGAGCTGGGCGCGCCCACGGCGCGGAACCCGTGAGAGCACGACCGCCAACGAGGTGTTGCGGTCGCGGGCCACCCGCAGGAAGTCCCAGACGCGCGCGTCGGCGTAGCGTGTGCTGGTGGTGACGAACATCCACAGGTCGGCGGCGTCGAGGAACTTCGCCGCGAACTCGTGGTGCGCGGCGACGGCGGAGTCGACGTCGGGGGTGTCGAGCAGGGCCACCCCCTCGGGCATACACTCACTCGCCGCGAGCACGAGCATGCCGTCCTTACCGGGCATGGCCAGCCCCTGTTGACGCACGCGCGGCAGTGTGGGCAGGAACGACGCCTCACTGAACCAGCCGACATCGGTGGGGTTACAGGCGAGCACCGGACTGTTGGTGGTCGGGCGGCGCACCCCCGTGGTCGTGACCTGCTCCCCCACCAGGCTGTTGACGAGCGTGGACTTGCCCGCGCCGGTGGAACCGGCCACCGCGATCAACAGGGGGACGTCGGGTCGTCGCACCCGCGGCAGTACGTAGTCGTCGAGTTGGCTCAACACGTCGTTGCGCGCGGTCATACCTTCGTTGGCGCCCGGCAGACCCTCGGAGAACTCGATCGCGCGGACTCGGGAACGCAGTTCCTCCAGTACCCGTTCGAATCGGATGTCGGCGCTCGACTCCGCGCGATGCTTGGGCGCGCTTGGTGGGGCGGCGTGCGAGGCGGCAACGTTGCCGCGGCCACGCCGCCCACGTTCGTGCTCGCCGGCCACCCGCCGGCCCTCGTCGCGTTCAGGGCTTACCTGGCCGACCCGGTCCCGCGAAGTGTCCGCGGCGCCGCGGTCGGCTGGCGTGGCCCCGTCTGGCTCTGTCTCGCCTGGCCCTGTCACTTCCGGTGTAGCAGGCGGCCGGGTCATCGCGGTACCGCCCTTCTCATCGTTATTCGAGGTCACAACACCCGATCTTCCCTCAGGAACGCATCATGAACTGCCTCCGGACGGTGCCATCGGATCGCCGCCATGATGTCCCTCGTGCAGTATGTCAAGTTCCCCGGCCACGTTGACCACCTCACCGATCACCACAACGGCGGGTGGGCGCACGTCCTCCTCGCGCATGACGCGGTCGGCGGTACGCAAATCCGCGACCACTGTGCGCTGGGTAGGCAGTGTGGCGTCCTGGATCGCGGCGACCGGGGTCCGCTCGGAGCGGCCGTGCTCGATCAGCGCGTCGGCGATGGCACCAATACGCTCAACGCCCATGAGTGCGACGATCGTGCCCGCCGAACGGGCCAGCCCTGGCCAGTCGACCGTGGAGCGCTCGTCGTCCGGAGCGACGTGGGCGGAGACCACGTGCACGTCCTGGGCGACACCACGGTGGCTCGCCGGGATACCCGCCGCGGCGGGCGCCGCGAACGCGCTCGTCACACCAGGGACCACGGTAACGGGAACCCCGGCCGCGGCGCAGGCAGCCGCCTCTTCTCCGCCGCGTCCGAACAGGAAGGAGTCCCCACCTTTGAGGCGGACGACGAACTCGCCCGCGCGGGCACGCTCGACGAGGAGCCCGTTGATGTCGTCCTGGCTCATGGAGCGACCATAGGGGATTTTCGCGGCGTCGACGATCTCGACATCGCTTGGAAGCTGATCGAGCAGTGAAGTCGGAGCGAGACGGTCGACCACGACCACGTCGGCCTGGGTGAGCAGCTGGCGGCCGCGCACCGTGACCAGCCCGGGGTCGCCGGGGCCACCCCCCACCAGCGCAACCCCCCGCAGCCGCTCGCGGCCGCGCCGCGCGTCGAGAGTGCCCTCGGAGAGTCCCTCGGTGATGGCGTCGCGCAACCCGGCGGCACGGCGGGGGTCGCCGGAGGCGACCACGCCGACCGTGATACCGGCGGCGGCGCCGCTGGCGGGGGTCCACGCGCTGGAGGCGTGACGGTCGTCGGCGCGTACGCACCACAGGCGCGCGGCCTCGGCCTCCTCGGAGACGGTGGCGTTCACACCGGGGTCGTCGGTGGCGGCGTGCACGAGCCAGAACTCGCCGAGGCGTCCCTCCCCCACGTCGCCGCCCATGAAACGCCGCTGGTGCCAGGTGATCCGCCCGGCCGAGGCGAGATCCTCGACTGTGGGCGTGACCGACGGAGCGATGACCGTCACCCGCGCGCCCGCCTCGAGCAGCACCGGGATACGGCGTTGGGCGACGCGACCGCCCCCGACAACCAGAACGTCACGGCCGTCCATCCGCAGCCCAAGAAGATACGTCACCGAGCTAGCCCTCCTGACTCGCAGAACGTGGTCCCCGTATCGGGGCGGTGGCGTGATCTCGAGTCCTCGCTTCGCCGGTCCGCCACCCTGCGTCCCGTTCTGTGGTCACACCCTCACCCGGCACTTGGCCACGCTGTCCGTTCGAGCGCCCGCTGTTCAACGTCATGGCGGTAGGCGTCGATGCCCCAAAAATACCGTGTCAAACCGGTCCGCACCCGCCATTCCCGGTACGTGGCGCTCCACGCGCCCCCACACAGGGATCACGACGCTGATCGCGGATACGCATGTCAGGCTGACGCGGACGGCGTCGGCCGCGCCAGCCGGCCGGTCACGCGCCCCCGGCCACCCCCGCGGAGTCGAATGTGGCGACATCACGGAGTGCCCGCACCGACGCCTGCACCATCGGCAGTGCCAGGAGCGCGCCCGACCCCTCACCCAGCCGCATCTCCAGCCCGAACAGCGGGTGCAGCCCCAGGTGCCGCAGCACCACGGAGTGCCCCGGTTCGGCGGAGCAGTGCCCGGCGAAACAGGCGTTCATCGCCTCCGGGCACAGGGCCGCGGCGGCCAACGCCGCCGAGCCCGAGATCACACCGTCGAGCAGCACCGGCACCCCGGCCGCGGCGGCGCCGAGCACGAAACCGGCGAGGGCGGCGTGCTCAAGGCCACCGACCGCCGCCAGCACACCCGTCGGATCGCTCGCGTCGATGGTGTTCACCTCGAGCGCCCTGCGCACGACCTCGATCTTGTGCTCGTGCGCGGCGTCGTCCAGACCGGTCCCCCGACCGGTGATGTCGGCCGGGTCGTGGCCGGTGAAGGCCGAGATGAGCGCCGCCGAAGGGGTCGTGTTGCCGATGCCCATGTCACCGGTGACCAGACACCGGTTTCCGGCGGACACCAGGTCGCGGGCGACTTCGACGCCGGCCTCGAGCGCGTGAACCACCTGGGTGCGGGTCATGGCCGGCCCCTGGGTCATGTCGGCCGTCCCACGCGCCAGCTTGCGCGGCAGTAGGCCGGGCACTGTGGGCAGGTCGGCGACCACCCCCACGTCGACGATGGTGACCTCGGTCCCGACCTGGTTGGCGAACGCGTTGACCACGGCGCCACCGTCGAGGAAGTTGTGCACCATCTGGGCGGTGACGTCCTGAGGCCAGGCGGTCACCCCCTGGGCGTGCACCCCGTGGTCGCCGGCGAAGACCGCCACGGCGGCCGGCTCGGGGATGGGCGGCGGGCACTCGCCCGCCAGGCCGGCCAGCCGGATCGAAACGTCCTCCAACACCCCCAGCGACCCCGGCGGCTTGGTCATCTGCCGCTGCCGCTCCCGGGCGTCGTCGATCGCCCTCTGATTCAGTGGCCGGATTCCGGAGATGGTCTCATCCAGCAAGCTGGTCGGCTCCTCACCTGGTAGGCCCCGCCGTCCGTACCCCTCGCGGTGCACCGCCCAGGACAGCGGACGGCGCTTGGCCCAGCCGCCCAGGCTGAGCTCCGGCTCCGGCGGGAAGTCGTCGACGTAGCCCACACACAGGTAGGCGACCACCTCCAGATGCCGGGGCAGGTCGAGGACACGCGCGAGGTCACGCTCCTCGAAGAAGCTCACCCAGCCCACACCGAGCCCTTCGGCGCGGGCCGCGAGCCACAGGTTCTCCACCGCCAGCGCGGTGGAGTAGTTCGACATCTGTGGCTGGGTGTGCCGGCCCAGTGTGTGCCGGCCGCCGCGCGTGGGGTCGACCGTGACCACGATGTTCACCGGGGTGTCGAGGATCGCCTCGACCTTGAGCCCGGAGAAGGCGCGCGCCCGCGCTCCCGGAAGCGCGCGAGCGTACTCCTCGCGCCGGGCGTGCACCATCTCGCGCACCCGTGTCCGTGTCTCGGTGTCCTCGATGAGGAGGAAGTCCCAGGGTTGGGAGAATCCGACCGACGGCGCCTGGTGCGCCGCGGCCAGCACCCGGGTGAGGACCTCGCCGGGTACGGGATCGGGGCGGAAGCCCACCCGGACGTCGCGCCGCTCCCGGATCACGCGGTACACGGCGTCGCGTTCGGCCTGGGCGTAGGCGTGCGGGTCGGCGTGCGGCTCGGACCGCTCCGGCGGTTCTCCCCCGCCGGTCCGCGCGGCCCGTCCGGGGATCATCGGCGGGGCGGGAGCGGGTGTGGCCACACCGGCCTCCTGGTGTCGGGGGCCACGGGGCGCGTCCCCGGCGCCCGGCGCGCGTTCCCCAACATCGGCGGTGGGAGGGGTGGTGTGTCCGGGTCTCTGCCGGCCGGTCTCCTCGGCCACGGACCGCGTGGGGGGCGCGGCCGCGCGCTCCTGCCCGGCCCCACGGAAGGGGACGACGTTGGGTTGCAGCGGCCCCTCCGGGACCGGGTACGGGGGTTCGGGCGCGGGGGCCCGGTGGGCGCCGTCCCTCGGGGGCGGCTCACCCGGGGGAGCGTGGAAGGGGATGCGGTACGCGGCACCGCCCGTGGTGCCCGTGTACTCTCCGGTGCCGCCGAACTGGTCCCGGTCGCCCTCGGGAGGGGGCAGCGGTGTGTATCCGCGCCCGGTCTCGGGAAGGTCGTCGAGCAGCCCGCCGGCCGGGCCGGACAACGCGTCAGGTTCGACGGCCCGGTGACCGTGGTCCCCACCGTCGTCGGCGCTTGGCCGGTCGGAGGGGCCGTCGGCGTCCCGGCTCGCTGAGTCGCGGCGGCGGTCGTCGGCGCTCATCGCGAACCCCCGAAACCCAGGACGGCCCGCGAGGACCGATCAGCGCCACGAGGGCACCGGGTGGTGCCCAGCGAGGCCCGGGACTCGTCGTCTTCGGTCAGTGTCCGCATAGTCTCCCCCTCGGCCCGAAGGCCGTTCAGCTGGGCACGGCTTCGTGGTTGCCGTGCTTTCCCCTTGGGGCGCCGGTGCGGGGTACCGGCACCGGAGTCGAAGCGGGGCACTACTCCCCGACCCGCTTGGTGAGCAACTCTGCCAGAACGCGGGTCAATCTCCGAGTGCTCCCCGGCTCCCGGACGGCGATACGCAACCAGTCCGGCCCGAGACCGGGAAAAGTGTCACAACGCCGCACAACGATTCCGTTCTCGCGCAGCCGCTCCCGTAGCCACTCGCCGTCGGGAGCCCTCGCGAGCAGGAACGACGCCGCCGCACCGGGCAGGACGTCCAGCCCCGCGGCGCCCAGCTCCTCGGCGAACGCCGCGCGCCGCGTCTCCAGCTCGCGGGCCCACCTGTCGGCCTCGGCGACCGCCTCGGGCGCGCAGCACGCCTCGGTGGCCACGAGCGCGGGAGTCGAGACCGACCACAGCGGCTGCGCCTGGCCGAGTCGCAGGACCGTGTCCGGGTCGGCCAGCAGGTAGCCGGCCCGTAGGCCGGCGAGCCCCCACGTCTTGGTGAGGCTACGCAGCACCACCAGACCGGGGATGTCGGTGCGCCCGGCCACGGACTCCGGCTCGCCGGGGACACAGTCGGCGAACGCCTCGTCGACCACCAGGGTCCGGCCGGGGCGCGCCAGCTCGGCCAGGGTCGCGGCCGGATGCAACAGTGACGTGGGGTTGGTGGGGTTTCCCACCATCACCAGGTCCGCCTCCGGGGGGACCGCTTCGGGGTCGAGCTCGAACCCCTCCCGTTGGATCACCCGCTCCACCGGAATCCCGGCGGAGCGCAACGCGGCCTCGGGCTCGGTGAACTGCGGATGCACCACGACCGCGTGGCGTGGCCGCACCACCCGCGCCAGCAGCACGAACGCCTCGGCCGCGCCCGCGGTCAGCAGCACCTCCGCGGTATCGCGACCGTGCCGGCGCGCGGCAGCCTCGCGTGCCGGCCCCGGGTCGGGGTAGGCCGCGAGGTCGGCGACGCAGGCGCGGATGCGCTCGGCCAGCCACTCGGGCGGGGTCCGTTCCCGGACGTTGACCGCGAAGTCCAGCAGGCCGGGGCCGCGTTCGGCGTCCCCGTGGTGACGCAGGTCGATCTCACCGTCCTGGGACGGCACGCCGGGCGCGGGGCCACGGGTGTCCGCCAGCATCGTGCATCTCCTCCGGTCGGATTCGAAACGGGAGTCCCACGTGGGGCGTGTCGGGGCTCGGAGCGCGGACGTGGGTGAGGGGGCCACGCGGGTCAGTGGCCGTGCCCGTGCCCGTGGCCGTGGCCGTGCGCGGGGTCGTCGGGGTGGTGGTGCGGTGTCTGTGGCGCTCCGATCTTGTCCTCGAAGCCCGGCATGGCGATGCGGTAGACACAGGAGTCGCAGTTCATCCGGATGTCACCGGCCAGCGCCTCGTCGTAGCGCTCGCTGATCATGTCGGCCAGCCCGTCGCAGTCACCGATCACCGGGGCGCAGCGGACGTCCAGCTCGCCGTGCCGCGCGGCGAAGTCCATGGACTCGTCCACGACCCGGTCCGGCAGCACCCCGGAGAACAGGAAGTAGGGCAGCACCACGACCCGGCGGGCACCGAGACGGCGGACGCGTTCGAGACCCTGCGGGACGCCCGGCCAGGCGAGTGAGATGAAGGCGGTCTCCACGAACGAGATCCCGCGCTCGCGGGCGTGCCCCTCCTGGAGCAGCCGGGCGGCCTTGCTCACCTCGGCGTTGGCGTCGGGGTCGGTGGACCCACGTCCCACCAACAGCACCGCGGTGTCGCCCTGCTCGGCGAGCTCGGCCGGGTCTGCCTGCAGCACGCTGTCCAGACGCTCGGCCAACAGCCGGAGCATCGTGGGGTGCGGGCCGAGTGGCCGGCCGTAGGCGTAACTGAAACCCTCGTGGCGTTCACGCTCCCGCGCCAGGGCACCGGGGATGTCCCCCTTGGCGTGCCCGGCGGCGACCAGCATCATCGGAACCGCCACCAGGCGCCGGTGCCCCCGGCCGTACAGTTCACTCACGGCGTCGGTCAACGGGGGCGGCGACAGCTCGATGAAGCCGCCGGCGACCTCGCGGTCATCGAACCGGTGGGAGAGGCGGTCGACGAACGACATGAAGTCCGCGACGCCCTTCTCGTCGCGCGTTCCGTGGCCGACCAGCAGAAGCGGCGGTGGCATCCGGATCCTTTCGGTTTCGTAGGGCACGCCCGGCGGTGGGCGTGGGACGGGGGTGGGAACGGCTAGGTGGTGCCCGCCGGCTCGTACAGCAACGAGTTCAGCGCGGCCGCCGCGACGGCGGAGCCACCCTTCTCCGAGACGTTGCTGATCTGGGGAAGCCCGCTGGCTCGCAGCGCCTCCTTGGACTCGGCGGCCCCGACGAACCCCACTGGCAGGCCCACCACCAGCGCCGGCTCGACCCCGCGCGAGATGATCTCCTCCAGCGCGGTCGGGGCACAGCCCACGACCCACACGGCTCCGGGCCCCACCTCGGAGTAGGCCCTGCGCACCGCCGCCGCGGAGCGGGTGATGCCCGCGGTGCGAGCCAGCCGGGCGGTGAGCGAGTCCCCAATGTGGCAGACGCACTCGCGGTCGGTGATACCGGCGGCGACCATGCCGACATCGGTGACGACCGGGGCGCCGCCCGCCAGCCGCTCGGCGGTGCGGGCGGCCGCGTCCTCGTCGATGACCAGATCGTTCGCGTACTCCAGGTCCGCACTGGCGTGGATGACACGTTCCGTGACGGCGCGGCTCAGCGGAGGCAGGTGCGCCAGGTCGACGCGGGACCGCAGGATGCGGTACGACTCCTCCTCGATCGGATGGACCTCGCGGTTCACGTGCGTGCTCTCCCCTGTTCTCGCCGTGTGCGGTTGGCGGGCTCGCCGGGGGCGTCTGACACCGCCCCGTCAGGCGGCGCCGGGCGCGCCATGGTCACCGTCGACCACGACGATGGCGTCCGCCGGGCAGATCTCCAGGCACTCCAGGCACCCGGTGCACAGCCCGGCGAGGATGTCGAGTGGCCGGCCGTGCGGCCGGATCGCGTGCTCGGGGCACGTCAACAGGCAGGCGCCGCAGCCCGTGCAGTCCTGGGTCACGGCGACCGGCGCCGTCTCCCCGGGCCGGGACAACACCTGCCCTCCCTTCCGCGCCACCGTGGTGGCGACTCGGTCCGCCCGCCGTCCAACCGAGCCTGTCTGATGTGCTCCCCGCGGCCGGAGCCGGGGCTCCCGGCCGGCGCCCGCGCCGGCCGGATCGGTCCTCTCGCGGGCCTCCCACGCCACGGACCGACGAACGCCCAGGTCCACGACCCTAGGACACCCGTGGCCACAGCTTCGCGCCGCTGGAACGTTCAGCGTACACGTCCCACCCCCGGCCCCACGGAGGGTGGGGGGCGGCGTTGCCCACGTCACTCTCCGCTCACACCGCCGGGGGCACCCCACTGTTGCAAACCACTCGCGTCAGTCGTACCGTCAAAGGGCCGTGGTGATCGGGAAGTCCGGTGTGAAACCGGCGCGGTCCTCGCCACTGTGAACGGGTAGCCCCGCGCTCCGTCCGTCACTCACGGACGGCAGTGCCACTGGGGGACGTCCAACGTCGGGCGGCCCCTGGGAAGGCGGCGTGGGGGCGGCGACCCGTAAGCCAGGAGACCGGCCACGGCGAATGACGACCGTCCACGAGGTGATGGAGAGTTGGTCACCCCCACATGCATATCGCCGAAGGCTTTCTGCCTCCCGCGCACGCCGCGGCATGGACCGTGGCCGCCGCTCCCTTCGTCATCCACGGCGTTGGCTCCCTGACACGGGCCGTCCGCGCCAACCCGGAGGCGAAACTCCTGCTCGGAGCCTCCGGAGCGTTCTGTTTCGTCCTCTCGGCGCTGAAGATCCCGTCGGTGACGGGAAGCTGCTCGCACCCCACCGGGGTGGGGCTGGGCGCGGTCCTGTTCCGACCACCCGTCATGGCGGCGTTGGGCACGATCACCCTGCTGTTCCAGGCACTGCTGTTGGCGCACGGTGGTCTGACGACCCTCGGGGCCAACGTGTTCTCGATGGCGGTCGTCGGCCCGTGGGTGGCCTACACCGTCTACCGGCTCGTGCGCCTGGCAACCGCGTCGTTGCCTGAGACGACGTCGCTGGGGCTGGCCGTCTTCTGCGGCACGGCGCTGGCCAGCATCGGCACCTACTCGGTGACCAGCCTGCAGCTCGCCCTGGCCTTCCCCGACGCGCAGAGTGGCGTGCTCGGCGCGTTCGCGAAGTTCGGCGCCGTCTTCTCCCTCACCCAGATCCCACTCGCGATCATCGAGGGGCTCATCACCGTCGTCATCGTCCGGCTGTTGATCACCGCGAGCCGGGCCGACCTGCTGCGCCTCGGTGTGCTGCGCCGCACCCCGGACCCCGAACCGACCGATGAGAAGGCGGTGTGAGGACATGACCAAGACACGTCCCTCGGGTCCCGGCGAACAGGCCGCCCCGACCCCTCGCGCCTGGGTGACCTGGGTCATCATCGCCGCCATCGCCGCCATCGCGGTCGTGCCGCTGGCCACCGGCGCCGCCGACCACCTGGATGAGCCGTTCGAGGGGGCCGACGCCCGGGGCGAGGAGGCAGTCCAGGAGGTGGCGCCCGACTACGAGCCGTGGTTCGACCCGCTCTACGAGGCGCCCTCGGGTGAGATCGAGTCGGGGCTGTTCGCCCTACAGGCGGCCATCGGCGCGGGCGTCATCGGTTACGTCCTCGGGGTGGTGCGCACCCGGAACCGGCTCAACCGCGAGGCTGCCCAGGCCGGGGCATCCACTGGCGCCACCCACGAACACCCCGACGGCGACGGAACCGGTGGCGCCAACGCCGCCGAGCGGTGAACGGGGCACCGCGTGCTCCCGATCGACGTCGCGGCCTACCGCAGCCCGTGGCGGCGGCTGCACCCGGCCGTCAAGGGAACCTTCTGCGGTGGGCTGCTGGCCTGCGCGCTGCTCCTTCCGGCCTGGCCGGGGGCCGTGCTCACCGCGGCGGTGGCCCTGGTCGCGGCGCTCGGCCCGGCCGGTGTCCCACCGGGGGCGCTGGCCCGGGCCGCCTGGGTGCCGTTGGGGTTCATCGCCACCGGATCGGTCACGTTGCTGGTCAGCGTGGGTGGATCGGACACCCTGGTGGCCTGGGACCCCGACGGTTGGCGGCGGGCCGTGGAGATCGGCGCGCGGGCGTCGGCGGCGCTGCTGTGCCAGCTGCTGTTCGCGTTCAGCACGCCGCTGGCCGAGCTACTACCACGGCTGACCCGCATCGGCCTGCCGAGCGCGCTGGTGGAGATCGTCGCGCTGATCTACCGGATGCTGTTCGTCGCTCTCGACACCTCACGCCGTGTCGCGACGGTCCAGGCGGGGCGGCTGGGGTACGCGTCGCCGCGCGCGTGGGTCCGCTCGGCCGGCGCGCTCGGCGCGACACTGTTCATCCGCTCCTACGACCGGGCCCGGCGGCTGCAGCACGGCCTGGAGTGCCGGGGCTACACCGGCGAGCTGAGGGTGCTGGTGGAGGAGATTCCGTTGCGCCCGGCGGCGGTGCTCGCGGCCGGGGCCGCGCCGCTGGCCGTCGCCGCAACCACGATCAGCTACGGAGTGCTGCTGTGACCTCACCTGACACCGCCGGTGGCGGCCAGGCCGCCATCGGCGCGGCCGTCCTGTCCGGACACTCGTTGCGCTTCGGCTACGAGGCGGCCCGATCGGTCCCCGTGTTCGCGTCGCTGGACGTCGAGGTGCGCCGGGGAGAGGTGTTGGCGGTGCTCGGACCCAACGGGGGCGGCAAGACCACCCTGCTGCGGGTGTTGTCCGGCAGCCTCACCCCGCAGGCGGGAACGGTCCGGCTGGCCGGGGACGACGTCCGGTGGAACCGGCGCGGCGTTGACCGGCTGCGGCGCAGCGTGCAGCTGGTGTTCCAGGACCCCGATGACCAGCTGTTCTCCGCGAGCGTGCACCAGGACGTGTCGTTCGGGCCGCTGAACCAGGGGCTGGACCCCGGCACGGTCCGGGAACGGGTGGCCTGGGCGCTGGAGGCGCTCGAGATCGCCGCGCTCACCGAGCAACCCACCCACCTGCTCTCCTATGGCCAGCGTAAACGCGTGGCACTGGCGGGGGCGCTCGCCATGCGGCCGTCGGTGCTGGTGCTGGACGAGCCCACGGCGGGGCTGGACCCCGCGGGGGTGGAGTCGCTTCTTCGCACCCTGGAGGGGCTACGGGCCGCGGGGACCACACTGCTGGTGTCGACGCACGACGTCGACCTCGCGCACCGCTGGGCCGACCGCGCGCTGCTTCTCGACCGGGAGGTTCTCGGTGTCGGACCGGTACGGGAGGTGCTGGCGGATCCCTCCCTGCTGGCGGCGGCCCGGCTGCGGCCCGCCTGGGGGCCGGCGGTGGGGCGCGCGCTGCGCGAGGCCGGCCTGCGCGCGGCGGAGGCGCCGGACCCGAGCACCCCGGAGGAGGTGGCCGGGATCACCGGTGGGTGAGTCCGGCTAGCGGCCACGTCCCTTCTCGTACCGGGGGAAATCCGAGGTGTCGATCTCGACGTCCTTGAGTGTCCCCTGCAGGGCCAGCGTCTCGCCGAACGCGATGTCCCGCCGGGTCCGGTGCCCGTCCGGAGCCGGATCCCAGTGCAGCCGCATGGTTCCGTTGCGCGGGTCGATCACCAGGTACATCGGGATCGACCAGCGCGCGTACTCACCGGGCTTGACGACGGTGTCACTGGTCGCGTTACTCGGAGACACCACCTCGACGACGAGCTCGACCGTGTCGGCGGGAACCAGCCAGTCGTCTTCCTCCTCCACGGCCACCGGTAGTACCGCGAGGTCGGGCCAGCAGTAGTCATCGTCACTGTCGGGGGCCGCGACGGAGACCACCTGGAGCGCCACCACGGTCTCCGGGAGCTGTGGCGCCAGTTGGTCGTACAGTCGCCGCACGACAGCCGCGTGCTTCACCGACGGTGTCGGTGACATCACGATGGTGCCCCTGATGATCTCGGTCCGATAGCCCTCGGGGACGTCGAGCTGCTCGACCCACGCGCGAAGCTCGCCGTGCCGGACCGCTGCCACGGGACGATCCTCCATCGTGGCGGTCATCGACGATCCTCCTCCCTGTCGACGAGCCATCGTAGAGCCCCCTCAGTCACGTGTCCGCGGTTTCCACAATCCTGTGCCTCCCGGACCCCGCCGGGGCAAACCCCCGAGAGCGCGCCGGCCGTGGTCACCCCCTCCAGCGGTACCCGCGCGGGGTGACGAACCGGCCCGCCACGGTGCGGCTGGCGGAACTTCCGACGATGACGACGGTGAACATGTCCACCTCCTCGACCCCGCCGGCGAGCATCTCCTGGATGGTGCTCATCGTGGCGCGCTCGCCCTCGCGGGAGACCTGGCGCACGTGCCCGACCGGGGTGTCAGAGGGCCGGTGCTCGGCCAGGATCTCCAGAGCGCGGGTGAGCTGCCAGTCACGCTTCTTGCTGCGGGGGTTGTAGAAGCAGACGGTGAAGTCGCCCTCGGCCACGGCGCGCACCCGGCGCTCGATCGCCTCCCACGGGGTGTGCAGGTCGGACAGCGAGACGTAGGCGTGGTCGTGCCCCAGCGGGGCACCCAGCAGGTTCGACGCGGCCACCGCCGCCGTGATCCCGGGCACACCGACGACGTCGATGTCGGCCCCGGCGAAGTCCAGGGCGGGGCTGGCCATGGCGTACACCCCGGCGTCGCCCGACCCGACGAGGGCCACCGCCGCGCCGGTGCGCGCCTCCTCGACCGCCGTACGCGCGCGTTCCTCCTCCTGGCCCAGCCCGCTGACGACGACCCTGGTTCCCGGGCGGAGCAGGTCGCGCACCTGGTCCAGGTACTGGTCGAGGCCGACGACCACCGAGGCCCGGCGCAGCTCGGCCACCGCGCGCGGCGTGGCCTGGTCGCGCGCGCCCGGACCCAGCCCCACGACCGCGAGGCGTCCGCGGGGGCGTAGCCGGGCCACGGCGGCGGTGGCGTTGCCGGACTTGCGCTTGGCGGCCACCAGCTCGGCACCAGCGCCGAGGCCGCGCCCGGCCTCGGCGGCGCACCGCAGCGCGGCGGCCTCGGCCACGCTGGGCGTACCGACCTCGGCGCGCACCGTCTCGCTCGGGTTTGGGACCCGCACCTCGTTCAGGTCGGCGGCCGGGTAGCAGGTGACCTCCCAGCCGCGTTCGCGGGCGGCGGCGAGAATCCCCTCCTCGTCCGCCTTGATGTCCACGGTCGCGATCCCGCGCACCGAGTCCGGCGCCACCCCGGCCTCCGCGAGGGTGCGATCGACGAGCCGGCCGACCTCGTCGGCGCCGGCGCCGCGCGCGGAGCCGACCCCCACCACGACCGACGGGGGACGGTAGGTGAGTGTGGGAACGCCGGGCTCCGCGCCGTCCCCCGTACGGTCGCTCACCCGGATGACGGCGCTGGCGCGCCCGGTGGGGACGGAGGGGTCCGCGTTGCCCGGCAGCGGCGGCAGCGGCCACTCCCCCGCCCCCTCGACGCGGACCGGATCTCCGGAGAGCACGGCCGCGCCCACGGTGGCCAGGGGGCCACGGTCAGCGAGGGTGAACCCGAGGTCGTGGCCGTAGGAGTCGAGCGGGGTGACCGAGACCGTGTCACTGGCGGTGGTGACCACGGGGTGGCTTCCCAACACCTCCGAGACCCGGTGGGCGAGGTCGTTGGCGCCGTGGTGGCCACCGAGAACCGCCACGGCGTGCCGTGTCCCCTCGTCCACGCAGACCACGGGAGTGTCGTCGGTCTTGTCCCCCAGCAGGGGCGCCAGTACCCGGACGGTGGCGCCGACCGCGAGAAAGCTCACCACCGCCGCGCACTCGGTGAACGCCGCGCGCAGGGCGTCGGCGGGCCGGTCGGCGCCGACCGGCCGCGCCTCGTCGGGCCACGCCTCGACGAGCCGTTCGGCGGCAGCCCGACCGCGCGCTGTTACGGCGATGACACCGATTCCGCTCATAGCCACCCTTCACGGGTCGTTGCGTCGTTCGTGTTTCCGGGCTCAAAGCTCCCGGCCCGCTGCGGGAGGCCAACGGTCACGCGTCGGCGTCCCGCTCGTCGTGGACCCCCCACACCAGGGTGACCGGGTTGGTCGCGGCCAGCCGCAGTGACCCGTTGGGCAGGTCGGCCAGCCGGGACGCCTGCAGCTGGGTGCCCTCCACCGTGTAGCCGTGCGCCACCAACGTGTCGCGGGTCCGCCTGACCCGGTCGACGGAGGCCAGTGCCGTCACCACGCGGGCGGGCCGGTGGCGGCGCAGCGTGCCCTCGAGGACGGCGTCGTCGCCCCCGCCGAAGAAGACCGCGTCGGGGGCCACCGCGCCCACCTCCCCGTCCAGGACCTCGGGTACCCGGCCCTCGCGCACGTCGACGGTGACCCCGTGCTCCCGCGCGTTGGCGCGCGCCCGCTCACAGTCCTCGGGGTCGCGCTCGAAGGCGACGGCGTGGGCGCCGAACCGGGCGCACTCCACGGCGACCGAGCCGCTGCCCGCCCCGACGTCCCAGACGACGGTGCCGGGGCGCGGTGCCAGGTGCGCGAGCGCGACGGCGCGCACCTCGGACTTGGTGACCATCGACCGGCGGTGTTCGAAGGCGGACTCGGGCAGCGCCCAACCCTCAGGGGCACCCTGGTGACCCGGCATCCACGTCATGGCGGGGGCGACGGTGCGCCGCGGGTCGATCGCGAGCACGAGGTTGGGGAACGCCCAGTCGGCGGCGGCCTCCTCGGCGTCGTCCACCCGGGTGACGGCCTCGTCGCCGGTGCCGAGCCGCTGGGCCACGTACACCTCGCGGCCGGCACGCAGCAGTGCGGGCAGGAACGCCGAGGGCGCGGTGGCACCCGGGGCGGTGAGGATCGCCGCCTTCGGGTGCGCCAGGGCCGCGGCCAGCGCGCGGCGGGCCGAGCGGCCGTGGTCGGCCCGCCCGTGCGCGGACACCACGACGGCGTCGTCCCAAGAAACCCCGATGCGGGCGAACGCGGTGGCGACCGAGGAGACCGCCGGGATCACGCGTGGCCGGGCGCCGCGTTCGCGCAGCGCGCGCACGATCCCGAAGAACCCGGGGTCTCCCGAGGCCAGCACCACCGCCGAGACGTCGCTGCCGGCGAGCAGCTCGTCCAGTGCCGAGGCCAGGTTCGTGATGGGGATCCGGCGGGCGCCCTCGGGCAGGGCGACGGAGTCGAGGTGGCGTCGGCTCCCGACCACACACGTGGCGCCGGCGAGCGCGGCGGCGGCGTGCTCGCCGAGCCGTTCCCCGTCCAGCCCGATGACCGTGATCCCGGGCGTCTCCTGTTCGACCACGGTCCCCCACTATCTCAGCCCCAGGTCACCGGCTGGTCTCAGGGCCGGTTCCGCGTTCGGGTGGGGATGGGGGATTCCTCACCCGCCCGTGGGGTCGGGAACGGGCGGGGTGGCCGCGCCCCGGCTCAGGGGGTGCGGCGCGGCCTGATCCTGGCGTTCGGCAACGTTGGCGCGGGCAGCCACGCGGGCTCGCCCTCGTAGCCCTCCACCCGGCCGAACCGGTCGGACCCGCGCTGCCAGGCGTCGCGGAGACCGACGATCTCCTCGTGGCTGCGGGCAACGAAGTTCCACCACATCACGATCGCCTCACCGAAGGGTGGGCCACCGAGCAGCAGCAGCCGCGCGGGGGCACCGGAGCGGTTCGCCAGCTCCACCGCCGTCGCACCCGTGCCCAGGTATCCGAGGTCGGTGGCGGACAGCTCGGTGCCGGCCACGGCCACCGTGCCGGTGTCCACGAGGACCCCGTGCTCGAACCGCCGGTCGAGGTCCAACGTGACACGGGCGTGCGGGGTGAGGGTGAGCTCCGCGCCCAGCAGCGGGGTGAAGGTTCCCACCGGGGAGGTGTCACCGGCCAGCGAGCCGAGGAACACGCGGACCGTGGCACCACCGAGATCGACGGGGTCGGGAACATGGGCGGCGAAGTCCCGCGCGGTGTTGCGGTGCGCGTCCGGCAGCGCCACCCACAGCTGCGCCCCGTGCAGGGTCGTGGTTTCCGGGGTTGACACCTCGGAGTGGCAGATACCGTGCCCGCCGGTCATCAGGTTCAGCTCACCGGGCCGGACCCTCGCGTGGACACCCAGGCTGTCCCGGTGCTCGATCTCGCCGGTGAACAGCCAACTCACCGTCTGCAACCCGGTGTGGGGGTGCGGGGCGACGTCCATGCCGCCGGTCCGGGCGACATCGTCGGGGCCGTAGTGGTCCAGGAAGCACCAGGCCCCGATCAGGGAACGCCCGCGTCGCGGCAGTGTGCGGCGTACCCGCATCGCCCGGGGGCCGCCGAGCGGGACGTCGCGGGCGGTCAGGATCTCCACCCCGGGCCGGCTCGGGTCATCGACGGCGGCGGCCCGGTCGTGGCACTCCACCTCGGCGGGGGCCGCTTCGACATTGCTCATGGTGACCTCGTTCCGGCACCGCCACTCGGTAGTTTCCTCGTAAACTACCGTGATGCCAGTATAGGCGGACTGGCTCTATCACCCGTTGGCGGCCGGACCCGTTCACCGCGTCACGAGCGGCAGCGACGCGACCACCTCGAACCCTCCCCCGGTCCGCGGGCCGCTGCGCAGGGATCCGCCGTAGGCGGCGACCCGTTCCCGCATGCCCACGAGCCCGTGCCCACCGCCCTCCGCCGTGTCCGGCCGCGCGGCCGCGCCCCGACCGTCGTCGGTGACACGGACCTCCAGCGTGTCCTCCGCGTACCACAGCCGCACCCGCGCCCGACTCACGTTGGGACCCGCGTGCTTGCGCGTGTTGGTGAGCGCCTCCTGCACGATGCGGTACACGGCGAGCGCCCTGCCGCTCGACAGCTCCCGGGGAACCCCGTCCACGGTGAGCTCCACGGGCAGGCCCGAGCGTCGCGCGTCCGCCACCAGCTGGTCCAGCTGCGCCATCCCCGGCTGCGGGGTGTAGGAGTCGTCCTCGGGCTCGCCGTCCCGCAGCACCCCGAGCATGCGTCGCATCTCGCTCAGGGCACTCCGTCCCGTCTCGCTGATCGTCTCCAGTGCCCGCTCCGCGCGGTCGGGCTGGCCGCGCAGGCTGTGGGCGGCGCCGTCGGCCTGCACCACCATCACGCTGAGACTGTGCGAGACGACGTCGTGCATCTCGCGGGCGATCCGGGCGCGTTCCGCGGCCGCCGCGATCCGGGCCTGGTTGTCGCGCTCCCGCTCCAGCCGCACGGCGCGCTCCTGCAGGCTCGCCAGGTAGGCGCGGCGAGTGCCGAGAGTGTAGCCCCAGATCCACACGGACACGATGAGGATCGTGATCCCGTACGCCGCGCTGGCCAGCTCCGCGGTGCCCTCCACACGCAGGGCGATCAGGAGCCCCCCGACCTCCGCGACCCCGGCCGCCGCGAGGGAGACGAGTCGGCGGCACCGCGCGGCCACGTTGTAGAACGCCAGGATCCCCAGAAGGTTGGCCGGGAACAGGTCCACATCGCCCTTGAGCAGCCACTGCGCGACGGACGCGAGCGCCATCACCGCGAAGGTCGTGGCGGGGAGTTCCCGACGCCAGACGTAGGGCGCGCAGAGGGCCACCGTCAGCGCCAACCCCACGGCCGCGTGGGGGTACTGGTCCAAATACCAGAGGTTGGCCAGGAACACCGCCCCGGCCACCGCCCCGTCGGCAACCCGGGGGTGGTTCCGCGTCCACGTGACTACCGCGTCGTACACACGCCCAGCGTAGGGGCGTCCCTCTCGCTCACCCTGCCGGGAGGTGCCGGCCGCGCCCCCGGTCTCGACCGCCATGTGAGGGACTGGCTCAGGAGCCGCGGGCGTCGACCAGCCCGGTCTCGTAGGCGAGCACCACCGCCTGCACCCGGTCGCGCAGGTCGAGCTTGGTCAGGATCCGCCCCACGTGGGTCTTGACGGTGGCCTCGGAGACATACATCCGGTCGGCGATCTCGGTGTTCGACAGCCCGCGGGCCACCTCCACGAGCACCTCACGCTCCCGCGAGGTCAACGCGCTGAGCGACTCGGGCGCGGGCGGGGTCTCCTCCCCGGTGGGCAGCTGGCCGGCGACCCGGTCCAGTAGCCGCCGCGTCGTGCTGGGCGCCACCACCGCGTCCCCGGAGTGCACCGACCGGATCGCCGACAGCAGGTCCGTTGGTTGGGCGTCCTTGAGCATGAAACCGCTCGCCCCGGCCTTCAACGCCGCGTAGGCGTACTCGTCCAGGTCGAAGGTGGTCAGGATCAGCACGCGCGGGCCGGCCTCGGCGGCTCGGACGCGGCGTGTCGTCACCACCCCGTCCATGCCGGGCATCCGGATGTCCACGAGGACCACGTCGGCCGCGACGGTCGACAACAGCTCCAGCGCGGCCTGGCCGTCCCCGGCCTCACCGACCACCTCGATGTCGGGCTGCGCGTCGAGGACCATACGAAAGCCCGCCCGTACCAGCTCCTGGTCATCAACGAGTACGACGCGGATCATCGCGCTGAACTCCCCATTCGGTACCCCCGTGCCGACGCCCACACCACGGACACCCTAGCCGCCCTCGGGTGGCGCCCGCCGGCCCACGTCCGACCGTCGGTGTCACCCCCGTGCGGGTCACGCCCCGTGCGTACGCGGCCAGGCCGCCACCACGGTGTCACCGGTGAAGTCGACCATGGCCACCTCGGCGGTCATCGCCCCCTCGGTGAAACGTTCGAGCACCTCGCACACCCGGCGGCACAGCTCGTCACCGGCCGGTTCCAGCACCCCGGCCGTCTCCCACAGCTCGTAGGCGTGCCGGCCGGTGTTGGCGGCGTCGACCCGGCCGGCCAGCTCCTCGTCACCGCCGACCTGGCGGGTGATCTCCCCGAGCAGCGAGGTGGACACCTTGGACCGGGTGTAGTGGGTCATCAGCACCCCGGAGGCGAGCTTGGTGAGCTTTCCGGCCATGCCCACGAACACGACCGTGTCCAGGCCGTTGTCCATCGCCCGGCGCAACGCGGCCCCGGTGAAGTCACCCACCTCGACGAAGCAGGTCCCCGGCAGCTCGGGGCGCAGCCGCATCGCCCCCTTCTCGGTGCGGCCGCCCGTGCACAGCACCAGGGTGCTCTCCCCCTGGGCCGCCATGACCGAAACCGCCTGCTCCACGCTGGCCCGCCACGAGGCCGTGGAGAACGGCCGCACGATGCCGGTGGTGCCCAGGATGGAGATCCCGCCGAGAATGCCGAGCTTGGCGTTGGTGGTCTTGCGCGCCATCCGCTCCCCCTCGGGAACGCTGATGACCACCCGGAGCCCCTCCCCGGCGACGTCGACCACCTCGGCCACCGCCCGGGTGATCATCCGCCGGGGCACCTCGTTGATGGCGGGCCCGCCCACCTCCAGGCCCAGCCCCGGCTTGGTGACCACGCCCACGCCGACACCGCCGTCGATCTCCAGGCCCGGCTCGGGTACCCGGGTGACGGTGGCGGTGACGTGCGCCCCGTGGGTGACGTCGGGGTCGTCCCCGCCGTCCTTGACCACCACCGCCTCCGCGCGCTCGGTGGAGAGCACCTCGCACCGCTCCGTGGCGAACGTGACCCGCTGGTCGGTGGGCAGCGCCACCTCGACCTCCGTCGCGGGGCCGCCGGTGGCCAGCGCCCGAGCGGCCGCCTTGGCGGCGGCCGACGCGCAGGTCCCGGTCGTCCATCCGGTGCGCAACGCCTTCTGCCGCACCTTGGCGGTGCGGGGCAGGTCGGGCTCGCGCAGCTCGGGCGCCTCGGGCTGGCCGGGGTCGCTCATGTCCGCCGTGCCTCGCGCAGTTCGCGCCGCGCCGCGCGGTCGGCGCGGCGGTACCCGTGGAAGTGCCCCGGGTGGTACAGGTGCGAACGCGTGCCGCCGGCCGCCAGCGCCGGCCCCACCAGCACCAGCGTGTGCTTCCAGAGCTTGTGCTCCTTGGTGGTGGCCTCCAGCTCGTCCAGGGAGCACCACACCAGCAGCTCCTCAGGCCAGGTGGCCTGGTAGGCGATCAGGCACGGCGTGTCGGGTGGGTATCCGCCGTCGAGCAGCTCCTGCTGCAGCTGCCCGGAACGGGCCGCCGAGAGGAACAACGCCATGGTCGTGCCGTGCCGGGCGAACTCACGGACCTCCTCCCCCTCGGGCATCGGCGTCTTCCCACCGCCGAGCCGGGTCAGCACCACCGACTGGCCCACCTCGGGGATGGTGAGCTCACGCTGGGCGAGCGCCGCGACCGCGCTGAACGCCGCCACCCCCGGGATCACCTCGACCCGCAGGCCCAGCTCGGCGCACCGGTCCAGCTGCTCCTGCATCGCGCCCCACAGCGCTGGGTCACCGGAGTGGATCCGGGCGACGTGCAACCCCTCGCTGACCGCCCGCTCGTAGTAGGGCAGCACCCCCTCCATGGGGAGCTTCGCCGAGTCGACGATCTCGGCGTCGGCGCGCGCGTACTCCAGCACGTCGGCGTGCACCAGGCTCGCCGCCCAGATCACGACGTCGGCCGCCTCGATGGCGCGCACCGCCCGGATGGTGAGCAGGTCGGCCGCGCCCGGACCGGCCCCGACGAAGGTGACCTGACCCGTCCGGTCGCCGGGGTTCTCTCGTTGGTCGGGTTCCACGCGCTCGCTCACCATTCCTCGCTCGATGACAGCTTGCCCCCACGCCCGGTTCGGTGGGCCGGGGCGACCAGGGTCGACAGGTACGGAAGCGCCTCACCGTCCAGCTTGGCCACCGGCTCGACCTCCTCACCGTCCAGGCCCAGGCGGGCACCGTAGACGGCCTCGTCCAACCGGCCCGTCTCGCGCAGCACCGAGACCACATCGGGGGTGAACCGGCCGAACTTGTAGGCCACGACCGTGGCGTCCGACTCCAGGGCCGAACGCAGCCGTTCGACCCCGGCGGTCACCGGAAGCAGCGTCAACGGCTCGGTGCCCTCGGCCAGGACACTGCCCGACCGCGACGCCAGGTCCTGCATGGCGGTGACCCCCGCCACGGTCTCGACATCGGTGTCCGGCGCCATCGCGCGCACCGTCCGCGCCAGGTAGCTGAAGGTCGAGTAGATGTTGGGGTCGCCGATGGTGGCGAACGCGACACCGCGCGCACCCCGCTCGAAGTGCCGCACGACGGTCCGGGCGGCCTCGTCCCAGGCGCGGGTGCGGCGCTCGCTGCGCCCGCCCCGGTCGTTGAGCGCGAACACCACACGCTCGATGGCCCGCTCGGGTACGTGCTCACGCACCG
The DNA here is from genome assembly GCA_003725585.1 of Halostreptopolyspora alba. Taxonomy (GTDB): domain Bacteria; phylum Actinomycetota; class Actinomycetes; order Streptosporangiales; family Streptosporangiaceae; genus Lipingzhangella; species Lipingzhangella alba. The sequence continues at coordinate 23,742 of RJMB01000001.1, read as the reverse complement.
TGGCCTCGGCCCGGCCCGGTTCGTCCAGCGCCAGGACGGGGACCAGCACGACGTCGGCCTCACGCATCCGACGTACGGCCTTCACCGTCACCAGCTCCGGGTCGCCCGGACCGACCCCGACCCCGACGAGCCGCGTACTCCCGCCCATGTCACCGCGCTTTCCGTAGTACCAGTGGTTCCATCCGTTCCAGGGACGCCCAGCTCAGCGTATCGGTGCCGCCCGGCGCCACCGGTGGGTGCCCCCGTGGGGAGCACACGCGGGGCCACCGGGCCACCCCCGCCCCCGGCGCGCCACGTGGGGCGCGGCAGGACCCACCGGGTGCACCCGCGTAACCTCGGTTGCCGGTCCTCGGTCAAAGTCCAGGCATAGGGGGAACAGTGACGCGGATCCCACGGGTGGTGGTCGCGGCGCCCGCGTCGGGCAGCGGAAAGACCACCGTGGCGACCGGGCTGATGGCCGCGCTGGCGGCGCGCGGGCACCGTGTCTCCGGGCACAAGGTGGGTCCCGACTACATCGACCCCGGATACCACTCGGTCGCCACCGGCAGGCCCCCGCGCAACCTCGACCCGGTGCTGTGCGGCGAGGACCGCCTCGCCCCCCTGTTCCGGCACGGGGCCACCGGCGCCGACATCGCCGTCATCGAGGGGGTCATGGGGCTGTTCGACGGCGCCTCCGAACCGCGCCACTTCCAGGGGCCGGGCGACCTCGCCTCCACGGCGCACGTCGCGCAGCTGCTCGGCGCGCCCGTCATCCTCGTCGTGGACGCCGCCCGCACCAGCCGGTCGGTCGCCGCCCTCGTGCACGGGTTCCAGGGGTTCGACTCCCGGGTACGGGTGGCCGGGGTCGTCCTCAACCGGGTGTCCTCCGACCGGCACGAGGAGCTGCTACGCGACGCGCTCGACGAGGTGGGGGTCGAGGTCCTGGGCGCCATCCGCCGCCACGCCGACGTGGAGACCCCGTCGCGCCACCTCGGGCTGATCCCTGCCGCCGAACGCGCCACAGCGGCGCGCGGGGCCGTCGACGCGCTGGGAACCCTGGTCGCCGGCGCGTGCGACCTGGACGCGATCACCGCGATCGCCCGCGGCGCGGGACCCGTCCCCGGTGAACCGTGGAACCCCGAAACCGAGATCACCGGCCCGGCCACCCCAAGACCCGTCAGGGTCGCCGTCGCCGGCGGTCCCGCCTTCACGTTCGGCTACACCGAACAGACGGAGCTGCTGCGGGCGGGCGGCGCCGAGGTGGTGCCCTTCGACCCGCTGCGTGACGAGTCGCTGCCCGCGGACACGCACGGGCTGGTCATCGGCGGCGGGTTCCCCGAGGTGCACGCCGGGGAGCTGTCCGCCAACGCGGCGCTGCGGGCGGCCGTGGCCGACCTCGCCTCGCGCGGCGGGCCGGTCGCCGCCGAGTGCGCGGGCCTGCTCTATCTGGCACGCCACCTCGACGGCGCCCCCATGTGCGGGGTGCTGCCCGCCGAGGCGCGGATGACGCGGCATCTCACGCTGGGCTACCGCTCCGCCGTGGCCGTGCGCGACTCGGTGCTGGCCCCCACCGGGTTGCGGGTGAACGGCCACGAGTTCCACCGCACCGCCGTAACCCCCGCCCACGGGCACACCCCCGCCTGGCAGTGGAAAACCGCTGGCGCGGACGGTTTCGCGAGTGCGAACCTGAACGCCTCCTACCTTCACCTGCACTGGGCCGGGGCGCCGGCGATCGCCACACGGTTCCTGGACTCGGTGCGCGAGTTCGCCAGCGGGAACCACACGTGAGATCAACCGACTCCCCCCAGCCCACGATGCCGGCGGTCGTCCTGGAGACCGACCGGCTGCGGCTGCGCGCCTTCACCGAGGCCGACACCGACGCCGTGCACGCGGGCGCGAGCGACCCCTCCACCCAGGAGTGGCTCCCGATGCCGCGCCCCGGTGTGGCCTACACCCGCGAGGACGCCCACCAGTGGTGCGTGGTGCACGCCCCGCAGGCGCGGGCCACCGGGGACGGGCAGCAGTGGGCCGCCGTCGAGGCGGCCACGGACCGGTTCGTGGGCTCGTTCGGGTTCACCCGCACCCTGTGGCAGTCGATGACCACCGAGATGGGCTACTGGGTGGCCCCGTGGGCGCGGGGCCGGGGCTACGCGGCGGAGGCCGCGGCGGCCCTGTCCCGCTGGGCACTGGACCAGGGCTTCGAACGGGTGGAGCTGAAGGCCGCCATGCCCAACGCGGCGTCACGGCGCGTGGCGGAGAAGGTCGGTTTCCACTTCGAGGGCATCGAACGCAACGCCATGCCCCTCCACGAGGGCCGCACCGACCTCGCCCTCTACAGCCTCATCCCCGGCGACTTGGGGTAGGGCGTCCCCGTAGGGTAGATAGGGCGCCCACCGAAGCCGAACCATAGATGATCGTGCTGTTTTAACGCTCCTGACGCGCGAAAGCAGGCATAGATTCACGAGCGCCGCCTACGGGCGGAGGCCCCCAAGATCGCACCACCCCCGCGCGTGCGGGGAGCACGCGCGGATGGTTCGTCCGTCACCGAAGCGAGGGCGGGCCGTGTAGGGGGCGATGGGGCTGCGTGGGTCGTAGTCGATGCGCCACCAGTGGCGAAACTCCTCATGCAGCGGGATCAGCGCGTGCGGCACCTCTACTTCGGGCCGGTCACCGCGGGCGGACCACCCCGCACCGGGGGAGCCGCCCGGGGTGGGGGTCACTGGGTCTCCTCCCGCAGGGCATCGCGCAGGGCATAGACGTCGCCCATCCCAAACAGGCGCCACCCGTTGGGGTCGGTGACATAGCGGATCCATCCCGCGCGCGCCCACTGACGCATCGTGGAGGGAGAGATCCCCAACTCCTGGGCGGCTTCCCCGTTGGACAGCACGAAACAGTTCAGCCCCGGCTCGGGGGGACCCACCTCGACAGCCCTCATCGGCGCACCCCCCGACCGGCCAGGAAAGCCACACCCGAGAACGGGCCAAACGCGCGGATGCCGGCCCCACAGTGGTCATCCACGATGCGCGGGTGAGGGCGGATTCGCGCGCTTCGGCGCGGTGGCAAACTGGTCAACGTCATCAGCTCCTCTACAGCTGGTGGCCATGCCCCCGGACGGACCGGAATCCGTCGCGGGGGTCTCTTGGTACACCCTCAGCGTTCATGACGATCGCCGCGCATTCCATGAGATGAACCGGGCTGGGGATATTCTGTATATCTATGGTCTAGACAGTACTTCTGTAGTACACACTTGTATTGATGACAGAGAAACCCTTACCCGATTGGGTGCCGTTCGGGCGTGAGCTTCGCCGGTTGCGCACCCAAACTGGGCTTTCACTGGACGATGTCGCGCGGAACCTAACGATCTCAAGCGGGATGCTCTCCAAGCTTGAACGAGCCACCCGGGCACCGAAACGGGATACTGTCGGCGAACTGGATCAGGTGTTCTGTACAAACGGCGCCCTGATCAGGGCTTGGTCGGATGTGACACGACGAGTCGCTGATCCCGACTGGTATAGGCGAATCGAGGACGCTGAAGCCGCGGCGGTCGAAATACGGATGCATCATCCGTCACTCATCCCCGGACCGCTCCAGACCCCGGAGTACGCACGAAGCGTGCTGACCTACGGGCGGCCACTCGATCCACCGGAAGACATCGACGCGCTACTTGAGCTGAAGACCAAGCGCAGTCGACGGTTGCTTGAGGCGGGAACGCCCGCCGTGTCAGCCGTGATCCCCGAAGGTGTTGTTCGGGGGTGTTTGGGTGCCCCTCAAACGGTTACCGAACAGCTCCACCATCTGGCGAACCTGGCAGAATCGGGCACCGTGGGGCTACAGATCGTCCCCAGCGGCTTGCCCACCCACATCGGAGCGGCGACGGGAGCAGTCGGGCTGTTCACGTTCATCGACCGGCTACCCCTGGTCCACGCGGAACATGCCAGCGGTGGTGAACTGATCGACAATCCTCGTGAGGTTCAGCGAGTCGTGAGCGTGTTCGGAAAGTTGCAAGCCTGGGCGTTGTCCCCGGCAGACTCGATCGACCTGGTCAGGAGTATTACGAATGTTGGATGAGCGGTGGATGAAGTCGTCTCGGTCGAATGCCGGGGGCGAGTGTGTCGAGGTACGTAGCCCCGACGGGCGGCAGGTCCACGTCCGGGACTCGAAGTATCGTGAGGCGGGCGCTCTGGCGTTCGGGTCGGATGCATGGCGCTCGTTCCTGGACGACCTTAAGACGGGCCGGTTGTAGGTTCCTGCTTCCGCGTGACCTCCTCTCTCGATGGGAGAGGAGGTTTCTTGTTTCGCTACTCGGGTTTCGGTTTTCTTTTTTGGTCGTGGTTGGTGGGTGCTTCGGTGCGGCGCTGGATGGGAGAGAATTCGCGGATCTCGACAGATTCACCCGTAAGGGAACCCCCGCGCGTGCGGGGGTGCGGGGAGCACGCGTTCGGCCTCTCCCGGACTTCCACACAGTCGGGACCATCCCCGCGCGTGCGGGGAGCACCTCTCCTTTTTTAAGATTGATTATCCCACGCTGGGACCATCCCCGCGCGTGCGGGGAGCACTAGGTCTGGGTGTGTGGCTAGTAGTCGGGTCGGGGACCATCCCCGCGCGTGCGGGGAGCACCTCTTAATGACCTGCGCTTCCGCGAGTATAGAGGGCCTGTTTTCACCACTTTCCAAGAAACCGACAAAACGCCCACACCATCAGATTTCGCACTTCCGGGTTCCAAGTGTGTGACGTGCGGGTTCCTCGCTCTCCTGAGTTGAGCGCCGCGGAAGCGGTTCGCTGACCCTCCGAGCAACGGGTCGGGGCCACACCAGCACGCCCCACCATTCGCATACGCGTGGGGGCGGCGGGTCTGACGCGTTCGACCTCAAGAATGCGCGCCGCCAGAAAAGCCCCGTGTACACGCGAAGGAGTGACCTGCGCGTCACGAGCGTCCGGCCCGTCCCCCGCTCAGCACGCTTCAACGGAGGCCGAAGCACGTTCGACACTGAACCCCGCCCGATGGCTCCACTCACGAAGGAGACCACCAACCGCGAAACACTCACCGGTGAAACCTCATCCGTGAGTGTGATCAAGCCGTGCCCGCACAGCGCTGCTCCCGAGAGGGCTCGCGAGCAGCGTTCGACCGACACGCCCAGAGAGCCGATGCCCGGCCGGATCGCCCACGCGACCGCGTGTGTGGGGAGGAGGCGGGCGGAGCACCGCACGCCGGTACGGCGGGCCGCCCCTGAGGGCTGCCTGTGCCCCAGGGGCGACCCGGACCACTCGGGCAGCGGCGGTCAGTCGGCCCGTGTCCCGCCCCCCACGAGCTCGGTGTCCTCGCTCCCCTCCGAGTCGCCGGTGCGGGTGTTGGGCAGGTAGCGCCAGGCCATAACGGCGGTGAGGAGCAGCAGTGCGGCCCCCACGTAGCCGACCGTGGTTATGCCGGTGGCGAAGGCGTCCCGGGCGGCGGCGAGCAGCGCGTCCCCGGCTTCGCCGCCCAGGTCCGCGGCGGCCGCGGCCGCCGCGGGCATGCTGTCCCGGGTGGCCTCGGCGGCGGCCCGCGGAGTGCCCTCGGGCACGGTGTCGGCGATACCGAACCGGTAGACGGCGGTGGCGACCGCGCCCAGGGTGGCGATCCCGGTGGCCTGGCCCAGCTCGCCCACCGTCTCGAACACCGACGAGGCCGATCCGCTCTTCTCCTTCGGCGCGGAGTTGACGACCAGGTCGACCATCACCGCCGACCCGAGCCCCATACCCAGGGACAACACGATGGACCCGGCGATGGCGAACCCGAAACCGCCGTCTCCCCCGACCTGGGTCAAGCTCAGCAGCCCCACCGCGGGGCACAGCGTGGCCAGGGCGGTGGTGCGGCCGGGGCCGATCCGCGTCGCGAGGGCCGGCGCCAGCAGCGCCGCGGGGATGCTCGCCAGCCCCTGCGGCAGCAGCCACAGCCCCGCCGCCAGCGGAGACAACCCGACCATGAGCTGCAGGTACTGCGACAGCAACATGACGACGGAGCCGCCGGCGACACCGCACAACAGCAGGGTTCCCAGCCCCACGCTGAACGCCCGGTGCCGGAACAGGGTGAGGTCCACCAGCGGGCTGTCCAGCCCGCGCTGGCGGCGCACGAAGACCCACCCGGCGGCCAGCCCGGCGAGCAGCACCGCCCCGGTGGACAGCTGCCAGCCGTCCTTGGCCGCGTCCTTCACCGCGTAGACCACCAGCAGGATGGCGACCAGCGACAGCAGCACGCTGAGCGGGTCGAGCCGGCCGGGGTCGGGGCTGCGGTACTCCGGAAGCAGGAACGGCCCCGCCGCGAGCAGCAACAGCATCACCGGCACGCCGAGCAGGAACACCGCGCCCCACCAGAACCACTCCAGCAGCAGCCCACCGATGGAGGGACCCACCGCGGCGCCGCTGGCGAAACACGCCATCCACACCGCCATGGCGAAGCCGCGCTGCCGCGGGTCGCGGAACATGTTGCTCAGCAGCGACAGGCTGGAGGGGGTGAAGGTCGCGCCGGCCACACCGAGCAGGGCGCGGGCGGCGATCAGCATCGCGGGGCTGGTGGCGAAGGCGGCGGCGAGCGAGGCAAGGCCGAACGCCGCGGCGCCGATGAGCAGCAGTCTGCGGCGCCCGATACGGTCGGCCAGGCCGCCCATGGTCACCAGGAACCCGGCCACCAGGAAGCCGTAGATGTCCAGGATCCACAGCTGCTGGACGGCGCTCGGGTTCAGGTCGGCAGCCAGGTGGGGCAGCGCCAGGTGCAGCACGGTCAGGTCGAGCGCGAGCAGCAGCACCGGCAGGGCCAGCACGGTCAGCCCGAGCCACTCCCGCACGCCCGCCCTGGGCGGGGTGTCGGCCGCTGGGGACATGGCAGTCTCCTCTTATTACTTGTGGGATCGGATCGGGGACCGGGGACTCGGGTGTCCGCCGGTACCCCGGGATAAGGAGCCACCCGGCTCCCCGGCCGGGCGGCCCGGTTCGGGTGGGGCCTCGGGTCAGCCCCGGTGCGGGGCCGTGCCGGTGGCCTCCTGGTAGGTCGGGTGGTGCGCGGCGACCGCCACCGTGTCCTGAGCGATCTCGAAGACCGCGGGGACCTCGCGGGGGACGTAGAGCATCTCCCCGGCACGCACCGTGAAGCTGCCCTCCTGGCCGCGCACCGTGAACCGGCCCGCGGTGACCGCGGCGACCTGGTCGTAGGGAAGGGCGAACTCGTAGACCCCGCCGCGGGGGAAGACGGAGAACGCCAACCCCATCGGCGACCCCTCGGCGCGGTCGGCGAGGTAACCCACCGCGCCGCCCCGTTCGTCGACGCATGTCCACTCCGGCACGTCGGCCAAGGTGAAGGTCTGCATCGTGCTCGGGTCGAACACCCGGCCTACCCGCGGTTGCCGGGGCACGCTGGGCGGCGCGTCCGGCGGGTTTCCGGCGTCGGTCATGGCCCGGTACTCGCGCAGGGTCAGGTCGTGCGCCTCGGCGAAGGTGGGGTGGTGCACGCAGATCATTTCGAGGTCCTCGGTGATCTCGAATGTGCCCGGCACCCCACGCGGCTGGGTCATCAGCTCACCCTCGCGCGCGGTGACCAGCCGGCCCCCGGTGCGCACGCTCAGGCTGCCCCTGGTCACCACGCAGACCTCGTCGTAGGGCCAGGTGAAGTCGAAGGTCACCCCTTTACCGAACCGGACGAAGGCCATCCCCATGGCCGCGCCCTCCTCCGCGTCGGCGATGTAGCCGACGTGGGTGCCGGCGGCGTCGTCGCTCCAGCTCCACAGGCTGGCGTCCGCCGCGGTGAACCGGGCGGTCGTCGTGGGATCGAAGGTCACGCGGCCCCCTCAGGCGACGTAGGGGGTCTGTTCGCGGGCCTCGCGCAGCGCACGCCCCCACCACCCCAGCTGGTCCAGGAACCCCTTGGCCGCGGCCTCCGGAGGTTGGCCCTCGACGGTTTCGCCGTTGTCGTCGAAGTGCTCCCAGTAGTTGGCGAAGCTGATGGTGTTGCGGATGGTGGTGGCGTGGACCTCGTTGAACACCTGGCGCAGCTGCTCCACCGCGTACAGACCGCCGCCGACGCCGCCGTAGGAGACGAAACCCACCGGCTTGGCGCTCCACTCGTGGAAGTACCAGTCGATGGCGGTTTTCAGCGACGCCGGGTAGCCCTTGTTGTACACCGGGGTGACCACGATGAAGGCGTCCGCCCGGTCCAGGCGCGGTCGCAGGTCCAGCACCGGCGCGGGCACCGGGTCGTCCTCGCCGCCGGCCAGGACCTCCGGCAGCGCGGCCTCCTTCAGGTCCACCAGGTCCACGCTCAGGTCGCCGCGCTGCTCGGCGTGCCGGGCGATCCACTTCGCCGGGGTGGGGCAGAACCGGCCCTCGCGGGTGCTGCCGATGATGACCGCCACGTTCAGGATGCGGTTGTCCGCCATGATGTTGCCTTTCCGGTACGGGGTTCGTGGGGTGGGTCGGGCCGGTGCGCCGCCGCGGCGTCCCGGTGGGATCCAGTGACCACGAACCTAGAACCTGAAGCTCGATTGAGGTCAATGTTTGGTTTCGATGCGGCCCTGGCTGTCCACCGCGAAGAGCCCCTGGAGGTCACCGACCCCGAAACGGCCACGCCCGGCTTTTTAAGCCCAGGTGAAGCCATTCTTCGACACACGGACAGTTTCGAGTAGTACAGGATTCACGAACCGCGCCGTGGGTTTTTCACGGTTCAATGTGAATCCGTCACATCCCGGACATGACCAGTGCAGATGACCGACCTCGAGTCCCGAATACCCTTTCTTCCCCGGTGGCTTCGGCGGCCCGACCGCTCCGGATGCGACACCGGGAACGGAACAGAAAAATATGAATTACGTGGCCCCGCCGCCCGGGAATGCGACGCACCAGTTCGTTACGGAACGCGGAGCGGAGGCACCGCACCGCGACCACCGGTGACCAGGGCCACGCCGCACACCGGCGGTAGCCTTCCTGAGGGTGGGGCCGACCGGCCGCACCACCGACCACGGCGGCGAAGGAGTGGGCGGAGCCGATGATCCGGGTGGTCCTGGCCGAGGACATGCACATGGTGCGCGGTGCGCTGGTCTCCCTGCTCGGCCTGGAGGGCGACATCACGGTGGTGGCCGAGCTGGCCTCCGGCGACGAGATCCTGCCGGCGGTGCGCGAGCACGAGCCCGACGTCGCGGTGATCGACATCGACCTGCCCGGCACCGACGGGCTGACCGCCGCCGCCCGGGTCGCCGAGCAGGCTCCCCGGACCCGCACCCTGATCCTCACCGCACTGGGCCGGCCCGCCAACCTGCGCCGCGCCCTGGCCGCCAAAGCCGGCGGGTTCCTGCTCAAGGACGCCCCACCCGAGGAACTCGCCGAAGGTATCCGCGGCGTGCACGCCGGGCGGCGGGTGGTGGACGGCCAGCTCGCGCTGGAGGCGCTGGAGAACCAGGAGTCACCGCTGACCGCGCGGGAGCTGGATGTGCTGCGCCTCATGGCCGAAGGGGCGGACGCCGCCGAGGTGGCGAAGCGGCTCTTCCTCACCACCGGCACGGTGCGCAACTACCTGACCTCGGTCACCACCAAGCTCAACGCGCGCAACCGCGTGGACGCCGTACGCATCGCCCGGGAGGACGGCTGGCTCTGAGGCCACTGCCGGGGCGACCAGCCCGGTCAGTGATCAGGCCCACTCGGCTCGGCCACGGCGAGCGGGATACGCACGCTGAGCCGGAACCAGCCGCCGGTGTGCTGGGTGCGCAGGGTGCCGCCGAGTTCGGTGGCGCGGTGGGTGAGGTTGGCCAGCCCCCCGGCCGGCTCGCCGGGGCCGCCGCCGACGCCGTCGTTGGCGACCTCGGCGGTGACGCCACCGTCGTCGTGGCGGACGGTGAGTCGCGCCCGGCGGGCGGTGCTGTGGCGCAGCAGGTTCGTGGTGGCCTCACGGAGGACGAAGGCGAGGGCGGTCTCCACCGGCGTGGACAGCGGCTCGTGCTCGGTGCGCAACCGCACGTCGATGCCCGCGGACCGCAGAGTGTCGCGCACCGTGGCGTACTCCCGCCGCAGGGAGAGCCCGCGGTGCCCCTCGGCCACGGTGCCCAGCTCTCCCAGCGCGGCGCGCGCGGCGCTCAGGGCCTGGTCCAGCTCGCCCTGAGCGCGGTCGGACCGAGTGGCGGCCAGGCGGTGGGCGAGATCCAGCTTCAGGGCGACGGTGGACAGGGAGTGGCCCAGCAGATCGTGCAGGTCGCGACCGAGGCGCAGCCGTTCGGCGGCCCGGGCGGTCTCGGCGAGTTCGCGGCGCAGCTCCTGGACCTCGCTCACCATGAGCAGCAGCCGCGAGATCCCGTAGATGCTCAGCCCACCGTTCAGTGCGATGATCACGTAGTTCACGGCGGTCAGCGGGGCGGTCTCCACGGCGAACAGCCCGAGCAGTGCGACGCACGCGACGACGGCGGCGAAGGCGCTCCAGCGGATCCGGTGGGGCAACGCGAACAGGGCACTGGCCGCGAGCACGTTGGCCAACACCATGTGCAGCGAATGGAAAACGAGCACCGGCAGTGCGGCCAGCGCCGCTTGCGCGGCCAGGGCGAGCCGGGCGGCCCCCTGCCGGCTGGGCCGGCAGGCCCAGGACACCTGCAGCGGGTGCAGCGCGACCAGCCCCACCATGCAGGCGGTACCGACCACCAGCTCGGTGACGTGAAAGTTCGGGAACTGCAGGGCGGACAACTGCCGGGAGACGAGAAACCCGACGAGCACCGCCACCAGCAGTGCCCAGGCCGGGCGCAGCGCACGCCGCGAAGTGGGGGCGTCGCCGGACGCACCCTGGGGCGCATCCCGGTAGCCGCGGGCGAGCTTCCGGGCCTCGGCCAGGCCCCGGCGTCCGGCGGTACGCATGGCCGCCAGCTCGCGCTGCACCTGTTGCGGATGGCCGACCAACAGCCGACGGGCCAGTTCGCCCCGCATCACGAGCGAGGTGAGCGCGTCGCCCAGTGTGGCGTGGATGTCGCGGACGAACTCCGCCCGCTGCAGGGCGACCTCGCTCCGCGCCAGCTCGTCGCGAGTGGCGCTCAGCTCGGCCACCTGGGCGCCCAGCCGGGAGACCCCGAAGATCACCAGCCCACTGGTGAGCGTGTAGACAATGCCGTAGCCCACATCCTGCGGGCTGTAATACACCAGCGCCTGGTGCAGGGCATCGCCGGCGAGTACCGCTGGGACGGCGAGCCACCGTAGGGGGCCGCGCAGGACCAGCAGCGCGGTACCCAGCAGGAACGAGTGCAGTCCCACCCAGGCCTGGGCGAAGTGCCAGGCCGGCAGGTAGACCAGGCCGGCCTGGACGGCCAGCACCAGCAGAGCCGCGGTCCGGCGCTCGGGGCGGTCAACCCACCGGGTCTGCTGCAGCTGCAGCGCGAACAGCGTGCCGAGCAGCACCACCGCCACGGCCACGGAGGCGGGATCGTGCGGCACCGGCGTCCGGGTATTCACGAACAGTGTCTGCAACGCGGCCGTGGCGTGCAGCAGGAAAACCGCCACGGTGATGGCGCTGGCCAGCCGCGGGGCCATGTCCGCGGCGTGGCGGTCGCGCCCTACTGCCACGTGACCTCCCCCGAAGGTCGCCCCGAACACACCAAAAGGCAACCTACCCGAACCATCACGTTTCGGGACATATCGGGAGTTCAGCACCCTCGTGCGTGCGGGGAGCCCTCGTGCGTACGGGGAGGGGGAGCGCGGGGAGCAGCGGAGATGTGGGGCAGGGGCTCATCCTCAGGGGGACCATCCCCGCGCGTGCGGGGAGCAGCTCGGGCAGGTCGGCATCCCCGGCCAGCTCCAGGGACCATCCCCGCGCGTGCGGGGAGCGTGCGGGGAGCAGGTAACGCCGTAACGGCTCGTTACACCAGTGGTGGGACCATCCCCGCGCGTGCGGGGAGCAGGCATCCGGGGGCGGGGCGGCGGCTTCTGATGCGGGACCATCCCCGCGCGTGCGGGGAGGATGCGGGACCATCCCCGCGCGTGCGGGGAGCAGGAGCAGGCCGACCCACGCACAGCCACGGGCCGGGGACCATCCCCGCGCGTGCGGGGAGCAGAGGCGTCGGGACGTCTTCGGGGAGGTGGGATCGGGACCATCCCCGCGCGTGCGGGGAGCAGCGAGGTGAAGTCACGGTGGCCCAGCACGCGCCCGGGACCATCCCCGCGCGTGCGGGGAGCAGTCTTTTTGACCTGCGGTTTTATCCGCGCCTCAAGGCCAAATTCACTACTTTCCGAGATTCCGTCATAGCACACTAAACGCAACAAACAGGACAAAAGGTCATTTGTTTCCGTAGCGGCGGCGCTTGGCCACCTTGCTCCACCCTCTCTTCTTCGCACCAGCTGACGACCGCTTGTTCGGGCGGTGAATGAGCGTCAGTCCTTCGTGGTCCATGGGCTCCCAGTGGTGTTCGAAGGTCTCGAACGTGTACCCCTGTTCGTTGTTGGTGCTGTAAATGAGCAGCGCGCGACCGTTGCCCGCGTACTCTCGTACTTCCGCCCACAGGGCGTCGCGGACACGCGCCGAGGGTGCGCCAACGAAAACGCCCGAGGAAACCTCCAACAGCCACCGGGTGAGGAACCCGCGCAATCCGGCTGGGCAGAGAGTGAGCACGATGACCGTCACCACATCACCTCCCACGGGTCACCGGGGGTGGGACCCGCGCCGTAGTTCCGTCCCGATTCCAGGTCATCTCCGTCGTCAGTGCGCAACCGCACCCGGTCAGCCGTGTCGTCGACCAGTTCCGGCTGACCCTCGGGCAACAGCAGGGACCTGATGTCCCCAACGCACCGTTCGAGCAGGTTCTGTTCGTTGATCCGGTCCCTGATGGCCCGCCGGGTCCGGGTGCCAACATCCTCGGGGCCTTCCGCCGCCACGTCGAAAGCGACCGGGATCCCGACACTCGTCTTGTACAGATCGGCGACATCCATGACGAACGACAGGTCGTGGCCGGAGTGCACGAACCCGAGCGCCGGAGAGCACCCCAGGGCAGCCACCACAGCTTGGGCGACCCCGTACAGGCACTGCGCCGCGGCGGTGACCCCCTGGTTGGGAGCGTCACCAGCGGTGAAATCCCCCGGAACGTAGTGCCGGCCGTGCCACGGCACCCCGGTGCGTTCCGACTCTGCCCGGTAACACTCCTTGACCCGGGCGCCTTCTCGGCCGAGGATCTCGCGCCTGGTGAAACTCGCCGGGTCCTCGTCGGGGAACCTCATGCGGTACATCGCCCGGGCGACGTCCAGTCGGGTCCGCCGGTTCGCCCATGCCGTGGCCTGCGCCTCAGCCATGGCGGAGGACCGTGTCAACGCGCGTCCCCCGGAGTAGTAGCGCACCCCGTGCTCCCCCACCCACACCACCCCGGCGCCGCTTTCACCGAGCACGGTCATCGCCTGGTGGGTAACCCGAGTGCCCGGACCCAGTAAGAGGGTTCCGATGGTGGCCGAGGGGATGTGCCGGATACCGTCGGCGTCCTCCGCGGTGATCGCGTTGGCGTCCCGGTGGACCGTGCAGCGTTCCAGGTACACGAACGAGATCCGGTCCCTCACCACCGTCAGCTCGCGCGGGGCGGCGGCTCCCCGCTTGCTCACGCTCACGTGGCCGTCCCCACAGGCGCGAGCGTCATGAGCCCGCAACCATACGCCTTGGCACGTCCCAGGCCACGCGTCAGCGTGCGGCGGAGCGCGTCAGGGTCGGTGACCTCAAGGCGACCATCGAAGGTCACCGTCGTCAACCGCACACGCTTGGTGGACCCGCCGCCGTTCTTGGAGAAATCCAGGCGCTGCTGGTTGTGAACCATCAGATCGAACATGTCGGCCTCGGTGACCCGGGCGGCGTCGGAGCCCCGACGCACCACACGGAACCCGGCCCGCTCCTCACGTTCGATGAGCCAGCGGGTCTGGTGTCTCGGGGTGCGGTGCGCTGTGGGTTTGGTGCGTTCCGGATCCGCGTTCGGCCGGTCCGTGCGCACGTGGTGGACCGGGTTCGCCGTCAACCGGAACGCCCACGTGTCTCCTTCCCGGAGCCCGTCCAGGAAAGGGGTGTAGTCGCGGGTTTCCCACCCGTTTTCCAGTGTGGGCCACCCGGCTTCCTCAACGAGATGGGTGTAGTCGGGCCTGCGCGGGCTCACGACGTAGAGGGTCACCTCCCCTTTTGCGCCCCGGTCAAGACGCCACAGCACCCGAGGACCGTCGTCGCTCGTGGGTTCGGCGTCGGGAAAACCCTGCAGGACGGCGACGTGCAACCGTTGCGGTTCGGCCAGGAGCTTCCGCGAACTCAACCGTGCCCTGTTGACCCGGAAACGCGTGATGAACATCAGGTACCTCCCAGCGCCCGCCAGGGATCGTGTTCGGGTGGAGCCGCCCCGGGGTTGCGAACTCGGATCCTGCTCTCGTGGACAACGCGCATCCCGTACCGGCGGTGCAACGGGTCGAAGCTCAGTGGCACGTCGCGCTGGCTCACCACGTTCCTGTCGTGGCTCTCGGCGTCGAACAGTGCGTCAAGCTCGACGTACTGGCTCCCGCGGAACCGGCGCTGGTACCAGCGGGAGGCCTGCCACTCGATACCGCGCAGGGTTTCCTCCAGGGTTCCGTCCACGGGGTCCGTGACCAGTAGTGGGCGCGATGGCGGGCAGGAGCGTCGCCCCAGAAACGGCAGGAACCCGGGCTCGGCGAGTGACCGCCACAAGTCAGAGACCAACGCGTCCTCTCCCGCCACAGCGGCGATAAACACCGCGTCGCAGAGGTAGAAACGCTCCGAGACCGGCATCGGTGTTTCGGTCACCTGGTGGTGCGCGGTCTGGTAGTCACGCACCCGGGTTCCGCGCTGGTCCACACGCACCGCGAACCGGAGTTCACGCAGGTCGGCGAGGTCCGCTGTGCGTGGCCTGCCCTGGGCGGCGGCGAGCAACCCTAAAACCCCGCTCTTGGTCGGCGCGTACTCTGTTGTCCGGCGGGCGAAACGGGCCGAGGATCCCCACGCCTGAAGAGGACCGGCCAGGCGCAGCACGAGGACACTCACTCCGAACCCGCCCTCTCGGCGGCCGCCGCGCCCACCTGGTCCACGAGTTCCGTAACCGGGACCTCCGTTCCCAGGTCGGCGAGGGGTTCGGTGGCCTTCCCCACGCGCACCACCCACGTCGGTGTGTTCTCAGCGAGCCCGAAGGCACGTTCGACCTCGGGCACGTGGCTGGCGAGGCGCGCGCACGCCCCACGCAGGAATCCGCCCGGTTGTCCAACGTCGACTGGTTCCTCGAACGCGCTCGCGAAACTGACCGGGCGCGCGGTCCGCAGTTTCACCACGACCGCCTCCGGAAGGGTGTGATTGCCGAACGTGTTGGCCTTGCCGGTGGGCATCGACTCCACGAACCCGCGTAGGAAGGCGGACACCGCGCGCCGCACCGGCTCCGTCGTGGTTTCGTCCTCACGCAGACCCGCACCCAGGTTGCGGCGCAGCTGGTCAACGTCGAGGGCGGCGTACCGGTACAGGGTGGCGGAGTTGAACTCGACCGTGCCGATCATCCCGGCGCCGGGCTCCGCGTCGTCACGCCGGTCGTCGACCGCCGTGTAGTAGTCGGACTCCAGGTCAACCGCGTGGACGCTGATGGCGTGGGCGACCTGGGCCGCCGCGTCGACGTTGATGTCGGCCCCGTCGGCGACCATGCGCCCGAACAGGGCGATGTCCACCGAGTGGTGGGTGTCGGCCGCCTGACGCGCCCGCTGCTTGTTCTCCTTCTCCTTGAGAAACCCCGTGATGTCGTGGCGCCCCTCGATCGCGAGTTCGGCGAGGGCGTCGCGCTGGCGGGCGCTGAGGAACATCAGGTACGCCGATTCCGGTGCGACCTCCTCATCGTCGCTCCCGCTCTTGGTCTTACGTGTCTTCTTCTCGATCGGCGACCCGGTGGCGGTCTTGATCACCTCGGCGGCGAGCGTCCACGCCTCGTTCTCGGGGATCGTCGCGTCCCGCTCTTGGATGCGTTCGGCCACGAACTCGGCGACGCGCTTGGTGCGGGTACCCAGCTCCCGCGCGTCGAGGAGGTCACCGAACGCGTGGCGGGTGGCGCGTTTCCACGCCTGGCTGGATACCCGGGCACGCAACGCACCACCGAAGTACGCGGTCTTGGGGGTCCCGGTGTCGTCGCGGTTGAGGTTGTTCGGGGGGACGGTTTGCAGGATGTGCACGTCGAGGATGGTTCGGGGCACGGGGTATCTTCCTTACTGGCTCTCGGTGGTGGTGGCGTCGTTGGCCGACTCGTCGTCAGGGCGGTAGGAGACGAATCCCCTCCCCCAGTCCCGGCGGACTCGCCGCATGCCCCCTTCTCGCTGGGCGGTGTACAGCTGGTCGGCGAGCAGGCCGTAGTCCAGCGCGACACCGGAAGCGCGCAGGAGACGCACGAGGCCGCGCAGCCGAAAGGCGAGGGGACCGATGGTGGTCGCGGTGCCGGCGTGAACGAAGCGTTTGCGCAGGGGTTCGTCGATCTCTTCGCCCATGAGTCGCCGCATGGCGGACCCAAGGTCGTGGTCGCGGCGGTACCCGTGGTTGCGGACCGGCCGCCGGTGCATCCGGCCGTCGCGCACGGACTGCTGGTGCAGCGCGTACAGCGTGAAGGCGACGTGGATGGCGGTCTCCGCTCGTTCTTCTTCCTCCTCAGTGGGGTTCCACGGAAGCTCGGCGAAGTCCGAGGCGAGATACGTCTCTCCCCACAGCTCCGGTGTGTCGTGAGGCAGCTTCCCGGCCCCGCGGCGAAGCCTGGCCATGAGGGCGACCGCTTCGGGGTGGTCCGCGCGGTACCCGCCCTGGAGGGAGCTGATCCTGAAGTCCGCCACCTTGCCCACGGGCTCGCGGTCCGGTCGGTGCTCGGCGCTGACAGGTTCTCGTTTCATTCGTCCGCCTCGGTCGGTTGCGGGGGTTCGGCCACTCCGGTCCGGTTGGGGAGCCTGGTGGCCAACGTGCGATAGAACCGGCGTTCCGCATGGGCAGCGCTGAGCCATTGCTCGCCACCCGAGGCTGTGACGATGCGTCCCGTCCAGGCGGATTCGCCGGCGTGCCGCACGAGCTCGTCGCCGATCTCGCGCACGCACCGCCACGCCGTGTCCTGCCACCGCGTGTGGTGGGTGTCGGGATCGGTACCGGGAGCGAGGTCCGCGAGCCACGCGCGGAACTCGCCGTCGAGGGCGCCGAACCCGCGATCGCGGGCGGTGTCACGAGCCGGCGCGGGCTCCGTACCCGAGGCGAGGGCGAGGTCCGCGGCCAGCTGGCCCAGGACGGTGACGGCACTGTCGGCTTTCCGTACCGCGTCCAACGCCGTCCTCGCGAACTCCGGGGTGTGCTGGTGCAGCACCACAACGGCCATCATGAACCGGTCGTCGACCACCTCGTCGATGACCGACTGCTGGGTGCCGTAGACGGCACCGATGGTGCGGGGGCGGATGCGATAGTCCCGATCGAGATGACCTTCGTTGGTCAGGCGGGCCACCCAGTCCATGATCGGGGGTGTGATGTTCTCGGCGGCCTCGTGACGCTGACCGGAGCTTTCCGGTGCGGATCGCACGAGTGCGGAGAGACCACGCCAGGCCATGCGTCCGGGATCGTGGGTCCTGGGCATGTAGACCGGCGAGCGTTTGAGTTTGCGTTCCTGCGTCTGGCTGCGCCGCCACGCCGTCATCGGTTCGCGGGTGTGGGCGTCGCGGGCGTCGAGTGGGTCGCCGTAGCCCAGCACCACCCCGTGGACCCCGTCGCTGTCGTGGTGCAGTCGCAGCCGGCGGCTCTGCCAGGTGTAGAGGTCCCGAAGCCCATGGGGGCGTAGTACGGCCTCCGCCCCGGCCAGGGGCGCCGCGCCCGGCGGGTCGAATCTCCACGCGGGGCGGTCGTGCTCGTCGTTGGTGAGGTGCTCGGTGTCGGTGGCGACCAGGTTCAGTAGCAGGGTGTCGCGCAGCGTGTCGGCCTCCACGAAGACCCCACCCAGGTTCCCCGCCCATCCGAGCCCTTGCGGGTAGCCTTTCCCGTTCTTCACGCGGGGGTCGCCCACCGCGCCGGACTTGATTCCGGCCGGGTCGTAGGCGTGGGCGTGCACCACCCAGCGCGCCGCCTCGGCGAACCCCAACCGTTGCGCGCCGTTGGTCCGCATGGTGAAGAAACGTGTCCCGTTGGGCACGTCAGCGACGATCCGGTCCAGCGAGGAAATCTCGTCCTTGGCCGTACGCAAGTCGGCCACCTGGTAGAAGGGGGTTTCGGGATGCAGCAGGTCGAACCGGTCGCGGTGCCGGCTGAGGTAGTCGCCGATGTCGGCGAGCGGGAGACCCTCCCGCCACAGTTCCGCCCAGTGCTCACCATCTTGGGGACCGTCGACCACATCGTGCAGCACCGCGAGTAGCAGCCGCACCAGGGCGAACTCCTGGGTCGGGAGGTCACCGACGATGCGGCGCACCGTGTGCGCCTGTTCGAACACCTCGAAGAGCGACAGCTCGGCTTCGGTCCCGTTCAGGTACTGAACGGGGATCCAGGGTCGTGTGGCGAGATCGAACGTGGTCCGGTTTTCCTGACCGGGCATGATCACCTCAAGGCCGTCGGCGCGGGAGTATGTGAGTTCGTAGCCCGCGAGGGAGGTGCGACAGTTCTCGTCCAACACCAGGAGCAGCTCCCCCGCCAACCAGTAGGAGTCCTTCTCCTGCCACTTCTCGACGCAGTACTGTTCGAGTTCGGCGACCACCCGATCGATGCGGCTTTCGAAGGTGAAGGGGAACGGCAGGCGCAACGCGCAGCGGGCGACGGTCCGCGCGAGGTGGGGTGGGGGCACGGCGTCGGTCGGGAGCTCCCGGTCGCCCATCCCCTCGGCGAGCCAGGGAACCGTGGCCAGGGTCCGGTCGGCGCGGCGGCGCACCACGAGGACCTCGATGGTGTCGGGGCTGTCGCGCACCTGCGCCCGCCCGGTCGCGCTGTCGTCGGCGTCACCGACGCCCGCCTCGACCCACCCCACCAGGCTCCGGCCGGGGCGGCCGGGGCTCGCGACCCGGAACGTCCTGGCGTCCCGCTCCTGGACGGACTGGTGCACGTCGTGCTCGGAGCGCGCGTTCTCCATGGCCTCGTGCCACGCGGGCGGCCCCGCCGGATCGTCACCGTAGGCGTGTTGGACCAGCGGGTTGATGTCCTCGGGGAGCCGCACCGGACCCTCCTCCGAGGTGTCGGAGTAGAGGTAGGGGTGCAGTACGGCCGCGGCGCGCAAGAGCGCGTACTCCCCGTAGATCGTGCGCGACCCCGCGTCCGGCCGGGGCGGGTTCGCCAACCAGTCGGCCCCGGCGACGAGACAGCGCGGGGTGCGCAGGGGCGCGGGCCGTTCCCGGTCGTGCCGGTGCAACCGGCCCATGCGCTGCAACAACAGATCCACAGGCGCGAGGTCGGTGACCATCAGGTCGAAGTCGAGGTCGAGAGACTGTTCCACCACCTGACTGGCGACCACGACGTGCGCCCTCGGTCGGGAACCACCGGTTGCCCGGCCCGGCGGCCCGAACGTATCCAGCAGCCACCTGTCGTTGGCGGCCCGGTCCAGGTCGAGGAACCGGGCATGGGCCACACTCACCGGCAGGTCGAGCCCCGTGGCCGCGAACCGGTCGCGGAGGTGGTGTGCGGTTTCGTGCACCCGGCGGACCGTGTTCCGGACGACCACGGCGCACCCCCCGTCGCGCAATTCCGTGGCCAACCGGTCGGCGAGGACGGTGCGGTCGTCGTCGACGCGTTCGAGGAGCACCGCAGTGCCACGGCCCGACGCGGCCGGTGTGGCGGTCAGGATTGGCCCCTCAGCGCCAACGGCGGTCAGCAGCGGGTACGCGCGCGCGTCGCCCACGGTTTCGAGTTCACCAGCGGCGCTTTTACCGGCGTAGGCACCGGCGAGTTCGGTGCGACGGCG
Organism: Halostreptopolyspora alba; assembly: GCA_003725585.1. GTDB lineage: Bacteria > Actinomycetota > Actinomycetes > Streptosporangiales > Streptosporangiaceae > Lipingzhangella > Lipingzhangella alba. The sequence continues at coordinate 3,883 of RJMB01000001.1, read as the reverse complement.
CGCGGGCAGGGTGGCCGACAGCACCACCACCGGAACCCCGTAGGCCCCGAGCCATGCCAGGACGCGGTCCAGGTAGCTGGTCATGTAGGTGTCGTAGGCGTGGGCCTCGTCGATCACCACCACTTTTCCCGCGACCGCGAGGTGCCGCAGCGCGAGGTGCCGGCTCTTCAGGCCCGCGAACAGCAACTGGTCGATGGTTCCCGCCGTGAACGACGCGAGCATCGCCTTCTTGCGGCCCCGTAGCCAGTGGTGGGCGATGAGCTCCGCCGGGAGCGACGCGGCCCGCGAACCTGGTCGGTGGTCGTCACCGTCGAGTTCGATGCCGGACGAACGGTGTCCCGGTACGCGCGCCAGTCCCGCGTACTCGTCGTTCAGGCCGGCCTTGGAATGGGCGAGGGTGACCGTGTACGTGGGGTGACCGGACTGGTCGTCGGGGAGGTGCCGCAGCCACTTCGTCATTCGGCTGAACATGGCGTTGCCGGTGGCCATGGTGGGCAACGCGACGAAGCACCCGCCGGCGCCGGTGCGGGCGGCCAGGATCTCGACGGCGGCGAACGCGGCCTCGGTTTTCCCCTCTCCCATGGGGGCCTCGATGATCAGCATTCCGGGGGCGGGCATCCACTGGGCCAGGCGCACCGCCTCCGCCTGGACGGGGCGGGCCACAGCCCCATCGGGGAGGTCGAACCGTGCGGCGATGAGCCCATCCGGGTCGAGGGTGGGCGACACGGGAGCCCAGGGACCCGGGAGCCGCAACGCCCGCCAGGCATCAGCCAGCCGATCCGGATCGTCCAGTGGGCCGTCCTGATCCAGGGGGAAGAAGTCCCGCGAGGACGCGATCCAGTCCGCGACGATCACCAGGGCGCTGAGGATGACCTGCGCCGGCTGCGGCAGCTTGAGGTCGCGCCACTCGGTAAGGCGGCCCGCCGTCCGGCACCCGCCGGCCGCCCAGTCGAGCAGTTCCCACTGGGCGCCGTGCCAGGCGGACTCGCTCCCGCGAGCCCAGAGAAGCTCCGGGTGCTCGAGCACCTCCCTGACCGCGGCGTGACTCGGCGGGACCCCGTGGTGCCCGCCGACGACGGCGGAAAGTTGCAGAGTACTGGCTTGTGTCCAGCCATGACGCTCGACGAGCCAACGTTGCAGCAGGACCTGCCCGGCCAGCCCGTGCGGCGCGATCCTGCGGTCCTCACCCATCGCCTTGGACGTGGGCATACCAAGCCCGCGATCCCGCATCCGATTTGCCAGACCATCGACCTGGCAGGCGAACGCCGGGGTCAGTTTCCCGATGTCGTGCACGCACGCCAGCCAGGTCACGAGCCGCCGGGCGTCGTCCTCACCTTCCGGCAGAGCCTCCGCGACGAGCCTCGTGACCTGGTCAGGAAGCCAGGTGTCCCACAACTCACCGGCCACGGCCGCACTGTCGGCCATGTGGCGCCACAACGGCAACCATGCCTGGTCCTCGAAGTTGTGCTTGGCCCACGCGGACTGGGTCACCTCCGACAGTGAGCCTCGCGTGAGACCAGAGTCATCAATGGGGGGCATGGGGCATATTTCATCGGTAATCGGCGACATGCGCCGGCGAACGCGACCATCCGTATGGCCGAAAACGGCCATGGGGGTGGCCGACCCCCATGAAGACCCCGCGTACGCGGGGAGCAGAGGGAAAGGACGCGCCGCTGTGAGCAGTGAGGGGGACCATCCCGCACGTGCGGGGAGACAGGTCGTGTCCGCGTCCACGTTGAAAGTGATTGGAGGACCATCCCCGCGCGTGCGGGGACGTGCGGGGAGCAGAGCCTATGGCCGCACGCTGGACTGGGAGGACCGGGATCATCCCCGCGCGTGCGGCGGGGAGCAGCACCCGACGGAGGTAGCGCAATGTCGGATGTTGGGACCATCCTCGCGCGTGCGGGCATTGCGAGGATGGATGCCCAACGGAAACTAGAACTGCTCTTCGCGAAGGCCCCGCAGGAAGGCCGACCACTCCGATGCGGGGAACGTGATGTGGCCGTGCTCCCTGTGCTTGGTGTCGCGGACATCCGCGCCGCTCTCATGCCCTCGAAATTCAACGCACTGCCCCCCGTTCTGGGAGTAGCTGGAGGTGCGCCACTCATTCATCGTTGATCTCCTTCAATCGTCGGAGGGTGTCGTCTACGGGGAGCGCACTACCGAGCGCGTTACGCGCAAGATCCTGGAGGCGCTGCACACCTGAGGTCTCGTTCACGAGGATAGTCCCGTTCGTGTGTTCAGACGTTGCTACCCGTGAGCCGTCCTGAAGTCTGTAGATCTGGAACGGCGACGTGACTCCTGCGAGGATGCTTCCGGCCGGGATCATGTGAGCCCGCACCCGATCGGACGCTATACGCTCCAGCAGGTGAGCCGCTTGCTCCTTGCGGACTGCGTAAGGAACTCCGGTCAATCCCGCCTCTGGGAACGTCGCGAACACCCGAACATCCCGCCCCAGCTGGTCGAGTTGTGCGCAGCGGAGCTGAACCAACTCATCAATGGCCCCCATGGGATCCGACGGTCGACCCTCGGCCAGTGCGTACCGCGCATACAGGGGAGACTCCAGCAGCGCGGGGACCAACACAGGCGTGACAACCTCGATGGATACAGCGCGCTCTGAGAGCTGCTTATCATCCCGCAACCACGGAGGAACACCATCCTCCTGTGTAGTTTCATCCCATATTTGGACTAGCCCTCCTCGCGCTTCAAAGAAGTCGTCGAGGCGCTTCACGGTAGCCCGGTCTGGGCTTGTTCGTCCGGTTTCCCAGTTGGACGCCGCTGATGGGACGTACCCGACAGCTTTTGCTACCTGCGCTTGCGTGAGTCCGTTTTGTTTTCGCAAGCGACGCAGTTCCCTATGTAGCTCATTCACATAACACAGAATCTCACAGAGAGTTCACGAGGAGGGAGTGTCTGAACAGGAATATCCCTGTGGCCTAGCGCTGGTGGGAGTCGCCTCCGCAGACTGAGCCCCAGCAAGTCACAGCGCTACATAACAAGGAGTGCCAATGCAAAGGACTCATAGCTGCTTCTACTCACGGAGGGACATACATGACCGTGAAGCCGAGCGTGTGGCGGCCGTGATTCCTGGGTGGCGGTGTGTGTGGCTTCCTCAGCATGGACGGTACTTGGCGTTCCGGGAGGCCGAGATGGTGGATTCGAGCATCGCTCCGCCCGCCGTGACCGAACCGGACGTTGATGGTGTTATCGCTGCGATTGAGGCGTTGGGGCAGCTTCGTGATCTGGTGCGCGAATGGGTGAGGGCTCAGAAGCAGAACGAGAGGGCTGGTAACCATGGTTGAGCCTACTGTTCCGATGCGGAACACGGAGGACGCGAGTCCCACCGACACCGTTCACTCCGTCGATCCGCCTGATCCGGACTTGCCCGAGGTACTTGTCCCGTTGCACGAGGAGTTCGGAACCTGGTGGCGTATCGAGTACCACCCCTGGAACCGCTCAGCCCCCTACGCCGCGCGACCGCGATTCAACAACGGAAACGGGCGAACTCTGCGTAGTGACTCCGTCCGGCTGCTCGCTCGCGTGCTTGAACTCGCGACCCCCGATGACGCGGCGGACGAGGAATGACCTTTGGGCTTCGCCCCGCGAACCCACAGGTGAGTAGAAACGGGAATGCCCGGGGCCGCCCCTGGGGTGTGGTCGCACCCTGGGGCGGCTTTTGTGTTCTGCTACGCGGGCAACCATCCCCGCGAATGGGGAGCACGCTCACCGAAACCGAACCGTCGGTGATCGTGCTGTTTTGACTCTTCTGGCGCGAAAAAACAGCCATAGATTCACGAGCGTCACCTACGGGCGGAGGCCCCTAGATCGTTGATGGGAAATGGTGGGCACGGCTCAGTGGTCGTAAGCGATGAGTGAGCGCTTG